>JALHQO010000003.1 GCA_022841905.1 Hyphomonadaceae bacterium | reverse complement strand
CCCACAGTTCTGCACTCTGCGCCGAAGTAAATCCTACGCGGTGATATGGCTTTCTCACTGTCATCGCTCCACGACCTCAAACTAAGGTACGTGTTGCGCTCACCAGTTGAGACCGCCCTTCAATGCAGCCGCTCGCGCCCTTCTCATCAATCCGGCCTGATGTCGCCGAAGACGGTCACTACCGGCGGGGCGATGGCGGAAAGCGCGCTACCTGCCGGCGCGCTTGTGAACGGCCCGACCGCGACCGCCGTGGGCGGCCCCAAAATTGATCTGGCTCAAGGGCTGCAGCTCGAGCGGCATCATAGATGACGGCTTTGAAACCCGCGCCTAGCGCGGGCGGCTCGTCTTTGTCGATGGACAGCAAATGCAGGAAGAAACACCGGCGACCGGAACGACGGCGCCCGCGGAGGGCGTCGCCTCGCCCGTTCACGATCCACTGGCGGAAGAGATGGCGATCGAACAAGCGCAGCGCGCCGCAAGGAGCCTCACCGCGCTGCGCCGCGATCGCGCTGCCATAAGGCGTCTCTTCGAGACCGGCGAGTATCCCTACAAATCGCGCATCTCAACTAAGGAGTATGAGCTTCAAAAGGCGTCGCTGCAGGTCGAGCTGCTGAAGGTCCAAGAATGGGTCAAGGTCACGCAGCAGCGGATCGTGATCCTGTTCGAAGGACGCGACGGCGCCGGCAAAGGCGGCGCGATCAAGCGATTCACTGAGCATCTCAATCCACGCGGCGCCCGCGTTGTCGCATTGGAAAAGCCGACGGACCGCGAGAAGACGCAATGGTACTTCCAGCGTTACGTCGAAAAGCTGCCCGCCGGCGGTGAAATCGTGTTCTTCGACCGCTCCTGGTACAATCGCGCCGGCGTCGAGCGGGTGATGAACTTCTGCTCGCCAAACGAGTATTTGGAGTTCATGCGGCAAACGCCGGACCTGGAGCGCATGCTGGTACGTAGCGGCATGCTGCTGTTCAAATATTGGTTCTCAGTAACGCGCGAGGAGCAACTTCGCCGCTTCAATTCGCGTGAGAACGAACCGCTGAAGAAGTGGAAGCTCTCACCGATCGATCGCGAGAGCCTCGACAAATGGGACGATTACACCGAAGCCAAGGAGGCGATGTTCTTCCACACTGACACCGCCGACGCGCCTTGGGCCATCATCAAATCTGATGACAAGAAGCGAGCGCGCCTGAACTGCATGCGCCACTTTCTCTCCTCGCTCGATTACCCCGACAAGGATGCACACGGGATCGGCGCGCCCGACCCGCTGATCGTCGGCGCGAGCGCCCACGTGATCGGTAACAGCGAGCGTATACTCGGCAAGAGCCTGCATCCTGAGAAGCGCCGCGTGCGCTAATCGGCGACAGCGCTTCCAAAGCAAGCGTCATCTCGTAATCGGCGCTGTCACGCTTGTTCGAATGAACCAGATCAGCTGAGAATGTCGGCTCGGTCGTCCACTTCTGTCTCCTTCGGGCCAGCGCGCGTCGTAGCGCGAAATTCTGCGAGCGGCCGGCGCGCTCCAATGCAGCCGATCGGGCCCTGCCCGCCAATTCGGCGCGGTCTCGCCGGAAATAGACGGTCGCAACATTCGTTGGCTCGCCCGAATTGACCTAGCGCAAGGTATCTCCTGCCTCTCCGGATTTATCTCGCATCTCCTAGCCGATGGATGACAAACGAAAATGCTGCACAAGCACATTCTGGAATGGCAAGCACGTCATCCAACGATCACATGGCTAGTCTGGGGAGTCATCTGGGCCGTCGTGTTGATCACGCTGTTCTGGCCCAATCCCGCTCACGGCGTCTGACACAACTGCTGTTCGCTAATTCGCGACTGGCCTAATCGATCCACGTGTCGCCAGTAATGCTGCGGGTGCTTCGGCGCGAGACGTGCAGGAAGATAGCCTCGCTCGGCCACGATCCGCTACGGTGCGGTCAGTATATTGATGGCGCTCAAGTTAGCTAACTGTGAGCTGACGTATTGCTGAGCCGTTGGTGCCCCCTCTCTGGCAGCGCCAGCCGCGCCGCTACAGCGGGGTTCGAGGATGATTCATGATCTTGCGTGGTATGGGACTGGGCTTTGTTTTGTGGCTTATCAATGCCGCTTTGTTCCGCTTCGCCGGACAACATTTTTTCACGCCGAGCGTCGCGCCGCCGGTGCTCATGTTCGCGATCACCGCCATCATTGGCACCGCGATCACTTTCGTTCTGCTGAAGCTACTGCGTGAGGCGCATGGAGACGAGGGTGAAGCGGCCGTGGCCGTGGCGTTCCCGAGCCTGCTGCTAAACGCGTTGCTCACCTACGATTTCGCCACGATCTTTCCCAATCTTGATGGGGCCTTAGATGGAGTCTATGGCGCGATGGCGATGGTTTATTCGGCAGCGATGGTGTTCACTGGACTCTTTATGACGCGGTTGGCGGACAAAGATCTGCGCCTTTGAGGCGACGCGATTTGGGCTATCTATGGCCTGCGCCCAGCGGCCTGATGCCGCCATCGTGTGAAACAGCCAAGCTCGCATCTACGCGATGCACACCGGGCCTTGTGTCACCGACGACGCCGGTACCATGCAGCACAACTGCTCACCGTACCGCTATCGCGTCAGTGCACGCTCATGCCCTCTAATCAGTGCGACATGAACACAGGCACTTGCGCGTTTTCAATCACGGCCCGCGTGACGCCGCCGAAGATCCATTCCCGGAGCCGCGCGCGACCATAGCCGCCCATGACGATGAGGTCGGCGCCGATGCGGGCAGCGCCTTCCATCAGAATGTCACTGCTGTCGCGGCCCAAGCCGTCGAGATTGCGGACTTCGACTTTGAGGCCCCGGCGGGCCAAATGCGCAGCGATATCGGCGCCGGGCGCGGGTCCCACCCCGTCGACGCTCGGTTCCGCGTCAACGGTCATGATGGTGACGAGGTCGGCCTTATCGAGCAACGGCACCGCATCAGCCAACGCACGCGCGGCCTCGCGTTTGCCGTTCCAGGCAACAACGACATTGCGTCCGAGCTCTGGTCCCTTCCAGCTTGGTGGTACAAGCAAGACTGGCCGTCCCGAACCGAACAACACGCCTTCAAATACAGCGATGCGCCAATTGTCACCGCCGGGACGCATCATCACAGTGAGGTCGGCATGACGAGCGTGAACCGCTGCATCTCCCGCGGCGAGCCCAGAGGCGACAACCAGTTCACGCACCGCAATCGCGCGTTCAGAGCGCTTAATGCGAGCATCGAGAAGGGCCCGCTCCTTTGCAAAGCCTTCGCGGGCCTGAGCAAGGACCTCAGTCCACATCGCCGTCACCATGACGCCTTCAAAGGTGTAAATGGGCTCCGGCTCTAGTTCGAGAAGCACGGCTGTCAGATCCGCGTCCGATACGGACGCCAGCTTTTCAGCGGCGGCGAGTGCGGGTTCGTCCTCGCTGACCGAAAACAGCGAGACCGCGATATCCTTGAACATCTGACCCTCCTTCGGGGATGCCTTGAGTTCGCTCAAAGCTTAAGCGAGCCTATAGCACACAGCGCGACGCTTGGCTTTTTCTCAGCGCCAATGCGCTGATTAATGTGTTACCCGCGCGATCAAGTCGCTCAGGCGGCACTCACGCGCTCATGCCGGACGACCTATTGTTTGAGCGGAACGGCGTAGGTTGGGGGCCATCAATGCCAGGGCCGCCCACATTACTCTAGCGTAGCAAGTAGGCAACGTAGACCGCGTATAAGGTTAGCAAGACAGCGCCCTCAAACCGCGTGATGCGCTTGCCGGTCATAGCGAATACCATCAGCAGCACGGCGCTGCCGATGAGCGCGACCCAGTCGATGAGACCAATATCGGCCGGAATAGCAATCGGGTTGATGATCGAGGTGACGCCTAAAATGCCGAAGATATTGTAGATGTTCGAGCCGACAATGTTGCCGAACGCGACATCCGAGCGGCCCTTCAACGCCGCCGCCAATGTTGCGACCAGTTCCGGAAGCGAGGTGCCGATCGCAACGATCGTCAGTCCAATCACCGTCTCCGACACGCCCGCAAGCCGCGCGGTCGTGATCGCACCCTCAACCAACAAATCAGCGCCCCAGACCAAAAGGCCCAGGCCACCAAGCGCAAACAGGACTGACTGCCATAGTTTTTGCGGGGCCGGATCGTGCGTGTGGCTTTCTTCTTTATGCATCTCAGCGGCCGCGCCGCCCCGGCGCTCAATGCGCCAAATTGCAAAAACGTAGAGCACGAGCGCCGTTACAAGCAGGGCGCCGATCCAACGATTAAGCTCGCCAAACAGTGCGGCGATGAGGGCAAGAGCTATAGACGCGACAATAACAATCGCCCCGTCGCGGCCGACCGCCGCCGGGTTCGCGGCGAGAGGACGAATAAGCACAACGATTGCGAGGATCAGCAGGATATTGCCGATATTGGAGCCCACCACATTGCCGATGGCGATGCCGGGCGAGCCGCGCAATGCAGCATCCACGCTGGTCATGAGTTCTGGGGTGGAGGTGCCAAAGCCAACGAGGGTCAGACCAATAAGAAGCTCTGACAGACCAAAGCGCCGTGCGACGCCGACGGCGCCCCGAATGACGCCTTCACCGCCAAGCGCCAGCAAAGCGAGACCCGCTACTATCTGAACAGCAACTTCCATAATACCCGCGCGCGTTTGTGAAGTGGTCGTGTTCAGCCAGAGCCGAGATGGCAGCGGCGCCGCCCCCTGACTCGCGCTGTGGCTAGCAAAGCCGGGAGCCTTAGTCACCGTCCGTGAAGACCGTAAGGCGCTCATAGCCTGTCGTACGACGAAGTAGGCCGTCCGGCAGTGAAGGACCACGGCACGCCGTAGCGTACAAAATTACGACCGGCTTGACCGCTCAAATCTTGCCGCCGGTAATGGTGCATGATGCAAGGCCGGCAGTCGCCGGCCATAATCATTGGCAAGCTTCGTAGGAAGCCAATTTAAAGCGAGTGCCTGGGCACTCGACGTTGAAACCTGTCACGCGGCTTTCTGATAGGGCGCGCCCGTTTCAATCGGCAAAGAAGGGTCGCGCGACCATTCGTTCCAAGACCCGAAATAGATACTGACATTCCTGATGCCGGCTTCCTCCAGCGCCACGAATGTATTGGACGCACGCGCGCCCTTGAAACAGTAGATGATGACCGGCGTTTCGGGCGTGATGCCGACGGTCGCGCATTCTGCAAGAATCTCGGCGGGTGATTTAAACATCTGACCTGCCGGCGTCGGCTTCATCATCCGGTACCATTCGACCCAGACCGCACCCGGTATCCTGCCTTTTCGAGGACAGTAGTCCTTGCCATATGGCGACGAGCTTTCGCCGATCCATTCATCGACATCTCGCACGTCGAGCTTGACGATGCGCTTGTCCGCAAGCGCCAGCTTCATCGCCTCAACGTCAACCAGAATACGCCCTGGCTCAGACGGAGATGGGAATCGCTTCGCGGCGGGCGTCTCTATACCGGCAGAGACAGGCAGGCCCGCCGCACTCCAAGCGGCGAAGCCGCCGTGAAGCACTCGGATTTTCGGATAACCGAGATATCGCAAGAGCACGTAGCCGCGGCAGGATTGGCCAAAGCCACTCTCCATAGATTGCTCATAAATGATCGCGGTCTCCGTGCCGGACAAACCCGCGTTACCGAAAGCTTCGGCGAACTTGTCTCGCAGTGCGGCCAAGCCTCCAGCCGAGGAGGTTGCGAGATAGGTGAAGACATCCCGGACATTGACGGCCCTGGGGATGTGCGCCTCCGCAAACTGCCCTGGGTCGCGCGTGTCTATAAGCACGACCGGCTCGGACCTCATGAGTTCGTCCAGCTCACCTGGAAGGATAAGTACATCGCCTGACATGAGTGCCTCCGTCGCTGGCGAAGGCTCCCGCAACTGCCCGTTCAGGGTATTGATCGGCGTCAACAGTATCCGCCCTTCGATTCCTACCGTGTACTAATGACGGCTCTGGGCCATCGCCGGGCGTAGCGCGAATTTCGCCTGGCGGCGAAGTCGACACAAACGAGACGCTCGCGCCCTACCCGGTTAAACGGCGCGCCATCGCCGAACGTTGCCGCTCAGCGTTGCTCCTGCCAGACAAGCGGTCCGTCTAAAGTGCTCGATCGAATTTCGAATTCGTCTGCACTTCGCCGCAGCAGGCCATCTCGCGCAAACTTTTTGGCCGCCTCGAGATCGCCATTCCAGGGGCTGCTGCTCACGTGCGAGCGCCTCTTGAAGTAGACGATGACATAGTGGGTCCTGTTGCTCACGGTAACAAAGCATCAGTCGCGCTGGCGCCGACATCAAGGCGGGCGGCGCGCTGTCGCCTTTACCGCCATACGCAGTTCCTTCTACACACGACGCGTCTCAGTCTGGCTTTGAATCTTCCTCGGCTTCGCCGGCGCGGAGTGTTTCGAGCTGCTCCACCAACAATTGCTGAAGAATGACTTGGGTTTTGGCGTCCACCGGCGCCGCAAGTTGAACGCGCATGCGTGCGATGTTTGCGCGAGCGATAAAGGCATCCATTGGGGTCATGAGAGCCCCCCCCTTAAAACGAGGCGAACCGACGAACGGGATGTGTCGCACGACTGGTCACTGAATTCTGTGCGCAAGCGCACACTGTTGCAGGCATGTGTGCAGCGAATGGTCCGATGACCGCATGGGGCCAAGCTACGTCAGCCGGCCATTTTTCCGACCGGCCTGCCCTCTCCAATACGGTCACTGATTTAGCATCTGCGGCAAAGACTTGGTCTCGCCGAAAGTCGTCGTTCCTGGGCACCTCATTGGATCGTCGCAAGTGCCCCTTCAACAGTGTAAGCTTCAATTATGGCTCGATTGGAATTCTACGGCGCCATTTTCATCGTCGTTCTCGGCTCACTGCTGCACTTTACCTACGAGGCTGCAGGCCAAGCATGGTGGGTCGGGATTATCTCAGCTACGAATGAAAGTGTTTGGGAACACCTCAAACTTGCGTTCTGGCCAGGCGCCATCTGGACGCTGTTGCTTAGGCTAATGCCCATCCGTCGACCGAAAAATTTCTGGTCCGGTCGCGCAGCCTCACTCGCGCTGATGCCCTTGGCGATTGCACTAGGATTTTACGGCTACACCGCACTGCTTGGCGGTCATTCGCTCATCCTGGACCTTGCACTGTTCGTCGCCGCTATCGCATGCGGTCAGGCCGTTGCGGTCGGCTTCTATACTGCTCCTAACTTGGGCCGCGGCTCCGAGGCAGCGGCATTGGTACTGATCCTTATCATGCTAGCTGCGTTTTCGGCCCTCAGCTTCATCGAGATCGATGTGCCGCTTTTCCAACCCCCAGCCGAACACACCCGATAATCGGTCATCACCCGAAAGACTGCGCCGCTCGAAACCTGCCTGTCGCGGCGTCTACTAGTCCACGGCCATTTGTCGCCGAAAGCGGTCGTTGCGCGCCCTTACTGCTGGCGCGCTTACACATGACACGTCCAGGCCATTCGCACGCGGGAAGGTCATCGTGCGGGCGTCTCCGCTTGCGGCGTGGTGCAGGGCCGACTCGCCGATACGGCGAGGCGTTCGCAGACACTTTCTACAAGGTCGAACTGCGTGCGGTGCCAGCCAAGATAATAGGCCTGCATCTGGCGGAGTTCTTCGGCGGAGTCGCGAAACGAAGGGTCTGCCAGCATGTTGGCGAAGTCATAGGCGTCGACGTCCGCCAGCGCCGAATAGAACGACGCGTCAACGGTCGAACTCTCATCAACATCCACTTTCGCTTCGGCGCTCAATGTGTAGTGGCGCGTGAAGGCGGGCGCCATGGCGGTCTGCAATGACCGGATGTGCAGAAAGCCGGTCGCGCTGTCGGAAACGATCTGGTCGTAGTCAACGAGCGCGGCGCGAAGGGCTTCGTCATTGATCAAGTCAAATTGTCCGCTCGACGTTAATTCGACATATGTGCCCGATCGACCCGCCAATTGCTGATAGTGATACCCCCAGCGCAGGCCGTCCCTGAAGCGGTCGGCGTCTGCTGGCGCGACAGCGCGGTGGGCGAGCGAGCGTACGACCGCGTCCAGTCCGTCATAATCACGCGAAACATCGTCGATGTTCACCAACGAAGAAGCACGCAGGCGACTGAAATCAGACTGTAGCCGGTCGAGGATCAAGGCTTCCCGCGCACGATCGAGCCGGGCTGCGTTCCAGTTATTGACCTGCAGACCGATGAACACGCCGATCACGACGATGACGAAATCAATCGCGATAGCAGTCCATTCCTGTTTACGCAGGTGCGCGACTACACGGCGCAAAAGCATCTGGATCCCCCCATTCACTAGGAGCGGAGTATGAAGGACTTCGCGGTGATATGCCAAACCGGGCGAGTGCCAAATCAACGACCCCCGTGGGCCAGCGATGCCCGAGTCGCCATTTTCTTACGAAGGGCTGGGTCGATACAATTGTGTCGCCGGTAATGATGCGGGCGCTGATCGCCGTTGTCGGACGTTGTCTGTTCGGGCCTCCTCGCCTCCAGTCCCGAGGTTTCTCAAACGGCCCGAGCGCTGTGCAGCGTGTTGTCGGCGCTGGCGCTGCGTTGCGACCTCGGCCGAGCGCCTAGTCAGCAAGTGAGCGAAGCGGAAGCGCGGCGATCAGGCACTGCGTCCGAGGTCGGGTATCAAACGGACGTTTCAAAGCGAAAGCGACAGACCGCAAAGGGCCACACTCGCCCCGATCGACAAATTCCGTCAACGGCGTGGTCGATCGAATGCGGTCAATCGCTTAGCACCCGCAGCAACGGCGCGATCTCGCCGGAAGGCGACATTCTGCGCGCAAACGAACTCGGGGTGGGCGGTTGCACGAACCCCGCGGAAACGGCCCGTTTCCGGATCGCGATCGAAGCAAGAACGAGGCGTGCTTCATGACGCAATTCCAACGCCCAATCGATTGCACCACTGAAGGCCCGATCGGCAATGCACCGCGCCATCCAACCCTTTAGCGCGGTATTGGCGTCAAGGGTGGCGCGCGGGGACCGCAATCGGCGCAATCCGTGCCAAGCGTACAGACATTGTAGAGAGAACTCGGCCCGCCGTCGTCACACTCGCCATCACGCGAGCTGGCGCAGATGTCGCTGCAGCCCGGCCGCAAACTGTAGCCGGTCGGCGCGTCATCGCGCCGAGTGAGCACAAATCCACCGACCGCTGACTCGTAGGGCCGCGCGACGACACGGTATACGCCCGGATCGAGCGTCGCGACAGCTCGGGCGTTGAAGCCAATCCCGCCGTCGTCGTTCTGCGCGATCATCTCATCGCCGCGATAGAGTTCTAGCACCAGATCTCGGTTGGTGAGAGTCTCGAGCACGACGTCGGCGCGCTCCGACACGTTGAGTGTGAAAGTCTGACGTGGGCAGAGCAGCGTCAGGGCGCCGGTAGTGCGCTCTCCACTGATCGCGCGCGGAGTACAGTTCAGGTTGGGCGGCAGACCAACGACCTGCAGCGCCAACAAGGCAATTGCGGCGCTCGCCGCAACATACGGCCAGAGCTTCCCCGGCGGCTTCAGTCGCGCGGCCGAAACCGAGGACCTTTCATTGGGCGAACCGGCAATGAGCCGCATCAACCACTCGACAGGTCCCCGCTTGAAGTGACTACGATAGAGATGCGCAAACACAATCGTCGCCGAGCTGAAGACCAGCGCGTAGGTAAGCACCCACGCCAGCGGAACCTCCTCGACCCCGAACAGCTCTTGCGGAATGACAACCCCCAAGAGCGCATGCGCGAGGTAGAGCGTGAGCGCCATCTGGCCCGCATTCACGAGCGCGCGCACGATCAACGCGTCGCCCCAATGCGTTACTATCACTTGGCTGAGCGCGATTATGAAGACTGAGGTCCCACATGCGGCCAGGACATAAAGCGGCGAGGGCGAATGCAACACGCCGAGATATAGCAGAGCCTCAGGCGGCAGCATGCCAGCAAGGGACGCCTGTTCGACAATCGATGACGCCAGCGGCGCACCGACGCCGATAGTCGCGCCAATGGACATCAGGCGCCGGCGCGTGGCCGCGTCGGTCAGATCATGGCGACCCACCCACAGACCAGCCATCAAGAACGCAATCCAAGGCAGCACGGGGTGCACACCGCTGACGAAGACATTCTGCGCCATGCCTTGCACGGACCAATAGCTAAGGCCTTCTTCGGTGGAGGGTGGCCAAGCTAGTGAGACGTCGAGCGCTTCCTGGATGTCCGGCCAGACGATCGTCATTGCCAGCGTCGCTGCCGTGATGAGCGCAATGCCTAACAGCAATGCCCAGCGCGGCAACGCAACAAGGAAGATCGCCGCGATGGCTAAGTAGAAGGCGTAGAAGTGCAGGATGTCGATGCTCCACACCAGAATGAGGAGATTGCCGAGCACGAACAGAAACAGGGCGCGGAGAAGCAACGTCCGCCACACAACGCGGCTATCGGCGCCGTTCGCCATGAGCGCGACGCCGGCGCCGGCGAGCGTAACGAACAAAGCCGCCGCACGCCCGAAATGCAGGTTGGCGACCCATGTCAGCGGCTGCCCTGCTTCGCCGTCGAACGAGGCCAGGAAGATCGGAAAATTGATGAGGACCATACCAACGATGGCAATAGCTCGGGCGAGGTCGTATCCAGCCAGGCGCGCGCGCGGCTTGGCTGCTTCCGCTTCCGTCATCACCCGCCTACTCCGAATCCCAATGAACGTTTGGTCCAGACTCGGCTGCGGCGCCAGCGCAAAGCGGGTTGGCTGCTCGCTTCATTTGCTATCGGATGCGCCGCGAAGGCTAGCGCCACCATCCGCCAACAGCGCCCTCAGCTGACCAGCCCGGCCTTCATGAGAATCTGTCGGGCCGGCTCGAGGCCCTGCCCGTATCGCCTCCAGCGGCCAATCGACTTGGAGTTGATCGGTTCGCGCACCTGCGCCGAACTCAAGGTGGCGATCGGGGCCGCGTTCTCGTGCGGAGCAAGGCAGGCGTCGTTCCAAGGCAGGTCGCAGAAGGCGATGATCCTGCGGGTCTCCTGCTCCGCGTTTGCGACCAGATCTTCGTAGATGACCTCGGTAAAGCGGTCCGACGGCAACGTTTCCCGCCAATGCGCGACGAGTTTGTCGAACAGTATGAAGTATCGGGCGGTATCCTCGAGGTCGTAGGAATAATCGTAAGCCCCGCCCAAGAACTGCCGGTAGTTGCCGATGATAGTGTCCATCGGATCGCGTCGAAGGCAGACGATGCGCGCATTCGGCAGCGCCCGGTTGATCAACCCAGCGCAAATGAAATTCAGCGGGAGCTTATCCACGAACTTTGGTTCGTTGCTAACGAGACGTGCGCGCGCGGCGCTTTCGTAGGCGCGCCCCAAGGCGGCGAGGTCGGCCTTCGCCGCAGCTTCGAAAACGGCCGACGAAAAACCGGGCGCGGACAATGTTTGCTGCACGAGACTGGGAAAAATCTGGAGCTCTCCCGCGCTCGCCACGTCCGGATGTGCACTGACGATGCGCTCCACCAGCGTGGTGCCCGACCGCGGCATGCCGACGACAAAAATAGGCGCCGCAGACGTGTGACCGCCTGAAGCGCCTCGGACCGCCGTTGCGGCCGCGGCGGCGAAGGTCGCGCTTTCGCGTTCGATGGAAAATTTCGCCTCTGCCTTGATGCTGCGCTTGGCGCGCGCGTATGCACCCAAGGCGCGCTCGTATTCGCCAAGCTCTTCCAGCGATCGCGCCACCGCGTAGCCGATTTGCGCGGCTTCGGGGCCGTCGTCTTTCATCTTGCTGTGCAATTGCTCGAGTTTAGCGACGAAATTTCGATCCGGCGTCGCGGGACGAAGATTGACCAGCGAAAGATACGCAGGGGTGAAGTCAGGATCGCGCTCGATGCAGCTTTCGTAAGCCTGGATCGCGCCTTGAATGTCGCCGAGAACCGCGAGCGCGGCGCCCAGATTGAGCAAATATTCCGGCTTCTGCGGCGCCAACCGTACGGCGTGTTGGAAGGCCTCGCGCGCGCGATCGAGTTGATTGGTTCGTGCAAGGACGAAGCCCAGCAGATCCCAGGCGGCAGCGTCCGAACCTCCGAGCGCAAAAGCGCGCTGAGCGGCGGCGCGCGCTTGAGGTAGGTCGTTCATGGCAACGAAGCACCTGGCTGAATAAGCCTGCACGAGTGCATCGTTCGGGCTACGCCGCGCCGCCTCGGCGGCATATTCGCTCGCGCGGCGCAGTTGACCGCGCATGCTGCTCATGCGCGCCGCCAGCAGGAAGGGCCGCCCGTCGGCTTTGTCGTCCATCATGGCCGCCCGGCAGGCATCGAACGCTTGATCGATGGCGCCCCTGTCAAACAGGCTCTTCGCCCGCTGGTACGCATCGGCTGTCGTCATCGCGACAGTCTTTAACCGACCGGAGCACGCGTACAACCGCCATCACGCGCCAGCGGCGGCGCAAGGCGGCACGGCTGTCTGACGCTTGACATTCGACAGACAAAAAGCGGCGGACCCGTTGAGGGCCCGCCGCCAGATTTTCAACTTCGGCTCCCGTTTAGAACGTAGCGCGGGCACCCAGAAAGAAAGCACGGCCAATTTCATTGACCGGGTACGGATTACGCGTCGAGGCGCGGTCCGGGGTTTGTTCGAGGAAATTGTTGATACCGCCGTAAATGCGGAACCGGTTGTCGAAATCGTAAGCGACGTAGATGTCGTGCACCGACCGCGCACTCCAACTCAGATATTCCGGCGCGGCGATATCCGGATCCGCTGCAACAGCAGCATCCGAGAACCTGTCGGTTTCAGAGAACCAGCTGTAGCCGTAGTTGACGGTGAAGTTGCCGATCAACCAAGTCGCGTCGAAAACGGTTTGCCAATCCGGCGTCCCCGGCGTGCCGACAAAAAGAATCGGCGGCGACAGCTCTGAGTCGCGGAACTCCCACGTGGTGAGGTGGGTGGCGTTCAGGCCCAACTGGAACGTGCCGATATTGGCGGCGATGCCCCAATCGGCAGGATCCAACCGATAACGAATGCCAATGTCGTATCCGGCCGTTTCGAACGATGCGACGTTAAGATACGTCGTGGTGAAGCCGTCGATGCCGCCCGCTGGGATGGCGAAAGACGGAACACCGGTGGCCGTGCGGCTAACGAAGTTGCAGTACTCGTTCGGTTGCGCGAAATCGTAGCAATAGGATGCGATTTGGGCGACGGACAGAAGCTGGATCGCGTCCTGCAGCTCGATTTCCCAGTAGTCGACCGAGATCGAGAGGCCCGGCAAGAACTCCGGTTCAAATACGAAACCATAGGTCGTGGTGTCGGCCGATTCCGGTCGCAGGTCCTCGTTGCCTCCGCCGAGGCCTGGAATCGTGGTCGAGGTCGAGTTGTTCCAGGTGTTTGGATCGTAAGGCACGCCGAGCGCTGCGAATGCAGCGATGCAGTTCGCCTCGCGGAGCGGCGAGCCGGTATCGACTGCATCGGCGTCGCACGGGTCGTTCGCGTCACCAACCGCGCCGAACGTAACCTGCTGCGGCAGGTACAGTTCGCTAATGTTCGGCGCGCGCACCGCCGTGGCGACGGTGCCGCGGAACATCAGCCAATCTGTCGGACGATAGCGCAGGCCGGCCTTCCACGCCTCGGTGCCGCCGATGCTTGAATACTCCGAAAGCCGGTAGGCGGCGTCCAGGGTCAGTTCCTCAGCGAACGGAGCGTCGCGAAGCAGCGGCAACTCCACTTCAACGTAGGCCTCGGCAACGTCGTAGCGCCCTCTGCTGTCGGCACCCTGACCGTTCCAGAACAAGGTAGCCGGGTCGGACAGGCCGCTGATCGAGTCGTCGTAATCGTATTCGCTCTCCTCTTCGCGATATTCCGCACCTATGGCGAACGCGATGGGGCCGCCAGGAAGCTCAAGTCCCCACGGGCTAGCGGTGCCTGAAATAAAGCTAGAGAGCACGAACTGGCTGATGGTCTCTCGGTTATTGAGATCGGTCATGACCCAGTCGATCGACGCTTGGCTCATATTGCCTTCGCCGAAAACATTCAGCGGCACGCACGTGCCGGCCGCCCACGTCTCGCCACCGGAATTGTCGCGACATTCCGGACCTGAGCCGTTGTCGACGACGTCGATCGCTGCGAACCAGCGCTCGTTGTTACGGGTGCGATAACGCTGATCGGACGTGGTCTGGCCCCAGACCACCGATACTTCGTAGTTCACCGTATCGGTGATGGCGCCTTGCAAGGCGCCGACTGCGCGATAGGTGTTGCGCTCGACGTCGTGATCCAGCGTGCCGAGATCGAAGTTATCCCGGAACATGAACACGCCGCCGTAATAATAGTCCATCCCGGACGCAATCCCGGCGTTCCGGATCGAAGCCGGCATGTACGGGTTGTCGCTCGACATAAACGTGAAGAACTCGTAGGTCGGCTGACCGACGAAGTACGTCTCTGTACGCCCCCACTTCAATTCACCGACTAAGCGGTGCTGATTGTTGAGGTCGTAGTGAGCGCGCAAATTGATCGTCACGCGGTCCAGATCGGGAATGAGCTGGTCGTTAAAATCTTCCGCGGGTGAGCCGCTGCCGCCTTGCATGAAGGCGCCACCGACGTAAGCGCCGTCGACCCACGGCGATCCGTCGCCGATGAAATCCATACCTGTGAGCGAACCCGGGTCGTTATCGACCCCCGCCCAGTAAAGGCCGTCGAAGTCCGTAGTGAATGAACCGCCGCGCGACGTATCGATGTAGACCATGTTGCGGGTCGGGATGTTCTGATAGGGATGCCCCGGCGTTCCATAGAGCGGATCGTCGGCCAAGAACTCCGCATTACCGCTCGCGATGTAATCACGATCGTTGAAATTAAGCGCGGCCGACGATGACCATTCGGCCGCGGCGGTGAAGTTGCCTCGGCCGCCGGCGAAGTTCGTACCCCAAAGAGCGCTAAGGAATTGATCGCCGCCGCCGCCTTGGTCGAGCCAGCCGCCCTGGCCACGCACCACCAAGCCATCAAAGTCGTCGCGCATCACGAAGTTGACGACGCCGGTGACGCCGTCGGCCCCGTACACGGCTGACGCGCCACCCGTGAGGACTTCAACCCGCTCAACCAAATCGATCGGGATCGTGTTGATATCGACCGCCGAGGTGCCTTCCACGCCCGCGACATGCCGGCGGCCATCGACCAGCACCAGCGTGCGAGCGTAACCCAGGCCGCGCAGATCCAGCAGGTTTTGACCTTGCAAGCCGCCGCCATTGCCGGTGTCAGCCGCATCCTCAGAATCGAAGGAGTTCAACAGCGCAGGCATATCTTGCGCGAATTCGGTGAGGTTGGTGGCGCCAGATTGTTGGATGGCTTGCGCATCAACCGACACAACCGGGTTTGAGAACTCGAAATCCGGTTGCTGGATGCGCGTGCCGGTAACGGTGATCGTATCGTCTTCCTCTTCGTCCTGGGCCCAAGCGACCGCAGGTGTGAACATCACCGCGGCCATTGCGATACTCGCGAGGGCCGTGGAACAGGAGTAGTGCTTCTTGTGCATGACTGCGCCGAATTTGGTCATAATGAGTTCCCTCAATCTGCTCGCCGCCGCCAAACGACGGCCAAGGACCACGCCGCGCGCCCGTCGCTCAGCAGGCGGTCCTTCAAACGGCCACGGCCAACGCCGCCGGCGCTCCACGCGCCTCGTTACCGCCATATTTGAGGTGACGATAATATCGCAATTGAGTCAAATACCCAGTGGCAGAAAACCGCGCAAATTTCGGACTTTGCGACGAACTTAAACTGTTGAGTTGTTTTATCGTCAGCCGGCGTCTTCAGTGGCCGCGGTGCGCGCTGTTGCTGCTTGTAGTCGTGTGCCGGCGCTGGTGTTGGCGAGCGCGCTTTCGTTCGGTTTGGTCGCCGCGATCACGATCGTCGGCGCGCTGACGCTCTCCTACTTCATCCTCAACATGCCGCTGGGCCGACGCGAAAATGAAGGCGCCGCGGCGACTTTCCTGCGCCGCGCGCTCATCAACGCTACGACGCTGGTCGTGTACAAGCGAAACGGCGGAGTTCGGCGTTACCTGCCCGAAACGCAAGACTTCGCCGCGACGACCGATCCTATGTTGTACTGGAGCTAGGCGAGCGCGTCACGCTGCGGATCATGTCGCCAGAGAGACCGACGGCGCCATCTATTTGGAAGTACGCGGCCACTATTTGCCTACACTTACGACTAGCGGCGGCGATTCGCCCGCGACCTCGCGCGTTGGCGACTAATACGTGTGCCGTTTGCTACTGGCAGCAATGGGCCAGCGCCCGACATAGGGACAATTTTCGCGACTGGCCTGCTCTCTCGATAGCGGTCAGTGGCTTAGCGCTCGCAGCAACGGCGTAATCTCGCCGAAATGTGCCGTAGCGCCGAAAGCTATCAGAGTGCCGCAACGCGCTCCGCTGGATGACCTTGCGTGTGATCAACGCGGGACATCCCGCCCCGCGTCAGCTTCACGCGCATGGAAGTCCCAATTTCGCAGCTGGCACTCAATCTCGCGGTGGCCACGTTGATGGTCGCAATTACGACTTTGACGCACTTCTTCGGCCTTCTGCTTCTCACGCGCCTGATGAGCGGCGCTCACACTCGCCTTCGACCCCACGAGGCGGCGTGGCGACAAGCCAGTATGATTTTGCTGGTCGTGTTCGGTATCTTCGCCCTGCATACCGTTCAGGTCTGGTGTTACGCAGTGCTCTACCGACTGCTCGGTGAGTTCGCCACGTTTGAGCAAGCTCTGTATTTTTCAACCGTCAGCTTTTCTACACTCGGGTTTGGCGACCTCACTCTAAGTGTCAACTGGCGGGTGTTAGGCGCGATCGAAGCCGTGAACGGACTCGTGTTGATTGCCTGGTCTACAGCGTTCCTCATGAGCGTAACCGCGCGTCTGCGATTGCTCGAGCATGAGTGGCTGGAGCGGTAGAGCCGACAGAGAACACACTCGCTGCCTGCGTGAAGCACGCCTAAGGTCAAAATGTTGAGTGGCTGGCTCACCCAAATCCAGTCTATCGCTTCAGAATGGCGTCACCGGCCCGGCATCGCCGAAAGCGGTCGTTGCGCGCCCTTACTGCTGGCGCGCTTTACACATGACGCGTCCAGGCCATTCGCACGCGGGAAGGTCATCTGGATCCCCCCACTCACTAGGAGCGGAGTATGGAGGACTTCGCGGTGATATGCCAAACCGGGCGAGTGCCAAATCAACGACCCCCGTGGGCCAGCACCGGGCCAATCGTAATTTTCGTCGAGTGACCGGCGCGCGCCAATCCAGCCGCTCGCGCCCTGCCCGCCAATCCGGCGCGGCATCGCCGAAGTCGGTCAATGCGCTTGCCGAAGCGAGCGGCCGTAAAGCGCGCTTTTCCAGCCGCTGGCGCATATGCGCACCGGACTTCCTGACACGGCGCTGTAGTCAATCACGAATGGTGGGTCGCTTACCACTGCATGGTCTGCAACTTCCAAGCAGTCATCGGGGAGCACGGCGCATTTCGCCGGGGCTGGCTACGCTTCCGCCACGCCACACCAATCGGCAATGAACACCGCGATGGTCTTCGTGACACGCCGCACGGATTCGATATCGACGCACTCATCTATTCCATGAGCCGCCGTGCATGACGGTCCGTAGACGAGGCTTGGGATAGATCCGAACACGCCAAAGATGCGCGAGTCGGTGGAAGCGGTGGAAGCGTATGCTTTCAGCGGCTCACCGGCGACGCGCTCATGAGCAGCGCTTAAAACGCCCTCGGCCTCACCGCCAGGTTCCAGAATATAGCCGCCGTTGTGAAAGCCGTGATACTCGACAACGGGGGCCGGCAAACCTGGGTCCAGCGCGGCTGCTTCAGCGATGACAGCTTCGATCTCGGCCTTCCCTTTCTCGATGCTCCATTCCGGATAGAGCCCCGCACGCACTTCCAACACGCATTGCGCCGCGACACTCGACACCCACTCGCCGCCTTGCATCTTGCCGAGATTGATCCGGACCGGATGAGGGTGATCGCAATAGTGCGGATGAGCATGGCGTTCGGCATTCCACCTCGCCTCTAGCCCCTTGAGATGCTGCCAGATCAGCCAGCCGCGCTCGATGGCGTTGACCCCGGCAGTGTAAGCCCCCGACGCATGGGCGGGATCGCCCGGAACGGTGACCTTGAACCAGAGCAGGCCCATGTTAGCGCGGGTGAGTTCTTCTCCGACGGGCTCCGGGATGATCGCCGCGTCTGCCGTATAGCCGCGCAGCAGGCACGCGAACGCGCCATTGCCAGTGCATTCCTCCTCGACGACCGACTGCAGGTGGATGCGCCCCTTTGGCGTCAGGCCCGCGGCGCGAACGGAGTCGTATGCGAAAACCATGGCGGCGATGCCGCCCTTCATGTCGCCCGCGCCGCGTCCGTAGAGTTTGCCGTCGCGCACGACCGGCTGGAACGGTGGCGAGCGCCAGCGATGCTCTGGACCGGTCGGCACGACATCAATGTGACCATTTAAGATGAGACTTCGGGCGTTGTTATACTCGGAGTGATGCGTGCCGACGACATTGTAAGCCTCGGCGTACGGCGAGGCCACGGGCGAGGCGCCCGGATGGCGCTTCAGCGCCTCGACGTCGATCTTCCAGCGATCGACTTCGAGGCCACGAGCGCGAAATGCCTCCGCCATGAAATCCTGCGCCGCGCGCTCATGCTCACGCAGGGACGGGAAACGGACGAGATCCATCGTGAAGGCGAGTTGCTCGTCAAAGCGCCGATCCACCTCGGCGCATATGCGGCGAATCTGGTCTTCGCTTAGAGTGGTCATTGCGCACTCTCCTTGCGACGTCGATCAGAGAGAAGCGCGGGCCACAGCATGGCAAACGCACTGAACACCAACGCGACTGATGCAGCGTTGATCAAAAGCTCGTAGCTTGTAGTTTCAAGCAGCACACCCGCAATGAACGGACCGCTTGCGAGCCCCATCTTGGAAATGAAACCCGCCGCCGCGGCGGAGCGGCCGCCGCGATCGAACTCCGCGGCCATGCCGAGCAAGTAAGCGATGATGAAAGACCAGGCGGATCCCGTGATGCAATTGGCCGCGATATAAACGATCGGGTCGGCACTCCAATGGAAAGCAATCGTGCCAAGAACCGCCAATACCATGCCGATCAACAAGGGCCACCATCGTCCCATGCGTACGCCAAGCGCCACGACGAGGACGGCGCCAATGATCGAAACCCAAGACGACGCGCCGACCGCCGCGCTGGCGAAGTCCGTCGTCAGGCCTGAGCGACGGCCGAGTTCGATCACGTACGCCCCGAGCGCCATGTTCGCGAGTTGAAACAAGAAGACGGCACCAAGCGTCAGCGCCAGTGGACCGAACTGGATTCGCGCTCTGCCAGGGTCATCCTTCTTCTTTTCTTCAAGCGGATAGTCGCTAAGGAAAGGCAGCATTAGCAGAGCGACCAAGCTGAAGGCCGCAAGCGCATAGAAGAGCGCTGCCGTTCCGAAGATCGGCACGAGACGCGGCAGGAACATGGTGCCAAGCCCGCCTAGACCGAACTGCACCACGAGCAGCATACCAAAGACGCGATCCGGCGATTTGGTGCGGGAGAAGATGCCATAGGAGACACCCACCAGCGCGCCGCCGATGAACCCGTGCACGGCCCGCACGGCGATTAACGTCTGCAAGTCTCTCAAGAAGGTCGAGGCGATGTCGATGCCGATGATCAGCACCAGAGCGACGACCGCGAAGGGCCGCCACGGAACAACGCGCACAAAGGCCACCGCGCAGAGCGCGCCGACCGCCGCGCCATACACGTTGGCCGACGCAACAAAGCCCGCCTCCCGTTCGCTGACACCAAGCGCATCGATCAGACCGGTTACGATCGCGGCCATGATGTTGACATAGAAGAGGCCCGCGGTCGCGAGGAACGCAAGCAGCACACTAGCAATCAAGCTGTCGGGCGGCGCTCTCCACTCGCGCGAGGGCGTGGCTCCTGCGCCTGTCATGGGCTAGCCTCACACATGGGCGCGAGGCGGTTAGCCGCGCGCACCGCGCGCGCCCAGCGATATTCGCCGCCGTCACTGAAATAGTAATAAGTCACGCCGTTCGGCATGAACGCCACGACGATGCCTCCAAAGCCCGACATAAACGGCACCCAAACTGGATGCGGACAATCGAGCGCGGTTTGCGCATTCCAGGCCCAGAAGCCGTTATTGTAGCGGAAATTCGAGTCTGGACCGGGAAGGCCTACGTCACTCGGCCTACGTTGCATGGCCGCTTCAAGTTCAGCCGCCGACATCAAGGCCTGCGCTGCGCTCGCCGGGTTCTGCAGATAGGCGGCGACCTTCGCGACGTCGTCTGGCAGCAGCGTCAACCCCCAGCCGACGAAGGGTTGGCGCGCATCGTCATATGTCCGGCGCGTGGCTCGAATGGTCGGGCTGAGCCCGAGCGGCTCGTAGATCCCGGCAACCAAAACGTCATCAAAGAAATCACGATCAGCGCCGCGTCGCGCCCGCCAGAGCTCGTCCATGGCAGCACCAAGCACAAACGTATCGGGCGTATGATACACCCAACGCTCGCCAGGCGCTTCCCGCCGCGGATAGAGATCGCAAGCGATCGGCAGCTTTTCCGCAAGTGTCGTCGATAGGAAAAACCGGCTTGTGATCAGTCCGTTTTCGTCCGCTTCGCTCGCCGTGGAGCTATATCGGCCCGTCGCCATGTCAAGCGCGTTGTCGAACGTCACCTCACCCCATGCGCGACAGGCGCCGACATGGTCAGCGACGCGCTCCGTCCTCGATCCGGGATAGAGCATTTCTAAGCGCATCAAGCCAAAGCCGCCGACGATCGACTTGGCTAGAGAGTATGACGGCAAAAGCATCGACTCGCAGAACGGATATGCGCCGGCGCGCGTCTCACAGCCGCCGCGATAGTGTACGCCATTGTGGATGAGACCGAACGTGGTCAGCGCCGCCGGGTCGATGTCAGCGGGTGAGGCAAACGCATCAACATCTACGCCCAATGCAGCGAGCGCGGAAATCGGCTCAACGCGCATCCGGCCCTGCCGTTCGGCGCGGAAAGCGCTGATCAGCGTCGTATCGCCGGGCGCGCCGGGCGTGAAGCTAGCTTGGTTTGCACCCCAAAAGTCGAACTTGAAATAGGCGCACGTCTCGGAAGCGATCTGCCAAGCGACGCGCGAAATCTGCTCACCACGGAAAACGAAGGTGAGCACGCCATTGTGCGTGCAATTGGCGTTGGTTTCGATCAAGGCAAACGGCAGCGCAGCGCGGCTCCACCCCTCATCGCGCGCTTCGCTCCAAACCCGTCCCGGTTCGATCGCGACCTCCCAATTGGGATGGGTGCCCGGCATCGGCCCTCGCCGCGCCGGAATGAGCCAGTCGTGGTCCTGCACGAGGGCAATCTCGAAGCCCGGAAAGGTATCGACCTGTAAGGATTGCTCACCAGCGATCGAGAGCGTGTCGGTCAGTACACGCATCTGGCCGCGCCCCGGCGCGACGCGGAGTGTGCCGCTGAACGTGTGCTCCGGCGGCGCGGCGCCGTTAGGCGGCGCGAAAGTCTGCATCGGGAGCACAGTGGCCAGCGCCTCGCCGCCCCGCAGCCAAGCGGCGCCGAGCTGATCCCGCGTGCCCTCACCTTCAGCAGCGCGTTCGCCCGAAACGCGCACGTCATCGAGCCAGCACTGATCATTGTCGGCATTGCCCGAAACGCGCGCGCCGATCAGCAGCCTTTCGGCATTGTCGAAGCGTGCATCGCGCACGGCATTACGATGCATGGTGACGCCGTCATCCTGCCCGTCGCGAAGACGCAAGATTTCGACCCAAGTGCGCCCGCCATCTCCGGACGCCTCTATCAGACAATAGTCGTTGCCTTCCAGGTCGTATGCCGCCATTGCGGCGGCGACGCTGACGCCGCTGAATCCGCGCGTCGACATGCGGTGCACGGCTGCGGCACTGCGCGTGAAGCGCATTGAGACATTGCCTTCATAAGTCGTGAGCCGCACATCGCCGCCTGAAGGCGCCCAGCCGTCGGCGTTTCCGTCTTGAAAGGTCTCAGAGAAGATCGACTGAGCGGCTGCGGTCGATGGATAAAGCGAGCACCACGCGGCGAACACGAACGCCATAACTCTCATAGCAAACCTTCTGTTTTCAATACGCTCGCAAGAGGCCCAAGCTTGGCCTCATGCTTGCGCCACTGTTCAATCGAATCCGCGTAAAGCGGTCTGCGGACCTGTGCGGCGCTCGCAGTCGTCGATGGCTGGCTATTCTCGTGGAACGACACACAAGCGTCCTCCCAGGCGACCCCGCAGAACCCTAGCATGCGCAGCGCCTGCCCCTCGATGTCGGCAACGACATCCTCGTAGGCGACGTCAAGAATGCGCGCACCCGCGACGGCGCGCCAATGCTGCATCAAGCGCGCGTAAGCGCCCATGTAGCGGCCGATATCTTCGAGGTCGTATGAGAACGGATAGCCCATGCGGAAGTATGTCTTGAACATCGCATAGCCCGTCGCCATCGGGTTGCGCGTCAAATGGATGATGCGCGCCTTGGGCAGCGCTTTGGCAATGAGGCCGATATAGAGGAAGTTTAGCGGCGTTTTGTCGATGACGAGGCGGCCACCCAAGCCATAGCCGCTAAGCGCGCGCCAGTACTCTTCGCCTAGCGTATTCAAATCAGCGTTCGCCGCGGCGGCGATGAGGTTTCCTTTATCGCGCACGCGGCCATGACGGGTCACAGCATAAGCAAAATCGTTGACCTCGCCCGCGGTCGAGATCGCGCTGTGCGAACTTAGGATTCGCTCCACCAGAGTCGTGCCGGTTCGTGGCAGCCCAAGCACGAAGATCGGCACGGCCCCTGAGTGGCCCACCCTAGCCTGCGCGAACCAGTCCATATTGAATGTCGCGGCGATGGTCTCCATCACCCCGCGATCGGTATCGACCACATACGACAACCGCTTGCGCCGCAAAGCGGCGCCGCGCGCGAACCAGTCAAACGCGGCCGCGTCAGCGCCGAGATCCTCATGCTCCTTGCCGATGGCGTAACAAAGGCCCGGGTCAATCGAGTCCTCACCCACGCGCGACGCTTCGCCTTCGAGCTGCACAAGGTGATTCGAGGTCCTCGTCTGCTTCCGGAGCGTCGAGCGATTGTAGGTAATCTCGCCCATCGCCGGCCGCGCCGCGATCAGCCTATCCGCAATCGTCTCGGCTTCCGCCATTCGGCCAAGGGCGGCGGCCGCACCAGCCAAAGCAGCCTGCAGTGCCATGTCGTCCGGCCGCTTTGCGCACGCAACGTGCGCGACGCGATAAGCCTCCTCGTGGGCATTCAGTTCGGTCAATAGACGCGTGAGTCGGAGCGTCAGCGCAGGTGCGTCGAGCGGCGGTGTCGAAATCGCCAGTGCGCGGGCTTCCGCGACGCGCCCACAATAAAGATGCGCGGCCACGCGCATCAAACGGACATCGTGCCGATCGGGGGCCAGTGCGAAGGCGCGGCCAACAAATGCGTCCGCTTCAACAATCTTGCCGGCTGCCTGCGCAATCCGGCTTTGCATGCTGAGCACATCCGGATCGTCAGGCTGTCGCGAGGCAAGCGCGACCGCCGCGGCTTCGGCGTCCGCCATTTTGCGCGCGCGAAGCAACATCTCGATCTCGCGAAGCGCCGCCTTGGAAGACGGCGCGATCCCCGTCTCGCTCGGCGGTGCTGAAGCCGACATAGTCTCGCGCCTTCTCCCCGCTCTAGAAGTTGTAGGCCAACTGGAGGCCAACAGTGCGGGGCAATGCGATGAACAACCTGCTGTTGCTGCCGTAGAAGCCGAGCGATGGATTTGGTCCGAACTCGCTGACGGAGAACGACCCGCTGGTGCCCTCTTCATTGAAGATGTTCTTCACAAAGAGAGATGCCGTCCATCGATCAGCCTGCAACGACGCAGTGGCGTCCCAGATCGTGAAGCCGCCGAACGATCGCGAGTCCGGATCCGACTCCTCCACGAGGTTGTTAGTCCCACTCTGATAATATCCGTCGATAATGCCGACGAAGTCCAAGCCAGTCGTCACTGGGCGCGTGTAGTTGAGTGCGAGATTGAGCATGTGCTCGGGGACGCCAGGCAGTTCGCGGCCATCCGCGGCGACAAGAGCGCCCTCCGGATTGATAAAGTCGCCCGAGATCTCGGCCTGAACATAAGCGTAGCCCAGCGCAAATGAGAGGTTGTTGGTGACATGACCCGAAAGCTGCAGCTCGATGCCCTGTGTGTTCGCCCCCTCACCGTTGGCCACCGCGAAGAAGTCGCCGAACGGAGCAAACGTATTGAGTTGAGGGTTTTCCCAATCAACATAGAAAACGCTCGCGTCGTAACGAACGCCATTGAGCGTGCCTTTGACCCCGACCTCATAATTGGTCACTGCGTCAGATTCGTACTCCTGCCATCCCGTCGCGTTATTGAAATACGGCAGCGTCTGGACGACGACGGCGTTGTTACCCCCGCGCCGGTAGCCTTCGGCAATCGTCGCGTAGAAGAGATCATCGTCTGCAATGTCAACCGCTAGGTTAAGCTTGAATAGGGTGTCGCTCTCGCTTCGGTCGAAGCTCGAATTGGCGACGCCCGATGCGCGCACAGCGTCAAACGCACCGACGCCGACATCGGTGACGACCTCGGCCTCGTTATCGAACCAACGGAAACCGCCCGTCAGACGCGCCCGGTCTGTCAGGCGCCAAGTGAGTTCGCCGAATATTGCCAGATCGCGGAATTGCTCTGACCGCTCGTAGGTGAAGACGTTGTCCGTGGAGACGAAACTCGGAAAAGCGTACCAAGAGGCATACGCATCCGCGAAATCTTCGAAGCCCACATAATCGGAACTCTGCGTAAGGCTGCGCTGCTGATCCTGGTAGAAGGCGCCAAGCAACCAGTCGAATCGCCCCCCCTCCGCCGAGACGAGCCTCAGCTCCTGCACGAACGCTTCGTCCGAATAGGTGCGGTCGGTGCGATAGAGCAGTGGCGCGACATTGGTGAAGCCGAGCGCAAACGGATTGAAGAGGGCGTAGAAATTGGCGATGCCGCCATTGGCCCAGAAACCGCTGGAGTCAGAGACGCTCTCGCCGTCGATCTCGTAATATGAAGACGACGACGTGAGCGTCGCAAAGCCAAGGTCCACATCCACTTCGACTGAAGCGACGCTAGCGTCACGGCTGCTTGGTTCCAGGATCACCGCCCCGCTCTCGTAGTCGCCATACGCGTTGCCTAAGCCATCAACGCCCTCGGTGAGCTGTCGGCGACCGCCGACGTCATCGGATTGCGTGATATAGTTGAAGGTGATGTCCGCATTCGGGGAGACTTCCCACAGCGCGCTGATACGTCCGTACACATATTCGTAGGTGTCGGCGTCCTCTACGCTGCGATAGTTCGTAGCGTCGTAGCCCGTATCAAACACACCATTGGGCTGAACTGGCGCGCCGCTGGCATCAAGTTCGTAAACATTTACATAGTCAGTCAGACCTGGATAGTCGGCGACCGCAATGTTTGCGCGGATCGCAAAATTGCTCGCGACCGGGATGTTGATTGTGCCATCGCCGTAGAAACCAATATCTTCCGAACCTTCGACGCTCGACGCCGAGCCTGAAATGCGTCCTTCGAACTCGCCGATCTGGGGCTCGCGCAGCAGATAGCGGACAGTGCCACCTAGCGAGCCCGATCCGTAAAGTGTGCCCTGCGGCCCGCGTAGGACTTCTACCCGCTCAAGATCGACGAGCGCGAAATTGCCGAACACCGGCGTATCGTTGACGTAGGTCGAGACCGACGCCACCGAGGCTACCGCAAAGTCGCCGTTGTTCGATGCGTCGACATTTAGCCCTCGAATGCGGATTGAGTTGAAAGTCGCGGCATTGCGCGGCCCCTGATCAATCATGCTCACGCCTGCAACGCCGCGAATAAGCTCTGCGTTATCGAGCGTCACACTGGCCTCGATATCGTCGCCGCTCACGGCGCTGATATTGTAGGGGACATCGAGGATATCCTCATCTCGCCGCGTCGCGGTGACGGTGATCGTTTCCGATTCCTCCACCTGTGCGTCTGGTTGGGCGTCCTGCGCAGCGGCCGACGCCGACATCGCGACAGCCAACGACGCGCTGCCAAGAAGCGCCTGCGCAAACCGAGAAATGGTCCTATTCTGGATCTTCGCGTTCATCTTGTTCCCCCGTTATTTATCGCACGCGGCTGCTCACCGCTTTTCACGTCTTCTTCCGCAACTGCTCTACCTTGCCGTCGGCGCTGATCGGCTCACCGGGCTTGAGCAGAGGCCCGAGGCCGTCGAGCGATTCCGAGCGATTATTGGGTTGGTAAGGCGCAAACCCGCGCGCGCCGTCTCGAAAACTTTTCAGCGGCTGACCAAGACCATGCCAACCATTCCCGCGCACGCGCCGGACATACGCAAAGTCAACCTCGATCGGAATGATCTCGCGCGCCTCGCCGGCTTGATGGACCACTTCGCCGCCCGGACCCGCGATGACGGAGCGGCCATTGCCGAGAGCGCCAGCAACGTTGACATCAAAAAAGTAGCACTGGTTTGCTGCGGCGCTCGCGCGCGCCATGCAGACTTCTACTTCACGATCAATCGTATTGGTCATGCTCGGATGCAGCACGACTTCAGCGCCCATCCACGCGAGCGTGCGCGTCGTCTCAGGAAACCACATGTCGTAACAGATAGACACGCCAAAGCGCCCCGCGCCCGGCACATCGAACACCACGCCCTCCACGCCGGGTGTAATGCCCCGTTCATAGGGCGTGAACGGATACATTTTGCTGTAGCGAGCGATCACCTCTCCCGCCGGATTGATCACCGGCGTCGTATTCAAAACGGCGTCGCCACGTCGCTCATAAAGCGACCCTGGAAGGAGCCACATGTCAGTTTCACGCGCCAGCGCGCAGAAGAACGCTTCGGCCGGGCCGGGTAAGGGCTGCGCTTGATCGACGTTGGCGCCATAAGCTGCGAGTTCGCCGAGCAGCGCCATGCGCACCCACGGAAAGCGCCGCTTTAACCGGCAGATTTCGTCGGCGATTTCGGCGCAATTATCTTTCTGGCCGAGCGCCAATTGCAGCGCTGCGATGGCGAATGTCGACATGCGAGCCCCTCAGACTCGCACGCTATGGCCCGCCCTAGGGCGGGCATAGGTCCAGCTTCGGTCGTTTACTGGCGCCAGGTCAGAGGTTCAGCGCTTCCGCCGCTTGGGCCGCGACCAACACGCCCCGGTTGAACAGCACCAGGTCGTCCTTATACCACTTAATCTGGTCGCCCTCGACGACGGTGAAATAGCGCGCGGTTTCGCTGTAGGACCAGACATTCCAGCGCCGGCACCAACGGTCGTCCTCGACCCACCATTCGCCCTCATCGCAATCTTCGTGCGCGTAGCCTGCCTTGCCGATCAGCTTGCCGTCTGGGTGCACCTCCACGGAATAAGGATCGCCGTAAACGGTCCGGCAGAGCAGCGTCGCCCCGCTCATCACCTCCTTAATCTCGTCACCGCTTAGCGAACGCGACACGTCGAGGCGATCGAGCGCCGGGTCGCCGATTTCGCGCATGACCTGCGCCAACACCGCCACGCCGGCGCGAATGCGCTCCACCGGCACACCAGACACGCCCATGCGAAAGGCGGACACGCCATCACCTTCGCGCGCATAAAACCGCGTGGCCGGTTCGATGAGCAAACCACGCGCCGCCGCTTCACTTGCCAGCAGACGCGCGTCCAGGCCCCGCGGTCCGGTGACCCAGATCGATGCGCCGGAGAGTTGGGGATCTATCAGAACGAGATGCGGCAAGTGATAGTTGAGCGCATCGCGCAGCGCCGTGAGCCGCTCGCTTATCGCCCGCCGAACGCGATTGGATGCGGCGTCGTAGTGGCCGAGCGCCATGAGCAACGCGCCAATGCGCTGCGCCGCACGCGGCGCCGGTCCCGCCAACAGGCTCCGCACCTTGCGCATCTCGCGCACGACAGCGGCTGGCGCGACGAGAAATCCCAGTCGAAGGCCGGGCCCAAAAACTTCGCAGAGATCGGAGATGTAAACGACACGCTCGTGCGTATCCGTCGCCTTCAAAGCCGGCATCCGCTTTTCACCGAACCCGCTCGTCACAAAATCGATTTCGACGACAAGCGCGTCCTCTGCCTCAGCTTTGCGCAGCAACGCTTTGCGGCGCGAACCCGACATATGGGTTCCGGTCGGCGCCTGCCGCGTAGGCGTGACAAAGACCACCGATCGCCCGCTCAGCGCGGAATCAACGATCAAACCCTCGCCGTCGATAGGCTGGGCCAGTACATCCGCGTCTTGGAGGCGCAACAGCTCGCGCAATTCCGGCAGGCCGGGGTCTTCCACGGCCACGCGTGAACTCGCATCGACAAACAACTGGGTGACGAGATCGAGCGCCTGCTTCCAGCCTTCGGTGATCAAGATCTCGTCGGCTGCCGCCTGCACGCCGCGGCGTGGTAGAATTTTGGTACGGATCTCCTCAACGAGCTTCTCGTCATCACTCTCCGAGAAATTCATTGACCACTTATCAAACTCGCGCGCGCCTAAGGCGGCCCGGCTAGCGTCTCGCCATTCGGCGACCGACGAGAGTTCGGCGTCGAGACATCCTTCAAGAAACGGATACGGATAGAGCGACCAATCCGGAGGAATGCGGCGTGACCAGTCCACCCGACTACGCCGCTTCATTTGCGCCCGCCACGTCGTGGCCGAGCGCGGCTCAGCCGCCTGCGGTTTACGAAGGTGTCGAGATGCGACCTCGGCCAAGTCCTCGCAAACAAACAATCCGCTGCGTTCCTTGCCGATCAGATAGCCGTCCGCGACGAGTTGCTGATAAGCGAGGATCACCGTGTTGCGCGCGACACCCACGCGCTTGGCAAGAGTGCGCGAAGACGGCGCGCGGCTGCCCGGCTCAAGCGTGCCGCTGGCAATGGCGCGGATCAGGTGCTCTCGAATCTGCTGCTGCAGCGAGAGCCCGTTATCCTCATCCAACACGAAGGTTAGCCCGTCGCGCATCCATCTGGCCCTATTCGACCTGCCCTGCTGGTACTATTCGATACCTCAGACGCGCGTCAGTAAAGGGCGGAGCTCATTTCATGACCACAAACGCTGAACTTCTCGCCCGCCGCACGAAAGCCATCCCGCGCGGTGTCTCTACTGCAACGGCCGTCTTTGCCGCGCGCGCGGAGAACGCACGGCTCTGGGACGCAGAAGGCCGTGAGTACATCGACTTCGCCGGCGGCATCGCCGTGCTCAATACCGGCCATCGCCATCCCAAGGTGATCGACGCCGTGCGGGTCCAACTCGACCGGTTCACGCACACGGCATTCCAAGTTTGCGCCTATGAGCAATACGTCGAGCTGGCCGAGAAGCTGAACAAACGCGCGCCGGTTGTCGGCGAAGCGCGCACGATTCTCTTCACCACCGGAGCCGAGGCGGTCGAAAACGCAGTGAAGATCGCGCGGGCCGCTACTGGGCGCTCAGGGATCATCTCGTTCAGCGGCGCCTTTCACGGCCGGACAGCGCTGACCATGGCGATGACAGGCAAAGTAGCGCCCTACAAAAACCAATTCGGCCCGTCTTCGGCGGACGTCTTTCACGTCCCCTTCCCGGTGATGCGCTACGGTGTGGATGTCGAAACGTCGCTGCTCGTGCTGGACCACATTTTGCGCGCTGATATCGGTCCCGACCGTGTGGCGGCGATCGTTCTTGAGCCGGTGCAGGGCGAAGGCGGCTTCCACCAAGCACCGCCAGAATTGATGCGTGCGCTACGCAAAATCTGCGACGCCAACGGCATTCTGCTCATCGCCGATGAAGTGCAAACCGGATTTGCCCGCACAGGCAAGCTCTTCGCCATGGAGCACTATGACGTCCATGCCGACCTCATCACGATGGCCAAATCGTTGGCAGGCGGCTTTCCGCTCTCGGGCGTCGTCGGCCGGGCAGATGTGATGGACCGTGTCGATCCAGGCGGGCTCGGCGGCACCTATGGCGGCTCGCCGATTGGTTGCGCGGCCGCGCTCGCCGTCCTCGACGTGATTGAGACCGAAGGCCTATGTGCACGCGCGGAGATACTCGGCGCTCGTGCGAAAGCGCGATTGGAGACACTGCGCCGGCGCAATGACATCGCCCCGATAGACGACATTCGCGGCCTCGGCTCAATGATCGCATTCGACCTGATAAGCGAGCGCGGCGCCGCCGCTCCAGACGGCGCCGCGGCCAAACGCGTGACGGCCAATGCGTTACAGCATGGTCTTATCCTTTTGTCTTGCGGCGTTGCCGGCGAGACCATTCGCCTGCTCTATCCGCTGACAATCGAGGACGATCTGTTTGACGACGGCCTGTCGCGGCTTGAAGCGGCGTTGGCGCTGTAAGCATGAGCGGGGACGGATCCGACGAAGTTGCGCGCATCGCGTTGACGCATCCCGCTCTGCTCAAAACACGCGCCTTCATCAATGGCGCGTGGATCGACGGCGAGCGGCGCGTCGCCGTCACCAACCCTGCCACCGGCGTCGAGATCGCCAGCGTCCCCGACCTTGGCGGCGACGAGACAAAGCGCGCGGTCATGGCGGCGGACAAGGCGCTGCCGGCGTGGCGCGCGCATTCGGCCAAAGAACGCAGCGCCGTTCTGCGCCGCTGGTTCGAACTAATTCTTTCTCACAAAGAGGATTTGGCGCGGCTGATGACCGCCGAGCAAGGCAAGCCTCTCGCCGAAGCCCGCTCCGAGATCGCCTACGCGGCGGCGTTCATTGAGTGGTTCTCCGAAGAAGGAAAGCGCTCCTACGGCGACATCATTCCCGGCCACACACGCGACACCCGCATCTGGGTCGATCGACGCCCTGTCGGCGTCGTCGCCGCGATCACGCCGTGGAATTTTCCCGCCGCGATGATTACTCGCAAAGTCGCGCCCGCGCTGGCGGCAGGCTGCACTGTCGTTCTGAAGCCATCGGAGCTTACTCCCTTTAGCGCGTTGGCGCTCGCGGCTCTCAGTGTAGAAGCCGGCGTGCCGGACGGCGTGTTCAATGTCGTGACCGGGACGCCGGAGGCAATCGGCGATATTCTGGTCTCGGATCCGCGCGTCGCGAAGTTCACCTTCACCGGCTCAACCGCGGTCGGCAAACTGCTTGCCGCGCGCTGCATGAGCACCGTGAAGCGCGTTTCGCTGGAACTTGGCGGTAATGCCCCGTTCATCGTTTGCGCCGACGCCGACATTGACGCCGCCATCGCAGGCGCCCTCGCGTCCAAGTTTCGCAACACTGGCCAGACCTGCGTGTGCGCCAATCGATTCCTGGTCCATGACGCCGTCTATGATGCATTCGCGGAAGGCTTGGCCGAACGGGCGCGCGCGCTGCGCGTGGGCGATGGGCTCGCGAGCGAGACAGACCAAGGGCCGTTGATCGATCTACGCGCAGTCGCCAAGGTTCGAGCGCATGTGGCCGACGCCATTCAGCACGGCGCACGCGTCGTGACCGGCGGCGAAACGCATATAGCGGGCAAGCCCTACCTCAAACCCACAGTTCTGACCAACGTCGCCGCGGACGCGCTGCTGTGCCGCGAAGAGACCTTCGGGCCTATCGCTGGCCTGGTGCGGGTCAGTAGCAACGATGAAGCCGTCACCCTCGCCAACGCCTCGCGCGCTGGCCTTGCCTCTTACCTCTACACTCGCGACTTCAACCTCGCCCACGGCATTTGTGAAGCGCTGGATTACGGCATGGTCGGCCTCAACACAGGGCTCATTTCAACGGAGGTAGCGCCCTTCGGCGGCTGTAAAGAATCCGGCATCGGTCGAGAGGGCTCGCACTACGGTCTAGGCGAGTTTCAAGAGCTGCGCACTGTGTGCGCCAGGCTTGACGACGGACTGACGCGCTAAGTCCGTTTTCTGCGCCAAAGCGGCCGCTTGCGACCTCTGGCTCGACGGTCCGCAATGGGCCAATTCATGACCCGCCGACAAAAAGTTACGAGTGGCCAGAGCGCCTCCATCTCAGTCACTCGGAGATGTCGCCAAAATCCCAGAAGCGGAGGTGCAGGTTGCTTGGTCATATAACGCGGCGCCGCGGCCCGCGATCTTGTCTTGCATCCCCAGCCCGGAGAGGACAATGCAAACGCCGGCCTCGTCGCCGCGCTCATTGCAAACCAGGTTGAGATCTATCTCTGCGGCCAAACGGCGGCGCATTACGACATCGGCGCAGATGACTTGTTGCCGGATGTTAGGCTTGCGCTCTCGGCGATGACTGCGCACGCCTTGCTGCAGCAGCAGGGATACACCTTGAACCCCTCCTAGCTGGAAAGGCTTTCTCGCGACCCAAGCTGCCGTGCAGCGGCGGCGACAGCCCCGCGCGCAATCGCAGACGCCCTGCACTTTTGCCTGCCGAGAACGCGCACACTGACCGTCTAGGCTGCGCGACGCAATCGCGTTTGGCGCCCCACTGGACTGGACGGCGCTGAACGCGGTGAAGCCGCGTGCGGCAACCGCCATGGCGCAATGGCGCAATCAAGCAGTGCATTCACCCAATGTTCTGATTGGACACTTTTGCTTTTCAGCGCCGCGTGGCTGAGACGTTCTGCGAACTATCGATGCGACCTTGGACTAGATTGCAAACGAGAGAGCGGGCGCTGACAGCCCTACTGTGAAGGGTCAAAGGCCGTGCGCAGGATTTGGCCAGACCAAAGCAACAACCACCGCTGCCCAGACCAGCGCCCAGAAGAGCCACGTCACGGTGGGATGGCGGGCTTGCCACTCCAATATGCGCTTGTGCAGCATGGCCGATCCCATCCCTCTCGTTACCGCGTCTTGGCGAGGGAAACGCCGGTTTGCCGAATTTGTCGTTGAGCAGGGTCAATCGCGGCGGCTCCTGCGCGCGCAAGCGTGTTCGGCGATGAAAATTCCTTTCACTCGCGGGCGTCGTGTTTTCTCTGGTGCGCAGATCGCATGAGCGGCGCGATCAGCCAGGCTGTGGGCGCTGACAGAAGAACACTGACGCCGATGACCAGTGGAATGAGTTGCGCTGCCGATGCTTTGAGCGGCGTGGCCAACACGATCACCACGCCAATGCCGAAAAACACGCCCTGCACCATCATGAAAATGATGGCGGCGATCTGTAAACGTATTGACATAATAAGAGCCTGGTCGGTCAGCCGCCCAGCGAGGAAACGTGACCGGACACCCGATGTTCCTGAGTCCGCCCGGGAGGATAAGCGGCGCGGCATTCATTCTCCGAAGTGTGGCGCCCCATTGCCCTCCGCGGCTCAATAGTGATCTGCGGCTGTCCGTTAGGGTGTGTGACATCGCCAACAGTAATGGTGGGCGCCCGAGCGCCAGGGTTCTCGCGCAAATACTCGGCGAGTGCAGCAGCCGCGATCTGTTGCTTTTCAAGCTCTGTTAATCGGCGCCCGGTCACCGTGTCTCCTTATGCGCAAGTGCGGCCCGCCTAGGGAGCGGGCCGCTTTTGAAGCATTGATAGATGAAGGCTGTGGGCGGGGGATGAGTCAAGCCTTCGAATGAGCAACGCCCATCTCGCTGAAGCGTTCCCAGTCTCCATCCGAGCGCGCCAAAACTGATCGCCATCGAGAGCGCGCAGGCGCCGACCCAGGTATCCCGGGAAGACGCAGTGTCCAGCGAAGCACCAGCGCGCGTTCTCGCTTACTGAGACGCGGGCGGCGGCGCTGGACGGGTCAAAGTTGCGAAATCGTCGAGCCGCAGCTGCAAGAGGGCTTCACCTTGCTCTTGGGGCAAAAGCTCAAGCGCCTTGCCGCGCCGCCGGAAGCGATGCACCGAGGTCAGCACGCCAAGGAAGCGCGCTTCATCGGTGGCGGCTTCGGCGCTTGCGCATTCTCCCGGCTGCTCTTGGATGGAGCCAACGGCCACGGCGTTGGAGAAAGCCCCCATCGCCGCCGAGAATTCATTGCATCCTGAAAAGCCCGTGATGGCGCCGGTGCGCGCGTCGATCTCCATGTAGATGTCGACGCCCTCTCCCAAGGATGCGCCGGCAATTTCTTGGACGACCCAGGATCCGCCGAGTTCACCAGGCAGTTCGCCCTGGAGCGATCCGCAGGCGACTAATCCGGACGCGGCGACACTAACGCGCGCCAGATGGGCCAAACAGATTGCGAGCCGCATGAAGCCCCCCCGCGTGAGTTGGATGCGCCGCCGAGCGCTCAATGATGAGGCGAAAGCGTAATGCTCCCTTTGCGCCAAGGCTTTGATGTCGCTCAACGCCCACGGGTCGCGCCCGCAGCATCACAAGCGTGCAAGACGGCCAGTCGGACGCGCGGCTTGGCGCCTCACGACTTTGCACAGGACCGACCCAACCTCTGAGGACCAACACTATGACAGGACAAACGGCCGATTATGAAGCGGGGCTGTCATTGACCAGTCTGGCCGATCCATTCTTGTCATTCGCCGCATATTTTAGCGTCGCTCTCGCTCTGACGGGGGCGTTCGTGCTGATCTATGTAAAAACAACGCCGCACAATGAGTTCAAGCTCATGCGCCAAGGCAATGGCGCCGCCGCACTCGGTCTGACCGGCGCAACGCTTGGATTTGTCATCCCACTTGCACAGGTCATTAGCGTGAGCGGCGTGTTGTTGGGAGCGGTGATCTGGGGCGCGGGCGCCCTCTTGGTTCAGACCGCGGGCCAATTCGGCGCGCGCTTGCTGTTTCCAACCCTCACAACCGACATTGCGGCCGGCAAGTATTCCGCCGCCATCGTGCAAGCGGGCATGGCTCTCGTTTTGGGCATGCTGCAAGCGGCGTGCTGGATGCCGTGACGATAGCCGCGGCCAAGACGATGGCGCCCGACAATGCGCAGCTGGCCCGCGCGGAAAGATGTGTTCTCCCCTATCGCACTACGCAGATCCCGCACGACCACCGTCCACGCCACCCGCCCGGTTGAGCCAGATCAACGATGCCAGCGCCTGGCTCGGCATCGTGTGCGTCAATGATCGCGCCCTTCTCAACAAAGACGATGAGAGCGATCTGGAATTGCCGCGGGCTTTTTGCGCTCCGGAAAGCGATCGATCGGCAAAGAGGCAAATCGGGCTCTCCTTGCGGGTGCATGGTGAGCCATGACGTCAGACACTGAGCGCAACACCGATAACGCCGCTCCGTTTGGGTTCTGGCTTCGTGACTTCCGTGCCGAGAACGGGCGCATCTTCATCAAAGCCACAGGCGTCTGGATCGTCAACGACTGGCCATTGTGGGCCGATATCGGACGTTGGTTCAGCTATTACGTGTTGGTGCGCGCGATGAGCGTGTGGAACCATGTGAGGCTAAAGCGCCGACCGCGTATTTGGTTCACGCCGCACCGGCCGCGGCCCTGGTATGTCATCTGGGCCGCCAGCGTTTGGGCAGGCGTCACCTTTGCGCGCTCGCCGGAAGAGGCTGACGCTGCCTTCTACTTCGAAGATCAGACGATTGCCGAGCCGCCAGCGCCGCACCACCAGCGCGCCTTCAATTTCGGCTGCGGTGATGTTTCGAAGTCCCGGGTGGCCGACGTGATGGAGGCCGCATTCGGCTATCCGCTCAAAATCGACCCGCTGACTTACCAAGGCGAAGCCGTCGAGAAAGGCGAACTCAACGGCGTGCATGACGGCCGGCTGGTGCAGTGTCCGCGCCCGCCCGCGCCCGGCAAGACCTATCAGCGTCTGATCAAGACCGAAGACGAGACCGGCGTGGCGCGCGACCTGCGCACTGTGTGTGTAGGCGGGCGTCCAGTCGTCGTTTTCGCAAAGACCAAACCAGCCGCGGCGCGCTTTTCGATTCAAAACACAGCGGTCAGTGTTTGCGGGCCCGAAGATGTGTTTGCGGCGGAGGAACTTGACCAAATCGCGCGCTTCTGCGCCGCCATGCGGCTCGACTGGGGCGGTCTCGACATTCTGCGCGAGCGCGCGAGTGGGCGGCTTTACATCGTCGATGTCAACAAGACCGACACAGGCCCCGCCGTGGTGCTCTCCTGGCGAGACCGCGTGCGCGCGACCAGTGCGCTTGCGGCAGCTCTTACGCGTTTGGTGCAGACCCACTAGCGTTTGATGGCGACCGCAAACGCGTCATTTTCCTAAAAGGCGGTCGAACTCCTTCTTCGAGACGGCGTAGCATTCGCACGAAAGATTTTTCAGTCCACGGCGATCCAGAATGGTGACGATCCCGCGCGTGTACTGGATGAGCCCACGGCGTTGCAGTGCGCCCGCGGCGCGGGTGACCCCGGTTCGTTGAACGCCAAGCATCATGGCGAGGAATTCTTGCGTGAGCAAAAACTCCTCGGACTCCATCCGGTCGTGGGTCATAAGCAGCCATCGGCAACACCGTTGCTCGATGTTGTGGAAGTGATTGCAAGCGGCTGATTGAGCCACTTGATTGAAGAGTGCGTGCACGTAGCGTAGCATCACAGCGCGCATGGTGGCGCTCGCCGCCAATTCCGCCCTGAAGCGCGCCGCCGGCATGCTCAAGCCCACGCCAGGCACTTGCACGTAGACGCTGGTGGGCGCCTGCGCGTCGCCGAGCACGATGGGAAGTCCGACCAAGCCTTCATTGCCGATGGTGCCGACTTCAGCCGCCTGTCCGTTGCTCATCGTGTTCACAAGCGAGCCCACGCCCGTCTCGATGAAATAGACGGCCTCGACTGGCTTATGCGCCTCGTAGAGCGATTGACGGTAGGTGAGCGGCGCGCGCGTGAGATGGGGACGCAGGCGTCCATAATCCTTCGCCGACAGAAGCGAGAGCAATCGATTGACCGGCGCGTCCACGGTGTTTCGGGCCATCGTTACATCTTCCCTTCCCGCTCACAGGCAGTGCGCGCCAAATCGTAGGCTGCCCTCAAATCATTACACTTGCGGCGCCTCAACACGCGGCGCCGGGCGCCCTGCACTCTATACTGCAACGCGGTCGCAATTGTCCGGTTGGCGCCAGATCCGCGCAAAGGTTGGGCGCTTTCAGTCGAAAACGAAGGGACGGCTCTGCCGGAAGGGTTCAACCCCGCCGAGAGCACAGGTTTCGGCATGCGCATCATTCGATCGCTTATCGGCGCGATCAATGGAGAGCTTAGCGTTGGCCGCGGCCCCGACAATCAAGGGGCGCGTTTCACCGTGCTGTTTGCAGCCTCGTAGCTGCTGGTTCCCGCTCTGCCCGATCGTGTCGCATAGCATTCGATCCGGTATGAGAAACAGAATGCTGAGCGCGCTTCCGGCAACGGAGTTCGCTTTGAATCGCTCCGCACCTGTCCCGCATTGAATGGAAGACCAAGCGCCTCAACAGCGCAGCGCTTTCGCAAACGAACGCCGGCGCCATTACGGCTGACCCTTACGAGGCCGTTGACCGCGCACACTCGCAGACGGGCGCGCGGTCCTGGAGGGGTGATGTTGGCAACCCCCCCGGCCCTATCGCCCGCAGGTTTGCCCTTAAGGTGGCCAGCCTCCGCGCCGGCAACGCGCGCATCAAAGGCGCACAGAATCTAGAAATGCCGTTTGGCTAAATGTCAGGCGATGAGCAGCCGGTACACGGCCCGGCTCAGAGCATCGCCGAGTAATGGCTTTTCGACGATCTCCACCCCCGCAGCCTGCGCGCGCTTGCGCGTGTCCGGCGACGGACGCGAAGCGATCAGTACGGCTCGTGGGGATTGTTTGCGTTCGGCGGGAAGGCGATCCAGGAACTCGCTCCAGCTCATGTGCGGCGCATTGTGATCCAGGATGATGCATGCATCGGGCCCGAGCGCGCCTGCGAGCGCTGTCGGCCCGTCGCAATAGCCGCTCACACAATATCCTTCCAGCTCGAAGGCGAACGTCAGGGCCGACCGCAAGACTTCGTCGCGTTCCACAACCACAAGCGCGGGCCGTGTGCGCCGGATGGGCAACTCATCTCTCCGATCTAGAGTTCGTTCGCGAAAATGATCACGCCAAGATGAGAGGAAAACCTTGATCGTGCGCAACCGCTTCAAGCAAAGCGCAGTGCGCAGACCACCAGCGCTTCTTGACGGACCTGAGCGCGCCACTCTGAGACTTGCGCCAACACCCGCTTTTGCCTTGTTCCCCGTCGTTCGCTTGCGCGCGGGCCCGCAAGTTCAGTCCAGCTTGGCGCATGATCGTGCGTCCTCATCGGTGGAAAGCGAAACGGCCTTCCAACCAGACGGGCCGATTGGAGGCCGTTTCACAACAGGCCGGGACGGCGGCTAAGACGACCCCTTGCCTCTTTGGCTTAGCGCGCTTGGGCGCACATCACGGTCAGCGCCGGTCGCCGCCTTGGTTTCTGCGCAGGCCGCAACGGCGCATGCGCCAGCTGCCGGTGATGGATGCCTTCGGCTTCGATGTTAGCGTCGAAAATCTCGCCGCAGACAGTGCAGACTTTCAGGAACTCTTGCTGCGATGCCGACATAAAGTTCCTCAAGTTCCTACGAGTTCCTCCGAGTTCCGCCGAGCAAGGCGGCTTAAGCGCCCGTTCGTCACCGAGGGAGAAGTTAGTCCGCAGTTTCAAAGCCGTTCTGTACGACACCGCACAGATCGCGTGAAAACTTAGCAAGCATGCCAGTGCAGCTGGCGGCGCCATCTTTGTCTCGCCGTGGCTGAGCGGACATGTCAGAATGTGCGCTGCCGAGCATCGATGCTTACGCACAAGACAATCGGCGCGCCGATTATCGGCGGTACTTGATCTTCCTCAATGGTCAGCTTGAGGCCGCTGCTTAACTGGCCACCGCGATATCGCTCTCCGCGATCGAGAGCGTGGGAACCCACGCCATGCAGACTTTCACAATCGTGCGCGCACAAAGCGGCTGGGCCGTGCAATCTGGCTGCGCTGTAACTGCGCCATGCGGGTCCTACGCCGCAGCCCTCGCGCAGGCGCAGCGCATGGCCGAAGCCATACGCCGCCATGGCGAGGACGTGACCATCATCGCCGAGCCCACGACACTTGAAGAGAGCGAGCCCGTTTACTTCGTCCCATCGCCGCGCGCGGCGGCCGCCGCCCGCATACGGGCGCCCAGGCGCGTCCTGCGCTTTGGATGAAGTCAACGCCCACCCGCAAGCGCCGGAGGCCGCACCGCGCGCGCGCGGATGTCGTGCTGGCGACAATGCCGAACGACGGCGGCCCGCAACGGGCGTCAGTTGAGGCGAAGCGATCGCCTTGGAATGATCAAGCGCCATTGCGTCAGGCGCTCTACAGCGTCGAGAAGCTAGAAGAACACGCCCGTAATCTCGCCCGCGAGCACATCATCGCGCCGCGGCGCGTCTCGCGTCCCTCCCTTGCACGCCGCGTTGGCCAGAACGCGCAGGCCCTGAACGAGGTTTTCCAAACCCTTTCGGCCGCAGCCGCGGCCGGCGAAACCATCGCGCCGGCCGGCGAATGGATTCTTGACAATTACCACGTCGTCGAACGCCAGATCCGCGACATCAAGACAGATCTGCCGCCCGGCTATTACAAGCGCCTGCCGAAACTCGGATCGGGTTTGCTGGCGGGCTATCCTCGCGTGCTGGGCGCGACATGGGCCTACGTCGCGCACACCGATAGCCACTTCGACCCCGATATCTTGTGCCGCTTTCTTTGCGCTTATCAAACTGCGGCGCCGCTCATGATCGGCGAACTTTGGGCTGTACCCATCACGCTGAGGGTGCTGCTGGTGGAGAATTTGCGCCGCTTTGCCGAAGCGACGCTGCGCGCCAGGGCCGCGCGCATCAGAGCCGACGCTTTAGCCGACAAGCTCATCACCGACGCTGCGCGCGGAGGAGACACGCTGAAGGAAAGTCTGGCCGCACTCGGCGGCGCAGCCCCGAGCAACGCGTTCACTGACCAGCTGGCGCAGCGTCTTCGCGATCAAGATCCAAGTGTGGCGCCCGCCTTGGCGTGGCTCGAACAGCGCCTCGCCTTTGAAAGAACAAGCATTGACGAGGTCGTCGGCGCCGAGCAGCAGCGCGAAATCAACGCCACGATCACGGTGCGCAACATCATTACCAGCATGCGCCTCGCCAATGATGTCGACTGGCGCGATCTCATCGAACGCGTGAGCCTCATAGATGGCGTGTTGGCGAACTCGAGCCCGTTTGCGCGCATGGATTTCCCAACCCGCGACCTCTATCGGCGCGCGGTCGAGGAGCTGGCGCGCGGCGCAGGGCGCGCTGAGCTGGACGTAGCCCGCAGCGCCGCCGCCGCCGCCGCGCAAGCGCCACGCGCCGAAAGTCAACACAACCCCCGCATCGCCGATCCTGGTCATTACCTTATTGGCGGGGGCCGCCCATGGTTTGAGAGGGCGCTGGGCTACCGCGCTCCGGTGCTGAGCTGGCCCTCGCGTGTGGCCAAGGGCCTGGGCGTCGGCGGCTATGTCGCCGCCGGCGTCTCAGCCAGCATCGCCCTGCTCGTGGCGGGCCTGTCAGTCATGGCGTCGTTTGGCCTCGAGTGGCGTTGGCTGGCGCTGCTCGGCTTTCTGGGCGCCGTGCCCGCTGCGGAAGCGGCGGTTTCATTGGTGAACTATTTTCTGACGCGCGGGCTCGTTGCGACCTCCCTGCCCGCGATGGAATTACCCGAGGGCGTGCCTGATGCGCTGCGCACGCTCGTTGTGGCGCCGACCATGTTGACCTCTGAGGGGTCCGTTGAGGACCTCATTCAGCGTTTGGAGGTGCACTACCTCTCAAGCCCCAAGGGCGAGGTCTATTTCGCGCTCCTGTCGGATTGGGCCGATGCAGACGCTGCGCACGCGGACAGTGATGATGCGCTCTTGGGGACAGCTGCGCAGGGTATAGCGCGGCTCAACCAAAAATACGGAGCTGGACGCGCCGGTTCGCGTTTTCTGCTGCTCCACCGCAAGCGCGTGTGGACACAGAGCGAAGGCAAGTGGATCGGCTGGGAACGCAAGCGCGGCAAGCTTAGCGAACTGAACGAATTGCTGCGCGGCGGCAAAGCGACGACGTTTGTGTCCGTGGCTGGCGCGCCGCCACTGGCGCCGGCGGGGGTGCGCTATGTCATCACGCTCGATGCTGACACACGCCTGACGGCTGAGGCGGTTCGCCGATTGATCGGCAAGATGGCGCATCCCCTTAATGCGCCGCGCTTCGATCCGGTCAAGCGCCGGGTCGTTGAAGGGTATGGCATACTCCAGCCGCGTGTGACGCCGTCCATGCCGATCGGCCGCGACGCCACGCCATTCTTGCGCATCTTCTCTAGCATGTCGGGTATCGATCCCTATGCGGCGGCGGCGTCCGACGTCTATCAGGATTTGCTGGGTGAAGGCTCCTATACCGGAAAAGGCATCTACGACGTTGATGCCTTCCGCGCAGCGCTTTGCGAACGCGTTCCCGTCTCTTCGCTGTTAAGCCACGATCTCTTCGAGGGCGATTTCGCGCGAGCGGCCTTGGTCTCCGACATCGAATTCGTGGAAGATTTCCCTGACCGGTACGACGCCGCGGCGCTGCGCCACCATCGTTGGGCGCGCGGCGACTGGCAGCTGCTGCCCTGGATCACCGGCCTCGCTCGCGATCTCCGCGGCAAGCCTGTCGCCGTCACAGCGGTAGGACGCTGGAAGATGATCGACAATCTACGCCGCTCGTTTGCAGCACCCGCAGCGACGCTCGCCTTGCTCGCCGGCCTTGCTTTGCCGCAAGCGGCCTCGCTCGCCTGGATAGGCTTCATCTTGGCGCTCCTGGCGGCGGCGCCGTTCCTTCCGGTCCTCGCCTTGTTCGCCCCCCGCTGGGGCCGTGCGGGCCGGCGCGATCTGCGCGCGGTCGCCGACAGCGTCAGACTAGCCCTTGGCCAATGGCTCTTGTCGGGCGCCTTGCTTGCGCATCAAGCATTGCTGATGACCGATGCGGCGGCGCGCACGCTCGTGCGCCTTGTCTCACGCAAGAAGCTCTTGGAGTGGACACCAGCGGCGCAAGCGCGTTTCGGCGCGCGGCCCACTTTGGCCTCCTATTATCGCTCCATGTACGGCGTGGCGGTGATCGCCATCACGGCGCTTGGCGTCAGCTGGAGTGCGCACGGGCACATCAGCGCCGCCGCCGCCACGCTCGCACTTGTGTGGGCGGCTTCTCCTGCAATCGCTGTCTGGGTAAGTGGGACGCATCCGCGGCGCGCCCATAGACTAACGGCCGACGACGCCCGCGCCTTGCGTCTCATCGCGCGGCGCACCTGGCGCTATTTTGAGACCTTCGTCACGCCCGCCCACAATTGGCTGCCTCCCGACAACTTCCAGCAAGACCCGACAGATGTCGTAGCCCATCGCACGTCGCCCACAAACATTGGGCTCTATTTATTGTCGGCGCTTGCTGCGCGTGACTTGGGCTGGGCCAGCCTCAGCGACACGCTCACGCGGCTGGAAGCAACTTTGGCGACATTGCATAAGCTCGATCGCTTTCGCGGCCATTTCTACAATTGGTATGACACCCACGATCTGCGCGCCCTTGAGCCGCGCTATGTCTCGTCCGTCGATAGCGGCAATCTCGCCGGCCACCTGATCGTTGTGGCGAATGCTTGTCTTGAATGGGCGGCGCGTCCGGCAAAGGCGGCGTGCTCGGCTCTCGACATCGATGCTTTGACGATCGCCCGCACAGAAGCGGCCAACTTGCGCGCGCTGCGACGAATGCCGGCGCTTGCCTGGGCGCAGGTCGAACGCGACCTCGCCGAGCTTGAGGAGACTGCCCGCGCCATCGCGATAGATGAGGCCAGCCCGATTGAGACCCTTTCTGCGCTGTCGCGCCGGGCCGAAACCATTGCCGACACGGTCGCAGCGCACGCGCTCGACCATAGCGACGCCGCAAGCCAAGACCTTGTCTACTGGCTCCGCGCCGCCGCCCTCAGCTTCGCCGGACGCCTCAATGAGGCGCTCTCACGCGCGGACGTGGCGCTCGGCCCGAAGCTCACTTCGCTTGCCCGCGCCTTTCGGACTTTGGCGATCGAGATGGACTTCAGCTTCCTCCTCGACCGTCACCGGCTTTTGTTATCGATCGGCTATCGCGGCGCCGATGGCGTGCTTGATCCAAGCTGTTACGACTTGCTTGCTTCAGAAGCGCGCCTTGCAAGCCTCTTTGCCATCGCTAAAGGCGATGCGCCCACCAAGCATTGGTTCAGGTTGGGGCACGCCGTTACCCTCCTTTCGCAAGGGCCAGCGTTGATCTCGTGGTCAGGATCAATGTTTGAATACCTGATGCCGGCGCTGGTTTTGCACGAGCCGCGATACAGCCTCCTGGAACGCACGAATGAATTGATCGTGCACCAGCAAATCGAACACGGCCGCCGGATGAGAACGCCGTGGGGCATATCTGAGTCCGCCTACAATGCACGCGATCTCGAACTCAATTATCAATACTCGAACTTCGGCGTTCCCGGCCTTGGGCTCAAACGGGGTTTGGCCGACAACCTTGTGATCTCGCCCTACGCGACCGCTCTGGGCGCTATGGTGCAGCCGCTCGCGGCCGTGCGCAACTTCCGCGCACTGGCCGAGATGGGCGCGCTTGGGCGCTTTGGGTTCTACGAGGCCGTCGACTTCACGCCCGAGCGCGTGCAGGTCGGGCGACGCTCTGAAATCGTCCAATCCTTCATGGCCCATCACCAGGGCATGACCATAAGCGCCATCACCAATGTGCTCTGCGACAATGTCTTGCGGACGCGTTTCCATGCAGAGCCAATGATAAAGGCTGCTGAACTTCTGCTTCAGGAGCGCGTGCCGCTCGATGTTCAGCCGCCGCCTGCTTCGCATGGCGAGGAAAGCGCGGCCCAAGCCATCGCCGAGAGGAGTTCTGCGCCTTCGCCGCGCAGCCCTTCGCCCTGGAGCGCTTCACCGTCGGCGCACTTGCTCTCTAATGGAAGCTATAGCGTCATGCTCACGGCCAGCGGCGCTGGCTATTCCAGCTGGCGCGGGCTCGCCTTGACGCGCTGGCGCGAAGACGCGACGTGCGACGATTGGGGGGCGTTCCTTTATATTCGCGACGTCGAGCGCGATGTCTTCTGGTCGCCCACGCTTCAGCCGGCGCGCCGCAGCGCCCATACGCACCGTGTCTCCTTTGACGAAGGCAAAGCAGAGTTTTCCTGTAGCGGCGATGGGCTCGCCACAACGCTCGAAATCATCGTGTCTGAGGAAGATGACGCTGAAGTTCGTCGCCTGTCGATCCGCAATACCAGCATTTCAGCGCGCGAGGTGGAAGTCACCTCCTACGCTGAATTGGCGCTTAGCACCGCCGCCAGCGACATTGCCCACCCGGCCTTTTCTAAACTCTTTGTGGAAATCGAGCATTTGCCGCGAACCGGCGCGCTGATCGCGCGGCGTAGGTTGCGCAATCCCGAAGAGCCGGCGATTTGGGCCGCGCATTTGGCCGTCGTCGAAGGCGAGCTGGTGGGACAGCGCGAGTTTGAGACCGACCGCGGGAAGTTTCTTGGTCGTGGCCGGGACGCCGCTCAGCCGCTCGCCGTACTGAGCGGTGCGCCGCTGTCGGGCGCCACCGGCGCCACGCTCGATCCTATCTTTGCACTGCGCCGGCGCGTGCGGCTCGCTCCCGGCGAGAACGCACGCATTCATTTCTGGACCATGGCTGCCTCCTCGCGCCAAGAGCTGATCGAACTCATCGACAAACACAATGACAGCGCAGCCTTCGCGCGCGCCGAGGCGCTGGCTTGGACGCAAGCGCAAATCGAACTGCATCACTTAGGCGTCGACCGCGCCGCTGCAGGCCTTTATCAGCGCCTTGCAGGCCATCTCCTCTATGCAAACCCGGCTATGCGCCCGGGCTCGGACGCCATCAGCGCGGGACGCGCCGACCAGTCGCGACTGTGGAGTATGGGCGTCTCCGGCGATCTGCCGATCGTACTCGTTCGCCTCTCTGACGCCCATGAAATCGCTATCGTGGAAGAGACGCTGCAGGCCTTCGAATATCTGCGCACCAAGCGTATGGCTGTCGATCTCGTCATCGTGAACGAGCGCGCGGCGTCGTATCAACAGGAGCTGCAAAACGCGATCGAGCACGCGGTGCATATCGCCCAGGCGCGCCCCCATATCGGCGCGGAAACCGGCGGGCACGTCTTTGTCTTGCGCGCCGACCTGGTTGGCGAGCCAGAACGCGCGGCGCTCGCATCGGCTGCGCGCGTTGTACTGACGGGTGATCGTGGATCGCTGGCCGAGCAGTTGCGCCGCCGCCCCGAGGCTGCTCACATCGGACGCGAAGCGCCGCGCAAGCGCGCGAGCGCCTCGGCCCTGCAGACGCCAGGCCGTGCCCCCGATCTTGACTACTTCAACGGGCTCGGCGGCTTTGCCCGGACAGGTGATGAATATGTCATCAGCTTGGGCCCTGGTCAGACGACGCCCGCGCCCTGGATCAACGTCATTGCAAACGCCGGATTTGGCTTTCAGGTGAGCGAAACCGGCGCCGGATTTGTCTGGTCCGAAAACAGTCGTGAACACCAGGTCACGCCCTGGTCAAATGATCCCGTACGCGATTCCGCGGGCCAAGCCTTTTATGTGTGCGACCGCGACACCGGCGAACTGTTCAGCCCGACGGCTGCGCCGCTGCACGATGAAGGCGCCTCTCACACGATCCGACACGGGCGCGGCTACAGCCGCTTCGATCACGCCGCGCGGGGGCTGTCGCTCGGCCTGGTCGAGTATGTCCCGCTCGCTGATCCGGTCAAAATCTCTCGCCTGAGCGTGACCAACACCGGAGAGGCGACCCGGCGTCTTGCAATTACCGCTTACGTGGAATGGGTGCTGGGCCCGTCACGGCAGACTTCGGCGCCTCATATCGTCACCGCACTCGATCAAACCGGCGCCTTGCTCGCCAGCAATAGCTGGAACGGGGCGTTTGCAGCGCGCGTGGCCTTTGCCGACATGGCAGGGCGCCAGCGTGACTGGACCTGTGACCGGCGCGAGTTCATCGGTCGCAATGGCTCTCTCTCGGCGCCGGCAGGGCTCGCAGCGGGCGCAAAATTGTCGGGACGCGTGGGCGCGGGCCTTGATCCGTGCGCCGCGATGCAGACCGATATTGAACTGGCGGCCGGCGAAAGCGTCGAGATCGTCTTCGTGCTCGGCGATGCGCCCAATGCAGAGACAGCGAGAACGCTGATCGAACGCTATCGCGCCGCTGATCTCGACGCGGTCTTCGAGGAGGTGGCCGCCTTTTGGAGCGCCACGCTCGGGGCGGTTGAAGTGAAAACCCCGGATCGCTCATTCGACATCATGATGAATGGCGCTCTGCTTTATCAGACGCTTGCCTGCCGCATATGGGCGCGTTCTGGCTTCTATCAAGCAAGCGGCGCCTATGGCTTCCGCGATCAATTGCAAGACGTTATGGCGCTGACGATAACACGGCCCGAGCTTGCGCGCGCCCATCTCCTACGCGCCGCCGCTCAACAATTCAAAGAAGGCGATGTGCAGCATTGGTGGCTACCCCACACCGGCCAAGGCGTGCGCACCCGCATCTGCGACGATCGGCTCTGGCTTCCTTTCGCGACCGCCTACTACATCGCCACGACGGGGGACGACGCCGTTCTCGACGCGCATGCGTCTTTCCTCGAAGCCCCCCCACTCCAGGCCGGGCAAGCCGAGGCGTTCTTCCGTCCCGACAGAAGCGATCACACTGCAACGCTCTACGAACATTGCGCGCGCGCGCTTGACGCAAGTCTGGCGGTTGGCGCCCACGGTGCTCCCCTCATCGGCGGCGGCGACTGGAACGATGGCTTCAATCGGTTGGGATTGGAGGGCCGCGGTGAAAGCGTCTGGCTCGGCTGGTTCCTGTTTGCCGTGTTACGGGATTTTCTTCCGTTTGCCGAAACCAAAGGCGATGGCGCGCGCACCGCGCAATGGCGCGAGCATGGCCAATCGCTCCGTGACGCTCTCGAACGCGAGGCCTGGGACGGCGAATGGTACCGGCGGGCATGGGCCGACAATGGCGAGCCGATAGGATCGGCCGCCAACGAAGAATGCCGTCTCGATTCCATCGCGCAATCGTGGGCGGTGTTATCGGGCGCAGCCGACATTGAGCGGGCGCGGCGCGCTATGGCCGCCGTTGAACGAGACCTTATCCGCGAGCAGGATGGCTTGGCGCTATTGTTCGCTCCGCCTTTCGACAAGGCGCCGCTCGATCCCGGCTACATCAAGGGGTATCCCCCAGGCGTCCGGGAGAATGGCGGTCAGTATTCGCACGGCGCCGTGTGGTCGATCATGGCGCTTGCCGCTCTCGGCGAAGGCGACAAGGCCGCTGCCCTCTTTTGGATGCTCAATCCCATCAATCATGCGCGCACCCGCACCGATGCTCACCGCTATCGCGTGGAACCTTATGTTATGGCCGCCGATGTCTATTCGGCGCCGGGCCAAGTTGGACGGGGCGGCTGGACTTGGTACACTGGTTCAGCAGGCCTTATGTACCGCGCCGGCCTTGAGTACATTCTGGGCCTGCGCATCGAAGGCGACCAGCTCCGCATCGCGCCGTGCATTCCAAAAAACTGGCCGGGATTTAGCGTCACGCTGCGACGCGGCGCCACCAGCTTTGAGATATCGGTGGTCAATCCCGATGAAGTTTCCTCCGGCGTTAGACGTCTTACCGTGGATGGACATGAATTGGCGGGGCCTTGCGTCCCGCTGCCGCATGACGGGGGACGCCATCGCATCGAGGTCGTTTTGGGCGCCGGCGCGCAGAATGCATCAACTGAAGATTTGGCGCCTGCTCATGGGTGAACCCGCAGCCAGCTTGACTGAAGGTTCGTGATTATGCGCATGCGTTCGCTTCGTTATCGACATCCCTCGCCCGCGCAAGCTCCTTAAACGAGACGAGGCGCCTGTTGGCTTCATCCCACAATGACAGGCCGGCGGCGCGAATGCTTTCAAGCACGGTCAGCTTGCTGACCTCTCCCAGTTCCGGGAAATCTCGCAGCACTTTGGGCAGGCGGTAGAACGGAATGCGGCTGCTCATATGGTGGACGTGATGCACGCCGATATTGGCGCTGAGCCAACGCAGCGGCTGGGGCAATGCGTAGTTCGAGCTCCCAAGCAGGGCCGCTTCAGTGAAGTCCCAGCCCGATTGACGTGCATAATGCGTCTCTTCGAATTGATGCTGTACATAAAACAGCCAAACGCCGATCGAAGCCGCCAACAGAAGAGTCGGGAGATGCACCAGCACAAGCGCTTTCCAACCGCCAAGCACGAGCGCCAAGCCGATCAGCGCAGCGATCGCTAGATTGGTCCCCAAAGTGCTGACCCAAGGCCGCCAGCCTTCGCGCATTTGGCCAGTCGGCAGCCGATGCTGGATCACGAACACAAACGCCGGCCCGAGCCCAAACAGCACCAATGGGTGGCGATAGAGGCGATAGCCCAAGCGCCTCCAGGGCGACAGCGCGCGGTATTCTTCAACAGTCAGCGTTGCGACATCGCCCGTGCCGCGGCGATCAAGATTTCCGCACGTGGCATGATGAATGGCGTGACTGCGGCGCCAATAATCATAAGGCGTGAGTGTCAGCACGCCGATGGCGCGGCCGATCCAATTGTTCAGCGCTGGATGTTTGAAAAATGACATGTGCCCACAGTCGTGTTGGATCATGAACAGCCGAACCAGAAAAGTCGCAGCCGGAACAGCAAGCAGCAATGCAAGCCACCAAAGGCCAAAGCTCGAAGCGACCCAGGCCCCTGCCCAAAGCGCCATAAGCGGCGCCACGGTCACGACAAGTTCGAAAACCGAACGGGAAAGATCAGGCGCGTGATAAGGCGCCAAGAGCTTGCGCCATGGGCGCGTGGATGTGAGTGACGCTGTCATTGTGCTGTCGATCTCCACGCACTGACATGGCGGTGGCGCACCCATGAGGGACGCCCGCCCCCACGCGATAAGGCTAGTCAGGGTTCTCTAACTGGCGCGCGCCCAGGGGCAGGCCCGTGTCTTCGGCCAGACCTTGATGCGAACTACATGGGGGTTGCACGCAGCGTTGGTAAGGCGTCGTAAGTGTGCGGCTGAAGCCTCGCCCTCAATGCGTTCTCGAATAAACACCAGCTCAGGTGCGAAAAGCGCCAAGCGCCGGCGCTTGGCGCGCACCCTGTTGGCGCGCGGCAAGATCAATCCGCGTGCGGCTACCACTTTTCCTTCCCGAGGGCTGGAATTAGAGAATTATTGATGGCGCGATGCGCCAAGCGCTAAGACTTGAAGCGTCGGCGCGGCCGCCGATTTGAGGGCTCTATCCATGATTGCGCGCATCGTCGCCGTTTTTTTTGGCCTTGCCATCATGACAAGCTCGGTCGTCATGTTTGAGGCTGCGGGCGCGGCGGCCAATGCGATGAGCTTGATTGAAAACGCGCGCAGCAATGATGCGCCGGTTGTGCGCGCGCAATTGCTGGCGCGCGCTGAGCGCACGATCTCCGGCAGCTGGGCGCGCCCGGCCTGGTGGCACGCCGGTGCGGCGGAGGCGCTTTCAGCGACCTCGTGGCTGCAAGCCGGCGACGATCCCGCCAAATTAGGCGCAAGCCGCGATTGGGCGGTGCGCGCGATCGAATTGTCTCCGGTGCAACCCCACGCTTGGCTGCGCCTTGCGCTGCTGGGTGAACTCGGCGTCGAAAACCCGCTCTGCCAGATTGAAACCTGCCTCGCCCGCTCCTGGCAGGCAGCACCAATTCTCTTGTTCGATGCAGAATGCGCGCGCCTGGCGGCGAGCTATCGCGCCGGCGTCCTTGCCCCATCGGATCCGCGCTTGAGCGCCTTCGTGCAGCGTACGCCGCGCCATCGGGCGGCACAGTGCCTGGCCAATTTCTTGCCGGCGAATGCGGCTTTTGAAATCCTGGTGACCAACACAGCGCCGTGATGTTCGGCTAAGCGCCCGAGGCACACTTCGTTTTACACGGGGGCTCGCACCCTTTGGGCGGCGATCTGGCGTGACCTCGTTGGCGGCGGGGCCACGGACCAGATTGCCGCCCGCGGGTTCCTGGCGGGGGAGCGTCAGTCCAGCTCAGAACACGGGCTGAACGACGAGAGAGCGCGTCAGAGAGGAAGAGGCGCTCGCAAGCACTATTAGTGCTTCTAATTCTGCACCCGACAAGCGCTAATTCTGTGATCTGGTTCGTGCTTTTGCGCCCACGCACGAGGGCGCCAGCGTCGAAGACCGTTAGCGGCGTGCGTTTTTCGCTCTTGGCGCGCGCGCCTCGACCGGGCGCGCGTCATGGGTGCGCTCGCGCAACGCCACCACCCGGCCTTGGCGCACAATGATGCGCGACTTCTTCAACGCGGTCAGCAGCGGCCGCAGACTCAATTCGGGGATCTCTTCGCCCCATTGTCGTTGGACGGTCTGCACAATCTCACTGGTGCGCATCCAAGGCTGCTCGGCCCGGCTCAAGACATCGATGACGAACTCACGCTGACTGCGGGGGCGCAAGTTCTGTCCGCGCGCCCGCCGCGGCGCGGGCGGCGCAAGCTTGGCGACTTCGCCGCGCGCGGGCGTCTCGCCCCCGCGCTCGAGCCGCTCCAACACATGTTCGGTTGTCGCCAGGTCGCGGTCCTCGGAGGCCAAGGCCTCGAGCGCGTGAGCGATTTCAGCCCGGCGGCGGCGAATTGTCGTGAGAGCGTCCATGTGAGCGCCAGCATAAAAGCAGGACTGAGAGATGACAACACCCATTACTACACAATACTGTACGTTAACGGGCCCTAACTTTACCAATCCGACAATCTAATTAATGCAAAACAAGGCGTCGCGGTTGTATACTTCAGTCTTCTTGATATCGGCGCAACCCGCGGGTGCGTTAACTTGGTACTGTGATTTTTATCACAAGTTTTCGGGCCACTAATGGACACGTGCTGGACTTGCAGGCCTACGCTCTTATACTTCAAATGGATGAGATGACGGCGATCAAGACTTTGTTGTAGTAGCCGTTACGTGAGGCATGAACATGGCGGCGCCGCGCGCGCTCTGCTCAGCGGTCGGACACTTGGAACGCGCCGCACTTGAGCCCAGCCATTGGCCGACGGCGCTCTCCGCCATGGGCGAGGCCTTGGGCGCGCGCATCTTTGCGCTTTTGCGCTTGGGAGAGGCAGGCGCTGAGGTGCTGCTGCCCACGCATGCCGGAGAGCACATCGAAGCTTACGCGCAAGGCGACTGGTTTCAGCGCGATCCGCGCGGGCGGCGCGCCTTATCGATGCGCCCCGACCGCATCACCAATGACGATGAAATCCTGGCCGAAGGCGAGCGCGAGACTTCGGACTTCTACCGCGACTTTGCTGCGCGCCAAGACGTGCCTTACGTCGCCTCCTGGCGGGTCGGCGCAAGTCAGAGCCCGTTGTTCTTTAGCGCCATGCGTGCAGCCAATGCCGGCCCCGCGACGTTTGCTGATCGCCGGCGCCTTGCCTCCATTCGCGCCCACGCCAACGCCGCAGCCGTGCTCTCGAGCCATTTGGAAAAGGCGCGGTTTAATGGTGTTTTGGACGGTTTCGACGCGGCCGGAAAAGCTGTCATCGCGCTTGATCGCCACGGCCGGGCGATCGGCGCCACAGCGCGGGCCCTTCCCCTCCTCCATCAGCACTTTGTCGAAACCCAAGGCCGCCTTTCGACCACCGACGCGTTTGGCGATGCTCAGATCAGGCGCGCGCTTGAACGCGGCGGCGAGCCGGCGAAAGCCTTCCTCCTGCCCTCCACAACCGGGCGCGGCGCGGTCTGCACGCCGATCCGCAATGTGAGCGAGAGCGCGATCTTCGCCGACGTCGGCGCACTGCTGCACCTGGCTGATCTCAGCCAAGCGCCCGCCCCTGATCTCGCCATGCTGGCCGTCGCATTCGACCTGACCCCGGCGGAGGCCGAAATTGCGGGCCTGATAGGCGCTGGACAAAGCGTCGAAGAGATCGCCCGCGACCGGGGCGGCGCGGTCGCCACGGTCCGAACCATTTTAGCGTCGGTCTTCCGCAAAACCGGCGTTCACCGGCAGGGCGAGCTTGTGCACCTGCTCAGCCGGCTGGGGTGAAGAAGAATTAGCGCCCGGCAACGCCTTACCCTCCGGCAAGGTCCTGAAACTTGCAACCTTCCTGTGTCCTTAAGGCTGCGACTAAATCCCAAAATTAGAGGCAGACCTTAAGTTGTTGCTAATTATGTTCGCATCCGCACAATAAGCGCGGGCGGGCACTGAGATGACGCGACGAGCTCTAAGAGGTCCACAATCTGGGGAGGAGTTGCGGCAATTGCCGCTGCTGGCTTCGCTCAGTGCAGGCGAGCGCGACGCTCTCTTCGCGACACTCTCAGTGCTCACGCTGCGCGCCCGCGGCGCGCTCAATTACGCCCAGAGCATTGGCGATCGCGCCGCTTTTGTTTGGAGCGGCGGCGTCCGTGTCGACGCCCTCACCCCGTCTGGCGCCCCTTTCACCTTGGGCGCGGTGCGCGCCGGCAATCCGTTCGGCGTCGGTTATCAATTGCTGGGCACCAAGCCCACCGAACTGATGCGCATCACAGCCCTTGAGCCAAGCGTTGTGGTGACCATGCCGGGCGAGATGATTTACCGCCACATCAAGACCAATAGCGTCTTTTGCGATGAAATTTTACGCCATTGCGCCTTCCAGGCGGCCTGGGCTTTGTCACGCGTCTATGAACTGGCAGCGCTCGGCGTGCGCGAGCGACTGCAAGTTGAATTGCTGCGCATGGCGCACGCCAGTGAAGACGAGCCCTGGACGATCAATCCTGCGCCCAAGCATTCGATGCTGGCCGCCCAGATTGGCGCAGCGCGCGAAGCGGTGAGCCGCCATCTGAAGGATCTTGAGAAAGAGGGCATCGTGGTCGTCGTCGACGGCGAGCTCCGTATCGCCCAGCCGGAGCGTCTGCAGCGCTTGGCGCGCACGCTAAACGGTAATCACATCCTCTCGTTTCCCCCGGATCGGGCAAACGATGTCTAAGCCAAGGGCCGCGCTGTGCTCTAAGTCACCTTGCCCTCTAATTATCGCCTCGTTAGAAATCTTATGGGTGATGGGGGACGTCGATGCGCGGTTCAATGCCGGCAGGAGCTGATCGCGCGCGCCATGTGCGCGCCAGACGCGCGCCGGCTTGGCGATCGTCACCAGGCGCACGCCGCGCATCTTTTGCGCATGGATCCTGGACCATCCATTTGCACGGCGCTCTGTGCGCCGTGTCGCAAGATAAACTCGACGCCTTGCGCGCCGCCCCCCCCGCAAGCGCAAGCTTCGATATGGGCGAAGGCGAGCAGCTGATCGGCGCGCTGCAGGCAGCGTTGGAAAGCGTGCGCGGCGAAGGCGCCATTCAAATTAGAGCGCAAGACGCGCACGCCGTTTGGCTCGCCAGTACTTATGAGACGCTCGCCGTGCATGCCTCTAACGGCGTCTGGATCGAAAAATTTGACGGACCCTCCAAACGCCGCGCTGCTTCACTGCATCTGCGGCAAGGCGATGTCGCAGCGTTCATCGCCGAGACGGTCTTGATCACGGATTCCGATGGCATGCGGCTCCACAAGCCCTGGCCATCAGAGCCTTTGATGACGCGTTCGCCCGACAGCGGACGGGTAAGCTAAAGCGCCCGGCGCGCGGTCGGCGCGCGCTTTGAACGTTTCGACTGCGGGTGATTTCACCCGCAGTGCGGTAGCATGGAAAACGCCCAACTCTCTTGCGCCACCAAGACCCGCCCTCGCCAGGAGCTGGCTCTTGCTTTGCGCCATTCCAAACGCACGCGCTTCAATCCAACCTTATCGCGCGTCTTGTCCGAAAACCGGTCCCCACTTTTCGGGACGCCACTTTCGTATGCTCGCGCACGCAAACGGAAAACCGGTTCCCACTGTTCCTGCGTGCGCTTCAATCGACCTTATCGCGCATCAGGCTCACAAATCGGCTGGCGTGATCATCGACCTTATCGCGCATCAGGCTCACAAATCGGCTGGCGTGATCATCGACGTTATCGCGCATGACTACATCGGTCGCGCGTCAAACCGGAAAACCGGTTCCCACTTTTCCGGACACGCGAGCCCGCCCGATCACGGCGAAGATCAAGCGATGCCTCCAGAGCGCGTACTCGAATGGGGCTTGATGGAGCACTTAGGTCGCCCGGACACATCAGTCATTCCGCACGAATCATTGTCATAGGAAGTCTATGAGTCTGGACCCAGCTTCATGATCTCTGAGGCACTCTTCAACCGGTATTACGCTGATCCAAAGTTCGACGGCACAATCCAATTCTACGATTGGATCCGCGGCGCGGTGAAGCCTACAGACCGTGTACTCAACTTGGGCGCAGGCCCGGCCACCGGCACTCCGAAGCGCCGTTTGAAAGGCGCAGTGGCGGAGGTCGTGGGTGCCGACATTGATCCACTGGTACTGCAGAACGACGAACTCGATCGCGCCTATCTGATAGAGAACGGTCGAGTTCCACTCGAGGACAATCATTTTGACGTAATTTACGCTGATTGGGTGCTGGAACATGTGGAACAGCCCACACAGTTTCTTGTGGAAGTTCATCGTCTGCTAAAACCAAGGGGAATTTTCTTTTTCCGAACTCCAAACACGTATCATTACGTCGCGTTGGTCTCGCGCTTCACCCCTCACTCATTTCACACATGGGTAGCCAATCCAGTCCGAGGCCTCGGGAGAGACACCCACGATCCGTGGCCAACGCGTTATCGAATGAATTCAAGTGCGGCGCTAAAATCTCTGGCGGAAAGGGCCACCTTTAGCGCTGTGGAGTTACGGCACATCGAGTGCCAGCCATCTTACCTCATGTTCCACCCAATTCCTTTTTTTGCGGGCCTCGCCTACGAGCGCCTAGTGAATTCCACTTCGGCACTCCAGGGCCTTAGAGCGACAATTCTCGGTCGCTTCGACAAGGGCTGAGGAATGTTAGCGCCCCATTTCCCGGAGTTAGTCGCTCTGGAATGCGGTTGGCACTGTCCGAAAAAATAGGAACCCGACTCGTCGCCTGAGTTCATGCACAGTGTTCGTTCGGCGAAAAGTTGCTACAGGTGATCGGCTCGGCGCCACCCGACAAATTCCCGCAACTAATATGCCCTTCGTGTGCCCGTAATTGCCGAGTGCCGAACGGATCGGAGATGATGGTGCGCTGAAAATCCGGGCGTTCCGTTCGCGCCTGACAACCTTTGAGCGCTCCTAAATATGCTTCCCCGTTTCACGGCCACTTTCGGCGCTCAGCTGGTGTTGGCCATTACAAGCGCCCTCATCCAAATCTACTGGGCACGGCACGTCGCGGCTGAACAGATTGGCATCTACTACAAATTCGCTATCGCCAACGACATCGTGCTTGTGGCAACAACACTTTCCATCGACCAAGCGATTGTACGAGCGGGGTTTACAGAAAACCGCTATCGCGCGGCCCTTTGCATTCTTTATCTCTCGCTACTGATCGCTGTCGGACTCGGCACGGGTGTTGTGATCGCGCTTCAGCTCATTGACGCCAGCGTCAGGGGAAGCGAGGTCGTAGGAATAACCACAGTCCTCAGCGGTGCTTTACTCACGCTGGCGAACTACGCGAGCGTAAAGCGGTTTGCTGCCGGCAACATTGATCGCATCGTCTTCTGGCGCGCAATAGCGTTTGCAGCGGGCTGCGCTGTCTCAGCGGGCGCAATCTCTTGGTGGAGCGCATCGGCACTGGAAATGGCCTATCGCGACCTAATATTTTCCGCTTCGTGCCTTGGCATTTTCTTGGTTCTCGACAGGCCTTCGCTATCGCCGCGCTGGGATGTTCCGGAGATCAAGAACCTACTTTCCTTCTCGTTCCGGCTCTGGCTCGTAAACGTCACCAGCCGCGTCGCTATGCGCGCAGATTATCTCGTCTTTGCCAGGTTCTCCTCAACCGAGGCATTTGGCATGTACGCACAACTACGAGCGTTAGCTGAGGGTTTTCTGGGTATGCTCACCTACCAAATCCAGACGCATCTATTCGTTCATTTTGTTCGCGAACATCGAGAAGCGAAGTCCGCCCAAGGCAAGCTCATCGCGCCACTTTGGTTGGCGGGGGCGCTATTGGTCACGATCATATTCATAGCGATCCTTAGCGAGCCACTTGCACGCCTCATACTGCCGACAATCCTTGGTCCAGGTTGGACCAACGGCGCGATCTTGGTGCCCGGAATTATTTTGTTGAGCGCCGGCGTGCTCTGCCTCGAGTTATCGGTCTCCTATCTCAAGGCTAAGGCGCGACACATTATCATGGTAGTGCCGTATCTCCTTCGCGCGGGAGTATTGGTTATTTTGCTCCTAGTCCCTGTCGCGAATTTGTCCCCTGGGCAACTGAGCTGGATATTCGGCCTATCAACCGTCTTTGCCGCATTGGTTTTTCCAGCTGTGCTATCCGTCAGGGCGTCACAAAGAAGGCGCGAGCTCTGAACACCGTCGGCGTAGAACCAAAGGGTCAGAAGCATGAAAGGGTCGCAGTGCGCAAAATGGAGTATAGACCCACGACAGCTCTCAAGTCCCGCAGGCAAAAAGAACTCGACTATTTGCACACCATTCGATCGCACGAGCTCCAGCTTCTTTTGGAGAAGTTTGGACAAGGATTTCGTCAAGGGCGTGTCCTTGAGATAGGCAGCGGCACCGGTCAACAACTGCGACTGCTAAAGAGCCTCGGGATAGATATTGTCGGCGTCGAAATCGAAGCCGGATGGTATGACGATTGTCTATTAGAAGAAATCACTAAGTTCGACGGAATGCACCTTCCATTTCCGGATAATACATTTGAACTCGTGTTCTCCTCCAACGTCATGGAGCACGTACAGAATTTACAGGCTTTGCAAGTTGAGATCGCGCGCGTGCTTAAGCCGACCGGGGTGGCCCTGCACGTAATGCCGAGTTCCTCCTGGCGAATATGGGCAATCTTTACACACTATATCACGCTACCCACCCGCTTATGGTCTTGGTGCCTCAAAGTACGCCAGGACCAGGGGTCAATCGCCAATCAGATCAACCCCGCTTCGCACACGAGCGCCACAAACTCGCACCGGGCTTTGTACCGCAAAATACTAGCGTTGTTATTTCCGGAGAAGCACGGAGTATTTGGAAATAGATTTACTGAGGCACACGAGTTCGGCCAAGTAGCGTGGAAGCGCCGGTTCGTAAAAGCGGATTGGCGCACCATTCAAGTTGAGCCCATCAGACTATTTTACACCTCCAGCCATCTGCTTAACCATGCACTCAGCCTAACAACACGCAATATCCTATCGCATTTCCTAGGAAGCTCTTCGCATGCGTATCTTGTAAGACCACGCCGCCACGAGGACGGTCAATGACGGTCACCAATCACCCCCAAACGCGCGCGCCCCGAACGTTGATGCAAAGGCGCGAGGCATTCAACTTCATTCCCGTAACCGGAATGCTGCTCACGGTCGTCGCAATCCTGTACGCGTCGCTGAATCGCAATCCTGAAGTCGACCAATTTCTATTAGTCTGCGTCGTCTCTGCGTTTCTTTCGTTCTTTGGACTGATAGTGATCCGTCGGGAGGTTTCTCAGGGAAACATCCTTTCGCCGTTGACGATCTTCGCTGTCGCCACGCTCGTGCACTTCACACTCTTCGCAATACTTCAGTGTTCGAGCGCCTACCGCTTCGTGAACCCCGACAACTACGGGACGTTGGCAGCTGCCACGGGCTTCACGCTTTTGTGCTTCGGCGCGTACTGGGTCGGCTATCGCGCGGTTGACACGTACTTGCTGCCCAATCGGAGGCGGGGCCCGGCAACGAAGCAGGACGCGCTGCACAAAACGCCCGCATTGCAGCTGACGATCGCGGCGCTTTTAATGCTTTGCGTTGGTTGGACTGCCCGAGCGTTTACCGTCGCGCAGGGCGCCTATTTCAAATACTCGTACGCCACCGCCGACATCGCTTCCGGGGATCGAGGGCCGACCGCCCTGTTCAGCGCCTTGCCGGACGCCAGCGCCGCGATCTTCATTATACTTTACCTAACTCAGGGACGTAAATTTTTCGCCGCAGCAGCTGCAGTTGCCGTGATCTTTGCCAACGCCGCGTACTGGGGTTTCGCTGGAATGAAGCAAGAGTTCATCGCCTCTTTTTTCATGGCATTTGGCGCTTGGTATTTCGTCAGTCGAAAACTACCCTCCCCGTCCCTGATAGTCGGGGTCGCGATAGCACTCCTCTCATATCTAACAGTAACATCAACTTATCGGGCAGCTCAGGAAGCTCGGGATGTAGCACGGGCGCGGAGTTTGGGCGATATTGTTGCGCTTGCAACCGACCTTCTGAACCAGCCTGTCCAATCGCACGGAACGCATTCCGCCTTCGAGCGCTTGAACCTGACGGAAACAACGGCGGGAGCGGTTCGCATCGTCAGTGAGGACGATTCATATCTGCGGGGCGGCGAAGATTACCAAAGCGCTCTTGCAGCGATAATCCCGCGCGCTGTTTGGCCCGACAAACCTGACATCGGCACGATCGGTAACGCTTTCGGGCGTTGGATAGGCATCCTCCGCAATGAAGCGGATCGAACCACTTCAATTTCTGTGACTTGGTACGGAGAAGCATTTCTAAATTTCGGCTGGATGGGCCTGCTGATCTTCTTGCCGCTGGGCGCAGCCACTCGATGCTATTACCGGCTAACTTGGGAAACCAACTCCGTATCCGGCCCAATCGCGTACCTCGCCACTCTGTCGGCGATCGCGTACATCGGCAGCAGCGTCGCTATCGCGATCAACTCGACGCTCAAGACTTGGTTGGTAGTAGGCCTCGTTTTTCTAATAGCCAGCGTGCTGGTGCCGCGACTCTCGAACCGCGCGCAACGTTGAACGCAATAACCACCGTACTCCACCGATGAACGCAACACCGAACGCACCCCGAGGATGGACAGGAGCCGTACGCGTTCTCATGGTTGTCCCGAAGTATCCCCAACCGATCGTTGGCGGACTAGAGCAACAGGCACACGAACTGTCGAAGGCGCTGGTGGCTCGCGGGCACTCCGTTAGCGCACTGAGTTATGCCCATCATCCCTCTAACGAGCGGCTTGAGGTTCGTGACGGTGTGACAATCCATCGTATAGGATCGCCGGCAACCACGCCTGTGACGGCCATCGCAGCGGCCGCCTCCCTAACCAAGGCTATTTACGGACTGCGTAGAACTACAGATGTGGTGCACATTCATGTGCCCAGCTGGTTCGGGGCTTTCGCCTTAAAATTCGCTCGGACTCTCCGTAAACCATGTCTATTCAAACTATCGAACGTAGCCGAACTAGGGATTCCGGGGTTGCGCAAGAGTATGGAAGGTCGGATCCGACTATCTATTCTAAGTCGGTCGGACGGCATTGTAGCAATGACCTCGGAAAGCCTTCGGGAGCTAGAATCTATTCGCTATCCCGCGGAGAAAACTCTCTTTAGGCCAAACGGTATTTCTATTACATCTCCCAGCGAGCGTGACTTACGCAAGAAAGCCGATCGAACAGTGCGGGTTGTGTTTCTTGGACGTCTTAGTTGGGAGAAGCGGCTGCCAGACCTGTTAGCTGCATGGTCGCTAATCGGATCGCTCTCATGTCCAGCGGTCCTTCAGATAGTAGGCGATGGTCCCGACAGGTCGCAGCTTGAGTCACTATCACGTGAACTCGGCTTACAAGGTAGCGTCCAGTTTCTTGGGCATGTCCCGAACGTTGAAGATGTATTGGGCAAGAGCGACATTTTTGTCTTGCCATCACACATAGAAGGCAACTCAAATGCAGTCCTTGAGGCGATGCGATCGAGCCTGCCGATTGTTGCCTCCAGAATCTCTGGAACATGCCTGCAAGTAGGCGCCGAAGGTGCCCAGTTGCTTTTTGATGTCGGGGACGTAGTGCGTTTGTCCGAACTCTTGCGGGTGCTGATCGGAGACCCCGCGCTCCGTGCAGAGGCAGGTGTCGCAATGCGACGGCGCGTTGAGCGGAAGTTCTCCATGACGCACGTCGCCGCCGACTATGAGAGAGCATATCTCGCTTTAATGGCTCGATCTTCCGAAACACTGGGGGCTATCGGATCAACTGAAGAGGAGCAATTCGACACGACAGCACTTAAGCGAGAGCATCGCCACTAAATGGAAACAAGCGGACAGCGTTGCTACCCATGTGCGGCATAGCCGGAGTATTTGCCTACGGGTCCACCGCGCCTCCGCTCGATCCGGAGGAGCTCCGTCAGATCAGCGCGTATATGAGAAACCGTGGGCCGGATGGCGAGGGTATCTGGATTGCAGGGGACCTCCGAGTCGGATTTGCACACCGGCGGCTCTCAATCATCGATCTTAGTGAACGAGCACAACAACCAATGTGGTCCCTGGATCGCACGTTGGTGGTCACCTTCAATGGAGAAATCTATAATCACCAAGCTCTCCGGAGCGAACTGGAGCGCTCTGGCTGCACCTTTCAAACGACATCCGACACTGAAGTTCTGCTGCATCTTTTTAGGCGATATCGAGAAGGAATGGTCACGCGGCTTCGCGGAATGTTTGCGTTCGCGATCTGGGATACCATCTCCCGAACATTATTCCTCGCTCGAGATCACTATGGGATAAAGCCGCTCTACTATGCGGACACCGACGGCACTTTCCGATTTGGTTCTCAAACGCGTGCGCTGATTTCCGGCGGCAAGCTATCTCAGGCACCTGACACCGCGGGTTGGGTTGGTTTCATGCTGCACGGCTTCGTGCCCGAACCTTTCACGACCTACCAGACAATAAAATCATTGCCGGCTGGGTGCACGATGATCGTGGACGAATCCGGCGCTCAAACGCCAAGGCGCTTCTTCTCAGTTGCTCGCACCTACGCGCAGTCCGAACCTGCGAGCGGGAAGAAACACGGTCTGAACGACCTCCGCGAAATCCTCCTCGATAGCGTACGACATCATCTAGTTGCAGATGTACCAATCGGCTGCTTCTTATCTTCCGGCATCGACTCTTGCACTCTGCTCGCACTGATGCGTGAATCCACCAGCGCGTCCATCAAGGCGGTCACGCTTACATTTCCTGAGTTCAAAAACTCAATTCAGGACGAAGCGCCCCTCGCCGCAATCGCCGCAAGGGACTACGATGCGGACCACCATGTCCGAGTCATTGATAGGGATGAGTTCGTATCTGACCTTCCGCAAATCCTGAGTGCGATGGACCAACCCTCTATCGATGGAGTCAATAGCTACTTCGTCAGTAAGGCCGCCCACGAGCTGGGACTGAAAGTGGCAATTTCGGGTCTCGGGGGTGACGAGCTTTTCGGTGGATATGAGAGCTTCAAAGACATTCCCGCCTGGGTAAGGGCATGCGCTCCGTTCTCCGCTGTGCCGGGACTCGGGCCCTCGGTCCGCATCGCGATCGCTACAGCCCAACGCGCCCATCGCTTTGGAAGCCCCAAGATGGCTGGCATGATTGAATACGGCGGAAAGTTTGCGGGAGCGTATCTGCTACGCCGGGGCCTCTTCATGCCATGGGAGCTCAACGAACTCTTTGACGAGCCATTTGCTCGCGACGGCATTGAACGGCTAGCGCCACTTGAGCTCATCGAAGAAGCATTACATCCTGACCCAGGCTCAGATTTCGCGCGTGTGGCGGCTGCAGAAGCGCAACTCTATATGCGTAGCCAGCTTCTTCGTGACACAGACTGGTCTAGCATGGCGCACTCTCTTGAAGTCCGAGTGCCTTTGGTAGACCACCGGCTGCTTACAACGGTCGCGGGCTTTCGCCCACATCCCAGCAAACAAGATCTCGCACGCACACCAAGTCGCGCGTTGCCTAGCGAACTCATCAACCGCCGGAAGAGCGGGTTCGCAACGCCGATCGGTGCGTGGTTAGAGGAAGCGGCACACATGAGAGTGCCCACAAACAATTCGAACCGGACTTTTGGCGGACATAATGGCCGAAGATGGGCGCGCGCATTGGTGCAGCATTGGCCTGCCCAAAATGCACCAGCCATGCGTGAGCCCAAACTGTTTTGAAACGAGCTCGTCAAGATTCCGATCAATTGCCGATTGAGCCTACCATCCGACGCCCGCGCTGTTTGCAAATTGTAGCATCCATCGATCCGCAATTCGGTGGCCCCAGCGTGTCCGTGCCTCAGTTAGCTCGATCAATCGCGAAGCTGGATGCTGATGTTGAGCTCATGAGCCTCGGCGATTCCACCTCAACGTGCCGAGATGGATCACTGCATACACTATTTTTTAAACGAGATTGGGCGCGGGCACCTCTCATCAGCGGGCTCTACTGGTCAGATGAGATGCATGAGGCGATCCGAGTCTCAGCCCGAGCCGGGGCCATAATCCACACGCATGGCATGTGGCGGATGCCTAACGTCATGCCGGCGCTCATAGCAAAACGTTTTGGTCGCCCGCTATTCTTCTCTCCCCGCGGGTCCCTTAGCAAAGTCGCTCTTTCGTTCTCTCCACTTAAGAAAAAGATATTCCTCGAGCTGGGCCAACGATACGCGCTTGATGCGACCGACTGCTTCCATGCGACGAGCGATGACGAAGCTTCTGACATTAGATCACTTGGCTTCAATCAGCCAATCGCGGTGATCCCCAACGGTATCGAGCTGCCCAGCATCGCGCCGTCTCAACAACAGCCTCACTCCGAGCGAACGATTCTGAGCCTTGGTCGATTGCACCCCAAGAAAGGATTGGACAACTTGCTGCGAGCGTGGGCCCTCCTGGAACAAGAATGGCCAGAGTGGAAGCTGCGCATTGCGGGACCCGCTGAGCGCGGTCATGATCTCCAGTTACGGTTGCTGGCTAATGAGCTGGGTCTCAGCCGGGTTTCGATTGAAGGCGCTGTTTTCGGTGCCGACAAGCAAGCCGCTTACCGAAACGCGGACGTATTCATACTCCCAACACGCAGCGAAAATTTCGGACTCGTCGTCGTGGAGGCCCTCGCTCAGGAGACGCCCGTCATCTCCACACGGGGTGCCCCATGGAGCGCGCTCGAGGATAACCGCTGCGGTTGGTGGGTCGAACAAAGCCCGGCTTCCATGGCAGCGAGCTTAAAGCAAGCAATGGCAATGCCGCGCACACACCTTCGCGAAATGGGCGCACGAGGACGGCAGTGGGTGGCACGAAGATTCTGTTGGAGTGCGATTGCCAGCCAAATGCTTGAAGCATACCGCTGGCAGTTGGGAATCGGTGAGAAACCTTCTTGCGTGCAACTCAGTTGACGAGTCTTTCGGTCAAGTGGGAAATGCTATCGCGTGCCCCTGGGACGAAGAGTGTATTCGACGCCGTCAAACGGTCTCAGCAACTCGAACACCAGCCCCATCCGAGGAGAGAATAGTGCAATTGATAACGCATCCGGCGACCATTTGGCTGCGCAACCGATTGCGCGGGGCGGGAGTGGTCAGGCCGCTTCAACTAATATTTGGTAGCAAAGGCTACGAAGAAAGGGTCGATCAGGCCCTAATGGCCATGATCCGCCCGCATGACATCGTTTGGGATATCGGCGCGAATGTCGGTTACTATACAACAAAGATCGCGGCCAAGGTCGGCCCGAGTGGACACGTCTATGCATTTGAACCGAGTCCGCTAAATTTCAAAAAACTGTGTGCAAGTTGCGCGCAACTTCCAAACGTCACCCCCCTAGCACTGGGACTTTCATCGGGGCCGGGTCATTTGTCATTTGTCCAAGGTGATGACGATCTCGGGGCGACGTCTCGGATCGCTAACGCTGTTGAAGGCGAAGATCATCTTCTCATCGAAGTCTTCTCTGGCGATGAGCTCATAAGCTCCGGTCGCGTAAAAGCACCGACTGCCATCAAGATTGACATCGAGGGGCACGAACGCCAAGCGCTTGAGGGCTTGAGTCAGGCCCTTCAGCGCCCTGCGCTGCATGATTGCATTGTCGAAGTCCACTTTGGCCTCCTCGCACAGGCCGGTGACCCACATGCTCCGAAATACATTGCGGACCAGTTCGTCGCCGCTGGCTTTGATGTGAAATGGCCCGATGCATCTCACATTCACGCAACGCGTTTCCGCAACGCTTCATGATAAACCAGACCCAACTCATTAGAAGCGCATTAGTAACATCGCGTCTGGGATTCGGCGCGTCGCGTTTACATTATGTAAGCTCGCGTGATCGGTCTCGTCTTCTTGAGCGATCGGTAGGCCTGGGGTTCCGCCATCTCGATTCAGCTCCGCTCTACGGAGATGGAGTTGCGGAGGAGGCTATAGGCAAATGCTTTGCCAAGCGCAGAACGGACGTCGTCATTGCAACCAAAGCAGGTCTTTTTCCGAGAACACTACCCCTCCAGGTCGCCGGCCTGGCTCCCGCCGTACGGAGTATTGAGAACAGTATTCGCGCCCATTTGCGGGCTCCGCGGAGGCGCCCCCCCATTACCGCCGCCGCGCTGCGGACTAGCCTTCAAGAATCTCTGCGTAGACTTCGCACTGACTACGTTGATCTATTACTCCTCCACGAACCCAATCCAGATGTGATACCGGATTTATCAGCTGTGTTTGGCGAGATGCGACGTATACAAGCAGAGGGCCACGCGTTGCATGTCGGAGTCGCGGGTGATTGGCGAACTTTAGAAATACTAGCGAAGGTCATTTCACTTGATGGCTTTATTCTACAAACTCACGAAGCACAGTGGCCAAGCGAAACTCCGCCGGACATTTCCTATGGAGCACTAACCAACGGACCGCAGACTTTCGCCACCCGATCGCGTCTTGGCAGCGATGAGATAGCAAGGCGTATTGCAAACGCACTCACTCGTAGACCAAATGGCACCCTTCTCGTGTCAACGACCAAACCGATGCATCTCGAGTTGATTGCGAACGCCGCTGAGCGACTCAATTGATTAGGGATCTTTCTACCTGTTTAGATGATCAGACAGAGGCAGCAGATGTCTGCATCATCGGCGGCGGTATCGCCGGGCTTGTCGCCGCTCAAAGATTATGCGGCCTCGGTAAGCGGGTTGCGATTGTGGAGAGCGGAGGAATTCGGGACGATGGCTCGACGCATATTTTGAACTACGTCGATAACCGAGGGCGAGAGTACAAAGGGGCCACGCTAGGACGTTCACGCTCATTGGGCGGGACATCTACGCGTTGGGGAGGTGCCCTTATCCCTTTCCTTTCCGAAGACCTGCAAGCGCGCTCCTATTTGGGCGTCGGAGCTTGGCCCATCGAGATGTCTGAGCTCTTGCCTTATGTAACTGAGGTGGAGAAGATCTTTGACGTCGGTCACACGCCATACGATGAAACGCTTCTCGACACGCTACGTTCGAACGAACTGGTCCCGCGGCAGGATCCCGACTTTGTGGCACGCTTCGCTAAGTGGCCAGCTTTTCGAAACCGCAATGTCGCGTCACTTTTTAAAGGGACCCTTCAGAATAGCCCTCAACTCTCGACGTGGGTAAATGCCACAGCAACTTGTTTCAGGACCGACTCCGACTCTGGCACAATCAGCGCCCTAGCCGCCGAGTCGTTATCGGGAACGAAGCTGACTCTCTCGGCTAAGCAGTTCATTGTTGCCGCCGGGGCCATTGAATCCACTCGCCTCTTGCTGCTGCTCAACCGCCAAATGGAGGAAACCCTCTTCGCTGGCTGTCAGGTTCTTGGGCGCGGTCTTCACGACCATGTCTCTTTTGAAGGTGCCGTTATTGAGACCCAACGACACAGGGCGCTCAATCGCCTCGCCGCGTTCCGGTTCCACCAGAACATCATGCGAAGTTTGCGTCTTGAGCTCTCGCCGGCTGCTCAAAAGTCAGAACGAGTCGCGAGCAGTTTCGGCCATATCAGCGTCGCCGGTCCGCCCTCCTCAGGCATGGCCTCACTCCGTGCGCTATTTCGCGGGTTGCAACAGCGTGGCCACTTGCGTCTGCAAGATGCGTTCAATCTGACGCGGGACCTACCTTATCTGATTTCAGCGGGCTGGTGGCGGCTGTATCGAAATCAACTCTATTGGCCGGCGCCAGCTCGTTACGCGATGCACATAGTCGTCGAGCAACTGCCTTCACACGCAAATGCGATATCTCTTAGCCACGAAGTGGACGCGCTGGGTACACCGAAAGCGCTAGTTCAATGGGATATAGGGCGTGAGGAACTTCGCGCGGCTCGTGTCTTTGCGCGACGCTTTGATTCATATTGGCGTCGTCAGGGATTGTCGAAGATAGGCTCGCTTAATTGGTCTCTTGATCCGGAGGATGACCAGGGCGGGTTTCCGGACAGTACCGACGATATTTTTCACCCCGGCGGCACCACACGAATGGGCACCTGCCGATCTGAAGCAGTTGTGGACAAACATCTAACGCTATTTGCCGTACCCAATCTCCATGTAGTCAGCACTTCCACATTTCCCTCTGGAGCAAGCGCAAACCCTACTCTTATGCTCATGGCGTTCGCTCTGCGCCTAGCCGATCGCGTCGGCCGCCGTGCCTAACATTTCCGTCCTCATCCTCACTTTCAATGAAGCTGTGAACATCGCCGACTGTATTCAGTCCATCCCATGGCGCGACGATTTGTATGTGCTCGACTCCGGTAGCGACGACGAGACTACAACGATCGCCCGCCAGTTGGACGCAAGTGTTTTGACGCACCGCTTCGCAGGGTACGCACACCAGAGGAATGTGGGACTGGCGCTACCATTCAAACACGAGTGGGTAGTTATGCTGGATGCCGACGAGCGCATGACACCGCAGTTGGCGCGCGAAATTGAGGAACGCATTTCGACAGCGGCACCCGAGGACGCGATGTTCCGCGTGCGGCGCCGGGATATGTTCATGGGACGCTGGCTAAGACGGTCTTCCGGATACCCCACTTGGTTTCCGCGCGTCTTGCGCCGGGGACGCGTTCAAGTCCACCGAGAGATTAACGAACTGTACGTGGCTCACGGAAAGACCAATGACCTGCTCAATCACATCGATCATTATCCATTCCAAAAGGGAATGGAATGGTGGTTCGAGCGCCACAACCGATACTCGACAGCGGAGGCAATCCTGATTGGCGGCCGGCAATCCATTGCTCTGATCGCAAGAGATATATTTAGCAAGGATCCAAGCAACCGTCGCGCCGCACTGAAGGCACTTGCCTACTCGATGCCAGCGCGTCCTTTTCTGGTGTTTTTCTACCTGTATTTTGTGCGAGGTGGATTCATCGACGGAGCGGCCGGCTACACATTCGCCTCGATGCGTATGTCCTACGAAGTAATGATTGATGCAAAGGCTCAGTTTGCACGAGCCGGCAAAAACGCCGTTCACCAGATATCAGCGCATAAGGGCAGCGCTGGCATCCCGGACAATCTGTCGGCTCACAGCCCCTCTCGTGAGTACGAAGACCGTGGTCAGTAGCGCTCACGCGCACATGCCGCGAGCAACCGTCACACCCCTCATCATCGTTTGCGATTGGCTCCCACCCGCTTTCGGGGCAGTGGGACAGTATGAGATGGCTCGCGCAGAAAACTTCGCGCGCTCGGGACGAAGCGTCTTGTTGATCGGCCTCGGAGAAACCTCAAGCGAAGAAACGCGCACCATCGGTCCGGGGAAATTAACCGTCCAACGATTAGCGGCGAGCCCGCCGGACAAAGCCTCATTCGCCAAGAGAGTAGTTTGGGCACTGCGGCAGAACATTGCATTAATGGCGGCCGTTGCGCGGGGCGCGCGTCAAGGGTCGTCAGAAATTAGGGTTACTGGTTCACCACCTTTTCTCTCCTACCAAGTGCTGATTTGGCGGATGCTCAACCCTCGCCACCAAATTAGCTACCGGGTCACCGACTTTTACCCCGAGACGGCCTTCGCGGCTGGCAGAGCAAACGCACTCAAACCAGTTACCCCGTTCGTGCATGCTCTGCGGCGCAGCGCCGATCGCATCGAGGCGCTCAGCGAATGCCAGCGACGGCGGCTAATAGAATCTGGGGTTCCGAACGACAGAATTGCAGTCGTTCGCGACGCTTCACCCGTCGCTTTCGGGACTGAGCTCACTCCTGCACTGCGGCCATTCAGGCCGGACGAGGTAGCCCTCCTTTACTCCGGAAACCTCGGGGTTGCGCACGATTGGCGGACTTTCGCCGAGGCCTATCGGCGGCACGTGCATGAAGGCGCGAACCGTGTTCGCCTTTGGCTCAATGCGGGCGGCGTGAACGCGCCAGCGCTGCATTCTTATTGCGAACATCACGATCTGCCCGTGCATGCCTCGGCACCCGTTCCGCTGGATGCGCTAGCAAGCGTGCTGATCGCTGCGGACGCACATCTCATTCTGCTGGGCGATCCCTTTTGGGGTTACGTCTTTCCCTCGAAGAGCTACGCCTGCCTCGATAGCGGACGACCGTGCCTCTTCGTGGGCCCCGCAGAGTCCGACGTCCACGCTCTGCTCGGCGGTGACAATCGTCACGATTCAATTCGTCAAGGGGACGTGGAGGGTGCCCTCAAAGCGCTTGACCGCCTTGCGGCTCGAGCGGGCACACATCAATCCGCGCCAACTTAAGGCGTTTCTATATCCGCCGCCGTTGAACGCAAAACCCAGCACTGGATCGCTTTATGAAACGCGCACTCATTACGGGCGTCACCGGGCAGGATGGCGCCTATCTCGCTCGCCTGCTTCTTTCCAAAGGTTACGACGTGCATGGCGTAAAGCGCCGATCATCATCATTCAACACGCAGCGGGTCGATGAGATTTACGTCGATCCACACGAAGGCGACACCGGGTTCCGTATGCACTATGGGGATATGACGGACTCCACGAACCTAATCCGCATCATCCAGGAAGTGCAGCCAACAGAGATCTATAACTTGGCTGCACAGAGTCACGTGGGCGTCAGTTTTGAGACGCCCGAGTACACAGCAAATGCGGATGCAGTTGGGCCGCTCCGGCTGCTTGAGGCGATACGTATTCTTGGGATGGAAAACAGCGTCCGCTTCTATCAAGCCTCCACATCCGAGCTTTACGGCAGGGTGCAAGCCGTACCGCAATCTGAGACCACGCCATTCTATCCGCGTAGCCCCTATGGCGTTGCCAAACTTTACGGGTATTGGATCACCGTGAATTATCGCGAAGCCTACGGCTTTCACGCCTCGAATGGCATTCTCTTCAACCATGAAAGCCCCATCCGCGGCGAAACATTCGTCACCCGCAAAATCACACGGGGCGTGGCTGCGATCGAGTTAGGGCAGCAGAAGACACTTTATCTCGGCAATCTCAATGCCGAACGCGATTGGGGGCACGCGCGCGACTTCGTCGAGGGAATGTGGCGCATGCTCCAGCAACCTGAGCCGGATGATTATGTTCTTGCTACCGGCAAAAAACATTCGGTGCGAGAGATGGTCGAGAAAGCATTCGCAGAGGTCGGCCGCGAAATCAATTGGAAAGGCCAAGGTACGAACGAGAAAGGGTACGATCGGAAGACCGCCGAGGTCTTGGTCGCCGTAGACTCGAGGTACTTCCGCCCGGCCGAAGTAGATCTCCTAGTAGGCGACGCATCCAAAGCGCGTGAGAAGCTCGGTTGGGAACCGACGACGACGTTCGACGAACTGGTCAAAGAAATGATGGCAGCAGAACTTGTGTCCATGCAAAAGGAATGCGCCACGCGCGATCGGATCATCGTTGAATGACCATCCCCTATTCTCTCCGGAACAAGAAAGTCTTTGTCGCAGGGGACCGCGGCATGGTGGGATCGGCGATCGTGCGCAGGCTTGCGAGCGAAAACTGCGAGATCATCTCCGCTTCCCGTGCAGAGCTCGATCTGCGGGACGCTCAGCGGGTGAAGGACTTCATCGTAGACCGCAAACCCCAAGCCGTATTTGTCGCTGCCGCTAAAGTCGGCGGCATCCTTGCCAATAGCACTCGGCCTGTCGACTTCCTCGCCGACAACCTTGAGATCGAACTTTCAATCATGCGCGGCGCGTTCGCGGCGGAAGTCGAAAAGTTGCTCTTCCTGGGATCGACTTGCATATACCCGAAGTTTGCGCCCCAACCGATGCCAGAGAGCGCGCTCCTTACCGGCCCGCTTGAAGCGACCAATGAATGGTACGCGATCGCCAAGATTGCCGGCATCAAGCTCTGCCAAGCTTACCGCGAGCAATATGACTGCGACTACATCAGCGCCATGCCAACCAATCTCTATGGGCCGGGCGACAATTACGACCTTAATTCAAGTCATGTGCTGCCGGCGCTCATCGCTAAGGCTCACGCAGCGAAAATTGCCAATGCACCGTCGCTCACGGTATGGGGCACCGGCCTGCCGCGTCGAGAGTTTCTTCACGCCGATGACTGTGCTGATGCACTAGTCTTTCTGATGCAACACTGGTCGGACAACGAGCACGTCAACGTAGGCGTAGGCGAAGACATTTCTATCAGCGACCTCGCCAGATTGGTGGCGCGTGTGGTCGGCTACGAAGGCCAGATCACGAACGATCTATCCAAGCCAGACGGCACGCCTCGCAAGCTCGTGGATGTAACGCGATTGACCGCGCTCGGCTGGACTGCGCGCATCCCGCTGGAGCAGGGCATTGCCGATGCGTACGCGGACTTCAAGCGGCGCCACGCGTGCTAATCCCTACTGAGCCACTGTGCGAAAAATTCCGGCGCCCATGATACGGGCGCTTCTGCCCGTGGGCAGCCCTTCGCGCTTGGTTTTTCGTCTTCTGCTTTGTCTGGCAGCTCTGTTCGCGCTCGTCATGGCTAGCCTGCCGCAGCCACCACAGCTGCCGGGCCATCCGTCAGACAAGCTGCAGCACATCGTAGCGTTTGTAGTTTTGACGCTACTGTCGAGGGCGGCCTTTCCGAGCGCTCGACCAACTATGATATTCGCCAGCCTCGCCGCGTTTGGCGCGCTTATAGAGATCGTTCAGAGCATCCCCGCGCTCCACCGTGACGCGAGCGGTGTGGATTGGATCGTCGATTGTTTAGCAGTCGTCACAACGCTCGCGATCCTAGCGATCGGGAAAAATTGGCGGGAATAGTTAGAGCGAGAACTCAAAGCGCTGACCAGCCCTTCACCTAAATGCAAATTCGGCGCTCAGAGTGACGCGGCGCGCCAACTACGAATCAAGGATGACTGAATGACTGACTTGAGACAGAGCTACCTCTTCACCAGCGAAAGTGTCTCCGAAGGCCATCCGGACAAGGTTGCCGACCGGATTTCTGACACTGTCGTCGACGCCTTTATCGAAGCGGACCCTTTCGCGCGCGTCGCCTGCGAAACCATGGTGACGACACAGCGGATAATCTTGGGCGGCGAGGTGCGCGGCCCACAAAGCGTAATCGAAGGGCTTGAGGAAAAAGTTCGCAACGCAGTCAAAGACATCGGATATGAACAAGAAGGATTTCATTGGGAAACCGCGCACTACGAGTGCCACCTGCATCAGCAATCTGCCGACATCGCGATGGGTGTCGATAGCGGGCACAACAAAGACGAAGGCGCTGGTGATCAGGGGATAATGTTCGGCTATGCGACCAACGAAACGCCCGAGCTAATGCCGGCGCCCCTGCAATATGCCCACAGCATCCTCTTGGCGCTGGCAGAGGCGCGCCATTTCGGAAAAGAGGACGGCCTAGAGCCGGACGCAAAAAGCCAGATCACGCTGCTCTATGATCGTGGCCGCCCCGTCCGCGCCACCTCCATTGTTCTATCGACCCAGCACAAGGCTTCGCTCACCTCGAACGACATCGCAGCAATCGTGAAACCCTATATCGCGTCAGTGCTGCCCGAGGAGTTCATTGACGCTCAAACGGAGTGGCACATCAACCCGACCGGGAATTTCGTCATCGGCGGTCCCGACGGCGATTGCGGCCTAACAGGGCGCAAAATCATTGTTGATACCTACGGCGGCGCAGCACCCCACGGCGGAGGCGCCTTCTCCGGCAAAGACCCGACAAAGGTCGACCGGTCAGCAGCCTACGCCTGCAGATATCTTGCCAAGAACGTTGTTGCTGCCGGTCTCGCGGACAAGTGCACGATTCAGATTGGCTACGCCATCGGCGTTTCAAAACCGCTCGCCTTCTACGTCAACCTGCACGGCACCGGGAATATCGATCCTGCCAAACTTGAGACGGCTTTGCCGGAAATGTTGGGCGGCTGCACGCCCCGCTCCATTCGGGAGCACCTAGGGCTGAATAGGCCCATCTATGCGCGCACAGCCGCCTACGGGCACTTCGGACGCGCGCCCGATAAAGACGGCGGCTTCTCCTGGGAACGGACCGATCTCGCGGATGAACTCAAGCGCATGGCCTGACAAGTACCCCTGCGATTGCCTGCATCAGTCCGAATTCGATCCTGCCAGCGCAGGATTTGTTTCGAGCCGATGCCGCCATCGCCGTTCATGAAGCGCCTGCGTCGATGCATTCTCGACATAGCGCAGCAGCACCGCCGTCGTCTTCCAGCCGCCGGCTTGCATAATCGCGAGCGAGTCAAAGCCGGCGACGAGCATATCCTGCGCGGCGCCGACGCGCATAGAGTGACCTGAAAGCTCCGCAGCGAGCTTCGGCTCAACGCCCGCACTCGTCGCCGCGCGCTTTATTAGTCGGCGTATCGAGCAGGTATCCAAACCTCTCTCGGACGGCCGCCCGAGATTGAGCGCGCGAAAGAGCGGCCCCTCCTCAACTTCCGAAACGTCGAGCCACCTTCGGAGACGTAACGCGGTCTCCGGCGAGAGCCATGCGATGCGCCCGTCTCCGGCGACGTCGCATTTTGACCGCGGGATTAGAACGCGGCATCCGCCGGGCTCTTCTCGCAAATGCTCGATGCGCATCGCCGCAAGCTCCGCACTTCGGCAGAGCGTATCGTAGCCGACGCCAATAAGGGCCGCGTCGCGCGCACCCCCGAGCGTATCCGGCAGCCCGTCTACTATCTTCCGCAAGACTTCCGAGGTTAGCCCTTTTGCTTGCGCCGGACGTCGACTCGTTCGGCGCGACGCTCGCCGCAAGGCAAGGCGCACAACGCTCGCCGACGCAGGGCTATCGAGATCGCGTAGTCGATGCGCGAAATTGATCGACGCAACGCGCCGCTTCAACGTCGCGGCGGAAAGCGTCTCTACTTCCTTGTCGATATAGGCGGCTACGGTTTCCGGTCGGGCGGGCAGCCACTGCGCGTTGATAGTCGCGCACCAAGCTGCAAACGATCGGAGATCGGTAGCATAACCCCGCAGCGAATTTTTCGAGTAGGCGCCGGCGCATTGCGCGAGCAGGTCAGCGATATCAGCGCGCTTGCATTCCGTTGTCGAAGCATGGTCTGACTTAGACGTTTCTGCCGTCTGCATATGTCGTGATTTACGACATTAAGGTTTTCAGTGCAATGCCGTCGGGTCGACAAATTAGAGCTGCAAGAGCGCTACTCGGCATTTCCGCAGCCGAACTCGCGGAGCTTGCCGGTATCACGCACAGAACAATTCAACGCTACGAAGCCATCGACGGCGTATCCGAACGCCGCGGCGCCGCTTTGGATCGCGTCGAGGCGACGCTCGTTGCACACGGCGTCGAATTCATCGGCGATCCCGAAAGTTCGCCCGGCGTACAGCTCAAACCGAAACGCGCGCGCAAGCGCAAGCAGCCGCGCCGTTAGAAGCTTGAGAGCCGCGCCCTTAGATTACGCGCTTCCTTAAGTAAGTCCCGCATCGCTTTTCGGGCGGCGATCGCTTCGCGCGTATAGAGGCCATGCTTCAGCGCATTCGCGTTGCCGCGAGGAGCGCCCGATCCGTGCGCGCCGCCGTGCATGCGGCAGCGCTTCTTACCGACGACCGCGGGCGAACAACAAAGCGATCCACGCCGCGTTCTTGCGCCACAACGGAGGCTTTCCTGCATTGCCGAAGTATCGCGGGCACGAGCATCCACGACTACGCGCCCCGTGCCCGTCTTACCGGCGTTCGGCGCTTAGGCTTTGGCGCGGCGTTTAACGCGGCGTCGCAAGTCTCCGGCGCGGGCAGAGCTTTGAGAACGGGCGAAGGCAGGGTCTTCGCGGACACGGGCGCTTCGATATTGCCGACAATGGCCTGACCGCCGGCATGCACGCTTACGTGCTCGACGGTTATCTTTTGTTGCCCCTTGCCGCGCAATTTTTGCAACGTCTCTGCATGCGCGCGGAAGGACGCCATCAGCTTCGTCGCTTGCGCCGTATCGACATTCGCCGTCGCCATGCCCGGGGCAAGTGCGGCGCGCGTCATCAAATCCATCGCCGTATTATGCAAGCCGAGCATTTGCACCACGAGCATTTGCTCAATCGCGTCTCGCGGGGCGATATCTCGGATCAGCGCCAACGACGCGCTTAGCGCGACTTCTACCTCCTCCGGCGCAGCCCCATGCACGGACGAGACGAGCGGGCCGTAAGTTTGTCGGAATAGATGCTGCGCGGCGCGCCGGTCCGTCGCATCAAAGGCGGCGGCTACGTCGTCTTTCACGACGCAGGCGTCTGCTTTTAATGCTCGCACTCGCGCCGGAAGCCGCGCGGCCGCGGCGGCCGGCGCCGGCGGAGCGCTCACGACTCTTGCGCGTTGTTTTTTCAAAAACTTTCCTCCCCGCTTGGTCGCCGGCTGCAGATAAGAAGGCGCCGCCAAAGGACAAGTCCGGGGCACGGTGCATAGGGTTGAATTCAAGAAAACGCGGCGCCCCTCCCCCTACCCCCCTATCCCCTCCCCGGCCTCGGAAGCTTGAGTGCTCGCTGCTTACGCGCGGCAAGGCGAGGCGCGCGCTTTCGCGCAGTACCGGTTCACACTCGCCCAGTAATAGGGCGCATTTGCCCTCGCCCTTTGCGCCGTGCTTATCGCGCACGCTCGATAACGCCGCTGATCGCGCCAGCCCGATGTCGCGCGCGCACGTCCGGCCTCGCTCACGGGGTTCGACGAAAGCTCCCTTCGCTGATCCTAGTCGCGATGCGCAAATGTGATTGTTGAGGCGTTCGGATGTGACCGCAACGCAGCACGCAAGTCTCACAGAACTCCGTCGCTACGTCGTCCACACACAACGCCGACGCGCGCGGCGCTTTAGGGCGGGGATGGACCAAGGTCGGCCGATCCGGCATCAGCAACCGCATCGGTTCGTCGAGAAGGCGCTTGCCGTAACGGAGGTTCAGCTCTCCGCCGAAATCGCCTATAAGCAACCCGGCATGGGAGCCTGCGTGATCGAGACGCAAACGGCGCGTGCCTGCTGGCTCTCAAGGTAAGTTGGATTTCATGGCAACATCTCTGGATTTGGCAGGCAACGGTCCAAAGACGCCACAAGAATTGCGCCAACTGCACCTGTTCAACGACCTCGACGATGAAGTGCTTGAGGAGGTGTTTGTCCTCGTGCGTCGAACTAAGTTCAAGAACCGCGCGACTTGTATGATCGAGCGCGACTTTCATGGGCGCGTCGGATTTGTATGGCGTGGCGAGTATCGCGTCGGCGTAACCACGCCCCACGGCGACACTGTCACCATGTATGGGGTCAAGCCGCGCGAGGCGTTCGGGTTCGCCATCGCCCTGGCTGGACACAGCTTCGGCGACGCGCACCGGCTCTTCGTGGATCGCGGCGGCGTGATCCTCGACATACCGACCGATTACTTCCTTTCTCTCTCCGATAAGTCGGCGGCATTCGCGAAGAACCTGACGCGCACGCTGGTGACACACGCGCTGAACTACGGCGCCCGGGTCTACGAACTCGCCGCAGGCAACGCGCGCAATCGGCTGCTGGCGGAACTCATTCGCCACGCCCACCTCGTCCCGGGCGGCGACCGTCGGCGGCTTAATCCTTCGCCCACGCAAGCTTCGCTAGCCGCCCTCATTGGCGCCACGCGCGAGGCTGTCTCGCGTCAGCTTCACGCCCTGAAAGAAGAGGGTGTGATCGAGTTGGATCGGGGCAAGATCACAATCGTCAGCTTGCGCGCGCTTCAAAAAATGGATGAGCAGGCGATGGGCCGACGGCTCTTCTTGCCGTACTCACAGCCTGATTGAAATCGCTTAGCCCTGGGCCGCCTGCAGCGCGGGTCCCAACTCGTCAGGGCGCCGGGAGTGGCTGGCTTACCGTGTAGTTCGCCCCGACGCGACACCTGCAATATGAACGCAATCCGACGAGCGAGCGCGTGGCGCGAAATCTGATTTGGCTCACATCCCTCGCCTAGCCAAACCCGAGCGAACGCCGAGAGAAACGCCCCTGCCCTCAACCGGGCGTAAGAGCTTGGAGCTGGCGTGCCGTGGGGGGTTGGCGCCATGATGACCGCACGCCACACTTGCCGCTCTGGGGAGGCTCTGATGCGCGCCTGGCTGAGTGGGACTTTGCTTGCTGCGGCCGCGATTGTCGTGGCGCTGTTTCCTGCAACGACTGCGGACGCCCAAGCCCCTGTTAGGTGCGCTACGCTGATGCCTGCCGACGCTAGGCTCATCCGTCTGCCTGCAGGCGTCAGCAATGCAGATTGCGTGCTGCGCGAGGATTTCACCGTGGTCGCTACGCGTTATCGCGTGGCCGACATTGTCGGCGCGCGCAGCCGGGATCTGGAGACGCAAGTCGCTATCATACGCGAAGCGGTCGAACGAAGCGCAACCGTTTACGGCCGCTGGTTTCACACGGCCCCCACCACAATCATTCTCGGGAGTTTTCCTGGGCTCGAAGAAGCCGGCGAGGCGACGACGGATGGGCGCGGCGGATGCGTCATCTCGATAGAGAACGCCGCCCACCACACCGGTCGCACGTTGGACCGCGCTGACCTGATGCGCACCGTCGCGCATGAGCTTTTTCACTGCGTGCAATTCACGGATCCGACGCTCGACCATATACAACTTGAATGGCGAGACGAAGCGACAGCCGAGTATTTCTCAGGCGTCGCGGTTCCAGACGCGCCATTCAACCCAGCCTATGGCGACACCCTGCCTCTGCTTATCGAGCGGCCACTCTATGAGCTGGGCGAGAGCGCAGCGCCCTTCATCTTTTTTCTTGGCGTCCGGCGTTCGCCCGAAGCAGTTGCGAACTTCCTACAGGGCGCGTCGCGGGATCATTCCGCCGATGGCAGCGTCGCATCACTGCGCAATATCCCCGATATCGATCAGCTGTTTCTTGATTTTGTTCACGCTTGGATCGATGGCAATCTCACCGACCCAAACGGCCGACGCGTCGCCATCGCCGTTCCCGATCTCTCCGCGATCACGTCTATCGAGCGCGAGCAGATGTTGGATTTGGGTGAAGCGCGGCCATTCCAGGCAGCACTCGGCGTCTTCCAGTTTTCGCGCGGTTCGACCTGGGCGATCGAAACACCTGAAGATGCGCAGGCGCGCGGCGCGTGGCGGCGCGCGCATGAAAGTTGGCTACCGTTGCGCGCTACAATAGACGCCTGCGACGAATATGGCAGCGGCGTTTTGGTTCTGACCTCGGCTGCGGCGTCGACGTCGCCGTCGCAACGGCGCGCGCGCGCCACGACAAGTCCCGCCGGCGAGCGCGTCTGCCGTTGCCCGGTCGGGACTTGGACCATTGGCTTTGAAGATCTCCGCCGCTCAGCATTCGGGGGCATGATCCCCGAGGGCGAACTGATCAGCGGTTCAGTGACCGTCAGCTTCACGCCCGACGGCACGGGCGCCGGGACTTTCAACGACGTCACGATAGAGGCGCCGGTCGACCGCTACAGCAGCATGCGCCAAGTGCTTCGCGGCGGCTTTGCTTGGCGTTGGCGTGCGCTGCCCTGGGACACACGCCTCGCCGGCGGCCCGCCGCCAGAGGGCGAGCCGTCGCTGCTGCTGGAGCGCACTGTCACTGACGTCACCGCCACTTGGAGCGTGCAGTTTTATGCTCGCGGCGCCCAGGTGAGCGAGCGCACGACGCCGTTCCGATCTGGCGAGGCGGCGGCAGGCTCCGTGCAAAGGTCGCCCGCGGTCTGCCGCGGCCCAGTGCTAAGCATCCAACCGAGCACGATTACGCCCGCGCCGATCCCGCCGCCTCCGTGGTACGGCACATTTCAGCGTCAAGATTGAAGCACCCGTTCGGGCCCGTAGGCGGCGACGCATGCCCGGAGGCCAACCGCTCGGCCAGACGTCACCAAGTCGGTCGCGTTGCTCATGAGTGTAAGCGCACGGCGACGATTGCCTCCGACGTGAGTAGCTTTAAGCGCTAAATCACGCACGCTCACACTGTCCCAAGCAAAGCCACGCGCCGCTAAAAGTTGACGATCTCGCAGGGCGTCGGCTGGGCTTGAACGCGGAACCGGTATTGCTCGCCGGCAGGCACGCGGACGTGAAGCACCTCGCCGCTCGCTAACGTGTAGCGGATCACGAAATCGACCGGGCGCCGGCACGGGCGCATCGAACTGCTGAAGGTCGCGCAATGAACGCTACCTGGCCCTGTCTCCATCGAGACCATGCCGCTCTGGTTTATCGTCGCACTCGCGCGCGCCGCACCCGCTGCGACTGCGGCGTCGTAGTCAGCAGCGCTGATCTGCGGACACGCAATGGCAGGCGCATTGGGCGGGGCGTAGCTTGGCCCACACGCGCCCAGGGCGGCAGCGAACGCCAGTATTCCAAACCTTGCACGCCGCATGACCCCCAGCTCCGTTGAAGCCCATCTTCATCGCTCTCGCATTCTGGCGCCGGTTCTGAATTATTGGCCAGTCACCACGTTGATGTCAGCCAACGGCGCCCCTTCACAAACAATGTGCACGACACTGGACTGCCCGGACGCCGGTGCAAAATAATAGACCGGATGCGCGGTCACCGCCGCGGTCGCGGGCTGCGCAGGCGGTGTCAGCAAGAGCGAGAGTTGCGGTTCCGCGGCGGAGTTCTGATTTGGATCGCGCACGAGAGAGACGGAGTAACCGGGCCGCGGCAAGTCAATTTGCCCACTCACTGTCAGCGTCGAGGCGCCGCCTTGCCGTGTCGTAAAAGTTGCTTCCCACCCACGATGAGCAATGACTGGACACGCACTCGCGATCTCGTTCGCCGGCGCCTCATTGGAGGGCGCCGGCGTAGCCACCTCGACGGCCTGCGGCTCAGCTTCCGGTTCAGTGGTCGCGGGTTGAGGCTGGCAGGCAGTCACACTCGCCGCAGCAAGCGCGACCGCGGCTAGGACATAGCTCAGCTTCATGACGGGGCCCCCTTTTTGCGCAACCTCATGCGGACGCATCATAACGCACGATCCGCCCCACTCAATCTCCCCACTCAATCTCCCAATGGGCGACGCGCCAACTCATCGTGCGCATCCGCGCGACCAAGCGCTTGTCGTCTAAGTCCGTTCGTTTCTCTGTGCCGCGACACAAGGCTGCCCGCGCGTCGACCCGATCCACTCCACCGGTCTCAGCAGCTAGGCCTAGTCCGGCGTCGCCCCACCGAATTTGAATGAAAGGGCGCCCGCGCTCGATAACGCCAGTGATCGCACTTGCACGCGCCTGAAGCGCTCGCGCGCCGCCCGACCAGGCGCCCGCGATTGCTTTGATCGAATTTAATTGTAGTCCTTGGCCAGAGCGTCACATCTACGTTTGAGTTGATCGACTAGGCGCGTTAGCACCGGCGTGGACAGTCCCGCGCTCCGACATTGCTTCAGAACCTGATTGGCTGCGGCAGGCGCGCGCGCAACGATGTCGCCCACGTGCCCCAACGCATCGGCTGGTGGATATCCACAGAGCCTGGCAGCCTTTTCCCAGTGAATGGGTGCGACGCTTCTCCAACGTCCCTCCCCGCCGATCGTCATTGCGAGCTTACGCGCCTTTTCGAGATCATACGGCAGCACGCTGTTGATGTCGTAGAGCGGCGCCAGGCGATATCGCCCTGCGCTGTCGATAAGCACGCTGAAGTTCTTGCCATGCGCGTCAGGTCCTAGGATCACGAAGTTGAATGCGCACGCGCGCATAAAACGGGTGCGGTCGGTGGCAGGATCGCCGCTTCCGGCCAGGAGCGCCATGATGTCTTGCATCCCCGGACCGCCTTCGGCTTGATATTTCTTGGTCGGATCGATCCCCATCGCTTGACACATGTCTTCTTGATGGATGCGCACGACGCGTCCTCCAGATTGCGTCAGCGGCGCCCGCTTTCCATTCTTGATGCGCAGACGATCATACCGACCGGCGACAATGTTGGGCTTGTCGCCGATGAGCTCGATCGACGATTCGCAGGTCCGCAAATCCAATGCCTGAGCGAGCCGAAGACAGAAGTGCTCATTCTCGACCTGACCCTCGAGCCCTGGCATGGGCGGCTTGATAATGTGCGTTGAAGGCGTCCGGCCTCTCGGTTCATACCATTTGCCATTGACCCAATAGACGGCCTTCTTTGCTTGCGCCCCGGCGAGGCTGAAGAAGCCTGCGTCTTCGTTGATGTTCATTGCGCCTTGGTTAGCCACGAGATCGTCCAGAAATTTCGCGAGGCGCGCCTCCGGAATCTGCACGATCCCTTCCCTCGTCTTCATCGCCTCGACCTTATTGGGAGGCACGATTTGAACTGCGCCCGCGAGATCTTCTCCTACTGCGGACACGAGTGCGAAGGCGCTCCGCACAGAGACATTGTGCGCGGCGGCAATTGCGCTGAGAGCAGACGTACGATCCGGAAGCAGACCCCAGAGGTAATTGGTGATCTCGTTGTGGCCGTGTTCGGCGACCCCCAGCGGCATCGACAAGGAGAGCGGAAAGGCGTCGACGCTTGATCGCCATTCATTGTCGTAAATGAAGCGCAGCCGCCCGTTGCCGGCTTGGATAACCGAACCAAGCGCGCGATCATTGACGAGGACGCGAAGCTCCTTAGCCATCGACGATGCTATCTATATCGGTCAGCCGCTTCGTCTGAGCTGGTCGCGCTTGCGGCGCCGGCGTATCTCCGGCATTTGCAGTAAGTCCAATACCGAGTTCATTGAACACGCGAAGAACCAAGCCCAGTTGCAGCGTGGGCTTACCGTTTTCGACATGCGAGACCCAGCGCTGAGAGACGCCAAGGGTCTGCGCAAGCTCGGTCTGAGAAAGCTTATGCTCGCGCCTATAAGCACGCACAATTGCACCTACGTCTTCAGGTCGAGTGATACGGGTTGAGATCATGCTCTCAAAATATAATCGATCGATCTTAATTTCAAGTTATGATCGAACGATTATAGATACCCATTATAACCGAGCGATTATAGAACCAAATTATGATCGCTCGGTTATAGGCCGCCTCGGCGCCAAACCGCCACTTGCCGTGAGGCTTTGCTCAGACCACCGAACGCCGCGCCAATCCGCTTTCGCTTGTGGCGGCCGCACTTGAAGCAGGCTTGCGACACGCTCTTAAGCGAAGACATGCAGCACGGTCAGACGTTTGAGACGCTCAGGGTCGTCAATCTCTATCGCGGCTTGAAATGACGAAGGGTCGGCACAGTGAACGCGCGCTTGCGCGAAAAGCCAGCTGTCGCGTGAGCTGATGCGAAGCTTGCCCGATAAGGCAGTTGATCGGGCGGGCCTTTGATGTCGCAGGCGTTCGCGCGCTTTGTGCAAATCACGTGCGTGACCCGTTCGCCACCAAGAAACAAACCGCCTGTGAGAGTGACGACCAGGACGCGGCGATGGAGGAGAGAAACGCTCAGAACCGCTGCAGCCCGGTGAAACGCCGACTACACCTGCGCAAAACGCCGACGAACTTATAGTTGCAAACAGGGAACTTCAGCGCGATTATCGTCGTAGGCTGAAGTCGAAAGCTGTCTTTGGCGGCAGCCACGTAACTGTGCGGGTCTAGGGGTCTCGCGCCTCGCGCTCACGACGAACGCGCCGCAACTCCGCAAAGCAATACGCCACCTCATCTCTGACCCAAGGACGGCCGAAGGGGTCTTCGCGTCTCGCTTCCCTTTGAATGCTCCGCTCGAGTTCTACCAGAAAAGTGACCTTCTCGCTAAACGACAGCACCGGCCAAATCGAAGCAAGGCCGCACACTTCCCATGAGAATGGCACGTGGCGATAATTGTCGGGAAAGATGAAAACGCGTCCGCGTCTTTCAGTCGTCACCAGCGCATCAGAACCAATGTATAATGCCGCGGGCGAGAACTCTAAGTTTTCGATCCAGGCCCCGGCCAATCTCCGATATCGCTCAGAGCCCGTTTCGTCTGACAAGGCGGTCAAGACCATGCCGCCAAAAAGCAGATTGCGCACGCGACGATCATTGTTGGGATAGTCCGACCACTCGTCCCCGGCCGCGGGCTCGTTGGCGGCCAACCAGTCCTTGCCTCGGGCAATGGCTGCCTCGATCTCATCGCGAAACGCCTCGTCGTCAACGAGCGGCGCTTGCCGGCGCAGTGCAATCACCATGAGCGCGGTCAAGTATAACGGCGCCCCCGCAGCTTGAGCCTGTTGCTGAGGGTGCACCGGCCACCACCCGTCCGAAGTCTGGGATGCCACGATCCTCGCCACGACATCGGGCCGCAGAGCCACTCCATTGGCGGAGAAAGCCTCCATCACCCAGAAGTCGGCGTAATAGGCGGTCCCCACTCCGGTGGGCCAACACATGCAGCTGAGATCGAGCAAGCGGTTCGACGTTCGTTGAAACGCCTCGAATGCTGCAGGCGGCGCGCCGCACGTCACGTAGGCCTGAGCTGCGCCCCAAAGCACGCCGTCTACTATGTGTTCAAAATCACGGCAACTTGTCGCCGTGTGACGCGGCATGAGCGTGCGAATTCGCTCGTCGGTCACAGCCGAAATTGGCGCCCGCTCCGGAGATCTTGTCGCGATGCGTACGGCTGCTTCGGCTTGAGCCCCGATCGCAGGGTTGGCCAAGACGACGAGCAGAAGAGCGCCCAATACGGCGCCCAATGCTCGCGCCCAGTATGGGACGGCGGCAAAGGTTTTTTGCAGCTGCGCCGCAAACCTCAGCGCCGAGAGTGTGGCGTGCGGACGCCCCACACGCGCCTCCAATGCCGGCAGCAGCGCATTCATGTCTGAAGCGAAATTGGAATGCGACACGTGCATGCCAAGATAGGACGGCAAGCGGGCTATGCTGTCTGGCAGCTCGCTTGCGCGCGGCAGAGATGCGCCGCCGACGAGCACCGGAATGAGTGGAATGCCGCGGCTCAAGGCGGCGGCCAGTTCCTGCCGCACGAGGTCATCATCGTTGTCCAAGCGCCGCTCGCCCTTCTCATCGACGATGCCCAACCATGACGGTCCGATCACCGCGACAACGACGGCGGTGTCGTCAAGGACACGCTCAAGAGCCGCCTTGAAGTCCTCGCCCTTGGGAAGGCTCCTAATGTCTTGAAAGACGCGGTCGACGCCGAAGTGTTCGCGTAGCTCCGCGAAAATGCTTCGCGCTTCCGCGGCTGCATCCGCGTGCCGATAGCTGATAAAAATTCGCTTGCCCCGCATGGTGGAAGCCTACGCAGCAATCTTGGAACGTGGAAGCGGTTTCCCGGCTGCGAGGACATTGCGTCGGGCTCGTTCAGGGAGCCAGAACTCTACTGACGCATAGACACAAGAACGCGCTCGGCGCCTGGAGACCACTGGCATGAAACGCTCTAGCCCTCGGCGCTTGCGCACGAACGTCGTTTTGCACGTTTGTCGTATGGGACTCCAACCAGATGGTCCATACGGCGACCTCGTCGCTCACCCCTCACCTACGCGCATCAGCGCGTCGGCCCGCAGCTGCGAAATACTCAGCGGAGTTTCTAGAACATCATGCCGATAATGAACTCCTGAACAGCCCAGTCAGAAAAGCTCGCATGCGTGTTGGCGAACACAACGTCTTCGACATAGCGATCATAGAACGCCGCAGACGAAGGCGAGTCCTCCACCCTGACCAAAACCGCGAAGACGTGATGTTTCAAGCCGGGATTGGCCGCATCATAGGCTTTGCACCGCGCCACCTCGCTTTCAATGACATCAGCCCGCAGCGTCGGCGAAGCGAACAGAAAAATACCGTTGCCGACATTGGGATCGCCCAGTCCAGCCTCGTGGCCGTCACTGCGTGTATCCCTTCGCGCCAGCGGTCCCAGAAAGCCGCCTGCATCACGCAAAAACGCCGTATAGGCGCTCGCGAAATTTCTGCACGAGGAAAACCGCAAGAGCACGGCAATGTTGCGGTGTTCGATCGCTGGAGGGGGCGCACTCGCATTGTGAAACAATCTGCTATTGGCCACAGGCGAGAGCAAATAATCTTCGTAGCTGGATACGGCGTACTCCACGCCGGTCGCCTCATGAGCGATCGTCAAGATCTGATCAGGGCTCGCCTGGGGAGCGCGCGCGCAGGCCGTCACAAGACCAAAGGCAAGACAGCCCGCCGCGACCGCAACCCAGCCCTTAGCGAAATACATTATTGCAGTCTGCGCAACGCTTCTCGCCGCCGCCGGGCACGCGCACATAAGCGCCCATAACAACGCCTGCAACACTAATGCCGGCAGCCATCGCCGCAGCGACCGGGGCCAGGAAGGCGCCGCCTCGCGCGATCGTGCCCATGCCGCGCCCTGCCCTGCCGAGGCCGTATTGGTCCGGCAACGCGCTAGACACTTTCTTCGAGCCACACTTGGGGCAGTCTGGGTAGAGCATCAAGTTCACGAGCAACCTCCCTTCAGCGCCGGGACGGCACATTGAAGCGACCACGCGGGGCCCTGTCCGAGATGCGGGACACAAGATCAGCGTGCGCAGCGCCGACAAAATAACATTGGGCCTCAACTCTGGCCACGCATCAATAAAGGGAGGATGCGTGATCTAAATCACAGAGCACATTTGGGTGAGGGACGAACGCGCGTGTTTGTGTTGGTTCGACCGCCTCGAGCGTCGCCCGTCAAAACGGCGCGCCGAGACAAACAATTGTCGCGCAGCGTTCTAGCAGAGGTGACAACGCCAAGCCTTAGCCTTCAACCAGGTGAAGGCGGCGTTGCGCCGAATGCACTTCCCCGGCGTTTCATGCCCGCTTTCACTCAACACGGAAGCGCACGCGCCATCTGGCGAAATAGGGCGCCGGCGCGCCATCGGCCGCCGTCGTCGGCCATTGCGCATTTTGCGCGGCGAGCACCGCGGCTTCACCAAAGAACCAACCGGAAGGATTTTGCGATACGAGATAAACCTCTTCCGCACGCCCAGCGCCATTGATGCGCGCAATGATAACAGCCTCGCCGGCCATGCCACGATCCAGCGCGCGCGCCGGATAGAGCCGGGCCTGATCGACGCTCACCGGCATAGTGGCGGGCACACTTTCCGGATCAGGAGAATTCGACGGGATCGGCAGGATCGCCGGGTATTGGACCGGCGGCGGCGCCGGCGGTTGAGAAGCAGCGCTGCGCGCTCTGCGCGCCGCGAGATCGACCTCAGTGTCCTGGCAAGGATCGATATTGTCGTGGCGCCGGCAATCGGACGTCCTTCAGCTCGCACCTGCGCCAACGGGGCCGCAGCCAATGTCAGCAGCGCGCAAAGCACCAAAGCCTGAAATGTCTTGTACAAGTGATGCCCCGCCCGATCGCGCAGCAAGCCTAGTCGCCGCCTTGGCGCCTGGACAATGAGCGAGTTCAAAAAAAGGATGCCGCCCGCCCCCGCTTTGGGCAGACCGAACAAGTAGGGCGATTAGATATGAGCTCCAATAAGCGCAAACGCCATGCGTGGTCGGTCTGACACCGCATCGGGACGCCTTAGGTGTGGCGCCTGCCGTGATTGCTTTGGCGTTCGTGCATTTGCCCATAACGATTGCAAAACGTTGGCCCGACATCGCACACCGGCACACAGGCTGTCGGATTGATGTCTTGGGCGGGAGACACAAACACAGTCTGTATCATGTCGCCGAAGACGACGTCACTGACACGTTGAGCCGCGACGACATTGGCCCAGTGCATGTCGTCGCCGACCGCACTCGTCTGTTCGACCCAGGCTTCATCAGAGCCCAGCTTGCGGTCTGTGCGGGGAAGCACGCTCAAGCCAACCAAATCGTCGAGACCCAATTGGCCGATCGTCTCCACAATGCGCGTCAATCCGGCCTCTTGCTTCATAATGTGCGCCCACGCAACTTTGGCGGCTGCTATCGCCGAATACTCGAGCGGCGCCACCGCCCACACGCTGGCGCCGTCGTGATAGGCTGCTTTCAAGAGCACCGGCGTGCGATCGCCCGTCACTGGCGCGTTTGCGGTCACGAGACAATCACGCAAAGCCCCTTTGCCATCGCTCTGCGTCGGCGCCTGGCCGGGCGCGGCGTCGAAATGACCGTGAAGCAGAGCGACGCCAACTAGTCGCGACAGGCCTGCATCGTCGATCGCGGCGAAAATCTCGTGGAGCTCGCGATCAAAGAACGTGCCGGTTCGAAGGTGATGATCGACTTCGACGATGCCCTGAAGCGCATTGTAGCGGTCGTGAGAGAATTCCAGAAGCTGCAAGGACCCCATATGTTTTCCTCCTGCCTGATCCGATAGCGCCGCACTGGGTCGGCCGGATTTCACGACCGCGTCGCTCGCGGTGACCGACTGCAATATTCCGTGAGGTCGGAGGAAACGCAAGCCGTGGACGGGCGCAGCATCAAGCGCCGGCGTCAGCGTCAAGCACCAGTGCGCGACGCGAATTCTGCAACAAGCAACGGCTGTGCGAAGGCGATAAAGCGCGCTGTGATAAAGATCACATTCTGTCGGTGTCGCGACCGTGCATCGATCATGCTTTACTGCATCGGGGCTGACGGGCCCGGCGGCGTCTACGTTCCCAAACCACACTTGGCGCCGCCGGCGGCTCGCGTTTTCACGCCGCCGATCTGAACCGATTGGGCCGCCCACAACAGATCGCGTCCATTGCGGCGTGCGAACACTTTAGCTTAAAGCGCGGCCAAGTCAGCGCGTTGCAGATCAACCGGCACGCTCTGGTTCATGATGGCCAGCAGCACCCGGATGCGCTCGCCGGCGCTGGCGCGTTCAACAACGGCCAAATGATCAGCGAACGGTCCACGGATCACGCGCACCGATTGACCAATCGCAAGATCTGAGCCTACCAGATCAAGCGCGCCGTCGCCGCCGGTCGCACCGATCAGATCTTCCACCAGACCTGTGGGCGCCGCCAGCGGATGAGCGCCCGCTTTCACCAGCCGCAGCACCCCGATGGTGCCGTCGATCGGACGCCAACGCTGGCGCTCCAGATCGAGCGGCACGAAAAGATAGCCCGGGAAAAAGGCCGACTTCGTCGTCCGAATCTGGCGCGCATGACGAATGCTGCGCCACGTCCATGGAATGAATGGCCGATACTCTTGCCGGATGAGGTGCTGGGCTGCGAGCTGCTCGCGGCCCGTTTGCGTGTTGACCAAAAACCAGCGCTCGCCGGTCTTAAGACCGTCATGCGGCTTTAATCGCGCGCTCACATCATGCCCCGTCCGGTCAACACCACGAGCGCGGTGCTGGCGGCGATAGCAAGGTCAAGTTTCCAGGACCGCTGACGCGCGTAGAACGCGTCCAAGCGGGCTTTTCGGCGCGGCGACACTTGATTGCGGCCGCGCACCTGCGCCAATCCGCTCAAGCCCGGGCGCACCATCATGACATCAGGAAATTGCGCCCGCGCGGCTTGCGCAGGATCATTGGCGATCAGAGGACGCGGCCCGATCAAGCTCATGTCGCCGCGCAGCACGCAAAACAGCTGCGGCGTCTCATCAATGCTAAAGCGCCGCAGCAGGCGCCCGATCAACGTAATGTGCGTGTCGGCGCCAACAAGGTGCTCGCGCGCCGACAACGGCGCGCCCACACGCATGGTGCGAAATTTCGGCATCGCAAAGTGACGCCCGCGATAGCCGACGCGGTCTGACCAATAAAGACCAGGGCCCCGGCTGGTCGCTCGCACGCCGATCCAAGTCAGAATAAGTACAGGCGCCAAGGCGACCAACAGCGCGCTTGAGACGCAAATGTCGAAGCTTCGCTTGCGCCAAGAGACGTGACGCGCCGGTCCCCGGACGCGCAGACGCGATCCGAGATCGATCACCTTAGCCGTCGCATCTGTAGCGGGCGCAGCGCGCGCGACCGCCCTCGACAATCCACCACCAGCCATAAAGTCCACCCTTAGCAGGCGAACTTTAGCGGCGTCATTAATGTTAGCAACTCAATAACTAATGTTTGTCGCTAACGTTTGTGCGTCGTGACACTCAGGTGGTGATCACGGTCACGACTTTGCGCTCAGTTGCTGTAGTACTTGCGCCCGTAGCTATAATAGAGCGTGTCGCCATAAGAGCCGTGCCCGGGCCGGCGCGGGTCAACATAGTTGAGCGCAACGCCTGCAACGTTTGCGCCCGAATGCACGATCTCTCGGAGCGCTGTCCGCGCAGCGCCCGCCGGGGTCTTGTCGCTGCGCACCACAAGCAGTGTAAGGTCAGCGTGCTCTGCAACAGTGCGGGTCTCGGCGATCGCCAATACGGGCGCGGAATCGAGCACGATCAGATCGTAGTGTGCGCGCAACTCCTGCATGAGCCTGGTCATCGCCTCGGACTCAAACACATCGCGCGGCGTGAAGCGCCCCGCCAATGTCGCCAAGACATGCGCCCCACTCTCCGGGTCCTGCACCAGCGCGTCGCGCCAGAGCGCCTCTCCCGACAAAACGTCGAGCAGTCCCCGCGTCGGGCGCACGCCGATCTCTTCGCTCAAGGAATGGCGCCGCAGATCGCAATCGACCAGAAGAACGCGCTGCCCCGACATCGCACCGATGCGAGCGAGACACAGCGACGTTGTTGTTTTGCCTTCATCAGGCACCGCCGATGTGATGGTGATCACTTGCGGGCGCTTTTCCAGGCGCGCGTGCATCAAAGAGGTTCTCAGCACCCGAAACGCCTCGGCAAAGCCAGATGCGGGTTTGTCGACCAGATAAAGCGCAGGGCTTCGACGATGCGGCGGCTGGCCTTGCAGATCACGCGGCTTCAACACAGGGATCGACGCCACCGCCGGCACGCCGAGCTTGCGCTCAGCGTCTTCAGCGTTCGACAGCGACGCGTCGAGGGTCTCCAGCAAAAAGGCAAGACCGACCCCGGCCATGCCGCCGAGCAGCAGCGCCATCAAGAAGGCTGAACTCAGATTTGGCCGGCTGGGCGCCCCAGGCGGCGTGGCCGCCGATACGACGCGCGAAGTCGCGCTTGGCAAATTGCCTTGGTCGGAGACCTGATGGAAGCGCTCGAGGAAGCTCTCATGCACCGAGCGCGCCGCAGCCGCGTCGCGCAACAATTCGCGGTACTGAATGACCGCTTCATTGTCTTGATCGCTGGCGCCGGCCGCACTGCCGAAGCTTCCCTGCAAGGTGCCAAGCCGCGCGCGCGCAATATCAACTTCGTTTTGCAGGCTGCCCGTGATGCGGCGGATCTCATCATTGATGCGCTGGCGGACATCGGCGAGTTCGGCTTGCGCGGCCAGCACTTGGGGGTGTTCGGCCGAATAGCGGCGACGCATTTCCGCACCCCGTTGGGCCAACTCGGCTTCGCGACTGCGCAGATCGCCGATGACTGGCGAATCGAGCGCTGTGGCGATGCTTTCGGCGGTGCCGCCGGCCGTCACCAGCCGCTGCACTTGGCGCAGGCGCGCTTCCTTTTCGGCCAGATCCGCGCGCGCCTGGACCAGCATGGTCTGCACTTCTTCGGTTTGGGTCGGCATGTTGGCTTCACCGCCGGCCGCGACCGAAAGCCCATGCTGTTGTCGAAACGCTTCCGCGGCGCGTTCCTTGGTCTGCACCTCTACACGCAACTCTTGCAGCCGCGCCGACAGCCAATCATTGGCCCGTTGCGACGCTTCAAAACGCGCTTCGGTCTGCGACAGAAGATAAAGTTCGGTCAGCTTATTGAGCAGTTGGGCGGCGCGGCGCGGGTCGCGCGAGTCGAACGACACCTCGATCCCGTAGCTCAGGCCGCGGCGGCGTACCGTGATTGCATCGTTGACAGCACGTGCGATGGCTTCGGCCTGCGATAAGCCGTCCGTTTCGGCCTCTTCTGCATTACCGGTCAGTGCGCCCAGCGGCGCAAGCACGCTCGCCAGCAAGCCGGGCGGCCGCAGCGCGCCGTTCCATTCGGGGTCTTCGACAAGGTTCATGTCCTCGACCAGCCGCGCGCTCAACATCATCGAACGGAGCACTTCGATTTCGCTATCGACCGCCGCCGACGAGGGTGCGGCGTCTTCGATCATCTGTTCTTGCGAAATCACCTGTTCGCGGCCCGGATTGACCATCAGCAATGTGGTGGCCGTATAGATGCGAGGGCTGACCAAGGTATAGGCGACGATGGCGGCGAACACGATTACGCCGGCCGCTAAGGCAAGCCGCCAACGGCGCAGCAAAATGGCGTAGAGACGTTTAAGCTGCGCGCCCTGATCGTGGGGCTCAGGTTCATCGAGACGATCGCGCAGAGGCTCGTCGCTGCGTCGAATGGAAACCACGTTCATCAGTCGTCCTTGGCGCTGCCGCGCTGCTAATATTAGCGGCGCAATCTAACCCCAATGACGGCGCGATTGATATCGTATTCCCGCCCCAACTGCAGTCCTTCTGAGCTTTGCTCATAATGACCGACTTCGGCAAAGATCGCGACGCCGCGATTGACCAGATAGTCCAAGCTGAGTTCGGCGCCATAGCGCTGGTCTTCGCGCTCAATGCCGGTGTAATCGTCGAAGCTGTAATCGAGCCCTACGCCCAAGATGATGTTGCGCCGGAGTTCGTAGTCGACGCCAAAGCTTACATTGTTGGCGATGTAGCTCGAGGCGCCAACCGCGCCCGCATCGGCAATCTCACGCGCGGCGCCGAACGACACCGTCACCAGTTCGTCGGGAAACCATTCGATGCTCGCGCGCACCGCCAGCCCCGAAGTCTCGCCCACATTAGGATCGTCATACTCTTGAGCCAGATAACCCACGCCGATTTCACCGCGCATCAGGCGGGTCAGATCGAAATTGGCGCCGACCAAGGCTTCATAGCCTTCTGAATCGCGATTGGTCGGCGCATCGGGCGGATCGAGATCGTAATCGCGTTGATTGACGCCGACGGCCAAGAAGAGCGCCGTCATGGGGCTCACCGCATAATCGACGCGCAGACCCACTTCAGACACGGAGCGATCGCGGTCATCTTGATCGACTGGCGTCAAATTGAAGAGAATGCCGTCGTCATAATCATGGTCGGTCTGGCGCGCCTCACCCGAGAGACGCAGACGATTGAAGGCCTTGACGAAGCCGGCATTGACCGACCAGCGCGTATATTCGATCGGCTCGGCCAGCGGCAGGCTGGACGGCGAACTCGACAAGGGCTCGGTCATGTCGCCGAACGAGGCGCCGCCGAACACGTAAAAATCGCGATAGACATCGAGCCGTCCGTCCACAGTACCGATGACGTCGGTGGTCGAATTGTCGTCATAGTCGTTGTAAAAACGGCTTGGCGCTTCGAGCGAAAACCCAAGCGAGTGCGTGGTCCAGCGTGAACTCAGCTCCAGCTTCGGCGCCACATGGAAGATGATGTCTTCCTGCGTGTCTGTCTCGGTGGCGAAAATGTTGTCGTTGAACTCAGCCGCAACGGTCAGCTGCGGGTAGAGCCAAAATCCGCCCATGCGGATGCCGCCGGCTTCGTATTCGGGCTTTGGCCGTTCGCGCACGCCGACATTGCGGTCACGATCGAAATTGTCGTCACGGCCCTGCGCCAAGGCCGGCGGCGTTCCGACGACAAGGCCGATCGCCGCGGCGAGAATGCCAAGCGACAGGTCAGACTTTTTCATTCCCCACCCCTTCCGGCCAGCCCGCCAGATCTTTTCTTGCCAGACGCCGCGCGCCGAGAACGCCGATCAGTCGGTGTAGCCGCTGCCGCCGCCGCCGCCCGGCGCGCCAACCGCGCCAGAGCCGAAGGCTTGGCCTGGGGCCGCACCGGCCGGCACGCCGCCTGTTGCGCCGTAAGAAGCGAGCGCCAGGCGCGCCACTTCGCATGCATCGCCCAGAGCGTCGGCGACTTCTTCGCGATTGAGCGTAGCTTGCGCCTGCGCCAGAGCGTTTGGATCGCGGCCAACGATATCGTCGAGGTCGCGGCGTTGCTGAAGCTGGCAGAGCGCGGCCGTGATAACGTCCAGCTCTACGCCCTGGGTTGCGCCATTGATGGCGTCCATCACGGCGTCGCGATTGGCGGGCGCGGCTGTCACCGCACTCAGCGTCGTGCGCGCCAAGGCCACGGTTTCAGCCGAAGTTGCAGCAAAGGCGGCGCCGGCCAACCCCGCGCCGGCCAGCACGACACTCAAAAACAGGCCCCGAACGCGCATGAGACGCCCCTAAATTAGATAACAGACGCGCAAGGGTTAGCGGCTGGCGCTAATTTGTCGAGCCTAACCTTTGTGACGTTGCGCACAGTCGAACGCGCGGGGGTGGGATTGGGGCGCCGGCGCCACACCTCCAGCGTCTGCGGCTGGCTCAGAAGCGCCGCTCGGGAACGCGTACCGTGTCGCCGGGCAAGACTGGGGTGGTCGTTGTCAGCGCATATTGGCGTTCGGCCACCTCATTGGCGTGCTTGATAAACACCCGGCGCGTATCGGCCCGGTAGCTAAAGCCGCCCGCGGTCGCCACCGCGTTCATAACATTGAGGCCGGCCGCATACGGATAGGTGCCGGGGTTTTGCACCTCGCCCAGGATAAAGAACGGGCGATAATTCATCACTTCGACGCTGATATTGGGCTGCAGCACGTAACGCTGCAGCGCCAGGCGCAGGGTGTCGGTGAACTCAACCAAGGTCTTGCGTTCGGCCGGATGGTCGCCAATCAGGGGATAAGACACCATCCCGTTCGCCGACACGACGAATTCGCCAGTGAGGTCTGGTTCGCCAAACACATTGATGCGCAATCGATCGCCCGGCCCCAATTGATAGTCCGAGACGGTCGTCATCAGCGGCAGTTCAAGTTCTGAGCCCGAAACCGAGGCCCCGCCACCGCACGCAGCGGCCGGAAGAATGAGCCCCAGCGCCGCTGCGCCGACGCCACGCCGCGTTAATTTAGAGCTCATCATCCCTCTCCCAAGCACTGCGCGCTAATGTTAGCGCGCCAGCGCGCGCATGGCCAGCTTGGGGCCCACCCAAGCTCAGCTAATCTCGATGAAGTCGACGGCCTCATCTTCAAAGCGCGCCACGCTCAGCACGCCGGAAAAATAAGCGCCCGTGTCAATGCCGATGCGGCGCTGATCCCGGTGCGGTTTGCCCGACGGCGTATGACCGTGGACGACGACGTGCGGCCACTTCTTGTCGCTTTCCAAAAACTTCTTCCGAATCCAGAAAAGATCGGCATCGCTTTGCTGTTCGAGCCGTTTTTGCGGATCAACGCCCGCATGCACAAAAAGATAATCGCCGATGACGATGTAGCGCTCGAGCTGATTGAAAAATCCAAGATGATTGTCTGGCAGCACAGCGCGAAAGCCAGCGCCCGCCGCTTCGATCTGGGTTGACCCCGCGCCCAAGGATGGCAAGGGCGAAACGCCATAATCGCCAAGCGTCTCCAACCCGCCATGATTGAGCCAGGCGCGATTGGCGAAGGGATCGGCGATGAACCCCAACATCGCCGCTTCATGATTGCCCATCAAATAGCGGCGTTCGAAACCTTCGGGCCGGCGCGTCAACAAAAGCTCGATGACTTCGCGGCTGTTTGGGCCCCGGTCGATATAATCGCCGAGGAAAATCACGATCGGCTGGCTGGCGCGGGCTTCGCTCTCCAGCCGGTCAAACAGGCGCGCCAATAGATCGGCGCGGCCATGGATGTCGCCCACGGCATAGCCTACGCGCCCCGGCGCAAACCGCGCGCTCTTCTTGGCCCCTAATCCCAGCACGCTTTCGCCTCACGCCCATCCGCCATCTTGCTTCTAACGAAAAGCGGTTGCCGCCAGCAATGGCGCGCGTGCTAATTCATTGCCTGGCTGCGACAGGCTATGGGTGGGGCGCGGGCGACGATGGATCACTTGATGCGCCGCTTAGCGGCGGTGAACTTGCCCGCACTGGCGGCCAGCCTGCTGCTGGTCTGTGGGCTTCTCCTCGAAGGGGCCAACACTGCCGCAAGTGCTGCTTTGTTCAGCGCTTCCATGGCTGGAGCGCTCGTGATCGCTGCGCTCTTTTCACCGCGGAGCGCACTCGCGCGGGTGTGGCGCACACACTGGCTCTCCATCCTTGCAATTGTGATTTTTATCACATTGGCGATCGCCACCACCGCGCCCGCCTCTCTCTTTGGCTTGAGCCCGCATCCGACCTGGCGCGACGCGCCAGATGCGCCGCTATCGCTTGCGCCTTATCGAAGCTTGGAAGGACTGGTCGCCTTGCTCTCGGCGTGCGCGGCCTTCCTACTGGGCGCGCTCTTGGCCCAGGAGCGCGAGGCGCGCAGCTGGAGCGCGCGCTGGCTCATTGGCGCAGGCGCGCTTTACGCGCTTGCGGGCTTTGCCCTCTTCTATGCCGGCCGCTCGGGACCACGCCTCGATGTCGGCGTCAGTTCGGCCAACGTCGCCGCTATTGTGTTTGCAGCCTTTGCGCTCATCGCCGTCGCCAGTATCGCCCGCGCCTGGCGCGGCGCCGATGGTGATGCGCCCGCCCATCCATCACACGGCGCTCTCGCCATATTCAACGCGCCGCTATCGCTTGGCGTGCTGCTCATAATGTTCGCCGCGCTCTTGCTCACCGCATCGCGTGGCGGTCTGGTGTGCGCGCTACTCGGACTGATTGTTCTCGTCATCTTGCTCGCCAGCCGAGGCCTGAAGGCCTCAAGCTGGCGCGCTGGCGCGCTTGCAGCGCCATTGCTTTTGATTGCGGCGGCGCTCGTTGCGCTCTTTGTTCGCGGCGGCGACGACGTCATGGCGCGCTTTGCCTTGGCCGAGGACGATTGGCTGCAGCGTCAATTGCTGATCGACGCGCACTGGCCGCTGGTGCTCGAGCGCCCCTGGCTTGGCCACGGCCTCAACACCTATCACGAGCTCAACATCCAAGCACTGACCCAGGATAATTGGCGTGCGCTTGAAGGCGTAGGTTCTGCCCACAACATTTATGTGCAAACGCTCGAAGAGACCGGCATTGTCGGACTTTGTTTGCTGAGCGCAGCGCTGGGCGCGCCAATATTAATGGCGCTGGCGCGCGTCATTGGGGCCAAACCCGGCGCAGAATGGGCGGGCGCGGCTTTTGCGATCTCGCTTATACTGCTTGCCCACGGCCTCGTCGATTTCGCCTTGCAGACCCCGGCGGTGGCCGCACTCTACGCCTATCTCTTAGGCGCCTGGAGCACGCCGACCGCGCGTTAGAGTTTTGTCTCTCTGACGCGCGGGGTCGGCTTGATCCAAACTTGCCGGGGCTTTCGATCTTCATTCGAAGCTTCTGGTTCAGGCGCAGGCGCAGGCGCAGGTGTCGGCGCAACGGCGTTAGGCGCGCTTTCATCCAACTCTTCGCGCGCGTCGGCGACCAGCGGCGCTTGGGCGCCCATGCGCTCACGCATCATGGCGTGGAAGCGATCGGTGGGGCTTGCCATGCCAGGCGCGCCGTTGACCAGGCGCACGCTCGTCCAACTGGCGAGATCAGCGCCGGTTTGGCGCGACAGCCAGACATAATCGAGATGTGCGATCGGCTGGGGCCGATCGTAAAGATTGTCGAGCACCAGATCGCCCTGATCGGTCGACACCACCAAAACCGCATGCAAGCCCACACGCGGCGATACAGCGACGGCCAAAGACAGCGCCTCGACTGACCAGCCCGCCGCGATCAAGGCCGCGCGCTTTTCTAAGGCATAATCTTCGCAATCACCGCGCGCGCTTTGTCCAAGTGCAAGCGGGCGCACCCAATATTCTTCGCGTCCATAAAGGACAAGGTCGCGTGTCGGGCGGATGGCGCGATTGATTTGGCGATTGATGCGCGACAATTCTTGCAGGCGCGCCGCATCGAGAGCGACACGCGCCTGACGCAGGGATGCGCGCGGGTCGGGTGCGTTCATCGAAGCCGCCCCATCGCTCGCGGCGGCGTCGCGCGCGGCGGCTTGGCGCTGCGCCAAAAGCGCATGAAAGAGGCTCGCATCGCCGCGCCCGCTATTGGCGCGCTGAAAGCCCGCGGCCCCGGTCGGGCTAAAGCGCCCGCGTAGGCCTGCGCCTGCGCCAGCGCCGCAATCCTCGGGAACCCGCTCGCAATATTCAGCGAGGCCCTCTGGCGGCGCGGTCGCTGCGCCCGCTTCCAAATGGCCAGCCCTATTGACCGCGTTCATCGTCGGCGAAGCGCAAGCGCTGACCAACACCGCCGTAATAACCACCACCCGTAACATTTATATGTCCCCAGCTTTTCGCTAGTGTGGCGGACATAATTACGGGAGATGTCTTTAGGTCTTGGGTAATCAATATGACTAATTCTAATTAATAACGAGTTGGTTACTTAATGACAACCATCTCGCCCGCCCAGATATTCAGGGACAATCAAGATTTCCAGGTTAATATCTCTTTCGTGCGTCGCTCCTTGGTCGCCTCCACGCCGGTCTACCGGCTTCCACGCGCACCTGCGCTTGCGCTTGTGCTAAGTGTCTCGCTGTTGCTCTGGTGGGTGATGTTTGGGCTGGTGGCCTGGACGCTCGGCTGACCGGCGCCGCCCGATCAGCCTGCGCGCAAGATTGAAGACGCCAGCCGCCGCAGCGCCCGCACCCAGTCCCGCCAAACTGGCCCAGACGTCATTGGACGACGCCTCGCGCGACACCGTCAGCAAGGGCTGCAAGACTTCAATCGCCCCGGTCAGCAGCGCCAGATAAAGACTCCAGAACCAATATTCGGTGCGCCCAGCACCCAGCGTAAAAAAGAGCCCGAGCCCGGCGAAGCCGAAGACATGCGCCAACTTGTCATCGACGACCTGCAATTGCTTTAAATCGGTCTCGTCACTGAAAGCCATCGCGAGCAGCACGCAAAGAGCCAAGAGCCCAAGCTCCAAGCTCACGCGCCGTAGGCCGCGATGGCGCCACGCCTGCCACACTGCCCCGCCCCCTGTCGTACCCGGCATTCTACCAGGTCTTGTCGCTTCGGCGCGCGCGCCTGCCGCCCTCCACTGGCGAGGGCTTTTGCCTAACCGCGCGATCGCCCCTACACCAGAAAATTAGATTCGTTAGCGTCTAATCGGACGGGTGGCCGTGGCGGACGACAGGGCGATCATCAATGCGGCGTCAGAGGCTCGCGTTTGCCTCGATTTCGGCACCGCTTTCTCAAAGGCCAGCGTGCGCATCGCAGGCCTTGCGCGCCCGCTCGCGATCGGCGCGGCGGCAAACAGCGACCATCCTTTTCTCACCCCGTCAGTGATGTTCGTCGACGATGGCCGCATCACCTTTGGACCGATGGCGTTGGCGCGCGCGCAGATTGCGGTCTCCGGGCGCGATCCAATTTTATCTTTCAAAACGATCCTTGCCGCTCGCGATCTCGAACAGGCGCTGACGCTCAAGGTTAAACCCTCGATCGACCCCACAGGCACGCTGCGCCAGCGCGACGCGCTTATTCTCTACCTCGCCTATCTCGATCAGCTGATACGAACCGCCCTCCACAGCGATCCTGCGCTGGCCGACGCAGGTCCGACCGAGCGGCGCCGCTATACCAGCCCGATCTGGCGCACGCATGTTGAGGGCGACCGCGTTATGGGACGGCTCTTTGATGAAGCAGCCATCGTCTCAGCCGATCTCGGCGCACTTTTGACGGCGCCCAACGGGGTCTCCATCGCCCACGCCCGCGCCGCGCTCGATAAGGCTGAAACGGCCCTAGGCCTTGGCCAATTGGAGAGCGGCGTATTTGAAGCGCATGCTGCAGCGGCGGCCTACGCAGCGTTCGCCCAGGCCCCGAAACGTTTCTTGCTCGTCTTCGACATGGGCGCGGGCACCACCGACTTCGCCGGCTTTGAACGTCTCGGCGGCGACGATCAACTCTTGTCGGAAATTGCCGAGGCGCGCCAAAGCTGCGGCCTTGCGGGCGATGAAATCGACGACATCATCGCCCATCTGATGATGGCCAAGTTGAAGAGCAAACAACGCGATGTCCAATCCGACGTCTGGCGGGCGCTTCGACTTCACGTCCGCGATTTTAAGAAGGAGCTATTTGAGGCCGGCCGTTGCGCGTTCAGCGGCTACGGCGTCAAACTGCAACTGAAACGACGCGAACTCCTGGCGAGTTCTCGCTTCAAAGACTATGTCTCAGCCTTGACCGCGATCGCCGCCACCAGCGTAAAGGCGGTCGCCGTGCGCGCCCGCGCTGCAAGCAGCCCTGAGATCACCATCTTGCTTGCCGGCGGGGGCGCAAACCTTTCGTTTCTGGCGCCGCTCGCACAAGCGGCGGCCAAACAGGGCGATCCCAGCGTCGCCGCCGTCGTCGAGCGCTTCGGCATCGATTGGCGCTTGCCGGCAGGCGTCGATAGCCGCCTCGCTTCAGTCATGCCGCAAGTGGCCATTTCGCTGGGCGGGGCGCTTGCTGATCTTGACCGCGGCGGCCATCCAGTCGCGGGCTGAGAGCCCTCCAACGTCTCACACGTGCTCAAGTTGGACGCCGCGCGTGCGCACGCCGAGCCTTGCGACCACGAGCGCCTGCGCGACCAGCAGCGCCGCGACGAAGGCCACCACCCCGCGCTGGCCGGTTTCCGCAAACAAAGGCACAATCACCAAAGGCGCTGCAAACGCCGCGATGCGGCCAATTGCGGCGGCCATACCAATCGTTTGCAGACGCGCCTTGGTCGCAAACAACTCAGGCACGTAGCTGATCATGGCGAGCGTCGCATAAAGATAAAGCATCGTGACGACGACAAAGCCGAGTGACACAATCAGCAGAGGCGTTGCGGTGAACGCATAAGCGGCCCCGAACGCGGCCGCCGCCAGCGCGCTCGCCACCACGCTCCATTTGCGCTCGAAGCGGTCGGCGGCCCACAAAGCCAACACCGACCCTGCGGGCGCGCCTATCATCATGATCAAAGAGAACTGCGTCGATGCGACCACGCTATGGCCAGCCGCCACGAAGAATGTGGGCAGCCAGGCGACAAACCCCCAAACGGCCACCAAGGCGGCGACGTGAATAGCGGAAGCAACGACAAAGCGCGCGCCGAACGAGGCTTGCCGAACGCTAAGAGGGCGCGCCTCGCCGTCAGCGACCGGCGCAAGCGGCCGCGCCGGCTCAATGGCGGGCAATGGCGTTTTGGCGCTGGCTTCGACGCGCTTTACGATAGCCATGGCCGCTTCCCCGGCGCCGCGCAGATAAAGCCAGCGCGGCGATTCTTCCAACAGCAGCCGCAAACCAAAGACGACAAAGCCGGCGAGAGCCGGCGCCGCCAACAGCCAACGCCAGCCCGCTTCCATCGGCAGAAAAAAGAGCCCAAGCGCCATGGTCATTGGCAAGCCGACACTCGCCAACAAAGCCACCCAGCTCATCCACCGTCCGCGCAGCCGCGCGGGCATGAATTCAATCATAATGCCATAAGCCAGCACCGTCTCGCCGCCGAGCGCCAAGGCGGCGCCAAGGCGCCAACCGATCAGCGCCTCAATACTGGATGCGCTCGCCGCACCAAGAGCGGTGACGATGACTGCAAGCATCGAAACCCGCATCATGAACAGACGTCCAAAGCGATCGGCGAGATAGCCCATCACCGCGCCGCCCGCCGCCAGACCGAACGTGGTCGCCATCGCCAAATGCGCAATCTGGCTAAGATCGGCAAAGCCCTCGCGCAAAAGCGCGCCCGATACACCCGCCGTCATTGCGAGATCAACGCTGTCCACAATCAATCCGGCCGCAACAATAATAGCGAGCTGATGATGGAAACGCGTGACCGGCATACGGTCGAGCCGGGCGCCAATCTCATCAAGCGCGCTTTGTCCGCTCTCGTGTTCAACCGGCGTCATGCGGGGTCGTCTGGCGCGGCGCGCGTACTTGTGTCAACGCTGATCATGCTCGACGTTGGCGCACAATGAGTGATGCATCAAACACAGCCGGACCGTTCGCCAGGGTCGACGCCGCCAGCCTAAGTCCGCTTCGCCGCGCCATTGAGGCGATGCAGCGGGCCGGATATGACGACGCGCCCTGGCTCCGCGACGATCTCAATGCAAACGTTTTGGAGGCGCGCCTCAAAGCCATCCACCGCGCCTATGAGGGCCATGGTTTGGTCAATTCAAGCGTCGCCGACATCGCCGCACTTCATAGCGACAAGGGCGCCTTGCCGACCTCGCTGCAGGATCCAATGGCGCATGCGGGCTTGCGCCAATTGTGGGCGCGGGCCGAAGCGTTGGCACAGCGGCGCGGCGAGGCCATCGTGCGGCAACCTATTCTGGCGACACTTCCAACCGGCGAAGTCAATGCGCGCGCTTTGCGTGTCGTCGCCAGCGAGGAAGTGGCCATCGTCTTCGACGATGAAATCCGCGTCCTCGCCTACCTCTTGAGCAAGATTACCGCCTCGGTAATCGCGGTCGGCGGCGCGGCCGACGGCGGCTTTGCCGATATTGATCTCAATCGCGCCGCAGATCCCATTCTCGCATCGCCTGCTGCGGGACATTGGTTTGCGGCCCTGATTGAGACCTATGTGCGCGACGGCTGGATCAGAACGCTGCCGCCCTGGGTGTTGGCGCCGCATCAACACCAATTGGCGCTGATGCTGTGCACGGGCTTTGAGCATTTCATCATTGGCCATGAACTGGGTCACCTGCTGCGCGGCCATCTCGATGGCGCGATGCCGGAAGCACTTGCCGACGAGCCAGGCGTCAGCGAACTGATGAAATCGCGCCTCCAAGAAATCGAAGCCGATGCGTTCGGGCTGACCATTGCGTGTGACGACGCCCAGCTCGAATTTGGCAGCCCAATCCCCGGCTTTTGGGGCGCTTATCTCGCCTGCAAGGGCCTCGAACTTGTCGACCGTGCGATCTATGCGGCGTGCAAACGACAAGACTGGATCGAGCGACACGACGCGGTGCTTGCCTGGTGCGACGCGGCCTTCGATCATCCGCCATCCATGCTTCGCCCGCTCATGTTGGTCGAGTTAATCAAGGATCCACGCGACCGGGCTCACTGTTTGCGCTTTGCAGCGTCGATCAATGTCATGTTCGACGCTTTGTTCGCGGCCGCATTGCCTCAGTTTCTGGCCAGCGCAGGACGTGGCGTGCACAAGCGCTTTCATGCCAAGTTCGCCTGCTTCGCCTACGGTGCGCCGGGCCCAAAACCCGGCGATCTGTGACGCCGGCGTTTGTGCTGGCGTTGGCGAACGCGCCTGATATTGTGATCTAGATCACAGGTTTCGGTGATCGCCGGAGGTGAAGCGCCGCGCCCATCAGCCCCAAGCGGCCTCGCCTCCACAGCGCCGTCCTTAGGGCGGCGCTGTTTCTTTGCACCGATCGCTTCGCTAAGTAATTGCTGTGGCCGCGATTTACTGGCGCAGCCCGATCCGTCTTGCCACTTACATCAACCCCGCTCCCCGTCCGCGATCCCATGCCAAGCGAATCCAAATCGTCGAACCTTTCCGCTCCCGCTGACGCGCGGGCGCGCCTGGGCGCAATCCGCCTGCTGGCCAACTTGACCGAACCAGAACGCGACGCCTTGGGCCAAGCCGTGCGCTGGCGGCGCGTCGTTGCAGATGAAGAAGTGTTTGCCCATTTGAGCCAAAGCGACAGCGTGTGCTTCATCGCCGAGGGCAGCTTTGCCCTCAGCATGACGACGCCCTTTGGTCGTTCAGTATCAATCCGACGGCTGCAGGCGGGCGATCACTTCGGCGAGATCGCAGCCTTGATCGCCACGCCCCGCAGCGTGGCGGTCACCGCAGAGACCGCCGGCCTGCTGGCCGAATGTCCAGGCGCGGCGTTTCGCGCGGCTATGGCCGCTAATGGCGACTTCGCCAGCGCGGTGGCCTCGGGGCTTGCGCGAACCGTTGTGTCGCTCACCGACAAATTGTTCGAAGTCGCCGCACTTGAAATTCGCTTCCGGCTCTACGCCGAATTACTGCGCATGGCGCGCGACGGCCAAGCAACCGCCGGGGGGGTTCGCATCGCCGAGGCGCCAACCCATGAAGCAATCGCGGCGGCCATCGGGACCAAGCGTGAATCGGTCACCAGAGAACTCAATCAATTGGCCAGCGAAGGCGTCATCGCGCAGGTACGGCGCGAACTCTTGATCAAAAACCTCACCCGACTGGAGGATATGGTGCGTGCGCGCGCGGGCCCCACGCTCAGTCAGCACTTGGACTGGCAGGTATGACAATACCGGCTTGTGATCCAAATCACAAAGACCGAGCCCAGATAGCCTGCGCATAACACACCTTGCGCCAAACGAGGCGCGTTGTCTGAGCGTGTACGATGTCAGCAGACGAACCCACTCCGCTGCCTTTCGAACGGGTCAGGCCGTCTGCGCGTTTGACGCCCGGGGAGTTGCGCGCCATCGGCGTACTCGCGGAGCTCTCTGAACATGCGCTCTTGGCGCTTTGCGATCAGGTCAAGGTGCACGACGTTCGCGCGCGCGCCACATTGATGATGGCGCGGCACTTCACCCATCATGTGGGTTTTGTGCACAGCGGCGCGTTTCGCATCGTTGCACTCACGGCCAAGGCCGATGTGGTCTCCCTGAACGCGCTGAGACCGGGGGATGTCTTCGGCGCATGCTGCGCGGTCTTGGGGCTTGCCCCGGGCGCCAATGTGCGCCTTGTCGCCGAAGCGCCGGGCGAAATCGTGTCGGCGCCAAACGCGCTTGTACTCGACCTTCTCGCGACTGAACCAAGGTTCGCCGCAGCCGTGCTTCGGGCGCAATCCTTGGCGCTCACCCAAGCTCAAACGCGCCTCTTCGAAATTGCGGGGCTAGATGTGCGCGGTCGGCTGATTGGGGAATTGTTGCGGTTAGCGGGCCCAGACGCCGGCGCCCCAACACTTCCTTGCCCTACTCATAATGCGCTCGCCGCCCAGATCGGCGCTTCGCGCGAAGCTGTCACGCGCCACCTCGCCTGGCTTGAGAAGGCTCTCGTCATCCGCGTCAATCGCGGCGAAATCGAAGTGGTGGACCGGGCTCGTTTGCAGGCGCTTTACGCGGCAGCCGCCGGCGCAAAGCCATTCGCTCAGTTGTCGTAAGCACGCCGTTAGAGGCCCATGCGCTCATGCTCGGCCTCGAGCAGGACGTCCTCGGCCGCTGCGTGCAGCGCCTCTAGAGCGCCGCTCGCCGGCGGTTGCTCGCCGCTCTCCTCTTCGAGCAAACCGGTTAGCCGCTCAGCCAAGGCGAGATTGCCAGCGGCTCGCTCGACCTCTGCGAGCAGTCGCAAAGCGGCGGCGACCAAGCCGGGCGATTGCAGCTTCAAACTATCGCGACACGCCAAGAGCAAGTCCGCTCGCGCTGTTTCAAAGTCACCGAGCCCCGCATCACTGCGGGCAACCTCAATCAGCGCCATCACCTTGCCCCGCAGATCGCCCCGCGCCTCGGCAATCGCGAGCGCCTCGCGATGGCAAGCGCACGCAGCGGCGTAAGAGCCCATCTGGCTCAGCGCCGCGCCAAGCTTCGACAGAGCCCGGCAGCGGAATTGCGGGATACCCACGGCCTCCTCACACTTGAGGGCCTCAAGGTAATTACCTCGCGCGTCTTCAAGGCGGCCTTCGGCTACTGCAAGATCGCCGGACACGAGATGAACGTTAATAAGGCCCGCCTTGAGGCCGACGCGCAAGGCGATACGATGACCGATCTTGAGCAGCGCCCGCGCGCGCGCATGCTCGCCGGACAGGACATAAAGCGCAGCCAGCGAGAGGTAAGTGTAAAACTGCCCCACATTGTCTGCTTCACGGGCCCGCAGGGCGAGCGCGGCCTCATAATGGCGTGAAGCCGCCTCAAACGCGTGGCGAAGGTGCTCAATGTTGCCGAGCGCCTGGTGGGCGTGCGCACGGGCCAGCGGCTCATGCGCCCCGGCAAGAACGGCCTCCGCCTCGACGCGAGCGCTGGCGACCTCGCCGATGTGAACAAGACAATTCGAAGCGAGCGCGCGGCAGTAATACTGTAGCTCTCCTCGCTCCGGCCTGACGGCGAGGATTTGCAGAGCGTCTGCGTAGCGCGAACGCATGACCGCGCCGTAAAAGAGCGGCTCAATGGCGCTGCGAACGAGCCCATCGTCGTCGATCGCTACAGCGTAGGCCCAAGCCGCCTTCAGATTAGCGTTATCATGCTCCACCGCGTTCAATACGGCGGCGAAGTTCGCGTCCGAGCTCAGCACTTCAAGATAATGGCGACAATGCTGCAAGCGCGTTGCGGCGGCGAACGCCCGGTCATCAAGGCGTTCGCGGGCATACTCACAGATGAGCGGATGCAGACTAAAACGCCGCATGCTGCGCTTCTCGACGAGACCGCGCAGTTCCAGTTCTCCAAGCACGCTGAGCGGACATTGCGCGACCCGGTCGGCAACATCGGCCTCAAAGCCATCGTGAAAAACTGATAATCGCGCCAGCGCGTCCTGCATTGGGGTTGAGAGCAAGGTCCAAGAGGTCTCGAAGACTTGGCGCAAGGCATCGTCACCGGCGCCGGGATGCGGCGCCTCAGCCAGAAAACGCATGCCGTTTTGCAGGCGCGCAAGAATGTCTTGAATCGACAACATGCGCCTCCAGCGCGCCGCAAGCTGCAGCGCCAATGGCGATCCCCGCACCTGTTCGCAAATGGCCTGGAACGCTGCGGCTGCGCCGTCGTCGAGGGTCACGTCGCCGCCGAAGCGCTCCGCTTCTTGCGCAAAAAACGCAAACGCCGCCGAGCGTCGCACCGCCTCGGGATCGGCGCCTGCCCACTGCAAGCCGCCAAGTTGGTAGAGGCGCTCACACTGACTCTGCAGTGGCGCGCGTCCCGCCGCGAGCACTTTAATCTCAGGCGCGGCGACAATCAGACGATCGAGGAAGCCCTCGCCGTCTTTTGCGGATTCGGCATTGTCGATAATGAGAAGACCTCGCTTTTCGCGAAGATAGTCGATCAGCTGTTCTTGGTGGGGGCTTGTCGCGTCGAAGGGAAAGGTCAAGACGCGCGCCAGCGCCAGGAACAAGCTCTCCCGTTCATTCGGGTCAAGCGCGACATAAATGATCGCAAATTCATCGCCGAGGCGATGCGCAACTTCGGTCGCCAAACGCGTCTTGCCGTTGCCGCCTGCTCCCACGATTGTAACATGCCGCACAGAGACATCCATCACCAGCGCACAAATGTCATCGAGCTCCCGCTCGCGGCCATAGAGTGGTCCGTTTCGCGCTGGCGGCGGCGATCCATCAAAGTCGGCGACGCGCGGCGGGGGAAACTCTGTGCGGTTCAACAGCGGGTGCGTCAGGCCGAACAGCCGGATGGCGCCCAACACGCCGCGCAGCCGGCACGCGCCCAAGCTCGCGAACGAAGCGCCACGCGGCGGCGCCAACATCGCGTATGCGTCGGCGCTCACCACGATCTGGCCGCCCCAAGCGCAAGAGGTTATGCGCTCGGTGCGATTGGCCGTTACTTCGTCGGGCTGCTCGTCGGCCTCCATCGGCCCCACATGAACGCCGATACGCACGGACAAGCCGCCGACGTCGGCCCAGTCTTGCTCTTGCAGGGCCATCTGAATGTCGAGCGCGCAGGCGAGCGGCTCACCCTCGGGAAAAATCGCGAAAACGCTATCGGCGACCGCGTCGTGAACGCGCCCGCCATGACGGTTCACACACGCTTTGATCAAAGCCTTGTGGCGCGCCATCGCCGCCCGCATCGCGGCGGGCTTTTTCTCCCAACGCGGCGTGCTGTCCTCGACGTCAGTGTAGAGGTAAGCGGCGTGCATGGGCTTAAGCGTAATCAGTAGCTGAACAGGCGCCAAGGCGGCGCACCGAGCCGGGGCCGAACCTTGTGCTAAAGATCACATAGCCGCACGCCAAATTTCGCGTCATCAATGTGACATGGGGCCCGTTCGCTCAGAAGCTGCAACCGGATGCTGGACCGAAGCGGCCCTTGCCGGTCGAGGTTGGAAAAGCGCGCTTGAAGCGAGTGGCCGCAAGCTCGGCGCTCGCACCCTCGCCCTTGCACTCGAAGATCGCGCCCCTCGCGACCGTCAATCAGCTCCCCATTGGTGCGGTGATCCCGGCCTGTTCGTCTGGTGGAATACGATCAGTGCGGCGCACGATTGCACGTACGGCGCCCTGCCCGCTTCCGATCCGGCGTTTCAGGTTTTTTGGGCCAGGGCTGACGCTGGCGCGCAAAGCCGCGCATGGATCATCTGTCTCGCCGATCAGCTCATCGACGAAAGTGCGTTGCGCGCCAATGCGCAGGCCAGTGCGGAAGCCGCGGCCATACGTTTGCATCTGACACAAGCGGAACAGCGCGCAACGCTTGCCAACGAAGCTCTTGAGGCGCTCAGCATTGGCGTGGCGCTCATCAGTCCAGAGGGGCGTATCGAAAACGCCAACCGCGCGTGTCAGCGCATATTAGCGCGCGGCGATGGGCTGACCGTGAACGATGGGCGGCTCAGCTGTCCACGCGACCGTGACCGCCGCAGCTTCGCCAAGGCGCTCAGCGGGGCCTTTCGCGGCGAGCGCCGCCGATCGTTTGTGCGCATCGCGCGCGAGCGTAGCGAGGGCGCGTGCCTCACTTGGTTTGCGCCTAGCCCGCCAGGCGCTTTACGACCCAATTGCCTCATGGTCGTAATCGATAGCGACGCGGCTGGTTTAACCAGCGCGCCTTGGCGCTCAACGTTTGATCTCAGTGAAGCCGAACTTCATCTCGCCAAGCGGCTGATCGCTCCGCCCTCCTCATAGCGGCTAACCACCGAGCCGCCTAACCTAAAGCTAGCGCCGGCACGTACAGGGTGGAGGACTGATCGATCCGCGCTGTGGCAAGCAAAGCAAGCTCAGTTTGCTGCACGCTCGCCGTCAGCACAGGCAGCGTGGACGCGGCATAGATCGCAACCCGGTGGTCAACCGGGTAGTGCTCACACAAAAGCGTCGCCAACGCCGCCACGGCTTCGTAATCGGGCTCCAGTCGGGTGAAGGCGTCATCGCCCAACACAGCGAGCTGCCAGAGCACCAGCGCGGCGGACGTGTCGAAGCGGGGCCGACGGCGAAAGAAGGCGTGCGCCTCGTAGCTTTGAAACCCATGCGCGCCCGGGTCGACACCGAGATCGGCCACAAGGCAAGCATCAGCCGACACCCCCGGCAGCATGATGGCGTCAAACCCCTCGGCGCGCGCCTGCGCGATCGCCTCATGCGAGGGCGTCACGTAGACGCCAGCATGGCCATAAAACACCGCGCATACATTGAGGCCCGCGCGGACATGGACGAGAATCTCATCCACCATCGCCGAATATGCCGCGCGACGATTGGGTTGGCTCCCATAATGGCTCTGTAACGAGCGCGTTTTGGGGTTTAGCGCGGCGACCCATTGCTGCAAGAATGGGTCACCCATCACGCTCAGCACGATATCAGCGTCCTCAATGGCGCTGCGCGCCTCGACTGTGCACTGGCCAATGCCGATCCCAGCGCTGGCGACGATCAATGAGCCTCTTTGCATAAACTGCTCCTTGCTGGATGTTGAACGAAGAACCGGCGCGCGCGTGCGCGCGCCGGTTGACCATCACGCCGGCAGGGCCGGGATTTGAATGATCTTCGGCGCCGGGCGTTCATTAACGCCCGCCGCGCGATAGATCGCCGAGGCATCGCCTGAGGTGAGCGCAGCGCGCTCAGGTCCGCTGAGCGAAGCTGGGCTCATCGTTGCGTTGGGGTCGCGGGCGAAGGTCAGTCGCAGACGCGGATTCTCGCCCAAGCGCGTGAGATAGTTGGTGACACTGTTTTTCATCTCGTTCTCCATTAGCGCTCGAACACGTATGTTGAGCCAACCCAATCGGGCCGCTTCACGCCGAAATGGCGTTCGAGCATTGCTTCGGCGTTATTCAATGCGCCCTCGCACCATCCTTGCGTTTCGGCGAACGCCTCACCGCAGATGAACAAGGGCAAATGGGGATCGGGCTGACGCATGCGCTCGCGCACATCCCAGCTGCGCACGCCCGTTTTCCATGCGTGCCACGCCGCGCCCGAAGGTTGGCGCGACCAATCAATGAAGACGCCGTCCACCGGCGCCGGCGCGGGCGTATGCGGGAATAAAGCGTTCAGTTGCCGGCGCGCGGCATCGATCATCAGCACCGTGGGGCGCGTGCACCCATCGTCGCGGCCCAAGCCTTCGCGCGTCTCTCCTCTCGGCTGCGCCAGACCGCTCCAAAACGTCGCCGCCGCATCATCGGCATAAACCGCCATCATCACGGCGCCATCGTCGCCGGCCTGAGGCTCGAAGGCGTAACATTGGCGCATCGGCTGGTCAGTGAAGCCCGCGAGCACTGCTTTTGAGTCTAACGGCTCAACCCGCCACCAAGGCGTTTCAAAACTCAGAAAGAGTTTGCACGCATTGACAGGCGCGACCGCATCGAGATCGGCGAGGTAGCGCTCGCCATCGCTGAAGAGACGCTCCAGCCCAAGCCGACGCAACGGCGTTGCAGGCAAAGCGAGAACCACGCGCTCGGCGGTGTAGGACACGCGCCCCCGCGGCGTAGCGAACCAGACGCGTACGCCAGAGCGAAAGCGATCGACACGTAAAAGCCTGTGGTAGAAGCGCGGCGTCACGCCCGCAGCGCCGACGAGCGCTTTCGGCAGTTGTTCGAAGCCCTGCTCCACGACGAAGTGCGTTTGTCCCGGCGCGCACTCCCGCAGAAGCGTCCAGATCGCATCAGCCGCGTTAATGTTGCGCAGGGCCGCGACACTCCCAAACGAGGCCAGCGCATATTCGTAAGCTTCATGGCTGAGGCCTATGCTCAGTAAATTCCACAGACCCCAACGCCAGAGCGGCTGATCATCAACCCGCGCGGTGCGCAAAAACCGCGCGGTTTCGCCAGGATCATTGCCCTGCTGCGGCCACAAGCCGGGCAGCGTAGGCAGCACGGTGTTCAGCGCATCAAGAACCAGTTGGCCAGCGTGGCGGCCAGTTTCAGCGGAAGCGAATACGTAGGGGAGATCGCGGGGGTCGGCGGCTCTTAAGTGGCGGCCGCGAAAAGCGCTTGGTCCGCGCCGCATGGTCAGCGGCTGGAGGTTAAGTTCGAGACGCCGGCAAAGCCCGTAAGTGTTTTCATCTGCGTCACTCAGCGAAAAGCCGCCAAGTTCAACCGGGGCGCCATTGTGAAGCATCCACGACATCAGCCGCCCGCTGACGCGGCCGGTTGAATCGCACAGGGCGAGCTCGCGACCCGCATGCGCCAGGCGATAGGCGCAATAACTTCCCGCAGCGCCGGCGCCGACCACGATGTCTTCAAAATCGAACTGAGCAGTGCTCACGTTCAGGCTCCACGTTATTCAACGGAGCCAAACGTGCGCCCTTGGTTAGGCCAAACCTACCCGAGCAGAATCGAACATTGTTCGGATGCTCCAAGGAGCAAGTTAAAGGGCGCGGCGAACATCCACTGCCAACGTGTCAAACCACCAATTGGAAACGCGTGACGCATCGGTGAGTTCGCGGGCGAAGGCGTTAAGTTCTGCTTCTGTGAGCGGCGTCGTCTTGCCAGCGTGCGCGCCGACCGCCAAGGGTGCTGCGCACTCGGCAAGAAAAACAAAAAACGTATGAAGGCCGGCAGGCTCGTGAAATTGATAAAGCGATGGCGCGTCCGGCAAACGCGCGACGCCGGTCGGCCCGATCCGGCTTGGCGCGCCGGGCCCGGGCGCGCCCAGATGATGTCCAATCGCGCTTTGGGCGATCAACACGATCTGGGCGTCAGGGGGGCCGTCGACGTCGAGCGCAAACGACTCCCCCACCAAGGCGGCAATGGCGTGGCCTGCGCTGCTGGCGAAGAATGTCACCAGGCGCGCTTCCTCCATACCGTTAGGTCGATATTTGAGCATGGATTTCCGTGCGCCGGCCGCGATGAGGCTGGCGAAATCAACCTGCGTGCGCGCCTTCACCGCCGCCTCAAAGGCTTCGTACTCGCCCATCCAGGCCTGGCGCGCACGTTCGTGCGAAATGCCAGCAAAAGCCGCCAGAAATTCAGCCAGATCGTCCAGTCCCCTTTCCGGCGTCACTTCGGGATCGTTCATCTTCCCGCCATTGATCCAGCCGCTCACCGTCGCTTTCGCGCGCCCGATTGCGATCGCCAATGATGTCAATGTGTGACCGCTCTCCAATAAGAGTAACCGGACTTTCTTGCCGAGTTGCGGCACCTCTACGCCCATGTCTCGGGTCCCCGTCTACGAGAGTTGAAACACTCGCCAGACTTTGCCCTGCCGATCAAGCGCCGTAGAGCGCATAGCCGGCCCAATGGCGCGTATCTGAAAATGGGGTTGCCTCGCCGCCATAACGATCGAGCCGAAGGCGCACCGCTTGGGCTGCGCGCCTCTGGGCTTGCGTCATCGACGCTGCCCTGCGCCGCATCATTGTGTGCAATTGATAGACGCTTGCCTGACGCAGCCAAAGCTGCGCCTTTTGCAAGGCTTTGGCCGGCCGATCGCCTTCACCGAGGTGGTGTTCAAAGAAACGCCCGATCACAAACGCCGCGGCCACATCGTCCACCGGCCATTTCGCCGCTACAACGCCCACTGCACCCAATTGCAAGAATGCGTTGACGAAGCCTTCGAATTCCTCAGGCCGACGCTGGTCATCGTGCGCCCCGCTCTCGCATGCCGACAACACGGCAAGCCGAAGATGTTTAGGGCGCCGCAGGAAGAGAGCGTCTTCGAGAGAGAGACGCTCGTCACCCGCCAGCGCCAGCCACGACTGACCCGCGCGACCTGAATCGAAGCGCCCGTGCGTGGCGATCAGCCAATAGGATTTGTCGCGTAAGGCCGCGGCCGCCGCGGCTCTGGTGGCCCCTTGGCCGACAGCGCCGGCGCAGTGACGAGCGCCAAAGTGATGCGCCGCCAGATTATGTTCGACCATTGCCCCACTGAGATTGGCGCCGGGATCGATGATGGCGCCAAGGCTCGGTGTAAAAGAAACCGCGCAGCGACGCGCCGCGTTGCACGCTGCAGTCATGCTGGGCGCGTGGGTGATCTCACACCGCTCGACCAGGCTTACGCCGGCTTTTTCAGCAAGTGCCGGCGTCGTGATCTCCGCGCCGGGCGCCATGACAATCAACCGACTTTCCGCACCGTCCACGCCGGCGGCGAATATCTGCCAGGCCCGATCTGCGGCCGCTTGCCCTTGGGGCGCGACCAGACGCACTGAGGGGCCCATGGCGGCTGGCGCCTCTCCGGTTGTGGGCAGTTTGGGCGCAGCGATCGGTGCGCTGTCGATGATGAGACGCTTGCCGCGCCAACGCGCGCGCAACACCGCTGCCCCAGCCTGGCTCAACACTGGCGCGATCAGCAGCGTGTCGGCGCCAATAAGCTGGCGCAATTGCGTCTTCAATCCGTCGGTCGATGACGCCGCGCCGGCAAGTGTCGCCAGCGCATTTTGCGCGCGCATCAGTTTGCCCAACGCCGCCCGGCGCGCGGGCGCCGCCGCAGCCGCCAGACTTTGCTCGGCGGCGAGCGCTGTTCGTCTTGCCCTGCGCAGGCGGACACGGTCTCGTCCAGTGAGCGTTTCACCGAGGCGGCCCCACAGCGCCAGTTCTAGTGCTCGTCCTGCCTCGAGGTCGGTGAGGGCGCCGATGGCGTCTCCTGCCCGCAATTTCGCATAGGCGCTGTCAGGACCGAGCCTTGCGACTTCGGCCAACACGCGCTCGCGTTCGCCAGCATGGAGACCCACGCCGATTAGCGAAAAGGCCGCCGCGCGCGCACGCGCAAACATTAACCCGGCGTCGTCCCATTCGCCCAAGCCCGAGAGCGTCGTGGCCAACAATCGTGCGGCGCGAACATGCTCCTCGGGAAAACGCTCCGGCGTCACCACGGTCAAGGCCTCGCGATACGCCTTGGCGGCGCGCCTGGCGTCGTCCTCGCCTTGGGTCTCAGCCCGCCAACGCAGCGCATTGGCAAGGTTGACCTTCGCCATCGCCCAGTCTTGGGGATGGCTTACCGCGCTCAACACGCTGAGCGCCTCCTCGAACAATCTGATCGAGACGTTGAGCCCGCCGCCTTCACCGGCGTCGAGGCGCTGCACCGCCACGGCGAGGTTCATCGTCAATTGCGCCCACTCGCCCGGCGCGCGCCGCCGGCTCATGACGGTGCGGGCATAGCCCAGCGCCCGCACCGCCCGCGACAGGTTTTCTGTTTGAACGCCCTCCTCGCGCAGGATGAATAAGGTGGCCAGATTGGCCTGGGCGCGCGCCCATTCAAACGGCGTATGATCACGGCTCAAGACTGCAAGAGCGCCGCGGATATGTGTGATCGCTCGCTCGATGTTATCGGCCCGATCGCCCCGACTGCGCTCAGAATACGCCACGGCCAAGTCGCTCATCGCATTGGCCCAGCCGACGGGCTCATTTTCGGAGCTGAGCCGCGACAATGCCTCGCTTGAGGCCAAGAAGGCGCGCTCGACATTGTCGGCGCGCGCGCCCTCGACGCGCTCCAGATAGAGCGTGGCCAACGTTGCGCGCGCCTTGGCCCATTCAAGCCCCAAGCCGTGGTGCACAAAGATCTCGCTCGCCCGCTCAATTGCGCCAATCGCCTCTTCAAGATCGCTGCGCCGGTTCTCCCCTTGGCGATGCAACAACACGCTCGCAAAAATCTGCTGTGCGCCGGCCCAATCGAGCGGCGCAGCCTCCGCGTCAAGAACCTCCAGCGCGTCCAGAACGCAGGCCAACGCGCACTCAAGATTTTCTCTACGATCCCCGTCAATGCGATCGCGGAAGGCGTTGGCGAGGTTGGCTTTCACCCCGGCCCAAGCGATCGGATGCTCGGCGCGCGTGAAAACCTGCAAGGCCGCCACATCCGCCGCAATCGCACGCTCTAAATTCTCCCGTCGCGCGCCGCGCGCCCGCGAAAAGTAAAACCCGCCGAGATTAGCGTTAAGAGAAGCCCAATCGAGCGGCGCAACCTGGCGGTTCAGCACACGCAAAGCGCGCCGGGCAAAACCAATCGCCGCTTCAAGATTGTCAGCCCGCGCACCCTCGATCCGACTTGCATAAATGACCGACAGGTTGAGGTCGGCGGTGGCGCAGTCGAGCGCAAAGGCGCGCGGATCGAGGTGCGCCCGTATGCTCTTAAACATCGCGATTGCGGTCTCAATATTTTGGCTGCGGCCGCCGCGCTCACGGTCGGCATAGGCGTTGGCGGTCACGTTGGTGGCGTGAGCCCATTCCGAAGGCGTACGCCGTGGATCAAAGACCCCAATTGCGCGCTCGCCAGCGCCAATTGCGCTTTCGATATTTCTTGCGCGCACCCCGCCCGGCCGCTCCAGCAAGATTATGGCGCGCTTAGCCTGTGCTCTGGCCCACGCCGCACTACGGCGGGGACAGGCGGCGACGACCTGATTGAGCGCAGCCAGCGCGCGCTCCAGATTGTCAGCGCGCCCTCCGCGCACCCGGTCAGACAAGGCAAGCGCTAGATTATTCATGCTGGCGAGCCACTCATCGCGGGCCTTTTTTTTGGTTCGCACAGCGAGTGCACGCTGAAGCGCTGCGATTGCGCGCTCGATATTGTCACTGCGGTCGCCTTTGATCCGCTCGTAATAAAGCGCGCCTAAGACATTCTGGCACTCGGCCCATCGCATCGGCGCACCACGGCGTGTAAAGACGCCAAGTGCTGCTTCGATCGCAGCTATGGCGCGCTCTTGTCCGGCAGGCTCGGCGCCGAACTCAGACAGGGCGATCGCCAGCTTTATCTTGGTGGCGGCCCAATCTTGGCGTTGACCGCGCCGCTGATAAAACCGCGCCAAGCTCTCATAGGCCTTGATCGCGCCCGCAAGATTTCGCTTTTTGTCTCCGCGCAAGCGATGAACGAGGCAGTAGCCCAGATTGCTTTGGGCGGTTGTCCAATCCTCGGCGTCAGTGCGGGGCCTCAAGCACCGCAATGCGGCGCGATAGAGCCTAATCGCCTGTTCAAAATCACGCTCGTCGCCCTCGCTCAAAATATTGGCGAGCACAATCTGAGCATGGGCGCGTTCAATGCGGGCGCGCCGCCGCGGAAACATGGCAAGCGCCCGCTTCAAGTGTGCTGCGGCGCGCGCCCTGTCGCCGCTGTCGCCGGCGCGCGCCGGCTGATCGCCAAACAATTGACCGAGTTGCACCAAGAGACTTGCATGCAGCATCGAGCCTTTGGCCTCGCCGCGGCGCTCAATAATGGCCAGCGCTCGCTCCACAGCGCTCATGCGCTCCGCCATATCGGCGCTGTGTTCGATGCGCGCGATCGCACGCCTAAGGTCTTGATCTGGGTTCAGCCTGCGGGCCATGGTTTGATGATAAGGTTTTTGCGCAGCTTTTGCATATCTTCGCGCCTCGCGGGGCGCCACACCGCGCGACGCGCACCAGCCACTGGCGGATCTCTTGTCTCCTGCGCGGGGGCAGCGCGCCAACCTCGCGTCACCGGGTTGGCGCCGACGCGTATCCGTCCGCGACTGGCGCAAAGGGCCTGTAAGCTCCGCGAGCCAGCCAATCTTGCACGCCGCCTCCACCCGAGCAGCGCGGGCGCATGGCGCCGCCCGATGGCGCAAACGCATCGCTCGAAAACCGAATACGTGCGGCGTTTGTCGCACTCGCGCACGCATCGCATCACTTCACCGGCACGCCGCTGAATTCAGTTTGACAGCGCCTGAAGTGCGTTTTCTGAATAATGGCGTCGGTTTAGGCGGGTCTGGCTGAGGGCCACGCGAAATCCGCACACCCTGGCGCATTTGGTGGAACTCATGGAAGATCAAACAGACGGCATCGAGACTGCTGCGCGCGCGCTGCTTCACCACCCTCAGTTAGACGATGTAATCGAATTGCTGCGCTGGATAAGCACGCGGCAAACGAAAGACGAGGCGGCGTGCTTGGCCGCGATCGACGCATTTGCCGATTTGAATGGCCTCACCTTGCGGCGGCTTTGCTAATCCGCCTCCGCCATGGCGCGCACGAGTTCCAGTACGCGCCGACGCAGCTTTGGTTTTTTGATGCTGGCATAAAGGCGCAAGAGTTCGCCCGCGCCGACGTCGTCAATGGCGGTGTCAGGCGCGCTGGCGCCGTGCGCTTTCTTTTGGTCGGCCTTTGGAGCTGTCTCGAACCCCTCGATGAGCCGAGCGGGCGCCATGCCCAGCGCGTCTGAAATATCGATCAGTCGGCTGGTGGCGATACGGTTCACGCCTTTTTCGTATTTTTGCACCTGCTGAAAGGTGATGCCGAGCGCTTCAGCCAGATGCTCTTGGCTCATGCCCAGTTCAAGCCGGCGCGCTCGGACGCGCGCCCCCAGCTTCCTGTCAATGGTGTTGGCGCTGCGTTCTGTAGACACCGGATCGATCTCCCCGCCCGCAACAAGGCAATCTTGCGTGCCCGACCGGCTGCTGCAACGCTAAAACAAAATGCCTGGTGGATTTCTTTCATTTCAGTGTCACGGCCAGCGCGCTAGCAGTACTCACCCATTCGCCCGCGCCGCGTGACGCGGGGATGTTGGCGGAGCAGCAATTTCTGGGCGCGACATTCTTTATGGGTGGGGTGACGCGCCTCGCGTCTGGCGGAGCTTTGGTCTATCGACGGGGGCGTCAAATCGACAGCGGCCAAATCTTATCAAGCGAGTGTCGGCTCACGCCGCCGCGCGACGCCGCACCGCTGTGGCGTCAACAGCGCGGAACGGCGTAGCCCGACACAAACGCGCGGTCGCCTCGACCTGGCTGGTCACGTTTAGCCGTTCGAACATGCGCTTGGTTTGGGTTCGCACCGTCTCAACCGACACGCCTCGTTCGTTGGCGATGTCAGTGATTCGGCGGCCCGCCACGAGCCCCTCGGCAATAATCAGTTCGCATTCAGTCAGATCAAACATGACCCGCCAGATCTCGGCCCCTGGCGAAGGCTGATCGTCGGGATCGATAATCATCAGCACGCATTGATCGCGCATGGCGCCTGCCTCGCGCGGACAGAGCACACGAATAACGTAGGGTTGGGCGCCGCCGGCGCGGGTTGCGCGCAGGACGCGTGCGCCCTCGCCGCGCAAGCTCTTATCTATGGCCTCCATAAGGGCGCGCTGATCGCTGGGATCGCGGCACATGAGTTTGCCGTGACGCGTGCTCAAGCCATCGGCCCGCGCCAGCAACGTGCGGCAGGCGTCATTGAGGTTGGTGACGCGTCCCTGGGCGTCGGCCGTGGCGACGCCAAAGGGGACGTGATCGAAAGCCGCCGTCATCAGCGCCGACGATTGCTGCGTGCAAGCCAGACGCGCGCGCGCCGCCACGGCGCGCGCCGCCGCCATGGCGAGTTCGGCAAAGAGAATAAGGTCTAACGCTTCGTCGGCGAGGACCGCGAAGGTCACATCGCTTAGCGCTCGCTCAGCGCGGCCTTCAACCCGAAGCCATACAACACGGCCAAGATTGTCCGCTCGGCAGTCATTTATCCCGCTGGAACGACGCGGCGCCAGCGCGCGACAATACCGCACGAAGTCCGCTGGCGCTTCACAATCGGTGCTCACCACGCTGGCGTTGGCGTCGTGGACGACGATCGAGGCTCCGCGCGCACGCAATAGAGCGCGGCTCCTCTGCAGCGCATCGGCCCATCCAGCGTCACTCATGGCGGCGTCCATCCAGGCTTCAAACCCAAGCAAGCGCGCATCTCTGGTCATGATTGCCTCCCGCGATCATCCCAGCAAAACCAGCGGCGGCCGCATACGTGATATTTCGCACCGGGCTCACTTCCAACGCCGCACAAAAACGCGCAGCATTGAGTAGGAGCTTGGGTGTGAGCCTAGAAGACACGCTTTCCTTGTTGCGGCGCGTTCGCGTGCTGACCGAATTGGACGACGCGGCGCTGGGCGCACTCGGCGCAGTCTTGACCTGGAAACACGTCAAGGCAGGCGAGACGATCGTTTCGCATCTGTCTTCGGAGGCGCAGGTCTATTTCGTCGTCGAAGGCGCGTTTCGCACGCGTTTAGAGACGGCGGCCGGACGGGTGGTGGCGATCAGGCAAATCTCCGCAGGCAGCCATTTCGGCGAGATCGCAGCACTTGCCAACACGCCTCGGTCACTCGCCGTGATTGCTGAAACCGACGGGCTCATTGCCGAGTGTTCGCAAGACGCCTTTCTCCAGCTAATGAACCAAGACGCACGTTTCGCCACCTCGGTCGCCAGCGCCCTTTCGCGCATTGTGGTCCAACTGACTGAGCGTGTATTCGAATTGGCCGCCCTCGAAGTGCGCTTCCGGATTTACGCGGAACTGTTGCGCCTTGCCGCCAACGGCGACACCGACGGCGACGGCAAAGTCACTATCCGCGGCGCGCCTACGCATGAGACGATCGCGGCCGCCGTGGGTGCTCAACGCGAGGCGGTCACACGCGAGTTGCGCTTGCTGGCCAGCGAAGGCGTTGTGCGTCAGGACAAACGCGATATCGTCATCTTGGATTTGGAAAAGTTGCGCACGCTGGTACGCCGCCGCGCTGGGGAAACGACATCCGACGCCATCGACTGGCGTTTTTGAGCCCCGACTTCACCCAAATGCGGGAAACGCCAACGAGAGCGTGGCGATAATCTGCTCAACGGGGCTGCGGGCCGTGCGGCGGCGTCCCCAAAATCAGCGCCGCCGCACGGGTTTCGTTTCACCGAGCCAGCCGTCCTCCCCATCGCGACGCTGCCCGCAGCCCCCCTCCCCCGCTCGGATGAAAAAGCACACGCGCGCTTACCCCAATCGGGTCATACGCCAACGGCTCGCCGCGTCCCATTTTCCGCTCCATCGCGTTGCACTGGCCAGCAAGGAGCGTGGCATGACCAAGTCGTTTTATCGTCGCTCAAGGATTGTGATGCTGCTGCTCGGCGCTGCGCCCGCCTTGATGCTGGCGGCGGCGCAGCCGGCCCAGGCTGGCGGCGGCTTTTTTTCAATGCGCCGGTGCGCCGACGACAATCCGCGCCACGTCGAGCGGGCGCTGACCGCGTGCAGTCAAGTGATCGGCGACGCGGGCGCCTCAATCTCTGAAGTACGGCGCGCGCTCAGCGTGCGCGGCGGCCTGCGCAGTGACCGGGGTGACTTGACCGGCGCACTCAACGATCTGCTACGCGCCGTCGAACTGGGCGACGCGAGCGCCCGCACTTATCTGGCGCTTGGCCGGGTTCAGCTTCGCCTCAACGCGCCGGAGGCGGTGGCGATTTTGACCGAAGCGGAGCGTCTGGCCAGCGGCGACCGTGCAGTGCTGTTCGAGATCGGCCTCACGCTGGGCGACGCCGAACGCGAGCGCCGCAATTGGGCGCCAGCCCTGGACGCCTATACGCGCGCCTTTGCAAACGCCGCCAATAATGAACAACGATCCCGCGCCTTGGTCGGCGCCGGCCACGCCCGCCTTGGCGGGGGCGCATTGGACGCCGCCATCCAAGAATTTGAGCGCGCTCGCGACGTCGACCGGGCTTCAGCGAGCGCACTCCTCGCCTTTGCCGATGCATTGCGTCTACGGGCCGGGCGCCAACCGAGCGGCGGCGACTTTGCTGCAGCACTTGGCGCCTATGGCGATGCGTTAGCACTCCTCCCGCACAGCGAAAGCGGCGCCATGCGCGCACTGCGTGCGCGCGCGTTGACGGGGCGCGGCGACCTTTTGGTGGCGCGTTACCGACGCTTGGGCGGGGCCTCCGATCTGGCCGAGGCGGGACGCGACTATGAGGCCGCACTCGGTCTCGACAGCCGCAACATTGCCGCACTCACAGGACGCGCGGCAGTCTTTGCGGAGCACCCATCCCGTCTGCAACGCGCTATTGCTGATCTAGACAGCGCCCTGCGCGCCGATCCAAACAGCGCCTATCTTCTTCGGCTGCGCGGCGATCTGCATGCCCAATTGGGCGATCCCGAACGGGCCATGCGTGATTACGATGCGTCCTTGCATCAAGGCGGAGGACAATCGTTCGACATCCATTATCGGCGTGGGCTCATCTATCTCAACGCCGCCGATTACGCCCGCGCCGAGCAGAGCTTCGCACAAGCAGTGACCCTGGCTGAAGGCGGATATTTCTCGCCCGGGGCAGATGGCGCTGCGTTGACGGCCGATGCGTTGACCATGCGTGCGCGCGCCACCTGGGGTCTGATCGACGAGCCTGGCGCCGATGCCCGTCAGACCGCTCTGCGCGCCGTTGGATTTGCTGATCGGGCAGCTGCGCTGCAGCCGAACCGGGCGCGCATCATCGCCAGCCGCTGCCTTGCCCGCACCGTCGGCGGCGGCCAATGGGCAGCAGCGGAAGGCGCATGCCAGGACGCTATCGCCCTTGCCCGCATAAACGGTGAACGCGCCGATCTCGGCTACACATTGGGCGCGATGGGTCTGCTGCAGCTGCGCTGGGCCTTGGCGGCCGCGCGCACAAGCACCGAAGAGCAGGAGCGCTTGGCTACAGCGTCCACTTACCTCAATGAAGCGATCGGCGCCGATAACGCCTCAGACGCCGCACAAAGGGCGCTTCACCAATATGCGCAAGGCGTCGTGCTCGAATGCCTCGGCCGCCCCGCTGAAGCGGCGCGCATGATGCGCGACGCCCTCATCAGTGACCGCGCCGTCGCGGCGCGCTTTGGCGCACACCGTATCCGCCGCTGCCGTGCTTGAGGAGATTTGACCATGGCGCTTCCCTATTCGGATCCTCCGACCCATAAACACTGGGTGTCTGAAGGCACAGAGCCAGTGGTGACGATTGAGGTCACATTAATCTCGGCCCCCGGCGCCAAAATTGATTGGGTGCGCGGCGATCATCGCGACGAAGCCATACGCGCCATCGTCGAACGCTGCGCCGGCGTCGTCGAATCCGAGTTCGATGGCCGCGTCGAGCACGTGCGCCACACCACATTCAACCACCACGGTTTGACTGTTCACATGGTGGTCGCGGCCAGAAGCGCCGATCAAGTCGCCAGTGTGGTCGAGCGCCACTTAAGCGCGCTCGAGCGCACGCTCGAAACCCGCCTACAAGCGCATTTTGGATGGGAGCAAGCAGCCGTGTCAGTCCAGGTCGAACCACATCCGAGCTATCACACCCGCAGCACAACGCGTGACGGCGCCAAGATTAGCGTGGGCGGCGAGATCGCCGTCTACCAACCGCCGGGCGGCTCCAATGCCATTGCGCCTGTGGTGGTGACAATCCCATCGCAATCCTTGGCAACGCTAGAGCCGCCATTACACGCCCTGCCTTACCCGCGCGAGCAATCCTCTAATGGCGCCATCGCCGGTTTGCTCGGCGCGCTTATCGCCGTTGCTGTGGCCATTCTTGTCGCGGTTTCGATCGGGCCCCTTGTTGATGAGATCCGCGCCATGGACGCTGAGCGGGGTTTAGCGGCCGAACGCCTGCGCAGCCGCAACCAACAAATCGCTACGCTTCAAGCCGAAAACGTGCGTCTGCAGGACACCATAGCGCGCCTGGTCTCGCGCCGTGGGCGTCCAGCCATTCGAGGCGATCAGCCTACACGCGCGCTGCCCGATACAGACATCGCACCGCCGCCTTCTCCGCTCGCGAGCGCACCGCCCGCGTCGGCCGCGTCGGCCGCAGCATCGCCGTAACGGTGACGGCGCATTCCTGGCCCAGGTTCATTGGTGGTGTTAAGAGTTTCCCGTGGTGGGAAAGCAAGGGAGGGCTCCATGCCTAAGAACGTCGACATACTTCAAAACAGCGCGGTCGGAGCGCTGGCGAAAAACCTACGCTGCGATGCAAGCACGGTGCAGGACTTGACGCCGGAGCAATTGGCCGCGTTGCACGTGTTCGGCCACAAAGTGCTCGCTTGCGGTTATCGGCTATACGAGGTCATTCCAAAGGCGAAGGCCGATCCAGCTATTCGCGCGGCGCTCCAACGCGTGCTCGATGAAATGGACAACAAGCCCCCCAATCAATGAGCTCCGGTTCGCTTCGCGACGCATGAGTCGTGAAGCGAACCCCTCATCTCAACTCCACTGGAGGGTTTATGCCGGCAAATTTAATTGGCCGTTACGCTTTCCGCTTCACCGGCTTCGACAACAACCACCCTTATCTCTATCACATCGCCGGTCTGGGATGGCTTGAGATCAACGCGGACCCAGCGGACGCTGCTCGGTTCACGATTAAGGGCGACCAAAGATTTTCCAAGGTCCTCATGAGCAATACGAGTTCGCCGCTCAAAATGAGCCAAAACGGTTACGCGCTCACCGGCCATTGCACGCCGGGGCCCGATGACGGCTTTGGCAGCGCAACTATGAATTTTCAACTGAACGACAGCACAGCCTTCATAGGCCAATATCTCATGCAACGGGTCGATAATAATCGCTTCTGGTTGATCTCCAACGGCCTGAGCAACCACGATCTCTCAAAGACCTTCGCCGAAGTCACGAGTATCGAAGTGGTGCGCAAAGGCTAAGCGGCGCCGGGCGCCGCCGCCAGTGCACGAGCGTGAAAGAGCTTTGCGCCCATGCGCTTGGCGAGCGCCACAGCGTCGCGCAAGTGCTGACGCGCCAATTCCGGATCGGCCCCAACGCTTGCGCTCAGCCGGAGCGTCTCGGGGCGATAGAAGAGCTCTTGGGGATTGCACTGGAGAGCGTGGCCGATAGACGCGCGCGCACGATCAGGTGCGCCGCCCGCCAGCTGCGCTTCGGCGAGCCAAGTCAAATACATCGTCATCGCCACGCGCGAGCGGGTTTGCGTCATCGCCTCGACGCCTTGGCGAATAAGCGCCTCGCCTTCTGATGCGGCGCCGAGGCCGGCCTTAGCACGTCCGAGCGCCACGCGTGAGATGGCCGCGAACTGGGGAAAGCCTTTCTCTTCGGATAATGCGATGGAGGCCGCGGCCGCGGCGCAGGCGCTGACAAACTCGCCGGTGAGCACGCGCAGAATGGCGTCCATGTAAAAGGCGAAGGCAAGGTCGTAGGGATTGGCGCAGGCCTCGGCGTTCGCAAGGGCGCGGCGCATGCGGACGGAGGCGGCCTCGGCATCGTCCATCATCCAGGCCACCCGCGCGGCATTGCCGAAGGTCTGCGCAAACGCCCCGGGTTGGCGGCAAAAGCCTGGCGCCTCGAAGAAGGCGCTGCCCTCGACGAAACTCTCTTCAGCGCTCATCAGATCGCCTAATCTGTAGTGCGACGTCATTTGGATCATGTAGCCGTGCGCCAGCACGGAAGGTCTGCCATCGGCGCGGGCAAGCTGCATCGCGCGCGCCGCGGTCGCGGCCGCTGCTTGATACTCGCCCGCGCTGGATTGCGCCGCCCATGCGGCTACCTCCTGCGCGACTTGCGTGGCGATATCACCGCGCGCCCCGGCAAGCGCGTGCGCACGCGCTGAAGCCACAGTGGTCGCCGCTGCCGAATACCCTTTGGTGATCTGGTAGATGCTGGCGAGCGCATTCTGCAGCGCCAATTCCTCGCTGTCGCGCTCAGCCGTGGCGGGCAAGGTCTCCAAGATCTGCAAGGCCTGCACATAGCTCGCTTCGGCTTCGCGAAACGCCCGCGCCCGCCGGGCGTGATCGCCGCCGACGCGCCAAGCCGCGACCGCGCGCGCAGGCGCGGCCGCACCTGTCCAATGCTGCGCCATCAGTTGTGGCTGCAAGGCGGCCAAGTGCGGATACTCCTCAGTCAGCGTCATCGCGGCGCGTCTATGGAGTTCGCGACGCTGGCTGCGCAATAATGTGTCATAGGCGGCGTCGCGCAGCAGTGCATGGCGAAAGCTGTAGCGCGTCTCTTCCCCTGAACCGTGCGCGGTCAGCACCCCGCCGCGCACCAGCTTGGTCAGCGAAGCACGCACGTGCCGCGCGTCGCCGCCGGCGACCGAGTGCAGCAAACGAAACCAGAAGTCATGGCCCAGGACCGACGCCACACAAGCGATCTGGCGCGCCGCTCCAAACCGATCGAGACGTTCGCTGAGCAGCGCCGACAATGAATCGGGTATCGTTGTTTCGCCATGCGGGGCCTGCTTTTCAAGCAAAAGCGCAAGTTCGACGGCGAAGAGCGGCACGCCCTGGGCGCGCGCGACGATCTGCTGCATGAACTCAGCTGACACCACGCTGGGGGTGGTATTGGCGATGATTTGGCGCAGACTGTCATCGTCGAGCGGCTCCAGCGCGATTTGTACGTGCCGATCTGATACGACTGCGGGCATCGCCCCGGCGTCCCGGGAAGTATAGATTACAAACGGGCGCGCCGGGGCCGCATCGGCGTTGATGAGCCGCTCCAGCAACTCAACGGTCGAGGCATCGGCCCAATGAATGTCTTCGACCACAAGCACGGTGGGAAAGCGCGCGGCGATGCCGGCGATCCAGGCATTGAGCGCCTCGATGAGCAATGCGCGTCGCTGCTCGACATTTGCCGTGAGCGGCGCTGTCCGATCCGGGGTCTCGACCCCGATCATCTCGGCGATCAGCGGCGTTATTGCGGCAGCATCGAGCCCCGCGCGGTGAAGCGAACTGGTGAGTGCATCGAGATAGTCTTGCGCCGACGCCCTGCGACCGCCGACGAGCGAATGGCGGATCATACGCGCAATGGCAAAGAATGGACGGCTTGCGAACACTTGCGCCGCCGCACTCTCCAGCCAGACGTGCGGGCGCGCAGCAATGCAAGCGCGCATCTCGGCCAAAAGCCTCGACTTGCCAAGCCCTGCGTCACCGATCAGTCCCAGCGCTTGCGGTTCGCCGTTAAGGTGGCGGCGCCACAACGCCATGACCTGCGCAATTTCGTCGTTGCGACCCGACAACGGCGGTGCTGCTCTTGGCGCACGCCTGCGCGGATCGCCCGTCGCGGCCTCGCCGATCACTTCGAAAACTGTCTGCGGGGCGGCGACGCCTTTGACGCACACGCCATCGAAGCGCCTATATGCAAACACCTCGCTTGCGTCGCCGTGCGTGCTGGCGGCTATGATGATGCTGTTGGGCTGCGCCAGCGACTGCAGTCGCGCCGCGAGATTGGGCGTCTCGCCAATTATAGCGCGCTCTTGCCTATCGAACGTGTGTCTCAAGTCCCCGACCACGACCGCGCCAGTCGCAATCCCGACGCGTACACCCAGCGGCGAGCCGTCCGGCCCCTTAAGCCGCGGCACCGCGTCAACGATGGCGAGCCCAGCGAGGATGGCGCGTTCGGCGTCATCCTCGTGAGCATCGGGATAGCCGAAGAACGCCATCAGGCCATCGCCAACATATTGCGCCACGAAACCGGAAGCGTCCGCCACCGCAGCGGCGCAAACCCGGTGAAAGGCGCCGACTAGGTCGCGCAGCGCCTCGGCGTCCAGCTGCGTGGATAGTGCGGTTGAACCAACCAGATCGCAAAACAGCACGGTCATGCGCCGGTGCTGGGCATTGAGGCCAAGCGTCTTGGCTTCTTCGTCGCGGGGCGAGGCGCGGCCTTCGTCCAAAAGCGGGTTGAGCGCTCCGATGGCGGCAAGCAGCTGCTTGCGGTGGCGCGGCGCAATGCCCATGCGCTTGAGCTCGCCATCGTCGAGCCATTCAAGATCTTTTGGCTCGATCGCCCTGTCGCGGAACAACGATGCGTACTGCGACAGCTTGAGACCCCTGAGCCAGGTATCGATATCCATGCCGTTCCCAGACCCGTCGCAGCCACAAACGCCCGCTCGGCTACGTTACCACCGTGTGCGCGGATTTTCGCTACCCCTCAAGCAATCGGCTTGATCTGACCCGAACTGATTGCGGGCGCCGCCGCCTGAATGCGGGTCACCAACTTAGGTGCGCCAAGTGTCACAAGATCAAAACTCTGCGCGACATCAAAGCCATCTGGAAGGCAAAGCGCCTCAATGGCGCAGCACTTTCGCAATACGAACGCCGCCGCCGTTTTGACCCGCAATTGCGCGGCCGCCCATCAAACACTGACGCGGTAGCCGCACCGCCGCTGATCATCTATTTGGAGCGCGAGGCGGACTACGCGACGCTTTTCGGTACCTGGCGCGAACGGCGGACAACAACAAGCTCGATCCTGATCTCAAAGCAGTTTGGGAAGCGGTGCGCCAGGACCGGCGCGCGCGTCGAATGCTCAGCTCTAAGCCCGAACTCGAGGCATCTGCCGCCATCCTTCGTGCGCACGCCGACGCGCTCGACGGGCTCGCAGCAAACGCAACGACGACGGCGGCGGCGGCTCCACCCCAAGGCGTGCAAAGGCAAAGCGGAAGCCGAAGCCAAAGCCCAAGTCGAACCCCAAGTCGAAGCCCACCAGTAAACGCCGCAGCGCGCAACGAGCCAAGAAATCGAAAAACCCGTGAGCATCGCGTTCTATCTCAGATAACCGCCCGCATACTGGACGGCTTCCTCGTCGGGGACGACGTCCAATGCCTCGGCAGGCAGAACGCGCGCCTGCATCGCCTCGATGCGATCGGCCGGCGCCTGCAGCCACTCCTCGCATTCCGCCTCGGTGCGCAGGATGACCGGCATTGCCTTCGCGTGGATGGGACGCACCAGATCGTTCGCTTTTGTGGTCAGAAAACTAAAGAGCTGATGGGCGCCGACATTGGGCTCCTTCTTCGAACCATAGTCGCCGTACCATTCGCCGCAGACCCCGGCGAAGAAAAGCATCCCTCTATCGGGCGGCGCGAACCAACGGATCACTTTCGCCCCCTTTGGTGAAGCGTCGTCGTATTCGCTGAAGGCCGTGAAAGGCACGAGACAGCGATGCGTTGGACTGAGCAGCGCACGCCAGTGCGGACTTTTAATGTTGCGAATGTTTGTGACTGGCGCGCTTCCAAATTGCGGCGGCCCTGGCAATCCCCAGCGCATCTTGGTCCATTCGAGCCGGCCGCTTTTTCCGCTTCTGAGCACCGGACCAAAGCTCTTTGGAAACACCTCAAGCACGGCATTGCCAAGAACCGGATTGATCCTCGTGTCGCTCCACTCCTCAAAACCGTAATAGTCTTTTTCCTTACCGGCTTTGCGGATGTCGGAGGCGTAGCGGTTACACATCGCACAAGCTTATAGGCGACCTCCGCGCCAAGCCACGCCCTGAGACGCCCGAGGCCAACGCGCAAGCAACATGGACACAAGGCGCAACCGCGTAATGCGTGGCGCCACGTCATGCCACGTTACCCCCCGCGCCATTCACGCGGCCTTTGGATTTGCGACCTCAACGGGGAGTTCGCTCTGCGGCGGCGCAGGCGCGATCGGCGTCCGTCTTGGCGCCGGACCGCGCTTGGTCAGCGGAGCGAGCCAACGCGCGTAGCGACAGGTGTGAACGGGCCTCGGGGATGGGATTTGGCAGCAGCCAATCTTGGGAAATCCTCAATTTCCCAAGATTGGATTTGGCAGTCCGAAACCTAACTGCTTGATTTTATGGCGCGCCCTAAGAGATTCGAACTCCTGACCCCCAGATTCGTAGTCTGGTGCTCTATCCAGCTGAGCTAAGGGCGCGCGAAGGGGGGGTGCATAGCGCTGGTGTGGGGCGCTGGCAAGGCAAAGACTAGCGCCAGTCCCGCCAGGCGGCGTGCAGGCCGACAGTTTCGGCGGCGTGGACGCCGCGGGCGATGGCGCGGGCCAGGCAATCGGCGGCGAGCGCGCCGAAGCGGGCGATGGCGAGCGCGCGGGGTTCAGGCATCGAGCGTTGGGCGGTGGCGAGCGCGAAGACGACGTCGCCATCGAACGGCGCGTAAACTGGCCGGATGGCGCGGGCGAGACCGGCGCTGGCCATTTGGGCGACGCGCTTGGCTTCAGCGGGCGTCAGATCGGCGTCGACGGCGACGCAGGCGATAGTGGTGTTGGCGCTGGGTGCGAACTTGGCGCCCGACCAATCTTCTGAGTCCACGCGCGCGCCGCTCGGGGCGACCGCGCCGAACTCGTCGCCGATTTCGAACGCATGCGCCCAGAACGCGCGTTGGCCTGGCATTGTCGTCGAACCCCAAGAGTTCACGCACACCAACGCTGCGATGGTGAAACCATCGGTGGTGACGATGCTCGCACTGCCCTGCCCGCCTTTCAGCGCGCCGGCTTTTGCGCCGAGACCAGCGCCGGCATTGCCGAGCGGGACGGACTTGCTGCGCGCCGCGTAAGCGCGCTTGCCAAGCGCGGCGTAGGGCGGCGCATCGCCCCAGGCTTTATTTCCGCCATTGGCGAGATCGTAGAGGATCGCTGCTGGCACCACCGGTGAGCGCGGCACGCCGGGCAAATCCACAAGCGCGAAACCACGGCCTTCCGCGCCCATCGCGCTGGCGACGCCATCCGCTGCGGCAAGGCCGTAAACGGAACCGCCGCTCAGCACGACAGCGTCCACCGCATCGACAAGGTTTTCCGGCGCCAGCGCATCGGTTTCGCGTGTGCCGGGGCCGCCGCCGCGCACATCGACAGCGCACACAGAGCGCGCATCTGGAACAATCACGGTGACGCCGGTGAGTGCGGCATCGTCAACGGCGCAGCCTATAGACAAACCGGCCACATCACTCAAAGAATTGCTCGGGCCGGGACGCGCCATGTGCTTGCTTCCGCGTTCGTTTACACTCGCCCTCGTAGGAAGCGTCCCCATGTTTGACAAGCAGATGAAGCGCCTCGCCGCGCTGTTCTTCGCTTTGGCGCTGACGGCGTGCGCTTCGGGATCGATATCGGCGCCGGGCCAGGCGCCGCGCGCTGACGGCGAAGCGATGGTGGCGGCGGCTAACCCGCACGCCGTGGGCGCAGCATCCGAAATCCTGCGCGCCGGCGGCAGCGCCGTGGATGCGGCGATCGCGGCAGAGCTGGTGTTGGGGCTCGTGGAGCCGCAATCATCCGGCATTGGCGGCGGCGGATTTCTGCTCTTCTACGATAGCGAGAGCGAAGACATCAGCGCCTATGACGGGCGCGAACGCGCGCCAGCGGGTGCACGCGCCAACATGTTTCTCGACGCGCGCGGCCGGCCGATGGCGTTCATGGATGCGCAAGCGAGCGGGCTTTCAACCGGCGCCCCGTCGCTGATCGCGATGCTGCACATGGCGCATGCCGATCACGGACGCTTGCCGTGGGCGCAATTGTTTGAACCGGCGATCCGATTGGCGGAGCAAGGCTTTGCGGTGTCGCCGCGCTTGGCGACGATGATCGCAGCCTACGGCGAACGCGGACGCTTGCGTGCGGACTTTGCAGCGCGCGCGTATTTCTTCGATGCAGCCGGCGCGCCGCGCCCTGTTGGCTATCTGCTGCGCAACCCAGATTATGCCGCAACGTTGCGCGCGATCGCCGAACAGGGTCCGCGCGCCTTAAGCGAAGGGCCGATTGCGGACGCCATCGTCGAAGCCGCGCAGCGCCAGCCGCGTCGCGGGACGCTGAACCATGACGATCTGCGCGCCGTGCAGCCGCGACGGTTAGAGCCGGTGTGCGCGGCCTACCGCGTTTATCGCGCCTGCACGATCGGCGCGCCGGGTTCTGGCAACGCGGCGCTGGCGATCATGGGATTGTATGAGCGTGCGCGGCCGCAACCGGGTGGCGCTGAGAACGCTGATGATTGGGCCGCATTCTTGTGGGCGAGCCGTCTCGCCTATGCTGATCGCGATCACTACATGGCCGACGATCAGTTCGTGCCTGTGCCAACGGCGGAATTGGTGGCTGCCGCTTATCTCGATGAGCGCGCGCGGTTGATCGACGTTGCGCGCGCGCCGGGAAGCGTCGCAGCCGGCGTGCCAGCTGGGCAAGAGCTGCACGATCGCTGGGGACGCGCGGGCAGCGACGACGCGGGCACGACACATATTTCCATCGTCGATGCTTGGGGCAACGCGGTGTCGATGACCGCCACTGTAGAGAGCGCATTCGGCTCGCAACGCATGGTGGGCGGCTTCTTCCTCAACAATCAGCTGACCGACTTTGCTTTTGAACCAACGCTGAACGGCCTGCCGGTGGCGAACGCCGCCGCGCCAGGCAAAGCGCCGCGCTCCTCGATGGCGCCGATGATCGTGACCGATCGCAATGGCGAGTTGGTGTTGGTGATCGGCTCGCCCGGCGGATCGTCGATCATCGGCTATGTGGCGCGCACGACCATCGGCATTCTCGATTGGGGGCTGACGCCGGAGGCGGCGATCAATCTTTCTAATGCGACGGCGCGGTCTTCGCCGGTAGTCGTAGAAAACAGTCGCTTGCCGGGGGGGATCGGCGACGCGCTGCGCGCGCGCGGCTGGCAATTGCAGGAAGTCGGCGCGCTGGAAGCGAGCGGACTGCACGCGATCCAGGTAACGCCCAGCGGCCTAGTCGGCGGCGCTGACCCGCGGCGCGAGGGCTTGGTTTGGCGAACGGCGCCTGCTCCGCGTTCATAGTGAATACGCGCACCAGCACGCGTTCACTGCAAAAACTTCTCTCCTGCGGGGTGTTTAAGCATGCGTCGCGCGCGTGCGCGCGCTGGTTCTATGCTCATGAACCGACATTTCGTCTTCGCGGCAGCCCTTGCCGCCCTGGCGCTGACGCCGAGCTTGGCGGCGGCGCAAACGCATGCGCAGCGGGTCATGTGCTCCAATCGCGGCGGCGGCGTTTCGGCGGAAATGCGCGAAGGCGCCTGCACGATGGTGATCTCCGACCCGCGCGCCGGCAACGAGGCTATCGCCAACGCTTATAATGATCGCGGCACCATCTATCGCCAGCGCGGCGATTTCGTCCGCGCTATTGCCGATTACGATCAGGCCGTGCGCTTCGACCCGCGCTTCGCCGCCCCGTACGCCAATCGCGGCAGCGCCTATGCCGGCCAAGGCGCGCATCAGCGCGCCATCGAGGACTACAATATGGCGCTGGGGCTAAACCCGCGTCTGGGCTACGTGCTCAACAATCGCGGCAATTCCTATCGCGCGTTGCAGGACTACACGCGCGCGGTCGAGGATTATTCTGCCGCTATCCTGCTCGATGCGAGCGCGGCCAATACGTATGTGAACCGCGGCCGCGCTTATGTCGGCCTCGGCGATCATATCCGCGCCGTCGCCGATTTCGACGCCGCCATCCGGCTCAATCCGAACCAAGCCAACGCTTACCATTATCGCGGCCGCTCGCTGCGGGCACTCGGCGAGACAGAGCGCGCGTTGGCGGACTTCGAAACGGCGCACCGTTTGGAGCCAGACAATCCGGCCTATGACGGCTTCGGCCTCTCCTAGCAGGCTTCACGCCGCTGGCAGCGTAATCTTGAACGTCGTGCCCTCGGCGCCGGTGCGCGTGAGTTCGAGTTCGCCGCCCATGGCGCGCGTGAGTTCGCGCGCAATCGCCAGACCTAGGCCCGCGCCGCCAGCCTCCGGCGCCGCCGAGACGAAGGGCTCAAACAGACGCGCGCCGATGTTTTGACGCACGCCGGGGCCATGATCGATGATCTCGATCTCGCAGCGCCCTTCGATGCGCGCCGCACGGATGATGAGGGATTTGTCCGCGCGCTTATGATCCTTCATCGCTTGCGCAGCGTTGCGGATCAGATTGCCGAGAATGCGCTGCAAGTGTTCGGGATCGGCGACACAGGCGAGCTTGGCTTCGACGTCGAGGCGCAATTCCACGAAATCGTAGCCCGGCAGTACGTCGCCAGCCGCCTCCTCCAGCGCGGCGCGAACATCGACGCGTTCGAGATCGGGCGCTTTCTCATCGGCGCGGCCATACTTCAGCGTGCTTGAGGCGAGCCCCGCGGCGCGCGCAATGGTGCGCTCCAGGCGTGGCAACAAACGCCGCACGTCAGGATCTTCAGATTGGCTCAGGCGATCCGCCACCAATTGCGCGGTGGAGAGCATGTTGCGCAAATCGTGGCCAATGCGCGCCACGGCGCCGCCCAGCGCAGCTAGGCGCTCGTTTTGCCTGAGCGCATTGCGCACCTGTTCGGCCATGTCAGCAGCGGCGCGCTGGGCGCGGCCGATTTCGTCGCCGCGTGAGCTGCGCGGGAAGGCGATCGAGACGTCTTCTGGCTTGTCGCGGAAGCGCTCGATCGCCTCGGTGAGATCGTGCATCGGGCGCACGAAGGCGAGCGTCAGCGTGCCATAAATGAGCGTGGCGGCGGCGACGAGAATGAGCGTCGACGCCAACAGGAAGCTGCGGGCGAAATCGTCCATGGCGCGCTTCAGCGGGCCTTCGTTCAACACCACCTCGATGAATTCGCCGCTCTCGAACCGCGGCCGCGCCATCACGCGCAGGACACGGTCGGGCGGCGCAAAGAAGCTCTCAAACGCCCAGAGCATCGGCCGAGCGTCTTCCGCGCGCGTGTAATCGTACGTGGCTTGCGGCGCGACCGTGCCTGCGTTGGGATCTTCCAGCAGCAGCACGCGCTCGCCCTGACGCTGCAATGCGGCGCGTTGCACTTCGGCGTTGGTGAGCAATTCGAACTCGAGCGATTCCGCGATCTCGAACTCAGGCGAGACTTCAAGCGCAAGCGCCGCCACCTGCGCCAAATTCATGCGCTCGCGCAGCCATTGCTCATGAAATCCGGCGAGCGCGGGCGCGAATACCAGGATTTCAGCCAGGACCACCGCCGCGACCGTCAGCGCCAACAAGCGCCCGGCTAAGCTGCCGGCAAAGGCGCCGATGGCCTGGATGACGCCAAGTACGCCACCTCTTCGCGGGGATTCAGGATTTGCCATCGCTGCTTATAGCAAATGGCATAGGTGAATGCGTGGCCGCGGTGTAGGGTGAGCTATTGCCGATAACGACTTTGGTGGATCGGCACCTGAGAGACCGATTGCGCTCCCGCCTGTTCGTGCCGGAGCGAATCCCATGCAGCCGCCCCAATCCAGCCCACCCAAGAGCCGACCGTGGCTTGTTCTTGGCGCCCTCTGGCTGGCGGCTATCTTGTTTCTGGTCTGGCGGATGTTCGAACCGGGCTGAGCCTTGACGCTTGCGGAGGCCTAGGGTAACTCCCGCCCCTTCATTTTCCCGCCAGAATAGATGAGATCGTGTCGTGAGCACCAAGCGGACCTATCAACCAAGCCGGCTCGTTCGTAAGCGCCGCCATGGTTTCCGCGCGCGCATGGCCACCGCCGGCGGCCAAAAAGTGCTGGCGCGCCGTCGCGCCAAGGGCCGCAAGAAGCTCTCGGCCTGACGTCTGGCCGGGTCGGAACCCGGCTCATGTCCCAAAATTCAATCCAAAAGCTGACCAAACGCGCGCAATTCCTGCTTGTGCGCCAAGGCGCGCGCGCCGGGCGCGGCGTCGTGCTGGTCGAGGCCCGTCGCCGGGCTGAAGCTGGGGCGATCGGGCTTGGGCTGACCGCCAGCAAGAAGGTGGGTAACGCGGTGGCCCGCAACCGGGCGCGCAGGAGGCTCCGGGAAGCCGCCCGCCAGCTTCTGCCTCAACATGGCCTGGCTGGCGTCGATTACGTCCTGGTGGCGCGTCAATCGACCCCGGAGGCCGATTGGGCTGCTTTGCTTGACGATCTCAAGAACGCGTTGATAAGGCTCCGCGCCGAGCTGGAAACGGGGGCAGCCGCACGCCCTCAGCGCGCGCCATCCCTAAATAAGCGCGAAACGCCGACTGAGAGCGATTGAAACGATGCAAAACCGCGCTGGCCCCGGCCCCAACGAAACTCGAAACATGCTCATCGCGATCGTTTTATCGATCGGCATTTTTGTGGGCTTTGAGATGCTCTATAACGGTCCCGCGCGCGAACGCGCGTTGGCCGAACAGCGCGCGCAATCGGAACAGCAAGAGCGCCAGGAAGCCGGCGCCGGCGTCGCCGAAACGCCCGACGCTCAAACCGAGACACCTGCCCGGCAAGGACCGGTAGACCGCGAGCAAGTGCTCGCCGCCAGCGCCGATGCGCGCGTGGTGATCGAAACGGCGAGCGTCGATGGCTCGATCTCGCTGCAAGGCGCACGCATCGATGATCTCAACCTGCGCGGCTATCGCCGCACGGTCGAGGACACCAGCCCCGAAGTGACGGTGCTGGCGCCGATGAATTCGCGCTTCGGCCATGACGCCTTCTTCGGCTGGGAGCGCCAGACCGGCCCCGACACCGCAACGCTCGCCGATGCGTTCAGCACCTGGACCGCCGAAGACGGCGCGCGACTGACGCCGACGACACCGGTGACGCTGAGCTTCGCATCCGACAATGGTCTCGCCATCGAGCGCACCATCTCGATCGACGAAAACTACATGTTCACGATCACTGACGTGGTGACGAACACGACTGACGCGCCGATCCAGGTGCGCCCGTTCGGCACCGTGCGACGCGACGGGATGCCGGAAGATTTCGTCAACAACCAGATCGTCCATCAAGGCCTGATCGGCGTCTTCGGCGAACGCCAGTTGCGGCAAGTGACTTATCCGAACGCCCGCAACCATGCGCGTGACCGCGTCCGCGGCCGCGTCGGCGAAGGCGAACGCATCGAAGAAGAAACCGCCACAGGCGGCTGGTTCGGCCTCACCGATCACTATTGGCTCACGGCCATCGTGCCAGATCAAAGCGAGCAGATGTCGGCCTATTTCGACAGCCGCACTGAAGACGGCCAGACCGATTTTCGCGCCGCCTATCGCGGCCAATGGCGCGAAGCGCCGGCTGGCGGCTCGATCACCTACACGCAGCGCCTCTTCTCCGGCGCCAAACGCGTAGATCTGCTGCGCGGCTATCAGGAAGAGCTGAACATCCCCCGCTTCGACGATGCGGTGGACTGGGGCAATTTCTGGTTTTTGACGCGGCCGTTCTTCGCGGTGCTGCACTTCCTGGCGCAGTTCGCCGGCAATTTCGGCCTCGGCATCCTGCTGACGACGATCGTCGTCAAAGTGCTGCTGTTCCCACTCGTCTATCAGTCGTTCAAGGCGATGGCGAAGATGCGCGGCCTGCAGCCGAAGATGAAGGAAATCCAGGAACGCTACGCCGCCGACAAGCAGCGCCAGCAACAAGAAATCCTACGCCTCTATCAAACCGAAAAGATCAACCCGGTCTCGGGCTGCATTCCGATCCTGCTGCAAATTCCGGTCTTCTTCGCGCTCTATAAAGTGCTGACTGTCACCATCGAAATGCGGCACGCGCCGTTCTATGGCTGGATCAACGATCTCTCGGCGCGCGATCCGACTTCGCTGTTCAACCTCTTCGGCCTGCTGCCATTCGATCCGTCGAGCATTCCGCTGATTGGCGCGGTGCTGATGATTGGCGCGTGGCCGATCATGTACGGTGTGTCGATGTGGGCGCTGCAAGCGCTGTCCCCGCCGCCGGCCGATCCGATACAGGCGCAGATCTTCCGCTTCCTGCCAATCCTGTTCACCTTCATGTTCGCCGCCTTCCCGGCCGGCCTCGTGATCTACTGGACCTGGTCGAATACGCTCTCGATCCTGCAGCAATACGTCATCATGCGCAGGCAAGGCGTGGAGACACAGCTGGACGTGTTTATTCGCAAACGCTTTGGGAGCGGCGCGGAAGCGGCGAAATAGCCGTGAACGAGAAAGAACGCGAAGATTGGATTGAAGCTGGGCGCCTGCTGTTTGCAGGGCCGGTGGATTTTGAGCTCGGCGTCGTGAGCATGGACAATCTGCCGGACGCGTCCTTGCCAGAGGTCGCGTTCGCGGGGCGCTCCAACGTTGGCAAATCTAGTTTGGTCAACGCCGTCACGGGCCGTCTCAAACTTGCGCGCGCTTCGACGGAACCGGGGCGCACGCGTGAGCTGAATTTCTTTCGCGTTGGCGAGACGCTGCGGTTGGTGGACTTGCCGGGCTATGGCTACGCCAAGGCCGGCCAAGCCGACATCAAGCGTTGGACGACGCTGACGCGCGACTATCTGCGCGGGCGCCCGTCGCTGATGCGCGTCATTCTGCTGATCGATTCACGCCACGGGCTGAAGCCGCATGACAAGGAAGTCATGGACGCGCTCGACACCGCGGCGGTGACCTATCAGATCGTGCTGACCAAAGCCGACAAGATCAAACCCAGCGAACTGGCTGAGGTCGCAGCGGCGACACGTGCTGCCATCGCCAAGCGCCCCGCCGCGCACCCGGAAGTCATTGCAACCTCGTCCGAGACGGGCCTCGGGATAGACGTGCTCAGAGCTGAAATAGCGGCCTTGGCGTAGGCGGCGTTACCGCTTAGGAACCGCTGGTGAGCAAGCTGCCCCCCAAAGATCGCCTGAAGGCGCTGGAAGACGGTTTGACCGCGGCGAAAACGCTCGCGGAAGCGCTGCCCTTCATCCAAATCTACGATCGCGAGATCGTTGTGGTGAAATATGGCGGCCACGCCATGGGCGATACTGAAACCGCCCGCAAATTCGCCGCAGACATCGTCCTTTTGAAGCTGGTGGGCATTCATCCTGTCGTCGTTCACGGCGGCGGCCCGCAAATCAGCCGCATGCTCGACCGAGCGGGCGTCAAATCGCAATTCGTGGACGGACTTCGGGTGACGGATTCCGAAACGATGGAAGTGGCGGAGATGGTGCTGTCAGGCAGCGTCAACAAAGAGCTCGCGCATCTGATCACGTCCGAAGGGCGTGAAGCGGACGTGCGCGGCGTTGGCTTGTCGGGAAAAGACGCGCGGCTCATCACGGTCGAGAAAGCCGTGCGCTCGCGCAAGGATCCCGACAGCATGATCGAACAAGTCGTCGATCTGGGTTATGTCGGCGAACCGTGCGACGTCGATCCGACTTTGATCCAGGCTCTGATCAACGCACCAGAAGACTATATCCCCGTCATCGCGCCAATCGGCGTGGCCGAAGACGGCAAGACCTACAATATCAACGCCGACACTGCCGCTGGCGCGATCGCCAAGTCGCTGTCGGCCAAGCGCTTCGTGCTGCTCACCGACGTCGCCGGCGTGCTGGATGGCAATGGCGAACTAATCCGCGAAATGTCGGTCGATGATGCAAAGCAGCTGATCAGCTCCGGCGTCGCAACTGGCGGCATGATCCCGAAGCTCGAAACCTGCATCGCAGCGCTCGACAATGGCGTCGAGGCCGCTGTCATTCTCGACGGGCGTACGCCCCACGTTCTCCTGATGGAATTGTTCACCGAACATGGCGCTGGCACGCTCATTCATTAAGCCGTGCGTCGCTGCGGCGTTTGTGGCTGCCGCGTTCGCGGCGCTGTTTGCGTTCAGCGGACGCGCAGACGCGCAGCAGGAACGCCCGGCCAATGGCTGGCAAGTCTGCAACGAGACGAGCTTCGTACTCGAAGCGGCCACCGGGCGTCCTGACGGGCGCGCCATCGTCGTGCAGGGCTGGACGCGGCTGCGGCCGGGCGAATGCCGCGTCGCGGTGAACGCGCCGCTCGCACGCGGCACGCACTATCTCTACGCGCGCTCCTCCTCCGCGCACCGCGGCGGACGCCGGCAATGGACTGGCGACGCGCGCCTCTGCGTCGATTCATCGGACTCGTTCACGATCGAGAACCCGCCCCAATGCGCAGCGATGAGCCTGGACGAGCGCCGCTTCCGCCGCGTGCAGATCAATAAACGCGACAGTTGGCGTACGACCTTCTCGGAAGCGACGACCTATACGCTGACGCGCGCCCGCCAAGCCGGCCTGCAGCGCTTGCTCGACGATGCCGGCTATGACCTCCGCGAAGGCCGTCGCGGCGCCGATCCGCGCCGCATCGCCCAAGCGCTGGCGCAATTCAGAACGACGGCGCGGCTCGCGCCCACCGCCAGCGAAAACCAATTGATCGACGCGCTCGAAAACTATGCACGCCGCCGGGCTCAACAAGTGGGCCTGACGCTCTGCAATCGCTCACGCGGGCGCATGTGGACCGCGATTGCGCGCCGGCGCGGCGAAGGCTGGGAAAGCCGCGGCTGGTGGCCGCTCGCTGCTGGCGGATGCGTGCGCACCATCGACGAAGTGCTGATCCAGGAAGCCTATTTCGTGCACGCGAGCCTCGAGACGCCGGAAGGCACGCGCTTCCTGGCCGCAGGCGGCGAGCCATTCTGCACCAGCGGCGCGCGTTTTGCTGTCATCGGCCGGGAAAACTGCGAGGCGCGCTATTACGACACGATGCTGTTCACCCCGATCGCAGCGCGCGGACGCGGCGGCTTGGTGGTGGACTTCGAAGAGCGCGACTTCCTGCCGGTCGGTGAAATACCGCGCCAGTTGCAGCAGGCGCGCGACGCCGCGGACGCCTTGCGCGCAACCGATGCGCCGCGCGGCATGGCGCCGGAAACCGCGCCACCGCAGGACCGCACGGAGACGCCATGATCCCGGCAGGGATCAGCGTCTGGGTCTTCGATCTCGACAACACGCTCTATCCAGCGTCCGATCTCTATGACGAGATCGGCGAGCGTATGACGGCCTATATCGCGCGCGCACTGAGCGTGGATGCGGCGGAAGCGCTGAGACTGCGTGAACGCTATTTCCATCTGTACGGCGCAACGGTCGTCGGCCTGCAGCGCCACCACGGCGTCGATGCAGCGGACTTCCTGGGCGATGTGCACTTGGCCGATCACTCCGTGCTCACTGCCGACAAGGCGCTTCGCGCGCAGATTGCGGCCCTGCCCGGCCAGCGGATCATTTTCACCAATGGCGGCGGCGGCCATGCCGAACGCGTGCTGACGAGCCTCGGCTTGGCCGATGTGTTCGACGGCGTGTTCGACATCGAGACCGCCGGGCTTTCGCCAAAGCCTCAGCCGGAGGCGTATCATCGGCTCGTGGAGCGCTTCAGTCTCGATCCGCGCAAGGCGATCCTGATCGAGGACACGTTGCGCAATCTCGAACCGGCGCACGCCATGGGCTTCGCCACAGCGCTGGTCGGCGACATCCATCCCGATCCGAAACCGGCTTACATCCAATACTGGGCGCACGATCTGAAAACCCTGCTCGGCGGCTGGATCGGTTGATTAGCGGCGCACGCCGCTTTAAGCCCCAGCCCATGAGCACCGACCAAATCGCCGCCCAGATCGAAGCCGCATGGGAGCGGCGCACCGAACTTACGCCGCAAACCAAAGGCGCCGATGTCGAAGCAATCGAAGCAGCGCTTGCGCTGCTTGATTCAGGACAAACGCGCGTCGCCTCACGCGGCGCTGACGGCGTCTGGACGACACAGCAATGGCTGAAGAAGGCGGTGCTGCTCTCCTTCCGCACGACGGCGAACCAACTCATTGGCGCAGCAAGCGGCAACGGCGATCCTTCGCCGGGCCCCTACTGGGACAAAGTGCCGTCCAAGTTTCTCGGCTGGAGCGACGCGGCGTTTGAGAAAGCCGGCTTTCGCGCCGTGCCCGGCGCCGTTGCGCGGCGCGGCAGCTTCATCGCCAAGAACGTCGTGCTGATGCCCTCGTTCGTGAACATCGGCGCCTACGTAGATGAAGGCACGATGGTTGATACTTGGGCGACTGTCGGTTCGTGCGCGCAGATCGGCAAGAACGTTCATATCTCCGGTGGCGCAGGCATTGGCGGCGTTTTGGAGCCGATCCAGGCCAACCCGACCATCATCGAGGACGGCTGCTTCATCGGCGCGCGCTCGGAAGTGGCCGAAGGCGTGATTGTACGCGAAGGCGCAGTGCTCGCCATGGGCACGTTTATCAGCCAATCCACCAAGATCGTCGATCGCGCCACCGGCGAGATCACGCGCGGCGAAGTGCCGGCCTATTCGGTGATCGTGCCTGGCTCGTTGCCAGACCCCAAAGGCGGCCCGAGCTTGGCCTGCGTTGTGATCGTCAAGCGTGTCGATGCACAGACGCGAGCCAAGACCGGCGTGAACGAACTGCTGCGCGACTAGCGTCCCGCCTGCAGCGTCACGGTGATTTCCGAGCCGTCCGAACCTGCTTGCGTCCAGGTGTCGCCGACGCTCTTGTCAGCCGCGATCTGCAAGCACGTCGGCGCTTGGCCGCCTGGCGGGATGAGGCAGAGTTGCTCGCCTTCCGTCGCCCAACGGCCGCGCATGCCAGTGCCGCCGACGGCGACGCCGGTGAACGTGCCGTCTTCGTTGAAGTGATACTGCGCGCTTGAACCGCTGGCATAGGTGACGACAACCGTGTTGCCGAATGCGTTCTGCATGGTGTCCGCGAATGCCGCGCCCGCGCTGAGCGCAAATGCCAGCGCGGTGGCGGCGAGAATTTTCTTCATGTAGTTTTCCTTATTGGGCGATTAGTGGCCGTGACCGTGGCCCGCACCGTGCGTGCGGCCGGCTTCGATGGTGACGGTGATTTGGTTGCCGTTGGCGTCGGCTTGCTGCCAGGTGTCGCCGACATTCTTGCCACTCACCAGCGGCGCGCATTGGCGCGCATCGCCTTCGCCGAGAAAGCAGATTTGGCCATCGGCGGATTCGTAGCGGCCGTGCTGCACCGAGCCATCGGGTGCGATCGCGCCGAAAGTGCCGTCTTCGTTGAAGTGATAGCGCACCGTATCGCTGCCGAGCGTCACGACGAAGGTGTTGCCGTAGCCATTCTCAAGCGTATCGGCGAAGGCTGGCGTTGCGCCGAGCACGGCGGCGAACGCGACGAGCGCTGCTAGTTTTTTCATATCATTCTCTCCCTATTTGAATTTAGCGGGCGGCTGGCGCCGATTTAGCCATGCTGACTGGCCGCGCGTAACTCAACCGGCGCCACAGCCATTCGAGCGGGCCCATCGAGAAACGCGACAACCATAGCGGCGACCAAATTAATTGCAGCGCCCACACGCCGAACACAATGGCAGTCAGCGTCGGGCGATCAACCTCGCCGAACAGCCCGAAGCCGCGTCCGCCCCAGAAAATCGTCGTCATGATGATGGATTGCGTGATGTAGTTCGTGAACGCCATCCGCCCCACCGCGGCGAGCGGCTCGGTGAGAAAACGCGCCCCGGCTTTGACCAGCAGCACAAACAGGCTCGCATAGCCGATCGAAATGAAAATCGAGAGCGCTACGTTTGCGACATTGCCGCGCGTCAACATGTGGGTGAAGTCGAACTGCGCCTGCCAGTTGAGCCAGGCTTGATAGCCTACGACCGCAAGCGCCGCCGCACCGATGGCGAGCGTCAAACCATAAACCCAGACCGGGGCGCGTCCGCTTAAGAAACCCCACTTGAAGAGCGCCATGCCGACCATCATCACGCCGGCCGTGCGGAAGAGAAGACCAATCAAGGCGTTGATGATGAACTCCGACCACGTGGTTGCGTTCTGGACCGTCACCTGAAGGAAATCGCCGCGGAACGCCGCAATGATCTCGTCCATGTTGGCCGGCGCCCAGAGCATGGCGTAAATTTCGTCCACGGCCTCGCGCGGAACATATTCGTAAAACAAGCCGAGCGAGGTCTGCATGAAAACCGAGAACGCCACCAACAAGGCGCCGACGATGAAGAGCGTCAGCGCTTTCCACGAGCGCGCGAACATGACCAGAAAGCCGGTCAGCGCGTAGGTGACGAGGATGTCGCCGTACCAGATCAAAGTCGCGTGGATCAGGCCGAAGATGAGCAGCCAGAACAAGCGCCGGCGCAGGATCGCGCCGCGTTCCTTGTTGCTACGCTCGCCGCCGACCAGAAAAATGCTGGCGCCGAACAAAAGTGAAAACAGCGTGATGCATTTGAACTCAAAGAACACATGCATCAAAAACCAAGACCAAACCGAGCTTGCGTCGACCGCCAGAGGCTCGAGCAGCGGGTTCTGCGAGGTTTGCCAAGGCGCCGCAAAGAAGGCGGCGTTGACGATAAGGATGCCCAGCACGGCAAAGCCGCGCATGACGTCGAGGCTCTTGATCCGGCTTTCAGTGAGAACCGGCGCGGCGTCAGTCATGAGACTCCCCTCTCGTTTCGGCGCTCCACTCTTTAGCGGCGCGAGCGGCTTTGCCCAAGTGGTTTGCTCAATAATCGACGCGCATCAGGAAAAGCCCGTCCGGAGGCGCGACAGGGCCGCAGCGCGTGCGGTCAGCGGCAGCGAGAGCCGCGGCGACGTCGTCGGCGCTCATCTTGGCGTCGCCGACTTCGACCAGCGTGCCGACAATGGAGCGGACTTGCCGGTGCAAGAAGCTCTGCGCTTCGCACCAGATAAGCAGTTTGTCGCCGTCGCGCGTGACGTCGCAGCGGTCGAGTGTTTTGACGGGGCTTTTGGCTTGGCAATTGGCGTCGCGAAAAGTTGTGAAATCGTGCTTACCGATGAGCCGTTGCGCGGCCGCGTGCATGGCGTCAGCGTCTAGGTAGCGCGAGAGGCGCCAGACTTTGCCGCGCGCGATCGCCGGAGGCGCGCGGCGGTTGAGAATGGTGTAGAGATAAACCCGTCGCTTGGCGCTGAAGCGGGCGTGAAAATCTTCGCTCACCTCCTCGGCGCTCAAGACTGAAATCGGATGCGGCCGCAGATGCGCGTTCAGTGCATCGCATAAGCGTGACGGCGCGAAGTGCTTTTCAAGATCAACGTGCGCAACTTGGCGAAGTGCATGGACGCCGGAGTCCGTGCGTCCCGCGCCCATAACTTCGCTACGTGCGCCTGTCAGTTTTTCAACGGCATCTTCAAGCGCGCCTTGAACAGTTTGCGAACCAGCTAGACGCTGCCACCCCACATAAGGCCCGCCATCGTATTCAATCGTGAGCTTATAACGCACAGTGTTTTAGCTGCGCCGATACTCGAGCATGGCGCAGGCGCGCGCGTTTGCGGCGCCGGGTTGGCCGCCGGTTAGGCCGAGCAGCTTCATCACCGGCTCGCCCGGGCCGGCAGGCTCCCAGACGACGACATACGCCGCCTCTTCGGCGCCACAGACGCCACCGCCGCTTTGCGGGCGCGACTCGCTGCTGATGCGATAGACCAGCACTTGCGGCTCCTCGACCGGGATCGACAAAAGCGCGCGCAGGGTCTGGCCTTGCACTTGCGTTGCAGGCGAAACCGCGCCGGACACAGTCGCTTCAACGATCACTCCGTTGGCGCCGCGCAGTGTCAGCACTTCTTGCACATCGCCTTCGGCGTTATCCGGCAGACGCGTGGAAATGGAGACGGTGAGTTCGGGCGCCACCGTGCGTGCGCCGTCATTGGCGGCGGAAAAGACGCGCGACGGCTCGCTGTCGGGCGCGGGCGCATCGAGCTGCGGCGCATCGGACGCTCCGTCCTGTGCGATCGGATTTTGCCCATCGCAGGCGGCGAGCGCGAGCGTCAGGGCGATAAGGGCGATGCGCAGGTTCATGTACGTCCTCCGAGGCTTGTCATAGCCGCACCCGCCAAGGCCTTCAATCGGCTACGCCAAGCGAGTTCCCGACGCGACCGGATTGCCACGCAAAAAAGCTTCCGCCGCCAAGGGTCCGCGCCCCTCGCGTTGCACGGTCAAGAGCCGCACAGCGCCCGATCCGCAGGCAATCAGCAGCGCATCGTCGAGAACCATGCCCGCCTCGCCCTCGCCTGCTTCGGCGCGCGCGTGCAGCGCTTTGATGCGGGCGCCGCCGAGGTCGAACCACGCGCCGGGATGGGGCGCGAGACCGCGAATCATGCAGTCGATCTCGCGCGCGGGTTTCGTCCAATCGACACGCGCCTCAGCCGGCGTAATTTTGTGCGCGTAGGTGACGCCGACTTCGGACTGCGGTGTTTCCACCGTCGTGCCATTCTCGACCTTCGCCAATGCTTCAAGCAGCAGCGCCGCGCCGAGCGTCGCCAAGCGATCATGTAGCGTGCTCGTGTTGTCCTCCGGTGTGATTGGCGTTGTCGCCGTCGCGAGCACCGGGCCGGTGTCGAGCCCTTCTTCCATGCGCATAACTTGCACGCCGGTGATCTCATCACCGGCCATGATCGCGCGCTGTATCGGCGCAGCCCCGCGCCAACGCGGCAAAAGTGAGCCGTGCAAGTTGAAGGCGCCAAGCTTGGGCGCCTCGAGGATCGCCTTCGGCAGAATGAGTCCGTAGGCGACGACGATGGCGGCATCGAGCTTGAGCGCGGCGAACGCCTCTTGCTCTTCCGCCTTCTTTAAGCTCTTCGGCGTGCGCACCTCGAACCCGCGTTCTGCGGCGAATGCATGGACCGGCGTCGGACGATCCTGCTTGCCGCGCCCAGCTGGACGCGGCGGCTGCGAATAGACGCAGGCGATCTCGTGCCCAGCTTGAAGCAGAGCCTCAAGCGCAGGCAGCGCGAAGGTGGGCGAACCCATGAAGGCCAGGCGGAGTGTCATTGCGCCCGGCTATGACACGGTTAGCCGCCGACCTTCAACGCCTCGAACACGCGCCCCATGAATTGCCAGTGCCCTGCGCCTGGCATTTGCTTGGCCAAATCCGGATCGGCCATCGCATCGCGGTTCATCGCGCCAGCGGCCTTGAACAGCGCCGGATCGCCTTGCGTGAACTCGGCGATCAAGGCCTGAGCGCGACGGCCGATGGCGAGCGCTTGCGGCGCTGTTGGATCGGCATTGGGGCCGAGCGCGTCGATGTCGGCGAACACTTGCGTCCAGGCGGCGCTGACGCGGGCTTGATCCTCGGCCGTGAACGGTCGCCCACGAAGCGCCTGCAATTGCTCTGGCGTATAATGCTGCTGCGCCAGCGCCTCCATTTTGTCGTTCCACTTGAACTCTGACATGGCCGTACTCCTTACGAGATTTCCCAACTCGTCTGGAGAAAGGCTCTTGCGATCCGCCAACTTGGCCCGTGCGGCGCGCACCAGTGCGAGCGCGTGTTCGGTTTCCGACTTGGCGTCTTCGAGTGCGGCTTCCTGCAACGCCAAGGCAGCGCCGAGATCGCCGGCGCCGCGCAAGAGTTCGCCGATGCGTTTGAGCGGCAGGCCCAGTTGCTTCAGCGCCATAATGGCGGAGAGGCGCTCAAGCTCCGGCTGACGATAAATGCGCCAGCCGGCGACCGTCCGCGCCGGCTTCAAAAGCCCGGCGTCCTCGTAAACGCGCAACGCCTTCACGCTGACGCCGAAGCGCCGCGCGACCGCCGCCGCCGTTTCCTGGAATACGCTCGGTTTCATCGCGTCCTTTCCTCAGACGCGTCCGAGAAAAAGGCCAGCCCTAAGGGACGGCTCAAGGGGATTCTTGAACCGTGCATGGGTTTTCTAACCTGCCCCGGAGGGCGGAGACGCGAGAGTTGCATCTCAAGGCAGTTACAGTGTGCGCCGATTGCTCGGCGCCAGACGCTTCGCTCGCGTCTCCGTGATCTGCTTCATCGGCGCCGTCGCTGGAGGTGTTTCACTCCAGGAGGCGGCGCAGCCGACGGCGTGCAGGTGCGCGGTATTCGATCCGCGAGGCCCCGGTGCGTACTCCAACGGTTGCGACCCCGTTGGCTTCTGTCTTCGATGCGGTACGCGACGGGAGGGCGTCCAAGGGGTCTGTCCGTCTCTTCGCGGCGCCTTCTCATGAAAGAGAAACATCAATTGCATCACGCTCGATCACATCATCTCCGCGTTGGCTGAACAGGGATCCAACTGCCCTCCTGCGAAGATGATGGGGGCATTGTAGCGCGGACTGAACTCGGTCGGATTGGCGACGATTATCCCCGTAAGTGCCGAGGACCGCCGCTTCCAGTCGGCATTCGTTCAGCCGCCAAGCCGTTGTGTTATTGAAGCAAAGATGCCTGCTGGTAGCCGGCGGTCCTCGGCGTGTGCTCCGGATCGAGCTCACGGATCCGGCAGTGGGATGAATTCCTTGTCGTCGCCGGGGACTGTGCCGAAGCGGCCGGCTTTCCAATCTTCTTTGGCTTGCTCGATGCGCTCTTTGCGCGACGACACGAAATTCCACCAGATGTGGCGGGCGCCCAAGTTTGCGCCGCCGAGCAGCATGAAGCGCGCTGGCGTGAGCGCTTTGATGGTGATGGCGTCGCCCGGGCGGAAGACGAGCAAGCGGCCGCGCTCGAAGCGATCGCCGGCGATTTCGATTTCACCGGCGGTCAGATAGAGACCGCGTTCTTCGTGCGCGGCGTCAAGTGGGACGCTGGCGCCAGCGTCGAGTTGCACGTCGGCGTAGAACATCTCCGAATAGGTTTGCACCGGCGAGGCCTTGCCCCAGAGCGAGCCCGCAACGATGCGGGCGCGCTTGCCGCCCTCTTCCAAAGTCGGCAACTCGCTTTGCGCGTGGTGCTTGAAGAACGGCGCGCTCTCTTCGTGCGCCTCCGGCAGCGCCACCCAGGACTGAATGCCGGCAATGGGCGAACCGGTCGCACGCAATTCATGCCGCGTGCGTTCAGAGTGCGCGATGCCGCGGCCGGCGTTCATCCAGTTCACATCGCCCGGATTGATCGCTTGCGATGAGCCGAGCGTGTCGCGGTGGAAGATCTCGCCTTCGAACAAATACGTGACGGTAGCGAGATTGATGTGCGGATGCGGGCGCACGTCGAGGCCTTCACCGGCGGCGAAGTGCGCGGGGCCGAACTCGTCCCAAAATATGAACGGGCCAACCATGCGTTTCTCGATCGCCGGCAGCGCGCGGCGCACGGAAAAGCCGCCGCCGAGATCGCGCGGCTTTGGTTCGAGTGTGATCATACCGACGTGTTCAGCGTCGTCACAGACGGGCGGGGTTTCGTCTCCGGGGCGGATGCTCATGCGTCGAGTTTACGCCGATCATCGCGTGTGAGCCAAGCCGCCGCCGCCCAGCAGATCAGCGCCCACGCTGCGCCGAGACACCAGCCAGCCAGCACGTCGGTCGGCCAATGAACGCCGAGATAGACGCGGCTCGCGCCGATCAGCAGCGTCACCAGAATGGCCGCACCCAGAATGTAACCACGCAGCCGCGCGCTGGCCTGCGTGTGCGCGAGCAGCGCGCCGATGGACAGATATGTGACAGCGGAGAGCATGGCGTGACCGCTCGGGAAGCTCATGCTTGTGGTCTCGACGATGTGCGCGACCAGATCGGGGCGGGCGCGGCCGATTTCGGTTTTGAGCCCTTCGCTGATCGCCGTGCCGCCCATGGTGGCGACGAGCAGCGTCGCAGCCTCAATCCATTTGCGCAGCACGCCGAGATAACCGACGGCTAGGAGCGTGATCAGGGCCAGCACGGCGAATCCGCCGAGCGATGTGATGTCGGCGACCGCGAGTTCAAACCAGCGCGGGCCAATCGGATCGGCCGGATCGGCGGTGCGCAGCGCGAGCAAAAGGCCCTCGTCCAACCAGCGCACCTCGCCTTCGCCCTCAGTGACCTCGTCTGTGATCTCGATAAACATCAGCAGCAGGGCTGCTATGCCGAGAAAAAACGCGATCGGCATAATCTCCTGGCGGGCCCAGGCGAGCCAGATTTTCGGCTGTATATTCAAGCTTGAACCAGGCATCTGACGGTAATCCAGGCCACCGCGAAAAGTTCCCTGCGCATAGCTGACGCCCTCGATATGCGAACTTTACCCTACTCGTGCGCGTAACGAGCCCGTAATGTCCCGCTACCGCCGCTGGGGGCGGATTGGAGACGACACTATGCGTATTCTCATGGCGCTCGCCGCCGCCGCGGCCCTGGGCCTCGCTGCCTGCTCGCAAGCCGAAACCGAAAACGCCGCTGACGAAGCAGCGACCGCGACCGAAGAAGCGGGCACTGCGGTTGGTGAAGCGGCTCACGAAGCTGGCGAAGCCGTCGAAGGCGCCGTCAACGACGCGGCGACCGAAGTCGAGCACGCGACGGATGACAATCCGGCCACGAACTAAGTTTCGCGCGACGGCGCTGAAATGAGAAACGGGCGGCGTCTTGATGGCACCGCCCGTTTTGTATTTTAAGCCGCCTTCTTGTCGCTGGCGCCGTTGAAGAGGAAGTCGTTGCCGTCGAAGGTGACGACGACGCGATCGCCATCCTTGACGCGACCTTCCAGGATGAGACGCGCGAACGGGTCTTGCACGTCTTTCTGGATGACGCGCTTCAGCGGCCGCGCGCCCCAGGCGGGATCGTAGCCTCGGCGGGCGAGTTCAGTTTTGGCGCGGCTTTCCAGTTCCATCGTGATGTTGCGCGCCGCGAGCAGCTTATCGAGACGCTTCAGCTGGATATCGACAATGCTGCTCATCTGCGCGCGCTCGAGGCGCTTGAACAGAATGATTTCGTCGATGCGGTTGAGGAACTCAGGGCGGAAGCGTGAGCGGACTTCATCCATGACGGGCTTGCGCACATCTTCGACATCGGCGCCTTCGGGCTGATCGGCCAGATATTGCGCGCCGGCGTTGGAGGTCATGATCAGGATCGTATTTTTGAAATCGACGGTGCGGCCCTGGCCGTCCGTGAGGCGGCCATCATCCAGCACTTGCAGCAGGACGTTGAACACGTCCGGATGCGCTTTCTCGATTTCGTCGAACAGGATCACTTGATAGGGCCGGCGGCGCACGGCTTCGGTGAGCGCCCCGCCCTCTTCGTAACCGACATAACCCGGAGGCGCGCCGATCAAGCGGGCGACGGAGTGCTTCTCCATGTATTCCGACATGTCGATGCGGGTGAGCGCATGCTCATCGTCGAACAGGAATTCGGCGAGCGCCTTGGTGAGTTCGGTTTTGCCGACGCCCGTCGGGCCCAAGAACATGAATGAGCCGATCGGGCGGTTGGGATCTTGCAGCCCGGCGCGCGCACGGCGCACGGCGTCGGCGACAGCACGCAGCGCGGGCTCTTGGCCGATGACGCGGCCGCGCAGTTGATCTTCCATGGCGAGGAGCTTCGCCTTCTCGCCTTCCAGCATTTTCTCAACCGGCACGCCGGTCCAGCGCGAGACGACGCCGGCGATGGCTTCAGCATCCACCACTTCCTGCACCAAGCCGCCGCCTTTTGACTCAAGCTCGGCGACTTGCTTTTCGATGGCGGGGATCTGGCCGTACTTCAGCTCGGACGCGCGTGAGAGATCGCCGCGGCGCACGGCGTTGTCGTACTCGGTTTGCAGGCGATCGAGTTCTTCCTTGGCCTTGGCCGCGGTTTGCAGCTTTTGCTTCTCGGCGCCCCAAGTGGAGGTGAGTTCGGACGAGCGCGTTTGCAGTTCGCCGATTTCGGTTTCGAGCTTCTTTGCGCGATCGACCGAGGCTGCGTCCTTTTCCTTCTTCAGCGCTTCGTACTCGATCTTCAGCTGCACAAGGCGGCGATCGAGTTCGTCGAGTTCTTCGGGTTTGGAATCGACGGCCATGCGCAGGCGCGCGGAGGCTTCATCGATGAGATCGATGGCCTTGTCCGGCAGAAAGCGATCGGTGATGTAGCGATGGCTAAGCTGGGCGGCGGCGACGATGGCGGCATCCGAGATGCGCACGCCATGGTGCTGCTCGTAGCGATCCTTCAAGCCGCGCAGGATGGAGACGGTGTCTTCTACGCTGGGCTCGTCCACGAACACCGGCTGGAAGCGGCGCGCGAGGGCGGCGTCTTTTTCTACATGCTTACGATATTCGTCCAGCGTCGTGGCGCCGACGCAATGGAGTTCGCCGCGCGCAAGCGCTGGCTTCAAGAGATTCGACGCATCCATCGCACCATCGGCTTTGCCGGCGCCGACGAGCGTGTGCATTTCGTCGATGAACAGAATGATGCCGCCTTCGGCGGCGATTACTTCGTTGAGCACCGCCTTCAGCCGCTCTTCGAACTCGCCGCGAAACTTCGCACCGGCGATGAGCGAGCCCATGTCGAGCGCGAGCAACTTTTTGTGCTTCAGGCTTTCCGGCACATCGCCATTGATGATGCGCAGCGCCAGACCTTCGGCGATCGCGGTCTTGCCGACGCCGGGTTCGCCGATCAGGACGGGGTTATTTTTGGTGCGGCGCGAGAGCACCTGGATGGTGCGGCGGATTTCTTCGTCGCGGCCGATCACCGGGTCGAGCTTGCCCTTGCGCGCATCCTCTGTGAGGTCGCGGGCGTATTTCTTCAGCGCGTCGTAGCTATCCTCGGCGGAGGAGGATTGCGCGGTGCGGCCCTTACGCAGCTCGGTGATGGCGGCTTCGAGTTTTTGCGGCGTGAGGCCGGCCTTCTTCAGGATTTCGCTCGCCTTGCTGTCGGCGATGGCGAGGCCGAACAGGAGACGTTCGGCGGTGACGTAGGAATCGCCGGCTTTGGTGGCGGCCTGTTCGGCGGCGTCGATCGCGCGTGAGAAGGAACTCGCCGCGTACATGCGATCGTTGCCGCCCTGCACTTTCGGCAGCGCGCGGACAGCGGCGTCCACCTCGTCGGCGGCCTTCTTCGGATCGGCGCCGGCTGCGCGCAAGAGACCTGCGGCCAGACCTTCGCGGTCGTCGAGCAGGGCTTTCAGAAGGTGTTGGGTTTCAAGCTGTTGGTTTTGTTCGCGCAGCGCAATCGTCTGGGCGGCTTGCACGAATCCACGCGCACGCTCGGTGAGCTTTTCCATATCCATGAGCGACCCCTAAGGCGTCCCGCGTCAACGTCCTTGAGGCCCGTCAACACGGCATGATTGATGTTGTGCCCTGGAAGTAGGTGTGGCGCAAAGGGCACGCAAGGGTGGGCCGCCGATTCAGCCCAACCTGATCCCGAAATCGCCGAGGTTCACGCCGAAAAAGATCACGGCGATCACCACCGCCAAGATCACGCCCAAGATCAAGCGTGTCGCGATCTTCATCGCCATCCAGATGATCACGATCACCAGCGCGACGGCCAGGACGCCGTCGATCATTGAAAAATCAAAATTCATGCGCGCCGTCCTTGTTTAATGCGCCATCAGGAGCGGCACGGTGGCGGTGCGTAGCAGTTCGCGGGTGGCGCCGCCGAACACGAGTTCGCGCAGGCGCGAGTGGGCGTAGCCGCCCATGACGATGAGATCGGCGTTGAGCGACACCGCCTCCTCCAGGATCGCCAGCGAGGCCGAGCGGCCCATGCTGTCGACGTTGCGCACCTCGGCCGGCAGGCCGCGGCGCGAGAGGTGGCCGGCGATATTGGCGCCCGGCTGATCGCCGTGGCCGAACATCTTGGGCTTGGCGTCCACGGTCAGCACGGTGACGCTATCGGCGAATTCCAGAATATCGTCGGCTTCCGAGAGCGCGCGGGTGGATTCGCGGCTGGCGTCCCAGGCGACGACGACGCGCTTGCCGATGCCGCCGCCCTTCCAGTTCGGCGGGGCGATGAGCGCCGGGCGGCCGGAGTGAAACAGAACGCCTTCGATGATCTCTTCGCGCAGTTCCGCGCCGGGCCCGTCGGACGGGCGTGTCATCACCGCGACATCGGCGTAACGCGCGTGCACGGCGGCGACGCGGCCAAGATCGCGCGACAGCGCCTCGGCGCTGCGCAGCTCGGATGACTTCGCCGAGCGCAACAGGCGCGCTTCGACTTTCTTGCGCTCGGCCTCGGCATCCTGGCGGGCGCGGCCTAGCAATTCAGCCCAAACGCCCGCGACGACGGTGGGCTCGTAAGCAAGAGGCTCGTCCGGCAGCGGCGTCAAGAACGCGGCGGCGAGGTGGCAGTCGCCGCTTTGGGCCGCCAAAGCTTCGGCGAGCGCAATGGCGGGCTCGTCGCCCTCCGCTTCGGAGACGATGACGAGGATATCTTTCCAGCTCATGGGGGCTCTCCGCGTTCACCTATACGCCCGGCTGAAACGCCGCGCCACTTTATCCGCGCTAAGATCGCGCGCGGGGCTTGAAGCGGCGTTGAGGCTGCGCAAAGTCAGGCTCAACTTGAAGGAAACGATCCGACATGAGCCTCCGTTCCGACGCTTACATCGACGGCCAGTGGCGCGGCGGGGGCAAGCGCTTCGCGGTGCTCAATCCTGCGACGCAGGAGCAAATCGCGGAAGTCCCGGATCTCGGCGCGGCGGAAGCGGAAGAAGCGATCGCGGCGGCGCACAAGGCGTTCCTGGCATGGGCGGCGAAGTCGGCGAAGGAGCGCGCTAGCGTTATGCGCGCTTGGTACGATCTGATGATGGCCGACATCGATCGGCTCGCGGCGCTCATCTCGCGCGAAGGCGGCAAGCCGGTGGCGGAGGCCAAGGGCGAAGCGGCGTATGGCGCGAGCTTCGTGGAATGGTTCGGCGAAGAAGCAAAGCGCGCCTACGGGCGCACTATACCGACGACGACAGCGACGCGGCGCTATGTGACGATCAAACAGCCGATCGGCGTATGTGCCGCGATCACGCCGTGGAATTTTCCGATGGCGATGATCACGCGCAAAGCCGCGCCCGCGATCGCGGCGGGCAACACAATCGTGCTGAAGCCGCCGTCGCAGACGCCGCTGACGGCTTTGGCCTTGGCGGAGCTGGGCGAACGCGCCGGGCTGCCAGCGGGCGTGTTCAATGTGGTGACGACGCATGATCACACGAGCGAGATCGGCCGCGTGTTCTGCGAAAGCCCGCTGGTGCGGAAATTCTCGTTCACTGGCTCGACTGAGGTCGGCAAGAAATTGGGCGCGGTGTGCGTGGGTTCCACCGTGAAGCGCGTGTCGCTGGAACTCGGCGGCAACGCGCCGCTGATCGTGTTCGCCGACGCCGATCTCGATCTGGCGGTTAAAGGTACGATTGCTTCCAAATTCCGCAATGCCGGCCAGACCTGCGTGTGCGCGAACCGGATTTTGGTGGAGGACGCGATTTATGATGCGTTTTCGAAGAAGCTCGCAGATGCGGTGGCGAAGCTGAAGGTTGGGCCGGGCGATGAAGCCGGGGTTGAGATTGGGCCATTGATTGACGGCAAGGCGATCGAGAAAGTCGAGCGCATGGTGGCGGAGGCTTTGGCTTCCGGCGCCGTGGCGCTGACGGGCGGCAAGACGCATGCGGCCGGCGCGCAATTTTATACGCCGACTGTGCTGACCAACGTGACGCGCGAAATGCGTGTGAACCGCGAGGAGATTTTCGGGCCGGTGGCGCCGCTGATCCGATTCAAGAGCGAAAACGAGGCCGTCTCGATCGCCAACGACACGCCGTTTGGGCTCGCCTCCTATTTCTTTACCCGCGACGTCAACCGCGCCTGGCGTGTGGCGGAGCGGATCGAGAGCGGCATGGTCTCGATCAATGACGGCATCTTCTCCAACGAAGTCATCCCGTTCGGCGGCTGGAAAGAAAGCGGCTTGGGGCGCGAAGGCGGCGTCGAAGGGTTGGAGGAATATCTGGAAACGAAGTTCGTGAATTTTGGCGGGTTTGTTTGATCATGGACGGCCGGCGTCTCGCCGGCATGCACCGGTGCTGGCCGGCGAGACGCCGGCCGTCCATATGACGGCGCCCGCCTTCGTCTATGTCCTCGGCAGCGTGAGCGGCGCGGATCGGCGGACTTATGTTGGCTGGAGCGTTGATATCGATCAGCGGCTGGTCACGCACAATGCCGGGCTTGGCGCGCGTTCGACGCGTGGGCGCCTCTGGGTGCTGCTTTATGCCGAGCGTTATCCCACGCGGCGTGAAGCGATGAGCCGTGAAGTGTTCTTAAAGCGCGATCGGCGCTTTCGCGCCGCGTTGGCGAAGCTATTGTAGCGCCGAGCTGAACTGGAAAGCGCATGGCCCTCAACTTCACCACCTATGACGTCTTCACCGACACCGCCTTCGCCGGCAATCCGCTCGCCGTGGTGTGGGACGCCGACGCTTTGAGCGATGCGCAGATGCAAACCATCGCGCGCGAGTTCAACTTGTCGGAGACGGTGTTCGTGCGCGCGCCAGAGAATGCGCAGCATGCCGCGAGCGTGCGCATCTTCACGCCGGGCAAGGAGCTGCCGTTCGCCGGCCACCCCACCATCGGCTGCGCCATCGCCATCGCCGAGGCGCGGCATGGACGCGGGGCGACGCATGATCTCATTATCGTGCTGGAAGAAAAGATAGGCCTCGTCCGCTGTGGTGTAAAGATTGGCGATGACGGCGCGAGCTTTGCCGAGTTCACGGCGCCGAAACTCTCGGAGAAAGCAGGCGCCGATCCGAGCATCGAAGCGGCGGCAGCCGCGTTGGGATTGGCAGAAAGCGATATCGGCTTTGGCGCGCACAAGCCTTCGCTCTTCAGCGCCGGCGTGCCGTTTGCGATGATCCCGTTGGCCAGCACGGATGCCTTGGTGCGCGCGAAACCGACGATCGCCACGCTCTCGGAAGCGCTCGGCGCGACGGAGATTTTCGTTTATGCCCGCGCGGACAGGCAGGAAGCGCATTCGTTTCACGCGCGCATGTTCGCGCCGGAGATCGGCATCGTCGAAGATCCGGCGACCGGCAGCGCTGCAGCGGCGTTCGCCGGCGTGCTCGCGCGGTTCGAGGATTTGCCGGAGGGCTGGCACACGCTGCCAATCCTGCAAGGCGTCGAAATGGGCCGTCCCTCGCTGATCGGCTTGGAAGTGAACATCGAAAACGGCGCGCTGGCGGGCGCGCGCATCGCGGGCAAAGCGGTGAAGATCAGCGAAGGCGTACTGTTCGTCTGACATGCAGATCGAGGCCCTCCTCCGGCCACTTTGGACGGCCTACGCTGGCCTCTTCTGGCCGGCGCTGATCTTTGCGGGCGTGGCGCTGGCGTTCCGCGGAGCAGAGGCGCTGCACACGGCGCGGCGCGCAACCGGCGAAGTGCGCACCAATCTTCTGCTCTTCACGTTCGATATTGTCGCTGTAACGCCGCTGCTTGTGCTGATGATGGCGAGCGTCGGCGCATGGCTGCAGGCGCAAGGTTTGCGTCTGTTCAGCGCGGCGCAATGGGAGGCGCTGCCGGCGGCCCTCGTTATTTTTGTCGCACTCTTCGTCGGCGATTTCGTCGCCTACTGGCGCCACCGCCTCGAGCATGTCGGTCTAATCTGGCCGTGGCACGCGATCCACCACAGCGACGAGCGCATGACATGGACGACCGGCTTGCGCTTCCACCCGCTCAATCGCTTGACCACGACTTTGATCGACATGAGCGCGCTGGCGCTGCTCGGGCTGCCGATCTGGGCGGTCGTCGCCAACGGCATGGTGCGTCACTATTATGGCATGTTCATTCACACGGATTTGCCGTGGACGTACGGGCCGCTCGGGCGCGTGTTCGTTTCGCCCGCCATGCATCGCTGGCATCATGTGCGCGACGCGCGCGGCGCCGGCGTGAATTTCGCGACGCTGTTTTCCGTGTTCGATCAAGCCTTCGGGACATATCACCTGCCGGGGCCATGCGCGGCGCCGCTGGGCGTGCGCGACGAGATTGGTAAAGGCGCTTTGGCGCAATTGGTGTGGCCGCTGCGCGTGCTCATGCGGAACCTTAGGTTCCGCGCACGTGTTGGAGCCGCGTGAGCACGCAACCCACCGCAAATCCGACACCCGAAATCAAAGGCCCGCTGTCGCTCAGCCCAGCTCAATGGTGGGCCGTGCTCAAGGGCGTCGGCGCGACGGCTGAGCGCGCCAGCCTGGCGCTGATCTCGGCCGGCGTGGCGTTCTTTGCGCTGATGGCGGTGATACCGGGTCTGGCGGCGGTGACGGCGCTTGTCGGCGCCTTCGGCGATCCGGAGTGGCTGGCGCAGCAGATCCGCGCGCTCGGCGGTGTGGCGCCCGACGCAGTGGTGACGATCATCAACGAACAAGTCTCGCGTCTGCTGGTGAGCAACAATGATCGGCTGTTGCTCGGCGCGCTCTTCAACATCGTCCTGGCGCTGTGGAGCGCGCTGCAAGGCACGCGCTGGACGTTGATGGCGCTGACCGCCGTCAACCGCCGCGCCGAGCAACGCAAAATGCTTCGCCGCTTTATCGCGGCGGGCATGTTTACGCTTTACGGCTTGGGGCTGAGCGTGGCGGCGGTGCTGCTGATGGGTGTCGCGCCGTTGGCGCTGGCGTTTCTGCACATCGATTCGAGCGTCGAGCTTTGGCTCTTGGTGTTGCGCTGGCCGGTGCTCGGCGGCGCGGCGATAGGCGTGGCGCTTCTGTTGTATCGCTGGGGGCCGCGGCGGCGGCCGCCGCCTTGGCGTTGGCTGTGGCCGGGCGCGGTGCTGGCGCCGCTGCTCTGGCTGATCGCGTCAAGCACGCTGACATTTGCGCTGCGCGAGTTTCCGGCGTTTGGCGCGGCGTATGGCTCGCTCGCCAGCGTCGTGGCGTTGTTGCTTTGGCTTTATGTGACGGCTTTGGTGTTCCTGCTCGGCGGCGCGCTCAACGCGGAGCTGGAATTCTTCGCCGCCGGAAAGCCTGCCGCGCCAGTGGAGGCGGGCGAGACGATCGAGCCGCCGATCGCCGCCGATGGCGGGCAAAAGCAGGTCGCGGGACGGTAGGCCCCAAACAAAAAGCGCTCCTGCGTGAACAGGAGCGCTTCGCAGTTAGCGATCGTAGGTGATCAGCAGACCATGCCGGTCTGGCGTTGCATGCCGGTGAGGAACAGGCGCAGCGCTTCGGCGAGTTCGCAGGCGCCGGCGTGGGCTTCGGCGCGTTGATCTTCCGGCAGCGCGTCAAGCAATTCGCGGCAGACGTCCGAGTGTTCGATGTCGGCCAGTTCGTGCGCTTCGAAGAATTTCAGCGTCGCCGCTTCGTTGACATCATAGCGCTCAACCAGACCCTTAATCTTCGTCTTGGCGATATCCGGCAACTGGCTCTCGTAGGCGTAGAGCGCGCCAAGGCCGGAGGCGTAGGATTTGCGCGAGAGCGTGCGGAAAGTGTCGATCAGCGTTTGCGTTTCGGCGTTTACGGCGACGCCGCGCACTTCGCCTTCATCGGCGCCCATGCCGGCGGCAAAGCCGAGCCAGAGCGTGGCGTGATCGTCTTTGCCTTGGCCCAAGCCTTCTTCTTCGGCGAGGTTTTCCGCCAGCAGCTTGCGGCCGACCGCGCTCGGGCAGTTTGCGTGCACCGCGCTCACGGCGCGAGGGAACGCTTCGACGTGATGGAAATATTGCTTGGAATATTCCTTCAGCGCTTCGCGCGTGAGCGCGCCCTCTTCCCAGGCTTGGTAGAACGGGTGCGAGAGCATCGAGCGTTCGGCGATGGCCGCGTCGATCGCGGCGGAGGTGCAGACGTAACCGGCAAAGGCCTCAGACATGGAAAAATCCCCAGACTTCAGGGCGCGCCAGTGCGCCGCAATTCGCGCCGGAGATTAACGGGTTTGCTGCGCCGCGAAAGGGGGTGCGACCTATATTCGGTGCGACTTCTGTGCTGGCGTGATCTCTTCTTCCGCCAGCTTCTTGGCCTTCTTCAGCTTGTTCAGCGCCTTCTCGCGCTTCAGCCGTGAGAGGTGGTCGATGAACAAAATACCTTCGAGGTGATCCATCTCGTGCTGGATGCACACCGCGTAGAGGCCGTCGCAATCCTCTTCGATCGTTTCGCCCTGATAATTCATGTAGCGCAGCCGCACCTTATCGGGACGCTGCACTTCCTCGTAAATGTCGGGCACGGAGAGGCAGCCTTCTTCGTAAGGTTGCGTCTCGGCGGCGCGGGTGAGGATTTCGGGGTTGACGAAATAGCGCGGCTGCGGCGGCTCGCCCTCGCGCGCCAGATCCATGACGATAATGCGCAGCGGCTCGCCAATCTGGATGGCGGCGAGGCCAATGCCGGGGGCTGCGTACATCGTCTCCAGCATGTCATCCATCAGACGACGATGAGCGTCGGTCACCGGCCCTTCGACGGGCAGCGACTTTTGCTTCAGCACCGGATCGGGCGCGACGAGGATGGGACGTATAGCCATATGCCCATTGAGGTATGAAGCGCCGCCAATATCGTCAAGCGAAGGCAGTCGGCCGGGGGTGCGGCTTGCAGTTTCGGGCGCCTCGGGGCGGGGGTTTTCCCTAGTCGGCGCCGGGTTGCGGAGCGCGGCTGGCTTGGCGCATGGCTGAGCTGATGAACAGCCTGAACGCCACAGCCCTCTTTCGCCTCGCCGCGGTCGCCGCCATCGTCGGGGGCGGGCTCAGGATCGTCTCGTCCTTCGGCGCGCTATCGGACCCGGTGACGCTGGAATGGCTGTACATCGCCATCGACGTGCTTTTCCTGTTTGGCCTGATCGGCATTTATCTCGACCGCTTCGAAGCGCTGGGCTTCCTGGGGCTGGCGAGCTTTGGCGTCGCGGTTGCGGCGCTATCCTTCATCGGCGGACCGGATGCCGACGTGTTCGGCTTCAGCACCTACGAGCAGGGCGCGGCGACGTTGGCCATTGCAATGACGGCATTCGCGCTCGCCTGGCTCCGCGCAGGAGAGCGGCCGTTTGCGCCGCCGCTATGCTGGTTCGGCAGCGTGATCGCCGCTGGCGTGCTGGGCATGTTGCCCGCGCCTCTGCCAGATTACGGGTTCATGGCGGCGGGCGTGCTGTTTGGCGCAGGCTTTGTGTGGGCGGGCGTGTCGCTCTTGCAACGGCCTCGTTAGCGGCTGCGCGAGCGCATATCGATAACCGGGCGCTCGCGCTGATCGTCGCGGCGATCGGTGATGTAAAGCGCATTCGCGGTATTTTCGGCTACAAGCTCGCGCGACGCATACGGCGCGCTGGCGGGCTCAAGCGCGCCGGCCTCAACGGCCACCACGCGCCCATCGCCATCCCGCTCAATGTGATCGACGCGGCCAACGACTTCGCCGTTGTCGGCAACCACTTCCGCACCGATGGCGGATTGCGGGAACTGGTCAGCCGCAGCGATGCCGGGAAGGCCGATAGCGAGAGCGAAAACCAGGGTGCGCAGCATTTGCGTTTCCGCGCCTTTGGTGCGCGGCCTCTTTCCAGTGGTTGGACGCAGACTTAACGCACGGCGGCGCGCGGCGTTCCGCCCCTTGCCTCGGTTCCCGTCAAAGGCGATATGGGGCGCGCAGGCAGGCGGCGGACGGCCGCCCCGCCAACCCGGTCAGGTCCGGAAGGAAGCAGCCGTAACGGGTTGCGTACGGGTCGTCGTCCTGTCTGCACTTTCCCCTGAAGCGCGAACCGTCAGCCGAACACGCCGTGGCGCAAGAGATCGGCGTCGCCGAGTTCGGCGACCAAGGCGCGCACGAGGCTGGCCACCTGTTCTGGCCGCTCCCAGTGCGTGGCATGGCCGGCGCCGGGGATGGTGTAGATGCGGGCCGAGCCGAAGCCGTCGCGCAGCGCCAACTGGTCAGCGTGCAGGACGAACGCGTCGTGCTCGCCGCGAATGAGCATGGCGGGCGCGATGCATTGCTTGGCCCTGGCGGCGGTCTCTGACGCGCGCTGGCCTTCGAGCAACGCGCGCCAAGCATGGGCCGGGCACCGCAGACTTTCCGCGATGACCAGATCGAGAAAGCGTTGCGGGATCATGTCTGCAATCGTGCTTTCCTGGAACGCCAACACAAACTCCGGATCGACGGCGTCGCCGAAGGCCGCGACCTGAGTTGCGAGTTCGGCGATCTCTGGTTTGTCGAAGCTGGCGAAACCGCCGATGAGCGCGAGGCCTTCGACGCGATCAGGAAAGCGCGCCGCGGTTTCCACCGCCACGGACGCGCCCATCGAATGGCCGACCAATATCGCGCGCTCGATGCCGAGCGCATCGAGAAAGGCTGCAACGTCCGCCGCCATATCGCTCATCGCGTAGCCGGCGGCTGGTTTGTCGCTGCGGCCGTGGCCGCGTTGGGTCATGGCGATGACGCGCCACGCCTCCGGCAAGTGCGCGCGCAGGAAATCGAACGAGCGATGAGAGTCGGTGTAGCCGTGCAGCAGCAGCACTGGCGCACCGTCACGGTCCCCCTGCTCGACATAGGCAAAGCGCAAGCCGTTGGCGGCGCGCACGAACGAACAATCGGCTCTCATCGGAGCACTCCATCAAAAGACGTGAGCCGGCGGCGGCGGGCAGGACGCCGCCGGCTCTTTGGATCAGGCCGCGACCTTGGTGCTCAAAGCACGGGCCTGACGGGCAAGACGGCCAGCCCAAGGGCTTTGCGGCTTGTGGGCGAGGCGCTCGGCGGCGAAGGCCTCAGCGGTTGAGGCGAAGCCACCGCGAATGGCTGCATGCAGCGCTGTCAGCGTGAGGATGTCGCGCTGCGCGTGGCTGCCGCCGAAGCGTTGGGCGATGCCGCGTGTGGCGGCGATCTTTTCGACGCACTCGCCGTAGCGGCCCGCTTCGAACGCGACGAACGCCTCCGCCAACGGCAAGCCGACCTTGCGCGTCATGTACGCATTGTCGCCGCTATCGGCCGCCGCATTGCGCATGGCTTTCAGCGTGCGCTCGGCGTCGCCGGTGCGGCCGGCGCCGAGGAAGGCCATGATCGCGTGCAGATCGTTGAAGGCGTAGAACGCGTCTTCGCTCGCACGCTGCCAAGCGTTGGCCACTGGTTCGAAACGATTACCGACGTCGACGCCTTCGAGCTTCAAGCGCCACAACAGCGCCGAGGCATCGATGCCTTCGAGGATGACGCTCGAGTCGGGATTGGGCCGCACTTTTTGATCATAGAGATCGAGCACGCGCGCGGTGTCGCCCTTGTCGAGATAGAGCAAAGCGAGGTGCCACCAATTGTGATAGGCAAAGCCACTCTCCGGCGCCCATTGATCGGCATTGTTGGCCAGCCATGGGATGCCGGCGTCAAGATCGCCGCGCATTTCGTTGACGTGCGCCACCGCGTGCACGGCCCAGCCATCGCGCGGATCGGCTTCGACGGCCTGGCGGCCATAAATGTCGGCGCGGGCATAGTCGCCGCATTCTTCGAGGCCGAACGCAGCCATACCTTGGATGTAGGAATAGCCGTCCTCGCCTTTTTTGAAGGCGCGCAGCGCTTGCAGCGGCCAGTCGCGCAATTCGCTTTGCAGGCCGAGGAAGAAGCAGCCGACGTGCGCGTATTGCAGCGCCAAAAGATCGCGCGGGTTTTCCTGCGCGATACGCGCCAGACGCATGGTGCCTTCCTGGTAGCGGCCTTCGGCCCAATCGGTCGCCGCCTGCAAATGCTTGCGATCGCGATCGTTCAGATGAGCGGCAGCGCCGGCGCGCAGGCTTTTCGCGGTTTCTTCGGCGTAAGCCTTATCGGTCTGTTGCACGAGCAGTCCCGCGCGCGCAGCCCAGGCGCCGCCGAACTCCGGGTCTTCGGCCAGCGCCGCATCGAGCGCTGCAATCGGATCGCCGCGATAGAGCCGGATCAGATCGAGCGCTTCGTTATAATGGGCCATGGCGGTTGACGAGGCAGTCGAACTGGCGTTGCCGTAGCGGTCTTTGAGAAACATGGGAGGACTCCTTCGCGCCCTGCTTGGTGAGTTGGCGCGGGTGAAATTGGGTTGAGGATTAGCCGGTCAGGCGAAGCTGACGCCGGCGGCGCTCGCGACCAGCACAGGCAATGGGCTGTGCAAGTAGACGATGACCGAAACCAAGACGGCGAAGCCGCGTGACATTTGACGTTCCCTTCGTTGTGATCGCGTCAGCCCTTGTGCTGACGATGACCAAGGGTGTATCGGCGCGCCGCACGGCGAACTAGAAAGCTCATGGTGCAGCGCCTGCGGATTTCTAGAAGGCCTTGGAAAATAAGGCCGTTACGCGCGTCACAGGCATTGCAGCGGCGCTTCTGATTGATAACGGACGCGTGAGAAAAGCACTCGCGGTACAGTACTTGTGGTATGGTTTTGGCGGTGAAGGTTTGAGCCGATGGCCAATGTGCAGACACTGAGCAAAGGCGAGCAGACGCGCGAGCGCATCCTGGATATCGCGCAGGACGCTGTGCTCCATAAAGGCTTTGCCGGCACGTCGCTCGACGAGATCATCGCCGAAGCGGGGATTACAAAGTCCGGCTTCTTCTATCACTTCAAGGATAAGAACGATCTCGCGAAGGCGCTGCTGCAGCGCTACCTCGATACGGAATGGTCGGTGTTCGACGCGCTGTTCAAACAGGCCGACGAGCTCAGCGAAGACCCGCTGCATAGCTTCCTAATCTTCTTGAAGCTGTTCGCGGAAGTGATGGGCGATCTGCCGAATGGTCACCCGGGCTGCTTGGTCTCATCCTATGTCTATTCCGACCACATGTTCAGCCGCGATGTGCGCGAGATGACGACGGAGGGCCACCGCATCTGGCGGCGCCGTTTCCGCGAGCGGCTGGATCGGATCGCCGCGCGCTATCCGTCGCGCATCGAAGTCAATCTAGACGACATGGCCGACATGCTCTCAGCCGTGGCCGATGGCGGCATTATCTTGTCGAAGAGCTTGAGCGAGCCCGGCGTGCTGTCGCGCCAGATCATGCAATACCGCGCCTTCGTGCGGCTGGTATTTCTGGGCAATTAGGCCGCTACCGCCTGCGCGTTTGTCATGCGCAGCGGCAGGTAGAGCGTGAAGGTTGATCCTTCGCCGAGTTTGCTCGTGGCTTGCACGTCGCCGCCCATGGCGCGCGCCAGGCGCCGCGTGATGACGAGGCCGAGGCCGGCGCCGTCATGGACGCGCGTGTGCGAGTTGTCGGCTTGCACGAAGGGCTGAAACAGGCGCGCCAGCTGTTCCTCGCGAATGCCGGGCCCCGTGTCGCGCACCGAGATCGCCACGCCCTCGACGCTGCCGATCCGGCACGGCCGCGCATCGAGCGCGATGACGCCGGCTTGCGTGAACTTAGCGGCGTTAGAGAGCAGATTGAGCACGCACTGGCGCACACGCGTTTCGTCCAGATGAACCGCGCCGATGCTGGCGGTGACATTGAGCTGACACAGACTGCGATTTTTCGAAGCCATCGGCCTCACCGTGTCGAGCGAAGCGCGCAGCAGGGCGGTTAAATCAAAATCGGCCGGCCGCAGTTCGAGCTTGCCGGCTTCGATGCGCGAGAGATCAAGCACCTCGTTGATCATCGCCAGCAAATGGTTGGCGGAGCTGCGGATGCGGCTGAGATCAGCCGCGCTCTGTTCGGTTTCGCCGCTGGCGAGATCTTCCTCGATGATCTCGGAATAGCCGATGACGGCGTTGAGCGGCGTGCGCAATTCGTGGCTCATATTGGCCAGGAACATGGATTTGGCGCGGTTCGCCGCTTGCGCGCGCTGGGTGGCGATGGCGAGTTGGGCGGTGCGCTGCTTGACGCGCGCTTCCAAATCCTCGGCCGCCTCCTCCGCGCGTTGTCTTGCGGCGATGAGATCGCCGAAACTGCGGGCGCCGGCGCGCGCCGCCATGATGGCGTTGACGCCGACCAAGGCGGCCATGGCGGCGAGAACGAATTTGTTGGCGCCGATCGTTAGATCGGCAGCGTTGAGCACCAGCCCCAGGAACACCGTGGGTATGGTGTAAAACACCATGGTCGACGTCATCACATGCAGCGTCGAACAGATGAGGGCTGCGCCCGCGCAGAAGAGCAGCCCGATCACCGGGCCGGGCTGCGGTGAAAACGCGAGCAGCGTGTAGGGCAGCACGTAGGCGGTCGTGGTGGCGGCGATCGCCCAGACGTAGTTCGTCACCGCGACGTGGATATCGTCGTCGTCGACCTCCTCCACATGCTCGGCCAGGCGTTGGAAGGCGCGCTGCGTACGAAGGTCGATGATGACCCCGATCGCGGCCCCGACGGCGCAGCCCAACCACCACCAGCCAGGCACGATCAGCGCAACGACGATCGGCGTGGCCGCCACCGACAAGTATCGGGTGGGCCCGTGGCGGGTCCAGGCGACCTCGGCGAAACGCCGGATAGTCATGATCCAAGTGCGCCGGGACGGCGGTTCGCGTGTCAATCGTCCCTCCCCAGGGCGCTTTCCCTTGTGGTAGGCATGGGTTGGTAAACGCGGCGGTAACGGCCGCCGAGGGGTCGTTATTCCGGCCCGAAAGCCCTAGGTTTGGCCGGTGAGCGAATCCTCTAACTCCAGCCTTTTCGGCGACGATACGACCGGCCCCGGCTATGTCGTGCTGGCGCGGAAGTACCGGCCGAAGACCTTCGAGGACCTGATCGGCCAGGAAGCGATGGTGCGCACCATCGCCAATTCGTTCGCACTCGGGCGCATCCCGCACGCCACCATGCTCACCGGCGTCCGCGGCGTCGGCAAGACGACAACGGCGCGGCTGCTGGCGCGCGCGCTCAATTATCAACGCGGCGACATCAATGCGCCGAGCGTCGATCTCGACCCGCCGGGCGAGCACTGCCAGGCGATCATGGAGAGCCGCCACCCAGACGTGCACGAGATGGACGCCGCATCGCGCACCGGCATCGGCGATATCCGCGAAATTCTGGACAGCGTCCGCTACGCGCCGGTGATGGCGCGCTTCAAAGTTTACATCATCGACGAAGTGCACATGCTCTCGACGCAGGCCTTTAACGGCCTGCTGAAGACACTCGAAGAGCCGCCGCCGCACGTGAAGTTCATTTTCGCGACGACAGAAATCCGCAAAGTGCCGGTCACGGTGCTGTCGCGCTGCCAACGCTTCGATTTGAAGCGCATCGATAGCGAGCGGCTGGCGGAACACCTGACCAATATCTGCGCCAAGGAAGGCGTGAAGGTTGATCCCGATGGCGTGGCGCTGATCGCGCGCGCGGCGGAAGGGTCGGCGCGGGATGGCTTGTCGCTGCTGGATCAAGCTTTGGTGCAAAAGCCCGGCGCGAGCGTGAGTGCCGCCGACGTGCGCGAGATGCTGGGCCTCGCCGATCGCGGCCGCATCCTTGATCTCTTCGACGCGATCGCCAAAGGCGATGCAAGAACCGCCATCACCGAAGTGCGCAGCCAGTATGATAGCGGCGCGGAGCCAACGCTGATCCTGCGCGATCTGTTGGACATCGGCCACGAAGCCGCGCGCGCGCAAGCGCTCGGCGCCGACGCGCGGATCATTGGCGGCGCTGACTGGGTGGGACGCGTGCGCGGGCTCGCGGAGCAGCTGACGCCAGCGCAACTGTCGCGGCTGTGGCAGATGCTGCTGAAGGCGTTGGAAGAAGCCGGCAAGGCGCCCGACCCGGTCGCGGCGGTTGAGATGGCGATGGTGCGCCTGTGCGCGGCGCAGAATATGCCGCCGCCGGAAGACGCAGCGCGGATGCTGCGCGATGGGGCGTCTTGGACCGCAGGCGTCTCGCCGGCGGCGCCGAAAGCGTCAAGCAAAGAAGCCGCGATCAACGGAGCGCCGGCAGCGCCTGTTGCAAAAACCGCCAGTGAGACGCCGGCGGTCCAAGAAGAAGCGCTGCCCTCGCCCACTGGCATCGCGTCGTATGAGGACGTCATTCGCCTGGTCGCCGAGGAGCGCGATGTCGATCTGGAAATCACGCTCGAGAGGTTGAAGATCACGCGCTTCAATCCGAACGGTGAGATCGTGTTTGTCGCGACGCCGGACCAGCCGCGCGATTTGGTGCGGCGCTTGAAGGCGTTTCTGGAGGAGCGCTCGCCGTTCGAATGGACGGTGCGCGCCGCCGATGCGCCGGCCGCGCCCGTCGAGAGCTTGACCGAACGCCGTCGCCGCGAAGAGGCGAAAGCGCTTGAAGAATTGAAGCGCCAGCCGTTTGTGGCGGAGGCGTTGAAGTATTTTCCGGACGCCGAGATTAGCGCTGTGCGTGCGCCCATTGAGGAAACGCAGGGCGCTGACGTCGTGCAGATGCCGCAAGCTAAACCCGGCGCGCCCTCGCCCGCGCGCAAGAAGGAAGCCGACCGATGAAAGACATCTCGCAGATCATGCGCCAGGCGCAGGCCATGCAGGCCAAGATCAACGAGGCGCAGAAGAAGCTCGAAGCCATGGAAGTCGAAGGTTCGGCCGGCGGCGGCATGGTGAAGCTGAAGCTCTCCGGCAAGAACGCGATGATCGGGCTTTCGATCGATCCGTCGCTGATGAGCGACGACCGCGAAATTCTCGAAGACCTGATCAAAGCCGCCCACGACGACGCCCGCCGCAAACTCGAAGACGCGCAAGGCGAAGAGATGAAGGGCCTGAGCGGCGGCCTAGGGATTTTGCCCGGCTTCAAAATGCCGTTCTGAGCAGCCAGCGGCGCGAACGCCGCCGGCCGCTCAAATTCAGCAGAACATCGCCGAGGCTTCTTCAACGCGCGCCCGCGCATTGCCGCCGAGTTCGCCGAGCGCCGCCAAGAAGTTCTTGTTGCGCATGGCGGAGCCGAGGAACGTCCAGCGCAGGGCTTGGAACTGCACCGCCAAGAATTCTTCGCGGTGATCGGCGGTGAGCGTGCGCCCTGTCGCGCGTTCGAAGCTTTCGAGATCGAGCTGCGCCAAGCCCTTTAGGCCGCCGTCGAGGAAGGCGCCGATCTCGAAATACTCGTCGATCGCGCGCTCGACCACATCCGGCGTCGCGTGACGCGCGAGCTCTTGGAGCAAGAGCGCATCCATACGGGCGTGCTGCGACTCTTCCTGCCAATGGTGCTTGAGCAAGCTCTTGAACTGCGGATCGAGGTCGCCGTCGTCGCGGACGCTCTCAACATAGTGCGCTTGCGACATCCACTCGATGCCGAGTGTGGCGATCGCTACGGCCATCGGGTGATGCGCTAGAAACGCGTCGCGCACCGCTTCCGGCGGGCCGATGAAACCGCACTCGCTGCCGAAGCCGTCGGCGAATTCGCGGCGGAAGCGGCGGAAAAGCTCCATGTGCTTGACCTCCTCCTCCGCGAATTGCTGCAGCGCAGGTATGCGATGCGGCTCGCCCTCATCGTGCTCGATCGCCATATTCACGAACGGCAGGATGCACTCCTCCACCAGGCCAAACATGGCGAGATAGCCATGCGCGCGAATGTGGTTGAGCGTCAGCCGCTCGCGATCGGAGAGAAACGCCAGCGCTTCGGTGCGAGAGAACGTTTCCGGCAGGAACGGTTTGCTGAAATCGAGTTTCTTGTCGCCACCGATAATGTCATCGATGCGCCAGTTCACGCGCTTCGAAACATCGAGCAGTGTCTGATACGTATGCTGTTGCACTCACGTGCCTCCTTTGCGTCCACCCGCGAGGAGACCAATGCCCTCTTCGCGCGGCGCCTTGGAGTGGCGGAACCCCCTTGATAGAGGCAAAATGGACAAAAAGGGAGATCAAGCGTGCAACGGCCGATCCGCGTAGCGATCCTGGCGACCCCGGAAGTCGAGCCTTGGGTGGCGCTCGGCATCCATGACGCGCTCTGGGCAGTCGGCGTTTTGTGGAATCGGGTGATGGGTGAAGCGGAAGCGCCGGCGTTTGCGCCGCAAGTGGTCTCGCTCGACGGAGCCGTGATGAAAACCAGCACCGGCATGGAGATCAATCCGCAAGCGACGCTTGCCTCTCTTGCCGATCCGGACATCATCTTCGTGCCATCTGTGCTGATCACCTCCGGCGCCGAGTTTGGGCGCAGCAATCCGGATGTGCTCACATGGATCAAGACGGCGCACGTCAATGGCGCACGCGTTGTTTCGTCTTGCACTGGCTCGTTTGTACTCGCGGAAGCAGGCTTGCTCGATGGACGCGAGTCGACCACGCACTGGGCTTTCGTTGAGCCGATGCGCAAAGAATATCCAAAGGTCAAAGTGCGCGGAGACCGCATCATCGTCGCCGCAGACGAGGACGGGCGCATCGTCACTGCGGGTGGCGCGACGTCTTGGACTGATCTCGTGCTTTATCTGGTTGGGCGTTTCGTGAGCCAAGAAGAAGCGCGGCGGCTGGCGAAGATGTCGTTATTCGATTGGCACCATCAGGGACAAAATCCGTACACACGCTTCGTCACCAAGCCGCAGCGCGACGATGGCGCCATCCACGCCGTGCAAGAATGGGCGGCAGAAAATTACGCCGTGCCCGACATCGTCAGCGCCATGACCGCCCGCACGCAGCTCTCGGATAAGACGTTCGCGCGCCGCTTCAAGGCCGCCACCGGCTATGCGCCGCTCGAATACGTGCAGCGGCTGCGCGTGGAAGAGAGCAAGCAAATGCTCGAGACGAGCGATGACGCCGTCGAAACGATCGGCGAAAAGGTCGGCTACGCGGACTCTGCCTCCTTCCGCCGGATATTCCGGCGCTATGTGGGAGAATCACCCGCCGAGTATCGCAAGCGGCAAGCCGTGCCCGACCACATCCGCAAACTGCCGGGTTAGCGCTGGGATGCGGCGTTAGGGCGTTGTCGCAGACGGGCGGCGCGCCTATTCTAAGGACATGAGCGAAACAGTCGTCTCCCGCGACCCTGAGGTGATGAGCGGCGCGGCCGTATTCGTCGGCACGCGGGTGCCGGTGCAGACGTTGCTCGATTATATCGAAGCGGGCGACACGATTGACGATTTTCTCGACGGATTTCCCAGCGTGTCTCGCGCGAAGGTCGTCGCATTCCTAGAAGCCGCCAAGGACAGCTTGCTAGAAACGCTGCCGTGAGAGTGTTTCTGGACGAGTGCGTCGATCGCCGACTTGCAAAGCACATGACTGGCCATGAGGTGGTAACCGCGCAGCAAGCGGGTTGGACTGGCGTGAAGAACGGGGCGTTGCTGCGTCTCGTAGCAAATGCATTCGACGTGTTCGTCACAGCGGACACTAATCTCGCACACCAGCAAAACCTCGCCACGCATGATCTAGCCATCATCGTTTTGAGAGCACGGACCAATCGTCTGGCCGATCTACTGCCAATGGTCCCTGCGCCGACCCAAGCGTTGGACACTGCCAAACCCGGCGCAGCTTTAGTCTTGCATTCGTCCGGAAGTTAAATGCGCGCCAAATCCATTACCGCCGCCCCTGAGATCGAGGCGCTGATCGCGCTGCTGGCGAAAGTGCCGGGGCTTGGGCCGCGTTCGGCGCGGCGGGCGGCGCTGCAGCTTTTGAAGAAGAAGGATCAGCTGATGTCGCCGCTGGCGGCGGCGCTGACTTTGGCGGCGGAGAAAGTGCGCGCATGCTCGAATTGCGGTGCTTTGGACACGCAAGATCCGTGCGCGCTGTGCTCGGCGCATGATCGCGACGACGGCGTGATCTGCGTTGTCGCCGAGGTCGGCGATGTTTGGGCGCTGGAGCGCGCGGGCGCGTTCAAGGGACGCTACCATGTGCTCGGCGGCGTGCTCTCGGCGCTCGACGGCGTGCGGCCGGACGATCTGCGGATACCGAAGCTGCTCGAACGCGCCAGCGCGCCTGGCGTGCGCGAAATCATCTTGGCGCTGTCAGCCACGGTCGATGGCCAAACGACGGCGCATTATCTGGCTGAGCGCTTGCATTCGCTCGGCATCACCATCAGCCGCCTCTCACACGGCGTGCCGGTTGGCGGGGAGCTTGATCTGCTCGACGACGGCACTCTATTCGCGGCTCTGCAAAGTCGGCGCTCCACCTAGGTGTCGGGTGTCGGGTGTCAGGCGAGCGGCGTTGACACCGGGCGCCCGACAAGCCGACACCTGAAGCGGGAGGATATTGCATGGGCTTTCTCGACAAATTCTCAGGGCCGCTTCTAAGCGTGCTGCGCATCGTCAGCGCGCTGCTGTTCATCGCGCACGGCACAACCAAACTGTTTGGCTTTCCGCCGACGGAAATGTTCGCTGTCGCGCCTGAGCCGATGACGCTGATGTGGGTTGGCGGCATTCTGGAGACGTTCGGCGGCGCGTTGTTGCTGGTTGGCCTGTTCACGCGGCCAGTTGCGTTCGTGCTCTCAGGCATGATGGCGGTGGCGTACTGGATGTTCCACGCGCCGGCATCGACCTACCCGGTGCAGAACGGCGGCGACGCGGCGATCCTCTACTGCTTCGTGTTTCTCTACATCGCAGCCGCTGGTGGCGGGCCGTGGAGCCTGGACGCCATGCTCTTCCGCAAGAAAGCCTGACGCCTACTCGCGGTGACGCTCGATGCATTGCGTGCGCGCCCGCGTGACCTTGGGCTCCATCAGCCCGGTTTCGCGGAAGCGCTCCAACGCGGCTTCGTATTCTTCGTAGGTCAGCGTGCGCGTGAGCCGGTCCCACGTGCACGTGCACACGGGGCTATCGCTTGGGCACGAGACTTCGAAGCGCGCGCGGGCGCTTTCAGGATAAGGGTTTGCCGCTGGCTGCCCACAGCTGGCGAGCAAAGCTAAAGCTGCGATTGCGATCAAGCTCAGGCGCATGGGCCTGCCTCCGCGAGGCGGCAAAAATTGCCGCGTACTGACAAGCAGTATGCGCCAACACGGTTAAGAGAGAAGCGGGATAACGTCGTTAAAGCGGGGCGAGCACAAGCGCGCGGCCGTCATCGGCCGTGATGACGAGGCGATCCTGCTGGCGCGCATAGCGCGCGGCGCCGTCGAGCACGGCAAAGAACGCATCTTCCTGACGCATGACGCCGCCGTCGCAGGCCATTTCCGTGCGGCCCAACGCGCGGACGCTGATGGCGCCATTGGCGGCTTCATAGACGCCGGAGAAGCTGTTGCAGCCGCCAGCGCCGCTGATTCGATCCTCGGCGGCAAACTGCACGGACGGCGAACGCACAGAAGTCGGCTGGCCATCGATGGATTGCACGGCCCAGTTGGTGCCGGCGAGATCGGAGCTGGGGGTCGGCGCATAAGACGCGCATGCTGCCGTTATGAGCCCGCTGGCGATGCAGGCGACGGCCAGAATACGAGGGGTGATGCGCAGCATGATCCCGCCTAACGTCAAGGAGCGGGTTGCGGTTCCCCATCGACCGGGATTTCGGGCTCAGGCGCGCAGGCCAAGGCGAAATTGTTGATCTGTTCAGTCAGCGGATGCGCCAGCCGCTCGGTCATCGGCAGCCGCTCCAGAGCGATGAAATCCTCCGGCGGCACTTCGGCGACGATCCGTTGCCAGACACATGAGCAGACGCCGTCCGGCGGGCTCTGCGCTTGGCAGGCATTGCGGAAGTTCAACTCGATCTCCGGCGGATAGCCGGCCGATTGCGGCTGACCGCAAGCGGCGAGCGTGAAGAGAGCTGCAAGAATTAGAAGGCGCATCGGTGCTCACAGGTTTCAGGTGTCGGCCTGTCAGGTGCCAGGGATAAGCCGCGCTGACAAGCTGACACCCGACCACCTGAGACCTAGTTCGCGCCCTCTTCCAACAATCTGCGGCCAATCACTTGAGCCTGAATTTCGCCGGCGCCTTCGAAAATGTTGAGAATACGCGCGTCGCACAGGACGCGGCTGATCGGATATTCGAGCGCAAAGCCGTTGCCGCCGTGGATTTGCAGCGCGTTATCCGCCGCCGCCCACGCCACGCGCGCAGCCAGCAGCTTGGCCATGCCGGCCTCCACATCGCAGCGCTTGCCGCTGTCTTTGCGCCGCGCCGCGAAATAGGTGATCTGGCGCGCGGCCATGATCTCGGCCGCCATCATCACGAGCTTGTTGGCGACGCGCGGAAACTCGAAAATCTCGGCGCCGAATTGCTTGCGTTCAAGCGCGTATTGCAGCCCGAGTTCAAGCGCCGATTGGGCCACGCCGACAGCGCGGGCGGCGGTTTGGATGCGCGCGCTTTCGAACGTCGCCATCAATTGCTTGAAGCCTTGGCCCTCGACGCCGCCAAGCAAATTGGCTTGCGGCACGCGGAAACCGTCGAAGCCGATCTCGTATTCCTTCATGCCGCGATAGCCGAGCACTTCGATCTCGCCACCGCTCATGCCGGGTGTCGGGAACGGATTGGCGTCATCGCCGCGCTGCTTTTCCGCGAGCAACATGGAGAGACCGGAGAAATTGTCCGTCGCGGGATCGGTGCGCACGAGCAGCGTCATCACGTCGGCGCGCGCCGCGTGCGTGATCCAGGTTTTATTGCCGGTGACGACGTAATCTTCACCCTGCTGCACCGCCCGCGCTCGCAGCGAGCCCAGATCGGAGCCCGTGTTCGGTTCGGTGAACACGGCGGTCGGCAGAATTTCCGCCGTCGCGATTTTCGGCAGCCAGTAAGCTTTTTGCTCGTCCGTGCCGCCGGTGAGGATGAGTTCGGCTGCGATCTCCGAGCGCGTGCCCAGCGAGCCGACGCCGATATAGCCGCGCGATAGTTCTTCCGAGACCACGCACATCGCTGTCTTGCCAAGACCGCTGCCGCCGAACTCTTCCGGGATAGTCAGCCCGAAGACCCCGAGTTCGCCCATCTGCTGGAGAATTTCGAGCGGGATCAGTTCGTCGCGCATGTGCCAACCATGCGCGTGCGGCATCACTTCGGCGTCGGCGAACTTGCGGAACTGATCGCGGATCATTTCGAAGTCGGCGTCGAGGCCGGTGTTCTCCAATGTCGCGCGGCCGCGGCCGTCGCGCAGCAGAACCGCGAGGCGCGTTTTTTCGTCTTGCGTGATCGCCAGCGAAGCCGTCGGCGCCTCGACGCCGAAATCGCTCGGGCGAATGATCTCCACTTGCGTCATCGGCAAGCCGCCGGCGAGTTGGGCGGCGTATTCGCTGGCCAGCAACTTCGCCAACAACTGTTCCGTCTCGCCGAATGCGCCCTGCTCGGTTAGCGCCCGGGCCCAGTCGCGGACTTCGCGCAGCGTTTCGGCATAGGTGGCGACCCAGGCCAGGCCGTGAACGACGTGCTGTTCGCGGTCGACGGCGCGGCGGTCGATTTTTCCACCCTTGGCGACACGCGCCCGCACGGCTTCGCGCGCGGCGTCGGCATAGGCGCCTGCTGCATTGGCGACGGTGTCGAGTTGGGGGACAAGATCAGCCATGGGTCCTCGCGAGTCGGGCCAACCTAGCTAACCTTTTCGCACTTGCGAATGCGACGTTCGCGCCCGACCTTGCGGCGCCCTAACGAAGCGAGTTTTCGATGCAGCACGGCAGCGGCAGCGCCGAGGTCATTACCCAGACGCTGGTGTTCTTGGCGGCCACCTGCGTCGTGGTGCCGGCGCTACGGAAAGCGCGGCTCTCGGCGGTCATGGGGTTTCTCCTGATCGGCGTGGCTATGGGCCCCCACGTGCTGGGGCGCTTGGCTGAGACTTGGCCATGGCTCGGGGCGTTCGAGTTGGAGGAAGGGGCGCCGACGCTCTTTCTGGCCGAGTTGGGCGTCGTCTTCCTGCTGTTCGTGATCGGGCTCGAAGTCTCGTTCGAGCGGTTGTGGGCGCTGCGGCGCTTCGTGTTTGGTTTGGGCTTGGCGCAAGTCATTGTCAGCGCGCTGGCGATCGGCGCGGTCGCGATGGCGTTCGGCAACAGCTTTGCGGTGTCGGCGGTGCTGGGCTTGGCCTTTGCGCTCTCGTCCACGGCTTTGGTGTTGCAGCTTTTGCGTGAACGGCGCCAAGCGGCCTCAACCGTTGGGCGGACCTCATTCTCGATCCTGCTGATGCAGGATCTCATGGTCGTCCCGATCCTGTTTCTGGTGGCCGCGCTCAGCCCCGGCGCCGATGCATTCGGTGAGAACCAAGTCTGGATCGCGCTGCTGACGGCGCTTGCGGCGCTCGCGGCGATTTTGGTGATCGGACGCTTGCTGCTCCGGCCTTTGTTTGGCTGGGTCGCCGCCGCCGACAGCCGCGAAATCTTCATCGCCGCCGCTCTGCTCGCCGCGATCGGCATGGCCGCCGCTGCTGAGATGGCCGGGCTCTCGATGGCGCTTGGCGCCTTCTTGGCGGGGCTGTTGCTGGCGGAGACAGAGTTTCGCCATCAGATCGAAGCCGACCTCGACCCGTTCAAGAATTTGCTGCTCGGGCTCTTCTTCGTCACCGTCGGCATGCAGATCGACATTCAGTTGCTGCTCAGCCAACCGGCGATGATCCTGCTCGGCGTGTTCGGGCTTTTTGCGCTGAAGATCACCATTATCGGTGTGCTCGGCCGGATGTTCGGTCTCACCTGGCCGCGCGCGATCGAGACAGGCTTTCTGCTCGGCCAAGCTGGCGAGTTCGGGTTCGTGGTGATCGCGGCGGCGCAAGCGGGCCAAGCCATCCCCGCCGACACGGCCAACTACATGCTGATCGTCACCGCGCTCTCAATCTTCATCACACCAATCGTCGCAAGCCTCGGCGCGCGCGTTGCGCGCAAATTGAGTGGCGACGCCAAAAAAGACGCGCCGCCTTCCGACGCCACCTTGCAATCAGGCCATGTCGTCATCGCCGGCTTCGGGCGTGTGGGCCAAACGCTGGCCGACATTCTCGATGCGCAAGAAATCCCGCACATCGCCATAGAAGGCGATGCTTCGACCGTGAACCGCATGCGCGAAACCGGACGCGCCGCCTATTTCGGCGACGCCTCCAGCCGCCAAATGCTGACCTCCGTCGGCACCCCGCACGCGGCCGCCATCGTCGTGACCATCAATGACGCCGACGCAGTCGATCGCATCGTGAAGGAAGCCCGGGAAGCTTGGCCGCAAGTACCGGTCTATGCGCGCGCACGCGACAGCGATCATGCGCGGCGCTTGCATGCGGCGGGCGCTACGCTCGCGAGTCCCGACTCGATCGAAGCGGCGCTGCAATTGGGCGAAGCGCTGTTGAACGGCGTCGGCGTGCCCGATGAGATCGCGCGCCAGGTCATTAATCTGCGCCGCGAAGCAGAAATCGCACGCGCCATCTTCAGCAGCGGCGACTAAACCACCGCGCCGAACAGCGCGCCGATCCCCGCCGTCACCGCCATCGCGATGGCGCCCCAGAATGTGACGCGCGCCACCGCCTTCCACGCGCCTGCACCGCCCGTCTTGGCGCTGACAAAGCCAAGCGCGGCGAGGAAGACAAGCGAAGCGAGCGACGTCGCCCAGATCAGCGCACTCGGCGGCGCGAGGAGGACGACCAGCAGCGGCAGTGCAGCGCCGGTGGCGAATGTCGCGGCTGACGTTAGCGCAGCCTGGATCGGGCGCGCCGTGGTCATGTCCGAAATGCCCAACTCATCGCGCGCGTGGGCGCCGAGTGCATCCTTGGCCATCAATTGCTGCGCGACTTGTTTGGCGAGGGCAGGCTCTAGGCCGCGATTGGTATAGATGGCCGCAAGTTCCGCCGTTTCGAACTCTGGATCGTCGGCCAATTCGCGCCGTTCGCGCGCAAGATCGGCCTGCTCGGTGTCCGACTGCGAACTGACCGACACATACTCCCCCGCCGCCATCGACATCGCGCCGGCAACGAGGCCCGCGACACCCGCGACGAGGATATCGCCGCGCGTAGCGGACGCCGCAGCGACGCCGACGATTAAGCTTGCGGTCGAAACGATACCGTCATTGGCGCCGAGCACGGCGGCGCGCAGCCAGCCGATGCGAGAAACGAGGTGGCGTTCGAGGTGCAGACGCGCCATGGAGATACTCCGTGTCGCCTTGTTGCCGCCGCCGCCGCGCCAAACAACAGAAATCAGAGAGAATGACTATGCTTCGCAAACTTTGCGCCCTGGCGCTGATCGCCGCGCTTGCCGCGTGCACGCCGCCAACCGCGACCGCCCCGGATGCGCCAGTCGAGGCCGCCAGCATCGGCAATCTCGCAATCGTCGACGCGCCTGCGCCCGGCGCACGCATAACAAGCCCGGTCACCATCACCGGAACAGCGCCGGGTAATTGGTACTTCGAGAACCAGTTCCCGGTGCGGTTGCTCGACGCCCAAGGCGCGGTGATCGCCGAAGGCCCGGCCACGCCACGCGTGAACTGGACCGATCCTGGCGACAAGCAGTTCGACGCAACGCTCGCCTTCTCGGTGGCGACCGATACGCCAGCCACGCTGGTGCTGGAAGAAGACATGCCGGGCGAAGGCAACGAGCCGCGTCAAGTGCGGATCGATGTGGTGTTGGCGGCGGAGTGATATGGAGCGCGGGCGTACTCGCCGCGTTTCGATCTAGGCAGCTATGCGGGCGAGGACGCCCGCGCTCCATACTAGCTCATCCACTTCAGCGTCGTCGGCTCGATCGGGTTGACGAAGTCGCGGCTCTCTTCGCGGCTCTTGGTCCATTCGCGTTTGAGCTTCAGATACCATTTGGCCTGGACATCGATATCGTCGATCCACAGCATCGACGGGCTGTAGGCCAAGCCGCTGTTTTGTAGATCGACCATGCGGCCGTCTTGATCGAGAAACTCGCGGCCGGCCGGGATGAGGATCGGCTTCAATACATCGAGCAGCAACGCATCGCGCCAATAGGTGATTTGCGTGATGCGAGTTGAGTTTTCGTTTTCGGGCGTGAGGCAGGTCAGCGTGAAGAGCCGCGCTTTCCGCGTCTCCACCACTTCCCAGCGGAAGCCCGGCAGCATGAACGAGATTTCCGTCGTCACATCGCCGCCGAACAGCCATTTGTAGGCAAGCGAGTTTGACGCCGGCTTGTGCCGCTCGATCGCCCAGCCGCGCGCGCGCGGCACGAAGCGCTTTTCCTTGAGCTTCTTGCCCGTGCTCGGCGGACGCCACCACCACTGGCTATGCACGTACGGTACGTGCGCGGGGTCCATCAGGCCGACGACGGCGTTGTCCATGGTGGCCGCGAAGATGCGGTCGATGACGAATTTCGGTTCGGTGAGTTCGGCCAAGCCAAACTCCGGCGGCGGCGGCGGCTCGCCAATGAAACGCTGATCGCTGGAGACGAAGACGAGCACGATGCCATTGGCTTCGTGTGTTGGGAAACGTCGCACGCGGATGCGGCCGGCTTCGTATGGTTGGCCCTCGACCAGCGACGGAATCTGTTTGCACACGCCATCCTGCGTGCCGAAGCGCCAGCCGTGATACGGGCACTCGACGGTTTGCACGCCGTTGGTGGCGCACACGCGCCCGGCTGACAGCGGCACGGCGCGATGCGGGCAGATGTCGCGCAGCGCGAACGCGTTGCCCTCCTCGTCGCGCCCGAGCAGCACCGGTTCGCCCAGAATTTCGCGGCGGAACATGCCGCCGTTCTTCAACTCGCGCGACGTCGCGGCGAAGTACCAGAGGTCTCGCAGAAGCTCGCTCATTGTTGAGCCAGATAGAGTATCGACGGGATGCCTACAAACCCCAGGACGGCGGATGCGACGATGCCGCCCAGGCAAAGGGCGGCCAGCGCCCAGCGGCGGCGGCGCATTTCTGGCGGCCGCGCCTGGTTCATCGCCCCGCCGGCAAAAAAGATCATGCCGAGCGTACCGCCAACGATGCCGGCGACGGCGGCCATGTAGAGCAGGAGTTGAAACGCCAGGGCGAACATGCCGCTCCGGCTAGCACGCCGCCTTGGCGGCTGACAGCCTTCGCCCTAGGCCAGCGCAGCCATTGCGGCGCGCGTTGCGTCGTCGGCCGGGAAAAGCAGTTCGAGGCGGAGGTCGCGGACGGTGACATCCTCGCTGGTGCCGAAATGAGCGATGGTGGAGAGAAAGCTAAGATCGCCGCCGGGGCTTCGCAGAATGATCGGCGCCAGCGGCCGGCGCTGCGTTGCGCCCGTCGACGGATGGCGACGCATCGCCTCCTCCAACGCGCGCAGATGTTCGGTGAACACCGGATCGGCGCCAGCCTCGAGCGCCTCCAAGCGAATGCGGCCGGTCATCTCTTGCAACACTTCCGGGTAGTTCGCGATGCCCTGCGGCGCGAGCGGACTCTTCGCCAGCATACGCACCACATTCATCTCGCCACTGTCGCCAGCCAAGCCCGCGAGCAGCATGCGTGCGCTTGGGGTTGCATCGAGCACCGTCCAATGCCGATCGCAGAGCAAAGCCGGGTTCGGCGCATGGCGCCGCATCATCTCATCGAGGATCGCGCGCAAAGGGCCGAGTGCTGCGGCGTCGAGTGGCGTCACCGGAAAGAGTGCGGCGAAGCCGGCGGCGTTCAGCAGCGTGTTGCAAGCGGCGCGCGGCAACACCATCGCGTCGGCCAGAGCCAGCACCATGTCGCGGCTCGGCTTGGCGCGGTTGGTTTCCAGGAATGAGAGGTGTCGCGGCGACGCGTCGGCGGCGAGCGCTAGATCGAGCTGGCTCAAGCCACGCGCGCGCCGCCAAGCGCGGAGTGCGGCGCCAAAGCCGCCATCGTCGAGATCGGTCACTGCCATGGGCGCGACTATTCCCGCTCGCGCCTGCGCCTGTCCATTACCTCGCGGGGAATTGCAGCCATTCCCTCTTCGCGCTCACCCTTGGCCATCAATGCAAAGGAGCGAAACATGACAGGTTTTTGGAAAACTTGGATGCTGGTTTGGTGCTGGGCGGTGATGGGCATCGGCGCCCTGTTCGCAGCAGCGGCCGTGCCCGCGCTCGAAGGTGGCGTGCGGCTGTTCTACGACACTATCTATTGGCCGATCGATGGCGTGAGCCCTTATGGGCAAGACGTACAGCTGACGGCGTCGTTGCTGGGCGCGGTGATGATCGGCTGGGCGATCGCTATTCTTGGATTGGTGAGCGCAGCCGATACAGTCGGCGCGCCGGCGTGGCGGACACTGACGCTCTCGATCGTGGTTTGGTACGTGATCGACTCGATCATATCGGTCGCACTCGGGGCGCCAGTGAACGCGCTCTCGAACACCGGTCTGCTGGTAACGTTCCTCGCACCCATTCTCGGCAGTGGCGTGCTGCAGAGCAGCGGCGCGCGATTGGCTACTGCGCCACGATCGTGACGCGGAAAGTGTCGCTAGCCGGTTCGTCGGTTTCCCAGGGGCGGCGCTGCTCGATCACGAGTTCGCCCGTCCCTGGCGCCGTGGCGGAGAACATCAACACTTCCCAGTGATTGCCGCCGGTGAAACCGGGCTGACTCTGCGCAGCACTGGTGTTGCCGGTCGCTTCGCCGGCGCGGGTGACGAAGGCGGGGATTTGCGCGGGCCTCCAGACGTAGCCCGCCGTCGGCACGCCGACGAGTTCGACGGCGAAGCGCTGGTTGACGCCAACATTGATCGTTTGCCCCGCTTGCTCTGCCGTGATGCGCACGGTGACATCATCCGGCGTCGGCGCGGCAACCCCTTGTTCGGCCACGGGCTCTACCTCTTCTTCCGCTTCCGGCGTGCACGCCGCCATCGTCAACGCCGCCGCGATCAATAGCATGCGCATCATTGCATCGCTCCCGCTTCCATGAGGCCGATATAGAACCGGATCATACGCTCGAAATTCTCGATCGATAGCCGCTCATTCAGGCCGTGCGGCATTTCGAGATCCGCCGAAGTCAGCAGGATGGGCTGGAAGCGATAAACGTTCTCGGCGACTTCCGAATAGTGGCGCGAGTCCGTTCCGGCGAGCACGAGGCCGGGCGCGACCGGCGCGTCGGGCAGTACGGCGCTGGAGAGCGCCGCGATCAGGCCGTAGCTTGACGACGTGGTGCTCGAGATCGGTGTCGCATCACGCGGCGTGCCATCCCATTCCAGCGTGACGCCTTCTAGATCGGCGACCTCTTCGCGCGCACGGCGCAGTAGATCGGCGCCGCTATCTCGCGGATGGATGCGGAAATTGATCCAGGCGTTGGCCTCGCCCGGCAACACGTTGGGGCGCGAGCCGCCTTCGATCACCGTCGGCGCGATGGTGGTGCCAAGCAGCGCGCGGGCGGCGGCGTTGTCGGCCATACGCGCGCGCAACAGCGGCGCAAACAGCCACTCGTTGGCGACGGCCATGCGGTTGGTGAAGGAAAGCTCCGGCGCCAGCGCACGCATCATGCCGAGTGCGGGCCCGCCTTCGAGCCGTTGTTCGATCGGCATGGAATGGATGCGATCGACGGACTCGGCGACGAGCGACACTGCCGTCTCGTTCGGCGGCATCGATGAGTGACCAGGCTGGCCGACTGCGTGGATGCGCAAATTACCGCCGCCGCGTTCGGAAATGCCGATCATCGAGGCCGGGCCGCCGGTGAGCGGATGCTGATCGAGCGCGGCCATGCCTTCATCGAGCACGAACCAAGCGCGCACGCCCCGCTGCGCCAAAGCTTGCGCCATGACGACAGCGCCCTCGTCGCCGCCGATCTCTTCATCGTGGCCGAAGGCAAAAATGATGGTGCGCACCGGCCGGCGCCCTTGCGCGGCCAGAAACTCCGCCGCTTCCATGAGTGCGACGAGCGAGCCTTTGTCATCGATGGCGCCGCGGCCCCAGATGGCGTCGTCACGGATAATCCCGGCGAACGGATCGACTTGCCAATTCTCGCGCGTGTCGTCGGGGACCGGCACCACGTCCTGGTGTGCGAGCAGAATGATGGGCGGTTGGCCGGGGTCGCTGCCTTCCCAAGTGTAGAGCAGCGAAAGCTCGCTGATCATTTCGCGGCGCGCAGCGGCGTGGAAGGCGGGGTAACGCTGCTGCAGCCAGGCGTGGAATGCCACGAAGGGGGCGCGGTCGTCGGTGTCTTCGACCAGCGACACGGTGCGGAAACGGATCGCCTCGGCCAGACGCATGGCGGCCGCACTTGCATCGATGGCGTAGGCGCCAGTGTCGGGGATTTCGACCGCGGCCGGCGGCGGCGGCGCTGTGAACGTGTAGGTGCGATAGCCGATGAAGCCCGCGCCCGCCGCTAGAACCAGCGCAAGCGCCGCCAAGATAAGTCGAACCATCCCGTTTCCCCCGCCGGGCGCAGGCTATGCCGCGCTCTGGCGCCACGATTAGGGGCTCTGACGCGGCGGAGGTCAACGCTGCCGGTCTTAAGGTGCGACGCTCGCCAGTTCAGTGTGGCCGAAACCCCGTCTGTAATCGAGGATCGACACGATCTCGGGTTCGATCCGGTAGAGCGCCATTTCGGCGTCTTCGCCGGCTTTGACGTACTGCCCAAGCTGGGGAAACTTGGCCATCATCAGCTGAAAGACCCGATTCAACTCCGCCATCTCCGTGACCCGCACCGCGTGCGCAGCCAGCGACACGCCTTCGATCGTGTCCCAGCTCGTGTAAGGCGCCGTCACCGCCACCGACACGCGCGGGTCGGCTGCAATGTTCATCGCCTTTTGCGATTTTGACCACGTGCCGAAATAGATCGTCGCGCCGTCGCTGACGAAACTCACCGTGGTCGCCTGCGGCCAGCCGTCCGGCCGCACCGTGGCGATGGTGAGATCGTTGGATGCGGACAGTATCGCCGCGACGTGCTGACGTTGCTCGGGAGTAAGCATGGCTGTCGCTCCTTAGCGTCAACATGCGGCTGGCGCGCGCGTTAGGCTTTGACTTCGCTCAACCCCGCGCGTCGCTCAGCTCCAGCACATCTTCCCACGTCCGGAGCCCACTGCGCTGCGCGTTCACGAGCACGGCCATGTTGCCGGGCGTGTGCTTGTTATCGAGCATCTTCTCGTGCGCGTCGGGGATCTTATCCCAGGGAAAGACTTCGCCCATGGCCGGATCGATGCGGCGGTCGATGACGAGCTGGTTGGCTTGGGATGCGTGATAGAGGTGCGCGAAGTGCGAACCCTGCACGCGCTTTTGGTGCATCCACAAATAGCGCGCGTCCATGGTGAGATTATAGCCGGTGGTGCCGGCGCAGATGACGACCATGCCGCCGCGCTTCACGACGCGCACGGAAACAGGGAATGTCTGCTCGCCCGGGTGTTCGAAAACGATGTCTGGGTCTTTGCCGCCAGTGATGGCGCGCACGGCTTTGCCGAACTTGCCGACTTCCTTCATGTATTCGGCAAAGCCTTCGCCGTTCACTTTCGGCAGCTGACCCCAACAATCGAAATCCTTACGATTGAGCACTGCCTTCGCGCCCATCGAGAGCACGTAATCTTTCTTGCTATCATCGGAGACGACGCCGATCGCATGCGCGCCGCTGACCGCGCAAAGCTGCACGGCGAAGACGCCAAGCCCGCCGCTCGCGCCCCACACGAGCACGTTCTGCCCTGGACGCAGCACGTTCGGACGCCAGCCGAACAGCATGCGATAGGCCGTCGCCAGCGTCAGCGTGTAGCAGGCCGCCTCTTCCCAAGTGAGGTGCTTGGGGCGCGGCATCAGCTGGCGCGCCTGCACTTTGCAGAATTGCGCGAACGAGCCGTCGGTCGTCTCGTAACCCCAGATGCGCTGGCTGGTCGAGAACATCGGGTCGCCGCCATTGCACTCTTCGTCGTCGCCGTCGTCTTGGTTGCAGTGGATGACGACTTCGTCGCCCGGCTTCCAGCGCTTCACCTTGGCGCCGACGGCCCAGACAATGCCGGAGGCATCGGAGCCGGCGACGTGATACGGCTGCTTGTGTCCGTCGAGTGGGCTGAGCGGCTGGCCGAGCGCGGCCCACACGCCGTTATAGTTTACGCCCGCCGCCATCACGAGCACGAGCACTTCGTCCTCGCCGATCCCCGGCACCGGCACTTCTTCGAGCTGCATCGCGGTGAGCGGGCGGCCATGGCGCTCCTTGCGGATCGCCCACGCCCACATCTTTTCAGGCACGTGAAAGGCCGGCGGAATCTCGCCGATGGCGTAAATGTCTTTGACGGCTTTCAGGTTCGGTTGGGTCATGGCCGCTCTCAAGTTTTGCTGCGGCGCACAATGGCCAGTTTCAGGCGGAATCGTCAATGCCGCACGCCGCCGCCGGTGCATACGAAAACGGCCCCGGTTTCCCGGGGCCGCTCTTCGCTTCGTAGGCTCGTTTATTTCTCGTCGTCTTCCGGACGCCATGCGCGACGCGGTGTCGGGCGCGGCTCGGGTTCGACAACTGTCACCGGCTCTTCTTGGACGACAGCAGCGACGGGCTCTTGCACGTAGACCACTTGCGCCGGAGGCGCGGGCGGGGCGTAAGACGCCTCGACCACGCCGCCAGTCGGGCAAGGCGTACCGGCTTCAGCCATGGCGTGGCGCACGTCGTCATCGACGCACATCAGCGCAGTCGCAGCGCGTTGATAGCCGAGGACCATCAGCTGGCGCGAGTTCTTCAGGCGTTGGCAGTTGCGATCTTGCCAAGTGGTGCCGATCGACAGGCCGAAGCTGACTGCTTGAGCGCCCATCGTGCTGGAGCCCATGCAGGTGTCTTCGCCGACAGCGAGCGGCGCGGCATAAGCCGTGCTCACCGGGTCGCGTTCGTTATAGGTGTTGACGCTCTGGCTCGCATTGTTCGAATTCGAGTTGTCGTTGTTCGACGATTGCGATTGGCCCTGACCTTGCGACTGCTCGTTGCTCGAGCTCGAATTGTTGTTGCCGTTATTGTTGCCGTTATTGTCGGCGCTCGAAGAACCGCCTGTGGCGTTGCTCGAATTGTTTGCGTTGTTGACGTTGGCGTTGTTGGCCGTGCCGCCCGTTCCGCCCAAACCACCGGCGCCGCCTGCGCCACCCGCACCACCAGCGCCGCCGTAAGCGGTGTTGGAGTTGGTGTTGTTGGCCGAACCGCCATTGCCGCCTTGCGCCCACGATGAGGACGAAGACCTGTTGTCGATGTCGATATTGGTGTCGACCGAGACACCTTCGCTGCCGCCGCCATTGTTGCCGCCGCAATCGCGTTGGCACTGGTTGCCGCCGCCATTGGTGGCGAACGCCGCTGGCGCGAACGCGAATGCGCCCACCATCGCCACGGCTGCTACGTAAATTCTCACTGACTTCACTTCAAATTCTCCTGGCCAAGAAAGCCGCCCTTGGCCGGCCCAGATGCAAACGGCGCACCGGCATTTCGTGACGTCACGGCACGCAAAGTACGCTCACGCGCGAATTGGAACTTTCAAAACTCCCCTCTCACGAGGCACACGGTTCCGGCGCGCGCGCGCCGTCCCACATCGGCTGCCTCCGAACTGATGCGAATCGCGGGAACCTCAGTCGCTTTCAAAAACACAACGTCTAGCCGCCGAGCATTTTGCGATGCAGCATGGCGCCCTGATGCCGCCATTCCAGCACTCACCCGACCCGCCCTGGATCTTCCGGACCTATGCCGGGCACTCCACGCCAGCGGAGTCCAACAAGCTCTACCGGGCCAATCTCGCGCGCGGGCAAACGGGCTTATCCGTCGCCTTCGATCTGCCGACGCAGACCGGCTACGACAGCGACCACATCCTGGCGCGCGGCGAAGTCGGCAAGGTTGGCGTGCCGGTTGGGCATTTGGGCGACATGCGGGCGCTGTTCGACGGCATTCCGCTCGACCAGATGAACACGTCGATGACGATTAACGCGCCGGCCGCGTGGCTGCTGGCGCTTTACGTGGCGCTGGCGGACGAGCAAGGCGCGGCGCGCGCGAAGCTCACCGGCACGACGCAGAACGATATCCTCAAGGAATATCTCTCGCGCGGCACCTACATCTTCCCGCCCGCGCCGAGCCTTAAACTCACCGCCGACACCATCGCCTGGAGCTTGGACGAGATTCCGAAATGGAATCCGATGAACGTCTGTTCGTACCATTTGCAGGAAGCTGGCGCGACGCCGGACCAGGAACTGGCGTTTGCGCTGGCGGCGGCGATTGCGGTGCTGGACGAGGTTAAGGCGCGCGGCGAAGTCGCGGGCGACCGCTTCGCCGATGTGTTCAGCCGCATTTCCTTCTTCGTCAATGCGGGCCTCCGCTTCATCACCGAGACCTGCAAGATGCGCGCATTCGTGCAGCTGTGGGACGAGATCGGCCGCGAGCGCTATGGCGTTACCGACGAAAAAGCGCGGCGCTTCCGCTATGGCGTGCAAGTCAACTCGCTGGGGCTGACCGAGCAGCAGGCGGAGAACAACGTCTATCGCATCTTGCTGGAGACGCTGGCGGTCACGCTCTCGAAAGATGCGCGGGCGCGCGCTGTGCAACTGCCGGCTTGGAACGAAGCGCTCGGACTGCCGCGGCCTTGGGATCAGCAATGGTCGCTGCGGATGCAGCAAGTTCTGGCGTATGAGACGGACTTGCTGGAGTTTGAAGACATCTTCGAAGGCTCGAAGGTGATCGAAGCGAAGGTCGCCGAACTCGTCGCGGGGGCGCGCGCGGAGTTGGCGAAAATCGAAGCCGCTGGCGGCGCCATCGCCAATGTCGAGTACATGAAGGCGGCATTGGTGGACTCCAATCGCCGACGCATCGAACAGATCGAAGCTGGCAAACAGAAGATTGTCGGCGTCAACGCCTTCACTGAAGCCGAGCCCTCGCCGCTCGAGGCGGGCGAGAAGAACATTCACACTGTCGATCTGAGCGTCGAAGCAGAACAGATCGCGCGCCTTAAGGCTTGGCGCTCGCAACGCGATAGAAGCGCCGCGGAATCGGCGTTGGCGGCGCTCGAAGCGGATGCGCGCGCGGATAAGAACATCATGCCGGCGTCCATCGCCGCGGCGAAAGCCGGCGTCACCACCGGCGAATGGGCGGCGGCGCTACGGGGGGTCTACGGCGAGTATCGCGGGCCGACGGGCGTGGCGTTGGTGATCGAGACTGAAGCCGAAGATAGCGAGGCGGTGAAGCGCGATGTGGCGGCGCTGAGCGAGAAGCTCGGGCGGCAGCTCACCTTCCTTGTCGGCAAGCCAGGGCTCGACGGCCATTCCAACGGCGCCGAACAGATCGCCGCGCGCGGACGCGCTGTCGGCATGGACGTGATCTATGAGGGCATCCGGCTCACGCCAGCGGAGATCGTCGCCGCCGCGAAAGAAAAGCGCGCGCATGCGGTGGGGCTGTCGATCCTCTCGGGGTCGCATCTCGACCTTGTGCAAGAGGTCGTGCGGCTGATGCGCGCCGAAGGCATGGACAATGTGCCGCTCGTCGTCGGCGGCATCATTCCGCCAGCGGATGCGCTGGCGCTGAAGCAGATGGGCGTGGCCGGCGTTTACACGCCGAAGGATTTCAAGATCACCGGCATCATGGGCGATGTTGTGAAGCTCGTCGCGGCGCGTGCCTAGCGTCAAGGCGCTCGCGCCAGCGCGGATCAAATGGGCGATCGAGCTGCTTGCGGTTGAGAAATCGAGCAACGTACTGGAGATCGGCTGCGGCAGCGGCGTAGCGGCGCAACGCATCTGCCCGCTGCTGGGGCGCGGCGCCTATATGGGCATCGACAAATCGCCCGCGGCGATCAAAGCGGCGCTGGCGCGCAACGCCGCTTACACGAAAGCAGGCCGGGCGATCTTTCTCGAAGGAGCATTCAACGCCGCCGACCGCGAGCCTGCCCTGTTCAGCCGCATCCTCGCCGTCAACGTCAACATGTTCTGGACCGGCGACGGCGCGGAAATCCGCAACGTGCGCCGGCTCATGCATCGCCAGAGCCTGTTCGTGCAGGTGTACGAGCCGCCAGCCGCCGAACAGCGCGCGAAGATCGCCAGCGCGTTGAAGCAACGCCTCGCGCCGTTCTTCGGCGCTGTCACCACGCGCACGAAAACGATCGGCGGCGCAGCCCTGCTCGGCGTTGTCGCGACCGGCGAACCACCGAGCAGGCGCGCCAACTAGCTCAGCACTGATGCTCAGCGGGCGGCGCTTCGATCCGCTTGCCTTGCGCAACTGCATCGATACGCGACAGGAACCAGCGCCAGCCGAACGGATAGTCGCTGATGTCCACTGCGCGCACGAAGCCGTCGTGGACGAGTTCGACGCGCGTGCCCGCGCCTTCGGGTGAAAGCTGCCAGGTGACGCGCTGGTCGGGGACGCTCTTGTCGCCGCGCCAATCGGGCCAAGAAATGGAGAGGCGCTTGTTCTCTTCGATCTCGAGTATCTTCATCGCCGGCGCCGTTTGCTTCTTCCCGTCCTTTTCGAACTCCATCTTCAAATGCCAATCGCCGCCCACGCGCGGATCGACAGCGGCGGCGACGCCGAACCATTGCTGGATTTTCTCAGGGTCGATGAGCGTGCGGAAAACAGCTGAGGGCGGCGCGTCAATAAAGATGGAGAGCGTGACGTTGGGATCGGCGGCGCCGTAATCCACCATCAGCTTGCCCTGCCCGCCCGCGATATGAGCGGAGATGTTGCCCCAGTTGAAGCGCCAGAGGTCGTCGATCATTTCCTTGGCGCGATTGATAGAAGGCGCTTCGGTGAAGCTGTGTACGCCTTTGACGACCGAGGCTTCGGCGTTCTCGGGATCGGTTTCGATCGTGAACGCGACTTCGCTGTCGCGATCGTGGATGCGCCACGAATAGGCGATGGCCTGGCTCGGCGCGAATTTGGTGATGCGCTGGGTCGCCTCGGCTTTCGAAGGCGCGCCATATGTATGCTTGCCCCAGAAGCGATAGGCGCCGCCCAGTTGCGGCTCGACTTCGGCATATTCAGCAAACCATTGCGAAAGCTCGCTCGCATCGGTCAACGCCGCGAACACGCGCGCGGGACGCGCCGGAAGCTTCCACGTAAATTCGTGCGTGAGCGCGCTCATGAGTCACCCTTCTTCTTTTTGGATTTTGCTTCGTCTTCAACGACGCGTTTGAGATCGACGAGTCGTGCGGCCCAAAACAAGCGATATGGCCCGAGCCATTGATCGACGGCTTGCAGTGCGGCTGGATCGAGTTGGTAATAGCGTGATGTCGCCTCGCGCCGTTCGCGCAAAAGCCCCGCTTGGCGCAGCACACGCACATGCTTGGCGATGGCAGGGCGGCTGACGGGGAAGCGCCGCGCGATATCGCCGGCGCTCATTTCACGCTGGCGCACCAGATCGAGGATGGCCCGGCGCGTCGGGTCGGCGATGGCGCCGAAGGCGCTCTCCGTCCGTGCTCGGGCTTTTGTAACCATACGGTTACGCTTAAGCCAGACGCCATCAGAGCGCAAGCGGCAAAATTCTTTTCAAACTGGAGCGAGGGACTTCACCAGACGCGTCATCGCGCTCGCACCCACCAGAGGCGCGACGAACGGAATGAACGAACAGGCGAGGCCGACGAGGAAAATGCTAGCGCCATTTCTTGCGCGCAGGCGCCGCGCTTCAGTGAACGGCATCCGCCGCACGGCGGCGAGCGAGAAATATTCGCGGCCCATCAGATAGCCGTTGAGGCTCAAGAACCAAACGATGTTGACGACCGGAATGAACAGCAGCGGCAGCGTAACGATGTTGAGCACCAGCGGCAGCCAAGCGATGCGAAAGCCGTTCAGCAAGCCTTCGCCGATCGACACCATCCGGCCCTTCGGCAAGCCGACATCTTTCTCGATGCGCTCGGCGGCGATGTCGAACAGCATCGAGCCCACGATCATCGAAATGGTCGGCGACAGCACGATGGCGAGGATGACGACGCCAGCGCCGGAGAGAAACTCTGCCGCGTTCCACAGATAGGCCGTCCAGCCCTCGCCTTCGGGCAGCAGCGGAATGAGGAAGCGGAAGCCCGCCCAAGCGGCGATGGCGGTCGCCGCCACCGCCGCGACGAAGCACAGAGCCGCCAAGCCGCCGAGGCGGCCGCCAAATGTATCTTTAATGCCGCCGGCAATGGCAGCGAGCGTCGCTGGTCGCATGGCCACGCTCCTAGCATGCGCGCCCGCTTGACCCCAAGACCAAGCCGCCCGACGCTGGACCCATGGATTTCAAAGCCCTCCGCACCGAGTCAATCGATTGGCTGAAGACCCTAGGCAGCGCGTTCCTTGCCTATGTCGCCTTCACCACGGTGGCGTTTGCGCAGTATCGCATCCCGTCTGAGAGCATGGTCCCGCACTTGGAGGTGGGCGACCGCGTCACCGTGTCGAAGTTCGCCTACGGCTACAGCCGCCATTCGCTGCCGTTCAATGCCGGGCTGCTGTTGCCGGCCGGCGCGCATCGCTTGTTCGAGAACATGCCGCGCCGTGGCGACGTCGTCGTGTTCATCCATCCGGTCAGCGGCGAGACCATGATCAAGCGCTTGATCGGGCTACCCGGCGATACGATCGAAGTGATCGAGGGCGCGTTGTGGATCAATGGCGAGCGCGCGGCGCAAACCGAGCCAGTCATGCTGTTGCGGCGCGTCGATCCGCGCGGGCGCGAATATGCGGCGCGCAGCGAAGAGACATTGCCGGATGGCGTGACCCATAGCGTCCACAATCTGACCGACGCCGGTAGCTTCGATACGTTCGGCCCTTATCAGGTCCCGGAAGGCCATCTCTTCTTCATGGGCGACAATCGCGACAACTCGCTCGACAGCCGCTGGGACGGCATGGGGCCAGTGCCGATGGAAAACCTGATCGGCCGCGCCGAGATCGTGTATGCGACCAACTTCGCTTCATGCGAGCGCGACCACACCGTGGCGTGCCCAATGCCGCGCTGGATGCGGCGCTTACATCATTGATGGACCGGCGCAGGCGCACGCGCGCGTTGGACGATATAGAGCCCGCCTAACACGAGCGCTGCGCCAAGCAGCGCGACGGGGCCAAGGGCTTCGCTGAACAGCACCCATGAGAGTGCGGCAGCCGCCAGAGGCTGCGTCCAGAGCAGCACGGTGGAGATCACGATCGGCAAACGGCCGACGCCGTACGCAATCAGCCCCTGCCCGCCGACTTGCACGAAAGCGCCAAGCCCGACCAAGAGCGCCCAGCCCTGCACGGAGTGCGGAAACAATCGCTCGCCGGTGATCAAGCACAGCACGAACGTCAACGCCGCACTGCTGACGCCCGCCCAGAACATCACAGCGCCGACACTCACGCGCGAACCCAGCGAGCGCACGATCAGCAGATAGCCAGCATAGCCAACGGCAGCAGCGAGGCCCATGCCGTCACCGATCAAGCCTTGCTCCGCGCCCGCCGGCCCGACACCGGTTTGCGCGCGGCCGAGCGTCAGCAGCACCGCGCCGATCATCGCGCAGAGCCCGCCCAGCAGCACGCCCGCGCCCAACCGCTCCTTGAACACGAACCAACCAAAGGCCGCCGCGAAGACGGGCGTGGTGTTGGCGAGCAGTGTCGCATTGGCGACGGTCGTCTTGGTGAGCGCGATTGCCCAGAGATTGAGTTCGATGCCGAAGAGGACGCCCGCGGCCAGAAGCCAGAAGATGTCGCGCCTGGCGGTGGGTGCGCTCCGCGCAGCCCAGATTGCCAGGATCGGGAGCGCGAACAGGAAGCGCCACAGGTTGGTCGCCAGCGGCCCGACCTCGGAAAGGCGCACGGCGATCGGCGCGAGACCGATCAGCGCCCCGCCCAGCGCCACCGCCGCTACCCCGCCAAGCCGCACCCGTCATCCTCCAAGGCCGCCGGTCCTGATCTCGGCGAGGCGGGCGATCAAGTGGAATCAGCCGACCTTGTGGGTGTCGATTCGGCCGAAACGACCGACTCAGGGGTGGATCGGGGCTGCTTAAGCGTTTTCATGGATCGGTTCAGAAACAGTGGCCGTTAATTCCCCTATTCTGGCGGCCCCGAAAAAACCCAATTCCGACCGGGGCCGGTGCGGGTCCGGGTCGATAAAGATGGTTAACGGAGCTCCGAACCCGGCCCAATACTCACAGCTTGCACAGAGAAAAATTGCAGCTGAAGGCGCTCCGCCATTGACCCTGCATTAACGGGTGTCATCACTATATATAGCGGTATGGTTCGACGCGGACCCCAAGAGCGTGTGGTTTGGGTCAGAACCGAGTCGGATTAACACAGAGCTAAATCTGGGGGCTAGAAAATGCAGGCACGGGCGGAAAAAGCAGGGATCCACCGCATGGGCGAGGTCCATCGCGGCAAGCCCAAACCGCTGCGTCCGCTGAAGGTTGTCGAGAAGGTCGTTACGGATCCGAGCCGCGATGCGCTGCTGACGGAATTCGGCAAGACGACGCTCAACGATCGCTACTTGCTGCAGGGCGAGTCCTATCAAGACATGTTCGCGCGCGTTGCGACCGCGTTCGCCGACGACATCGGCCACGCGCAGCGCATCTACGATTATATGTCCAAGCTCTGGTTCATGCCGGCGACGCCTGTCCTTTCTAATGGCGGCGCCGAGCGCGGCTTGCCGATCTCGTGCTTCCTCAATGCTGTCGGCGATTCACTCGATGGCATCATGGACACGTGGAACGAAAACGTGTGGCTTGCCTCCAACGGCGGCGGCATCGGCACCTATTGGGGCGGCGTTCGTTCCATCGGCGAAAAGGTCGGCCAGAACGGTCAGACCAGCGGCATCATCCCGTTCATCCGCGTGATGGACTCGCTCACGCTCGCGATCAGCCAGGGTTCGCTGCGCCGCGGTTCGGCGGCGGTCTATCTCGACATCCACCATCCGGAGATCGAGGAATTCCTCGAAATCCGCAAAGCCGCCGGCGATTTCAACCGCAAGAGCTTGAACCTGCATCACGGGCTCAACCTCACCGACGAATTCATGATCGCGGTGCGTGACGACCTGCCGTTCGCGCTGCGCAGCCCGAAGAACCAAGAAGCGCTGAAGCACGTCAACGCGCGCAAGCTTTGGCAGAAGATTCTGGAGCTCCGCCTGCAAACGGGCGAGCCCTACATCATCTTCTCCGACACCGTGAACAAGCAGATGCCGAGCCACCAGAAGAAGCTCGGCCTCAAGGTGCGCCAGTCGAACCTATGCTCGGAAATCATGCTGCACACCGGCATGGATCATAATGGCCGCGAACGCACCGCCGTGTGCTGCCTCTCGTCGCTGAACGCCGAGACCTTCCTTGAATGGGAGAAGGAAGAGCAGTTCATGGAAGACATCTTCCGCTTCCTGGACAACGTGCTCGAAGACTTCATCCAGCGCGCGCCGCCGGAAATGGAACGCGCCGTGTACGCCGCCATGCGCGAACGCAGCGTCGGCTTGGGGCTGATGGGCTTCCACTCCTTCCTGCAAAAGCAAGGCGTGTCGATGGAATCGGCGATGGCGAAGGTGTGGAACAATAAGCTGTTCCGCCACATCCGCCGCGGCGCCGATGCAGCTTCGGTGAAGCTCGCGCAAGAGCGTGGCGCTTGCCCCGATGCGGCCGAGAACAATGTGATGGCGCGCTTCTCGCACAAGCTCGCCATCGCGCCGACGGCGTCGATCTCGATCATCTGCGGCGGCACCTCAGCCGGCATCGAGCCGATCCCGGCCAACATCTACACGCACAAGACACTCTCGGGCTCGTTTGCGGTGAAGAACCCCTATCTCGAGCAATTGCTCGAAGAGAAAGGCAAGAACACTGAGAGCGTGTGGTCGTCGATCCTGAAGAACGAAGGCTCGGTGCAACACCTCGATTTCCTGAGCGACGACGAGAAGAGCATCTTCAAGACGGCCTTCGAAATCGATCAACGCTGGGTGATCGAACTCGCCGCCGATCGCACGCCGCTGATCTGCCAGTCGCAATCGCTCAACATGTTCATCCCGGGCGACGTCGATAAGTGGGATCTGCACATGCTGCATTGGATGGCGTGGGAACGCGGCGTGAAGAGCTTGTACTATTGCCGCTCCAAGAGCGTGCAGCGCGCGGGCTTCGCCGGCGAAGACAACAAGGCCGACATTGAGGCTCACTCCTCATCGGCGAACAAAACGGATTACGAGGAATGTCTCGCGTGCCAGTAGCACGCTGACTGGGTTGGAAACGCTTCAAGCGCGGAGGGAAACCTCCGCGCTTTTCTTTATTGCGCCGAGGCGAACAACCGGTATCCCACGCCAGGATCTGACACGAGCAATGCAGGGCGCGACGGATGCTCTTCGAGCTTTGCCCGCAATTGGCCGATATAGACGCGCAAATACTGAATATCGGCGCGCTCCGAGCCCCATACCGCCTTGAGCAAATCCTGGTGACGAACCACCTTGCCAATCCGCGACGCCAGCACGGCCAAAATCTCGAACTCCTTCGGCGACAACTCCACCTCGCGCCCGCCGCGCCGCACGACGCGCGCGCCAAGATCGATCTCAAGCGGCCCTGTGTGCACCACCGGCACACTTCCCGCTGCCTGCACACCGTGCCGCAACGCTGCGCGCAGCCGCGCCAGCAATTCCTCCAGGCCAAACGGCTTCGTGACATAATCATCGGCGCCGGCATCGAGCGCGCGCACCTTTAAAGCCTCCGCATCACGCGCGGTCAGCACAACAATGGGCGTCAGATCATATGACCGCACCGCGTCGATAAACGCCAAGCCATCGCCATCCGGCAAACCGAGATCCAGCAAAATGGCTTGCGGTTTGTAATGGGCCCGCATCCGCCGCGCTTCGCCCAGCGTTCCGGCGCCGACGGCGGCATAGCCCGCCGCTTTCAACGTCATTTCGAGCGAACGCCGCAACGACGCATCGTCTTCGACCACAAGGATTGTCGCCTCAGTCGCCATGGCGCTCAGCCTTCGCCCAGGACGAGAACGTCAAGCTAAACACCGCGCCGCCGCCGTCTCGATTGGCCGCCGTCAAGGCGCCCCCCTGCGACTCCATGAACGTCCGCGCCAGTGCAAGGCCGAGCCCCAATCCCGGCGCGCGCCCGTCAGCATCGACGCCGCGCACGAACTTCTCGAACAAACGCTCGGGCGCCTCGCCAAGCCCAGGCCCGCGGTCGCTCACGTCGATCGTCACGTTGTGATTGTTCAGCCGCGCAGAAATCGCAATCGGCGCACCGGTCGCGTACTTGGCCGCGTTCGACAGCACATTGGCCAGCGCGCGCGTGGCCAGAGCGGCATCCGCCGACACAAGCGGCAGATTGCTTGGCACGCTGATTTCGGCGTCGGTTCGCGTATCCGCCAAGGCCGCCTCAACGATTTCACTCACGCTCGCCGGCTCCAGCCGCACCGGGGTCTGCCCTGCCTCCATGCGTGAGGCCGAGAGCAGCGTTTCCACCAGATCGGACAATCGCCGCGCCTCGCTCTCCGCCAGGTTCAACAACTCAGCCCGCGCTTCAACGCCGTGATCGAACGCGAACTTCTGCAAGCTCTGCAACGTGAAAACGATCGTCGCCAGCGGCGTCCGCAAATCGTGCGACACGCCAGCCAGCAAGTCCGCCTTGAACCGCTCGCGCGCCGCCTCAAGCCGCGCCGCCTCGGCCATGCGCGCGCGCGCGGCCACAAAACTCACCAGTACGCCCACAACCACAAAAAGCAGCAACGCGCCCAAGTCCTGCGGACGCGCGACTGCGAGCGTGAAGCGCGGCTCCACAAACAAAAAATTGATGGCGGCGACGCTGAGCACCGATGCGCCAAGCGCCGGGCCTAGCCCATTGCGCATCGCTGCAACGACGATCGGCACGACAAAGAAAAGCGACAGGCTTTGCGGATCGAGCCATTGCTCGCCAAGCCCCGCGAGAAGCGTCGCCAGAGCCACCATCGCTGCGGTCAGGACGGCGGGACGCACCAAGGTGGGCCAGGAGGCGGATCGCGGCGTGTTGCTCACCGGCCGAATCTGGCCCCGTCGCTCTCACCGCGCAACCACATGGAATTTTTATGCGCCTCGCGCCCATGTCCGGGCGATGACCACGCTCCCCGCCGATCCGGCCAATTCGAATCCCGCCGCCAACGATCACGTCAAACGCGGCTTCTGGGGGCTTACCCTCACCGCCATCGGCGTCGTCTATGGCGACATCGGCACCTCGCCGCTCTACGCCTTCCGCGAATCGATCAGCCACGTCGTCGAACGCAATGGCGCGGCCACGAACGCGGAAGTCATCGGCGTCATCTCGCTGATGCTTTGGGCGCTGATCTCAATCGTAACGCTCAAATACACGATGATCCTGCTCCGCCTCGACAATCGCGGCGAAGGCGGCACGCTCTCGCTCATGGCGCTGGTGCAGCGCACGCTCGGCAAGCGAACGCCGTTCATCCTGATCGTCGGCCTTGCCGGCGCCGGCCTCTTCTACGGCGACGCCATGCTCACGCCGGCGATCTCCGTTCTTTCGGCGATCGAAGGTCTTGCCGTGCTGCCTGGCCTTACTGGCCGCATCGAGCCGTTTATCATGCCGATCACACTGGGCATTTTGATCGCGCTCTTCCTGGTGCAGCGGCATGGCTCAAGCATCGTCGGCGCTTGGTTTGGACCGATCTGTATTCTTTGGTTCACGGTGCTCGGTGGCTTGGGCCTCATGCATCTCAGCGAAGAACCCGGCGTACTCGCCGCGTTTAACCCGCTCTACGCCGTTTCATTCCTGCTCAACCATTCGGCCTTGAGCTGCGTCGTGCTCGGCTCGGTCTTCCTCACCGTTACCGGCGCCGAAGCGCTTTACGCCGACATGGGCCACTTTGGCCGCAAGCCGATCTCTGTCGCATGGTTGTGGTTGGTCTTCCCGGCGCTGGCGCTCAACTATCTTGGCCAAGGGGCCATGGTGATCGCCAACCCGAGCACGATCGGCAATCCGTTCTTCTACATGGCGCCTGATTCGTGGCGCCCCGCGCTCGTCGTGCTCGCCACCGCCGCCACCATAATCGCGAGCCAAGCGGTCATTTCCGGCGCCTATTCGCTCACTCAGCAAGCCATCCAGCTCGGCCTCTTGCCGCGCATGCAAATCCTGCAAACGTCGGAGCGCCACCACGGCCAGATCTACATGCCGCAAGTGAACTACCTGCTCATGCTGGGCGTCCTGTTCATGACCTTCTCGTTCGGCTCATCGAGCGCGCTCGGCAGCGCCTACGGCGTCTCCGTCATTGGCGCGATGCTGACCTCGTCGCTGCTTGCGATCCTCGCCATCTGGAAAGTCGGCAAGCGCCCGCTTTGGTTCGCCATCGCGCTGATGTCGCCGTTCCTTTTGATCGAACTCATCTTCGCCGGCTCGAACCTGCTCAAAGTGTTCAGCGGCGGCATCGTCCCGCTCGTCATCGCCGCCGGCTTCGCAATTCTGATGTGGACCTGGGTGCGCGGATCGGCGCTGCTCCATGAGCAAACCCGGCGCGACGTCAGCCTTCAGCAGATGCTTGCGACGCTTGAAGTCTCGCCGCCCAAGCGGGTGCGCGGCACGGCGATCTTCCTCACCGCCGACCCCCAGGCCGCCCCCACCGCGCTCATGCACAATTTGAAGCACAACCAGGTGCTGCATGAGCACATCATCCTACTCTGCGTCAAAACGGCGCCGACGCCGCGCGTCAATGACGCCGATCGCGTGACGATTGAGACGGTTCGCGACGACATCCGCATCGTGACGCTGAGCTTCGGCTTCATGGAAACGCCCAACGTCATTCGCGGCCTCACGCTCGCGCGCGAGCGCGGACTGGCCTTCGACATCATGACGACATCGTTTTTCTTGAGCCGCCGCGCCCTGGTGCCTACGGCCAAGAGCGCCATGCCGCGCTGGCAAGACCTGCTCTTCGTTTTCCTCGCGCGCAATTCCTCCAGCGCGACAGAGTTCTTCCACATCCCAACTTCACGCGTCGTAGAACTCGGCACACAGGTCACGATTTGAGGCAACGCTGAGCCGTGACCAGCCGAGGACGGCTAGGTGATCCAGGAGGGGGCTAGGAACCTTGACCGGCGGGAACCGTTGCCACCGGATGTCCGATTTAGCGATCCATGAAGTTGACCGCCCCCGCTCCTTCGCCTGGGCGGGGTATGTTGGGCTCATTGGGTGCGTTGCTGCTGTGGCTGGCGATGTCGCGTCCGTTGCGCTGCGCGACGGCATGACGCTCATCTCTGATTCGATCAGCCGGACCGCGGCGGGCGACCATTCGATCCATGTTGATGCCGGCCTCTGCCTTTTCGCGTTTGGCATGCTCGCGATCGCTTGGGCGCTGCACAATTGGAAGCTCGGCGGAAAAGCCTATCGCTACGGCACGATTTCATTGGCGCTCTGCGCCGTCTCGATCTTCTTTCTGGCGGTCTGGAACGGCTACGATCCCGACGCCGCGGACGATCTCGGCCTGCACATGATGCTGCTCTATGCGATGTCGGTGCTGTTTCCGCTTTCGGCGCTGCTCTTGGCCGGCGGCCTAGGCGAAGTACATCGCAACTGGAAATTTTTCTGCTGGGCAGTCGTGGCGCTCTGGATCATCTCCGGCCCGATTTACTATGTGAATCCGGATCACCTGAAGGGCCTGTTCGAGCGCGTGACCATGTCGCTGATCGTGGTCTGGGTCGCCGCCATCTCGGTGCTGCTGATCCAGCGCAACTGGCGCGCGCAATAAAATCGCGGCGAGCGCCTGACTTCTCGCGCAACGCGAAATCCTCGCATGACCAAAGTCACGGCCTGAATACCACAGGGCGCCTATATTCATCCTGCACTCAGGAACGGGCGTGCGTGCTGTGAGTTTGAGATACATGAAACGATTAGCGGCCTCCGGTTTCACTACAGCGCTCGCACTAATCGCGCTTGGCGGTGCAGGCGTCGCCTCGATGCGCGCCGACAACGCCAGCGCGCAAATGGCGCCGCAACCAGCCACTGAAATGGTCGTTAATCAGCTCGAACTGGGCCAGTGCCGCATTCACTATGAAGCGCTGGATAAGCAGCCGGCGGCGATGGAATGCGAACACGCTGAATGGGTCGCGCAACGCTGGGGCGGCCAAGTACTGGAACGCTCGCTTGAGGGCGTCGTCGAACGCGCCTCCTTCGAAGGCCGCAACGATTTCACCGGCGTCCCCGCCAACGCTCTTCCGCGTCCGGGTTATTGCCGCGCCTGGATCGACGGCGTCGATGCATCGGTCCAGCCTGAGGAGAGCGATTGCCGCCTGGCGCGCACGCTCGCGAACGCACGCGGCGGCCGCGTTCTCTTCATGCCGATCTAAACCATCGCGCTGAAAATGCCGCGATGCCCGTCCATGATCCGCTGAATCGCGGCGGGATCGGGCTCAAGCGACCACTCTCCCCGTTCGAAGGTCCCACCAAGCACGATGCCGTCGCGACGGCCGAACATGTAGCCCTCGCGCGCGATGGTGTTGTAGTCGACCTCCGGCTGCGGCAGCAGAATGGCGAGTTGTCCGCGCACTGGCATGATCTCGGTATCGCCGAACAATCGTCCGGCGCCGAGGCCGGTGCAGTTGAAAATCGTCCGCTCCGGCAACGCTTGCACCTGCGCGATATCCGCAAATTCACGCACGACAATCTCCGCGCCCGCATTACGCACATCCACTTCCATGCGGCGCAGATAGAGCGGCGTTTCGATCATCATCGTGTCGAAGCGGCGCACGAATGGGTGCGGGAAATTGTGCTCCAGCGGCGTCAGATCGTGTTGGTTGACGACGAGCGCTCGGATCGGATCGTCTTCGGCGGCGGGGTAAGATGAGGCGGCGCGATTCGAGAGGCTGTAATTGGTCTCCCAGCTTATGCCGTAAGCATCGCCGACCATGCTCTGATAGCGCCGGAAGGCGAACTGAGCAGCCTCGAAGTGCTGCGCAATGAATGCCGGCGTCACGCGATCGCGGTCGAACACCGAAGCCGGCCACCATTGCGCGCCGGCGACGTTGGACGTGGTGTTCGGCGGCAGATCTTTCGCGTAGATGCGCACCCGTGCGCCGCGCTCCTGAAGCAACCGCGCCGTGGCGAGGCCGACAGCGCCGCAACCAAGCACAGCGCAATCGGGCTGCTCGGCATTGAAGCCAAGATCGACGGCGAGTTTGGCCGTGCCCCAAGACAGCGTAATGCCGCCGCCGCCATGGCCGTAATTATGGACGAGTGTCTTTTCCCCCAACGCTTCGCGCGCGACGCGAAAGCCGCTCGGCCGGAACGGACGCAAGCCGACATCGATGCGGATGATCCGGTCTTCCGACACAAACACCGGCGGCAGCCGCGTGCGCGTGTCCGGCCGCCCGATATCGCGCATCAGTCCATCGCCAAAGCCGCGCGTCGCGGCACAGGACGAGGCAAAACCCGCTGCGCCCAGCGCCATCAGTGTCCGTCGTGTGTGCATGATCCCTCGGAGGCGCATGAGAAACGTGTTCGCCGCGCTGTCAACGCTCCCTTGCGTATCGCGCGATTCTCGCCCAGATGAGCGTTATGCACGGGCATGCGCACGCGGGCCACGATCACGGCCATGATCACGCGCACCACCACCCCGCGCCCTCCGACAAACGTTATACCATCGCCATCGCGCTGAACCTCGGCTTCGTCATCATCGAGGCGGCGGCGGGCTTTTTTGCGAATTCGACGGCGTTGTTGTCAGACGCCGCCCACAACCTCTCCGACGTTCTGGGCCTAGCGCTCGCGGGCGGCGCGGCTTGGCTGGCGAAGCGCCAAGCCGGCGAGCAACGCACCTACGGCTTCTCTAAAGCGACCGTTCTGGCGGCGTTGGCGAACGCCTTGGTGCTGGTGATCGCCTGCGGCGGCATCCTGTGGGAAGCGACGTCGCGCTTCTTCGCGCCGGAAGCAACGCAACCGCTCTTCGTGATGGCGGTGGCCGCGATCGGCGTCGTCATCAATGGCGCGACCGCCATGCTCTTCCTCGCCGGGCGCAAAGAGGACGTGAACGTGCGCGGCGCGTATCTGCATATGCTGGCCGACGCTGGCGTTTCAGCGGCGGTGATCGTTGCTGGCGCCGCAATCTGGCTGACGCGCTTTAACTGGATCGACCCGGCGATTTCGGTCTCAGTCGTTCTGCTCATCCTTTGGGGAACGTGGGGGTTGCTGCGTGAATCATTGGACCTCGCGCTCGATGCAGCGCCCGCGCATATCGACGTACCCGCTGTGCGCCAGTTTTTGTCGGCGCAAGCGGGCGTGACAGCCGTGCATGATCTGCACATCTGGGCCATGGGCGCGACGAAGCCGGCGCTGACGGCGCATCTGGTGCGCCCCGATGGCGGCGACGATGCGTTTCTCGCAACGCTTTCTAATCAAATCGCCGAACGCTTCGGCATCAAGCACGTCACCATTCAGATCGAGCGGGCTGCGCGCGACGATTGTACCGATTGCTGACTACTCAAACGCCCAGGTCTTCAGCAGCTGGTGCGCGATCGCGTATGGCGGCGGGGCCCAGCATTCGCCGTGCTTGCCTTCGATCAACAGCCGCGCTTCCGCGCGCGTGAACCAACGGCAGCTTTCGAGCTCCTTGGTGTCGACCGTCTCGCGATCATGTTCGACTTCACACAACACGCCGATCATCAGCGAATGCGGAAACGGCCAGGGTTGCGTCGAATGCATGCGCACATGCGTGACCACGAGCCCCGCCTCTTCCAATGTCTCGCGCGCGACCGCTTCTTCGATCGCTTCGCCCGGCTCGATAAATCCAGCGAGCGCCGAGAACATGCCGCGCGGCCATGCCTTTTGGCGACCGAGTAGAACTTTGTCGCCGAAGGTCGGCGCCATGATGCAGACGGGGTCGACGCGCGGATAATGTTCGGTGCGGCAGCTCGGGCAATCGCGCCGCCAACCGGCTTCAACGATGACGCTCTCGGTCCCGCAATTGGCGCAATAGCCGTTCTTGGCGTGCCATTCGAACACGCTTTTCGCGGGGCCGAGCATGGCGAGATCGTCCGGCGCCAGACGCGGGCCGAGGGCACGCAGATCGTCGAAGCGGCCGAGATCGACGAACTGCGCTTCGTCTGAGACCTCGAAAGCAAAGTGCGGCGCGCTTTGCACGTCGAGACCCAAGAAGAGCGTGCGCTTGGCGCCGAAATGCTTGTGCGCGCCGCCGTTCAGCCAACCGGGCGCAACAGCGCCGCCCTCTTCCGTTGCGAACGGGCGATGCTGATAGAACGGCACAAGCCGCGCATTCTCCGCATTCAACGCCGCTTCAAGCCACGCCGCGTCAGCACGATGATGCCCCGCGCGATCGAGCGGCGAGCGGGTGAAGGCGTTTGGATTTTCAGGGCTGAGCATGGGTATTAGGGATTAGGGGTTAGGGATTAGGGGCGCAACGGGTGACGCTACGACCTAATCCCCAACCCCTAGAACCTAACCCCTAGTTCGCGGGCCTGCGAAAGCGGAGCACGAACTGATCGGTGCGGCCGCGTATGTCGCCTTCGAACACGCGCACCGACCGGTTGTCAGCCGGATTGCGCAATACCTGGCTCTCCGCATCCAACACGAAGCCCGCCGCCGCCAGGTCGCGCACGACTTGCGCTTGATCGATGCGGTGAAGCGACTCCGTCACTGAAATGTCGCTACCGTCCGGCGCCGCGTGATCGATGATGACCAAAACACCGCCCGGCTTCAGCGCATTGAACATCGCGCGATTTGCGGTCGCGATATCGATGTTGAGCTGCGGCAAGTAGAAGTCGTGATAGATTTGCGAAATGAAGATCGCGTCGAGCGGTTCGCCCGCGCTCCAGCCGGCATAGCCATCTGTGAGGTGCGTGATGTTGGTGTAAGTCGGCGCCACTGCCGACATCGGGCGCGGGCGTTCGGCCGTGCCTGGGCGATCGACGGCATAGAGGCGGCCGCCGTCACCAACAGCCACCGCGAACAAGCGCGAATAGTAGCCGCCGCCCGGGCCGACATCAGCGATGCGCCAACCCGGTTGGACGCCGACGAACGCCAAGATTTCGGCCGGATGGCGCAGCGCGTCGCGCGTGGTGTCGGCTTCCGGCCGGCGCGGATCAGCGACGGCGGCGACGATATAGGGCGCGCTGGCGCCCACTTCCGCAGGCGCCGTCATCAACAAACCCGGTACGGCGCCGCCCGCGCATGCGCCGATGAAAAGCGCGAGTCCCGCGCCAATAACAAGTTTCCGCATATGTCCCTCCAAAGATCAGGTCTCAGGCGCCAGATTTCAGCTGTCAGTTAGCGCGTTTACGAAGCTGCGACGAGCGCTATGCGATAGGCTGAGCCCATGATCCCGGTGACCCCCTCCATTGCCCTCGATGAGCGCGACCTGGAAGAGCGCTTCATCCGCGCCGCGGGGCCGGGCGGGCAGAACGTCAACAAGGTCTCGACGGCGGTGGAACTCCGGTTCCGGCTCGGCGGCTATACGGAGATGCCCGACGACATGCGCGCGCGGCTGGAAACGCTCGCCGGCCGGCGCCTCACGCTCGACGGCGAGATCGTCATCCGCGCCGACGAACACCGCACGCAGGACCGCAACCGCTCGGAAGCTTTAGCGCGGCTGGTGAACCTACTGAAGCAAGCCGCGCATCGGCCAAAGCCGCGCCACAAAACGCGCGTGCCGAAAGCGCAAAAGATGAAGCGCCTAGAAGGCAAAGTGCGCCGGGGCGATGTGAAAGCGAAACGCGGAAAAGTGCGCGATCAAGATTGAGCTTGCTAGCGCCCCCGCTTCGCCGCGATCGGCGGCGGGGTTAGCTCCAGCTGCTCCGGCGGCGCGGGCAGGCGTGGCGCGGTTTCGATTTGTGCGGGCGTCGCGATATCGATGCCGGCATCGCCCGCGCCCAATTCCTTGAACTTGCGCGCTTGCGGCATGACGCGGCTTTCGACCGAACCGAGCAGCGCGTTATAGCGCGTCACGGTCTGGCCGAGGCTGTCGCCGACTTTGCCCATGTGATCGGCCATCACCGCCATGCGCCGATAAAGCTCGCGGCCGAGATCGGCGATTTCCTGCGCATTCTTGGCGCTTTGCTCTTGGCGCCAGCCGTATGCGACCGACTTCGCCAACGCCACCATGGTGCTGGGCGTGGTGATGATCACTTTCGACGCGAACGCATCGTCGAACAAATTCGGATCGCGTTCGGCGGCGGCGGCGAGGAAGTTTTCGCCCGGCACGAACAGCACGACGAAATCCGCCGTTGACGGCACGTGCTTCCAATAATCCTTGGAAGCCAGATTGCGCACATGCGCTTTCAATTCTGCCGCGTGCTTCTTCAAGCTGGCTTCGCGCGCGATATCGTCGGTCGCTTCCATCGCCTCCATGTAGCCGGAGAGCGCGACTTTCGAGTCCACGACGATGCAGCGTCCGCCCGGCAGATTGATCACGACATCGGGGCGCAATCGCGAGCCCTCGCCGTCGGTGGTGCTGACCTGCTCGGTGAAATCGACGTTCGGTGCGAGGCCTGAAAGCTCGAGCACGTTGCGCAAGGTCTGCTCGCCCCAACGACCGCGCATCTTGGGCGAGGCTTTCAGCGCCGAGAGCAATTGCGTCGTCGTTTTGTTGGTCGAGCCCACCGCGTCGACGATCTGGCGCACTTGTTCGCCCATCGCCGACTTATCTTGCAGGCGCGCTTTTTCCAGCGCTTCAACCGACGTCGCCAGCTTGGTCAGGGCATCTTGCGCGGGCGCCATCACTTCTTTGACGCCGCCAGCCGCCGCCTGCTTGTGCTTCTCGAACGTTTCGTTGGCGAGCGCCATGAAGGTTTGCTGCGAGGCTTGCAGCGCCTTGGTGGCGATCTCGACGAAACGCGCCTCCTCAGAGTCTGAACGCCCGGCGGTGGCGGCCTTCGCGGCAGCCAACTCGGTAGCGAGGCGGGTGTTCTCCTGACGCAGCGTCGCCAGTTCGGAGACGGCGCGGTCGCGCTCGGTGCGGATCGGGTCCACGCCTGCGGAGCGGTAGGCGAACCAGGCGGCCGCGCCCATGGCGGCGACGGCCAGCAAAAGCAGAATCGATTCGGTCATTTCGGGAGCCTAGCAGTCTGCCGGACCCGACCACATGCCTCGCCAGTATAGGGTTGATCTAGCGCATGGCGAAAGGCCGAGCGCAGGCCTAAGTTCCGCCTATGAACCCGTTCGATTACCTGATCCCGATCGCCCTGATCGTGGTGTTTCTGGTGCTGTGTTTCGGCATTTACGCCATGTTCCGGGGCGGTGATTTTGGCCGCTCCTGGTCGAACAAGGCGATGCGCTTCCGCGTGCTGGCGCAATTCGTCGCCGTGCTTGTTCTGGTTGGCGCGCTGTGGTGGAAGCAAACCTACGGCTAAGCCGGAGGCGCTTCATGGTCAGGCTCGATAAAATCGTCACGAAAGCCGGCGACGGCGGCAAGACGAGGCTCGCGACCGGCGAGCCAGTGTCCAAGGCCAGCGCGCGGGTGGAAGCGTATGGCGCGGTGGACGAAGCCAATTCCGCAATCGGCGTGGCGCGGCTCCATACCAGCGCCGACGCTGTGCTCGATCCGATTTTGGATCGCATTCAAAACGACCTATTCGATCTCGGCGCCGATCTCGCCACCCCGCACAGCGATGAGCTGAAGTTCGAACCACTGCGCATCCAGGCAAGTCAAACTGATCGGCTCGAAGCGGAGGTAGAGCAGCTCAACGCCAAGCTCGCGCCCCTCACCTCGTTCATCTTGCCAGGCGGCACACCAGCCGCCGCGCATCTCCATCTCGCACGCGCCATCGCGCGCCGCGCCGAACGCGCCATCGTGGCGCTATCGGACGTGGACGCCACCACGTCCCCGGAAGCAATCAAGTACGCCAACCGCCTCTCGGATCTGCTCTTCGTCGCCGCGCGCTACGCCAATGACGAAGGCCGCGCCGATCTGATGTGGAAGCCAGGCGCGAACCGCTGATGCGCGGCGGCATTCATCACATCGATCTGACGGTGAAGGACGCGCATGCGTCGCGCGCGTTCTATGAGAGCGTGCTCGGCTTCATGGGCTACAGGCTGAGTGCTGGCAATCCGTTCGCGCCGGATGAAACGGGTTTCGATTTCGATCTGCGCGACGGCGATGATTTCTGCTCGATCGGCATCTTGAGCGCGCGCGGCGCGCATGCGGATCGTATGCATGATCGTTACAGTCCAGGCTTGCACCACGTCGCTTGGACGGCCGCCAGCCGAGAGGATGTCGATGCGATGCACGCACATCTCCTCAGCATGGGCGCGACCATTCTCGATGCGCCGGCAGATTATCCGCGCTATGGCGCTGGCTACTATGCGGTGTTCTTCGCTGATCCAGATGGCCTAAAGCTGGAATACGTCTTCAAGCCATAACGAAAACGGCCCGCGCTTTCACGCGGGCCGCCTCTATTTCAGTTCAAACCGATTTAGCTCGGCTTGTCGGCCTTTTTCGCGGCGTCTTTGACGTCGCCGACGACTTCGCGGACTTCGCCCTTGGCCTTGTCGTACTTGCCTTCAGCTTCGAGCTTTTCGTTGCCCGTCATCTTGCCGGCAGTTTCTTTGACAGCGCCCGAAGCTTTGTCGGCCGCACTTTTTACATGCTCTTTGTCCATGAGACTTCTCCTTTGAATTCTTGGAATGGAGAAAGAACGCGGACTAAGCGCAGTAGTTCCTGTTACGCGATGTATTGGGCGCCATTCATGGTCAACGTGGAACCGGTCATGAAGCCGGAACCTTCCGATGCAAGAAATGACACCGTGCTCGCGATTTCCTCAGCCTTGCCGAGGCGGCCAACCGGAATTGTCGAGATGATTTTCTTCAACACCTCTTCTGGCACAGCAGCGACCATCTCGGTGTCGATGTAGCCAGGGCACACACAGTTCACGGTGATGCCTTTGCTCGCGCCTTCTTGCGCCAACGCTTTGGTGAAACCGATCATGCCGGCTTTCGCGGCGGAATAATTCACTTGGCCGGCTTGGCCTTTTTGGCCGTTGATCGAACTGATGTTGATGATGCGGCCCCAACCGCGCGCGCGCATGCCTTCGATCACTTGGCGCGTCATGTTGAAACAGGAATCCATGTTGACGCGGATCACTTCCGACCATTGCTCATGGCTCATCTTGTGGAAGAAGCCGTCGCGTGTGATGCCGGCATTGTTGACCAGCACGTCGATCGGCCCGAGCTCGGCCTCCACCGCCTGCGCCGCTTTCACGCAATCCTCGAACGAACCGACATTGCCCTTCACCACCATGACGCCGAGTTCGGCGGCGGTGGCCTTGGCGGCTTCCTCATTGCCCGAATAACCGGCCGCGACCTTCATGCCATCGGCCTTCAGCCGAGCCGAAATGGCCTTGCCGATCCCACGAGTGCCACCGGTTACAAATGCGACGCGCGTCATAGTCTTCCTCCCGAAATTCGTCTGATGCGAATTGTTGCGGCGACACTCGCAAGAGTTGCCGCCGCTGGCAACGGTTCGGCCCGAAAATCGGCTCAAGCGCACTTTCCGCGAACGTCATGCTGGCGCCGGCGCGCCGTACATGCTCACGATGGCGCCATGACCGATCTCGCCGCCCGCCGCCTGCAAACTGTCCGCGACCACATGGCGTTGGAGGTGACCCATGACTGGGACGCCGTCATCGCGACGTTCAAGCACCCACGCTACGAGATGCATGGCGGCGGCCAGGTGTTCGATGGCGAAGCGGCCGTGCGCGCCTATTTCGCCGCTTCGCGCACGCCCTTCCCCGACCAAGGCAACGAGATCATCGCGATTTCGCATGCAGACGATACTGTGCTGGTGGAGTTCTGGCTGACAGGCACGCATCTCGGGCCTTTGAAGATCGGCAATCGCACGATCGACCCCACCGGAAAAAGCTTCCGCATGCGCATGGCCGCGAGCTTCGAGTTCGAACCGGGCAGCGACAAAATCGTCTGCGAGCGACCGTACTTCGATCAAAGCGCAGTGTTACGGGAGTTGGGGATCGCTTAAGACCGCTCAAACAACGGCCCCGACTTGAACGCCAGCCAGAGCGCGAAGCCGAGCGCGGGCCATTGCACCCACCAGCCGGCGCCGGTCATGAAATCGATCACGAACAGCACCGCCAAAATGGCGCCGAGACGGCCGGCGCGTGCGAAGAATTGCGCTTTGCTCTCGCTGGGGCGCGCCGCCGCGCGCGCTGCGCGGGCTTTGCCGCCACCACTCTCATTACCGCCGACACTATAGACCGCGACGCTTTCGGCAAAATTCTTCGGCGTCTTCTCGCCAAGGTACTGGAAGCCAACTGAAAGCTTCTTTTGAACCTGATCATAAACTTGCTGCGAGATCAGGATGCCGCCGGGATCGGCCATCGTCTGCAAACGCGCCGCGAGATTGACGCCCTCACCCAACAGATCGGCCCCGTCGACCATAACGTCGCCAAGATGCACGCCGATGCGAAAGCGCAGGCCGCCTTCGGCATTGGCGCCGAGTTCGCGCTGCACTTCGATGGCGCACTGCACAGCTTCGACGACGGAGGGAAACTCCGCGATCAGGCCATCGCCCGCCGTGTTGGCGATGCGGCCGTGGTGGCGCTCGATGAATTGCGTGAACACGGCGCGGGCAGCGCGGAGGTCCGACACCGTGCGCACCTCGTCAGCCTCCATGCTGCCGCTGTAACCAGCGGCGTCGGCGGCGAGGATGGTAGTGAGTTTGCGTTGGACTTGGGACATTGGCGACGGTTCTAGCTCTGAGGACCGCCGGCTTCCAGCGGGCACGTTTCTTTTGCCGCTCGCGGCCACACGAGGCATCACCCAGAAAATGCCGGCTAGAAGCCGGCGGTCCTCGGCGCTTCACGACGCGCTGCGTGGGTTTTTCTCCATCGGCCTGCCCTTGGCCAATTCGTCGATCAGTTTGTCGAGGTAACGAAGCTCCTTCATCAGCGGATCTTCGATCTCCTCGATGCGGACCCCGCAAATCACGCCAGTGATGAGTGTGCGCGCGGGATTAAGCTTGGGGGCGGCGGCGAAGAAATCCTCGAAGGTGGTTTTCTTTTTCAGGTGAGCGTCGAGCTTCGCCTGCGTGTAGCCGGTCAGCCAGAGGATGATCTGATCGACCTCCGCCTTGGTGCGCCCCTTCTTCTCCGCTTTCGTGATGTAGTGCGGATACACGCTGGCGACGCTGATCGAATAGATGCGGTGCGGCTTGGCCGGCGCGGCCATGCTAAGCAGCCTTCCGTCCAAGCATGTTCACGTTCAGATACGGCAGGTGCTTGCGCTTGCCTTTCAGCGTCCAGCGAAACACGGCCATCTTGTTGTCGGGGCCGTTTTTCTCGCTGGTGATTTCTTTGAACTCACCAATGACGTTGGTCGAATAGAGCATGTTCGACCATTCCATTTCGGGAAACACCGACATCACGCCCCGATGCGAGAAGCGGAAATAGTCGTCCGGGTACGGGTGATAGCGCCAGACCCACGGCACGCTGATGTAGACGACGCCGCCCGGCGCGAGCAGTGAGTGCAACGTGCTCGCCAGCGCCCACGGCTTGGGGCAGTGCTCCATCACCGAACAGCAGACGATCAGTTTGAACTTGCCCGGCGTCAGCGGGCCGACGCCTTCGGCGAGATCGTGGATCACATCCACGCCTGGGCCCGCCTCGAGATCGACGCCGACATATTCAGAGTTGGTATAGACGCTGCGAAACGAGGCTGTGTTGCCGTAGTCCTTGCTGCCGACTTCAAGCACTGGCCCGTCCGTGCTCGGCACGAACTTCTGCAAGTACAGCGACTGGTTCAGATCACCCATTACCGATTTCTCCGCGCGCCCACGTCACCGCTCGACGCAGAGCGCGATGCCCATGCCGCCGCCGATGCAGAGCGTGGCGAGGCCTTTGCTTTTGCCGCGGCGTTGCAGTTCGTAGAGCAGCGTCGTCAGCACGCGCGCGCCGGAGGCGCCGATCGGGTGGCCGATGGCGATGGCGCCGCCGTTTACGTTCACGATCGACGGGTCCCAGCCCATGTCCTTGTTCACCGCGCAAGCTTGCGCCGCAAAGGCTTCATTGGCTTCGACCAGATCGAGATCGGCGACTTTCCAGCCTGCCTTCTCCAACGCCGCTTTCGACGCCGGGATCGGCCCCGTGCCCATGATGGAGGGATCGACACCGCGCGAGGCCCATGAGGCGATGCGCGCCAGCGGCGTGAGGCCGCGCTTGGCGGCTTCATCAGCGCTCATCAGCACAAGGGCTGCCGCCCCGTCATTGATGCCCGACGCATTCGCCGCTGTAACAGTGCCATCTTTCTTGAACGCAGCGCGTAGGCCTGCGGCGCCTTCGAGCGTGGCGTCGTGTTTGATGTACTCGTCGTTCTCAACGACGGTGTCGCCCTTGCGGCCTTTCACGGTGACGGCGACGATCTCGTCTTTGAACTTGCCGGCCTTCTGGGCCGCGCTTGCCTTGTGCTGCGAGGCGGTGGCGAACTCGTCTTGCTGCTGGCGCGTGATCTGCCACTTCTCGGCGACGTTCTCGGCGGTGATGCCCATGTGGTAGGCATTGAACACGTCGGTCAGACCGTCCTTGATCATCGTGTCGCTGAACGAGAGATCGCCCATCTTCTGGCCGTTGCGCAGATGCGCGGCGTGCGGCGAGAGGCTCATATTCTCCTGCCCGCCCGCGACGACGATGGTCGCGTCGCCCGCTTTGATCTGCTGGTAGCCGACGGCGACAGCGCGCAGACCGGAGCCGCACACTTGGTTCAGCGACCAGGCCGGGCTGTCATCGGGCACACCGGCGGCGCGCGAGGCTTGGCGGGCCGGGTTCATGCCTTGGTTGGCCGTGAGCACATGCCCCAGCACCACTTCGGATACGTCCTTGGCGTCCACGTTTGCGCGTTGCAGCGCAGCTGTGATCGCGGTCGCGCCGAGCGTATGGGCGGGCACTGCAGCAAAGCTGCCGTTGAATGAGCCGACCGGGGTCCGGGCGGCAGAGACGATGACGATATCGGTCATGGGGTGCGCTCCCAAAGCTGCAAGGCGTTGGAGAAAAAGAGGTCTTGGAACCCCTATCGCACGAGCGGCGCGCCAATTCCAAGCCGGGCCGTCGCATTCAGCAGACCAAAACAGCGGCTTTGTCTTGCATTGCACCCAAGGACGCGGGATTCTCCCGCCAAAGCCCGCCTTCGCGGGCGCACAAGATCAGAGGCGTTAGCGCTGGTGCGCGGACCGCCCAAAGAAAGGGACACCATCGTGGCGGATGCGAACGGCCAGACAGCGGGGGACGCTGGCGGCGCTGAAGGCGGCGGCGAAGCCGTCATCATCAAAAAATACGCCAATCGGCGGCTCTACAACACGGCGGCGTCGACCTACGTCACGCTCGACAATTTGTCAGAGATGGTCCGCGAGGGCGTCGATTTCATCGTGCTCGACGCCAAGAGCGGCGACGACATCACGCGCTCGGTGCTGACGCAGATCATCTTCGAAGAAGAGAGCAAGGGCCAGAACCTGCTGCCGGTGCAGTTCCTACGGCGCCTGATCCGCTTTTACGGCGACCAGATGCAGGGCTTCCTGCCGCCCTATCTCGAAATGAGCATGGAGAGCTTCTCCAAGGCGCAAGAAAAGATGCGCGAGAACATGTCGCGCGCGTTCGGCGCGACGACGCCAATGGCGGCGTTCGAAGAACAAGCGCAGCGCAACATGGCGATCTTTCAACAAGCGCTGCAAGCCTGGGCGCCGTTCACGGCAACCGGCATGTCGTTCCCCTCCAGCTTCCCCGGCATGCCAGCTGCGAAAGCAGCGGCGGCCGAAGAAGACAAAGACGAGCAACTCGCTTTGCTGCGCCAGCAGATGGAAGCGATGCAAAAGCAGCTCGACGCGATGGCGAAGCGCTAAGTCTAAAGACATTGCGAGGACCGCCGGCTTACAGTTGGCGGTCCTCTTCGTTTAGAGCTGCACCGTAACGCGCAGAAATGTCGCGGGGCAGGACGTGAAATCGGCTCGCCCGCTTTTATTCTGCGCAGCAAACAGCGCCTCCAATTCTTCCCGCAATGCGTCCTGCTTGCCGTTTTGCTCGGCCGCCGCGAAGGCGTTCATGGTCGGGCCATAGAAGCGGCGATAGGTGTCGACGAACGCGCTCGGCGCGCCAGCGAAGTTGAACATGTAGGTCTCGCGCAGGAACGAGATAGCGTCGTGCGAGACCCCGGCGGCGGCGAAGCGTTCGCGCACCGCGTCCTCGCTGCCCCACAATATCGGACTGACGAAACCTTCGGGCGGCGGCGGAGAATAGGCGGCGCTGATTTTCAGGATCGAAGAGATGAATGTCGGATCATTGGGAATCCAGTTGCCCATGACGATGCGTCCGCCCGGCTTGGCGACCCGCACCATTTCCTTAGCTACGTCATGGGGTCTCGGCGCGAACATCGCGCCGAAGATGGAGACGACGAGATCGAACTGGTCGTCACCGATGCCTTCAAGATTGGAAGCATCGCCCTCCTGGAAGCGCAGATTCCGCAAGCCAGCGTCAGCCGCGCGCTTGTTGCCGGCGGCGACGAGATTGCTCGAAATATCGACACCCAGCACATCGGCGCCGCGTTGGGCCGCCGGCAAAGCCGTGGTGCCGTCGCCACAACCAAGATCGAGCACTTTCATGCCGGGCTTGACGCCGATGCTTGCGACAAGCGCATCGCCGCTTTCACGCATGGTGGCGGCAATCTTGGTGAAATCGCCCTTTTCCCAGAGGGCTTTGTTCGGATTCATAATGCCAATTCCTCAATGTGCCCGCGCGGGGCAGGCGGGTTATCTCCCTGAACGGCTGTTTGCGGCAGTGACGCCGGGCACGCTAGTTCAGAAGTTGAATCGGCCTGATACAGAAACTGAACTAAGCTAGGATCGCCTCACGCGGAGGACGTTTCGCATGACCCAATCCTATGGCCAATTTTGCCCGGTTGCGATGGCGGCCGAGATCGTATGCACGCGCTGGACGCCGCTTCTGATGCGCGAGTTGGCCGGTGGCAGCACCCGCTTCAATGATTTGCGCCGCGGCCTCTTGCGGATGTCGCCCGCTTTGCTGTCGCAACGCCTGAAGGACTTGGAGGCCGCAGGCGTCGTCGAACGCAAACCCGCGCCGAGCGATCCTAGCATTTCAGAATATCACCTGACGGCATCGGGCCGCGATTTGTGGCCGGTGATCTTCGCACTGGGCGAATGGGGTCAAAAGTGGATTGAAACGGAAGCATCGCTAAAGAAGCTCGATCCGCAGCTTCTGATGTGGGACATGCGCCGCAACCTCAATCCCGACCCGATGCCGGCGCGGCGCAGCGTCATTCAATTCCAATATCCCGAACTCGCGCCCGCATCGCGTTCCTGGTGGCTGGTGGTGAAGCCAGGCGAAAACGTCGACCTCTGCCAAATCGATCCGGGCTTCGATGTTGATCTCTATGTCAGCACCGATTTGCGCACGATGACTTCGATCTGGATGGGCTACGAAACCGTCCGCCAAGCTGACAAGGCAAGTCGGATACACCTTACTGGCGACGCCGAACTCGCGGCGAAGATGCAAACGTGGCTCGGCTTAAGCGGACTCGCAAAGGTCGAACGGATGGTGAGCTAGTTCCAGTGCGGCGGCTTGCGGGCCGCCCATGGCATTTCTTTTTCTAGCTGCCCCGCCAACCGAAAGAGCGTGGCCTCATCGCCGTAGCGGCCAGTGAACATCATCGCGATCGGCAGATTGCTCTCGCTTTGATGCAGCGGAAGCGAGAGCGAGGGCTGGCCTGTCATATTGAACGGCGGCGTAAAGCCGAACGTCGTGGCCTGGCGGCGATCGAACTCTTTCAGGTCATCCATCAGGGTGTCGAGATAATCGACGCGCGGGACGTTGGTGGAGAGCACCGGCGTCAACCACACGTCCCAGGTTTCAAAGCGCCCAAGGATTTGCCGGTTCATCAGCCGCAGTTGCTGCCAAGCCCAGCCTGCATCTTGTGCGCTGAGCTTCTTGCCGGCTTCGTAGCCCCGGCGCGCCAAGCCTTCGATGTCGTCGCCCGGCTCGCGGCCCTTGATCTCGATCCAACGCTTGATGCCGGCGGAAAAGTTGGCGGCCGAGACGATGCCCTGCGCGCGATAGAGCAAGCGATAGTCAATGCCGAGCCCCTCCTCGCGCACCTCATGGCCGAGCGCTTTCAGCGTTTCAGCCGTGCGCTCCAGTGCTGCGCGGACTTCGGGATCGACCGGCTTGACCATCGGCGTCTCGCTCGAAAACGCGATGCGCAGTTTGCCCGGCGCGCGCGTGACCTCTTCAAGGTAGGGGCGCTCCTTCTGCGGATACGCGAACGGGCTGCCCGGTTCAGGATAGCCGGTGGCGTCCAGCATCGCGGCGCTATCGCGCACGGTGCGTGAGACGACGTGATCGACGCTGAAACCGATGGCGCGATCGGTGTCGTGCTGGCCGTTGGGATTGCGGTCGCGCGTCGTCTTCATGCCGACGAGGCCGCAACACGCGGCGGGAATACGGATTGAGCCCAGGCCGTCGCTCGCATGCGCCAGCGGGACCATGCCGCTAGCGACGGCCGATGCCGCGCCACCCGACGAACCGCCGGAGATGTGATCCGGATTCCACGGATTGCGGCAGGGCCCAAGACGCGCCGACGTGGTGACGCCGGGGATTCCAAACTCCGGCGTATTGGTCTTGCCCGCGAGCACGACGCCGCTGGCGCGGTAGCGTGTGATCAGTTCGCTATCTTGAGCGTCGGCGTCCACGCAGGCAAAGCGGCTGCCCGATGTGCGCGGCCAGCCCTTAACCCTGACGCCCAGATCCTTGATCAAAAACGGCACGCCTTTGAACGGGCCCTCGGGCAGCGCGCTTTTCGCTGTCTCGCGCGCTTCATCGTAAGCTTTGTGAACGACGGCGTTGAGCGCGCCATTGTGGCGCTCGATGCGCTCGATGGCGGCGTCGAGCAGCTCGAGCGGCGTCACGTCCTTCTTGCGCACCAGTTCGGCTAAGCCCAAGCCGTCATGCGCCGCATAGTCCGCGAAGCTCATCGCGCGTCTCCCCGCTTATCGTTGGCAGAGAGGTTAAGCGGTTAATGCGCGTTTGGCACGTCTGATGCAGCGCGGCGCTTATGAGCGCTGGCCCTATCCCGCTCCGTTACGTTGAGGAACCCGGCGGCAGCCGTCAGGGCGACCGCCGCGGCGCGGACCGCCGCGCCCCGCGCCGGTGGCTGGATCCGCTGTTCGCGGCGACATTGGTCAACCAGATTGCGCCAGCGGAGACGGTGTATGTGCGTGCTTACGATGTGAAACCGCGCAACATTCGCAGCGGTATCGCGTTCGACGTGCGGGCCTAGCCCGCCGCTTTTTTCTTTTGCGCCTCGAACTCCGCCAGCCAGCTATCGATCGCATCCAGGCGCGCTTCGATGCTTTCGATGCGGTCACTCGGTTCGGCGTCCGCGGGCGGCGGCTCGCGCACAGTGACGCCGCTCTTCAGCGTCACTTCGAGGAGATCGGCGTGCAGCACGCGCGCGAACGTCTCTAACTCAGCGGCGCTGGCGACGCGTTCGTTGGTGAAGACGCCGTGCAGGTCTGCGCGTTCGATGCCGGCGGCGATGGCTAGCGCCGCCCTGTCGAGCCCATGTTCAGCAAGTTTCGCATCGAACCAGTCAGCATCGAAAAAGAGCGACATTCTTACACCCACCCTGCAACCGGCGCCGTTCGTGCAAAACGGCGGTGGTCATGGACGTAACCATCTTTCCCCGATTCGCCCGCTGGCTCGACTTCGCAATTACGCTGGCGCTGGGTGTTTGGTGCCTTTGAGGGACTGGGGATGAGGGACGCGGGACGAGAAAGGGCGCGACCGTTAAGTCGCGCCCTCGTCCCTAGTCCCGAAAACCGAGTCCCGTCTTACTGTCCCGCAAACTCAACGTCGCGGCGAGCAGAGATGATCGTGACGACAACGCCAGCGAGCACGTCCAGCAGCGCCATCACCAGGATGATGAAGAACACGCTGGTGGCGAACGCCGGGTGCAGAAGGAATTCGACCAAGCAGATGATGAACACCAGCATCGAAAGCGCGTGATTGAATATCGCGGCCGAGCCGGTGGAGGTTGATTTCAGCAGCTCGACAAAGAGCAGAATGAGCGCGAGCAGCATCATCACATCGCCGAACGTGATCATCCATTCGGCGCCCGAGGCCATCGGCACCGTGACCCATGGCTCCAGCAAATGCGTGCGAACACCGGCGCCGTCGCCACTATTTGCGGCCGTCGCCCCGAACGCCCAGATGTTGTAGGTCAGGACCGGGATGAGGATCAGCGGAAAAACGTTGAAAATAGCGCCCATTGGGCCCCCCTGCTGTTGCGTGCGTGACCGACGCCCCCGCGTCGCTGCTGCGTGAAGTGCAATGTGTTCGCCTGAATCGCCTCGGCCGCTCATAATTCGTCCGTGCCTCCTGGCAGTCGCGCCCGGCTCCGAAGCCACATTACCCCAAACAGGTCCGTCATGTTGGCGGCCAACCGTCCGAGGTTCGTGTACTTCGAGCGCCCAGCGCTACGCTGTCGATGATTAACCTCCAAAAACTCCACTGCATAGCCTTCGCGCAGCATCAGTGCGGCCATGAAACGGTGCATGTGATCGAAGTACGGCAGGCGCAAAAAAGCCTCCCGTTTGAACACCTTGACGCCTGAACCGCTATCGTCGGCGCCATCATTGAGGGCGGCTTTGCGAATGTTGTTGGCGATGCGCGAAGCTGTGCGCTTGCTCCAATTATCCTGCCGCTTGGTGCGTTTGCCAGCCACCATGCCCAGTTCCGTGGGCGCTTCGGCGCGGGTGAGCCTAGCCAGGAGCCGCGGCAGATCGGCCGGATCGTTCTGGCCGTCGCCGTCGAGCGTGCCCACGACCGGCGCGCGCGCGGCCAGCACGCCAGTGCGCACGGCACGGCTTTGACCGGCGTTCTTGCGGTGTCCGACGATGCGCAGCGCCGGCAATTCCGCCTTCAGGGCCGCCAATTCGCCGCGCGTATCATCGCGGCTGGCGTCATCGACGAAGATCATTTCGTAGGAGCGCCCATCGAGCACCGAGGCGATCTCACGGGCCAGATTGGCCGCGTTGCCCTCTTCGTCATGCACCGGCACGACCACGCTGAATTCGATGCTGTCGGCCAAGTTCCAGGTTCTCTTCCGGGTCGCGGCGGCCCTCATAGCGGTTAGCGCCGTCGGCTTCCAGCAGGCAAACCCGCTGGCCGGACGCCCTGCAAGGCGATTGACCCCTGCGGGCCAAATCCCGGTATCACCCATCCGTGCGCTCGCCCGTCTCCCCGGCCCTCTATGACCAGTTCGCCAGCGGCTGGCGCGGCTATGTGCTGATCGCGCTGATCGCGCTGGTCTCGGCCCAGTTCGGAGCGGGTCGCGTGCAGGTGATGGACGCCGACGAGGCGCGCTTTGCGCAGGCCACCCGGCAGATGGTCGAAACCGGCGACTATGTGAACATCCGCGTCCAGGACGCGGAGCGCAACCGAAAGCCTATCGGCGTCCACTGGCTGCAAGCCGCCGCCGTGCAGGCGCTTGAGCCGCTGACGGAACGCACCAATGCGATCTGGGCACACCGCTTGCCATCGGCGCTCGGGCTCGTGCTCGCCGCGCTCGCGACGCTTTGGGCCGGCGCCGCTCTGCTCGGACCACGGCCAGCGTTTTTCGGCTCTGCGCTTTTCGCTTCCGGCATGCTCGCTGGCTTCGAGGGCATGACGGCGAAAACCGACGCGTTGCTGCTCGGCTTCACGACATTGGCGCTCGCGGCTGTAGTGCGCTTGCGATTTGGCGACGGGAAGAGACCCAGGCTCCTCTCTCTCCTCTTTTGGTTTGCGCTCGCATGTGGCGTGCTGATCAAAGGCCCGGTGACGCCGCTTGTGGTCGGGCTCACGCTTGGCGCGCTCTTTGTTTGGGAGCGCCGCGCCGCATGGATGAAGCCGCTGCTTTGGTGGCCTGGGCCGATCATGGCGGCGGCGATGATCGCGCCGTGGTTCATCGCGATCTCGATGGAAACGGACGGGCGCTTTCTGTTCGACATGCTGCTCCACGACCTCGCGCCGAAGCTGATCAGCGGACAGGAAGGTCACTTCGCGCTGCCCGGCTATCATCTCTTTTTGCTGCCCTTACTGATCTTTCCTGCGACTTACGCGCTGCCAGCCGCAGCGCGCCTCGGCTGGGAAACACTGCGTGCGCCGCGCAACGACGATGCGCACGCGCCCTATCGCTTCTTGCTCGCATGGGCCGTGCCGACTTTCCTGTTCTTCGAACTCGCGCCGACAAAACTCGTGCACTACACGTTGCCAGCTTATCCCGCGATCGCCCTGCTCTGCGGCGCTGGACTGACGGCGATGCTTGCCCGCTCATGGCGGACCACGCATCCGACTGGCGTTGCGCTCTTTGCCGTGTTCGGCGCCGTCATCGTCGCCATCATGGCCACCAGCGCGACCTTTATGTTCGGCGATTTCAACGCCGATTTGCGGCGCGCGATCTCAACGGCGTTGATTGGCGTGATTATCGTCGGCGCGGCTGTCGCCGGCCTCATCCTATTGCGCCGCCCTGCCGTGCGCGCGGCGATCTTGGTTGCATGCGCGCTCATGCTGTCATTCAGCTTGCGCGAGCGAATCTTGCCGGAGGCGCGTGCGTTCAACGTCTCAACTGGCGCACTTGCGGCGCTGACGCGGGCGCGTTTGACGCCGCGCGACGATCGCCCGCTCTGGGTCGTCGGCTACACCGAGTCGAGTCTGATCTTCCTGACCCGCACCGATATCCGGCTCGTCTCGGCGCGCGAAGCGGGCGCGCGGGCGCAGCCGGGCGACGCGCTGGTGATCGAAGGCCGCGCGCTGCAGGAAGTCGCGGCGGAACTGGCTTTGCGGGATTTTGTCTTCACGCCGGCTGAGCCGCCGGTGCGCGGCTATGCGCTGGGTCGCGGCGAGCGGGTCGCGTTGTTCGTGGGCCGGATCGCGCCTAGCGGCGCGGCTGCGGCGGACGGCCAGCCACCAGATCCCGCAAGCCCAACACCACGCTAAGCGCCGGCATGGCGATCGCAGCGAAAGCGCGCTGGAACGGCGTCTTGGCGCTTTTGGCGACGAAGAGCGCCAGCCCCTGCAGGTGCTTCCGGCTACGCTGCGGACGCGAGAGCTGCACGCCGGCCGCGTCGGGCTGAAACAGGATGCTGCCGCCTGCATCGGCGGCGCGACGGCAAAGATCGAGATCAGCGGCGTAGGTCGCGTAGCCTTCGTCGAACCCACCCAGCTGTTGGAAGTCGCTGCGCGGGATCAGCATGAACGCGCCCGACACGGCAGCCACGAGCGACGGCTCGGGCTCGTCCTGCTCGATCTTCTTGCGGCGCGGCGTGGGCGCTTTGGCCCAATCGAGCGCAATCGCGATGGCTGACCAAGCGTTAAGCGAACCGGCACGCACGGCGCGGCGCTCGCGGCCCTCCGTGTCGGTCAAACGCCCGCCAACGATCCAAGGCGTACGCGCGCCGCCGCCAGCCGCCGCCATGCGCGCAACCGCGCCACGTTGCAGCACGACGTCCGGCGCGAGGAACAGTAGCCAACGTCCAAGCGCATATTTCGCGCCTTGATTAGCAGCCGCGGCGCTCGAGAGCTCCGGCGCCGCCGAAACCAGCTTCACATCTCGCCGATCGGCTTGCAGCGCGCGAAGAGCGGCAGAGACTTCCGGCGCGTTGCCGTGATCGACGATGACGAGGTCATCGATCCACGGCTCAGCCAGCGCGCTGCGCAAACTGAGATCGAGCGGTGCGAAATTGGGCTGATGCGGGCGAACGTCGCGCACCACCACCACGGCGGACACGCGCGGCGCGAGTGATGTCGCAGACGTGCGTTCGCGTGATGGGAACTTGTCCACCCAATTCCTCTCGCCCGGAAACCCGAGTCTCATCCTGTAGCGCCCCGCCAGCCTCGTCCAGGGGACAAGACCGGCGCGGCGCACACGAAGCGCATTACATACGCTTTAGATCGGGCGGCGTGGCTTCGGCGACAAGTGCGGCAACTGCCGCATCCAGACCAACCACGTCCTGCGCATCGCTGCCGAAACGGCGGAGCGCGAGTTTGCGTTCTTCCGCTTCCTTGCGACCGACGACCGCGATCACCGGCGTTTTCGCCAGCGAGTGCTCTCGGATTTTATAGCCGACCTTCTCGTTGCGCAGATCAAGTTGGACCCGAAGGCCGGCAGCGCGCATTTCGTCCGCCGCCTGCTGCGCATAAGCGTCGGCCTCTTGCGTAATCGTCGCGACGACAACCTGCACAGGCGCCAGCCACATCGGGAAGGCGCCCGCGACGTTTTCGATCAGGATGCCGATGAAGCGCTCCAGCGATCCGAGAATCGCGCGGTGCAGCATCACAGGACGATGCTTGGCGCCGTCCTCGCCGACATATTCGGCGTCGAGCCGATCGGGCAGCACGTAGTCCAGCTGGATCGTGCCAATCGTCCACTCGCGGCCGATGGCGTCCTTCACCGAGAAGTCGAGCTTGGGCGCGTAGAAAGCGCCATCGCCCTCCGCAATCACAGGCTCGACGCCCGCCGCCCGCGCGGCGTTCAGCATTTGCGCTTCGGCTTTGTCCCAGAATTCATCGCTACCGGCACGCACCTCTGGCCGCGTGGCGAGCGCAATCTTGTCGCTCGCCATACCGAAATCCGCGTGAATGGAAGCAGCGAGCTTGATGAAGCGCGTCGTCTCCTCCTCGATTTGATCCTCGCGGCAGAAGATGTGTGCATCGTCTTGCGTAAACGCGCGCACGCGCATGAGGCCGTGCAGCGATCCTGACGGCTCGTAGCGGTGGCAAGCGCCGAACTCGGCCATGCGCAGCGGCAAGTCGCGATAGCTCTTCTGGCCGAACTTAAAGATTTGCACGTGGCCAGGGCAGTTCATCGGCTTCAGCGATAGCGTCTCGCCCTCAACCGTCTCGCAGACGAACATGTTGGGGCGATACTTGTCCCAGTGGCCGCTCTTTTCCCAGAACACACGGTCAAGCACTTGCGGCGTTCGCACCTCGACATAACCGGCCGCATCCAAGCGACGGCGCATGTACGCTTCGATCGTGCGCCACAGCATCAGGCCCTTTTCGTGCCAGAACACCATGCCGCGTCCCTCTTCCTGCATATGGAAGAGGTCCATCTGGCGGCCGAGTTTGCGGTGATCGCGCTTCTCGGCTTCTTCGAGGCGTTTCAAATATTCTTCGAGCTGCTTCTCATCGGCCCAGGCCGTGCCGTAGATGCGTTGCAGTTGCTGATTGTTCTGATCGCCACGCCAATAGGCGCCCGCGAGCTTCATCAGCTTGAAGGCTTTGCCGAGCTTGCCCGTTGAGGGCAAATGCGGCCCGCGGCAAAGATCGCCCCATTTATCGCCGTGGCTATAGACCGTGATCGCATCGCCGGGTTTGATCACTTCATCGATCGTCTCGGCTTTGTAGATTTCACCGATCGATTTGAAGTGTGCGATCGCCGCTTCTTTCTCCCAGACCTTGCGGATGATCGGCAGATCGGCGTCGACGATCTCCTTCATGCGCTTTTCGATGCGCTCGAAATCGTCCGTCGAGAACGGCTCGTCGCGGGCGAAGTCGTAATAGAAGCCGTCTTCCGTCACCGGACCGAACGTGACTTGCGTGCCGGGAAACAGCTCCTGCACCGCCTGCGCCAAAACGTGCGCCGCATCATGGCGCAGCACTTCGAGCCCATCGGCGCTATCGCGCATGACAAGCTCGAACTTGCCGCCGCCTTCAAGCGGACGCGTCAGGTCCCACCACGCGCCATCGATCTTGGCGGCGACGACCTTCTTCGCCAGCGATTTGGAAATGCCTTCGGCGACCGCGAGCGGCGTCACGCCATCGTCGTACGATCGCTCGGCGCCGTCGGGAAATTTGAGAGAGATGCTCATTGGTGTTTCTCGTGCAATTCGATGTCAGCCGGCGGCGCGCGATAGCCGCCTTTCCAATCGCCGTAGCGCCAGGGGCGCCACCAGGAATTTTTGCGAACCGTCGGCGGCGCCGGGTCGTAGCCGTGGCCGCCCCAGGGGGCGCAGCGGCAAATCCGGGCAGCGCCCATCCAGCTGCCAGCCCATGCGCCGTGGGCGCGGATCGCGTCGGCCGTGTAGGACGAACACGTGGGCAAGTAGCGGCAGCCACGCCCGATCAGGGGCGAGAGCGTCCACTTATAAAGCTGGATGAGGCCCAAAAGGCCCCGGGCTGGAATGCTCGGCGACATCGGTTCTGGCGATTTGTGGGTTTCACGACCGGGGCGCAACGCTGCCGCTGCGACGCGCCCGATCTCGCGCCGCCGGCTCTAGAAGGTAGTCGTAGTGACTTGGCAAAGCATGCGTCCCACATAGCATGCGCCGCGCGCTTTGCCCACCTGTTCCAGGCGCGGGAACCAGTCAGCAGGGATGCGAATTTAGGCTCGGCATGACCGATCGGAAAACCAACGGACGGGTGATCATCACCTATGGCCGCAGCCTGATGGCGCTCGTCATCGCCCGCTCGCTGGCCGAGCGCGGCGTCGAGGTGATCGCCTGCGACGACGTCAGCATGACCGTGTGCAGCTTTTCTAAGCACGTCAAAGAGACGTTCACGGTCGCGCCCTGGGATACGAACCCGGAGCAATTCCTGCTCGACATGGAAGCGGCGGTTCTCGAATACGCGCCGACTGATGGTCGCCCTTACGTGTTGATGCCGGTCTTCCGCGAGATCGATCTCATCGCCCGCAACCGCGCGCGCTTCGAGCCGGCAATCAAGGTTGCAGCGCCAAGCATCAAGAGCGTGCAACTGGTGACGCCAAAGCATCATTTGGCCGAGCTTGCGCGCGCGCATGATCTGGACATTCCCGAGACTTGGCGGCCGGAGAGCGCCGACGCCTTGCGCAAACTCGCGCCGAAGCTCTCTTTCCCGTTGATCGTGAAACCGGTCGATGGCGCGGGCGGACGCGGCGTTTCGTGCGTGAACAGCATCGATGAAGCTGTGGCCGACGCTGAAACGCTTGGCTTCGACACGCCGCCGCTGATCCAGGAATGCATCGACGGCGAAGATTATTGCGTCGCCGTGTTGGCCAAGGCCGGCGAACTCAAAGCAATCATGGCCTATCGCAACGTCTCCACCTTCCCGCGCGAAGCGGGCGCGGGCGCGGTCCGCGAAACCGTGGACGCCGAGCCGTTTCGCGCGGAAGCGGAAAAGCTGGCGGCGGCGACGAAGTGGGACGGCGTCGCGCAGCTCGATTTCCGCTGGAGCGGCAATGAGGCTGACGCACCCAAGCTGATCGAAGTGAATGCACGCTTTTGGGCGGGAATTTTCCACTCGATTGCGTCGGGCGTCGATTTTCCATGGCTGCTCTATCTGCAAACCATCGGCGCGGCTCCAGACGAAGTGCCGCAAGCCGAGATTGGGCTCGCCACCAAGACGTCCGGCGCTTGGCTGCTGGCGGCGATCGGCGATGTCGCCGCGTCCGACGCGCATTTTAACGCCGCCGCTGAAGCGTGGCGCGAGGCCAAAGCCAAAATCAAATCCGGCGAAGTGCTGGCGGCAATTGAGAACGCCGGCAAGGCGGTCGGCAAGTCGCTCAGCATTGGCGAAGCGCTTTCCGAACTGCGCGACACGATCAGCGATCTGAAAGAGGCGCCGAGCGAGTTGAGCGAGTCGAAAGATCCGCTTGTCGGGCTCGGCGCGCTGTTCGTGATTTCCTCGCTGATCCGCCACGGCAAGCTGCCGCCTGAGGTGACGTACAAGGCCGAGGACGGCGGCGAAGAAACCGAAGAGCCGCCGCCGAAGCGTGACCGGCCGATTATCGGCATCACCAAACCGGAGAGTGGCGACACATTAGCGTTTCTGGCGATGAAGTTCGCGGTTTGGCTGGCCGGCGGCGATCCGGTTGAGCTGACTGCGCGTGCGCCGCGCGATCCGCGTTCGGTCGATGGGCTCATCTTTGGCGGCGGCGCGGATGTTTACCCCAAGCGCTACCAAGGCGAGCCGAAACCCGGTTATCGCTACGATCTGGCGCGCGGCGACATGGAAGCGTCATGGGCGCTTGCGGCGCGGCGTCATGATTTGCCGGTGCTCGGCGTTTGCCGCGGCGCGCAGATGCTGAATGTGCTCGCCGGCGGCACGCTGCACGAGGATTTGTCGGGCTTCGAGCACCAACGGTTCGACAACGTCGTTCGGCGCTTCTTTCAACGCTTTCCGGTGCGTTTGCGCTACAAGACTAAGCTTGCGAACATCACCGGCTGCAGCGGATCCATCCACGTCAATGCGATCCACAGCCAAGCTATCGATCGGCTAGGCGCTGGCCTCACGGTGAGTGCGCGCGAGCCGAACGGGATCGTGCAAGGCATCGAAGATCCGACGCGGCCATTCTGGATCGGCGTACAATTCCATCCGGAATTTCTGATTTACCGCGCACCGTTTCGGCGCCTGTTCAGCGCCTTGGTCGACGCCGCCAATGCGCGCGCCGAAGAGCGGCGCGCCAAGTCACTGCCGCCGCCGAGCTTGCCTCAGGTCGAGGACGACGCTTCCGAGCAGCGCACCAGCGTATACGCGCCGTAGCATTCGAGATAGTTCGCGCCCGGCAGATCGAGCGTGTATTTCGAGGCGAGATAATAGCTCTCGTAACGCCCCTGCCCGGCCACCATGCCCGTGACGAAATCGACGACGCTATCGAGCGAGAACGGCGCGCTTTCTTGCGGCGCTTGCTCTCCCGCGTCAGCAGCAGCGGGCGCGCCGGCTTGTTGTTCGAGATAAGCGCGCGCCGCTGCTTCGTGGGCCTCACGCGTCGGGACGGTGAAATACGCCCCGACGCCGGCGAGGATCAGCAGAAGTAAAAGGCGCACCTCTTATCCGCCCGTGCGCGTGTCTTCGACCCGCGAGCACTGCACTTGCTGGAACGCGCCCCAGCAGCTGACAACGGGCGTGCCATCCAGCGTCACGTCATATTTCGCGGCGACGTAATAATCGTTGTAGGCGCGATCGCCGGCGATGGTGGCGCCGACGCTTTCGAGACCTTCGGAAATGCTGCCCGGATCGCTCAGCACCGCATCGGCGCCCGCGCGCATCGTGGCTTCATCGGGTTTGGTGAAGTAACCGGCGACGCCAGCAACGATGAGCAGCAACAAAATCAGCCTGACCATTGGGTCTCTCCCTAGTTCCCCTGCCCCGACGCTAGCCTAGCGCGCGAGGCGCGCAAAGCGCTTCAGGTCGCTTTCTTGCGCTTGGGCGCCGGGGGCGGGGCGAATGCGGCTGAGAGTTTCTTCGGCGCCACGGCCCGCCAACTTTCATCGAGATAATCGATAAGCTTTGTCATCGGCGGCTTGGCCTTGGGGCCGAATGTGAACGTGACCCAGCCGGATTTCGCCATGCCGTAGCCGGTGGGGGCGGCTCCCTTCAGCTTCAGCGCCTCTTCATTGCGGAACGGCAGCTTCAGCGAACACGAAAAACCGCCATCCTCGGCGCCGCCCATGAACACGAACGCCTTTTTGCCCGCGACCTTCATCGCAATGTGGCCCCACGGAAAATCTTCCACGGTATCGGGATATTTGAGCGCGGATTTGCGCAAGGCTTTGGCGTCGGCGTGTTTGAGAGGGGGTGTTGCGGTCATGCGCGCATCATAAACGCGCACGGTTGCCTGTAGGATAGATTATTTTGCGCTGGTTTTGGCGCGCGCCTGATCGAGCGCTTCGACGGCGGCGTCGAAGGCGAGCATGGTGGAGGCGTGGCGCGCTGGATAGTCGCGCACGCCTACGAGGTGGCGGAGTTCCCAGAAACGGCCAGCGGGCGCGGGCGCACCGTCCCGCAGCATGGCGCGCAAGCCTTCGCGGGCGTCGCGGATTTCATCCGGCGTCGCGCCGACTGCGTTCATGGCCAACACGCCGGTGGCGGCTTGGCCAAGCGCGCAGGCTTTCGGATGCACGGCGATGGCGCAGACTTTGCCGTCCGCCAGCTTCAGTTCCACCGTCACCACCGAGCCGCAGATGCGGCTGACCTTGGTGGCCGCCCCATCGGGCGCATCGAGCCGGCCGACATGGGGCATGTCAGCGGCGAGTTCGAGGATGCGTGGGTGGTAGAGGTCGTCCATCCGCCTTTATGTGGCCTTCCTTGCCGCCCAAGCAACGGGCAGATTGGGCCACGGAGTGTGGGCGATGCGCAGACGTCTTTTCCTATCAGCAGCGATTGCCGCCGTCGCGACGCCTGCATTGGCGCAAACGACGCCCGCCGCGCCTGCGCCAACAGAGACGCCACCGCCCGCGCCTGCCGCCGCGCGCGCGATCGAACCGGTCAATGCGTTGGAATATGCGTTCGTCTCGGCGCTGACCGAACCCGATATGCGCCCGATCTTTCGCCGCTACCTGATCGACACCCACGTCGTGTTGGCGACCGTCTCGGCCGATCCAGACGCCGCACCGCTCGAAGTCGATGTCGGCGGCGATTTCCGAGCCGTTGCGATTTTCACCAGCGCGCAGCGCGTCGATGAGGTGCTGGGCGCCGATGCGCCGCGCATCGTCATCAACGGTCGCGCGGCTTTGGAGCGGCTCGAGGGCAAGAATGTCGTGATCAATTATCGGCTGGTGCCGATGCTAACGCTCGAGCCGGACGACGTGAGGCGCTATCTCGAGCCGCCAGGCGACGCCTCAGCCGGGCCCACCCAGTAGGCCTTCATTGCCGCAACGCCGATCGTAGAGGCCGCGCGTACGCGCGATGCGGCCGTTGCCAGCTTCGTCGAAGACATGCACCTGCCAGGTATGGGTGCAGCTATTGGCCGTGACAGTGCGGCGGCAGACTTGCGCCGGCGGCGCGCCGCGTCCATCGGCCGAGCGCGGCGCCGGTGCGCAGTTGAAATCCTGGCGGCGCAGATCGGCCGTGGCATCGCTGACAGCCACGCCGACGCCGTAGCGCCCGGACACGTTGGCTTCGAACGCGCTCAGCGTTTGCGGCGCCGTGGCGTTGCGCCAATCGCCGAGATCGAGTGGCGCCGAGGGAATGGTGGTTGAGCCCGTCGGCGCGCTTGGGCTGGTGACTGCGCCTGTCGCGCAGGCGGCGAGCGCTGCAAGGGCGGCGATAGCGACGAGGTGTTTCATCTCACTCCCCTAACGTGCGCCGAGGCACATGCGGTCGAAACCCGCGACCGGTTCGGCGCGGTTGCGTTCGAGCACGACATACCAATCGACGGCGCACTGGTTCTCCATAATTTCGATGCGACACTCCAAGCGGCCGCCCTCTTCGCAGGCAAAGCCGTTGCGTTCGAGGTCGGCGCGGATGGCGTCATTGCCTTGGCCCGCATAGCGGGTGCGTATTTGCGCTTGGAACGACGGCGCATACGTCGCCGGATCGGCGGCGCGCCATTGGCCGAAATCGATGCCGCCGGGGCCCGCGCCTTGCAGCGGTGCTGTCTGCCCGCGCGCGGCTTCGTCCGGCGGCGGCAGCGCCGAGCCGCGCTCGACCGGAAACGGCAAGGGCGCGAGGCCGTCGCCGCCGCCTGTCACGCCAGCAGTGGAGCACGCGGCCAGGGCCGCAATCACGATAAGTCCCGCAAAGCGCATGTGTTTCCTCGTCCCCAGGCTGGCTTAGTCGGGCGGGACGACAGGTTCAAGGCGTCCTAGTGCGGTTGCGGCGTTGGCATCGGTCTTGGCGTCGGTCCGCGGCGCGGATCGATCGGCCGCGGCAGCGCGACAATGCGGATCGGGTTGCAGGCGATATTGTTGCGCTCGTTCGACTCCGCCACGCGGCCACCGAGATCGACGCCGGCGCACAAGAAATAGTCGCCAGGCGGAATACCGGTCGGCAATGTGAAAGGCCCGATCTCGTAGCGTGGCGCGCCGTACCGCGCTGTAACACCCGGACCGACGCTATGGGTGCGCGACACGCGGCCACCGAGCAGCAGCACGTCTTCGCGCCATGTTGCGTTGTAAACGGCCCATGTTGCGGGCGCGTTTCGGTCGGTCGAGAGGAAGATGTCGACCATGTAGCTCGCGGCTGGCGGCGCTTCGATCGTGCCAGGGCAATTGGTGTCGCCGCGATTTTCGACAGCGAGCGTGATCATCAAGGCCTGACCATTCCGCGCCGTGGCGGGCGCGCCGATAATCGGCGTCAGATCACACGCCGCAAAGGCCGGCGCGGCGAAAGCGAAAGCGGCAAACAGGACGGCAGCGAACGAGCGCATGCGACAAGCCTCCAGTGCTCAAGTCCCTCACCGGCATAGGAAGCGATGGCGCCCAGGCAAGCAAGTGAAATCCGCGCTTACGTCGCCACGCTCGCAATGCGGCCGAGGAAGAGGCGTGTGCGCGTAGGCTTGTGGTGGAGCACGATGAAGAATGGGTGATCAACGCGGAATGTGATTGGCGGCTCTTCAGGCAACCGTACGGCGGTGACGCGCATATCGATGGCCGTGACGGCCGCCGCTTCCGTGCCCTCCTCGTCGATGGCGAGGAAGGTTTTGTGAATGACGGCGCTGATGGCCAGCGCCGCTTGTTCGGTGATGCCGGAAAAATCGGCGCTATCGGTAAAGGCCAGGCGCATGCCCAACGCTCGCAGTTGTGGCACGAGATTGTAGTGGGCGCTCATCTCGACTTTTGGCAGCGTCACGCTGAGGCGCGCTTGCGGCGCAGCGCTGAGATCTTGCATCCAACGATCGAGCCGATTGCCGGCAAGTTGCGCCTCGAACGCCGGCAAGCCGACGCGGGCGCGGGGCAGGAAGACGGAGAGCGCGAAGGCGCCGTCGTCATAGTCGAACTCAGCGGCTTGGAAGCCTTCGCCGTCAACGTACCGCGCGCGTGTGACCTTGTGCATGAGACGCCCGCGTTCTGCGGCGCCGGACTGAGCGAAAAAATCGCCGTCTTGCGTCGCGTTCGCGCTAAACTGATCGCTCCACTTACCTTTGAAATAAACGGCGTTGGTGAGCACGAGGCGACGGCTCTCATCCGGTTCGGTGAGGATGGTTGGGATGCGGTCGCGGGTTTCGCGCGCGGCCCAGGCGTTGATGGTGCGCAGTGCGGCGGTTTGATTGGCGATGAACGGCACCGGTTCAATGGTGGCGCCGAGCTCTTGTTCGAGCGAGCGCGCGTATTCGGCGCGCAGCGCCATGGTGCGCTCGACCCATGCGGCGTTGGCGGCGGTGAACTCACTGCCGCCGGTTTGCGCCGCGATCGCTTGCGCGGTGGCGCGCGTTTGTGTGGTGGCGCGGGCGATGTCGGCATCGAAGCGAAGTGTCGCGCCGATTTCGGCGGCGGTTTGCCCGCGCGCGCCGGGATAGAGCAACGCGAACGCACTGGCGACGCTGTAGGGCGATACAAACTGATTGCCGGGCGCGCTGGCGACGGCGCGATAGAGCGCGACATCGAACGGATCAGCGCCGGGCGTCAAAATTGGCGCGGGCGTTGGTTCGACGCTGGGCGGCGTTGGTTCGCTGCCGCCGGCATTGGCGGCGCAACCCGAAACAGCCGCGCATGCGGCGGATAGAAGTAAAGCGCGGCGATGCATCTCATGCCTCCTGCCCTCGTCTCTTATGATGGACCACGGTGCGGCGAAGTGAAGGCGAAAATTCGCGCTTTGCCGTAGCGCGCCGCAAACGCGCCGCAGTTCCTCTCTTTCGAAATTGAAATGCAGCCATCGCCGCGTTCGTGCGTTTGCAGACACAAGCCGGCTCGCACCGGCGATGTCAGGAGATTTTCATGAGAAACGTTTTGATCGCTAGCGTAGCAACCGCCGCACTCGCATTGGCCGCACCAGCCTACGCGCAAGTCGTTGGCGACGTGACCGGCACGGTCCAAGGGCAAGTCGATACGCAGACTGCAACCGACCCGTTGAATGACGCGCGCCAAACCACGCGCGACACGACTGATTCCGTGACCGATACGCCGGTTCCCGTTACGCCGACGGCCAGCGCCGAGAGCGAAGTGCAAGTGCCGGGCGTGAGCGCTGAAGCCACGGGCGAAGCCACTGCGCCAGACCTGAATGGCGCGGTCGATTCCGCCGCTGCTGCGACCGACCGCACGCTGAACACCGCTGAAGCAACCGCCGACAGCGCCATGCCGAGCGCCGAAGCGGACGCAGCCGCGACGGCCAGCGCCGACACTAGCGGCGCAAGCGCCGACGCCACGATGACCGCCAGCGCCGATCTGCCGGACGCGGTGCAAGATGTCGTGGAAGACGGCGATTACACCACCGACGACCTTAACCGCGCGCAACTCGCCGCGCTGCAAGGGCCCGTTGGTTCGCGCTAAAAACTGACGGACGATGGTGAAACGGCGGAGCTCGCGGGCTCCGCCGTTTTCGTTTGCGCGCAATTTTATCCGGACTGCGCATCGCGCATCCGGTTCGACTTTTTGTCTGCCTCCCAACGGAGGGCGGAGACGCGGGACTTGCGTCCGATTGTAGTTTCGAGTGCGCGGTTTCCCGCGCCGACGCTTGCCTTCGCGTCTCCGTGATCTGCTTCACCGGCCCCGTCGCGAGAGATGTTTCACTCTCGGAGGCGGGTCCGCCGGCGGCGTGAGAGTCGTCGCTGTTCGGCAACGATCCTCTGTACTTACTCCACGCGGTTACAACTCCGCGGGCTTCTGCGGCCGATGCGATACGAAACACCAAAACGTCCAAGGGGTCTGTCCGTCTGATGGCTCGCCTTCTCTTGCGAGAAGCACCGGCGCATCACGCTCGATCACACCATCTCCGCGTTGGCTGAACAGGGATCCAACTGCCCTCCTGCGAAGATGACGGGGTGAGTTTAGCGCGGCTTAGAGCCGGTAGGATAAGCAACGATCTACCCCCGCAAAGCGGGTGCGAATTCGCGGCGAGTTTGCACCTGGCGCGCCTTCGCGCTCCACCTCACGGACCCGCCTCTCCTTGAGCCGCGCCGCAACGGGCCTCATCTTGTGTGACGATAACAACTTGGCCGCCGCCGGTTGGACGGCGCATCATCACGCAGCGGCCCGTTTCCACGACGTAGCGGCTCCGAACCGTGGCGTTGCCGCCAGCAATGAGGCCTAGGTCGTACTCTGTCAGTTGCGAACGTCCATGCTCGTCTTCGACAGCCAAAATCGCCGTCGCGATGATGAGCGGATCGAGAGTCAAGAGCGCCCAAGCGGCGCGGTCAGTGGCGGTCTCGCCGGCGCGAATGTCGAGCGGACGTTGAGATACGACGCGCGCGTACTCGGGCGGCCCCACCTCGGGCAGTGGTTCGGAGCGAAGCGGCGCGCACGCGCTCAAGGCCGCAGCGGCAAGAAGCAGCGCCACCCTCACGGTTGTAGCTGCGCAAGCGCTTCAGTGATGTTTCCAAATATCTCGTTTGCGAACTGTTGCTCAGAAGTGCCCGTCACTTGAAGCTGATGGCGCCTCTCCGAATTCACGAAAACGCGCGTCGTCGTCTCGTTGACGCGAACGACGTTGACGACGCCCACCTCCCCCCAGCTGAAGGCGCTGACGGGTTTTGAGAAGCGGATTTGGAAACGCTCTGGCGTCTCATCGCTCCCCTGTACGTCAACGTTCATGCGCTCCACCGCCTGAAGCGCCGCCGCCCTTACCAGATCATAGGAACCCGTAAAGTCCTGCGATTGGCCAGCCGACACATCAGCCGCTCTCACCGTCGCGGACGTTGCACAACTCGTCACCAGCAAGGGCGAAAAGATCAGCGATACCGCAATCAACGATCTAAACATTGAAGCCTCCGAGCTTTTCTGCTCGGACTCGAGCAGTCGCCATCGCGACAGCTCACCAGTGCAGCCAACCCGCAGCGAGCCCTCGCCCATTCGTCCTATAATCAAGAATTGCCGCAACTCAAGGCAGCAGGCGCGACACCGCCGCGTGCGGAGGATGATCGGGCTAAGGGCCAGCCTAGCACGCAGCGCAGCGCCCGGCCCGAATCTATCCTCCGAATTGCGGCGCGCTTATTCAGCGCGTGCGCGATCGAGCCAGCGCATGGCGGGGGTTGCGCTTATGCCGTGCACGACGATGGAGATGAGCACGACCAGACCAGCGATCGCCCATAAACGCTCGCTCGATCCAAACTCGCCGTGATTGACGCCGTAGGCGAGGTAATAGAACGAGCCGATGCCGCGAATGCCGAAAAAGGAGATGAGGCCGCGTTCCCCGGCGGGATGCCCAGATCCGATGAGCGCGATCCAACCCGCTAAAGGCCGGATCAGGAAGACGATGGCGAGGGCGGCAAGTATGTCGGTCCACGTCAGATTGGCGAACAAGCCGGTCATCACGATCGCGCCACCGAACAAGACGAGCACCAGCATCATCAGCAGCCGTTCGATCTGCTCGGAAAAATCATGCAGGGCTTCGTGGTATTCGTGATTGCGCTCGGTATCGCGCAACACGAGCGCGGCGACGAAGACAGCGAGAAAGCCGTAGCCGTGGCAAACTTCGGCGCTTGCGTAAGCGACGAGCGTGGCGCCGATGGCGACGAGCCCGTCGCGCGTGCCGGACAATTTTGAGCGCGAGCGGCCGAAGGTGAGCCAGCCCAAGCCACGCCCCACCAGCCAACCGATGCCGATGCCGGCGCCGACGCGCCACACTACGTCGCCCACGAACCAGCCGCCTAGCGCAGAGATATCCGGCCAGACGCCGCCGGACGTCGATGCCGCCAATCCGAACACCAAAGCGAGATGCACGAACGGGAACGCCAGCCCATCATTGAGGCCGGCTTCGGAGGTGAGCGAAAAGCGCACTTCGTCTTCTTCGCCGGAACCCGGTTTGCCGACTTGCACGTCCGACGCCAGAACCGGGTCCGTTGGCGCCAGCGCCGCGCCCAGCAACAGCGCCATCGCGATGGGTAGGCCGAGGCCGTAAACGCCGACGAGCGTAACGGCGAGGATGGTGAGCGGCATGGCGATGCCGAGCAGGCGCCAGGTCGTCGCCCAGGCGCGCAGGCCGATCTTGCGATCGATCTTCAGCCCTGCGCCCATCAGCGAGATGATGACGACCGCCTCGCAAAGCTTTTCGACGATGGTGTCGTAGGTGCGCGGGTCAGGATCGAATTCGAGCCAGCCGAGCCCGAAAAAACCAGCGCCGAGTGCTACGCACACGATCGACAGCGAAAGCGGGACCGACTTCAGAGCCAACGGCAGCCACGCCACCAAAAGCACGACGATTCCGAGGCCCAACAGAAAAGCTATGTACGGATCAAGCATGGGAACTTTCGGGCGCGCGGCGGACGCGGCTGTTTCGAGGAACGAGCGGAGCGCCGTTCAGGTCCCCGGAGCGGAAATCTCGATAGGAAAGAGCCAGACCTAGCCCTACCCCTTCCGCCGCCAAGTGCTGCTGCTGGCGTTATCCATGACTTCGACGCCGCGCGCCGCGAGTTCGTCACGGAGGCGATCACTTTCGGCGTAGTTCTTGGCAGCGCGCGCGGCGACACGTTCGGCGACGAGCTTGTCGATCTCGGCGGCGGCTTCGCCGAAGCTGGCGCGAAACCAATGTTCGGGATCGTCCTGCAACACGCCGAACAGTTTTGCCGCGGCTAGCAACTCGCCTTTGGCTTTGGCTTGATCGGCGGGCTTCTTGGCAATGTTGGCGGCAGTGGCCAGCGCGTAGAGTTCGGCGATGGCTTCCGGCGTGTTCAGATCGTCAGCCAGCGCTTCGATAAAGGCCTTGGGCGGCTCGACGTCGGCGGCCTCGAGATCCTTCAAGCGCAGCACGGCGCCATAGAGGCGATCGAGCGAGGCTTGCGCGGCGCGCATCATATCTTCGTTGAAATCGAGCGGCGCTTTGTAGTGCGCGCTGAGCAGCGCCCAGCGCAACGTCTCGCCTTGCCAGCCATGGCTCAGCAATTCGCGCGGCGTGATGACATTGCCGAGCGATTTGGACATCTTGGTCGTGTCCATGGTGAGAAAGCCGTTGTGCATCCACAGGCGGGCGAGCGGATGGTTGTGCGCGGACTCGCTCTGGGCGATTTCGTTTTCGTGGTGCGGGAAGATGAGATCGATGCCGCCGCCATGAATGTCGATCGGTGAGCCGAGTTCGGCTTCGATCATGGCCGAGCATTCAATATGCCAGCCGGGGCGGCCAGCGCCGAACGGCGCTTCCCATTGCGGCTCGCCGGGCTTGGCCGCTTTCCAGAGCGCGAAGTCGGATGGGTGGCGCTTATCGTCCTCGCCTTCGACGCGGGCGCCCGCTTGCATGTCCTCCTGCGCGCGGCCGGAGAGCTTGCCGTAATCGGCGTCGGCGGAGACGGAGAAGTAAACGCCGGTGGCGACTTTGTAGGCCGCGCCTTGGGCGATCAGTTTTTCGATCAGCGCGATCATGCCGGCGACGTGCTCGGTTGCGCGCGGCTTGAATGTGGGCGCCAGCACGCCGAGCGCTGCGGTGTCGGCCTCGTAGGCGCGCTCGAACTCAGCCGTTATGGCGCCAATCGGCTGGCGGCTCTCGATGGCGGCGTTAATGATGCGATCGTCGATATCGGTATAGTTGCGCGCGTAGAGCACGGCCTTTTCGCCATAGACATGGCGCAGCAGCCGGAAAAGCACGTCGAACACCACCGGCGGGCGCATATTGCCGATATGGGCATAACTATAAACGGTGGGCCCGCAGACATACATCGTCACCCGGGCCGGATCGGCAGGGACAAACGGCTCTTTGCGCCGCGTCAACGTGTTGGTCAGCTGGATTTTCATGGCGGTTGGGTTCTAGCGGCGCCTTGTGCTACACTCCATATCCAATCGGGGCCGACAGCGTAGTCCCGTCGCCTGAGGGTGTTTTTCGGGCGGGCGTTAAGTCCGGGTGTCTGACTGGCTCGTATGAGCCTTCAAGAACCCTCCTGGCTCGACCTCCGTCCCTCAGACCAAGGACCGTCAATTCTCATGAGTGAAATACTGAAGTGGCGCTCGCCTGCTGAGGCTGCGCAGACGAGACCGTCGCGCGAAGCCGCCATGGACGCGGTCAAGACCCTGATCGCCTGGGCCGGTGATGACCCGGAACGCGAAGGGCTGAAAGATACGCCCAAGCGCGTCGTCGACGCCTATCGCGAATGGTTTCGCGGTTACGACGAATGCCCGGCCGATGAGCTGAGCCGCGTGTTCGAGGAAGTCAGCGGCTATGACGACATCGTCATGCTGAAGAAGATCGATGTGGAGAGCCATTGCGAGCACCACATGGCGCCGTTCCTCGGCAAGGCGTACGTCGCCTATCTGCCGACGGATGCGGTGGTCGGCATTTCCAAGATCGCGCGCGTGGTCGAGATTTTCGCCAAGCGCCTGCAGACGCAAGAAACGATGACGTCGCAGATTGCACACTCGATCGAGGACACGCTCAAGCCGCGCGGCGTCGCCGTGCTGATCGACGCCGAGCACCAGTGCATGAGCACGCGCGGCGTCCACCACAAGGACGTGACCACGATCACCACGCAATTCACCGGCGCGTTCAAGGACGACGCGGAATTGCGGAACAGGTTTCTGAAGCTGGCGGGTTACGGCTGATTTTATGGACCGCCGGCGTCCTCGCCGGCCGTCGCTGTTGATTGCAGAGGCTGGCTCTGGCCGGTGGGACGCCGGCGGTCCATTGCCGCTTCCGGCTTGTGCACCAGCGTCACCAGCACGAAGCTCAGCAGCATCAGCAGATACCAGGCGCCCATTTTCTCGAACGAGACCATGTGCCAGCCGTCGCGCTGGCTGGGATAGACCCAGGCGGCAGCGAAAGTGCCGGCGTTTTCCGCGATCCAGATGAAGAACGACACGAGCAGCAGACCGACCAGCATCGGCATTCGGCGCGGCTTTTGGTCGGGCATGAACACAAACCAGGTGCGCCAGAAAATGAGCGCGCTGAAGGCGAACAAGCCGAGGCGAATATCGATCGTGTAATGGTGCGTGAAGAAGTTGATGTAGGCCAAGAGCGCCAGCGCCCATGTGGTCCAGAGCGGCGGGTAGTTGAGATATTTGATCTCGAACAGACGAATGGCGCGGGCGATGTAGGAGCCGACGCAGGCGTACATGAAGCCGGAAAAGAGCGGCACCCCGCCGATGCGCAGCAAGCTCTCCTCCGGATAGATCCAAGAGCCCTGCGCGGTCTTAAAAATCTCCATGATCGTGCCGACGACGTGGAAAATCAAAATGACGACGGCTTCGTCCCAACGCTCGAGCTTTGTGAGCAGCAGCGCGCCTTGGATAGCGATGGCTGCCAGCACGAGGAAATCGTAGCGCGCAACCGGCGCGTCATCGGGCCAGAAGAGATGCGTGCCGACCAAGAGCGCGATCATCGCGCCGCCAAACAGGCACGCCCACGCCTGCTTCAGACCAAAGAGCAGGAACTCATAGGCCCAGCCATGCCACTTAGATCGTTGCGCCCACGGACGCGCCCAAGCGTCGAAGCGCGCAACCTGGGCTTTGATCTTGTCCTTGAGACTCATCGGCCGCGACGCTAGCCGGTTTCCAGAGAGGCGTAATCCCGCGTATGAGGGCCTCGATGAAGGTCGCTGTTGTCGGTCTGGGCGTCGCTGGCTTGAGCATTTGCGCGCGGCTGGCTTTGGCTGGGCACGAGGTGTTCGGGTTCGAGCAGTTCGAGCCGATGCACACGCACGGCTCCTCGCACGGCGACACGCGCATCATGCGCATGACGCCCGGCGAAGGCGACGTTTACGTGAAGCTGGCGCGGCGCGCGGGCGATCTCTGGCGCACCTGGGAGGGCTTGGCCGGCCAGCCACTGATCGAGTGGACGGGCGGGCTGATGGCGGGGCCGCAAGGCTCGCCGTTCGTGGAAGCGTGTGTGCGCATGAGCAAGCGGCCGGCAGCGGCGCTGCGGGGCGATGCGATCCACCCGCTCACGCGCGGCTACATCGCGCTCCCCTACGATTGGGACGCGTTCCGGCAAGAAGATAGCGGCGTCATCGCAGCCGATGCAACGCGCGCGTTTCTATTGCGCCGGGCGCCGCGCTGGGGCGCGAAATTGTATCATGGCTTGAAGATCGAGGGTTCCATCGATGGCCCATCGCTTGTGATCAATGGCGATAAGCGCGACTTCGATGCGGTAATTGTCGCGGGCGGCGCTTGGGGCGCGCGGCTGTTGCCGGAGTTTGCGGGCCGGCTTGCGGTGAAGCGGCGCGTGGTGGGGTGGTTCAAAACCGAGAACCCGCGGCTTTTGCCAGTGATTTGCGTCGACAATGAAGTCGGCGTCTATGGCATGCCTTCGCCGCGCGGCTTGTACAAATTGGGCCTGCACTCCGTCGGCGGCGCAACCGATCCCGACAACGTGCGCGAGCCGGACGATGACGATGCGGCGCAATTGGGCGAACAGGTCGAGATGCTGTTGCCGAAGCACGATCCGGTACCTGTGCGCATGGCGCGCTGCCTCTACACGGTGACGCCGGATGAGCATTTCCTCATCGCGCCGAGCGCGGCGCACGAGCGCGTGCTGATGTTCTCCGCCTGCTCCGGGCATGGCTTCAAATATGCGCCGGTGTTCGGCGAATTGGCGGAAGAATGGCTGAACGGCAAACCGTCGCCGGAACTGGAGGCGTTCGGACTGTCGCGACGGGGCGACGTGAACAGGTTAGGCTCCGTTAAGAGTTAGGCCACATTCCCGTCGCATCCGAGTCACGAACGTGTCGCGGAATCACGCGATACGAGGCCCATGAACGCAGAGCAATTCCTGACCCTGGCCGATACGCTGCGCTCCTTCGCGCAACACTCAGGCCGCGACCTCAACGCGTCCAACCTCTTCGTGCACGACATGCTGATGCGCGCGATCGAGATCGAGCTGTGCGGTGAAGAGGAAGACGAGCCTCAGAACTAGGCCGATCTACCCACAAGTTATTCCGCTTCCGCAATCGCGCCGACGCCAGAGCCTGCGTCCGCCGCCACCGTGAACGCAGCCACCCGCGCGATTTCGTATTGCTTGGCCAAGATGTTTGAGACCGCGAAAAACTCCGCCGTCGCTTGCGCTGGCGTTAGCGTGAGCACTATGAAGCCGTGGCTGAGCGCGTCGTTCCACTTGATGTGCGGATTGCGCGCGCGGACGCCGGCGGCGAAATCGATGCCGGCGGCGGCGAAGTAGTAGGCGTCACTGGGCGAGGTGATCGACGTCGTGCCGAACTCGACGGCGACGCGGCCCTGCCCGTCTTCAATCTCATTGGCCCAAGCCGTGTGCGTATCGCCGGTCAGCACGATCGCATTGTTGGCGGCGGCGCGAATGGCGGCGAGTACGCGCGTGCGCGCGGCGGGATAACCGTCCCACGCATCGGTGTTGAGCGGGAACGGGAAGCGCGTGAGCTTCAAGAGCTGCGTCACGCCGGGGCGCAAGCGCTCGAGCGCGGCCGCAAGCGGCGCGGGCGTGGCGGAGAGATCGGGCGTGGTCAGCGGCGCCATCAGGATCTGATTGCCGATCACTTGCCACGGCGTGCCCTCATTCTTGGAGCGCTGCATCTCGCGCGCGAGCCAATCTTCTTGCGCGGGGCCCAGCAATTGGCGGTCCGGCGCGTTCAAGGCTTCGTTGAGCGTCTCGACATCCGGCGCGAGATAAAAGCCAGCCGGCAAATTTGGCGCGGCGGCGGCGAGCCCTTGGGCGCGCCGCCAATCAAGCACCGGACGTAATTCTTCGCCGACTTGTTCGTAGATGGCGGGCAGCAATTGTTGCGCGGGCACGTCCGCTTCGTGCTCGCGGAGCGCTACGGGCGCCGCCGGATTGGTGAAATTCCAGCGTTGCGTCTCGATCGGCAGATCGGTGGCGTAGTCGAGCGCTTGCGTGCGCGCGAGCAAGCGCGACTCCACCATGATCAGCGTGAACAGATCGCCGAACTGGAAGCTGCGATTGATCGCTTCGAAGGCGCGGCCGGCCTCGGGCTCGCGGATCGGCATCCATTCGTAATAGGCTTGCAGCGCGGCGCGCTTGCGGTTGGCCCATTCGCCCTCGCCTTCGTCGTGATTTTCCGCACCCATGGTGAAGCTGTCATTGGCGACTTCGTGGTCGTCCCAGACGACGATCCAGGGCGCTGCGGCGTGCGCCGCTTGCAGCTCAGCTTCGGTTTTGTACTGCGCATGACGGGCGCGATAGTCTTCGAGCCGCAAGCACTCCACTTCCGGGGACGGCACGCGCCCCAATTGCAGCGCAACGTCGCCGCCATAACCGGACAGGCCGTATTCGTAGATGTAATCGCCGAGATGGATGATGGCGGCGAGATCGTCGCGCTCGGCCAGCGCTTCGTAGGCGTTGAAGAAGCCGTGTGAATAGGAGGCGCAGGAGACGACGGCGATCTTCAGCTCTTCGGTGCGCCCGCGCGGCAGCGTGCGCGTCTTGCCGGTGGCGCTCTCGGCAGCACCGGCGCGGAAGCCGTAAAAGTATGGCGCACCGGCGCGCAGGCCGGTGACATCGGCCTTCACCGTATAGTCGCGCGCTTCGCTGGTTTCGATCACGCCGGTTTTAACGACGTCGGTGAGTTCGCGATTGCGCGCCACGATCCAGCGCACCGGCACCGGGCCAGGATTGACCGGCGACACGCGCGTCCAGATGACGACGCGGTCAGCGCGCGGATCGCCGGAGGCGACGCCGTGATTGAAGGCGAGATCGCCTTCATAAGCCGGCGTTTCAACGTCCGTCGCGCCGCAAGCCGCGACCGCGCCCGTGGTCGCCAGCAAAGCGCCGCGGCGCGTCCAACCTTTTTGCATCGTGTCCCTCCGCGCGCGGTTAGAGCGCAAATCGCGGGCGCCCGCAAACACCCTTAGTCGATTGCCCGCACCCGCAACCGCACAGGCTGATGATCGGTGTGTTCGAAGCCCAGATCGTAGCCGTGCACGTCGATCACTTCGACGTTCGGCGAGACGATGAAGCCGTCGATGGTGGTGACGTAGTTCTCGCCCGCGACGTAGGGCTTGTGGTTGGTGCGGACGCTGGGGATGCGCGCGTCTGCTGCGATGCGCCAGCCTTCGGGCAGCGCGTCCTGCGGGAATGGGAAGAGCCAGAACAGGAAGCGTTCGTCGGTCGTGTGCGGGAAATCCGTTTCGGCGATCTGGAAATTCCAATCGCCGCCGATGACGACGCGGCGGCCGCTGGCGTATTCGGCTTCGGCCCACGCCATCAACTCGCGCAGCTGGCGCGTGCGCACGGCGGCGTCTTCGTCGAAGGCGGCGAGATGGACGCTGGCGATGGTCCAGTTGTCGTCGCCAGCGAGGCGGATGAAGGGCGAGGCGTAGCGACGGCGCACGCCGAAGATGCCGCTATCTTCCGCCGGCAGCGCCGTGAGACCGGTTTCGCTGACGGCGTTCGCTGAGTAAAGCGCCTGGCCGTGATCGAGCCTGAGTGGCCACGGCATCAGACGCGTGCGGAAATCGGCGAAAAAGGTGTTGTCGCGATCGCGCAGTGCGTGCTCAGCGCGATCGCGCACATTGATCCAATAGTTCACCGGCCCGGCGCGTGCTGTCTCTTGCATGATAACGATGTCGGCGTCGTTGTGCTGCGCGAGGAACGCTTCGATGCCGGCGACGTTGGCGCGCACCGCTTCGCGCGAGGGCGGAAACATGTGCTCGCCGCCATCGGCGACGAAATCGCTGCCGGCGCCGAGGCCGCCATAGCCGACATTCCAGACCAAGATGTCGAGCGTGTCGCCCGCCGCCGGTAAATCGGTGCCTGCTTCGCGCTCGATGTCCGCGCTGGTTGCGGCGACCTGATGGTTCACCGTCAGGAAAGCCGCGACATAGACCGCGATGATGGCGGCAATGACGGCCAAGGTGATGAGCACGCGCTTCATGCCGCTCACTAACAACGTCGCCAAAGCGCAAACAAGCCGATAGAAGCGCGTCGGTGAGCGATATCGACGAAACCACGGAAGAAGCACCCGGCGAAATCCGTAGCGCGGTCGCGCCGGAGGGCGCTGGCGATCGCGTGGACGCGTGGCTGGGGAAACTCTGGCCGGACCTGTCGCGCTCGCGCGTGCAAGGGCTGATCGGCGCGGGCAAGCTCACGGTTGATGGCGCGCCGGTGACGCACGCGAAGGATAAGCCCCGCGCAGGCGCAACCTACGCGCTCACACTGCCGCCGGCTGAGCCCGCCGCGCCGCAACCGGAAGCGCTGCCGATCAACGTCGTCTATGAGGACGCGGACTTGATCGTCGTCGATAAAGCCTCAGGCATGGCGATGCATCCCGCACCCGGCTCGATGCGCGGCACGTTGGTCAACGCCCTGCTCGCCCATTGCGGCGATTCACTCTCCGGCATTGGCGGCGTGGCGCGACCTGGCATCGTGCATCGCATCGACAAGGACACGACCGGGCTCGTCGTCGTCGCCAAGCACGATGCGGCGCATCAAGGTTTAGCCAAGCTGTTTGCCAAGCACGATTTGGAGCGTGTCTATTACGCGGTGACGCGCGGGGCGCCGAAGGAGCGCAGCGCGCGGATCGAGAACGTGCTGGTGCGCTCGGGCGAAGATCGGCGCAAATATGTGGTCGCGCGCAATCCCGATAGCGAAGCCGGCAAGCGCGCAGTGACGGATTACTGGACGGTTGAGAGTTTCGGCCAGCAAGCCGGCGCCTCGGTTGGGCGGCCCGCGGCGGCTCTGTTGGAGTGCCGCTTGCACACTGGCCGCACGCACCAAATCCGCGCCCACCTCACCCATCTCGGCGCGCCGCTGATCGGCGATCCGCTGTACGGCAAGCAGCGCGCGTTCAAGGCCGAGGGCCTGCATGCCGAGGAAGTCGCGACAGTGGTGGAAGCGTTTCCGCGCCAAGCACTGCATGCGGCGGTGTTGGGCTTCAAACATCCCGTCTCAGGCGAAGAGCTGCGCTTCGAAAGCGCATTGCCTGCCGACATGGACGCGCTGCTCGTCGCGCTACGCCTCCTCTAGTTCGAAATTCGCCGCAATTCGCGGCCACGGCCGCTCGCCATGAGCGGGGGATCGACACTGGCGCGGCGGCGTGCGCTGAGCGTTGCGGCGAGCACGCTGGTGGTCGGCGCGGCTCTGGTGCTGCTCGTTTGGTCTTCGCGCACAACAACGTGGGTTGGCGAAGCTGCGCGCGGCGTTGATGTGACCATCGTTGAACGCGAGCGCGCTGAGACGCCGCGCCAACGTCCGCCACAGCGCGCGCCACAAGCTGGTTCGCCGCAAGAGAGCGATGCTGCCGTGGATGCGCGCGAAGCGGCAAATAACGCTGCACTCTCAAACATGATCGCCTGCATGCGCCCCCGCAATCAGCGGCCGACGACGTGCCCGCGCGATCCGCCGGTTGATCCAGATGACTCACGCACGCGGCTTCCGGTTGGCGGCGATTACTATGTGCCGCCGCTGCCCGATCTCGATCGCATCTACACGCAAGCCGAGCGGGAAACGCTGGTAATGCCGAGTTGTGTGCGCGATGGCGCGCCCGGCGCCGGCGCGGGTGTGAGCGTGTGCGCGGCAATGGGCATCACGCCGCCGCCGCCGACGCGCTCGATGGAAGAAGTCTGCCGCGACGCCAATATGGGCGGGCCGTGCGAGACGCCGCCCTTCCGGGAAGAAGACGTCGTGCGCCGGCGCCATTCGCAATGAGGCCTGAGTTCCGCGCGGGAACATGCAACAGGCGCCTCCCCGGCCCACGCGGCGCGGATTAATCTGTCTGCGCTGTAGTTTTATCGGGCGGTGTTTTCCATGCAGGGCGTTTTCGCGGGCGCGGAGCGCGTGTTGGCGGCTGTCGGCGGCTTGGCGCTTTTCGCGCTGAACGACGTACGCATGTTTCAATGGCTGCCCCGCGTCGCCGATCCGGGCGACGGGCGCGTCCACAGCGTTGCGCTGACGCTCTGGGGCGCCAGCGACCAGGTTTATGTGACGGCGTTCGATCTCGGCCTGCGCTGGGGCCTGGCCGGCTTAACCTTTGGCCTGTGCCTCTGGGCGGTGCTCGAAACGGTGCGCCCAGGGGTAGGCAAAACTGGCCGACCACAAGACCTATAGGCCAATGCCAAAGCGTTCACGGCGCTGATTCTATTGCTTGATTTCGTTTCATCGCCGCAATTATATAGTTCTTGATTTGTTCACGGTCACCCACTAGTCTCGCGAACGCCTCTGCAAGGCCGCGAAGGGCTTCCTATATTAAGGCTCACGGGCAACCGAAGCCGCCTTTGAGACGTATCCAAAGGCAGCACTCGAGACGCCCTAGGAGGGGTTCAAACACATGGCTTCAACTGCGCTGACGCTCGCTCTGTCCCCCGAGCAGGGATTGCAACGGTATCTCTCGGAGATCCGCAAATTCCCCATGCTCAGCAAGGAAGATGAGTTCATGCTAGCCAAACGCTGGCAGGAACACGGGGACACCGAGAGCGCACATAAATTGGTGACGTCACACCTGCGTCTCGTCGCGAAGATCGCGATGGGCTACCGCGGCTATGGCTTGCCGATCGGAGAAGTGATCTCCGAAGGCAATGTCGGCCTCATGCAGGCGGTGAAGAAATTCGATCCGGACAAGGGCTTCCGCTTGGCGACCTACGCCATGTGGTGGATCCGCGCCTCGATCCAAGAATACATCCTGCGATCGTGGTCGCTCGTGAAAATGGGCACCACCGCCGCGCAGAAAAAGCTCTTCTTCAATCTGCGCCGCCTGAAGGGCGAGATGGCAGCGCTCGAGGAAGGCGATCTGCGCCCCGAGAACGTGGCGACAATCGCCCACAAGCTCGCGGTGACGGAAGAAGAAGTGATCTCGATGAACCGTCGCCTCTCCGGCGGCGGCGACGCTTCGCTCAACGCGCCGATCGGCGGTGCCGGCGGCGAAGGCGAATCCGAGTGGATGGATTGGCTGGCCGACGACAAGGTCGAAGGCACGCAAGAAACGCGTCTGGCCGAGACCGAGGAATTCAGCGAACGCATGACGCTTCTGCAAGAAGCCATGGGCGAACTGAACGAGCGTGAGCGCCACATCATCCAGGAGCGTCGCTTGAAGGATGAGCCCTCCACGCTGGAAGAGCTCTCGGTGCAGTACGGCGTCAGCCGCGAGCGCGTGCGCCAAATCGAAGTGCGCGCGTTCGAGAAGCTGCAAAAGGCGATGAAAAAGCAAGCCGCGTCGCGCGGCTTGCTGGCGGACGCTGAGGCTTAAGCCGCTTCAGACGTGAATACGGAAACGCCGGCGGAGACGCCGGCGTTTTTGTTTGCGCTCAGAAGTTTTCGCGCAGCCAGTTCCACATGCCGTGCACCGTGTTGCGGACGGTCGCGGCGGCTTGCGCCAGGGACGGGTGGAAGCCGTCATCGACGAGATCGAGAACGGGGCCATCGAGGCGATGGCGCAGCAGGCCGGCGCTGGTGGCGTAGTCGGGGCCGACATCGCTGTGATCGAAGCCGCAAAGTTCAAACGGGCGGCCTAAACGGACCGGCATGCCCAGCGCTTCAACGGCGAGATCGCGGACGCCCGGGATCATAGCGCCGCCGCCGACCAGCACGACGCGTTGCGGGCCGTCGGCGCTCATAAGGCCGGCGCGGGCCAGACGATCACGCACCATGAGCAGCATTTCGTAGAGACGCGGGCTCATCGTATCGGCGATGGCGCCGCGCAGCGCGGTTGAGGCTTCCAAGCGCCCGTCAGCGCCGAGCCTGGGGGCGGACACGGCTTCACGCGGATCGAATGCATTGGCGACGGCGCCGAAGTGGAGCTTCACGCGCTCGGCTGCGGCGAAGGTGGTTTGCAGCTTGGCGGCCAGATCGCGCGTCAAGCGCACGCCGCCGACGGCGAGCGTTTCGCAATGGATGAGCGTGTCTTCGGCGAACACGGCGATGCCGGTCGTGCCGGCGCCGAGATCGATGACGACGGCGCCGTCTTGGCGCTCTTCCGGTGTGAGGGCCGCAAGTGCGGCGGCTTTCGGCGCGGCGATGATTTCTTCCACGTCGGCGCCGGCTTGACGCACGCAGGCGCGCAACGCATTGATCGCTTCGGTCGGCGCGGTGACGATGCAGGCTTCGACCGCAAGCAGCTTTCCGGGATGACCGTGCGGATCGGCGATGTGTTCGCCGTCATCGATCGCATAAAACAACGGCTCGACGTGCAGAAAGGTGAGCTGTGGCGTCGGCGCGGCCTGCATGGCGGCGTTCAGCGCATTTTCGACATCGCGGCCTGTGATGACCGGGCCTTTGATGCGCACAGCGCCGCGCACGATTTGCGAGCTGATGCCGGGCCCGGAGTAGGACGCGACGACGCGTGTGATAGGTGCGCCCGCCATGGCGGCGGCCTCGGCCAAAGCAACCTCGATTGCGCGCGCGCAGGCGTCGAAATCCGCAGGTTTGCCGCTGGCGATGGCGGGCGCAGTTTGGTGGCCAACGCCGAGCACGCGCAGCGGACGGTCCGGGTGCATGTCGAGCACCGGGTCGCGGCGTGTAGCGAGGCAAACGGTTTTCGAAACGCCGACATCGAGCGCGGCGATCAAGGGCAGCGGCGTGTTGAGTTCGAGGATCTCATCCTCGCGCTCGAGCGCGACGTGCTTTTGCGGGGCGGCCATCATGCGCCTCCCAGCAGAAGACGCGGGCCGCCAGCGAGCGAGGGATGCACGCGGATCGCCATGCGGTGCGGGACGCGCAGATCGATGGTGGTAAGCGGGCGATCGAGCAAAGCGTGCTGGGCTTGCAGGCGTTCGAGGCGGGCGAGCGCTTCAGGCGCGCCCTCTTCCGGCAGCGCGACGGTGGCGCCGGACATCAGTTCGAGATTCCAGCGGCGATCGTTGACACGGGTCAGCGATTGCAGGCGCTCGCGCACGTGCGGCAGGCTTTCGAGCGCCAGCAAAAGCGGTTCGGCAGCAGGGCCTGCGCCGCGGCCGACGACCAGCGGCAGATCGGGATGGTCGGCGGCGCGCTCGGCCAGCAAGCGCTCGCCATTGACATCGATGACGGAGACTTCGCCGTCTTCTTGCCAGACCGCATATTCCTGACGGCGCTCGACTTCGACGACGAGCGTCGAGGGCCACAAGCGGCGCACGCGCGCGGATGCGACCCAGTCGAGGCTTTCGACACGCGCTTGCACGTCGCGCGGATCCAGCGACAGCACCGATTGGCGGCCTTCCGGCACGATCAGCGCGCGCACTTCAGCTGCGCGCGCGGGCGTTATGGTCGAGGCGCCCGTCATGGCGGCGACTTCGATGTCGCCGATGGCAAAGCCTGCATTGGCCGCTGCGCCATCAGCGCCGCGCGCGAACGCTTCGCGTGCGTCAAACAACGACGAGCCGAGCCAAGCCGCGCCAGCAATGCCTGCGCCGATGAAGAGTACAAAACCGGTCAGCGCCAGGACGAGGCTTTTGGGCGTGACCTGCACGTCGTTCGGCGAGAGGCCACCGGAGAGTTTGATACGGGCGATGCGCGGCATCGCCTCGTGCGGCGACGGGCCGTAGCTCGCGCTGGCCTTACGGCGCTTGCCGCGCGGCGGCTCTCCGCCGCGTCCGCCGGAACGTCGCGCTCTTACCGCGGCCATGATGCATCCTCCAGGATCCAGGCCACGAGTTCGTCGTAGGACATGCCGACATAAGCGGCTTGTTCTGGCGCGAGCGACGTGGGCGTCATGCCGGGCTGTGTGTTGACTTCCAAGAGCGCCAGGCGGTCGCGCTTGGGATCGTAACGAAAGTCGCTGCGCGTCACGCCGCGGCAGCCGAGGGCGTGGTGGGCGGCTTCAGCGGCGCGCATGCATTGTTCGGCGACGCCAGCGGGAATATCGGCGGGCACGACATGGCGCGAGCCGCCTTCGGCGTATTTGGCGTCGAAATCGTACCAATCGCCGTCGCTGGTGACGAAAATCTCGGTGACGGCGAGCGCGCCGCGTTCGTGCATGACGGCGACGGTCAACTCTTTGCCGTCGATGAATTCTTCGACCAGCACGTCTTCACCGAAGGTCCAGTCAGGATCGAGCAATTGTTCGGGCGGGCGGTTGGCGCCTTCGCGCACAATGAAGATGCCGACCGACGAGCCTTGCGCGTTCGGCTTCACGACGTAGGGCGCTGGCATCGGATGCGCCTTCGCGGCGTCCAACCGGTTCATCAGCTTGCCGTTGGCGAGCGGCAGGCCGGCTTGCGCGAACACGGCTTTGGATTTGTCTTTATCCATGGCGAGCGCCGAGGCGAGCACGCCGGAATGTGTGTACGGGAGCTTAAGGTAATCGAGCACGCCTTGCGTGCGGCCATCCTCGCCCCACTCGCCGTGCAGCGCGTTGAACACGCTGTCGGGGCGCGCGTCTTTCAGTTCCGCGATCCAGCCTGGATTCTGCGGATCGATTTCGATGACCTCATGGCCGAGCCGGCGGAGCGCGTCAGCGCACCCGCGTCCAGAGCTCAAGCTCACTGGACGTTCGGGGCTCAAGCCCCCAAGAAGCACCGCCACACGGGCCATGCGCACGCCTCACCAACCAACACCACCCCGGGTGAAAACACATTTTCTGTGCTCGTTCCGGAGTATCAATATGACACGCTCCACGGTTAAGGCATGGTGATGACGGCGCCTTTAGTTGCTGATTTTTATAGTAAATTTGCATTCAGACGTGTTGCGCGCGCTTAACTACGATGAAGACTTTACGCACGCGTGACGTGTGGACATCGCCGCGATTGTCAGCGCTGCGAGCCAACAGAGCGTTGCACGTCGTGCGCATTTCGCATGCACGGCGCGGCGTACCGTAAACTGTGACACCGTTTGCTAAGCAAGGTTGCCGCGCTTTAATTCCAACACGCGCACATGCGCAGATCGTCGGCACGCGCCTCATGCGCGGTGGGAGAATTTATGCGTATTTTTGTACTCGCTTGCGCGGGTTTGATGGCGGCGTGTTCGCAACCAGCGGCGCCGGCGAGCGATCCGATGGGACCAATGCCGGTTGTGGCTGGTCTCTATGATTCCGGTCCGCTCTCGACAGACGCGGAGTATCTCAGCGTCTGGTTCACTGAAGAAATGGCCAATGCGATCGCAGCCAACGCCGCTGGGCCAGAGGATGCGCGCATCGACTGGGACTATCGCTCGTGGGCGATCGACTCCGAAGTCGAAAACATTCGCTACGCCGTGGGCCAGCACGCGGAGCCAGGTCACGCCGAGATTTCGACGCGCTTCAGCTATCCCGGCCTCCCCGGCGGCATGATCCTCACCTGGGACATGTGCGTGCGCGCTGACGGCCAATGGCGCATCGCCAACGTCACCGCGATCGACGTCGGCGACGAAACCTCTCCAAGCTCTGGCGAGGAGGCGTCGCTGCGGCCGGCGCTTGGGCTTGACCCAATCCCGCCGGAGACCTGCGTGTAAATAACTCCACTTCGAAACGAGCAACGCGCGCCGGGCAACTGGCGCGCGTTTGTTTTTTGGGCGCACGGCCTCTCTTTTGGGCGCCTGGCGCTTATCCCGAGGTGCGGCGGCTGCGGCGCCTTGGAGGAGACTGCCCGCTCCGCCAGCACTAGCGGCGATGACATCACGTATTGTGCTCGCTTACGCCGACACCGCTGAAGCCGAGGCGCGGGCCCTCGCCTCGCGCCTGGACCGGCTTGGCTATCGGGTTGATCGGCTGCGGGGGCGGCCGAAGGCGGCCGACAAAGTCGTGATGCTGTGGTCACGCGCGGCGTGGGGGACGCCTGCGCTCAGGGCGGCGGCGCGTCGTGCGCATGCGGCGGGCAAGCTCGTTTGCATTCGCTTGGACAGCGCGCCGCCGCCCGTCAGCGGCGCACGCGTATCACCGCTGCCGGGCGGACGCGCCGACCGCACAACATGGCGGCGCTTGCTCAACCCGAAGCCGCGCACGGCAGCGACGGCGCCGGTGACGCGCAAGCGTGAGAGAGTGGAGGCGCAGCCACGAGCGCGGCGAAACGTGGCGGCGGTGTCAGTGGGGACGCCTAAGCATCGGGAGTTGGGGGACATGAAAGAGAAGAACAGTCGGGGCTTCGCCATAGCGCTGACGCTGACGCTCCTCGCGATCGGCGCGACGGCGTTTGCCTATAATCGCGAGCCCGCGGTGGCGGAGCGCATTGATGGCGCGGCGGCGCGCGTCTATGCGGAAGCCAGCAAGGTCGCTGCGCTCGCGCCTTAGTCGAGCGCTTCGGCGATATCGGCGATCAGATCGCCCACGTCTTCGATGCCGACGGAGAAGCGGACGAGGCCATCGGTGATGCCGAGCGCTTCGCGCAAAGGCTTGTCGATCGAAGCATGCGTCATGATGGCGGGATGCTCGATGAGCGATTCCACGCCGCCGAGCGATTCCGCCAGAGAGAAGAGCTTCACGCGTTCGAGGAATGAGCGCGCTGCGGGCAGCCCGCCCTTCAGCGTCGCGGTGATCATGCCGCCATAGCCGCCGATCATTTGCTTTTTGGCGATGGCGTGCTGCGGGTGATCAGCGCGACCCGGATAGATGACCTGCTCGATCTGCGGCTGCTCGGCGAGAAAGTCCGCGATCTTCGTCGCATTCTCACAATGGCGCTGGACGCGCACATGCAGCGTCTTGGTCGAGCGCAGCAGCAAGAAGCAATCCCACGGCGCAGAGACCGCGCCGACGGCGTTCTGCGTGAACTTGAGGCGCTGAGCGATGTCATCGTCGTTGGCGACCAGAACACCGCCGATCACGTCGGAATGGCCACCGATATATTTCGTGCACGAGTGCAGCACGATGTCGGCGCCGAGCTTCAGCGGGTTCTGCAGCACCGGCGACGCGAAGGTGTTATCGACACCGACAATGGAGCCCTTCGCTTTGGCGATGCGGGCGACCGCTTCGATATCGATGATCTTCAGAAGCGGATTGGTCGGCGTTTCGATCCAGCAGAGTTTGGTCTTGGCCGTGAACGCCGCTTCGGTGGCATCCAAATCGGTCATGTCGACGCGGGTGTAGGTAATGCCAAATTGCTTGAATACTTTGTCGAGCGTGCGGAATGTGCCGCCGTAAACGTCATCGCACAAAACGACGTGGTCGCCCGTTTGCAGCAAGTGCACGCAAGCGGCGAGCGCGGCAAGGCCGGAGGCGAACATCAAGCCGTGGCGGCCGCCTTCGAGTGAAGCGATGTTTTCTTCCAGCGCCTTGCGTGTGGGATTGGCGGAGCGCGCGTAGTCATAATCCTCGATGATGACGCCCGGGCTTTGCTGGACGTAGGTCGAGGTTTGGTAGACCGGCGTCATGATCGCGCCCGTCGTCGGATCGGGGCGCTGGCCGGCATGGATGCAGCGGGTGGCGAAGCCTTTATTGTGATGCATCGGGCTGCCCTTAGCGCCTACCGGCGAGATATTCGATCAAATCGATCTTGGAGATGACGCCGACGACGTTGGACGAATCCACCACGACGGCGACGTTGTCGGCGGCGAAGATGTGGAAGAGCTCTTCGATGCGCGCTTTCGGATAGATGAGGCCGCCGATCGGCGAGGCCGCCGATTTCGCCGGCGCGTCGAGATTGAAATCGCGCTTCTGCATCTTCGAGAGCACGTCGCTTTCGTGCACGATGGCGTTGAGCTTGCCGCGTTCGATCAGCGGGATCTGGCTTACGCCATGTTCGCGCATGAGATTGACGACATTGCGCAGCGGCGCATCGGCATCGGCGGTGATCGGCTGGGTCTTCAGGCCCTTGAGCAATTCCTCCACGAAGCCGAGTTCGCGCTCGGTTTCGGTGAAGCCGTGTTGCTTCATCCAGGCGTCGGAGAGGAATTTGGAGACGTAGCGGTTGCCGTGATCCGGCAACACGGTGAGCACTTTCTTGCCGGGCCCAAGCTCCTTGGCGATCTGCAGCGCCACGAAGACGTTCGAGCCGGACGAGCCGCCGACGAACATGCCCTCTTCGCGCACGAGACGACGCGCCGTGACGAAGCTGTCGCGATCATTCACCTGGCGCATATCGTCAACCACTGAGAAGTCCATGGCGCGGCATTCGATATCTTCGCCGATGCCTTCGACCATATAGACGTGCGCCGTCGGCAGCGTCTTGGTGTGGAAGAGATGGTAGTGCACCGAGCCCAGCGGGTCGGCGCCGATGATCTTCACGTGCGGCGCGTGCTCTTTGAAATAGCGGCCGACGCCGGAGACGGTGCCGCCCGTGCCGGTGCCGCCAACAAAGGCGTCGAACTTGCCGCCGTCCGTGTCCTCGAAGATTTCCTTGCCGGTGGAGTGGTAGTGCGCCTCGATATTCCACTGCGAATGGTATTGATCGACATAGAACGAGCCCGGCGTGTCCTCGGCGATCTTCTTGGCGACGTTGACGTAGTGCTCGGGTGAATCGCCCGGCACGTCTGTCGGCGTGATGATGACTTCGGCGCCGTACGCGCGCAACGAGTCCTGCTTTTCCTTCGACATCTTGTCCGGCATCGTGAAGATGCAGCGATAGCCTTTCACGGCCGCAGCCATGGCGAGCCCCTGGCCGGTATTGCCCGAGGTGTTCTCAACGATCAGCCCGCCCGGCTTCAGCACGCCGGCGGCTTCGGCTTTTTCGATGATGTAAACGGCCATGCGGTCTTTGATCGAACCCGCCGGGTTCAGATACTCGCACTTAACCCACACCTCGGCGGAGCCTTCCGGCACCAGCTTGTTGAGCTTGACGAGCGGCGTGTTGCCGATGGCGGCGAGGATATTGGGCTTCAGCTTCATGGGCCGGGGTGTAGAGGCCCGCGCGCCGAAAAGCCATATCCGGGAGCGCTAAGCTGGCGCCGCAAATTGACCGCTCGGGGCCTATGGCCGCCCGATCCGCTTGATTTCCCACTCGAGTTCGATGCCGTGCTTGGCCTTGACGGCGGCGCGGACATCTTCGCCGAGACCCTCGATATCGGCCGCCGTCGCCTCGCCCGTATTGATCAGGAAGTTGGCGTGCTTTTCGCTCACCTGCGCGCCGCCGCGTTTGTAACCGCGCATGCCGGCTTCATCGTTGAGCTTCCAGGCGGAGAGCTTTTCACCATCGGCGCCGACCGGGTTCTTGAATGTCGAGCCGCCAGTCTTTTCGCGGATCGGCTGCGAGGCTTCGCGCTTTGACGTGATCTCGCCCATGCGCGCGGTGACCTCTTCCGGCGTCGAGCGCACGCCTTGAAAGACCGCCTGCTGCCAAATGATCTGACCTTCGATCGCGTTGCGGCGATATGTGAAGCCGAAGTCGGCGTTATCGAACACGCGCGGCGTCTCGCCGGAGCGGTCATAGCCCCAAGCGGATACCAGCACGTCCTTGGTCTCGCTGCCATAGCAGCCGGCGTTCATGGTGAGCGCGCCGCCGATGGTGCCGGGAATGCCGGCGAAAAACTCAAGTCCGCCAATGCCAGCCTTCGCCGCAGCTTTTGCGACCATCGAATCGAGCGCGCCAGCGCCCGCGATAACGCGGCAGGTGTCCTCCTCAATATGGATCTGCGCGAACTGACGACCGGCGAGCCTGATGACAACACCCGGCACGCCGCCGTCGCGCACGATAACGTTCGAGCCGACGCCGAGGACGGTGACAGGCACGTCCTCTGGAAGCGCGCGTAGGAACGCAGCGAGGTCTTCGGCGTCGGCCGGCAGGAAAAGCGCGTCCGCTGGCCCGCCGACGCGGAACCAAGTGAACGGTGCAAGGCTTTCGCCCTTAAGAAGCTGGCCGCGCACCGGCGGCAGGTCGAGATCACTCATTGTTGAATGGCTATGTCATGCTTTCAGCGGATGAAAAAGCCGCTGCCGCTCGTCACGCCTATATCCCCGGCCCATACTAGGGTCACCGAAGTTGGAGCTCCGACCCATGATCCGCAATGGCTTACTGGCGGTCGCCGCCGTCCTGACACTGGCTGGCTGCGCAAACGCACAGACCAGCGACGACCGCGACTGCTTCACCATCCGCAGCGTCCGCGGCTATGAGGTTGTCGACGACCGCACGGTGCTCGTCCGCATCAGCGACGACCGGCGCTACCTGCTGGAAACTGTCGAGAACGTGGATCGCGCGCTCGATTGGTCGTCGGCAATTGCCCTTGATGCTCCGGGCAATTTTGTCTGCACCGGCAGTGGCAGCGGCGTTCAACTGTTTGGCGGCCGCGAGCGCCGAAGCTTCCTGGTGCGGTCGGTGACGCGCGCGCCCGAACCCGCGCAGGGAAGCTAAGCCATGCGCGTTCTCCTGGCCCTCGCCGCCGCGCTCGCGCTCGCCTCCTGTGCGACGGATTCAAGCGATCAAACCGCGGCTGACGCGCGCGATTGCTTCTTCGCCAACCAGGTCAGCGGCTATGACGTTGTCGACGAACGCACGGTGCAAGTGCGCGCCGGTTCGCGGCGTTATCTGCTGACCACACTCTTCAACGCCCGCGATCTTGATTGGACGCAAGCGATAGCGATCCGCTCCACGACCAGCTCGATCTGCACCGGCAACGGCTTGGGCGTTGAGATCATCGGCGGCGATCCGCAGCGTACCTACCCCGTGCAGGCGGTCGCTCGCGCGCCTGACCCGACGCCAGGCAGCTGACTAAGAGGCGATCGGCAAGCCTGCACGCAGCGCAATGCGTTGCAGTGCGCCTTTCACGATCACGTCGAGCTGACTGCCGGGAAGGTAGTCGGCCGGCGCCACGTAGTTCACGCGATCTTCCGCGATCAGCAAGTGGATGTGGCTGACCTTGAGCGGATCGTTCCAGCGATCCGGATCGAGCACCGCGACAGCCGTGCCGCCTTGGTCGGTGACCATTTTCATCGAGGGGATATCGGTGTCGCCGTCGCCGATGAAGATCATGCGCTCGAACGGCAGCGGCCGTTCTTCCGGGCGCATCCAGCGATTGATCGCTTGCGTATCCCAGACGTTGTCGATGCCTTTGTTGATGCGGAACAAGAACTGGGTCTTGTTGGTGTAGTTCACCGCCACCGCCGGCCACACCGCCTCGCCCTTCTCGTTATAGATAAAGCGCGAGGCGAAGACGCGCTTGAAGTGCGGATAGATCGAGCACCCTTCAATCATCTCCTCGGTGCCGGACGAGACGACGTAGTGATCGAGTTCGAGGCCCTGATCGGCGGCGAATGAATCGAGCCGCGGAAACCAGCTCTCGACGCCATCGAAGAAGGATGGTGTCGCGCCATGCTCACGCAGGCGCTCACGCGTGACGACCTTACCGAGCTTGCGCGCGCGCTCGATCATCTGCTGCATGTAAACGAGGATTTCGTCGGCGTCGGAGGTCCTGGCCAGACGTTTCACGTCCTTCCAGAACACGTCGTGGTCGATGCCAAGATCGGGGATGAACGAGTGTTCCTGCAAATTGCCACGCGCGAGCGTGCCATCGAAATCATAGACGATGGCGGCGCGCAGCGGCTTAGGGGCGCGGTGGGCGGTGTCGGGCATGGGACTGGGCTGTGGGGAGTCGGGGCTTGGGTCAATCGTTTCGAAGCTAATTCGACGCGACCCTAGGCGTCGAAGCCAACCGCGCGGCGGGAGCGATGGAGGAACATTCACACCCCGGCCCGGTTGGACCTGCACACGCGCTAAGCGTTGGGATTCAAGACTATGGGCATTTTTAGTGAAATCTGGGACCGCATCACCGTGTCCGCAGATGAGCGCCGCGAACACAATGAACGCCACGAACAGCAACGCGACGGCCAAGCGCCTGCAAACGGGCGCGCGCAAGTCGACGTGGAAGCGGTGCTCGAACAGAAAGCGGCGGCGAAGGGCGGCGGCGGCAACTGGCGGACCTCAATCGTCGATCTGCTCAAGCTGTTGGACATCGACTCCAGCCTGGACGCGCGCAAAGAACTCGCCACCGAACTCAACGTCAATGCAGGCGCGCACGGCAGCGCTGAGCAGAACATTGCACTGTCGCGCGCGGTGTGGCGCAAGCTCGCCGAAAACGGCGGCAACGTACCGGCAAGCCTGAAAGATTAGACGGCTGCGCGCGCTATTGCTGCGGCGTCAGTCGCTCGCGTAGCGCGCGCACGCGTTCCAAAAGCGCCTGCGCATGCGCCAGATCAGCGCCCAATTCGAGCGACACGCTCTCAGCGCCTGCCGGCGTCTCGATCGTCAGCCCCTCTGCTCCGCCATCGGCGCAATCGGGGCAGCCGACGACATCAGGCACAGCGGTCAGATCAGCTTGCGCTGCTAGCCGCTGGATTTCAGCCCACTCACTGGCAGTCAGCGTGGCCGAAAATCGCTGCGCCGGCGGCGCGGGGCTCGGCGCGCCACGGCCCCCGCGGGCTTCGCGGATCAGCACGGCTTGCCCTTCAGCGATCTCAAGCCGCGTCGTGCAATAGCCGACGCACATGCCGAACGATGTCGTGGAGACGACGCGGGTGATGCTGGCAGGTGACGGCGCGGGTGTGGCGCAGGCGGCCAATGCCAATGTGAGTGCGACGGCGCCGAGAAGCGAGAACTTGATTGAGGTCATGCCAGCATCCCTCACCAAGTTGCGACGCGGGTCAATCGTTCAGCTGCACGATGCGCGTCAGCCCGCAAAGCCCAGTTCAATCATTTTCGCCGACACGAAAATCACAAGCACCGCCAGTGGCGCGCCGACGCGGCCATAATCGAGGAAGCGATAGCCGCCTGGGCCCATGACCAGCAAATTGTTCTGGTGCCCAATGGGCGTCAAGAAATCCGACGACGCGCCGATCAGCACGGCGATCAAAAGCGCATCGGGCGACACGCCAATGGCCTGCGCCACCGAAATCGCGATCTGGCCCATGATGATGGCGGTCGCGACATTGTTCAGGAAAATCGAGAGCAGCATCGTCGCCGTGACCACAGCGGAAGCGGCCCAAAAAAGCGGCGCGTCCATCAACGCACTCGACAATTCGCCAGCAAACAAGGAGGCGGCGCCGCTGGTCTGAAAACTCTGCCCCACCGGGATCATGGCGCCGATCAGCACGATCACTGACCAGTCGATCGAGGAGTAGATTTCCCGCGGCGGCAAAAAGCGCAGCGCCGCCACAACCGCCGCACCCGCCGCGAACGAAAACGCAGTCGGGACGCCAAGCGCGACCGATGTCGCAACGGCGACGACGTAAATGCCAATCGCCGTCGCGGCGCGCACGGGATTGATGCGCGTCGTCGCGCGTCGCGCCACTTCGAGCAGGCGCGCGTAGCGAGAATAGATCGCAATCTGTTCAGCCGAGCCGTGGATTGTGATCTGGTCGCCCGCTTCGATGCGCAGACGCGACAGGGGCTGGCGCAACTCTGCAGCGCGCCGTCCGGCGGCGATCACCGTCAGTTCGCCGTTGGTATCCCAGCGCACGGTGTCGATCGGGCGGCCGACAAGCGGCGAGCCATTACCGATCACCGCGACGATCGTCACCGCATCCTCCGCTTCGGAGCGCTGCGCATGCATGGTGAGGCCGAGCTTCTTGGCCGCCTCCCACGGATCGACAGCGCCGCCGACCAAGAGCCGGTCGCGCGCCTGCAGCGGCCGCGCAGTCGCGAGATCGAGCACGCGCACCCCCCGCAGCACCGCAAGCGGGGTTACCTTCGCCGCCTTTAACGCCTCGGTCAGTCCGGCGTCATCTTCCTCTTCAAGTTCGGCCGTCGAGATCGGGCCGAGTTCGAAGACGACGTACGCGTCTTTCGGGACGTCCTCGCCGGAGTCACGGCGCGGCGTCAGCCACCAGCCGATCAGGCAGATATACCCGACACCTGCGGCTGCCACCGCGGCCGCGACCGGCGTCATTTGGAAGAAGGCGAACGGCGCGCCGAGTTCCGCTTCGCGCACCGAAGACAGGATCAAGTTGGCAGGCGTGCCGATCAATGTCGTCATGCCGCCGAGAATGGTGGCGAACGACAGCGCCATTAATCCTGCGCTCGGCGGCAGATTGTGCGCGCGGCAGACGCCGACCACAGCCGGCATGGTGATCGCAAGCGCTGCGATGTTGTTCATGAACGCCGACAAAAAGGCGCCCGCGACGAGAATGATCGCCAACTGGATTGGAAACGGCGACTTAAGCGTCGCCAGCCGGTCCGTAACCGCCTCGGCCACGCCGGTGATTTCGATAGCGCGACCGAGAACAAGCACAGCCGCAATGACGATCACCGACTGATCGGCAAAGCCCGCGAACGCATTGTCCGGCGTCACCAATCCCAGCAGCAAGCACGCGGCCAGCGCCAACAGCGCCACGAGGTCGTGACGCACTTTGCCTGAGGCGAACAAGGCAAGCGTGATGCCCAGCACAATGGTGCTGAGGATCGCCGGGCTCATCGGCGCGGAGTCAGTGATCACGCGGCGGCCGCGGCGAGTTTCGCTGGCAACGCGTTAGCGTAGGCGGTGATGTCGCCAGCACCCAGGCATACGACGATGTCGCCAGGCTTGGCTTCGGCACGGACCAAACCCGGCAGCGAGTCCAGATTGGCGATGCGGCGCGCGTCACGGTGGCCGTGGCTCTTCAGGCTGATGACAAGCGCGTCCGAGTTCACATCGGTGATCGGCGCTTCGCCCGCTGTATAGACATCGGCGACGGCGACAATGTCAGCGTCGTTGAAGCAGGTGGAAAATTCCTGGAACAGATCGCGCAGGCGTGTGTAGCGGTGCGGCTGCACGACGGCGATGACGCGGCCCTCCGTCATCTCGCGCGCGGCGGAAAGCACGGCGGCGATCTCCACCGGGTGGTGGCCGTAATCGTCGACGATGCGGACTTCGTTCCAATAGCCGGTGGTGGTGAAGCGCCGCTTCACGCCAGCAAACTTCTTCAGGCCCGTACGGATCCCGGCGTCAGTGACCCCCAGTTCGCGCGCCACGGCGATGGCGGCGACCGCGTTCTGCACGTTGTGGCGACCGGCCACGGGCAAGAAGAGGTCATGCATGGTGACGCCAGGGCCTTCTCCCTTCTTGCGCGCGACGACATCGAACGTCGAGCCATCGCGTGAGGGGCGCACATTGACGGCGCAAACATCGGCTTGCGGGTTGAAGCCATAGGAGATGATGCGGCGATCGCGCACGAGTGCGGCCAGCGCCTGCACTTGCGGGTGATCGAGGCACATCACGGCGAAACCGTAGAACGGGATGTTCTCGACGAAGGTTTTGTAGGCCTCGTTCATCGCTTCGGCGGTGCCGTAATGATCGAGGTGCTCGGGATCCATGTTGGTGACGACGACGGCGGTGGCGCGCAAACGCGTGAAGGTGCCGTCGCTCTCATCGGCCTCGACCACCATCCACTCGCCCTCGCCCATGCGCGAATTGGCGCCGTAGGCGTTGATGATGCCGCCATTGATGACGGTGGGATCTTTGTGGCCGGCGTCCAGCAAAGCGGCGATCATCGAAGTCGTCGTCGTCTTGCCGTGCGTGCCGCCGACAGCGACGTTCCACTTCAAGCGCATGATCTCCGCCAACATCTCGGCGCGGCGCACGATCGGCACGCCGCGGGCGCGGGCGGTATCGACTTCAGGATTGCCGTCCTTGATGGCGGACGAAATCACGACCACGCCGGCATGCGCGGCGTTCTCGGCCTTGTGCCCGATCGAGATGGTGATGCCGCACTCGCGCAGCCGCTCGATATTGGCGCCTTCCTTGGCGTCCGAGCCGGTGACGTCATAGCCGAGGTTCTTCATCACCGCAGCGATGCCGGACATGCCAATGCCGCCGATGCCGACGAAATGGATAGGCCCGGTGTCGAACGGAATGGCGCGACGGATCATGGAGTCCCCGAAATGAAACGAGCGCCATTATGACCGGGCTTCGCGTCGGCTGAAAGGCGCTTTACGCGCGCGTCAGGATTGCGCGCGAGCGGGCGAGTGCTGCGCGGGGGCCGAGGATGGAGATGCTGGCTGCGATCAGGCCGAGCGCCAGCAAACCTGCGGCAAGGCCGATGGGCGCTGCGTTCTCCCAGGTGACGCCGAAGGCGTTGAGGATCGGGAACACGAGACCGATGGCGCTGAACAGCGCCACTTGGTTGAGCGCCCGGCTCATCGCCCGGCGGCGGCGCGCCAACAGCGAGACATGCGCGAGCACGTCATAGCGGAAACCGGGATCAGGCGTCGCAGGCGCTTCGCCCAAGAGATCGGCCATTAGGAGATCGTCGTCACGGTCGCTCATTGTCCAGCCTCCGCAGGCGCGCCCAACGCGGCCTGCAAACGCGCACGCCCGCGCGTCACATGAGATTTCACCGTACCCAGCGGCAGTTTCAAGATGTCCGCCGCTTCGGCATGCGTAAAGTCCTGCCCCAAACACAATGCCAGCGCCGCGCGCTGATCGGCAGGGAGTTCTTCCATGGCGCGCCGGAGAGCCAGTTTCTGCGCCATGCGGGGATCACCATCGGTTTCGCTGTCTTCCAGTTGCGCATAGGCGTCATCGCGAGCCATGCGCCGACCCTGAGCGCGGCGCGCGCGGCGACAATACTGAAAAGCGACGCCGCAGATGAAGGTGCGCAGCCGCGAAGAGCCGTCGAAACGGTCGAGCACTTCCCAGGTTCGAGTGAAGGCTTCCTGCGCAAGATCGTCAGCATCGGCGTGGGAGCCGACAAGACGGCGCAGGAAAGCGCGGACGGCGGGCTGGTTTGCGTCGACGATGCGGCCGAAGGCGGCCATGTCGCCGGCGCGGGCAGCTCGCACGAGGCGCGCCTCCTCGGCGGCGTCCATAGCGCTAGCTCTTGCGGCCGAAGATCAGCAGCAGCAGCGCACCGACCGCCATAACACCCATCGTCACAGCGACGATCAGGAAGGCGAACGACCAACTCTCGGCGCGCATGAAATAGTACCCGGTGCCGAAGCCCGCCGCGAGCGCGAGGAAAACCACAAAGGTCCAGGCCCTGTTGCTCTTCGAACCGCCGCCCACGCCGGACATATCCATGTCCCAGTCGCTCTGCTGCGCGACTAGCTTCAACAGCTCCGGCGGCGGGTCTTTGCCTTGATCGACGTACGACTTGATCAAATCCATGGTCTGGTTGCTGCGTCGCTCGGTCTGGAACATGCCCACAAACGCCATCAACATCCCGAATACCGGAAACATCAGCCACCAATAGGCGGCGAAGAATTGAGCGAAGCTCATTGGTCGGTCCCCAGTTCGCGACGGGCGCGGTTATGAATGGCGTCGATGCGCCGGTTTTCCTGCAGCATGCCAAACACGGCCATCACCATCCCGAAGATCGGGAACATGAGCCACCAGAAATCGCGAAACAGTTCTTCAGACATCGGTCCCTCCAGGCGCGTTTGATCCTCTATCGCCGCCAATGGCGGGCCTGGATGCGGGGCGATGCGAGATTTTAGCGGGCGACGCTTTCGGCCAAATCAGCCAGGGATTTGGCCGCTTCCGGCTTAGCGGCGGCGCGGGCGGCGGCGGCGCGGACGGCCAGCCCGTGCGGGTCGGCGAGACGGCGCTCGAGCAGACCCGCCAAGGCAGCCGGCTCGAACTCCTGCTCGGTAAAGACGTCCGCCGCGCCGACGGCGGTGAGGCCCTCGGCGTTGGCGGTCTGGTGGTCGTCAGCAGCGGCGGCGAATGGGATCAAGATAGCGGGGCGCCCGGCGACCTGGAGTTCGGTGACCGATGAAGCGCCAGCGCGGGAGATCACCAGATGGCAGGCGCCCAGGCGCTGACCCATGTCGGTGAAGAACGGCGCGACTTCGGCGTTCACCTTGGCTTTGGCGTAGGCCTTCTTCGCCGTGTCCACCTGCTCGGCGCGGACTTGGTGAACCACGTCGAGCCGTTGACGCAAAGCTTGCGGCAAGCTGGCGATGGCGGCTGGGATCACCTCGCCGAACACGCGCGCGCCTTGGCTGCCGCCAATGATAAGCAGGTTGAGGCGACCGCCCGCTGGCGCCTCCGGATAGGGTCGCTCGCGCACGGCAAGGATCGGCGAACGCACCGGATTGCCGACGACGCGCTTGCGGTCGGCGACTTTGGCCGGAAGGCGATCGAGACGCTCGAAGCCGCAGGCAACGATGGAGGCGCTCGTCGCCATGGTGCGGTTGACGCGGCCGAGCACGGAATTTTGTTCGTGGATGAGGATCGGCACTTTGTGCGCGCGCGCCGCCATCAAAGCCGGGAACGACGGGTAGCCGCCAAAGCCGGCGACGAGCGCAGGCGGCAGTTCGGTGAAGCGGCGCTTAGCTTCGTTGACGCCGCGCCAAATTTTGAACAGAGCTGGCACGGCGGTGAACGGGTTGGCGGAGAGCGATGCGGCGGGCACGTCTTCGATGCGTTCGGCCGGAAAGCCCTCGGCGTAACGGCGGCCGCGCGCGTCCGTCATCAGGATGACGCGCCAGTTGCGGCGGAACATTTCTTCGGCGAACGCGGCGGCCGGGAACAAATGCCCGCCGGTTCCGCCTGCAGCAATGACAACGACTTTCTTGGTCATTGTTCCATCATGTGCGTGCGCGGCCGGCAAACAAGAAGGCGCCAGGCCGATCGCGGAGAAGAGACAGGCAGAACCCCAAAGCCAGCGCAGAGCCGATCATCGAGGAACCGCCAAACGAAATGAACGGCAGGGTCATGCCCTTAGCCGGCAGCAAACTCAAGTTCACCGCGATATGGATCGAAGCCTGGGCGACGAGAAGTGTGATGAGGCCCGCTGCGGCGATTTGTTCGAACGGATCGTTCAAACGGCTGGCCCGTGAGAGGCCCCGGAACGCCAGCGCGCCGAACAACGCGATAAGGCCAAGCGACGCCAGCAAGCCGAATTCTTCCGCCGCGACGGCAAACACGAAATCGGCGTGCGCGTCCGGCAGCGAGCGTTTGATCACGCCCTCGCCCGGTCCGCGCCCGAACACGCCGCCAGCGGCGATGGCGTCGAGCGCGCGGTTTACTTGATAGGCGGCGTCGCCTTCCGGATTGAGGAACGCATCCACGCGCTCGCGCGCGTGAGGATAAAATGAGTAGATCGCCCATGCGCTCAGCGCCGCGACGGCGCCGCCCGCGAGCATCCAGCGCAAGGCGAGCCCGGAGAGAGTGAGCATCGGCCCGAGGCAGATGGCGAGCAGCGCGGTCTGGCCGATATCGGGCTGCATCAAGAGCGCGATGGCGGCGAGGCCATAGAGACCGATCGCGATCCAACGGCCGGGAAATTTCGGCGAGCGCACGCTTTCGCCGAGCATCCACGCCCACAACACAATGAGCGCCGGCTTTAGGATCTCAGACGGCTGCAGCGAGGCGATGCCAAAATCGAACCAACGCTGCGCGCCCTTCACCTCCGGACCGATCCACGCCGCCAACGCGCAGAGCGGGAGAAAGATCGCGACAAGAATTGTAGCGGTGCGGCGCACTTGGCGCGGATCAAGCGCCGCGGCGGCGAACATCACGATGACGCCAAGCACGGCGTAAGCGGCTTGGCGGCCGGCGAAGTAAAATGCTTCTTCGATGCGGATGCGCGCGGTGGCGGCGGGCGACGCCGCCATCGAAAACAGGATGCCGAGCGCGAACAGTGCAGCGGCGATGAACAGAAGCGGGCGATCGTAGGTGCGCAGCCTGTCATACGCCGCGCCAAAACGCTCGGCGATGGCCGCGCTCACGCCTTGGCTCCGTTAGCCTTCGGCGGCGCTTCCGAGAGCGCTGCGACATAGGCCTTAAACTTATCGCCGCGCTCTTCGTACGAGCGGAATTGATCGAACGAGGCACAGGCGGGCGACAAGAGCACGACCGGATGCGGCTCGCCGGAGGCGCGCGCATCGTTAAAAGCGAGCTTCACCGCCGCTTCGAGATTGCCGGCCATTACGGTGGCGACCTTGCCGCGCAGCGTATCGGAGAAATCGCCTGCGCTCTGGCCGATGAGATAGGCTTTCGCCATGCGCGGAAAGAATTCCGCCAGCTCGTCAATGCCGCCTTCCTTAGCGACGCCGCCCGCGATCCAATAGACGCGCGGGTACACTGCCAGCGCTTGCGCGGCGGCGTTGGCGTTGGTGGCCTTGCTGTCATTAACGAAGCGCACGCCTTCGATGGTGCCGGCGCGCTCCAAGCGATGCGGCAGGCCGCCGAACGTGGTGAGCGCTTGCGCGATGATGCGATGATCGACGCCGAGCGCACGTGTTGCTGCGTAGGCGGCGGCGGCGTTTTGCGCGTTGTGCTTGCCGGCGAGCGCGGGCGCTTGCGTGAGATCGGCAACCACTTCGGAGCGCCCCGACAGCGCATCGATAAGCTTGCCGCCGAGTGCACAGACGCCGCGGCCCAACGCTTGGCCTGACGATACGGGCGACACGTGCTGCACGGCGGCGCGCGTCAGCTCTGTGCAGAGCGCTGCGGAGTGGCCGTCATCGACGCCGATCACGGCCCAGTCGGCCGCGCCTTGATTGAGGAAGATGCGCTTCTTGGCGGCGCCGTAAGCAGCCATGTCGCCGTGGCGATCGAGGTGATCGGGCGTGAGGTTCAGCCACACGGCGACGTCGAGCCGTAGGCTTGCGGTCAGCTCCAGCTGATACGAGCTGAGTTCGATCACGTAGTACGCGCCAGCGTGCAGCGGCTCCAATTCGAGGATGGCGTGGCCGATATTGCCGCCGAGACGAACATCCTTGCCGGCTTCCTTCAGGATGTGCGCGATCAACGCAGAGGTCGTCGACTTGCCATTGGTGCCGGTGATGCCGATGAGCTTCGGACGCTGCGTCGCCGGCAGCGCGTTCACGGCGCGGGCGAAGAGCTCAATATCGCTCATGATCGGCACGCCGACAGCGTCGGCGAGCGTGACGACGCGGTGTGGTTCGGGGAAAGTCAGCGGCACGCCGGGCGAGAGCACCAAAGCTGCAAACGTGCGCCAGTCGCGGCTGTTGATGTCAGACACCGGCACGCCGGCCGCTTCGGCGGAGGCGCGCGTTGCATCGTTATCATCCCACGCATGCACGCGGGCGCCGCCTGCGGTGAGCGCGCGCGCGGCGGCGAGACCAGTGCGGGCAAGCCCGAACACGGCAACGTCGCGGTTCTTGAATTCCGTGATCGGAATCATCCGATCGCCTCCAACACGTGAGCGTGCGGGTGTGCGCTGCTTCGCCCCGTTAACGCAACTTCAGCGTTGCGAGGCCCGCGAGCGCGAAAATCATGGCGATAATCCAGAATCGAATGACGATCGTCGGCTCTTGCCAGCCGAGCTTCTCGAAATGGTGGTGGATGGGCGCCATCAAGAACACACGTTTGCCCGTGCGCTTGTACACAGCCACTTGCAGCATCACCGAAAGCGTTTCGAGCACGAACAGACCGCCGACGATGGCGAGAACGATCTCGTGCTTAGCCGCCACCGCGACGGCGCCAAGCAGACCGCCAAGCGCCAGAGAGCCGGTATCGCCCATAAATACGCGCGCGGGCGGGGCGTTGTACCAGAGGAAACCGAGCGAAGCGCCGAGCAATGCACCCAGCACCGTCGACAGTTCCGCGACACCGGAGACATGCGGGATGCCGAGATAGTCGGAATAATCGACGCGGCCGACCAGGTAGCAGATGACGCCGAACGTGCCCGCCGCGATCATCACCGGCACGATGGCGAGGCCATCGAGCCCGTCCGTGAGGTTCACAGCGTTGCCGAAGCCGACGATCACGATCATCGCGAACAGCACGTAGAAGATCAGCAATTGCATGCCCCAGCCGTTCACGAACGGCAGCGCCACGGCGGTGAGCGGATCGCCGGCCATCAACGCATTGATGAAGCCCATGACGTCGTGTGTTTGGCCCGGCGTCGTCGCCACCCATTCGGCGGCGAGCATGGCGAGTGCGGCCACCAGCGCGATCGAAAACTCGAAAAACAAACGCAGTTTAGCCGAAAGCCCGCCGTGATGCTGCTTGGTGACTTTGGCGTAGTCATCGACAAAGCCGATGGCGCCAAAGCCAAGCGTCACAACCAGCACGGCCCACACATACGGGTTATCGAGATCCGACCAGAGCAGCGATGATACCGTCAGCGGAATGAGGATGATGAGCCCGCCCATGGTCGGCGTGCCCTTCTTGGTGAGCAGATGGCCGGCCGGACCGTCTTCGCGGATCGGCTGGCCCTTGCCCTGCTTCTTGCGCAGCCACGCAATGAACGGCGCGCCAAACGCAAACGCGAAAATCATCGCGGTGAACATGGCGCCGCCAGTGCGGAAGGTGATGTAGTTGAAGAGGTTGAAGAATTGCGAGCGCTCTACGAACTGCGCCAAGAGCTCAAGCATTCACGTCCCCCCTTGTGTGGCGGCGAGCGCGCTGAGCGCCGCAACCACTCGGCTCATCTTCGAGCCGTTCGATCCCTTCACGAGCACGATGTCGCCCGCTCGTAGCGCAGGCGCAATGACCGGAATCAGCGCGTCCGCACTTTCGGCATAGCCGCCGCGACGCGAAGCGGGAAGCGCCTCCATGAGTGCCGCCATGCGCGGCCCAGCGGCGAAGACGAGATCGACGCCAGCTTGTTCCAGAGGCTGCGCAAGGCCGGCATGATAGGCGCGCTCTTCGGGGCCGAGTTCCAACATATCCCCAAGCGCCACGATGCGGCGTCCGTTGCCCACAGGCTTGCGCGCTGCGAGTGTGGAAAACGCAGCGGCCATCGAAGCGGGATTGGCGTTGTAGGCGTCATCCACAAGCATGAAGTCGCCAAACGCCGCTTCGATGCGGGTGGCGACGCCGCGACCGTCGAAGGCGCGCAAATGCTCGAGCGCATGCGCCGCGGCTTCAAGATTAGCGCCGACCACATCGGCGGCGGCAAGCGCTGCAACCGAGTTCAGCGCCCAGTGCGCGCCTTCGACGCCGACGCGATACTTGATCAGACGACCGAGGATTTCCGCTTCGGCGTTAGAGCCGGTCTCGTCCATGTCGAACTTGAGCAGCCGTGCTTCGCATTCCGGCCCGCGGCCGAAACGGATCAGCGTTGCGCCATTGCGTTCGGCGGCGGCGATGAGACGATCGGCGTGCGGCGCATCGGCAGGCACGAGCGCTGCGCCGCCTGGTTCGAGGCCGGCATAGATATCGCCCTTCTCGTCGGCGACGGCTTCGAGCGAGCCGAGGTTTTCGACGTGCGCCGGCGCGATCGTGGTGACGAGCGCCGCGTGCGGCTTCACCAGTTGCGTCAGCGGCAGGATCTCACCGCGATGGTTCATGCCGATCTCGAACACGGCGAACTGGCTCTCTCGCGGCATTCTCGAAAGCGTGAGCGGCACGCCCCAATGGTTATTGTAGCTCTTCACGCTGCGGTGCGTGGCGCCGCTGGCGGAGAGGCAAACCGCCAGCGCTTCTTTGGTTGACGTCTTACCGACAGAGCCGGTGACGGCGATGCGCTTGGCTGGCGCGCGATCACGCGCCGCCTCGCCGAGTTTGCGTAAACCCTCGAGCACATCCGGCACACAAAGTGCGGGGCCTAGATCTTCAGCCTTGCGCGCGTCGGAGATGAGCGCCGCAGCCGCGCCGGAGACGAAAGCTTGCGCGAGAAAATCGTGGCCGTCGCGCACATCTTTCAGCGCAACGAAAAGATCGCCCGGCTCGCAGGTGCGCGTGTCGATGGAGACGCCGGTGATCGACCAAGCGCTGCCTTGGATGAGGCGCCCGCCGGTGGCGGCTTGCGCTTCTTCTGCGGACCAGAGTTCGCTCATGTGTTCAGCTCTCCAACACGCCGCGCGCCACATCCTGATCCGAGAACGGATGCGTGACGCCTTTGATGATTTGTCCGGTTTCGTGACCTTTGCCGGCGATGAGCACGGCGTCGCCAGGCTTCATCAGGGCGATGGCTTCGCGGATAGCTTGCGCACGGTCGCCGATTTCGATCGCGTTCGGCGCCGCTTTCAGAATCTGCGCGCGGATAGCGCTCGGTTCTTCGCTGCGCGGATTGTCGTCGGTGACGATGGCGATGTCGGCGTGACGCGCGGCGATGGCGCCCATCTTCGGGCGCTTGTCGGTGTCGCGATCGCCGCCGCAGCCGAACACCGCGATGATTCGCCCCGGCGCATGCGGGCGCGCCGCGCGCAGCAGAACGTCGAGACCGTCGGGCGTGTGCGCATAATCGACAAACACATGGCCGCCGCTCTTGCTTTGGCCGACATGCTCCATGCGACCCTTCACAGGCTGCAGCGTCGCCATGCCCGCAAACACAGTTTCCGGCTTTTCACCAAGCGCGAGCGCAAGCGTCGCGGCGGTGACGGCGTTGATGGCTTGGAATTCGCCGATCAGCGGCAGCTCGACTTTATACTCTTTCGAAGGAGAAAGTGCGGTTGCCCAACGCAGCGTCAATGTCTGCGCATTCGGCCTCGGCTGAATCTCGATGATCTTCAGGCCGTATTCGCCAGCGCGCCAGCCGGTTTCAAGAACAACAAGTCCATCAGCGCGTGCCGCGCGCTCAAAATCCACGCCATATGGAGAGTCAGCATTGATGACAGCAGTGGCGTCTGCATCCGCATCTAGCAACGGCCAGAGGCGCAACTTGGCGTCGCGATACGCGTCCATTGTATGGTGATAGTCGAGGTGATCTTGCGTCAGGTTCAAGAACGCGGCGGCTTGAAAGCGAATGCCATCGACACGGTGTTGCACGAGGCCGTGGCTGGACGCTTCCATCGCCAGATGCGTGACGCCGTCGTGCGCGAGGCGCGAAAGAGTAGCGTGAATGGCGGCGGGGTCGGGCGTGGTGTGGCCGAGATCGATGACGCCGCTTGGGGCAATCGCGCCGAGCGTGCCGAGGCTTGCGGCGTTCTTTCCAGCATGCGCCCAGATCTGGCGTAGGAAATCGACGGTGGAGCTTTTGCCGTTGGTGCCGGTTACGGCGACGATCGTTTGCGGTCGCACCGGATAGAAAGCTGAAGCCGCCAACGCGAAAGCGCGGCGAGCATTTTCACTGACAACGTGTGCAACGCCGGGATCGGCGCCCAGATCGCCCGCGCTCAAAACGGCAACCGCGCCATTTGCTTTGGCTTGCGCAACGAAGTCGCGCCCGTGTGCGGCAACGCCCGCAAGCGCTGCGAACAGAAAGCCTGGTTTCACTTGGCGTGAATCGGCGGTGAGGCCGGCGATGTCGAGATCGCGCGCGTTCTCCGGAACGCCGCTTTGGAACAAGTCGCCGAGCTTCATGCCCTCTCCCTAGCGCGCCGGCGCGCGGGGCTCCACACGCAAACCGAGCATCGGCGCGATCCGCCGCAAGGTGCGTGCAACCGCGGGTGCAGCGATGGCGCCGCCGACCGCGCCCTCGCCCACGTCGTCGAGCGCAACGACGATCACATAACGTGGATCGTTGGCCGGAAATACGCCTGCGAAAGAGGAAAAATTGCGGCTTTCGTCGTAGCCGGCCGCGCCCTGGAAGAGTTCGGCGGTGCCGGTTTTGCCGGCGACTATGAGGCCGGGAACGTCGGCGGCGCGTCCGGTCCCATCGGTGACGGTGGCGCGCATGTAGGCCATGAGCTGGCGCGTCACCTCGGCTGAGAACACCGGCGTGCGCTCGACCTCGGCATCGGGCCCGCGGGCGACGAGCGTGGGTGCGACGCGCGCGCCTTGGTTCGTGAACACGGTGTAGGCGCCGGCGAGCGTCGATTGCGTGGCCGCCAAGCCGTAGCCGAAGCCGAGCCCGGCGACATCGCGGCGCCCGCGCGCTTGCGGCGCAAGCGGCGCCTGGTTGCGGCCGAGTTCGAGCGACGACGGCGCGGTGAGGCCGAGGCGTTCGAGATAGGCGCGTTGACGCGCGCCGCCGAGACGAAGCGCCAAGCGCGCGGCGCCGATATTGGAGGAATGCGCGAGAATATCGCGCAAGCTGGCGAGGCCTTCGATTGGCTCGTGATCCTGGATCACGGAATTGTCGATCTCGAACGCTTGGGTGAGATCGAAGAGTTCGCCGCTATTGGTCACCTCTTCTTCCAGCGCCATGGCGATGGTGAAGGGTTTGATGGTGGAGCCGAGTTCGTGCAGATCGCCGGCGACGCGGTCGCGGCGCGCATGCTCGCTGGCCGCGCCTGCGGCGTTCGCGTCGTAGGTCGGCCACGAGGCGAGCGCGAACACTTCGCCGCTGCGTCCATCGAGCAAAATGGCCGACGCGCCCGAAGCGCCCGAGGCGCGCGCCGCGGCTTCGAGTTCGGTTTCGAGCGCATATTGCATGCGCACGTCGAGCGAGAGCCGGACAGATCGCCCCGCTTGCCCGGCTTCGCGAATTTCCGCGTCGAGCCCGCGCTCGACACCGGAAAGCGGATTGAGATCGACGTCGGTAAAGCCCAGCGTATGCGCGGCGAGGTCGCCTTGCGGATAGACGCGGCGGTCCTCCGCCTGAAAGCCGATGCCGGCAAGCCCAAGCGCCATGACTTCGTCGCGCTGTTCAGGCGTCAGGCTGCGGCGCAAATAGACGAGACGACGCGAGCGATCATTGAGACGGCGCACCAACGTCGCGCGATCGAGATCGCGGAAAGCGCCGCGCAGCGCATCGGCCGTTTCTTCCGCGTTCCAGACCCGGTGCGGTTCGGCGGTCAGCGCAAACGCGCGCACGGTGGTGGCGAGCAGGACGCCGTTGCGATCGACGATGTCAGCGCGCGGAATGGCGGCAATGACGGCGCCGCGCGGCTCGGCAAGCGGATCGCCGGAGAACGCCAGTTGCACAGCGCGGCCGGCAAGCAACAATAGCACCGCGAAGACGCCAAGCGCGAGCATGCGCACGCGATTGCGCGCCGGTGCGGCTTCCGCCGGCAGCTCCGGCATCTGCGCGCGCATGAACGCGGCTGCGGGATTGAAGGCCTTCACTCTTGATCTGGCGGCGCTTGTGGCGCGGGTAAGCGCTGGCCGATGGCGGATTCCGGCAAGGCCGCGCTCTCGCTACCGACGACAGCGCCGAGGCGATCCTCCGCTAGCGTCTCAATCCGCTCGGGACGTTCGAGTTCGGCGATCTCGGCGCGTAGCACCCGCAGATCAGATTCGCCTTCGCTGATCTGGTGTTGAAGCGCGCGCACGCGCGCCTCGGTGCGCGCGGCATCAGTCTTGGCTTTATACAAACCAATCGCCAGCGCCACGACCAGCAACGCCGCTGCGATCTGCAGAATGCGTCTCAGTTGAGCTTTTGCCATTCCGCCTCCGCTTTTGGCGCGAGCGCCGGCGGTTCGAGGTCGTCCCATGCGGGCGCGTCGGTGCGTGTCGCCCAACGCAGGCTGGCCGAGCGCGCACGCGGATTGACGGCCGTCTCCGCGTCGCTCGCGACGGTGGCGCGTTTGCGATCGAGCACAAAGCTGGGCGCGCGCTCCTGCGGCAGATCCGGAGCATAGCGCGAGCCACGGCCCTGCGCATCGGCGCGCTCAGTGATGAAGTGTTTCACCATACGGTCTTCGAGCGAGTGGAACGAGACGACGACAAGACGTCCGCCTGGCTTCAGCGCCCGCTCCGCCGCCGAGAGCCCGCGCGCCAGTTCGCCCAATTCGTCGTTGACCAGCATGCGCAGTGCTTGAAAGGTTTTCGTCGCCGGATGCGTGCGCGCGCCGCGACGGCCGCCTACGGAATCCTCCACCAGTTTCGCGAACGCCAACGTGCGCGTGATCGGCGCCAGGGCGCGGGCCTGGACGATGGCGCGGGCGATGCGGCGGCTCTCGTCGTCTTCGCCGTAGCGATAGATCAGATCGGCGAGCGCGGGTTCGCTGAGCCGGTTCACGGCGTCGGCGGCGCTCAAGCCTTCCTTCTCCATCCGCATGTCCAAGTCCGCATCGGTCTGAAACGAAAAGCCGCGCTCGGCCTCGTCGAGCTGGAATGACGAGACGCCGAGATCGAAGACGACGCCGTCCACCGGCTCTTCCAACGCCAGATCGCCAAAGCGGCCTTGATGAAGCGTGAATTTACCTTTCGCTGACTGCGAAAGTTCGACCCCGCGCGCGATTGCGTCCGGATCGCGGTCGTAGGCGATCACCCGGCAATCGGCCCGGCCCAGCATTTCGCGGGAATAGCCGCCGCCGCCGAAGGTGGCGTCGACGTAAACGCCCCCATCCCGCAGAGCGAGCGCGTCCATGGCTTCAGCTAAAAGTACCGGCGCGTGCGACATTCCGGGGGACGTTACAACGAGTCCGGCGCAACGGCGTCGCGTTCCCTGCCCGTAAGCGTGAAGAATCAGCTAATCGTCCCGGTCAGGCAACATTGGGGTGGGCATGCAGGGGGACGGAACGGGATTGGGCGGCGGCGCGGGCGCCGGCCAGCCGCCGGCAATCGTCATCCAGGCAGGCCGCGCCAAGGGGGCCAAGCCTGAGGAAATCTACCGCACCTGGCTCGAACTGGCGGAAGCGCGCATCGCGGGCGAGCAGGTGCTGCTCGGGGGCTACGCGCTGGCGGCGGGCGATTCAGCTGTGGCTGGCGAAAGCGAGCTTGCGAAAGTGCTCGCCTTCTTCGACGGCCTCGCCGCGCAAGTGTTCACACGCCAGACCGATGTCGGCGAGCTTTCAAACTACATGGCGGCGGACGCTCTGCGCTGGCGTGAGCTGCTGCGCGGCCTGCGCCAGCGCAGTGCGCCGGCCAAGGAGACGCCGCGCTATCACCAAGTCACGCGCGCTCTGGCGGCGGCGGAGTTCGTCGCGTCGGAGCCGATTAGCGATGAAGAGCGCGCCGCCTTTTCGCTCGACAATATCCGCGCCGATGTCGCCGCCGATGGCAGGAGCATCACCATCGTCGCCGATCTGCGCGGCCGCACCGTAGCGCCGCGCGCCGTACCGAACATCGCCGTGTGCCTGCGCGACGCCAATGGCGACGTTTGCGGCGAAGTGGTGCTGGCGCCAGCGGTAGGCGAAATGCAAGGCGAACGCAGCGAAGGCTTCACCGCGACGCTGGACGCGAGCCGCGAGATCACGGACGTGGAAGTGAGCTTTACACGGCGGGCTGTGGGTTAGCCTTGTGACAAGCCCAACACGTTGCCGTCCGGATCGCTGAAGAAGGCGATCTTCGATGCGCCATCGGGCGATGTCCAAATGCCAAGTTCGTCTTGACCCCAGCCTTCGTAGATCGCGAACCTCACGCCACGCGCTTTCAGCGTCGAGGCAGTGGCGGCAATGTCCGGCACGCTCCAGCCCAGCACCGGATGCGCGGTCGGCTTGTGGTCGGGGATCACGGTCAAGCGCATGAGAGCGGCGCCCATCTCGAAGTACATGCCAAAATCATCAGGATCCTGCGGCGTGAGCCCGAGCGTGTCGCGATAATACGCGACCGCCCGCTCGCGGTCTGTCGTGTAAACGAACGCCACCGGTTTGCCGTTGATGCGATCCATTCGCACGCCTCCGCTTACTCGCGCCAAAGCGTAGAGCGCCGTAGCGCGTTAAAGCAAATGCCAGTCGGCCTGTAAGCCGGGTTCTGTTCCGCTTGCGCGGTGACGACCATTCCTCTGGACCGTGTGTCGCCACACGGTTCTCGCGACCAACCCGAACACAATCCGCGGACGGACCTGTCACTTGCGTGACGCGTGCTCCTATTCGGTCTTGCTCCCGGCGGGGCTTGCCGTGCCCGCTTCCTTACGGTCGCGGCGGTGGGCTCTTACTCCACCGTTTCACCATCGCCTGCGTCCATGGTCTTTCGACCGAGACGCTTTCGGCAGACTATTCTCTGTGGCGCTATCCCTAAGATCACTCTCGGCGGGCGTTACCCGCCGCCGTATCCGCGTGGAGCCCGGACTTTCCTCGAACGCACCCTTTCGAGTGTAGCGCTCGCGGCCGTCCGGCCGACTGGCGCGGCCTATGTAGCGAAGCGGCTCGGCTTAGGCCAGCACGTGAGCGACGGCGACGAGCAAGAAACGGGTCTCTTCGTCGGCGCTGCCGCTAATGTCGCTCGGGCGGAAGCGGCGCTGGAAGGCGACGAGGGCGGCTTTGGTGGAATTATCCATCGCGCCCGTCTGCTTCACGTCATAGCCGATAGCGCCGAGTTGCAGCTGGATGTCCGAGGCAATGTCGTCGCCGTCGAGTTGCGTGGCGACATGTTCGGGCCAGATCGACACGCCTGCATCGGCCAAGCGTTTCCACGGAAATTTCTCTCCGGGATCGGCTTTGCGCTCGGGCGCGACATCGGAATGGCCGACAACGCGTTTGGCGTTGAGTTCGGGCCAACGCTCGAAAATATCCTTGAGCAGCTGGATCACCGCATCGATCTGCGCGTCGGCGAAAGCCGGCAAGCCGAAATCGTGGCCGCCATTGACGATCTCGATGCCGATGGCGCGCGCGTTGACATCGCCCTCGCCTTCCCAGCTCGATGCGCCGGCGTGCCATGCGCGATGCTCTTCCGGCACTAGGCTGTAGATCTTGCCGGCTTCATCGACGACGTAGTGCGCGCTCACGCGCGAGAGCGCCGCATCGGGCAACACGTCTTCGCTTTGCCAAGGCCCGGGATACTTGCCGGCGACGGGTGCGGGATCGGTGAGGCGCGCGATCGCCGTCTCAGCGTCTTGCATACCTGTGTAGTGCAGCACGATCAGGTCGATCGGACGCGTGCGCGCGTCGAAGTTCGGCGATGGGCGATTGATGTAAGCTTCGGTCACGGCGCTCTTATAGAGCGACTCTCGCCCCGAAGTCGTTACTTGCGGCTGGTCTCGACGACCCAGCCATTGGGCGTTTGCCGCGCTTCGAGCACGCCATCGGCGCCGACCACAGCGCGGCGGCGCGGCCAGAGGCGAATAGCGAGCGCTGCACCCGCCACCATGACGCCGACAACAGCTGCGGCGGCGAACGCAAACACGAGCGCCAGCGCCGCGCCGACCGCCAGCACCATGAGCCCGACCGCGCGCATGAACGCGCTCAGGGCGGCGGAGCCAAAGTCGGCGGCGTTTGCGGTCATCTCGGTCGAACTCCTCGCATGATCATATGGAGGAGAAGGCTCCCCAATCAATGCGGCGCGCGTGGGGCGCGCCTGCGACGTGGTTACTTCGCCTCCACGCTCAATTCCTCGCGGATCAGGGCGTAAGCGGCGTTGATCGCGGCGGTCTTTTCGCGAGCGATTTCCACAAATTCCGGCGGCGCACCGCGTTGGAGCATGCGGTCAGGGTGGTTTTCAGCCGCAGTGCGGCGCCAAGCTTGGCGCACTTCCTCCATGCTCGCACCGGGCAATAGGCCAAGGACGGCATAGGGATCGCCAGCTTCGGGGCCGAGATTGGTGGCCTTGATGCGGCGGAACTCCATCTCGCTGAAACCGAAATGAGCGGCGACCTCAGCCAGATAGTCGAGCTCCGCCTGCGTAATCGCGCCATCGGCGGCGGCGATGTGGAAGAGACCGTCGAGGACGTCCTCCAGCAGGCACGGACGGGCGCGGTACTTCCGGCCGATCTGCTTGGCGTAGGAATCAAATCCTAGGATTGTTTGGCCGGCCAACGAGAACGCGCGCTTGAAGTGCAACTCTTCGCCCGGCGGCGGGCGGAAGACCTGAGCGGCGGCGGACATCTCGGATTCAGTGGTTCGGCCGTCTGCCACCGCCATCTTCGCGGCGAGGCCGATCACGGCGGCGGTAAAGCCCACGTCATTCGGGCGCGGGGCGCATTCTTCGTTGAATTCCGGCGGATCGGCCTCCGGATCGAAGGCGCGCGCGGCCAACTCGACGATGCGGGACCAGACGGACATGCAGGCATTGTCGCCGATGGGCGCTTAACGCGCCAGTGACAGGGCTGTGAAACCCGAACCGGCGCCTGGGTGTTGATGACGCATGATGTCCTTCACACGCGCCACGCTGCTCGCGCTGATGTTAACGGCAGCCCCCGTCGCCCTCGCCCAAACCGGCGAGCGTTTCCTCGTCGCGGAGACGAACACGCCCGATCCTAACGGCGACGTCATCGATGTTGCGGCTGCGACCGGGCAGTTCACGATGTTCCTCGAAGCCGTGGAGCGCACCGGTTACGAAGAGACCTTGCGCGGTGAAGGGCCATTCACTGTCTTCGCGCCGACAGATGAAGCGTTCCGCACTATGAGCGAGCGCGAGCGCACGCGTCTGTTCGCGCCCGAGAACCGCGACGAATTGTTGGCGCTGCTCGCCTATCACGTCGTCGATGAGCGGGTGACGACCGAGACCGTGAACGGCGAGGTCGTGCGCGAGGAAGCCTCTAACGGCTATCGCGTCGAAATCGACGGCCGCGATGGCCTGCGCGTCAACGATCAACTCGTGACGATGCAGGACATCAACGCGACGAACGGCGTGATCCAAGGCATCAACGCTGTGCTTTCGCCGCCTGTGATGGTAGCGTCGGCCTCCCGCGCCGGACGCTAAGACGCAGCAGGCGGCGCCGAGCGTAAAGCTGCGACTTCAGCTCGCAACGCACGCACCTCATCCAGAATGCGCTGCTGCACAACGGCGGCGTCTTCTTGCGCGCCTGCGATGCCTTCAACTTCTTCTTCGAGTTCGTCGAGCTCTTCCTTGATCTCTTCTTGCGGCGCCGCTTGCACGGCTTCGACGATAACACCGATGAAGAGGTTGAGCACCGCGAACGCCGCGATCACAGTGAAGGTCATCACGAAGAACCACGCGAACGGATAGTTCGGTTGCAGCCGTGCGATCGTGTCGCCCCAGCCGTCGAACTGCGAGAGTGCGAACAAGGAGAGCGCGCTTTCACCGAGATCGCGGAAACCGGGCTCACTATGGAATAGCGTCGTTGCCATGACGGCGCCGATATAGAAAACGATCGCCAGGATCGCGAGCGTCGCCAAGATGCCCGGCATCGCGCCGAACAACGCTTCGACTACACGTCGCATTTGCGGCACAGCGCTGATGAGACGAAACACGCGCACGACACGCAACGCCCGCAAGGCCGAGATCGCCGGCGTCACCGCCCACCAGCTGACGCCGACGACGATCATGTCGAAGATATTCCAGCCACGGCTGAAGTAACGCTTCGGACCTTGCGCCAAAAACTCGAGCGCGAGTTCGGCGGTGAAGATCCAGAGGAAGTACATGTTCCACTGCTCGATGAGCGCGTGGTAGCGATTGTCTTCGCCGTAATGCGCATCGTAACCGAGGATCGCCGCGTTCGCGATGATGCAGGCGAGGATGAAGAGCTCCCACACCAGGTTCTGGGTGAGCCAGCGGAACAACGGAATGCCGCCGCGCTGCTTGGTCTTCAGCTTGAGTTTTTGCTGAGCGGGCGCGGTCGCACCCGCGGCGGTCGCCGCGCCATTCGCCATGTCGATCCCCTCCGCGCCGGCCCCCGCACCGAACGCGGCGCGAAGCTAGCGCGGGAGTTCACAGCGCGAAAAGACCTAAGGCGCCTCTTGGTGGTCACGACCGGCGCTGGCCATGACGTCGGCGATCGGCGTGAGTTTGCGCGACTGGACGCGCGATGTTTGCGCGGGCGCGCGCTTGCCGAGGCCAAGGCGCAGCCAATCGGGCAGCTTGAACCTCAAGCGGGAGGTCGACGGTGTTGTAGTCATAAATGTCGCGTCCTTTGACGCGGCCGCTTTCGCCAGTGTGTTCACAGAACCGCGATCACTACTCGGGCGCAACGACAAGGCCACCATAAACCAAAGGCGTGCTTCGTCCAACACAACGAGCCCGCGATTACCTGAAATCTCGGCCATATCTACTGTAAAAGCAGCACCGATTGCCGCTTTACCGCCACCTCACAAGATTGGTTACTTGCGCTAACGACTAGCAATGCGTGAAAGGGAACCTCTGAGCGTCTTACTCATTATCCGTCATGGGAACTTTGAGCGGAAAGGACCGCATGAACGAGCTTAACCGAGACGAGCGTCTGCAGATCATGCTGACGGAAGAGGAATTGGCGGCGGTGGATAACTGGCGCTTTGCTCAGCGTATGCCCAGTCGAGCGGCAGCTGTGCGCGAATTACTCAAGCGCGGGCTCGCGGCCGAGGGATATGGGCCGACGTCGACGCGCCAGCGTTCTCAAGATTATGGCGTCACCAACGGCAAGGTGACGAATGGCAATGGCTCAGACGGCGCTTAACCGACGGGCACAGCCTCAGCCGACACCAGTTGCATCCCAGCAGCGGCGCGCTCGGCATCGATTTGCTGCTGCGCTTCGGTCAGAACATTCAGAATGAAGCCCTGCACTTGGTAGGTGCGCCCGCCCCAGTGACGGCCGGGCACGTGCCACACTTGCACCTGGCTCCAATCGCCGGCTTCCGACACATCACGGATCGGCACGTCGCGGGTGATCTCGCCGCCGTTCAGCCAGTTCGAATGATCGACGATGATCAGGCGCGGCGACACGATCTCGCGCACAACAGCGACGTGGCCGCGATTGGCGGTGGCGTAGCCGCGCAGCACCATCACCGAGCCTTCTTCAGGCTCTGCCGTGGTTTCATAGCGATCGCGCGCTTGCTGCCACCAGGTGTTGGCATTGCCAAAAATCTGAACGCCGGACTCGCGGCGCGCAAAAGGCACGCACTGCAGACGCGAGCGCCAGTTGGAGACGCGCGCCGTCGGCTCGTACGCGTCATCAGGCGGCGGCGTGAAGTCGCTCGGCGCCATAGTCGCGTGTACGGACGATCCCTCTGTGACCGCCGGATCGACGGCAAGATCCATCGACAGCGGCGTCAATGCGTCGGCATCCGACGTCACGCCAGTGAAACCAGCGATCGTCGCAGCCGCGAGGAGAAGCGCGCGAGAATCCATCATGCCCTGATGCCCAGACGAGCCGTTGACCCAAACTGACACACACAAAAGGGCGAGCGGGGTAAAAGAATACTTAATTCACCAGCTGAACAATAAGAAAGGTAGAGGTGTTTATGGTAAACAGGGTCTGGTGGAACAAGATGTTGCTTGTTCCGTGGTAATATACCTTAACGGCTAGTCTATCCGAGCTGGTAAGAAAGCTTAACGCCGGAACTTAGCTCAGCGCGGCGTGGAGTGCGAACGGGTGGATAAAGCCCTCAGCCCGATAGATCCGCCCACCCCAATGGCCGCCGGGAATATGCCAGACACGGACCTCGCTCCAATCATTGTTGGGCGAGACATCCAGCACCGGCACGCCCACGCTGATCTCGCCATTGTTCAGCCAGTTGGCCTGATCGACCCTGATCAGACGGCTTGAATCAACGCGGGTGACCACCGCCACATGACCACGGCCGGGATTGTTGTAGCCCCGGGTCACCAGCACAGCGCCTGCGGCAGGGCGCGAAGACTGCGGATAGCGCCCGGCAGCCTGTCGCCACCAAGTATTGGCGTCGCCGTAGATCTGAATACCTGAAATTTGACGGGCGAAGGGCACGCATTGGAGGCCAGCGCCGGGATCAACGACTCGGGCTTCGCCCTCTCCCCGCCAACTGGACATGACTTCGCCCACGCCGCCCATGCGCGAGCCGCCCGCCGAAATCGGCGCAGGCGTCGACGCGCACGCGGTCATCGCCGCCGCCATCAGCCCAAGCATCAAGGCCCGGGCCGGCCCCACTCCCAAGAGACTCGCCATTTCGGAGGCGATCTTAAACCGCTTGGGTTGGCATCCGGTGAATGCGCCCATCCGACGCGAGGCGAGGCGCCGCAGGCTTGACCGGAGGTTAAAATCGGGGCCACCGAGGGCCGATGACGGCTGATCGCCCCGCTTTGATCGTCCGGCCCTGCTTCCAGCAGGACCTGGAGACCGTCCAGCTGATCTATGCGCACCATGTGCTCTCAGGCACGGGCACGTTCGAGGTAGAGCCGCCGACGCTCGAGCAGATGACCGAGCGCTGGAGCGCGGTGGCCCAGAAAGGCTGGCCGTTCGTGGTGGCGTCGCCGGTCAGCGACCCCAGCCGCATCCTGGGCTTTGCTTATGCTGTCCAGTACCGTGACCGAGCCGCCTACGCGACCACGTTCGAAAGCTCGGTTTATGTCGCTCCCACCACCCAGCGCTTGGGCGTCGGCGAAGCTTTGATGGGCGAGCTGCTGCACAGCCTGCGCGATGACGGCGTCCGCGAAGTGCTCGCCTTCATCGGCGACAGCTACAACGCCGCTTCGAAAGAGCTGCACACAAAACTCGGCTTTCAGTACGTCGGCACGCTGAAAAACGTCGGCGAGAAGTTCGGCAAGCGGCTCGATGTGATCGTGATGCAGCGCACGCTGCCGCGCGTGAATCCGCAGCAAATCTCAACGCAGAGCTAAGCGCCGACGCCCTTCGCAGGCGCACACTGCCTGCATACGAACGCAGCGCGGCGTCGCGAATTAGCAATTGAGTAACCATACTTACGACATCCTCACATCTATTGGGAGGAGATCGCGATGCTCTTACGCAAGCTCGTGGTCGTTGGTTTGGTCGGGTTCATCAGTTTCGCCGCGAATATCGCTACCGCCGAAGATGCGGTCGGTCCAAGCGCTGCATTTGTCGACGGGGTCAACTTCGCTGACCCCAGCACCGCGTTTTCCAGCAGATTTCAACTCAATCTCAGGCCCGGCAGAGAAGGCCGGTTCTCTGATCTCACGTCGCAAGAGCCATCGGCGCGCCGCGGCGATCGCGAAACCCGCGGCTACGAAGTCTCCGTCGTCGCCAGCTCCGGCGGCTTCGATGTCGCGTTCGCCCAACGCGGCGGCGTCGGCTTTAACAATAATGGCGACGTCAATCGGCAAACACGCGGGTCCGAGCTTCGTCTCGGCCACGGCTTGCGCAGCATGCCGCGCGACGCGCCATCGCGCCAAGGCAGTTGGTACCTGTTCGCCGCCTCGGAAGACGAAGCGCTGATCTGGCGACCTGGCGTGCGCAGCGACTTCGGCGACTCCAGATCGGGTTTTGCGCTGCAAGATCGAGTGGAGATCGGCGATGTCCAGGCCGGCATCACCTATGAGGCGAATGGCTGGCAGGCCTCCCTCGCCTATGTCGAACGCGAGGAATCCACTCAGGTGGGCACCCAGTCCTTCGAGCAGGATATGAGCTTCACCGGCGTGACAATAACCATGCGGCACTGAAAAAAAGGCCGACGCCGGGCTGGTTAAGTCGGACAAGACTTAACACCCGGCGGAACCTGTGGCAGCCATTGTGCATTGCCGCTTCGAATGGTTTGGAACGAGGCTGTAATGGGTGGCTTGAGTTCTCTGAGATCAGCCTTGCTGGCGAGCGGCATGCTCGCGGCCGGCATGATCAGCGCCTCTGTCGCAGGCGCACAAGAAGGCCCACCGAGCCCGGTGAGCTTCGAAGACCCTGCTTTGCTCGCATCGACGCCGACGCTGGACGTTTCAGTTCGGGACGATAGCGGGCAGCGCTTCGCACCGGCCAGCCAATCCGAAGGCCAAGGCCCTCGCCCCCGCAGACTTGAACTCGAAGTCGCCGCTGGCAGCGCAGACTCACCAGTGGAAATCTCACTCGCGCAACGCGCCACGCTCGGCGCCGACGCCAATGGCGATTTCGATCGCCAAGGCAGTGGCTCGGAAGTCCGCATCGGTCGCGGCCTGGTTCGCGACGAGCGCGACCGGGAAAGCGGCGGCGGACGCTCCGTCTACATGTTCGTCGCCTCCGACAACGAAGCGCTGACCTGGCAGCCCGGTTCGCGCGACGAATTCGGCGGTCGCGGCCCATCGCTCGCGCTCGAGGACCGCGTCGAGATCGGCGACATGTCAGCTGGCGTGACCTACGAGCGCGACGGCATTCAAGCCTCTCTCGCTTATGTTGAGCGCGAGGAATCCACCCAGATCGGCACGCAGTCCTTCCAGCAGGATACGAGCTTTACCGGTCTGACGGTCACCATGCGCCGCTAAAGCGCCGGCAAGCTAGACCAAGGCGCCGCATCGCGGCATTCTCCCCCGCGCCGGGGGTAAGGCGTGGCTGCAGGTAAACTAACAACCATCGTCGCGATCGACGTTGTCGGCTATTCCGCGCTCGCGGAGGCTGACGAAGAAGGCGCGCTCGCGGCCGTCGGGCGGCTGGTCGAGCGCTGCACCGCGGCCGCGGCGGCGCACGAAGGACGCATCGTCAACACCGCCGGCGACTCCGTGCTGATGGAATTTTCGACCGTGGCCGCTGGCGTACAGGCTGCAGCCGATCTCGCGGCAAACGACGATCCCCCTATCCGCGCGGGCGTACACCTCGGCGAAGTCTCGGAATTGCCGAGCGGCGATTTGTTGGGGCACGGCGTCAACGTCGCCGCGCGGCTTCAAGCGCAAGCGAGTGCCGGCGCGGTATTGGTTTCCGAGGATGCGCGCCGCGAACTGCGCGGGCCGCTGGCGCGACGGCTGGCCTCGAAGGGCGTCATCAAGCTGCCGAAAATCGACGAACGCATCGGCGTCTTCGAATTGACCAGCGAAGATCAGGCGACGGGCGAAGTCGGCGCAGACCAAAGCAAGGCGCGACGTCTGCGCCTCGCAGCGATCGGCGCCGCTGCTGTCGCCGCAGTGGTCGTGTTGGCGGTGCTGGCCTGGCCCATGCTCACCGCGCCGCCCGCTACACGCGTCGCAGTGCTCTCCTCGGCACCACAGCAAGATGGCGCGCTCGATGAACTGACGACCGGCGTCGCCGACGACATCACGCTGGCGCTCAGCGCCATGGATGTGACGCCGATCGACCGGGCGGAAACGGCCGAGGGCGCGCGCGAACAGCGTTTGGATCGCGCGCGTTCACTCGGCGCCGAACTCGCCGTCGAAAGCGCGGCCGAAGAAACCGGAGACCAAATTCGTCTGACCATGAACGTTGTTCGCACCAGCGATCGCGCGACGCTTTGGTCGAGCGTCTTCGATGGGCGCGCGAATGAATTGCCCGGCTTGCGCCAGCGCGCCGCCGAGCGCAGCGCTGATGTGCTGACCTGCGGCGTACGCGCCGTGCGCACGCGGCCGGAGCTTACCAGCGATGTGTTCACGCTGCTCCTGCGCGGCTGCGACGCGGAACGCGACCCGGCTCGCACGCAAGAAGCGCGAGACACGTTTGCGCAAGTGGTGGAGCGCGATCCGAACTTCACCTATGCGCGCGCTTTGCTGGCGCTCAGCGGCGCAAGGCTCAGCCTGGAAGCGCCGGAGGCGACACGCAGCGCGCTGCGCGAAAGCGCGCGCCGCGAAGCCGAACGCGCGCACGACGCGGCCCCCGATATCGGCGAAAGCTACGTGGCGCTCTCGCTGCTCGAATCGCGGACGAATTGGAACGCACGCGAAGGGTTACTGCGTAACGGGCTGGAGCGCGACGCGGAGAACGCAACGCTGAACAGCGCCTATTCCAACTTGTTGGACGATCTTGGCCGCACCGCGGAGGCGCTGACCTTCGCGCAACGCGGCAGCGCGCTCGATCCGCTATCCGTATGGAAGCGCCGCAACGTCGCGCAATTATTGGCGATCACCGGGGACACCGATCAGGCGCGCGACATTATTGAAGGCATGACTGCCGCCTACCCGGCGGACGCGCGCCAGTGGTGGGCGCGCATGCGTATCGCGTTCTGGAGCGGCCGCTACGACGACGCGGTTGCGCTGCTGAACGATCCAGCGTCGCAAGCCCGCTCGCCACGCGCTAGCGCCTGTTGGCGCCAGGCGGCCGACGCACTGCGCCGGGAGGCGCCAAGCGCGCCTGACGTCGCCGACGTGCAAGCCTGCGCACGCGGCGGCGATTTGCCGGCGGTGCAGGCGGTGCTGATGCTGTCCGAACTCGGCGACCTAGACGGCGCCTTCGCTTTGGCCCGCACGACATTCGTGGACGAGCGGCGCGGCGGCCACGCCGCGCTCTTCGCCCCGGCCGCGGCGGCCATGCGCGCCGATCCGCGCTTCCTGCTGCTGATGCGCGATCTTGGCGTCTTGGCGCACTGGCACCTGAGCAGCGATTGGCCGGATTTCTGCGAAACCCCCGGTCTTCCCTACGCTTGCCGCGACGAGGCCAGCCGGCTGCTCTGACGAGGCCAGCCGGCTGCTCTGACTATCCACAGCCGGCGCAGCGGGGGCGCTTTCCTCCAGCCTGAATCGCTGCAAGGTCCGCGGCCGGGCGCTGGTAACTTTTCCTAAAGACGACTCGCCCACAAATGCGCCATATCTTGTGGCTGCAGACCGCGAACTCCCTATATATAGGGTACGTTTCGGCTTCGATAGGGAGACTTACGGATGGCTGTTGAAAACGGGAGCAAGCTGACGGGGCTCCGCACGCCATCGGTGGGCTACAAGCCGTTCCGCTACCCGTGGGCGTACGAGTTCTGGCGCCGCCAGCAGCAGGTCCACTGGATGCCGGAAGAAGTCCCGCTCGGCGAGGACGTGAAGGATTGGGCCTCCAAGCTCAATGACGGCGAACGCAATCTGCTGACGCAGATCTTCCGCTTCTTCACCCAGTCCGACATCGAGGTGAACGACAACTACATGGAGCGCTATTCGCGCGTGTTTAAGCCGACCGAGATCAAGATGATGCTCGCGTCGTTCTCGAACATCGAGACCATCCACGTCGCAGCCTACGCGCTGCTGCTCGAAACCATAGGCATGCCGGAAAGCGAGTTCGCGGCGTTCTACGATTACCAGGCGATGCGCGATAAGCACGATTACATGGGCAAGTTCGGCGTCGAGACCGATGCCGATATACTGCGCACCGTCGCGATGTTCGGCGCCTTCACCGAAGGCCTGCAACTCTTCGCGTCGTTTGCGATGCTGATGAACTTCCCGCGCTTCAACAAGATGAAGGGCATGGGCCAGATCGTGACTTGGTCAGTGCGCGACGAGAGCTTGCACTGCGAAGGCATGATCAAGCTCTTCCACGCCTACGCGAAGGAAACTGGCGCGCTGACGGACGAAGTCAAAGAAGACATCGCCGAATGCTGCCGCACCGTCGTGTCGATGGAAGACAAGTTCATCGATCTCGCGTTTGAGATGGGCCCGGTGCAGGGCATGACGCCGGACGATATCAAGCAATACATCCGCTACATCGCCGACTGGCGCTTGGGTCAGCTGGGCTTGCCGAAAATTTACGGCGTCACCGAGCACCCGATCCCGTGGCTGACTTCGATCCTCAACGGCGTGGAGCACGCGAACTTCTTCGAAGCACGCGCCACGGAATACTCAAAGGCCGCCACCAAGGGCGATTGGCACGGCGACACCGGCGTCTGGTCGAACTTCGACACGCTGATGGAAAAAAAGCGAAAGAGCGCAGGCGGCGCGAACTAGTCCGTGGACGTCCTGTTGGACATCATCCTCTGGCTGTTTCCGACCGCAGTCGGCTTAATCGCGCTGAACGCGCTGTTATCATTTGTCTACACGCTTTCGGGCGGGCGATGGCAAGAGCTCGCGCTGGCCTATCCGATACCGGAAGGCCGCGGGTTTACCGACCCTCTAACCGTGCGTTGGTTCGCAGTGGTGCAATTAAGCGCGGGGCAGCACGATGCCCGCGAACAAATCTGGTGGGTTATCGCCCGTGTTTATTCGGACGGATTGGCGATTTCGATGCCGCCGCTTCCCATGATCAATTATCCGCCGATCTTTATTCCGTTGAGTGACCTGCGCATTGAGCGTCCCTCGTGGCGCCCCACGTTTGGCGCATACGCGATCGCAATGCCGCGTGCGCCGGAACTCACAATCATGATTGGCGACACACTCGCCGCCGACCTTGCGACCCTACGCCCTGGCGCGACAACGGCATCACACTAGAGACCGCTTCCTAAGCCGTCAGCGCATGACGCAAGGCGTCGCGCTCACGCGCGCCTACGCCGAGGACGGTTTCCATGTAGCCACCTACAGCGCCGTGCTGCGCTTCGATCACGTCGAGCGCGGCGCGCAGATAATCGACGTGGACGCCGAGCATCGGACGCAGCGCCGCTGGATCGAGCGTGCGGCCAAGGCGTTCCTCCATACGCGCTTGAATGCGCGGCATGCGCTTTTCCAGGTCGACGGCCTGATTGGTGAAATCATAGTCGGCGAAGATCGCGTCTTCGGGCACGCCGAGCGCGAAGAGCGTGAGCGCGCAGCCAATGCCGGTGCGGTCCTTGCCTGCGGCGCAATGGATCACGCCTGCCCCGCCCTCGCCCAATTCGTTGAACCAATCGCGATAGAGACGGATGAGGCGCGGATCGAACGGGATTTCGCGATAGAGGCTGACCATGTAGTCGCGCGTCGATTGCGGCGTCAGATCGCTCTGCATCAGCGCCAGAAAATGCGGCGGCAGCGCATGGCCGCCGGCGCCTTCGTCATCAAAGATCATACGGGTGGCTTCGCTCTCCCACCGGCTCGGCTCATGCTTGCGCTCTTCTGGACGACGCAGATCGACGAGAAAGCGTAACTCCATGGCGTTGAGCTTTGCGATATCATCGTCGGTCGCATCGTGGAACGAGGCGGAGCGATAGAGTTTCCCACGCGTCACCGTCGCGCCATCGGAAGTCTCCCAACCGCCGAAATCACGGAAATTGAGGACGCGGTCGAAGGGGAGGATGCGATCAAAGCTCATGAGCGCGGTGATGACCGATCAAACCCATTCCGTCAAAGCGGCGATTGCAGCGCGGGCGCGGTCACGCCAAAGTCGCCCCATGACCGACGCCGTCACACCGCCTCGCCGTAGCATTGTCCGCCGCTGGGGGCCGCGCGCCCTCTTTGAATCGCTGCTGATCGTCTTCTCAATCTCGCTGGCGCTCGCCATCAACGCCTGGATCACCGATCTGCAAACCGCGGCGCGGGTCAGGGAGGCTCGCGCCTATTTCATCGAGGAACTGCAAGGCAATCGCGCCATGTTGCTTTCGGATTCCATACTGCCGCACCACCGGCGGCTCCACGCCGCACTCGAGGAAGCGCCGATGGAGCAACCGCTAACACCCGAGGAAGCAAGACCGACACTCGCCGTGGTGTTCGCCACCGGCATCCACACGTCCGCTTTGCGCGATGTCGCATGGAGCACGTTCTCCAACGGCGATCTGCTAGCGCATATGCAGCCAGAGCAGGTATTTGCTCTGAACGACGCTTACGAGGCTCAGGCTCGCATTGAGCAGCTGCATGCCGTGTTTTACCCGGTGCTCGCGCAATTGCCGTCGCAGTTCACGTCTGCGGACGATGCTCGCGGGCCGCTCATGTCTCTCAGGCTTCACTTAGCGGACGTGATTGTCGCGGAAGAATATGCCGTCGAGCGCTTCGACCAGGCGCTCGCGGCATTGGGCGCAGAGCCGAGCGCGGAGTGAGGCTATCTAAACGGCGGCTCGTCGAAGGCGCGGAGCTTGCGGGAGTGCAAGCGATCGCGCTGCTGTTTCAGCAACGCCACTGTTTCCAACCCGATCCGCAAATGCGCGCCGATGGCGCTATCGTAGAAGCGATCTGAGACGCCCGGAAGTTTGATCTCGCCGTGCGCGGGTTTGTCGGAGATGCACAAGAGCACGCCGTACGGCACGCGCATACGGAAGCCCTGCGTGGCGATGCAGGCGCTTTCCATATCGACGGCGACGGCGCGTGATTGGCTGAGCAGCTGGCGCTCCTGGTTGTAGTTGAGCTCCCAGTTGCGGTCGGCATAAGAGACGACCGTGCCAGTGCGCAGCCGCCGGCGTAGATCTTCCTTGTCGCCGCCGGCGACCATTGTGGCTGCCTGCTGCAGCGCGATCTGCACTTCGGCGATCGCCGGGATAGGCACTTCGAGCGGCACGCGATCATCCAGCACTTTGTCACGCCGTAGATAAGCGTGCGCGAGCACGTAGTCGCCAATGCGTTGCGTGTGCCGCAAGCCGCCGCAATGGCCGATCATCAGCCAGCAATGCGGACGCAATACCGCCAAGTGATCGGTGATGGTTTTTGCGTTGGACGGACCAACGCCGATATTGACCAGCGTGACGCCATCGCGATCGGGCGTTGTCAAATGATAGGCCGGCATCTGATATTTGCGCCACGGCGCGGCGAGCGCTTTGGCTTCGCCGTCTTTGTCCCCTGCCTCGATGCGCACGCCGCCCGGGCACGAGAGCCCCCAACCTTTCGGACCATTGGCGACGCCCTCCGCCGCCCAGCGCACGAACTCATCGACATAGCGCTGGTAATTCGTGAACAGGATCCACGGCTGCACGTCCTGCCACGGCGCGCCGGTATAGTGCTCGATGCGCTTCAGCGAATAGTCGGTGCGCGGCGCATCGAACAATGCCAGCGGCCGCGAGCCGTCGAGGCGCTCGACGTGCAAGCCGTCGACGACAGCGTCGCCAACTTGGGTTAGGCGCGGATTTGGAAAGTAGCGCGCCAACTCTTCGGCCGGCACGCTATCGAATGCCCGCGCGCCCGCGGCGTCGAGCACGAACGAGTACGGAATTTCGGTGTCGCTGACGCGCACGCTGAGCTCGGCGCCGTAGTCCTCAACCAGAAGCGTGAGCTGCTCGATCAGATACTCGCGATAATAGCCCGGTTGCGTGATCGAGACGGCGTATTCGCCCGGCCAGGTGAGCTGGCCATAAGCGCGCGCAAGCCGCGGCGCCGGGCCAGTTGGCAGATATGTGACGCGCAGCTCTGGATAGCGGAAGAGCGCGCGCTCCTCCATCGTCGGCGGCGTTCCGGTTTCGGCAAAGCGGCGCACCGCTTCAATCAGCGCGGTCACGGCGCGCGTGTGCAGCTGTTCAAGCCGATCGACGGCTTCGGCAGGCGTTTTGGGAGCTTCCATCGCGGGAGTGTCCCGCGAACGGCGCGCGCGTCAAGACCTCAGGACACGCGCGGGATCGGATCGACCAGACGCGAGCGGCGATAGGCGTCGTGTGTCATTTCGAAGTCGCCAGGAAACAGGAAACCAAGCAACGGCTCATAAGTGTAGCTCGTTTCGGTCATGATGATGCTGGTGCCGGGGACCATCATGCGCGCGTCGAGCGAGACGTTCGTACCGGTCGTGCGGCGGGTCGCGCCCTGGCCATGCGCCTCGCTCCACACCACGGTGGCGCTTGTGGCGCTGACGACGCGCACGCTGGTCAGCACGACACGCATGCTGGTCGACGTGTCGGGATACATCAGGATGTCGAGCGCATCCCACAGGCCCGCGATCTCAGCGTTCGAGACTTCCGTATCGCGCGCCACGACGTCGGCCAAAGAGGCGGCGGCGTTTTGCGCGCGCTTGTTGGTGCCGAGCACGTCGATCAGCTCGACCGAGCCCAGCAGCAGCGGCACCATGATCAACGCCGCCAGCAGAGCGAACTCGGTGCCCGCCGAGCCGCTCTCGGCGCGATTGAAACGGCGCAAGCGCTTGAACAGCTTCATTGGTAGGGCTCGTTGCGGAACATCATGGTGGCGACGAGGATGCGCTTGCCGCCATTCACGTTTTGGAAGACGGGCTGGAACATCGGCGTCATCACTTGCCAACGATAATAAGCGCGCACGACGACGATGTCGGAGGGCTGCGTGTCTCGGTAAGAGAAGCCAGCTTCTTGAAACTCACCATTCTGGATCGGGCTGTTGTTCTGGCTGGCGGCGGTGAACGATGCGAAGCGGTTGACGTCGAGAAACAAGTTGGCCGCGCAATCGACAACCAGAAGCGAACTCATTTCCTGGCAGAGGCGCGCCTTGATCTGCGCTTCGCCGAGTCCGCCCATTTGCGCCTGGCCTGTGCGCACCAGGCGCGCGATGCGAGAGACGCCGTTGTCGAGACTGGTTTGCGCAAAGCCGATCATGGCGACTTCAGCGAGCGCGAACGTCAACAGAAAGAACGGGGCAAGGACGAGCGCGAATTCGACGGCCGCGGAGCCGCTGCGCGCCTTCGCGAAGCGTCGAAGCGTCAATCGCTTGAACAGTTTTTGCGCGAACATGCCGCCTCCAAGCGCCGAGTATAGGCGCAGAAGGGCTGATTTTCCGTCAAAGGAGAGCGTAAACGCCGCTTAACGGCGACTAGCGGCTGCCGCCACGGCCGGCGATTTGTTCGGCCACGGCTCGTGAGTCTGCGCCGTCGCCAATATCGGGGCGCGGACGGCAGAGCGGCGTGCACTCGAGCCGGCCGGTTTCAACGCCGCGCGTAACCATGACAACGTCGGTTTCATCCGAGGTCACCACGACACGGCCTGAATAAAGCACGCGGCCATTGGCGCCGACGACAACGAGATTGGTCGAGCCGTAAGAGCGGCCGGTGACGAAAAGGAAGCGATCATTCTGCACGGAAACGCCGGCGATGGTTGGATTGCCGATGGCCACCCCTTCCGCCGGTTCCGAGAGACGGATCGGAAAAGCTTGATCGAGCGCCACGCGAATATCGCGCGCGTGTGCGGCGCCGGCCGCCAGAAACATGGAGGCCGCGGCGAACGCAGCAACGACAAGGCGCGAGACGCGCATCGGCACAATCCTTCTGCTCTCTTTATACGTGCTACGCGCCAATGGTTTCGGGATCGCTAAGAAGTTGCGCGCATGGTGCGCGGGTGACAACGCAGTAAGCGGGCGACAAAGCACAACGCCGTTAACGCTATCTTCAACTTGTTCGTAGGCCGGGAAATTAATGTTGCCGCGGTAGTTTCGCGTTGCGTCTGGGATGGGTGTCGGGTGCGACACTAGACCGGGCCGGTGAAAAGCACTCGACAAAATGGAGAATTGGATATGTTGAAGCGTTTCCTGAACAACGAAGACGGCGCCACTGCTATTGAATACGGCCTGATCGCCGCTCTGATCGGCGTCGCCATCATCACGGCCGTGGGCCTCGTCGGCACCAGCCTCGACGAAGTCTTCACGAAGATCTCGACCGACCTGAGCACCGCTAACTAAGCGGAAGCCGTTCGGCGGCGCGCACCCTCGGTGCGCGCCGCTAGCGTCCTTTTATAGTTTCCCCTCCTCCAACGCCGCTCCCTCGGAGCGGCGTTTTTCTTTGCGTTGAAGCGCAGCAAGCCTGTCGCTCTTTAATCTTTCTTAGGGCGAAACACCGACAGCTTAAGTGGATGCTTGAGTTGCTTGCGATTGCCGCGTTTGCGGGGCTGCTGATCTACGCCGCCTGCTCTGACGTCGCGCGCCTGATCATTCCCAACTGGGTCTCGATCGCCATGCTGGCGGCGTTCCCTGTGTTTGCCTTGGCGGCGGGCATGCCGCTCGCCGAGTTCGGCCTGCACCTCGCCTTCGGCGCCGGCGCGCTGGTCGTCGGCTACTTCCTGTTCGCCGGCAACATTATCGGAGGCGGCGACGCCAAGCTGTTCGCGGCCGCCACGGTTTGGACCGGCTTCGTCGCCTTCATTCCGTTTCTCTTCGGCACTGTGCTGGCGGGCGGCATCCTCGCTTTGGCTCTGCTCGCCGCGCGCCAGTTCGTTGCGCAAACGGAAACAAACCCGCCCTTCGTCAATCGGCTGCTGACCGGGCAGTCCGGCATTCCATACGGCGTCGCCATCATGGCCGGGGGGCTGATGGCGATCCCATCGATTCCGTTCCTGTCAACCTCGTTAACCATACCTTAGCCGCAACATGATCTGGTCGCGACTTGAATGGTTGGGACTTAACGCACGGGGAGTAGTTTAATGTCAGCGCGCCAGCTGATCGTTCTTGTCGTTGCCGCAATCGCGGCGATCGGCGCGCTTTTGCTTATTCGCGGCATGGGCGGAAGCGATTCCGCGCCTGAAGTGACCGACGCTGCGGCCATCGCGGGCGAGCAAGTTTTGGTCGCCGCCCGTGACGTGCCGCAAGGCGCGGCGCTCACGCCGAGCGACCTCGCGGTCGTCCTCTTCCCCTCAGATTCCGTCTCACCGAGCTTCGTGCGCCTCTCGGCTCAACCGTCGGCGCAAGCCGACTTGGTCGGCGCTGTGACGCGGCGCGCGTTCGCGCAAGGCGAGCCGATCACGACGGGCGCAGTGGTGCAGCCCGAGGGGCGCGGCTTCATGGCCGCTCAGCTCGCGCCAGGCTATCGCGCCGTCTCGCTTGAGATCGACGCCCAGACGGCGGCCGGCGGCTACATCCAGCCTAACGACCGCGTCGATGTCCTCGTCACCACGCGCATCGACACGCCCGATGGCGGCGAACAGGTCAACAGTAACATCATTCTCGAAGACGTGCGTGTCCTGGCGCTTGGTGAAACCACGCAAACACAAACCTCAGGCGAAGCGCCGCAAGTCATTCAGGCCGCCGTCGCCGTACTTGAACTCACGGCCGAAGACAGCCGGGTGCTCGCGCTGGCCAACGAGATGGGTGACCTCAGCCTCGCTCTGCGCGGCGTGCAAATAGAAACAGTGGGCATGGCCCGTCCGGGCGGTCGCATACCAGCACAGCAATCAGGCTCTGTGCGTGTGCACGCGTTCGGCACCGTGACCGGAGGCAATTGATGAACCCCGGCAAATACCTTCGCCTGTCGCTCGCGACAGTCCTCTCCTCCGCCGTCGCGCTCTCGCCGACTTACGCTTTCGCGCAAGTTGAGCCAGCCAACGCGCCGACACTGCGCATCACCAATGGCGGCGGCTCGCAATCGGCGACGCTGATCCTGCCCTTCGGCAAATCGGCGATCATCGATCTGCCTGCCGATGCGCGCGACATCCTGATTTCCAATCCCGAAATCGCCGACGCCACTGTGCGGACGGCGCGACGCGCTTACGTGATCGGTCGCGCGCTCGGGCAGACCAACATTTTCTTCTTCGACGCACAGGGCCGACAAATCGCCAACGTCGAAATCCGCGTCGAACCGGACGTCGAGCCGCTGAACTCGATCCTTGGACGCCACTCGCCGGATTCGCAAATAACCGCCGAAGCATTGAACGGTTCGATCATCCTGTCCGGCACGGCGCGGAGCGCGGCGGAATCGGATCGCGCACGCCAGCTGGCGTTGCAATTCCTGCAAACCTCAGGCGGGGCCGGCGCAGGCGCCGCAGCGGGCGCTGGCGACAACCGCATCGTCAACCTGGTCCAAGTACAAGGCAGCGAGCAGGTTCTAGTTCGTGTTCGCGTCGTCGAAATGAGCCGCACGCTGGTGCGCCAGCTCGGCATCAACGCCAACTACGACGAGATGATCAATCGTCTGATCGGCGAAAGCGATTTCCTCGATATCGCGACGCGCAACGGCTTCTCGATCAACGGTCAGATTCTGGGCGGCCTCGCAGCCACCGGCGGCATCGCCGAAAACATCCTGCGCCCGAACAGCTACGCTTATCCGAGCGGCACGGTCGATCCGAGCATCACACCGGGCCAAGCCGGCGTCGGCGGCTATACGGTCGACCCGGACTCCGGGCAGATCACGTACGGCCCCGCAAGCATCGAGAACTCGCGCCGCACGGACGCGACGATCGAAGCCTTCGAACGCGCAGGCTTGTTGCGTGTGCTGGCTGAACCGAACCTCACCGCCATCTCCGGCGAGAATGCGCGCTTCCTCGCGGGTGGCGAATTCCCGGTGCCGGTCAGCAGCGACGACGGCCAGATTTCCGTCGAGTTCAAACCGTTCGGCGTCGGCCTCGCCTTTACACCGGTGGTCATGTCGGGCGGGCGCATTTCGCTGAAGATCGCAACCGAAGTGAGCGAACTCACGTCGGAAGGCGCGATCTCAACCGGCGACACCCCGATCCGCAACCCTGACGGCTCCACCACAGTGGTGCGCGGCATCAATATCCCTGCCCTGCAAGTGCGGCGCGCGGAGACGACGCTGGAAATGTCGTCCGGCAGTTCGATCGTACTGGCCGGCTTGATCCAAGAGCGCACGCGTCACGCCATGGAAGGCGTGCCCGGCGTGATGAACTCGCCAATCCTGGGCGCGCTCTTCCGCTCGCGCGATTTCATCAACAACGAAACCGAGCTCGTCATCATCGTCACGCCATACCTGGTGCAGCCGACCAGCCCCGAACGTCTGCGCACCCCGGCTGACGGCTTCCGCAATCCGAGCGAAGGCGAAAGCTTGCTCTCGGGCCGACTGAACTCACTCTATCGTCCCGCCAACGCCAGTGGCGACGACGACAACGCGCAAGGCCTGCAGGGCCCGCACGGCCACGTGATCGAATGAGGCGCCTTACCATGAATGTTCGCCTGCCCTTTTTCCTGATCGGTTTGAGCGCGCTCGGCGCATGCGCAAGCGTGCCGCCGCCGCCGCCCGGTCCCGCGACGCCGACGATCGCCGATTCACACCGCATCACGGTCACGCAAACGGCTGAGCGAATCGAAGTGCCGGTGACGCCCGGCGCCATGACGATCTCGCCGGCCTCGCAAGCTGAGCTTCGCGCGTTTGCTGGCGGTTATCTGCGCTACGGCCACGGCGCTTTGGTTTTGAGCACGCCGTCCGGCGCCGCCAATTCGGACGCCGCCTCTCTCATCGCCAACGACACGCGCCGCGCGCTGGTGGAAGCCGGCGTCTCTTACGCGGCGGTCGCAGGCTCAACCTATGACGCGTCCGGCTCGGCCGACGCACCGATCATTGTCAGCTTCTCGCGCTACGAAGCCGAAGCCGCCGAGTGCGCGCCGCTCTGGGAGCAGGATTTGGCGCACCAGAGTAACAACCAGCCGTGGGCCAGCTTCGGCTGCGCGACGATGAACAATCTCGCGGCCATGGTCGAAGATCCGGCCGATCTGTTGCGCCCGCGCGTAATGGACCCGCGCGATTCCGGCCGTCGCGACACGGTGTTCGATGCTTATCGCGAAGGCGAACAGACACACGCCGATCGCAGCAATGACGAACGCATTCAAATCAGCAATGCGGTGCAATAGGGCTCTGAACAAATGAGCAAACCCGATCCCGCCTGGAGCCTCGGTACGGACGACGACTTCGTGCTCGAAGACGACGAAAATTTCGGCGTCGGCGATCTCGAAGGCGTTGAGCTGCCGCCTTTCGACGGCGAACCGCCGCCGCCCGCCAATCAAACGGGCGGCGCAGCGCTTGAAGGCGATGATCCGTTCGGCTTGGCCGCGCCACTGCCAGCGCCCACGCCGGCCGCTGCCTGGGACGACAGCCGCAGCACCGAGCAACCGGTGCCGCGCATCACCATTCATGCCTGCTGCGATCGCCACGAAGTCGCCGATCTCATCGCCGGCATCGGCGCCGACCGTCGCATGGCGCGGGCCGAGATCAGCGTCGAACCGGGCGGCATCGAAGCCGCCATCACGCGCTTCGCCAGCCAAGCCAGCCCGAACCTGCTCATCCTCGACACGCTGATGCAGGGTCAGCAGATGCTGCACAATCTCGATCGCCTCGCGCAGGTGATTGAGGAAGGCACCAAGGTCGTCATCGTCGGCGCCGTCAACGACATCGCCCTCTTCCGCGAGCTGATGAGCCGCGGCGTGAGCGAATACATCGTGCCGCCGATCATGCCGATCGACATGATCCGCACCGTGTGCGGGCTCTACGTCAATCCGGACAAGCCGTTCGCCGGCCGCGTCATCGCCGTGATCGGCGCGCGTGGCGGCATTGGCGCCTCCACCATCGCCCACAACATCGCCTGGTCGATCGCAGAGCGCCAGGAATCGAGCGCCACCCTGCTCGATCTCGACCTTTCCTTCGGCACAGCGGCGCTCGACTTCAATCAAGACCCGCCGCAGTCGATCGCCGACGCGCTGATGGCGCCGGATCGGGTTGATGACGTGTTCCTGGAGCGCGTCACCACTAAGCAAACGCAACGCCTGCAAATGCTGACGGCGCCGGCGACGTTGGAGCGCGAATTCGAACTCGATCCACAATCCTACGAGATGGTGATCGAACGCGTGCGCCGCACGAGCCCGTTCGTTGTGCTCGACCTGCCGCATGTGTGGACCTCATGGATCAAGCACACGCTGCTCTCCGCCGACGACGCCATCATTGTCGCTGGCCCTGATCTAGCGAGCCTGCGCAACACCAAGAATATTATGGATCTGCTGCGGTCCATGCGTCCCTACGATGCGCCGCCGACGGTGGTGCTCTCGATGGTGGGCGTGCCGAAGCGGCCCGAAATTCCGCTGAAGGATTTCGCCGAAGCGCTGGGCGCCGATCCCGTCGCCTGCATTCCATTCGACCCGCAACTGTTCGGTATGGCGGCCAATAACGGCCAGATGATCAGTGAAGTCGCAGCACAGTCGAAGACTGCGCTGGCGCTTGATGCGCTCGCCGCATCGCTCACGGGCCGCAAAACGGTGGAGACCAAGAAGTCGTCCTTCACCGACAAGATCCCGTTTTTGAAGCGTTAGGGGCGTAGATGTTCGGCAAGCGCAGCCTCGATGGGCCGACACCGACGCCGGCTGCGCCGGCCGTTGCGCCGCCGCCACCGGTTGCGCGTGTGCAAGCCGCGGTCGGCGCCAAGCCCGCACCGGCGCAAGCTGCACCGCGCCCTGCAGCGCCCGCCGCACCGTCAGCGGCGCGTCCTGCCGCTGCTGCACCGCCTGCTGTCTCCGCCAACCCGCGTATGATGCCATCCGCCGTCGATGACGGCAGCGGGCCGGAGTATCGTTCGGAAGCGTATTACCGCGTTAAATCGACGATTTTCAACGCGCTGATCGAAACCATCGATCTAACGCAACTGGCGCAGCTCGATCCAGAAAGCGCGCGCGACGAGATCCGCGACATCGTCGCCGAGATCATCTCGATCAAGAACGTCGTCATGTCGATCGCCGAGCAGGAAGCCCTGCTCGACGACATCTGCAACGACGTTTTGGGCTATGGCCCGCTCGAGCCGCTGCTGGCGCGCGACGACATTGCCGACATCATGGTCAATGGCGCCAATGCCGTGTTCATCGAAGTCAACGGCAAGATTTCAAAGACTGGCATCCGCTTCCGCGACAACGGCCAGTTGATGAACATCTGCCAACGCATCGTCAGCCAAGTCGGCCGGCGCGTCGATGAAAGCTCGCCGATCTGCGACGCGCGCTTGCCTGATGGCTCTCGTGTCAACGTCATCGTGCCGCCGCTGGCCATCGACGGACCGACGCTCACCATCCGGAAATTCAAAAAGGACAAGCTGAAGCTCTCCAATCTGGTGGAGTTCGGCTCGATCTCGCCTGCGGGCGCGAAAATTTTGCAAATCATCGGCGCCTGCCGCTGCAACGTGCTGATCTCCGGCGGTACCGGTTCGGGCAAAACCACATTGCTCAACACGCTGACCGCCTTCATCGATCCGACCGAACGCGTCATCACCTGCGAAGACGCCGCCGAACTGCAACTGCAGCAGCCGCACGTCGTGCGCCTCGAAACGCGGCCGCCGAACCTTGAAGGTTCCGGCCAAGTCACGATGCGCGATCTGGTCAAAAACTGCCTGCGTATGCGGCCTGAGCGGATCATCGTCGGCGAAGTCCGCGGCAGCGAGTCGTTCGACTTGCTGCAAGCCATGAACACCGGCCACGACGGCTCTATGGGCACGCTGCACGCCAACACGCCGCGCGAAGCCCTCTCCCGTCTGGAATCGATGATCACGATGGGCGGCTTCTCGCTGCCGCCGAAAACCATCCGCGAAATCATCGTCGCCGCCGTCGACGTCGTGATCCAGGCCGCGCGCCTGCGCGACGGTTCGCGCCGCATCACCCAAATCACCGAAGTGCTGGGTCTCGAAGGCGAGACGATCATCACCCAGGATTTGCTGGTTTACGAAATCCAGGGCGAAGATCAGAACGGGCGCATCACCGGCCGCCACAAGGGCACCGGCGTCGGCCGTCCGCGCTTCTGGGAACGCGCTCGCTATTTCGGCCTCGAGAAAGAACTCGCACAGGCGCTCGACGAGACGGAGCAAGCCTGATGGATCCGGCTCTCATGGTCGCCGCCCTCGCCTTTGTCGCCATCGGCGGCGTGGGCTTTGTGCTTACCGCCGCACCGGGCCAACCGGCGGCGGCGGCAAAGCGTGTGAAGGCAGTGGCCGGCACAACCAAGGTCGACAAGCGCAAGCAGGCCGTCGATATGGCCGCGCTTAAGCGCAAGCAAACGACACAGGAAGCGCTGAAAGAACTAACCGCCAGCGAAAAACAATCGCGTAAGCGTCGTGTTTCGATCAAGGGCCAGATCGCGCAAGCCGGCATCAAGCTGACGCTGACCATGTATTGGGTCTATGCTGGCGTCGCCGCCGTGGTGTTGTTGATTGCGGGGCTCCTCATTCAAGGGCCGATCGGCGCGGCGATGGGCTTTTTCATCGGCTTGTTCGGCCTGCCCCGCTGGGTGTTGGGCTTTCTCGTCTCCGGCCGCCAAAAGAAATTCGGCAGCCAACTCGCCGACGCCATCGACGTCATCGTGCGCGGCGTGAAATCCGGCCTGCCGCTCAATCAATGTCTGCGCATCATCGCCGCCGAAAGCCCAGAGCCGCTGAAGAGCGAGTTCCAGCAATTGTGCGATAGCCAAGCGATGGGCGTGCCGCTCGAACAAGGCATGCAGCGCATGTACGATCACATGCCGCTGCCGGAAGTGAACTTCTTCTCGATCGTACTGATCATTCAGCAGAAGACAGGCGGCAACCTCTCAGAATCGCTGGGCAACCTCTCGAACGTGCTGCGCGCGCGCAAGCTGATGGTTGAAAAGGTCAAAGCGCTCTCGGCTGAGGCCAAAGCGTCAGCCATGATCATCGGCGCCTTGCCTGTTATCGTCATGGGCCTCGTGCACTTCACGCGGCCCGACTACATCTCCGTTTTGTTCATCCACCCTGTCGGCAATCTCATCCTCATGGGCAGCGCCGTGCTGATGTCGATCGGCGTGTTCGTGATGCACAAGATGGTCAACTTCAAATTCTGAGGGTGCGATGAACGACATTGTCGAAACCCTGACCGACCCGCTGACGATCGCCGGCGTCCTGGCCGCGTTGGCGTGCTTTGCGACTATCGTCACGGTCGCTGCGCCCGCCATGTCGGAAAACAAACTGGGCTCGCGCTTGAAGGAAGTGGCCAAGAAGCGCGAAGAGCTCCGCAAACGCTCGCGCGCCGAGTTGGCGAAGGGCGTGGGCTCGCTGCAGCACAAGAACGCCAACCAGTTCGCCAAGCGCCTGGTCGATCAGCTGAACCTGCAAAAGGCGCTCGCCGACGACTCGCTGTCTGAAAAACTGATCCGCGCCGGCATGCGTGGGCAGGCCGCGCAGACCATGTTCTACTTCTACCGCGCCGCGTTGCCGATCGCGTTCGGCGCGGCGGGCCTCTTCTACGTGATTGCGTTCGGCGCTGAACTGCCGCTGCACATGAAGCTCGCCGCCGTCGTCGGCGGCGTCGCGCTCGGCTATTACGCGCCGAACCTCTACTTGAAAAATCTAGCCGACAACCGCCGCACTAAAATCATGCAAGCTTTCCCGGACAGCCTCGACATGATGCTGATCTGCGTCGAAAGCGGCATGTCGATCGAAATGGCGCTACAGCGCGTCGGCCAGGAAATCGCGCCAGCATCAGTGGAGCTGGCGGAAGAATTCGCGCTTACGACTGCCGAGCTCTCCTACCTGCCCGAGCGCCGCATGGCCTACGAAAACCTCGCACGCCGCACCAACCATCCCGGCGTCAAAGCCGTCGCGATGGCGCTGACGCAAGCGGAGAAATACGGCACGCCCGTCGGCCAGGCGCTGCGCGTTATGGCCAAGGAAAACCGCGATCTGCGCTTGGCGGAAGCCGAGAAAAAGGCGGCGTCCCTGCCCCCGAAGCTCACTGTGCCGATGATCGTGTTCTTCCTGCCGGTGCTGTTCGCCGTCATCATCGGCCCCGCCGCGATCCAAGTGAACGAGATCCTGTCGAGCCGGTAGAGTAAGTCCGCGCCCCCATTCTGATTGACGTAAAATCGCGCCTGGCTACCGTTCTCCCTCGGCAAGAGCGGAGCGGGCCGTGCCGGTAGACAAAGCTTCTACAGTCGCAAAGCCGGTAGGCTGGGCCAGCAGTATTGGCCTGATCCTGCTCGGCATCGTCGCTTGCTTTCTCGCGGCCGGTCTCCTGTCAATAGCGACGTACCCCCGGTTTTGGATCGCGGCGCGCGAGGCGCTGGGCTTACCGGCGCAGATCATAAGCATCGCCTTCTTCACGTGGGGCGCGATCAGCGAAGAAATCTCCAAGGCGTTCGGCGCCTGGAGCGCGCGCCCACGAACCAACAGACTATCTTGGTGGATATGCGCGGCGCTGATCGGGGCGACCCTTGGCGGAATCGAGCGCATTCTGCTTTGGATGAACTGGACGGCTGAGTTTCAAGCGCGGTTCACACCACTCGCTGCCGTGACGTACGACTCGATAGCCATCGTCTCGCATGCCGCGCTCACCGTGCTGTCAGTGTCCATTGCACTTGCCATGGGCGGGCGATGGCGAGGGTGGTGCACGGGTGTGATCGCCGCCGGCGCCCTGCACGCGGCGCACAATCTGTTGCCGCGCTTTATCGACCTTGGATGGACTTATGCGTGGACGGCGCTCTCAGCCACGATCATGCTCGTGATCTTGGTCACGACGTTCGTGCTGCGCGATAGGATTTCGGAACGGACTAGGTTGGCAGCGCGCTAGCCCGGCCGCCCAAGATCGCTCCAGCTGCGCGGGTCGCGCAGAAGGCCGCGGAGATAGGCGATGTTTTGCGCGGCGAGCGCCGGCGGAAGATCGGTGCGCTCGATGCGTTCGGCTTCATCGAAGCGGCCCTGCAGCGCCAGCGAGATCGCCAGATTGTGGCGCGTCTCCGGTGGCGCGCCTTGCATGTCGGCGGCCTGACGGAGATAGCGCTCGGCGTCTGCCGGTTCGCCAGCCATTAGGTGAGAGACGCCCAGATTTGTGAGCACGCGCACATTGTTCGGCTCAATCGCCAGCGCTTCCTGATAGGCGGCGCGCGCTTCGTCGAAGCGGCCGAGCTGGTCGAGTGCGGCGCCCAGGCCTGAGCGAACGCGCCAATTCTCCGGCTCCGCTTGCGCCACCAGCGCGAGCGGGCGCAGCGCCTCGTGCGGGTTGCCGTTGGAAATTTGGGCGTAGCCGTACGTTGTCAGCAGCTGGCGGTCCTGCGGGAAGCGGGCCAGCGCTTCCGACGCAATCTGGACAGCGCGATCAACCCGTCCGCCGCGGCGGAGCGTTTCGGCAAAGCGCTGGGCAGCCTCCAGATCATTCGGGAACGCCTGATACTCGGCGGCCCAGAAGGCCATTTGTGTGAGCATTTCCTCGCGGCCGATGCGTTGGCGCGCGTCGCGATCGACCGTGGCGCTGGCGCCCGGCGCTTGAACGGCGCGCTCCTCCTCGCCACCGCCGCCCACGCCAAGCGTGGCGCAGGCGGAAACGGCGGTGAGCGCGAGCAACGCGGCAGGCAGGCGGGACATCGTGGACATGGGCGCGAATCCTAACAAGCGCCTAACGGTGCAATGCGTTGCTCAATAAAGCGCTAATTCGGGATGAGAGATTGGGGACAAGGGACGAGTCGGGCTGGCGTGTGGGAGGCAGTGAGCCTAAATCGCGCCTCTAGTCCCTCATCCCGAGTCCTTACGCCCCATGCCCACGCTCCCCTTCCTGACGGACAGCGCCGCGCAAGCGGTCCCGATCCACGCACTGCGCTCGGGCGAGTGGAAGGATTGGATCGAGAGCCGGCCGGAAAACTTGAAGCGCTTGGCGCGGGCGCACGACTTTCAGGCGCAGAGCGGCCGCATCCTGCTCGTGCCGGCCACGGACGGGGCGATCGAGCGTGTGCTGTTCGGCGTCGGCGACAAAGCCAATGCGATGGCGATGGGGGCGTTGGCGCAGCACCTGCCCGCCGGCGACTACCGCGTCGCCGCCGCGCCGCGCGAGTTCGCAGCGACTTTGGTGACGGTGGCTTGGGGTTTGGGCGCCTATGCGTTCGAGCTTTACAAGAAGCGCAAGCGCCCCGCACCGCGCCTCGTCCCGCCCGATGGCGCGGACTTGGGCGAAGCCGAGCGTATCGTCTCAGCCTCTTGGCTCGCACGCGACCTCGTCAACACGCCGACCAACGACATGGGGCCGGATGCGCTCCACGCCGCCGCCGAAGCGGTGGCGAAGGAAAATGGCGCGACATTCGAAGCGATCGTCGGCGACGACTTGCTCACGCAAAACTATCCGCTGATCCACGCCGTTGGCCGCGCCGCCGCGCAAGCGCCGCGTCTACTGCATCTCTCGTGGGGCGATCAGAGCGCGCCGCGCCTAGCGCTCGTCGGCAAGGGCGTGACGTTCGATACGGGTGGGCTCGACATCAAGCCGTCGGCCGGCATGCGCATGATGAAGAAAGACATGGGCGGCGCAGCCCACGCTTTGGCGCTCGCGCAAGCGGTGATGCAAGCGGGCTTGAAGGTGAAGCTCGATGTCTATCTCGCGGTGGTGGAAAATTCGATCTCGGGCGACGCCTTCCGCCCAGGCGATGTGATCGCAAGCCGTAAGGGCCCAACCGTTGAAATTGATAACACCGACGCGGAAGGACGCCTGGTTCTCGCCGACGCGCTCACGCGTGCATGCGAAGACGAGCCCGCCCTGTTGCTGGATTTCGCCACGCTGACCGGCGCTGCACGCACTGCGCTCGGCCCCGACATCCCGCCCTTCTTCACCAATGACGATGCGCTTGCCGCGGAGTTGGCGAGCGCATCGATCGAGAGCGCCGATCCGATCTGGCGCATGCCGCTCTGGGACGCCTATGAGAGCGACATGGATTCACCGATCGCCGATATGAAGAACACTGGCGACGGCGCGTTCGCCGGCGCGATTTTCGGGGCGCTCTTCCTGCGCCGGTTCGTGACCGTGCAATCGTGGGCGCACTTTGACATCTTCGCTTGGGCCCCGCGCGAAAAGCCGAGCCGCCCGCAGGGCGGCGAAGCGCAAGCACTGCGTGCGGCCCTGCGGGTGATCAAGGCGCGTTTCCCAGCCTAAACCGCGCCGCGCGACGCCAGCCGCGCGATCTGAAGCTCAAGCCGCTTCACTTCGCGCAGCATGACGTTCTTGTTCATCTCCATCCAGAAATACATCTTCAGCATGGAGACGCCCAGCATGCTGACGACAGCGCCAACACTCCACAGCACGACGACGCGCATCTCAGCGGCGGCGAACATCTGTGACAGGCAGTAGAGGAACACGCCGAACAGCGCGAACGTGACAAACGCAGCGAAGATATTCATCGCGCCCCAGGCGCCCTTGAATGTACCGAACACTTCGCCGATCGGCCCTTCCTGTTCGAAGCGCGCGAGGAACTCGGCGTCTTCTTTCGAAAGCGCATCGCGGATGGCGTTATCGAGATTGGTCATTTTACGTCTCCAAGAGTTTCACGCAGCGCCTTGCGCGCCGCGAATAAGCGGGACTTCACTGTGCCTTCGGGAGCGCCGGTGATGGCGGCGATATCAGCGACGCTCATCTCCTCTCCGAAATAGAGGCTGACGGCGACGCGCTGCTCCGGCGGCAAACGTTTCAGGGCGGCGTCGACATCGAGACGATCGTTGCTCTCCTGTTCGGCGTCGGCGGGTTGTGGCGCCATCGCTTGCGCTTCCGCCGCGATGCGTTGGCCGCGATACTTGCCGCGCAACGCATCGGCGCACTTGCGCGCGGCGATGGCGTAGATCCAGGCGCGGAAGCGCGCGGGATCGTCGAGCCGCGCAAGGCCGCGCGTCGCGCTCTCCCAAGTGTCTTGCACCACATCTTTTGCCGCCTCCGTCGTTCCCAGCGCGCGCGCCGCAAACGCCAAGAGCTTCGGCGTCCAGCGTGCGGCCAGGCGGGTGAACGCGTCGCGCGATCCGCCCTGGGCCAGGAGGACGAGGTAGTCGTCGAGCGCTTGGTCTAGTCCGCGTCGCACGCTGTGCTCGCCCTTCTCAGCCTCTAAGTCGCGGCTGGCGCGGTTTCGGTTCGACGCGCGATGGACTTTTTTTCAGGGCCCGGAAAGCCTTATCTGAAGCGGATCGTTTCGGTTTGTTTCGTCAAGATTTGGTTAATCATTTCGACCACTCCACAACATCTTGTGGTTCCGGGCTTGCAAGGACCACCAAATCGGCGAATCCTCTCACTTGCGATTCAAACCAAAGGGGAGCGGCATGGAGCTCGGCCAGAACGAAGTAGAAGCATTGGACCTGTGGCGTCGGGTTACCGTCACCACGGTGCGTTCGGACGCGCCAGACCTCACCGCCCGCCAATTGGCGGTGCTGATGACGGTCCGGCTGCAGCCGGCGCCACACACGGTGCGGGGCCTCGCCTCGACACTCAACGTCGGAAAGCCCGCGATCACCCGCGCGCTCGACACGCTGTCGCGTCTGGGCTTCGTCCAGCGCCGCCGCGATCCGAAGGACGGCCGCAACGTGTTCGTTGAGCCGACCGAGAAGGGCGACGCGTTCCTCGATCAACTGGGTGCGACCATCCTGGGCGGCGACGCCGCCCCGGTGCAACAACGCCCGGCGCTCGCGGCCGTCTCGTAAGCGTACGCAAAGCAAAATAAGAAACGGCGTCTCGTGAAAGCGAGACGCCGTTTTGCTTTGCCTGCGATGTGAGCGCGATCAGCCCGGCGTGGCGGGCGGGGCATCGGCCGGGGCTGCGTCGCCTTCCGTCGGTGCGTCTTCAGCGGTCGCAACCTCCGGCAATGGCGCCGGCAGCGCGAGGTTGTTCGGCGAAATCGAGCGCAGATACGCGATCATGGCGACGCGATCTTCGTCGTTACGGAGACCGGCGAACGCCATTTTGGTGCCGCGCACGGCCCCGGCCGGCGAAGCCAGGAAGTCATTCAGCGCCATATAATCCCAAGCGCCGCCATGGGATGCCATGGCTTCGGAATAGGCGTAGCCGGCATGGCTGCCGACAGCGCGGCCAAAGGCGTCGTGCATGTTAGGGCCAATGCCGTTGGCGGCGCCGGCGTCGAACGTGTGGCAGGAGACGCATTGCGCCCGCACGCGCTCACCGCGCGCGACCAGTTCAGCCAGCGCCGCGGGATCAGAAAAGAGCCGGCCAAAGTCCGGCGGGCCAGACGGGGCGGCCGGGCCGCCAGCCGCTTCGATCACCACTTCGGGCAGATAGCCCGGCGTAGCCGGATAGTTCGGGTGAACCAGCGTCTCGGCCAGCACGCCGATGCCCATCACGCCCAGCACCGAAGCCAGCACCGCGCCGATGATCGAGTTGTTCCTAAGATCGCTCATGGTCCGCCCTGAAGGAGCACTTTTGCGGGCGGTTTATGGCCTGCGTCGGGGCTGACGCCAAGCGCCGCCGTATGCGTCATGGCGTCGGCTGCGGCCTTGCGCGTCGAACCGCCGCACGGCATGGCCGTGGGGATGAACTCCGTCGTCGTCATTCCCGCCCGCATGGCCTCCAGCCGCCTCCCCGGCAAACCGCTGGCCGATATCCATGGCCGGCCGATGATTGCCTGGATGGTGGATATCGCCCGCGCCGCCAAAGCCGGGCCGATTCTGGTTGCCGCGGCCGAGGAAGAGGTGATGGAAGCCGCACTCAAAGCCGGCGCCAATGTCACCCTCACCGATCCCGACCTCCCCAGCGGATCCGACCGCGTGTTCGCCGCTCTGCAGGCGTTCGATCCCGAGGGCCGCTTCGACGTCGTGGTGAACCTGCAAGGCGACATGCCGACCATGCGCGCCGCCGATGTCGCCAAGGCGGTCGCGGCGCTGCGCGACGGCGCCGATATCGCCACGCTCGTGTCGCCCTCAACGGACGATGGCGAGCGCAACAACCCCAATCTCGTGAAAGCCATCCGCGCCGCCGACGGACGCTGCCTCTATTTCACCCGCGCCGCCGCGCCTTGGGGCGACGGCCCAATCGAGCGCCACGTCGGCATCTACGTCTATCGCCGCGACGCGCTCGCGCGTTTCGTCGCCGCGCCGCCCTCGCCGCTGGAGCTGCGCGAAAAGCTCGAACAACTCCGCGCCCTGGAAATGGGCATGACCATCCGCGCCGACTCGATCGAAGATTTTCCAAAAGGCGTCGATAGCCCGCCGGACTTGGACGCGGCGCGAGCAGTGTTAGCGGGGCGCTAGCCGCTCATGCGAGAAAGAACAGATCTTCCACCCTGCGCTTCAGTGCGTACGCGAGCTTGAGCGCGAGTAAGGTGGACGGGATGAAGACGCCGTTTTCCACCGTGTTGATGGTCTTGCGCGAGACGCCGACGATCTCGGCGAGCTCAGCCTGTGTGAGGCCCGCTTCGGTGCGAACCTCTTTCAGTCGGCTGCCGAGCGTCTCCTCTTTCATTCGGCGCGGCGCTCAAGCGTGACGAAACGCAGGCCCGCCGCAGCCGCGCCCGCGAAGACGATCAACGGAACGACATCGCTGACGCGCAGCGCCACGACGAAGCTTGTAATGAACGCCGCAAGCAGCGCCAACATCAGCGCCCAGAAACCCCAGCGCGCGGCCGCCGCGCGATTGGCGCGCGTCAGTTCATCATCGAGCGTGCGATCGCGGCGCCAGAGGGTAAACGCCGTCGTCGATCGCAATGACAAAACCAGCGCAAGAAACAGAATTGCGCCGACGCGAACGAAATCGACAAAGCGCCATGCGCCATCGCGACCGTAAAGCACGTCCGCCGCAAGTAGCCCCGCCGCCACCACGTAAAACGCCAAGTCGGTGAGCTCTTTGCGCCGAAATATGCCGGGATCGGTTTTGTCGTTCATTGCGTGTAACTCTTAGGTGACAAGATACCTATAGGTTACATGCCCGTCAACCCCTCCACGCGCGTGCCCCACGTCACAGCGGCAAGGCTAAGCGTCGCTTACCTTCTCCTTATCGAAGCAAGGCGCTTCGCACTGAAGGAGCAACGAGATGACCAAGTTTTATTCGCTGATCGCCGCCTGCGCCGTGTTCGCACCGATGGCTTTCGCCACCTTGAACCAAGCCGCGCAGATCGTCGCCTGATCGCCGCCGCACAATCACACGAGTTGATACGAGATGGATGCCATGACGAAGCTTTACGCCTTGATCGCCGCTTGCGCCGTGTTTGCACCGGTCGCGATGGTCACGCTCAACCAAGCCGCTCAAATCGTCGCGTAGCTCCCCGCGACTTTTGAAGCGCCAAAAAGGCCGCAAAGGTTGCTCCCCCTCTGCGGCCTTTGCTTTGCGTTGAACGCCGCGATCAGCCGGGGAAAGTTTGCACGCCAATGAACTCGATGCCGCCATCGCCGTAAGCTAGGCAGGCGAGGCTCTCCATGCCTTGCACGTAGCAGAACATCGGATAGGCGGCGGTGCGCAATGCGGCCCAGGCCTCGCGGTCATATCCGACGGGATGATTGTCCGGATAGAACGGAAACTCACCACCGGTCGGCGCGTCCGCATTCGCGGGCCACTCCGGCAACGCGCTGGTATTGGCGAAGGCCGGGTTCGACGTGTCGATCCACTCGGTTAGCGCCGTTTGCATGGCGCCAGGGTCAGCAGTGCTGGCGAGCGTCATCACATTGGCGGTGACGTGGGCTTCGGCATAGATCGGCTCGCCCGACGAATTGCGGATAACGAACGTCGCCACCGCGCGTGCGCAATCGGGGCCGACAGTAGCGGCTTCGATCGAGAACGTATCGGCGCCCGCGGCCCACTGCGATGTGGCGCGCGCGTCGCAGCCTTCGGACATTTGATCGACTTCGCCCGCGGGCGGCGTGCAGGCGACGGTCAGTGCGGCCACGGCCGCCATTAGAATAATGCGCATGAGATTTCCCCCAATTTCACCGCAAACGTTAGCCCGCGAGTTCGGCGCGCACCAGTGCGCCCACCTCGCGCAGCGCAGTGGTCGCGGTCTTTGAGTAAGCGGTGAAGTTCAAGCCGCCGTGCATGAGCACGGGATACTTACGTCCCGTCACTCTGACGCCCGCTTTGCGGAACTTTTCCGCAAACGCTTTCACATCATTGCCCACCGGGTCCATCGGGCCGCCGCCGGCGATGATGGTAGGCGGCGCTGCACTCACATCGACGTCGAGCAGCGACGGCAGCGCCTCAGCGCCGAGGCTGCGGGCGATGTAGAGGCACGCGACGCGGCCGAGGAAACGGAAATTGCGCAGTTCTTCATCGGCCCATAGCGAGTCGCGCACATGGATCAGCGGATAGAGCAGCACTTGCAGCGCAATAGCGCCGGGTGTTGCGCGATTAACTTCAAGCGCCATCGTCGCGGCGAGATAAGCGCCGGCGCTGTCGCCAGCGAGCGCAAGACGTGTCGCGTCGGCGCCGAGACGCTGCGCATTCTGAAAACCCCACGCGACGGCGGCGCGCGCATCCTCCAACTGCGCCGGAAACGCAGCTTCGGGCGCCAAGCGATAGCCGACGGACAACACACGCCCTTGCGAGGATTGCGCCAGCCACGAACAGATCGAATCGTGCGTGTCGATATCGCAGCAGACAAATCCGCCGCCGTGGAAATAGAGCATGAGCGGCGAAGGCGTGGCGTTCTCGGCTTCGTAGTAGCGGGCGCGCAAAGCGCCGGTCGGGCCGGGAATCTCGATATCCTCGACACGCGCCAGCCCATTGGCGCGCGCCGCTGGCACGGCCAGCAACGTGCGCAAGGCGCGCCGCGCCTGCGCCAAAATCGCGCTTTCGACAGATTGCGTCATGCTCATGAGGCGATGGCCCTACCCGTTCCCCTGCACTTGCGCTAACGCTCGCCACGTATGACCGAGCGCATTTCCTTTCAAGGCGAACGTGGCGCCAATTCCCATATCGCGGCGCGCGAAAGCTATCCCGCGCTCGAGCCGCTGCCTTGCCCGAGCTTTGAGGACGCCTTCGCGGCGGTGAGCGAAGGCCAAGCGCGCTATGCGATGATCCCGGTCGAAAACTCGGTCGCCGGGCGCGTGGCCGACGTGCACTATCTCATTCCCGAAAGCGGGCTCTACATTATCGGCGAACGCTTCGTGCCGATTAAGCACCAGTTACTCGGCTTGAAGGACGCAACGCTGGACGGCCTGACGCATGTGCGCTCGCATCCGCAAGCATTGGGGCAGTGCCGCAAGGCGTTGCGCGCGCTTGGCGTCACCGCAGTGAAGACGGCCGACACCGCCGGCGCCGCGCGCGAAATCGCCGAGCTTGGCGATGCGCGCATCGGCGCGCTCGCCTCATCGCTGGCGGCGGAAATCTATGGGCTCAAAGTGTTGAAGGCCGACATCGCCGACGCACCGCACAACACCACCCGCTTTCTCGTGTTCGCACGCGATGAGCAAAACGCCGCGCCCGACTCCGGCCCCTGCATGACGAGCTTCGTCTTCCGCGTCCGCAACGTGCCGGCGGCGCTCTACAAAGCGACAGGCGGCTTCGCCACCAATGGCGTCAACATGACCAAGCTCGAAAGCTATATCGAAGGCGGCGCGTTCTCGGCCGCCATGTTCTTCGCAGAGATCGAGGGCCACCCGAGTGAGAGCCGCGTGCGCCTGGCGTTGGAAGAACTCGCGTTCTTCTCGACGTCGCTGAAAATCCTGGGCGTCTACCCGGCCGACCCGTTCCGGCGGAGCTGAGTTGCGACGAGTACCAATTTTTGGTACTTTAACTCATGAGCAAAAATACCTCGATCTCCCTGGGCGAGCATTTCAGCCAGTTCGTCGAGCAGCAAATCGCGTCCGGCCGCTACACCTCCGCCAGCGAAGTGATCCGCGCCGGCCTCAGGCTGCTGCAGGACAACGAGGCCAAGCTGGAGCGCCTGCGCGAACTGATCCGCGAGGGCGACGAAAGCGGCGAGCCAGTGCCGTTCGACTTCGACGAGTTCTTGAAGGAGATGCACGCCGAACATGCCGCTGAGCCAGAGCGGGATGCTTGATCTCACGATCAGGCCTGAAGCTAAGCGCGATATGCGGCAAGTCTGGCGCTATTCGCAAAAGACTTGGTCGGTAAGTCAGGCGGACAGCCACACGGCCAAGCTCAATGCGGCGATCGCGCAGCTTCGCGCCCATCCCGAAATCGGCAAGCCTAGCGACAATGTCAGCCTCGGACTGCGCCGCCGTGCGGTTGAACGGCATGTGATTTACTATCGCGTCCGCGACGACAGCCTGATCATCGTGCGCGTCCTGCACGATCGCATGGACCCCTTCACCCATCTCGCCAACGACGAAACGTAACCGCGCGACTCGCACGTACGTAACCCACATCTAAGGGGAGAATGGCCGACGAAGCCCATCTTAAGGGCCTGCTCTTGCAGGGTCTCGCCGGCGACGATGCCGCGCACCGTGCGTTTCTGACGGAAGCGGCGGGGCTGCTGCGCGCGTTCTTCCGCAACCGGTTGCGCGGAGCGCCCGAGGATGCGGAGGATCTCGTGCAGGAAACGCTGGTGGCGCTGCACACGCGCCGTGACAGCTACGATCCAAACTATCCGCTAACCGCGTGGATGTACGCCATTGCGCGCTACCGGCTGATCGATTTCCTGCGCCGCGCCAAGCATCGCGTGACGGCGCCGATCGACGGCCTCGAAATAGGCGACGCCGATCCTGAGTATGAAGCCAGCGACGCGCGCCGCGATGTGACGGCGCTGCTGAACAGGCTCCCCGAAAAACAGCGCCGCGCCATTCAGCTGGTGAAGCTGGACGAAAAAAGCGTGCGCGAAGCGGCGGAAGAGACCGGCTTCACCGAGTCCGACATCAAGATTTCCATTCATCGCGGCCTGAAGACGCTGATGCGGCTGATGGGTCAGGAGCAGCCGACGTGAAGACCGATCATCTCATCGACGTGCTGGCGCGCGGCGCGGGACCGGCGGAGAAACCGCGCTGGGGCGGCAAACTCGCGATCACCGTGATCGCAGGGTTGCTGGTTGCGGCGTTGCTGGTGGCGATCGGCCTTGGCGTGCGGCCCGACATTGGTGCGGCGCGCATGCCCGTGATGATGAAAGCAATGTTCGCGGCGTTGGCGGCGGCCGTGGTGTTGCCACTCGCGGTGCAGTTGATGCAGCCGGGACGGCCGCTTGGGTGGCGGATCGGGGCGGTGCTCGCGTTTCTCGCGATCTGCGCCGGCGCGGTCTTTATTGCGCTGATGGGCGAGATGCCGGAGCGGCGCTGGGAAGCATGGATGGGCGGCGCCGTGCCGTGGTGCGTCGTGCTGATCCCCATTCTGGCCACGCCGACGTCCGCCCTTCTGCTCTGGCTCATGCGCGCCTTCGCGCCGACGCGATTGGCGCTGCTCGGCGCGGCAATCGGTGCATTCTCAGGCGGCGTCGGCGCTATGGCCTACGCGATGTATTGCCCGACAGACTCGGTCGCATTCGTGGTCACCTGGTACGTGCTCGGTATTGCGGTGAGCGCCGCGCTTGGCGCGGTGGTGGGGGCGCGGGTGCTGCGCTGGTGACTTGAGGTCGTTGGCCCAATTGAGACATTCGAGGGGGCGCACTAGCGTCAGCCGATGGCAGATGATTGGACACCATTCAACTTGGTCATTGGTGGGGCCATTGTCCTTTACCTATTCGCGGTCGCGAACTTGATGAGTCATCTGGAACGGAAGCATCCGAAAGAGTGGGCAGACGTTGGCAGGCCGCTGATGCGCTTCCATCCAGGTCTCGGAAACTGGTTTCCGCTATTGGGCGCGATTTTCCTCAACCTGCCGGTGTGTCTTCCTTCTCATCCGGCGGTGCAAGTACGAGTGTGGGGCGTGCGGCTGTTATTCGTTATGTGCGTCGCGCTGACCGCATTTGGACATTGGGCCGGAGATCTGCCCCGCAATCGGTAATGACCTCTGCGAGCAGCAGACATCGCCTTTACCCCCGCGCGTTCAGCGCCCTCCATTCCTCGATCTGCTTGACCATCTCGCTCGCGCCAAGATCGCCGAAAACGCAGAGGATGCGGCGGCCGAGCAGTGCCGATGCGCGTTCCACGTCGCCGCGCGGCGCGTCGAACGGATAGGCGAACCACAGCGTGCGGATGAATAGAAGAACGGGCAGCGGCGCGGGCTTTATTTCGATCGGCCCCATGCGGGACCAGGCGAAGCGTTCGGTGCGGCCGAGCGTGTGGTGGATGAGCGCGTCAGGCGTGAGTTCGAGACGCCAGCGCTCGCGCATCAAGCCGGCAGCAAAAGCGGCGACGAGCGGCAAAGACGCGCTGACGGTGAGCAGGATCGGCATTGACTGCCAACTCTCCCAGTGAAGCCATAACGAGAGAGCCAACAACGCCCAGAGCGGGCTGAACAGGCGCAAGATTTTTTCGGGATTCACCGGGAAGCTCATGGGAGCTTGTCTAGCGTCCCAAAAGCCGCGCGTCGCGAAATTGGGCGCGCTCATGTAACCGCGCCCCGCCCTCGCACTATTTTCCTCCCATCGACATCTCACCGGCCGGGGGCCGGCGTTCCGAGGGGCGAACATGTTTACCCGTATCAAACGCTACGCGCCGATCGGCATTTCGCTATTCGCGGCGGCGGTATTTCTGGATTCGCTGCGCTACAAATTCACCGACCACCCCAATACGCAGGAAATCTTCGGCCGGCTCGACGGCTGGGCGTCATCGTTCGGCGCCGCTGGGCTGTTCGGTCACACTGGCCTGTTCAGCCAATACGTTATCGGCTCCGCCGAACTCGCAGCGTCAACGCTGCTCATCGTCGGCCTGCTCCCAGGCCTGACGCGGCTCAATGCGCTCGGCGCGCTGATCGGTTTTGCGGTGATGACCGGGGCGGTGAGCTTTCATTTGTTCACGCCGCTCGGCATCGATCCTAACAGTGACGGCGGCGGCCTGTTCGCGGCGGCGGTGACGATCTGGGCTACGTCGCTCGTGCTCTTCGTCATTCGCCGCAACGATCTCATCGGCCTGGCGCGCGATCTTGGTCGCGCCTTCGTCCCCTCCTCGCAACACAACGCAACGCCGAAGCGCGTCGCCGCCCACGCCTAAGGGCAACACCCATGCGCAAACTTCTCACCGCCCTCGCCTTCGCGCTCGGCGCATTCCTGTTCAGCGCACCGGCGCACGCCGATGAGCAGCCGGTCTACACCGGCCTCCTCTCGCGCGTCGCTGTTAGCGGCTACGATCCGGTGGCGTATTTCACCGATGGCCGGCCGGTGCGCGGCACGACGCAATTTCGCACGACGCACCAAGGCTATGAATATCGCTTCGCCTCAGCCGAACACCTCGCCGCGTTCCGCGCCAATCCGGCGCGCTACCTGCCGCAATATGGCGGCTATTGCGCATGGGCGGTGAGCCAGGGCTACACAGCTTCTGCCGATCCAACCAATTGGCGCATCGTCGATGGCAAGCTCTATTTGAACTACAACGACGAGATTCAGCGCCGCTGGGAGCAAAACATCCCTAGCCACATCCGCGAAGCGAACGCGAATTGGCCGCGCGTGTTGAGCCGCTGAATTACGCCACGGCCTGCGCCGCGCCCAGCAGCGCTACTCCAACATGCGGGCGCATGTCTGGCGCGCGGCCATCGTTGACCGCTGCCGCCGCGACGATGCCGCGACCGCGATCGACCATCACTTCAGCGTAGAAGAGCGTGTTCGAACCGTTGTGCCAGAGGCGATCGCCTTCGGCTTGCCAGCCCATCGCATAGGGCCCGCCATAAGGCGGCGTATGCAGTGTCTGCCAGCTTTGCGCGTTGAGGAACGGCGTGCGGTCGCGGTGCGCGACGAGATATTTGAACACGTCTTCGAACGACGCGTGCACGCGGCCGGCGGGGCCGAGCGCTGCCGGATTGTCGGTGATCGGGTGACCTGGCGGATGCGGGATCATCGGCACGCTGACAGAGCCGTCGGCGGCGACAGTCGTCGGCCCAGGCGCGTGGCCGACCGGCTGATCATAAGCGCCCGCCGAGCCTGGCGCGCCTTGGCCGGCGGAGCTCATGCCGAGCGGCGTGAAAACATGCTGTTGGATCAGCGTTTCCCACGGCGCGCCCATCTTCGCTTCGAGCATCGCGCCGGCGATGACGTAGCCAGTGTTTGAATAAGTGAAGGTCTGCTCCTTCGGGCCGACCGGGTTTTGCAACAACCCCATGCGCGCATAGGCGATGCGGTCGACGCGTGAGTCAGCGCTCTCGCGCGGGAACGCCATCAGCTGCACCATTTCGATATTGGCCTGGAGCCCGCCGCGATGGCTGAGCAAATGGCGGAAGGTCAGATCGCGGTACTCGGCGCGCATCTCTGGAATGGCGGCGCCAAGCACAGCGCCCACAGTATCAGTCCATGAGATTGCGCCTGCTTCGGCCGCGCGCGCGACCAGCGTCGCCGTCATCGATTTAGTGATCGAACCCAAGTGCCACTTATCGCCAGCGGTGACCGCCTGCGGCTGGCCGAGCGCGCGTACGCCATCGGCAAATGCCACGGCGCGTCCATCACGGTTAGAGGCAGCCGCGCCCATGCCCGGCGCGCCGGCGCGTGCGCGCAATTCCGCGAGCCGCGCTTGCGTTAACGCTTCAGGACCGGTGGCGACTGCTTCGCCACGCTGGAAGACGAGCGGCAGCGTTCCGCCTTGCGTGAACGTGCCTTCGATGCGTCCGCCCGCAAGCCGCCCTCGAAAGCTGGCGCGGATGACTGGAATATCGAGTGAGAGCTGATCGCCCTCGATGCGTGTGGCGCCGATGGGGATGGCGCTATTGCCTTGATCGACGCTGAAGAGCGTCGCGGTCGGGCCGTCGGCCACGACCAGGCGCAGGCGCAATTGCTGCGCGCCGAGGTCCAAGACGCCATGCCACTCGCCCATGAAATCGGCGGCGGACTGGGCAAACGCGTTCGTGGCGGCAAAACCTGCCGCAGCGGCGCCCAGCAACAAGGGGCGGCGTGAAATGATCATCTGGTTCCTCCGAGACCCGTCACCGCTTGATGCTGCCGCGACGTTGATTGGATGCGATGTCCCGATAGTCGCATTGACGAGACAAATCTTACGCCGTTACTAGGCGCTCGCGTGCAGCAGCGGCGGCACGCTCCAGAATGTCTCAAGGATTCAACGATGAAGGTCCTCGTCCCGGTCAAGCGGGTGCTTGATTACAATTTGAAGGTCCGGGTCAAGCCGGACGGGTCGGGCGTCGACCTCTCCAATCTCAAAATGTCGATCAACCCGTTCTGCGAAATCGCGGTCGAAGAGGCCGTACGCATGAAGGAAGGCGGCGGCGGCCACGCCAAGGATGCCGCGACCGAAGTGATCGCCGCCTCGATCGGGCCAGAGCAAGCCCAAGAAACGATCCGCAACGCCCTCGCGATCGGCGCTGATCGCGGCATCCTGGTGAAGGCTGACGGCGAAGTTGAACCGTTAGCAGTGGCGAAAATCTTGAAAGCGGTGATCGAGGCCGAGAAGCCGGATCTCGTCATCCTCGGCAAGCAAGCCATCGACGATGACTCGAACCAAGTCGGCCAGATGCTGGCCGCGTTGCTCGACTGGCCACAGGCAACGTTCGCGTCGAAGATCGTGCTGCACGCCGGCAAAGCGACAGTGACGCGCGAAGTTGATGGCGGCCTGCAAACGCTCGACGTCGAACTGCCAGCGATCGTCACGACCGATCTGCGCTTGAACGAACCGCGCTACGCCTCGCTGCCGAACATCATGAAAGCGAAGAAAAAGCCGATCGACGTGAAAACGCCGGCCGATTTCGGCGTCGATACCGCGCCGCGCATCAAGGTCTTGAAGACAGCTGAACCGGGCAAGCGCTCGGGCGGCATCAAGGTGAAGTCCGCCGCTGAACTGGTCGGCAAGCTCAAAGAAGCGGGAGTGCTCTAATGGCTATTCTGGTTGTTGCCGAGCACGACAATACCAACGTGAAGGACGCGACGCACAAGGTTGTCACCGCCGCGAAAGCGATGGGCGGCGACGTGGACGTGCTGGTCGCCGGCCAAAATGCCGGCGCTGCTGCTGCGGCTGCTGCGAAGATCGAAGGCGTGCGCAAAGTGCTGCACGCTGACGGCGCGACGCTCGCCAAGCAAATGGCCGAACCGCTGGAAGCGCTGATCGTGCCGTTGATGAGCGGCTACGACGCGGTGCTTTTCCCGGCATCGACAACGGGCAAAAACGCAGCGCCACGCGTGGCTGCAAAGCTCGACGTGATGCAGCTCTCCGGCGTCATCGGCGTTGAGAGCGCGACCACCTTCGTGCGCCCGATCTATGCCGGCAACGCGATCATCACGGTCGAGGACAACCAAGCCAAGAAAGTGCTGACGGTGCAGCCGACGGCGTTCAAAGCCGCCGGCGAAGGCGGCAGCGCTTCGGTGGAAACGACGGCGGCGCCGGCGGGACCGTTCAAGTCAGCCTTCGTCTCGGAAGAAATGGCGAAGTCCGACCGCCCGGAGCTTACGGCCGCCAAGCGCGTCGTCTCGGGCGGCCGCGCGCTCGGCTCCAGCGAGGAATTCCACCGCGTGCTCGATCCTTTGGCCGATAAGCTCGGCGCCGCTGTCGGCGCCTCACGCGCAGCGGTGGATGCGGGCTACGCGCCGAACGACTACCAAGTGGGCCAAACCGGCAAGGTGGTCGCGCCGGAACTCTACGTCGCCGTCGGCATTTCGGGCGCTATCCAGCACTTGGCCGGCATGAAGGACAGCAAGGTCATCGTCGCCATCAACAAGGACGAGGAAGCCCCGATCTTCCAGATCGCCGATTATGGCCTAGTGGCGGACTACAAGACCGCCGTACCGGAGCTGATGGACGAATTGACCAAGGCTGGCGTCTGACCGAAGTCCCTTGCGCCACCCGCCGGGCTATGCTGCACTGCAACAAGATTTGCAATTCAGCGGCGCGTAAGCGCCTATGGCCGTCAAGATGACCACTATTAAGACTGTCGGCGTCATCGGCGCCGGACAAATGGGCAATGGCATCGCGCATGTATGCGCGCTGGCCGGCTACGACGTGCTCCTGAACGACGCCGACGCTGCCCGGATCGATGCGGCGATTCAGACGATCAAGAAGAACATGACGCGGCAAGTCGCCCGCGAACTGATCAAGCAATCAGACATGGACAGCGCCTTCGCGCGGATCAAAGCGGCGAAGACGGGCGATCTCGCGCCATGCGATCTGGTGATCGAATCCATCGTCGAGCAGGACGACGCGAAGAAGAAAGTATTCGCCGATTTGCGCTCGACGCTGAAGCCAACGGCGATCCTGGCGTCAAACACCTCTTCGATCTCGATCACCCGCTTGGCGGCGACCACCGATCGGCCGGACAAGTTCATCGGCATTCACTTCATGAACCCGGCGCCGGTGATGAAGCTGGTGGAGTTGATCCGCGGCCTCGCCACCAGCCAAGAGACCTACGACACCTCGATCGCGTTCGTGGACAGTCTGGGCAAAACCATCGCCAACGCCGAAGACTTCCCCGCTTTCATCGTCAACCGCGTGCTGGTGCCGATGATCAACGAGGCGGTCTATACGTTGTACGAAGGCGTCGGCTCGGTCGAAGCCATCGACAAGGCGATGAAGCTCGGCGCCAACCATCCAATGGGGCCGCTGGAGCTTGCCGATTTCATCGGCTTGGACACATGCCTCTCGATCATGCAGGTGCTTTATGAGGGCCTCGCGGATTCCAAGTATCGTCCCTGTCCGCTGCTCGTGAAATACGTCGAAGCCGGCTGGCTCGGCCGCAAGACCGAACGCGGCTTCTACGACTACCGAACCGATCCCCCCACGCCGACGCGCTGAGCCGCGGGCTTTTTCTGCACTGAGACTTTCGGGGCGCGCGGCGGTTCTGCTGCGCGCCCCTTTTCACGCATCACATCACAAAATCAGCCCGGCGATCGCGCCCATGCCTTGCATTGCGTAGGCGATGAGGCCGATCAGAAGTGCGCTTCCGATCGTGAACTCGAGCACGGTGAGTGCAGTACGCATGTGTGTCTCATCAGTTGCGCGGACGAGGAGGTGTCCGCGCGCTGGAGATAGGGGCGAAGCGCCACGCGAATGTGGCGCGCAGCTTAAATCTTGGTGACATGGACGAGATTTCAGCGGCGCGTGGCGCCGATCAGTGTCGTTGAAACACCAGCATGAAATTATTCGCGGGCATCTCCACGATCTCGCGCAGCGCTAGGCCTTGCGCGAAGGCCGCTGCTTCGACATCGGCGATATCGCGCACGCCGTAACGCGAATCGCGCGCGTGCAGCCATTCTTCGAACTGCTCGTTGGACGGCGCCGTGTGCGCGCCATCGCGCTTGTAGGGCCCGTAGGTGACCAGCCACCCGCCGGGCCGCAGCACGGTGGCGGCGCCCGCCGTCAAACAAAGCGTCGCCTCCCATGGCGAGATGTGAATCATGTTGACTGCGAGCACGGCGTCGTAAGGTCCGCCCGCGCCCCAATCCTCCGCGCATACATCGATATCGAGCGGCGCCAACACATTCTTCGCGGCTTCGGCCACGATCCACGCCGCGATACTGGCGCGGGCGGTTGGATCGGGATCGCTTGGCTGCCAGTGCAGCTCCGGCATCGCGGCCGCGAAGAACACGGCGTGTTCCCCGCTCCCCGACGCAAGCTCCAGCACCCGCCCCGCGCGCGGCAGCACGCGTTGCAAAACGGCAAGAATTGGCTCGCGGTTACGGACCGTGGCCGGCGCGTATTGGCGGGCGTCCATGCCTAAAGCTTCAACCATGCTTGCGCGCCTGGGGAAAGCGCACGCCCTGCCGGTTGCGCCTCAGTGACGCCGCGATGGCGCCGCTTAGGATGCGCCCGATGATCGCCCCGGTCCCACAACGCATCGCGCCGCTCAGCTGGCGCAAGCCCACTTTGCTGTGGACGCCGGCAGCACTTGCGCTGGCGATCGGCTGGCCGGCGGCGCTCTTTTACAACGACCCCAACCCACAGCGTTTGGCTTTGGTGGCGGGTGCGGCGGTGTTTGCGCTGGCGCTGATTTCGCTCGGCGTCAGTTGGGCGACCGGGCAAGCGCCGCGCGCGCGCCGCATCGTGGTGCTGCACGTGGTGATCGCGGGCGCGCTCATAGCGATCGCCGCACCCTTCGTGTTGATCGAACTGTTGGCGCTGGTCGCCGACTACGAACGCGAAGGCGCTGGCGAGAGCTTCACCTTTGCCATGTCGCTCGCCATGATCCCGCTGGCGCTGGTCATCGGTCTGCCGGTGTCGCTCGTGTCCGGCATCGTGTTTGCCTGGGTCGCGCTTAAGCGCAGCGCGATCGGCGGCAGCGATTTGCTGGAAGACCGCGTGTTCAGAGACGACGTGCAGCCGTTCCGCTGAACCTCACCGCGCCCACATGCGCAGCAAATTCGAAATACTCTTATCAAGTCGCAACAACTCGTCCCGCGCCACGCCCGCCGCCGCCAGGCGATCGCGCGTGACTGATAGATCAAACAGAATCTCGCGCTTCCCTGCTTCCGGCACGAAGCTTTCGATCCAGCCCACCGCAGCCAAACGCGCGCCGCTCGTCACTGGCGCGACGTAATGGATCGAGCCGGCGGGATAAACGATCGCGTCGCCCGCTTCCAACTTGATCTCCTGCTCGCCCAGCGCGCTATCGATGACGAGCGCGCCGCCCTCGTATTTGCTCGAATCTTCGAGAAAGAGCGTGAAGGCAAGATCGGTGCGGAGCTTGTCATCAGCGGGCCCCATCAGCGCATCGTCCGTATGTGCGCCATAAGTCATGCCAGGTTCGTAGCGCGAGAAGAGCAAGCGCGTGAGACGCGCCGGGCGCGCCGCGAATTCGAACAACGGATGGCGGCGCAGTGCATCAACGACGAAGCGCTCCAACGCGTGCGCCTTTGGATCGGAACCGTCGGCTTGCAAATTCTGCTTCACGCCGCGGGCGGCCGCGCCTGCAGTGCGCTTACCGTCGATGAACGCGATCTCCGAAAGTTCACCGCGCACACGCGCAATGTCTTCAGGCGCCAAAACCCCTTGAAGGATGATCGTCATGTGTAACCTTTGATCCTGAGCCAGATCACTCTTGCGGCGGACACCGCCACCATGAGGAACACGATGGTCAATCTCAAACTGAAAACTTGGCGCACTGTTGGCGCCGCTGCTGCACTCGTCGCGCTCGGCGGTTGCTACGCGCATGGCGCAACCGGCCACGGCTACGGCGAACGCGGCGACTACTATGGCGAGCGCGGAGAGCGGGGCGAACGCGGAGAACGAGGCGAGCGCGGCGGCTGCGGCGAGCGTGGCGAGCGCGGGCGCGGCGGTTAGAAGCAGCATTTGCTTCTTGCGAGCCGTTCGCATTTAAGGCAGACGAGCCCCTCGAAGTTCCGAAGGGGCGTGGCGCATGAGCGGCATCAGACTGAAATACTGGCGCGCGGTCGGCGCGGCGGCGGTGGTTTGTTTGGCTGCGGCCTGCGGCGGCGAGGGCGGCGAAAGCGGCTCGGCTGGCGGCGAAGGCGGTGATGGCGGCGAGGCCGGTGAAGCCGGCGCCAGCGCGCCTGCGCCTTCTCCGGCGACAGCCACCGCGCCTGGCGGCGAAGGCGGCCCCGGTGGCGAAGCGGGCGCGGCGAGCGCCTATGCCGGCGTCTCCGGCGATCAGCTCACGGCGCTGCGCCTGGCGCACCTCAAAGGCTTCGTACTGGCGGCGGACCGCGTTGCGGCGGCAGGCCAAACCGCCGAAGCGGGCATCCTGGTCGAGCAAGGCGTGCTCGAAGTGTACAACGTCGCCGCCGATCAGTTCGGCTCACTCAATGTCGCCATCGTCCGCGCCGCCGCTGATGGCGCGCCCGCCCACATCGATGCAGCGGAAGCCGAGATCGACCGCGCCGCCGACGCGCTCGCGGAAATCGATGACGCGGCGCTCGCCGCACGCATGGTCGACATCGCCACCGGCCTCTATCAAGGCGTGGTGCAGCAAGATTTCGTCGACGCGATCGAATACCAGCACAGCATGGGCGCGGCCCTCGCCGCCCAAGCCGTGCTGCAAGCCGGACAAGCGGAGCTCAGCGGCGAAGACGCCGAAGCGTACAGCGATGCCTCAGCGCAGATGACGCGATTTGTCGGCCTCTGGTCACAGGCGAGCGCGCCAGAAGCCCCACCAGCTTATCGCGACGTGCTTGCGCAAGCCTCACGCGTGCGCTTGGCGCTTTATCCGTACTTCTAGGCGCGGCGGAATAGAATGCTCGGCTCGCCTTTGTAGTGGGTGCGCCCAAATTCGCGATAGCCGAGCTTTTCAGCGACGCGCAGCGACGGCGTGTTCTGCGGCGCGATCAGGCAGACGAAATCAGTGCGACCGAAATGCTGTTCGGCCCAAGCGATCTGCGCTGACGCCGCTTCGGTGGCATAGCCCTTACCGTGCACAGTGGGCGACAGCGCCCAGCCCTGTTCGGGCGCATCGAACGGGATGCCGCCCAAATCGCGCTTGAACGAGCCGAAGCCGCCATCGCCGACATAGGCGCCGGTCGCCTTCTCCTCGATCAGCCAATAGCCGTGGCCCATCAGATGCCAATGGCCAAGGAAACTCTGAAAGCGCCGCCAGCTGTCTTCGCGCGTCGATGGCTTGCCGCCGATGAAGCGGGTGACGTTCTCGTCACCCCACATGGCGGCTGAGTTCTCGAAGTCCGCCAGCGTGTGCCCGCGCAAGCGCAGGCGCTCCGTTTCGATGAAGGGCGCGAGGCTCATTGCCCCTCCGCCACCACCGCTTCCAGCATCGCCACCGCCTCGGGACTATCCCAGTCCGCGCCTCCAGCGAGGCGGGCGATCTCGGCGCCGTCGCGGTCATAGATAATCGTCACTGGCATGCCCGGCGCCTGGGCGTCGAACAGCACACCGCGACTGATATCGATGAGGAAGGGCAGCGAGTCGTCTGAAAGCTCCGCCAGCTGCGCTTGCGCGCGGGCGCGATCTGCCTCGCTATCCACACTGACGGGTATGACTCGCAGCCGATCGCCAAAGCGCCTTTGCAGCGCGCCAAGCGTCGGCATCTCCTCCACACACGGCGCGCACCAGGTAGCCCACAGATTGAGCACCATCACCTCGCCCTGATAGACGGCCAGCGTGGTCTCGGCGCCCGTCGCATCCTGCAGAGTCCGGGTCGGCATGGGCGGCGGCGCTTCGAGGCTGGTGAGGCGCAGCATTTCACCGGTTGCGAATCGGCTCAGTCCTGTAGCGTTCTCCGGCTTTGAAGACGCGGCGAAAAGCACGTAAAGGACAGCCACGGCGCCGGCTGTCAGCATCGCCAACGCCACCCATAAAGCCCAATTCTTCCGCGCGGAGCCTGTGTTCGTGTCCAATTCCACTCCTCCAGGCGGCCAAAAAATGTGGGGCGGCCGTTTCGCGGCGCAGCCTGACGATGCAATGCAAGCGATCAACGCTTCGATCGATGTTGACCAGCGCTTGTGGCGCGAGGACATCGAAGGCTCGAAGGCGCACGCCGACATGCTGGCTGCCCAGGGTATTATTACGAGAGAAGACAATGCGGCGATACAAGGAGGATTAGATCAGATTGCCGCAGAAATCGCCGAGGGGCGGTTTCCTTTTTCCGCAGCGCTTGAGGACATCCACCTCAATATCGAAGCGCGCCTGACCGAGCGTATCGGCGAAGCCGGCAAGCGCCTGCACACCGCCCGCTCCCGCAACGATCAGGTGGCGACCGATTTCAAGCTCTGGACAATGCGCGCCAGCCGCGAAGCGGGCGATGGCTTGCGCGTGTTGCAGCAGGCTCTGGTGAAGCGCGCTGACCAGCACGTCGACTGGATCATGCCAGGCTTTACGCATTTGCAGACAGCGCAACCGATCACGCTCGGGCACCACCTGCTGGCTTACGTCTCGATGTTCGAACGCGACCGCGTCCGCTTGGTGGGCGGTGCGCTGGAGGCGGCTTGGGAATGCCCGCTCGGCGCAGCCGCGCTCGCGGGCACCGGCTACAAGATCGATCGGGATATGACGGCGCATGCGCTGGGCTTTCACGCGCCCGCTTCCAACTCGCTCGACGCCGTAGGCTCGCGCGACTTTGCGATGGCCGCACTCTCTTCACTCGCGATCGCGGTGACGCATTTGTCGCGGCTGGCGGAAGAGATTGTACTTTGGACCTCGCCGCAATTCGGCTTCGCGGCGTTGAGCGACGCGTGGTCCACCGGCTCGTCGATCATGCCGCAAAAGCGCAATCCGGATGCGGCTGAGCTGATCCGCGCCAAGGCCGCGCGCATCGGCGCTGATTTCGCGGCGCTGAACGCCATCGTCCAGAAACTGCCGCTCGCTTACGCCAAGGATCTGCAAGAGGACAAAGCGCTGACCTTCGGCGCTTTCGATGCGTTTTCGCTCTCGCTCACCGCCATGATCGGCATGATCGAGACCATGCGCTTCAATCGCGAACCCATGCGCGCCGCCGCTGCGCGGGGTTATTCCACCGCCACCGACCTTGCCGACTGGCTGGTGCGCGAACTCGGCGTGCCGTTCCGCGAAGCCCACGAAATCACCGGCCGGATCGTGCGCCGGGCCGAGGAAACCGGCGTTGCCGAATTGGCGCATCTCCCGTTGAGCGAATTCCAAAGCGTCGATAGCCGCATCAGCGAGGCGGCGCGGGCGCTGTTGACGGTTGAAAATTCGGTCGAGAGCCGGGATAGCTATGGCGGGACCGCCCCGCAGCGCGTGCGCGAGCAGATCGAGCGCTGGAAGGAGATGTTCGCATGAGCCGCGTAATTCTGAGTTTGCTGGCGCTAACGATGCTAAGCGCCTGCGGCGTCAAGGGCAGCCTCGACCGTCCCGATCCGCTTTGGAACAGCGACGACGTCATCCGCCGCGACTGCCAGCGCCAGATCGACAACAACGAAGAGCCAGACGCGCGCTGCGCGCAGTACCGGACTGGCGCTCAGCCAGGCTAGTTGGACCGCGGGCCATCAGGCCCGCATTGAGGCGAACATGCGGGTCTGAAGACCCGCGGTCCGAAAGCACATGAATCACTTTGATTATCGCGATGGCGCGTTGTTCTGCGAAGGCGTCCGCCTCGCGGACATTGCCGAGACGGTCGGCACGCCGGCTTACGTCTATTCGAGCGCCACGCTTGAGCGTCACTACGACGTCTTCAAGAGCGCCTTTGCGCCGCGCGAGGTGCTTGTCGCTTTCGCTGTCAAAGCCAACGCCAACATCGCCGTGCTTGCCACTCTCGCGCGCAAAGGCGCTGGCGCCGACACGGTAAGCCAAGGCGAGATCGAGCGCGCGCTGAAAGCCGGCGTGCCGGCGGAGCGCATCGTCTTCTCCGGCGTCGGCAAGACGGAAGAGGAGCTGGCGTTCGCGGTGAAGGCGCGCGTGCACCAGATCAACGTCGAGAGCATCGCCGAACTAGAGGCGCTGTCGCGCATCGCTGCATCGTTGAACGCAGCGCCCGCCATCGCCATTCGCGTCAATCCCGATGTCGGCGCTGGCGGGCACGAGAAGATCTCCACCGGCAAGGGCGACACCAAGTTCGGCGTCTCCAGCGCCCAAGCGCTCGCGCTCTATGCGCGAGCCAGCGCCGATAAGCACCTCGCCGCCAAAGGGCTCGCCGTTCACATCGGCAGCCAGATCCGGGATCTGAAACCTCTGGAAGACGCCTTCCGCGTCATGCGCGGCTTGGCGGAAAAACTGCGCGCCGATGGGTTGAGCATCGAGCGCATGGATTTGGGCGGCGGGCTTGGTGTGCCCTATTTCAACGAACCACCGCCGCCTTCACCGGATGACTACGCCACGATGGTTAAAAGCGTGTTTGACGGCTTCGATGTCGCGCTCGCTTTCGAGCCAGGACGTCTGATCGCCGCCAATGCCGGCGTGTTGCTCTCGCGCGTGATCCGCTTGCAGGAGCGACCCGACAAGGAAATCGTCGTGCTCGATGCGGCGATGAACGACCTCATCCGCCCCGCGATCTATGAGGCCTATCACGAGATCAAGCCGCTGAGCGACACCAGCAACGCGCGTGTCGCCTACGATGTAGTCGGCCCGATCTGCGAAACTGGCGACACCTTCACGCGCAATCGCCAACTGGCGTCGCTGAAGCCCGGCGACCTCGTCGCCTTTATGACGGCCGGCGCATACGGCGCCGTGATGGCCTCGACCTACAACGCCCGTCCGCTTGTTCCCGAAGTTCTGGTGCGCGGCGATCGGTTTGAGGTTGTGCGACAGCGCTGGACGCTCGAAGATCAACTCAAACTGGAACGCATTCCGGATTGGGGTTGAGCAGAATGATGAAACACGTTGTATTCGCCGCCGCCGCGCTGGCGCTAAGCGCTTGCGCCTCGGCGCCAGCGCCATCCTCACCCCAAGATCAGTTCTTCGCCAATCTCTCGGCGCTGTGCGGGCAAAGCTTCGAGGGCCGCGTCGTCACCACGGAAGCGGCGGACGCCGACTTCGCCAGCCAGCGGCTCGTCATGCAGGTGCGCGAGTGCAGCGCGACTGAAATCCGCGTGCCGTTCCATGTCGGCGATAATCGTTCGCGCACCTGGGTCATCACGCGCACCGGCGAGGGCCTGCGCTTGAAGCACGATCACCGCCACGATGACGGCAGCGAAGACGTGCTCACCCAATATGGCGGCGACACCGCCAATGCCGGCACCGCCGAGCGGCAGGAATTCCCGGTCGATCAGTTTTCGCGCGATCTCTTCGTCGCCAACAACATCCCGCAATCGACGACCAACGTCTGGGCCGTCGAGGTGCATCCCGGCCGCATCTACGCCTATGAGCTGCGCCGCCCGAACCGCCACCTCCGTGTCGAGTTCGATCTGACCCGCCCGGTTCCCGCCCCACCCGCGCCCTGGGGCGCCGATTAAGCCAAGGATAGCGACGAAAGCGCTGCCCGCGGCTGGCGACGGTCATGGTTTGGCCAGAGGCGCCGGGTTAGGCTCGGCCCTCGCGGAGGCCACCACTCAGGTCCATGAAGCACCAGGACGCCCTCGACCAGCTCGCGCGTGAAACCGCGCGCGCCCGCCAGCGGCTTGCGCTGGAACGGGCGCTGCGGGCCGGGTTCGTGCTGGGCGCTGTGGTCGGCGTCTGGGCGCTGCTGGCGCTGGCCGGCGCGCATGAACGCTTGCCGCTGCTGGCGCAGAGCTTGAGCGCAATTGCAGCGCTTGGGCTGATCGGCTGGCTCGGCTGGCGCGCCTATAAGGAATGGCAAGCGCCGACCGAGGAAGAAGCGCGCGCACGGCTGGCGGTGGATTCGAAGCTCGAGCCTGGCTCGTTCGATGCGCTGCGCGATCGCCCGGCGCGCTACGACGCGTTCGCTATGGCGCTCTGGGCGCGCGAACGCGAACGCGCGATCGAGCGCGCCGAACATGTTCGCGCCGGCCCGCCCCGGGCACGGCTCGACGATTTCGATCGCTACAAGTTGCGCTACGTTCTGCTCGTGGCGCTGCTCGGGGCTTTGGTGTTTGCCGGCGCACAAGCGCCAGACCGTTTAGCGCGCGCTTTCCTACCCGATCCCGGCCCACTGCTCGGCGATACCGAGATGGCAGTGGAGGCCTGGGTGACGCCGGCTGAGTACACGAACGCGCCACCCATTTCACTGAGCGACGTGATCGGCGAACGCGTGCCGACGCCGCCTTCGGTTGAAGCGATGGTGCGCGTAACGGGCCCGGTCGGCGCGCCGCGCCTGGTGTATGACGGCCAGGGCGGTCGCCGTTCAGTGCTGTTTACGCGCGCCGCTGACGGCGCGTGGGAAGCGCGCTTAGCGATACCGGGCGCGGGGCGCCTGCGCATCGTGCGCTTCCATACGCGCGCCTTCTGGCGCATCGCGCCTGCGCCGGATGCTGCGCCCACGGCTGCGTTCAGCGCCCCCATCGAAATGCTGCCCGAAGAGCATGCGCGGCTGGGTTGGCGTGCATCGGATGATTTCGGCGTGCAGCGCTTAGCGTTACGCGTGCGCCCGCTCAATCCGCCGCAAGGGCTGCTGCAGGCCGATCCTGTGGATACGCCGATTGAATCACCGGCTGGCGATCCGCGCGAAGCGGAAGCGGAAAGTGAAGTCGATCTCGCCGCGCATCCTTATGCGGGCATGGAAGTGGAAGCGTTCATCGTCGCTTTCGATGCGCTCGGCCAAGAAGGCGTCAGCGACCCGCTGCGCATGACGCTGCCGGAGAAAGTGTTTCTGCAACCTTTGGCGCAAGCCGCGATCGAAATTCGCCGGCACATTCTGGCGGAACGGCGCGCGTATCGCGGCGCTGCCGAGGTGCGGCGTGAGACGCGGCCCACCGGCGCCGCCATGGACGGCTTCCGCATCGACGTGCGCAATTACGACCGTCGGCCAAATCTGCAACGTGCGCCGGGCGGCATCCGCCACGCCGCGCGTCTGATCGATGCGCTGACCATGCTGCCCGAAGACGGCTATTTCCGCGATCTCGCGGTTTATCTAGGTTTCCGCTCGGCGCGGGCGCAGCTCGATGTAGCGGCCGAAATCGGCGACACTGATCTGGCCGCCGACACGCTCTGGCGCACAGCGCTGCGCGCCGAATATGGCGGCTCTGGCGATGCGCGGCGCGCGCTCGAAGAAGCGCAGCGCCAGCTCGCGGAAGCTTTGGCGCAAGGCGCCCCGCCGGAACGCATCAACCAATTGTTGGAAGCGCTACGGCGCGCGACTGAAAACTACATGCAAGCGCTCGTGCAAGAAGCGATGCGCAATGGCGAAACCGCCAACAATGAAGACACCGAAGATCAAGCCCAGATCAGCGGCCAAGACATCGAAGAGTTGTTGGCCGAGGTCGAGCGCTTAGCGCAGCAAGGCCGCAACGCCGAAGCGCAGCAATTGCTGCAAATGCTCGCCGGCATCCTCGCCAATCTCGACGTACAGCTGAGCGAAAGCCAAGGCGGCGAGGGCGAAGGCGGCGAAGACGAACAGATGCAGCAGAGCATGGACGAGCTCGCCGAAGCCATGGGCGAGCAACGGGCGCTGCGCGACGAGACGCAACAACAACAGGAACAACAACAGCAGCAGCAGCAAGGCCAAGGCGGCAGTGGCGGCGAGCAGGAAGGCGGCCAAGGCGGCGACGCCCTCGCCCAGCGCCAAGGCGAAATCCGCCAAGGCCTCGCCGAGGCGCAAGAGATGGCCAACGAAGCCGGCGCCGCACCCAGCGACGATCTCAACGCCGCCGGCGAAGCCATGCGCCAAGCCGAAGACGCGTTACGCCGCGGCGATCTGGAAGGCGCGGAAGCAGCGCAATCGGCAGCATTAGAGCGCTTGCGCGAAGGCGCGGACGCTTTAGCCGCGGAAATCCGCGAACGCGGACGCCAAGGCGAAAGCGGCGGCGAAGGTGAAGTCGGGCGCGATCCGCTCGGGCGCGCCAACGGTTCCGCCCGCGGCGATGGCGAAGGCGAAATTCCCGACACCGCCGATCCAGTGCGCGCGCGCGAAATTTTCGACGAAATCCGCCGCCGCGCCCAAGATCCCAACCGCCCCGAAGCGGAACGCGAATACCTGCGCCGCCTCATGGATCGGTTTGGCGATAGCTAGCCTTGCTTTCTCTGCCTAGCGCCCCACACTCTTGCGCGGGGTGAAGGAGGACGCATGCGCAAGTTTCTTTTGTCGGTCGCCGTCACCGCGCTGCTCGCGGCCTGCACGCCGCCCGCGCAACAACAAACGCCAGACGCACCCGGCCCAGTGCCGCAAGTTCAGGCCTGCAACACGGTGACGCCCGACGTCGCGCGCATGGTGCGCATCGAGGAGGCCGGCGCGGTGACGGCCGCCGTCGATCTGCCGGGCGGACCGATTGCGCCAGGAACCTACGATCTCGTTCGCGCCGTGCGCGTCGGCCAACCCACAGGCTGGCAAGGCGCGCGCTCGGTTGCGTTGGAAGTGACAGAAGGCGCGAGCGGCGTGACGTTCCAGTGGGCCGGCGCGCCCGAGAGCGGCGAAGTCGATCGCTGGACCGCCAGCTTCACCGATACGCCCTCACCGCGCTTGAACTTCACCTGCGGCCGCATCGGCGATGTCGAAACTGACTTCACCGCCAGCCGCGGGGCGTTGCAGCTGCGCGTGCCCGATGGCGCGAACGGTTCGCTTCTGATGGATTTTGCGCGGCGCGGCTGATCAGGGATCGAGTGCAGCGATGAACGGCAGGCCGCGGTAGCGGCCGGCGTAATCCATGCCGTAGCCGACGAGGAAATCGTCGGGCGCATCCCAGCCGATGGCGTCGATCGCTTCGCCCATGGCTTGCGGTTTGCGGACGAAGGCGCAGGCCAGCGTCTTGGTTGCGCCTTTCGCCATCAGGTGAGCGCGCGCATAGGCGATAGTGCGACCGCTGTCGAAGACGTCGTCGACGATCAGCGCCGGCCTACCCTCGATTGAGCGCGAGATATCGGCGCGTACGACAACCTTGCCCGAGCTTTGGCGCGCGTCGCGATAGCTTTCGAGCCAGAGTGAATCGTAAATCGGATGGCGCCCGCGCTTTTCGATCGCGCGCATTAGGTCAGCCGCAAACGGGATCGCGCCTTGCAGCAGCGCGACAACCGTCCAGCCATCATCGACTTGAGATGCAAACCCCTCAGCCAGCGCATCTACGCGCGCGGCGATCTCATCCGCGTTCAGCAGAACGCGCAAGCGCGTCAGCTATTGCCGAAGCGCGGCGCGAGACCTTCGATCGGCCCGATCTCGCTCGAGGTGATCGGCTCTTCGAGCAGCAGCTCATCGCCAATCGGTTGGTCGAGCACGAGCGCATCGTCCACTGCCGCAGCTGGCGGCGCGGCTGGCGACACGCGCGCAGGGCCGCCTGCGAATTGCGCTTCCGAGAAGCTGGCGAACGTTGCTTCGAGATCGACGGCGTCAGCCGGCGGGTTCTCGATACGGATTTGGAATGGCACCGACGCGCCAGCCGCAACCGGCTGTTCGGTGATAACGTTCACCAGTTCGAAAATTTCAGCCGACGCCGTGTCGCGCAGCGATACACGCACAGGCGGCACCAGCTTGTCGTCGCGGCCGATATTGCGGACCTCGCCACTGACCAAAAGGATCGGCGTCGCGCCATCGAAGTCGCGCTCGACGGCCAGGTCGTAGAATTCGAGGCCATAGACGTTTACGTCCAAGCCGAGCGCGGCGAACGCGCTGGCCGAACGCGGCCACAGTTCGGCGACGTCCTGACGGAAAGCGACCATGCCGGTCGCCGAAGCGGCCAGGGCAGCGCCGGTGGCGCCCCAGACAACGATGGCGGCGCGGGCGCGCTCACGGCGCATGCGCTCAGCCTGTTGGGCGCGGAATTTTGCGGCAGCTGATGGGGCCGGGCCAGGTTGTTCGGACGCCCGGCGCAATCTTTCGACACGTTCACGTGTAAGAGGTTCTTTGGCTGGGGCTTCGGCGCGGGTTTCCGCAACGGCGGCCACAGCTTGGGTCCGCAGCTCGAGCTGCGGCTCAGCAAACCAGGAGAAACCGCATGCCGCGCAGCGCACCGTCCGACCCGAAGGCCCGATCGCCGCGTCATCTGCGTAGTATCTTGTCGAGCAAGACGTGCAGGTCAGGATCATGTTAACGATACGCCCATTAGCCCAGTACCACCCGGTGCATTGATTCTATTCGGCTTGTCCAGTCATGGTCCGTGCGAATACCCCAGAACAGGATCTGTTCGAACGCGGAATACTCGCGCGCCTTTCTGGCGTCGACGCGGGTTACAAGACCGCGACTGTATTGTTCGGGATTGAATTCGAAGCGCGCACCGGAGAGGTCGCGCTCATTACTGGTCCCGCCGCTGCAGGGAAGACTACGTTCATGCACCTGCTGCGCCTAGCGCTGCAGCCCCGTTCTGGACGATGTGTAATCCTGGGTGCCGAGGTCGGCAAAGCGAGTGCGCGCGCACGTGCAAATGTGAAGAAGCGCATCGGCTATGTCGCTGAAAATCCAACGTTCATCGAGAACTGGACGGCGTTCGACAACATCGCCATGCCGCTGCGTTTGGCTGGGCAAAAGCCGCGCGACTACGCTGACGATGTGCGCGAACTTGTGGAATTCGTCGGCCTGACCGACGCCGCCGATCTCACCGTGGAAAAACTTTCGGGTGCGGAACGGCATAGGGCTGCCATAGCCCGCGCGCTCGCAGCCAAGCCTGCGCTCATTCTGGCTGACGATCCCACCGCCGGCATGTCGCCGGGCGACGGACGCCGCATCGTGCGCCTGCTGGCCGAGATGCGCCGCGTCGGCGCTGGCGTCGTGATCGCCAGCCAAGACGAGACCCTGGCCGACTGCGCGCCGCTCAATCATTGGCGCATGGAACGTGGGCGGCTGTCGCCGATCAGCCAGAAGGCTTCCGAGGAAGCGGAGGCGTTCGAATGAGGAACGCGCTGACGGGCGTCGAGCGCGCCATGTTCTGGACTTTGGCCTTCGCCGCCTTCGCCGCCGCCGCTGCCGGCCTGGCCGCACGCGGGGTGGACCGGGTCGCCGCCAGTTACGAGGCGGCGCGCTCGAACTACGCCATCGTCCGCGTGCTCGCCCCGGAGGGCCCGGCCGGGATCGCGGCGGCCGAAGTGGCGCTGGCGCAAGCCGTCCAAGTCACCTCCGCCGCGCCAATGACGGCCGGTCGCGCCGCCGCCCTACTGGGCGGTGAAGTGCGAGCCGAAGACATGCCGGCGCTGCGGCTTATCGAGGTCGAACTGACGGCCGCGCCGGCGCACGTGGATGTGTCCGGCGATCTGGTCGCGGCCTTGGCGCAAGGCGGGGTGACCGCCGAAGTCATCGAAGCGCCGGACGATAGTTCTGGCGCGGGGCTGGCGACGCGCGTCCGCAACGCCGCTTTCTGGGGCGCGATCGCGTTCGCGCTGGTGATGGGCATCATCGTCTCGCTAGCGGCGCGCGGGCTCGCCGCGCGGCGGCGCGAGATGGTGACCGTGATGTGCGATCTCGGCGCCACGCAAGGCGAGACCGCCGGACGCATCGCGGATGAAGCGGCTGTCATGGGGCTTTATGCCGGCCTCATCGGCGGCGTGCTTGCGGGCGTCGCGGGCTTTGCTGTTCTGATGCTGGCTATTCCAGGCGTCAGCCTTGATGCTCGGATCGGTATGATTCTGCCCGTCGATCTCACGCCGATTGCAGCCGCGCCCTTGGGTGCGGCGATCGCCGCTGGCGCCGGCGCGCGTGCGGCGGCCAGCTATTTCCACGCACAGGCCGCGAGGCTCGGCTGATGCGGGGGCTCTTCACGTGGGCGATCATCATCGCGGTGGTTGCGTTCGTGGCGGGCTTTTGGGGCTTTGCCGAAAACGTGCGCGAACCCGCGCAAGAACCCGAGCGCGCCGACGCCATCGTCGCGCTCACCGGCGGCTCGCTCGAACGCCTCTCAACCGGCGTGCGCTTGCTTGAAGAGCGCAAGGGCGAGCGGCTCTTAATCTCCGGCGTCAACCGCGTCGTCACCGATGAAGAATTGCTGGATGCGGCGCTGAACGTCGATCCCGCCATCGCCGACCGCATCGATCTCGGTCGCAGCGCCGAAGACACGCTCGGCAACGCCGCCGAAACCGCCGCTTGGGCGCGCGAGCGTAACTACACGCGCCTCATCCTCGTCACCGACGATTATCACATGCCGCGTTCGCACGCCGAACTCTCGCTGGCTTTGCCGGAGGCGCAGATCGTGCCCTATCCGGTACGCACGCGCTGGACTGACCCCGCGCTGTGGCGCAGCGATCTCGCGGCGGCGAGCCGCATCGGCGCGGAATACGTGAAATACCTGGTCATCCGCGGGCGCGAGGCGGTATTGAGCCTCGGCAAATCCGACGAAGAAGAGAGCGCCGCGGACCCCGCATGAAACTGATCCGATCGATCATTTTCGTCATCTGGCTTTATGGCTCGATGGCGGTGGTTGGCTTGAGCCTGTGGCCGTTCGTGCTGATGGACGATCGCTACGTTTGGGTCGCACTGCGCTCATGGGGCCGCGCCACGCTTTGGGGCTTGCGCTGGATCATCGGCGCGCGCGTTTCGTTCGAAGGCCTGGAACACGTGCCGCAAGGCGGCGCGCTGATCGCGATGAAGCACCAGTCGATGCTCGACACCATCGTACCGGCGCTGTTCCTGCCGCGGCCGGTCTATGTTTACAAAGCCGAACTCGGAAACTCGCCGGTGATGGGCGCGTATCTGAAGAAGAACCAGATCGGGGTCGATCGCAGCGGTCACGCCAAGGCGCTCAAGAGCCTGGTGCGCGGCGCGCGCGATGCGGTGGCGCGCGGCGGCCAAGTGCTGATTTTTCCAGAAGGCACGCGCCAACCACTCGATGCGCCGCCCGATTACAAGCCGGGCATCGCCGCGATGTATAAGGATCTCAACATTCCAGTGACGCCGGTGGCGCTCAACACGGGCCTTATCTGGAAACCTAAAGGACTCACGCGTTCGCCGGGGCATGTGACGTTCAAAGTGCTGCCGCCCATTCCGCCCGGCTTGCCGCGCGACGAATTCATGCGGGAACTCGAGCGCATTCTCGAAAGCGAAAGTCAGGCCTTGCTGCCGCCGGACAAGCGTCGCACCGTAGCGTGATGAAGATACGCGGATTTTGGCTGGCTGTTCCCTGGGCGCTGTTCGTTGTCGCCGCTTTGGGCTGGGTATTTTACTGGAATTATGTCGGCAACGAAGCCGAGCGCCGCATTCGCGCGTGGGCGTTCGAGCAGAATGCCGCCGGCGCCAGCGCATCGGTCGAGCGCATCGTGCGCCACGGTTTCCCGATGTTGATGCGGCTCGAACTGCAGGGCGTAAATTACGCGCCCGCGCGCGGCGGCTGGCGCGTCACGACCGACAGCGCCGATCTGCACATTCAGCTCACCAACCCCCAGCACGTCATCCTGGAAGCGACATCGCCGATCGCAGTCTCGCGCTCCAACGGCGCGGTGACGAACGTCAGCGCCGACGCCTTGATCGCAAGCTTGCGCACCGAGAACGGACGCCTAGCCGTCGCTGGCATCGAAGCCGACAATCTGGTGCTCGACGATCCAGCTGAAGACGGCGTGCTGCGCGCCGTGAAGATCGTCGCCAATGCACGCCCCGATCCGCGCGCGGCGGGCGAGTATCAAGTTTCGTTCGACGCCCAAACGCTGACGCTGCCGCGCCCGGTGCGTAGTTTCGAAACCTTTGGCCTCGAAGTACCAGCCATGCGCGCCGCGATCGTGGTGAGCGAAGGCGCGCAACTGCTCGAACAATCGCCGGACGATCCGCTGGGGCCTTGGAGACAAGCGGGCGGGCAGATGCGGTTTGAAGCTCTGGTGCTGAACTGGGGACCACTTGAAACGACAGGCACAGGCGATGGCGGTCTCGACGCGCAACGCCGGCTGCAAGGGCGTTTGGTGTTGCCAGTCGATCGGCCCGCGCCGGTGATCAACGCCATCGCGCAAGGCGATAACATCGACGACAGCGCACGCCGCGCGCTCGGCTTGCTTGCTGCCGGCTATTTGGTGACGGGCGACGAAATCACGCTGGATATTTCCGCCCATGACGGCGTGCTGCGTGTCGAAGGGCTGCCGGTGCGGATGCTGCCGCCTGTTTACTAGGGATTGGGTTTTCGGGACCTAATCCCGATCCCGCCCCCAATTCGGCGCGGAGGTATCTTGCCCCGCTTCGATGACTTCGCGGCGCATGCGGCGGGCGCGGTCGAACAGGGCGTAGAGCGTATCGCCGTCGCTCCAACGAATGGCGCGCTGCAGCGCAGCCAAATCTTCCGAAAAGCGCCCGAGCACTTCGAGCACGGCGTCCTTGTTGTTCAAGAACACGTCGCGCCACATGGTCGGATCGCTGGCGGCGATGCGGGTGAAATCGCGAAAGCCGGAAGCGGAGTATTTCACCACTTCGCTCTCGGTGACGCTCTCCAAATCTTCCGCCATCGCCACGATGTTGAACGCGATCAAGTGCGGCAAGTGGCTTGTCACGGCGAGCACGACGTCGTGACGATCGGGCGCCATGCGTTCGACATCGGCGCCGAACGCGCGCCAAAATTCTTCGACCTGATCCACAGCCGCGGCATAGGCCTCGCGCTCGTCGCCCGGCAGCGGCGTCAGAATATGCCAGCGATTGTGAAACAGAGCGGCGAAGCCCGCATCAGGCCCCGAACGCTCGGTGCCGGCGATCGGGTGACCCGGCACGAAGTAAACATAGGTGGGCAGCTTTGCGCCGACGCTCTCGACCACTGCCTGCTTTACCGAGCCCACGTCCGTGATGATGGCGCCAATCTTCAGCCCCGGCTTGGCGGCTTCCACCGCCGCAGCCATGGCGCCAACCGGTACGCAAAGCACGACAAGCTCGGCCTTCTCCACTGCCTTGGCTGGATCGTCGAACACTTCGCCGAGCCCCAGTTCGCGCGCACGCTGACAAACCTCGGGATCGGCGTCGTAGAGTTGCACCACGCGCGTCACGCCGCTCTCGCGCGCGGCATGCGCAATCGATGAGCCAATAAGGCCCACGCCGAGAACGGCGATGCGATCGAAAATCATGGCCATCAGATGCGCGCGTAGGAGCCGAGGACGCGCACGCCTTCGAGACCATAACTGTTAAGCGCCGCTGCACGCGGATCGTTGAGGCCGACAAACTCCTCGACCCGCAGCAGCACGCGCGGTTCGGAGCGCGCGACTTCGCGACCAACAAGCCCCGCCTCATTCAGCGCGCGCTGCGCTTTGTGGTGAGAATCGAACGCGAGCAGCAGGGTGATGTCGCCGCCGCCGGCTGAATCGGTCGCGCCCGCGGCGAACACGCACGCTTCTGGCTCCGCACCGCTCGCGGCCCCGCTCAGAAACGGCAGGCCAGCGATCAAATGCAAATCGTGGAAGCGCCGCTCCGACAAGGCCGGCCACCACGAGCCCACGCCCGGCGCCGCCGGCCACGGCGTCACCGCGACGACCGTCTGCGGATTTTCCGCCGCCTTCTGCAACGCCGCCTGCGGCTCGCCGACGTGGCTGATACGCGTTCTGGCGCCGAAATGACGACGCGCGACATCGAACAGCCGCGTCGGGTCGCTGCGCCCGCCGCCGACGACGACGTCGACGATACGCTGCCGGCGTAGACTGGCGCCGATCAAAGCGCGCCAAAGCTCGACCACCAGTTCCCGCTCCAGCGGCGCGGGCGCTTCAGCAATCAGCCGGCGCAACAAAGCCACTTCGCGTCCGGATCGAATCGGCAATCCGCCTTGATCCTTCGCGCCGGCGATCTTCTCGGCCAGCTGCAAACGCTGCGCGACCAGCGCCAACAAGGACTTGTCGACGTTATCTATCTCGCGGCGGACTGCCTCAAGCGGATCGTTTTGGGGGCCGGTATCGGTCATGCGCGGCAACCTTAGGCACTTTCCAGACAACCGCCAACGGCTGCGCGCGGGCGATGTCACCCACAGCTGCTGCTCGCGCCGGGGGATGCATCGGCTGGGCGGAACGCTGTAGGCTCGCCCACATGATTCATGCAGCAGCGAAAGTGCAAGCGGCGGGGGGCGTGCGCACCCTCGCCTTCGACGCGTCCGCGCCGCTGCAATTGGCCAATGGCGAGATGCTCGCGCCGTTGACGATCGCGTTCGAAACCTATGGCGCGTTGAATGCCGAGCGCAGCAACGCCGTGCTCGTCTGCCATGCGCTGACGACGGACCAGTTTGTCGCCAGCCCCAATCCGGTGACGGGCCGCCCCGCTTGGTGGCCACGCATCGTCGGGCCCGGACGACCCATCGACACCAACCGCTTCTTCGTCATTTGCGCCAATGTGCTCGGCGGTTCGATGGGCACCACCGGTCCAGCGTCGCTGGCGCGCGACGGGCAAGCTTACAGTTTGCGTTTCCCGCCCATCACCATTGCCGACATGGTGCGCGCGCAATCGATGCTGGTGGAAGCGCTCGGCATTCAGAGCCTCTTCCTCGTCATCGGCGCCGGCATGGGCGGCATGCAGGCGCTGCATTGGGCGAGCGCTTACCCAAAGCGCGTGTTCGCCTGCGCCACCATCGCGACGGCAGCGCGCCAGTCGGCGCAGAACATCGCGCTCTCCGAATTGGGCCGGCAAGCGGTGATGGCCGATCCCGACTGGCGCGGCGGCGGTTATCTCGCCCACGGCGTGCGGCCCGCGAAGGGCCTCACCGTCGCGCGCATGGCGACGCAAGTGGCGAGCCACTCGGAAGCCAGCGTGCGCGCGCGCCTCAGCGACGCGCATAAGCGCGAGCGCTTCAGCTTCGACGCAGGTTACAGCACCGGCTCTAACACCAGCTTCGTCGAACGCTTCGACGCCAATTCGTATCTCTATCTCTCGCGCGCCATGGACGGCTTCGATCTGGCCGGCGATTTCGGCGGCCGACTGGCGAATGCGTTCCAAGGCGGCTCGACGCGCCATTGTGTTTTCGCTTTCTCCAGCGATTGGCGCTTCCCGCCGGCCGAAAGCCGCGCCGTCGCGCGCGCCTTGATAGCAGCGGGCGCCGATGCGGGTTTCGTCGAGATCGAGAGCGACAACGGCCATGACGCCTATCTCGGCGAAGAACCGCAATTCGAAGCCGCGCTCACCGGCTTTGTTGATTCATGCGCTACCGCCCGTGAACTGTCGCTGCACGGAGGGGCGTGATGGCCGCGCAACTCGAACTCGTCCAAGGGGCGCCGCTTGATCTGGAAGCCCGCCCCGCGCGCGGCGACCACGACGTCATCGCCCGCATGGTGAGCGACGGCGCCAAGGTGCTTGACGTCGGTTGCGGCGATGGCGGTCTGATCCAGTTGCTGACGCGCGAATGCAAAGCGCGGGCGCGCGGGCTGGAGCGCGACAAAGCCGCGGTGCGCGGTTGCGTGGTGCGCGGGCTTTCGGTCGTGCAGGGCGACGCGGAAAGCGATCTGGCCGAGTTTCCGAGCGGCGGGTTCGATTTCGTCGTGTTCTCGCACACGCTGACGCATCTGGCGCAACCGCGCGATGCACTGCGCCAAGCCGGCCGCATCGGCGAACGCGTCATCGTCTCGGTGCGCAACGCCGCTTACATGCGCACGCGCTACCGCTTGGCGTTGAGCGGGCGCACGCCCGCCGCGCTTACGTGGGCCGATGGCGAGCTGGAGCGCCGCTGCAGCATCCGCGACTTCGCCGAACTGGCGCGCGAAATGCGCTTCAATATCGAAACCGCCATCCCGCTGACCAATGGCCGCCCCGGCGCGCCGTTCGCAAAAACGATCTGGCGCGCCAACCTCTTCGCCGAAGAGGCTGTCTTCCTACTGACGCCGTGAGGCGCGCATGAAGCGGCTGATCATTTGCTGCGACGGCACCTGGCAGCGGCTCTACGCCGGCACGCTCACCAACGTCGCGCTGACGGCGCGCGCGATTGCGTCGCGCGACCGCCAAGGCCGCTCGCAGATCGTCTATTACTCCGCCGGCGTCGGCGCATCGCTCAGCGGCTTGAGCCTCTGGCAAGGCGCGACCGGCGCGGACCTCGACGACAACCTGCTCGACGCCTGGCTCTTCATCAATCTGAACTACGAACCCGGCGATGAGCTCTACCTGTTCGGCTTTTCGCGCGGCGCCTACACCGTGCGCAGCCTTGCCGGACTGTTGCGTAAGATCGGCATCTTGCGCCGCGCGCATGTCGACAAAGCGCAGGAGGGCATCGATCTTTATCGGGCGCGAGAAATCGGCGCTGACGCCCCGCAGACGGAACGCTTCCGCACCGCGCACGCAATCGCATGGCCAAGGCTAACGACGCCATTCACCAACCCGCCCGTCAATCTCGCCATTCGCTATCTCGGCGTTTGGGACACGGTGGGCTCGCTTGGCATTCCGCGCCTGCTGCCGATCTCGATCGGGCTGAACAAGGAATACGAGTTTCACGACACCGCGCTGTCGCGTTCGGTCGAATATGCGCGCCACGCGGTGGCGATCGATGAGCGGCGCGCGCCGTTCAAGCCGACGCTGTGGAGCAATGTCGACGCCTTCAACTCGCCGTTCGCGCAGCCGCGCGTCGCGCAAGCGTGGTTTCCGGGCGATCATGGCGGCGTCGGCGGCGGGCCCAATCGCGGGCTTTCCAATTGCGCGTTGCTCTGGGTGCTCGAAGGCGCCGAGCAAGCGGGTCTCTATCTCGACCGCGATCCGGGCTCGGTCGTATCGAACTGCATCGCGGAGATCGATCCGATCGGCGCTTCTTTGCGCTCAAGCACGCGGCCGTCGCTTGCGTATGTCGTCGGCGCGCGTTGGCGGCGCGGCATTGCGCGTTATGGCGACGTGCATGAAGCCGCGCGCCTGCGGTGGATTGCCGATTCCTCGTATCGCCCCGAACCGTTGATGAACTTCGCGCAAGACATCGAAAGTTCCATCGACGCATCACGTGCGGCGTAATTGCACGCGTGTGATCCGCGCCAATGGGCGCGGCGTAACTGCCTCAACGTGACTACGAGCACGTGAGGAGATATCATGAAGAAGCTTATGACTACCGCGGCGGTTGCCGCGTTCTCGCTCGCCTTGGCCAGCTGCGGCGCGGCCGAAGCGCCGCCAGCAGCGCCTGAAGCGCCGGTCGCCGCGGAACAAACCGCAGCATCCGGAACGATTGTCGACGCCGCTGTTGCGTCACCCGATTTCACGACGCTGGTCGCTGCGGTGCAAGCCGCTGGCTTGGCCGAAACGCTGTCGAGCGCTGGTCCGTTCACGGTGTTTGCGCCAACCAACGCCGCGTTCGCAAAGCTGCCGGCTGGCACGGTTGAAAACCTGACCCAACCGGCGCAACGCGAAACGCTGAGCGGCATTCTCACCTATCACGTCGTCTCTGGCCGCGTGTCAGCTGCTGATCTGATCTCGCAGATTCAAGCAGGCGGCGGCACGGCGACTTTGACGACCGTGCAAGGCGGCAGGCTGACGGCGCGCCTCTCGGGCTCGAGCGTTGTGTTGACCGACGCGGCCGGCGGCACGTCAACCGTAACGGCGACCGATCTGAACCAATCGAACGGCGTCATCCACGTGATCGACACCGTCCTTATGCCGGCCCAGGGCTAATCTCTCCGGCCCCGCTGGCGTGAGACGCCGCCCTCGCTACCCCGAGGGCGGCGTCTTTTCGTTCAGAGATACGAAAGCCACCAATCGCGCCGCCGCGCCTTCAGCTGCTGCCAGTAGCGGCAGAGCGGATAGAGCAGCGTCAGAACCACGATCCAAGCGACATACACCCAAGGCAAACTGAAGCCGGTATTGGCGATCAGTTCCGGCTGGGTGAAGCCGTTGATCAGATAGTTGAAGAAGCCGCTGATATCGCGCCCCACCGCTGCGTTCGCCGCCATGGCGAGCAGGTGGATCAGATAAATGTGCAGCAGATAGAAGAAGAACGGCACCGCCCCGAACGTGGTGAGCAGCGAAGCGACCGGCCCGCGCAGGCGCGTGAGCAGCGGCCAAAGCACAAAGACCACCCCCGACGTCACCAACACGAACTGCAGCGACGGCGGATATTTCTGCACGTCGAGAAACACCATGATCTGCGCCATCAGTGTCGGCTGATCATGCCAATTGCGCGCGATCGCTTCCGGACCGGTTGCGAACAGCGGGTCGCCATAGCCGTTAAACCAGCGCATCACGACGAACAGCGCCAACATGGCTAGGCCCAGCAACAGCAAGGTGCGGTCGCGCTGCGCCGGCGGCTGCACAAAGAGTGCGCCCGCGCCGTACCCGAACGCCGCGATGCCGAGCCAAGGCAGGATCGGATACGCCGCCAGCCCGATCGGCTGCTCACCCGCGAAGATGATGCCGCCATCATGCAGAAACGTCCAAAGCTGGCCGGCGACGCCGCCCAACTGCTGCGCGCTGATCGGATCGAGCAGATTGTGCCCGGCAATGATGGCGACGCCGATGACCAACACCACCATGCGGGGCAGCCAAACCAGAGCCGCCAAACCAATCATCGACCAACCGATCGCCCAGATCACTTGCATCAACAGCAGGTACGGAAAGCCAAACGACCAGCCGAAGCTGATCAGCGTGAGCTCAAGCACGATCAGCCAGAGCCCGCGCGTGAACAGGAAGAGCGACAGGTTCGGCGTCGCCTTTCCCCGGGCAAACTGCAGATAGGCTGAGACGCCGGAGAGAAACACGAAGGTCGGCGCGCACAGGTGCGTGATCCAGCGCGTGGCGTAGAGCCAGGGCGTGGTCTGTTCGGGGTCGAGCGGATTGATCGAAAATCCGCCGCCGGTGATGAAGTAGTCGCGCACGTGATCAAGCGCCATCAGCACGATGACGAGGCCGCGCAGCATGTCGATTTCGCTGATCCGCGCGCCAGCGTTCAGCGTGGGCGCAGCGCCCATGTGTGTGCTTGTCATGGTCCCATCCCGCCTCGCCCGAGGCGGCGGGACTATGCCTCAGGTCACAGGTCGGCGGGAGCGGATTCCGACCAGTTCAGACGTCGGCGTAAGCAAACGCCAAGCGACCGAGCAGGCCCTTGGGCTTCAACCGGCCCTCAGTCGCGAACAGGCAGATGCAGTCTTCGTCGCCTTCGACCACGGGCAGGTGATCCACATCCTCGTCGGTCGCGGCGAAATCCCCGGCCGCGTAGAGCCCCGATTCATCGCGGAAAGCGCCCTTCAGCACGGTGCAGAATTCCGCGCCAGTATGTTCGTGCCGCGCCGTCGGCATGCCGGGCGCGACCGAGAGCAGATAAACGCGGTTATCCTGCGCATGCGGCGTCTGCACCGCCGCCACCCACACACCCGGCGCGATCCATTTGCGCTTGCCCAGCGGCAGCCGCTCCATGAGCGGACGCTTATCGATAGCGGGCGCAGGCGCCGGCGCAACATCGAGACGGGACATAACGCGCGTCAGCGCATCAGCGGCGACATCCGCTTGCGGAAGTGCGCTGAGCGCTTCGCCGGATGCGGCCTCAAACGCCGCCGTGCTGGCGCGGCACACGGCGCACTGCTCGACGTGGGCGCCGACCACGAGGCCAAAGCCGGGTTCGAGCGTGCCGGCCGCATAGGCCGCCAAAACGTCAGCCGAAGGATGATGACGCGGGTTCACTGCACTTGCTCCCAATGCGCGCGCAGCTTGATCAGGGCAAGCCGCAAGCGCGATTTCACAGTGCCAAGCGGCAACGACAGCCGCTCGGCGATTTCAGAATGCGGGCGATCCTCGAAAAACGAAAGCCGCACCACTTGCCGCTGATCGTCCGACAGGGTGAGAAGCGCGGCTGCAATTTGCTCTTCGGTCTGCAAGCGGACGGCGGCTTCATCGGGCGCCTCGTCGCTGCTTTCCTCCGGTTCGTCCATGCCGGCGCGATAGGCGAGTTCGACCTTCTCGCGCCGCAGACGATCGATCCAGGCGTTGCGGGCGATGACGAAAATCCAGGTCGATCCCTTCGCCTTCGACGGATCGAATGAGCCCGCGCGGCGCCACACCGAAACCATTGCATCCTGCGCCAAGTCTTCCGCCGCCGCCCCGCGCGCGCCAAGCCGGATCAGATAGCCCTTCACCTTCGGCGCATACTTGCCGAACAAGCGGGCAAACGCCTCCCGATCGCCCCCGGCGACACGGACCAGAAGGGCCTCGTCCGTTTCATCGGCGGGGCTATGCACAGCGACAGGCTCCTTGGCGCGCCGCGCGTAAGGCGCCGTTCGCACGGGAGCGGCCGAGAGTTCTAGCGCACGCATGGGCAGTTCTACGCAGCGGCGCGGAACCTGGATCAGTGTGAACCGGAGAAGCGTTGAGTCCGTATCGCTGCCAGAACCGGCCATGGTTTTCGCGGCCGGACCGGGAAACCTCCATGCCCTTTAACTCTGGCGGGCCATCGCGGCGTCGCTCTATTGCTGTCATCGGCTCAGGCATTTCGGGCATGTCCGCTGCTTGGCTACTCAGTCAGCGCCACGATGTCACGGTTTACGAGAAGAACGGCCGCCTCGGCGGGCACTCAAACACAGTGATCGTCGATACCGATCTGGGGCCCACCCCGGTCGACACCGGCTTTATCGTGTTTAACGACGCCACCTACCCGAACCTGATCGCCCTCTTCGAACATCTCGGTGTGGCGACGAAACAGTCAGATATGTCATTCGGCGTGTCGCTCAATGGCGGGCAGACGGAATATTCCTCGGTCGGCGCTTCGGCGTTTCTGTGCGGCGGGCGCAACCTCTTGAGCCCGCGCTTCTGGTCGATGACGCTCGACCTGCTGCGCTTCTACAAGAACGCGCCGCTCGATCTGCTCAGCTCGCGGGACAGCATGATCTCGCTCGGCGAATATCTTGATGGACGCGGCTATGGCGACGCGTTTCAGCGCGATCACTTGCTGCCGCAGGCGGCGGCGATCTGGTCGGCGTCGATGGCGGAGATCCATCACTACCCGGCTTGCGCCTTCGTGCGCTTCTTCGAAAACCATGGCCTCCTGAAGCTGCAAGGCCGTCCCAAGTGGCGGACGGTCGAAGGCGGCAGCCAGGCTTACGTCCATAAGCTCACCGCCTCCTACGCGGAAAACGTGCGGCTCAATGCGGGCGCGGTTTCAGTGCGGCGCGATGGCGGCGGCGTTTCGGTGCGCGATGCGAACGGACACACCGCGCGCTACGATGACATCGTGATCGCCACCCACGCCGACGAAGCGCTGGCCATGCTCGACGATCCGAGCGCCGAAGAGCAACGCCTGCTCGGCGCGTTCCGCTACGCCAAAAACCGCGCCATTCTGCACACTGATCCCGCTCTGATGCCGCGCCGCGAACCGCTCTGGGCGAGCTGGAATTATGTCGGCGATAATCCGGAAGGCGGCTGCGTCGTCTCCTACTGGATGAACAAGTTGCAGGGCATAAAGAGCAAACAGAACATCTTTCTCACCCTCAATCCCCGCACCATGCCGCGCGCAGACGCCGTGCTTTACGACACCGAATACGATCACCCGCTTTTCAACGCCGCCGCCATCCGCGCGCAGGAGGAGGCGTGGTCGCTGCAAGGCGTGCGTAACACCTGGTTCTGCGGCGCCCACTTCGGCGCTGGTTTCCACGAAGACGGCTTGCAAGCCGGGCTCGCGGTGGCCGAGCAGCTAGGCGGTCTGCGCCGGCCGTGGACTGTCGCTGATGAGTCCACCCGCATCTTCTTGCCGGCGTCGCACAACCAACAGCTGGCGGCGTGACGGGTTCAGCCATCTATCGCGGGCACGTCGCTCACACGCGGCCCGGCAAGCATCGCTTGCGCTATCCGGTCTTCATGCTGAGCGTCGATATCGAGGAAGCGCCTGCGCTCAATCGGCGGCTGAAGTTCTTTTCGCACAACCGCGCCGGTTTGCTGGCGCTGTTCGACCGCGATCACGCCGGCAAAATCAATGCGAGTCTGCGCCCGCAGATCGAAGCCAAATTGCGCGAAGCAGGCATTGCCTGGGATGGCGGGCAGATCGTGCTGCTCTCGATGCCACGGCTCTTCAATTACGTGTTCAATCCGCTCAGCGTCTATTTCTGTACACGCCGCGACGGCGAGCTCGCAGCGCTCGTGCACGAAGTGTCGAACACGTTCGGCGAGTCGCACTTCTATGTGCTGAAGCCCCGGGCCAGCGCCAATGGCGCGATTGCACAGGCTTGCGAGAAAGAATTCTTCGTCTCACCTTTCCTCGAAATGGATCTCGCTTACGAATTCCAGATCACCCCGCCCGGCGAACGCACCTCGGTGGGGATGATCGTCAAGCGCGGCGCCGAAGTGGCGCTGACCGCGTCATTCGCAGGCGAGCGCTTGGCCCTCACCGACGCCAATATCCTGCGCGTCTGGGCCGGCAATCCGCTGATGACGCTGATGGTCATCGCCGGCATCCATTGGGAAGCGCTGAAGATGTGGACGAAGGGCATCCGGTTCCTGGGCCGTCGCGGCGGCGCCGCGGCGCACAAACAAACGGCGGCGTGATCGCTCACGCCGCCGCCTGCATTCACAATTTCAAACGCACTCAGCCGCCGCTGGCAGGACCAGAGACGCTCGCCACCCACTGATTCACGAGGCTTTCGGTGACCGAAAGCGGCGTCGAGCCGTTGGTGAGAACCGTGTCGTGGAAGCCGCGGATGTCGAAGGCTTCGCCGAGCGTCGTGCGCGCGCTTTCGCGCATGCGGTTGATGGCTTGGCGGCCAACCATGTAGCTGCAAGCCTGGCCCGGCCACACACAATAGCGCTCGATCTCGGTGGTGATCGAGCTCACTTGATCGCCGGTGGCTTCGACCATCGACTGGATCGCCTGCTCACGCGTCCAGCGCTTCGAGTGGATGCCGGTATCGACGACCAAGCGCGACGCGCGGAAGGCCGCCGATTGCAAATAGCCGACGCGGCCGAACGGATCGTTCGCATACATGCCCATCTCGTCGGCCAGTTGTTCGGCGTAGAGCCCCCAGCCCTCGGCGTAGGCGCCGAAGCCCAGCAGCGCGCTGCGAATGAACGGCAGTTCGCCCGCCTCTTGCTGGATGGCGATCTGCCAATGGTGGCCGGGGACGCCCTCGTGATAGGTGAGCGTCGGCAGCGTGAACTTCGGCCACTCGGTCGCGGGATCGCGCAGGTTGATGTAATAGGCGCCAGGGCGCGAGCCATCGAGCGCGGCTGGCTGATAATAGCCGCCCGGCGCGCCGGCTTCGGTGTATTCCGGCACGCGTTTGATCTCGAGTGCTGCGCGCGCGAGCGTGCCGCACACTTCCGGCATCCGCGCCTGGATCGCCGCATTCTGCGCATTGAGCGCGGCCAGCAATTCGGTTCGGCCGGCATCGGTGCTGGGATAAATCTGATCCGGGCGACGACCCAATGCGGCGACACGTTCAGCAACTGTACCGCGCGTCACCCCCTGCGCCCGCAGGATCGCATCCATCTCGCTATTGAACTGAGCGACGAGTTCGACGCCCATATTGTGGATCTCGTCGGCGGTCATCGACGTCGTGGTGCTGGAGCGCAGCGCGACGCCGTACATTTCCTCGCCCTGCGGCAGACGCCAGATGCCGGCGTCATGCACGGCGCGCGCGCGCACGCCAGTCAACGCTTCGATCTGGCGCTGATAAGCCGGCAGGATTTCATCGCGCAGGATGGTCTCGGCGCGTTGCGTCAAGCTGGTCTTGTCGGCATCGGCGATGTCGGCAACGCCGGCCAGACGGCCCTGGAACGAGGTGACCAAAACATTCTGCGCCGTTGCGATGCCGGCGAAGTTGCGGAGCTGGCCGATGGCGCCATCAATGGCGAAGTCCGGCGGGATAACATTGGCGGCGGCGTCTTCACCGACGCGCGCCGTTTCCTGATCGAGCATGCGCGCATAGCCGGAAAGGCGCGTGAGGTAAGCGTCGGCCTGATCGCGGTTCGTCACCGGGTGCATGCTGGCGAGGAAGTCCGGGATTTGCGTGTAAGCGCCGGTCAGCTGCGTGACCGTATACGGCGCGCCAGCGCCGCCGCCGGTTTCAAAACGGCCGGAGGCAATGTTGTTTTCGGCGGCTGTGACGACGACGTCATAGGTGACGGCGTCTTGGCCTTCCAGCGAGTCGCGGCTGATGGCGCGCAGATCCGTCAGGCCTTGTTCAGCGACGGCGAGTTGGCGGCGCAGCGACTCCCGCGAAACATCGCTCAAGCGGTCGATATAGCGCCCGCCCGCTTGCTCTTCCGGAACCGAGAGCATGGTGGCGTATTCCGGCGCGTCGCGCAGAACGTCGGTGACGAGGCGATCAAGCAGTGCGTGGAATTCGGTGCTGCCGCCCGCGCCCGAGCGCGCGCAACCGCCCGCCGCCAAAAGAAGACCAGCCGCCGTGCCGCCCAGAAGGGCGCGCCGTGTCGTATGCATGTGAACCTACCCCGAGTTGAAAGAGTGCCTGCCGGCACAGTCTAGCGCGCCGGCAGGGCCGGTGGCAGCCATGTTCGACGATTGGCGCCGGTCTATACCACGCCGGAAATCAACAGCTTAGAGAGATGGATCAGCCTTCGACCGCGGCCTGCCCGGTTTCGCCGGTGCGAATGCGGGCGACGGAATCGAGCGGAGCGATCCAGATCTTGCCGTCGCCGATCTTGCCGGTCTTGGCGGCGGCGGCGATGGCGTCGGCGATTTTGTCGGCGACGTCGGCGGCCGCGACGACCTCGATCTTCACCTTGGGCAGCAGCTTCACCTCGTACTCGGCGCCGCGATAGACTTCCGTCTTGCCCTTCTGGCGTCCGAAGCCGCGAACCTCTGAAACCGTCAGACCACCGACGCCGATATCCTTCAGCGCATCGAGCACTGGATCGAGGCGGCTCGGCTTGATGATGGCGGTGATGAGTTTCATTGAACCTTCGCGTTTAACGCCAGGACTCGCGCTTGGGCAAGCCGCCCGGCGCTTCTTCGCGCGATCGCTCCGGCGCCTTGGCTAAAAGGACACGCCCCTGGGAACGCGCCGTCGTCGCGTAAAGCCGCTTCACCGCTTCCATCAGCACCAACCCGCCCTGCGCCGGCCAGATCAGCTCACCCACCCGCTCGAACGCATCAGCCGCACGCACCAGCGGCGTCCAACTCATCGGCGGCGCGTAAAGCGCGCGCGCCGAGACAACCGGTTCGAACATCGCGTCGCTCAAAAGTGCTGCTAGTTGCGTGCGCGAGAACGGGCGGCCGGAACCAAATGGCGTGGCGTCCGATTGCGCCCACAAGCTCCAGCGATTAGCGGCGATGACGACAAGCCGCCCCTCCGGCGCCATCACGCGCCAAACCTCGCGCAGCATCGTCTGCGCGGCGCTGGCTTCTTCAAGTGCGTGAACGAGCAGCACGCGATCGAACACAGCATCCATGAAAGGCAGTCGCGTCTCCTCCGAGAGCGCGCTCAGAACCGGCCCGTCGCCCGGCCACGGTTCCGCGCCTTGTTCAGCTGGCATCAGCGCAATGGCGCGGCGCGCCGTGCGGCGCACGCCGCCGAGATACGGGACCGGATAGCCGATGCCCAACACGTCGAGCCCGCTCACATTCGACCACAGCGCCGCCAACCGCCGCGCCGCGGCTTTGCGTGCAGCCTCACCGAGCGGCGAGGCGTAGAAACGCTGGAGGGCAAAGACGTCGACGCGCATGAGGGTGAGAGCTAAGCTAGCGAATGCTTCAAATCCATCAATTCCCCTGCCTCTCCGACAATTACGGTTTCCTTATCCATGATGAGGCAAGCGGCGCGACGGCGGCGATCGATACGCCAGACGCCGACGAAATCATGCGCCAAGCTGACGCGAAGGGTTGGCGCATCACCGATATCTGGAACACGCACTGGCATCCCGATCACGCCGGCGGCAATGCCGCGATCAAGGCCAAAACCGGCGCACGCGTCACCGGGCCCGCGGAAGTGTCGCGCATCGGCAGCGATCCCGACCGCGTCGTCGATGACGGTGCCGTTGTGGAACTCGGCGGATTGAAAGCGCGCGTCCTCAATGTCGGCGGCCACACGCTGGCACACATCGCCTACGTGTTCGACGATGCGCGCGTGGCGTTCGTGGGCGATGCGCTGTTCTCGATGGGCTGCGGACGCTTATTCGAAGGCACGCCCGAGCAGATGTGGACGAGCCTCTCCAAGATCGCCGCACTCCCGCGCGAAACCACGCTCTATTGCGCGCACGAATACACCGAAGCCAACGCCCGCTTTGCGATCTACTACGACCCGATCAATCGCGATTTGCAGGCGCGTGTGGCCGAGGTGAAGCGTCTGCGCAGCGAAGGCAAACCGACAGTGCCGGTGACGCTCGATCTCGAACTGCGCACCAACCCGTTTCTCCGCGCGCCTCTGCTCAAGCAGTCGATCATGAAGCCCGACGCCACCGACGTTGAAGCGTTCGCTGACCTGCGTGCGCGCAAGGACAATTTCAAAGGCTAATGAAAAGCCGCCCCTAAGGCGGCTGCGACGGTTCTACTGCTGCGGGCCCTGCACCGTCCCCGTCACCACGTTGCGGATCGAGCCGGAGGACGGGCGGCCGGCGTAGCCGTATTGCGGCGCGACCTGAACGAAGAGCTGATCGCCGCGAAGCGCCACGGCCGGCGTGCGGCCAATGGTGATGATGACCCGGCGCACGTTGGTCATCGGCGCCATAGCGAGGCCCTCGGCGGCGCGTTCGGCAGCATCCAGCACAACGCCAGCAGCGGCAGGCGGCAAATTCGCGGGCACAGAGAAGGTGATGGTCTGGCCGACACGGCGGCGCGCCTGCGCCTGCAGCCGGCGAAAGCGCTCCTGCATTTCCGCGAACGCAATGGCTTCCGGCGTGAGGCGATCGGTGTCGCCTTCGGCGGTCGCTGCGGCGCCGGTTTGAAGATTGCGTGTGTAGAGCGTGAGGCTGCCTTGCGGCGTCACGCGCAGCATGACGTTGGCGTTCTCGCTCGAATAGATGAGGCCGCCGCCCGCCGCTTGAGCGGCGCGCAGAACGTGCACTTCCGGATCGCCTTCAAACTGCAGCAACGCCGTGCGGCCGGTGCGATCGAAGACGAAGCGGACAGCGCCGCCAGGCGTGGAATAGCGCGTGGCGCCCGAGGCGACGTAGAGCCCAGGCATTGGCGGCGGCGCCGGCTGGGCGCGCTGCTCTTGTGCATGAACGACCGCAGGCACGCCTGCCAAAGTCAGCGCCGCGGCTAATGCCGCAGCGCCACGCCCTGACAGACTCGGCCCGTAGGAATGGCTCATGGGAGACAAGGAGAGCGCTTCGAACGGGGCGCTTTTTTGGCGGTGTTGCAGTAGCCCGGCGCCACTGTGGCGGCAAAGCCGCACTTTTTAGGCAGCCTTGATCCGGGTCAGCGCGTCGGCCGCCCAATACTGGCGCGGCTTCGGAAGGCTGACGAGTACGACCTCGTCACCGTCATTAACTAGGTATTCCGCCGCGATCACATGGGCGCGGAGCGGCATTGCGCGGCGGCGCGGCAACGGCGCGGCTTCGGCGGACGCTGTGGATAACATCGGCGGCAGCGGTGCGGCGCGGGCGCTATCGGCCGGCAAGTCCGGCGGCAAACGCAACACAACGCGCTCACCGAAGTTCGGCGGATCGGCCAAAGAAAGGTCACCAGCCACGCCCGCCGCGAACGACAGCGTGCTCAGACCGACGGCCACAGCCACCACACGAATGAAATTGCGCATCACCACTGATGCGAATCTGTAACCGAGTCGCGCCGCAGCGTCACCTGACGCTGCGGCGCTTTTCGACTCAGCGCAGTGATTCGCGGTCGAGATTTAGTTCCGAAGCCGGAATGCGCTCGGCGTTAGGCCGCACGCGACGCAAGCCATCGTAGAACAGTTGCGCATCGCCAACGATGACGAGATCGGCACGGTCGCGATCGTAGTACCCGGCGGCCGCATCCAGCGCCTGTTGCGGCGTCACCGCGCTCACGTCCGACACGTAGGTGCCGAGCCGTTCCGGCGGCAGGCCGTAAAGCGCCAGCGTCGAAATCTGACCCGCGAGACCGGCTGTCGTTTCAACCGCACGGCCGAAGCCGCCGATCAGCACCGCTTTGCGCGCCGTTAGTTCGCTCTCCGGCACGATCACGTCGCCGATGCGCTCGATCTCGGCTGACATCAGCTCATAGACCTGCACCGCCGCATCGTTGCGCGTTTGCGCCGAGGCGATGATCGGCCCGGGCGCCGCGCGCGCAGAGAGCGAAGCGCCGGCGCCATAGGAGAGTCCGCGGCGAATACGGATTTCGGCATTGAGACGCGCCGAGTAGCCGCCGCCGAGCACGTTGTTGGCGACCAGCAGCGGGAAGTAGTCCGCATCCGTGCGCGACACGCCACGCAGCCCCATCAGCACCGCCGCCTGACCGGTATCGGGCAGATCGACGACGATGGTGCGCGGCGCGGCGGCATAAGCGCTTGCATCCGGACGCGCCGGCATTGGCGCGGCGGGCCGCGCCCAGCTGCCGAAATAGCGTTCGGCGATGGCAAAGCCCTCGTCCGCCGATACATCGCCGGTGATGACGAGCACGGCGTTATCCGGTCGCCAGTACGTCTGATGGAACGTTCCCATCGCCTCGCGCGAAATGCCCGTGATCGAAGCCTCCGAGGCGATGCCGCCATAAGGCGTCTCGCCATAAAGGGCGCGGGTCATGGCGAAGCTGGCAATCGGGCCCGGTTCGCTGAGCGCCACCTGCAAGCCGTCGAGCGCTTCTTGGCGCGCGCGGTCGAGCTCTTCCTGCGCGAAAGCCGGATTGCGCACGACATCGGCGAACACCGTGAACGCATCGGCGGCGCGATCCGAGCGCGTTTGCATCGAGACCGCCGAGCTATCGACGCCAGCGCCTGAACTGATCGCCGCGCCCAGCGACTCGATCTGGCGCGCGATCTCGGTAGCGCTGCGCGTGGTGGTGCCGCGCGTGAGCAGATCGGCGGTCATGCCCGCGAGGCCTGCGCCGCCGTTCGGGTCGGCAGCGCTGCCGGAGGCGACACGCAGATCGGCGCTGATCAGCGGCAGCGCGCGGTTGGGCGCAACGATGACGCGCAGGCCGTTCGCCAGCGTACGCTGCGAGGCTGCGGGAATGCGCGCATTGACCGGCGTGCCGGCCGCCGGCGGTTGCTCGCGCTCGCTTTCGGAGGCCAAGGTAAACACCGTGATCTCCGACTCCGGAATGTCGAGTGCGCGGGCGCGCACCAGCGGCGAGGTCACGATGGTGTCGCCGACAGCGCCTTCTTCCTCCGGCAGGTAGCGCACGACGGCGCGGCGATCTTCGTTGAAGATCGAACGCGCGACGCGCTGAATGTCGGCCGCTGTGGTGCTTTGGATCGCGGCAAGCAGACGATCAGCGTAGCCCGCATCGCCATAGCGAATGACGGAATCGGCCAATTCATCGGCACGGCCTTCGGCTGTTTCGCGGCCTTGGATGGTCGCGGTGACGATTTCGTTCTTGGCTTCGTCCAGCTCCGCTTGCGTCACCGGCGCGTCGCGCAGGCGCGCCACTTCGGCGCGCAGGCTCGCCAGCCCCGCATCGGCGGTTTGGCCGCCAGAGAGAATGACGAACAGCGAGTACGCGCCGGGATCTTGCGTCGCCTCGAGATTGGTGAAGACGCTGGTGGCGATCTGCTGCTCGTAAACGAGCGATTGATAGAGCCGCGACGATTGGCCGTTCGAGAGAATGGCGTCGATCACCATCAATGTCGGAATGTCAGGATGCGTCGATTCCGGCTGCGGATAGGACAGCATCACCGCCGGCAACGGCACGTTCGGCGCATAGACCGTGCGCTCGACCGGTTGCGTGCGCAGTGGCTCTTCCGGATAGTCGCGCGGAATCTCGCGCGCCGGCCGCTCGATGTCGCCGAAATACTCATCCACCCACGCATCGAGTTCGGCTTGGTTGAAGTTGCCGGAGACGACGAGGATGGCGTTGTCCGGCCGATAGTACGTGGCGTGAAACGCGCGCACGTCTTCAACGGTGGCGGCGTCCAGATCTTCGATCGAGCCGATGCCGGGGCGCGCATACGGGTGCACCGTGTAGTTCACTTGCGGCAGGTAGAGATAAAATAACCGGCCATACGGCGACGCCAGCACGCGCTGGCGCAGCTCTTCCTTCACGACATCACGCTCGGACTCGAACGTCGCTTCGTTGACGACCAGCGAGCCCATGCGATCGGCCTCGGCCCACAGCACGCGGCGGAGATGGTTGGCGGGGACGACTTCGTAATAGTTGGTGAAGTCATCGTACGTGGAGGCGTTGTTATAGCCGCCGACATCTTCCGTCAGCCGGTCGAACGTCTCGCTCGGCATATTGCGCGTCGACTTGAACATGATGTGTTCGAACAGGTGCGCGAAGCCCGAGCGGCCCTCCGGGTCATCGACCGAGCCGACATCGTACCAAACCTGCACCGACACGTTCGCCGTATTGGCGTTCGGCATCGAATAGACGCGCAGCCCGTTCGACAGCGTGCGCATCGTGTATTGCAGCGGCGCGACTTCGAGCGCGCCCGAGCCGCTCTGCGGCGCCGACGATGTGGCGCAAGCGACGAGCGCAAGCGCCGCCGCAAGCATGGTGATGATGCGTTTCATGAGAGTCCCCGAGATCAAGGGGCCTTCCTAGCAGCGCCCGCGCGACCGGGGCCACCAAATTGCGACCGATGCTGCGCTGCGGCGGACGAATGCAGGTTCCCTAGGGACGCAATGCCCGGTTACCCCGCCTTCGCGATCAACGGATCATAAGCCAAAATCGGCGAGAGCCAGCGCTCGGCCGTCGCCAAATCCCAGCCCTTGCGGCGCGCATAGTCAGCGACCTGATCGCGATCGATTTTGCCGACGCCGAAATACTCCGCCTTCGGATGCGCGAAATAGAGCCCGCTCACCGAAGACGGCGGCGTCATCGCCATGCTCTCGGTGAGATCGATGCCGGTATTGGTCGTTGCGTCGAGCAAATCGAAGATGGTGCGCTTTTCGGTGTGATCGGGTTGCGCCGGATAGCCAGGCGCGGGCCGGATGCCGCGATATTTTTCGGCGATCAGATCGTCGGTGCTCAGTGTCTCATCCTTGGCGTAACCCCAAAGCTCGCGCCGCACTTTGGCATGCATCGCCTCGGCGAAGGCTTCGGCCAAGCGATCACACAATGCTTGCGCGAGGATGGCGGAATAATCGTCATTGGCGCGCTTGAAGCGAATGGCGACGTCCTCTTCGCCAATCCCCGCCGTCACCGCGAACGCGCCGATATAATCCGGCGTGCCCGTAGGCGCGACAAAATCCGCGAGCGCGAAATTGCCTTTGCCGCCTTGCGCCGCACCTTTGTCCATCTGCTGTCGCAAGGTGAAGAAGCGCGCCTTCTCCTTCGCGCGCGTCTCATCGTCCCACAGCACGACATCGTCGCCATCGCGGTTCGCTGGCCAAAAGCCGATCACACCCGAGGCCTTCACCCATTTTTCCGCGACAAGCTGCTCCAGCATTGCGCGCGCATCTGCGTAGAGCGAGCGCGCCGCTTCGCCGACGATCTCGTCATTCAAAATATCCGGATAGCGGCCGACCAAATCCCACGACGCGAAGAACGGCGTCCAATCGATGTACGGCACAAGCTCCGCCAGCGGATATTCCGCGAAGCTCTTCACACCGAGAAAGCTCGGCTTCACCGGCGCGAACTCCAATTTCGGCGCACGCTCGCGCGCTTTCGCCAGCGGCATGCGCGGGCGCTTGTCCTGACCGGCGAGATAGCTCTCACGCGCCGCGGTTTGATCCGCCTTCGTCTCCGCCACAAGCATATCGCGGTCCGCGCCAAGCAGCTTCTGCACCACCGGCACCGCGCGCGAAGCGTCCGAGACATAAAGCGTCGGCCCCGCATAGACCGGCGCGATTTTCACTGACGTATGCGTGCGCGACGTCGTCGCGCCGCCGATCAGCAACGGCAGCGTAAAGCCGCGTCGCTGCATTTCGCTGGCCACGAACACCATTTCATCCAGGCTCGGCGTAATCAGCCCCGACAAGCCGATTGCATCAGCGCCGATCTCAATGGCGCGATCGAGAATTTTATCGCACGGGACCATGACGCCAAGATCGTCGATCTCGTAGCCGTTGCATTGCAGCACGACGCCAACGATGTTTTTTCCGATATCGTGCACGTCGCCCTTCACGGTCGCCATCACGATCTTGCCGTTCGACTTGCCTTCCATGCCGGTCAGCCGCTTTTCCTCTTCCATGTACGGAATGAGATGCGCCACCGCCTGCTTCATCACGCGCGCCGATTTCACCACTTGCGGCAGGAACATCTTCCCCGCACCGAAGAGATCGCCAACGACGGACATGCCGTCCATCAACGGTCCTTCGATCACATGCAGCGGCCGCGCCGCGACGAGGCGCGCTTCTTCGGTGTCAGCGACGATGAACTCGGTGATGCCGTGGACAAGCGCGTGGCTAAGGCGTTCGTTCACCGGCTTTTCGCGCCATGCCAGATCCTTCGACGTATCGCGCTTCTTGCCGCCGCCTTTGACGCTTTCGGCATGTTCAAGCAGCCGCTCCGTCGCGTCGGCGCGACGATTGAGAAGCACGTCCTCAACCCGCTCGCGCAATTCCGGCTCGACATCATCATACAAAGTCAGCGAACCGGCGTTGACGATGCCCATGTCCATGCCGGCGCGGATGGCGTGATAGAGGAACACCGCGTGCATCGCCTCGCGCACCGGCTCATTGCCGCGGAACGAGAATGAGACATTGGAAACACCGCCGGACACATGCGCGCCGGGCAAAGTTTCACGGATCGCGCGCGCCGCTTCAAAGAAAGCGAGAGCATAGTCGGCGTGTTCTTCAATCCCCGTCGCGACCGCGAAGATGTTGGGATCGAAGATGATGTCTTCGGGCGGGAAACCGTTATCGGTGAGCAGAGTGTAGGCGCGCGTGCAGATATCGATCTTGCGCTTGGCGGTATCGGCTTGGCCCTGCTCGTCGAACGCCATCACCACGGTGGCCGCGCCATAGCGACGAACTTTGCGCGCGTGCTCGAGAAACGGCGCCTCGCCTTCCTTCATGGAGATCGAGTTGACAATCGATTTGCCTTGCGCGCATTTCAGCCCTGCTTCGATCACCTCCCATTTGGAGCTATCGATCATTAGCGGAATGCGCGCGATATCGGGCTCGGACGCGATCAGATTCAAGAACCGCCGCATCGCCGCCGGCCCATCGATCATCGCCGCATCGACATTGACGTCGAGCACATTGGCGCCGCTCTCGACTTGCTGACGCGCCACGGCAAGCGCGCCAGCATAATCGTCCGCCTCGATCAGCTTGCGAAACTTCGCCGAGCCGGTGACGTTCGTGCGCTCGCCAACGATGACGAAGTTTGCGAAGGGGTTGGCGCTGGTCATGCGACCGCCGTGAACGGTTCAAGCCCGGCAAGCTTCATGCGCTTGTCCCAAGCCGGAATAACGCGCGGGGCGACGCCTTCGACAGCGTGCAGCATGTGCGTGATGTGCTCCGGCGTCGTGCCGCAGCAGCCGCCGGCGATGTTGAGCAGACCAGCGCGCGCCCATTCGCCGTAATGCTCTTCCATCGAATGCGGCGTCTCGTCGTAGCCGCCCATCGCGTTCGGCAAGCCGGCGTTCGGATAAGCGCTCACCGGACATTCCGCGACGCGCGCCAGATCAGCCAAGAACGCGCGCATATCGCCAGGGCCGAGCGCGCAGTTCAGGCCCACCGCCCACGGCTTCGCGTGCCGCACGGAATTGTAGAACGCCTCCACCGTCTGCCCCGACAGCGTGCGCCCTGAACGATCCGTGATCGTGCCGCTGATCCAGAGCGGCAACTCGACACCCGTTTCATCGAACGCCTCCCACGCCGCCCAGAGCGCGGATTTGCAATTCAACGTGTCGGTGATCGTCTCAATCAGCAGCAGATCGGCGCCGCCTTCGATGAGGCCGAGGATTTGTTCTTTGTAGCCCGCCGCCATGCCGTCGAAATCCGCATCGCGCCGGCCGGGATCGCCGACTTCGGGCGACATCGAGAGCAGCTTCGTCGTCGGTCCGATCGAGCCCGCCACCGCGCGCGGCTTGCCATCCTTCGCCTCGAACGCATCGCACGCCGCCCGCGCCAGCCGCGCCGCTTCGACATTGATGTCATGCACCACGCCGTCGAGTGCATACTCAGCCTGGCTGACGGGCGTGGCCGTAAACGTGTTGGTGCTGACGATGTCAGCGCCGGCGGCGAGATACGCCTCGTGCACCTCCGCGATCACCGCCGGTCGCGTCAGCGTCAGCAGATCGCTATTGCCCTTGAGCGAGGTTTTATGCCCGGCGAAGCGTTCGCCGTGGAAATCTTCAGCCGTCAGCCCAAAGCCCTGCAGATACGCGCCCATTGAACCATCGAGGATCAAGATGCGCTTGGTGAGTTCGGCGTTGAGCGCCGTCAATCGTTGTTCGCGGTTCATGCCGTCACCTGTTGCGCCCGCACGCCGAGAATGCGGCAGATCGCCAATGTAAGGTCGGCGCGGTTCAGCGTGTAGAAGTGGAAATCCTCGATCCCCTCCGCAGCCAGCCGAGCGCACAACTGCGCCGTCGTCACCGCCGCCACCAGACGGCGCGTCTCCGGGTCGTCATCGAGCCCCTCGAACAGCCTCACCATCCAGCGTGGCAGCGTCGCGCCGCAGGCATCCACCATTTTTCGCAAACCTTTGACGTTCGTCACCGGCATGATGCCCGGCAACACAGGCGCATAAACGCCAGCCCGCGCCAGCCGATCGCGAAAGCGCAAGAACACGGTCTCATCGAAGAAAAATTGCGAAATGCCGCGCGTCGCGCCGGCGGCGAGCTTACGTTTGAAATTGTCGATATCGTGCTCGAACGTCGGGCTCGACGGATGCTTCTCCGGGTGCACCGCCACTGAAATATCGAACGCGCCGACGCGCGACGCCGCCTCCACCAGATCGATCGCGCTCGCATAACCGCGCGGGTGTTGCAGATACGGCATGCCGACGCCGCCCGGCGGATCGCCGCGCAGCGCCACGATCTTGCGCACGCCGGCGCGCCAATAATCGCGCAGCACCGCATCGACTTCATCGCGGCTGGCGGCGACACAGGTTAAGTGCGCGGCAGGCTTCAGCGTGGTCTCGCTGACGATGCGCGCCACGGTGCGGTGCGTGCGATCACGCGTCGAGCCGCCGGCGCCATAGGTGACGGAGACGAAGCTTGGGCCCAGCGCTTCCAACTTGCGGATTGATTCCCAAAGCTGACCTTCTAGCGCTTCCGATTTCGGCGGAAAGAACTCGAACGACACGCGCGGGCGCCCGTTGCGCGGCGCCGCACTTGCGATGATGTCTTGCGCCAGGCTCACAGCTTTTCTCCAGCCCAGATTTTCACGGTGAGCGCGTCTTTGCGCTTGGGCGCGAGCGTTGTGGCTTTCGGCTTGCGAACGGCAGACGCTTCGCACCATTCGGCAATCTCGCGATCGGCAAAGCCCAGGCGCCGGTGCGCATGCTCTTCGCGCAAAAACTCCAAATCGTGCGGCGCGAAATCGACGATGAGCAAGCGCCCGCCCGGCTTCAGCAACCGCGCCGCTTCTTTAATGGCGCGGCCGGGATCGGCAAGGAAGTGCAACACTTGGTGGATGGTCACCAAATCAGCCGCGCCCGCTTCGATCGGCGGCGCATAGGCATCGCCAAACCGCAACGCAGCCTTGGCTTTCAGATCATCCAGCGAAGCCCGCGCAATCGCCAGCATCTGGCGCGATGTATCGAAGCCTTCAGCGCGGCGCACGCGATCGGCGAACAACTGAATCATCCGCCCTTGCCCAACGCCGACATCGACCATGAGATCAAACAGCCCAGCGCCAGCAGCTGCAAGGATAGCGCTTTCGATATCCGCTTCCGGCAAATGCAGCGCGCGCACCCGATCCCAATCGGCGGCGTTGCGTTCGAAATATTCGGCCGCCGCTTCGTCGCGCGAGGCGCGGATAGCGCCGAGGCGTTCAGCGTCGCGCGCCAACACCGGATCGCCGGGATCTAGCATTGCAAGTGCGGCGTCGGCGAATTGACGCTCCGTCGTCGCGGCGCGCGGCAAACGATAAAACACCCACGCCCCTTCCGGCGCGCGCTCGACCAGGCCCGCTTCCGTGAGCAACTTCAAGTGCCGACTGACGCGCGGCTGGCTCTGATCGAGCGCCTGCGCCAGTTCGCCCACAGCGAGTTCGCCCTCGGTCAGCAGCGCCAGCGCACGCAGCCGCGTCTGCTCGCCCGCCGCCTTCAGCGCCAGCACCACGCGGCTGGCGTCGCGCCGCTCCGCGACCGGCTGGATTGGAGATATAAACATATCTTTATATGACCATGACGCGCCGCTGGCGGCAAGACCGCCCCGCCAGAGGGCATGTGGACAAATCCGCCACGACTGTGTCGTTCACGCACCGCGCGCTGATATACTGATATTTTTCCTGCACATAGCGACACGCACTCGACGCCTCATCCGCCTGCCTCGGGTTTGCACAGTCCGGCGGTAACTTTGTTTAACCGTATCAGGCCATTATTTCAGGGCGGACGGGGTGCTTCATGCGGGGACTAGTTTCAGTTTTGAGCTTTGCGGCGTGCTTGGCCACGCCCGCGCTGGCGTCAGCCCAAGAGCCTGCGATTGCGTCAGCCCAGGAGCCTGCGCCGGCCGCTGCGACCGAGCAAAGCGATCCGTGGGAAGGCTTCAACCGCAACTTGTTTGCGGTGCATGAGGGCGTCGACGAAGCCGTCGTCGAGCCGATCGCGCGCGGTTATCGCGCGGTGACGCCGGGCGTTTTCCGTCAAGGCGTACGCAACGTGCTGCGCAATCTGCGCGGGCCTGTGATCTTCGCCAACGATGTGCTGCAAGGCGAATTCAATCGCGCCGGCACTACCGCTGGCCGCTTCGTGATCAATTCAACTGTCGGCGTTGTCGGCGTCTTCGATCCAGCGACGCCAATGGGACTTGAACGCCACGACGAAGATTTTGGCCAGACGCTTGCGGTATGGGGCGTCGATAGCGGGCCTTACATTTTCATCCCGCTCATGGGTCCGAGCACGGTTCGCGACACATTCGGCAGAGTCGTTGACGCCGCTTTTGATCCGCTCAACTGGATAGACGGCGATGAAGTTGACGACGTTCGCATCGCACGCACCGTCTTCACCGCCTTGTCGGCGCGCGAGCAAGTGCTTGAAACTGTCGATGATATTCGCCGCGATTCACTCGATCCGTATGTGACGATCAGAACCTCGTATGGGTTGCTGCGTGAAAGCGCGATCCAAAACGGTCCCGCCGATGTCCAAGATTTGCCGGACTTCGAGGACATTGATGATGAACCAGCGCTCGAGGGAAGCGCCGGTGGGGAAAATCCGCAACACTAGATTTCGATCCATCCCCGCTCGCACGCCGTAACCTTGGCGCAACCCATTTGTGCGCCCATGTACACGGTTCAACTGCTAGGAGACTTCACGTGCCTGCTCGTTCCATTTCCCGCGCCGCTTTCTTAGCCGGCTTGGTGGGCGTGGGGCTCGTGGCCGGCGCGCCCGCCGCGTACGCTGCACGCAACGCCGAGGCTGAGCGTTACGTGCAGGAAAACGCCTCCTCCGCTCTGCGCACTTTGGGCGATCGCTCGATCTCGGCGGCGCAGCGCCGCCAGACCTTCGATCGTCTGATGCAGCAATTCGCTGACATGCCGCGCATCGCCAACTTCGTGCTCGGCCGCTATAGCGGCCAGCTGCGCGCCGACACCGCGCTGCGCACCGAATGGACGCGCACGTTCCAGGAATACGCCATCGCCGTTTACGAAGATCGCCTCGAACGCTTCAGCGGCAGCGCCATCCGCGTGACCGGTTCAACCGAGCGCGTCGCCGGCCGCGACGTGATCGTCGATACTGAGATTCAACCACGCACCGCGGGCGGTCGCCCGATGACGGTGCAATGGCGTTTGCTGCGTTCCGGCAATGCCTGGAAGGTCGTGGACGTGTCGCTGCTGATGGACGGCAACCAGATCTGGTTGGCGCAACAACAACAGCGCGATTTCCTGGCGCAGCTCGACGCCAATAACGGCAACATCCGTGCGCTGATGACGGAAATCCGCACCGTCACCGCCTCGATGCGCCAGCGCATCATGGCGCGCAGCTAACGCGCTTCGACGCCTACAATCTCGGATACGGAATCGACGCCCTCGGCGGCTAGCAAGCCGTCGAGTTCGTCGAGCATGCGCGCCACCAAGCCCGGCCCTTGATAGACCAGCGCCGAATAGAGCTGCACCGCGCTCGCCCCGGCTCTGAGCTTGGCCAAAGCCGTCGCACCGCTCTCGACGCCGCCGACGCCAATCAGCGGCAAACGGCCCGCGAGCTTTTGCGTAAACAGCCTGAGCGCATGCGTCGAAATCTGAAACAGCGGTTGTCCAGAGAGCCCGCCGGTTTCTTCGCGATTGTCCGATGTCAGATGCGGCGGGCGTTGGATCGTGGTGTTTGAAACGATCAGCGCATCGAGCCCAAACTGCAGCGCGAGATCACCAATATCGTCGATGGCGCTCTCGTCGAGATCGGGCGCCACCTTCAAGAAGAGCGGCCGGCGCCCATGCGCGGCTTCCAGCGCGACGCGCGCTTCGCGCATGCGGCCGAGCAATTCTTCCAACGCGCCGCGTTCTTGCAGCCCGCGCAGACCCGGCGTGTTCGGCGATGAGATATTGGCGGTGACGTAAGCGGCGTGGCCCCACACTTTGCCCATGCCCAGCACATAATCGGCGGCGCGATCGGCGCTATCCTTGTTGGCGCCGACATTGGCGCCGACAATGCCGCCCCTGCCTGCGCGCGCGCTCAAGCGATCGGCGAACTCGTCAAGGCCCTTATTGTTAAAGCCGAGCCGGTTGATCACGGCGCGATCTTCGCTCAGCCGAAAGATGCGCGGCCGCGGATTGCCTTCCTGCGCGCGCGGCGTGACCGTGCCGCATTCGACAAAGCCAAACCCCGACGCCAGCAATGCGTCCGGCGCTTCGCAGTTTTTATCGAAGCCCGCCGCCATGCCGATCGGATTGGGCAGATCAAGGCCGGCCAGCGTCGTGCGCAAACGCGGATAGCGGTCGGCGCGCGCGCGCGGACCCAGGCCCGAACGAAGACCCAGAAGCGCAGCGTGGTGCGCCGTCTCCGGATCGATCAGGCGCAGCGCGCGCGTGGACATGTCGTGAAAGCCGCTCACGATCTGTTGCGTGGCCGATTCACGCGGCGGCGCATAGCAAGACTTTTGAGGCGCACGCATTCTCTACCGCAGCGTGTAGCGCGGCTAACCGCTTGGATTTTATTCCTATTACTAGGTTGATAATCATAATTATATACTTGACGCCACAAGCCTGAATAGCTAGATTTGGCTCATGAAATTCGACGCCCCCCAATTCCAGAGCGAAACCGAAGCCCGCAAGTACATCGAGGCGCTGCGCTGGCCGGATGGTCGCGTCTGCCCGCATTGCGGCGTCGTTGGCGCCGAGTACGCGACCAAGCGCGAAGGCCGTTATCGCTGCGGCGCGAAAGAGTGCCGCAAGGACTTCACCACCACCACCGGCACGGTGATGGAAGCGACGCACATCAAGCTCAATGTCTGGGTGATGGCGTTCTATCTCATGGCTTCATCGAAGAAGGGCATGAGCGCTCACCAGCTGCACCGCACGTTGGACGTGACGTACAAGACCGCTTGGTTTCTCTGCCACCGCATTCGCCTTGCGATGGCGAATGGCGGCCTTGTCGGCCCGATGGGCGGCGCCGGTCAGGTCGTGGAGGCCGACGAAACCTATTACGGCAAAGTCTCCAACCCGGAGCCGCGCACGCGCACGACCGGCCAACTTCACAAGTCCAAGAAGGGCCACGGCCCTGCCAACAAGCGTCCTATCGTGGCGCTCGTTGAGCGTGGTGGCCAAGCGCGCGTTTTCCACGTTGCCGAAGCCGATCGCATCACCGTCGAAAAGATCGTCACTGCGAATGTTGACCCAGCATCGCGCCTGCACACTGACGAAAGCTCGCTGTACACGCGCATCGGCAAAACCTTTGCCGCGCACGAAACCGTCAAGCACACCGCTGGCGAGTACGTTCGCGGCGACGTTCACAACAACAGCGCCGAAGGCTTCTTCGGCGTGTTCAAAAAGGGCATGTCGGGCGTCTATCAGCACTGCGACGAAAAGCACTTGCACCGCTACGTCAGCGAGTTCGAGTTTCGCTTCAACACCCGCACCAAGCTGGGCTTCACCGATACGCAGCGCGCTCAACTCGCCATCGAAGGCGCGGAAGGCAAGCGCCTGACCTATCGGCGGACTGACGGGACAGCCGCCCCATGATTACCTAGTCGCGCGCTTGAAGCGTGCGGCTAAGGCTAAGCGCGTCGCGCTGCGTGCGTTGCGCCGCAAAGCGCGCCTGCTGAAAGACGCGACTGATCCCTCAGCGACCGGCGATTTGTTCGAGGACGAACGCTGATTGTTGCGCGAGCGGATCGAGTCGGCTGCGAATACAACCGGGACTCGACTCCACATTTATCCGAAAGGCAAAATGGAAAGTGAGCGATTCGGGGCGGCCCGACTTCCAGGAAAGGCCGCCCCGTTTCGACGGACTGAGGAGCTTTGGACTCGCCTCAATCCCGCCGGTCACTGACTCGGATTTATCCGCTGCGCCGCGCCTCACAGTCAAGGAGTCCAGTTGGAGAACGAGGACACCTAATGTCGCTATATCTTGCGAATAAAGCACTGAAGGAAAACTTGGAACGCTTCGTCAGTCCGCGCTCAGATCCAAAGGCGTACAATGAAACGATTGCGCTGTTGGAAATTGTGAAAGCGATCGAGCAACTTCAGACGTCGATTGTTCATGTATCACAGCAAGTAGACGGTCGGAGAGGCTGACGGCCTCGACCGCAGTTAGCGACGAGAAACATCTCTCAATCTCGTGCAGCACAGCGCCGACGGTCATTTTTTGCGCGGGGGCTTTGGCTCCCGCGCGCCTTTCTTTTCGTGAACTGGCGGAGTTTTGAACGCGCCGCGTAGCGCTTCTTCGGCGCGCCGCTTCGTTTCTTCTTCGCTGTATTGATCGTTTTTCGGGGTTTTAGACATGACTGACTACGTCCTCACCTATCCGCCCGCCGTCGATGATCCTGGATACGATCTTGTTGAGCATCGCCGCTTCCTGTTGGAGCGCGATGGCCTCTATCACTACGCGACCATCGGGTACTTTTTTCAGTGGTTCGGGGGGATGGAGTCGCACTTCGACAGGCTTCTCTGCTGGGCCAGTGGAGCGCACGATTTCGCCGCCTTCGGCGATCTCATCAAAAACATGTCGCCGCGAGCGAAGATCGAGCGCCTCCGCACGATATCTAAGCGCAACAACATCACCATCGGTCCGAACTTTGCGGCGCGCATCAAGCATTTTGAGGGTCCGATTCTGACCGTTCGCAACTATCTCGCGCATCGATTCATCCTGCACGACAAGCAGACTGACATCATCGAGCTTCGCTCGATGCAGGATCTCTCTAGCTTGGCGCAGGGGGGCGCTTTTACGGCGAAAACGGTGCACTCGCTCACCCTCTTCGAACACGGCGCTTTCCTTCACCTCTTCACTATGGACATGAAACAGGTGACGCCTGATGCGCGGAAAACTCACGGCGTAACTCTCGAAATAACCGCTCCGACGTCGAGTCTGCCCAAGGCAATCCCTCAGCAGACTCCTCAACTAGCGCCTCCCGCCAACGCTGATACGCCGCCTCCACCGAACGAGGCGTCATGACAATTTTGCGGGCAGAGTCCAACTCATCGCACATGGCTAGGCTGGAAGGAATACGAGTTCGGCCTAGGAAAAAATGTGTTTGAGACCACAAACGCCTAGGAATATTTTTCTCTAAGTTTTCCAGAGGCTTGCGTTATTAGTCAGAGGTATTTACGTTTGAAATCAAGGCTTTAAAGCCTTGTGGCGCGAAGTCTATAATTAGGTTGATAATCCAGAATTGCCGGATATCATCGCCGCCCATGCAGCACTCTCATATCTGGCGGGCGATTGATGCGATGGCCGAGCGGCGCGGCATGTCCGCTTCGGGGCTCGCGCGCG
>JALHQO010000002.1 GCA_022841905.1 Hyphomonadaceae bacterium | reverse complement strand
GCTCGCAGTTGGCGACGGCGGATCAGCAGCTTGTCCCGGTGGGTGAGAGGCATAACCGCCCGACCTATGGGCGCGCGATCTGTCCCGCTAGGGCGCGGTTACTTTGCTACTCCGTGCCGGGCTTCTCGCTTTATGTTTCGGGAGCGAATTATGCGACGTGGCGGGAGCGTGCACCCAGCGGCGCGCCGGACCTCGCGCGGGTGGATTTGCGCGTCGTCCCGATCGACCGCCCCGACCACGCCGCGCAACAGGCTGCGGCACTTGAAGTTTTCTGACCCGCTTTTTTCGACGCGGCGGATGTCCAATCGGTAAGCATCGATCCGGCGCCTTAAACGGCGCGGCGCCTTCGCTTGCCGCCGACTCACGCTAGATTCGACCTGTCGGCATAAGATGGGGCGTGCATGAACACCTTTAATTGGCAGGGCGCGAGCGGCCGCTGGTACGAGTTCGAGATCGCCCGCGCGGCGCGCGCCTGGGAGCCGCTCGGCGGCGTCTACATGTTCGTGAAGCCGCACGATCAGCCGACGCACGATTGGGGCGGCCCGATCGCGCTCTTCCTGGCGAAGACCGAGGACTTCTCCCGCTCGCTCGCGCGTCACGAAATGTGGGCCGCGGCCGAGAACCTCGGCGCCAAGGAAATCCATCTCCTGGTGGTGAAAGACCCCGCCGCGCGCGAACGCGTCGAGAAAGACATCCTCGAAGCACAGCGCCCAATCCTCAACCGCAACATGCTGCGCCGCGTGGCTTAGCGGAGCGCGCGTCTTCGGACGCGAATGCGGGCCTGAAGGCCCGCGCTCCTAACTCCGCGCCGCGACCGCAGCGTCCGGCGCATCGCTGAACACGCCATCGACGCCAGCCGCGTAAAACGCGCGCAGCTCGGCCGCGAAGTCGCCGTGTTGGCGCATGTAGTCCGGCGCGCTTGCATCGCCGAGGCGGAGTTCGGCGGGGAGGAAGTAATTCTCTGGCCGCATCGTCCACGGATGCACCACGAAGCCCGCCGCATGCGCGCGTGACACCAAATCCGTCGCCGGCAGTGAGCGGCCCGCCGCATCGCGCGGGATCACCAGCGACTTCTCAACGCCCAGTCCCGTCACGCCGCGATCGCGCATTGCGCGCAGGCCGTCATCGCTCAGCATCTCGGCGTATGTTGTACCGCGCCGGTCCCACGGCCCGCCGGAAGCCGAGAGCAATTGCACGCACTGCCAGCGGATCGACGACATGCGCGCCAGCGTTTCGATCGCGCCGGTCTCGAAGCACTGCACGAACATGCGGTCAGCGACGGCCTGCCCGCCAGCCGCTTGTACGACGCCGACCAGCGCCGCCGTTGCATCGAGCCCCTGCTCGCGCAGGAAGGTCGGATGCTTCAGTTCCGGATAGATGCCGACACCGGCTCCACGCGCCAGCGCTAGGGCTTCCTCGAACGTCGGCACGTCTTCCTGGCCGTCAAACGCCGTGTTCGCCGGGCGTAGCTGCGGCAGCCGCTCCTTAGCGCGCAGGGTTTTCAGCTCAACCAGCGTGAAATCTTCGACCCACCAGCCCGTGGCGGTTTGGCCATCGACCGTCTTCTCCGCCCGGCGTTCGACAAACTCAGGACGCGTGGCGACATCGGTCGTCCCTGAAATCTCATTCTCGTGGCGGCAGACGAGCACGCCGTCGCGCGTCATTACCAGATCGGGCTCGATGAAATAGGCGCCTTGCTGGATCGCCAGCCGATACGCCGCGAGCGTGTGCTCCGGCCGATAGGCGCTGGCGCCGCGATGGGCGATCACGATCGGACGCATCGCGCTGCTTTCACCCATGCTCGCACATCCCGCTAAGCCCGCCGCGCCAACCAGAATGTCGCGCCGCCTCATATACGCTCGTCCTGCGGCGCGAGCTTGGTCATGGAGAGGCCAACAAAAAGGATCGACGCCGCGAACAAAAGCGACCAAGCGCCGAATGTAGCGTCGAGTGTCGGGTCGATGTTCGGCAACGTCGTTGCGAACTCGTGCGTCATAAAGCCGTTGAGAAAGAGCGACGGCAGAGCGACGCCGATCGAGGCCTCACCTTCATCGCCGCGCGCTTCTTTCAAAACCCGCAGCAGCACCAGCGCCGCTAACACGCCGATCACCGGCGCGGACAAAAACGCCATCATCCGCCCGTCTGGCAAAAAGAAATACTGCCCGCCGAAACGGAACGCCGCGGCGACCGCGAGCCAAAGCAAAAAGCCAAGCCCCATTGCGCGAATGATCATGCGTTAGTCCCCTTCAATGCGAACAATTTATCGACCACCAGCGCCAATTTCTCTTCACTGACCGGGCAGGCAATCGTCTCCGCCGCGGTCACGCGCAGATAGTCGGCAACGTCGGCGCGCGTCTTGCCTTGAGTCAACATCGCCACGACCGGCGGCACGTAATCGTCGTATTCGTCTTCCGGCACGCCGCAGCCGATCGGGTCCCAGTCGCGCCACAGAATGGCGCGCACGCTGCGGAAATTGACGGTCACGCCTTCAACAGCTCCCGCGAGATAATGACCCGCATGATCTCGTTGGTGCCTTCGAGAATGCGGTGCACGCGCAGATCGCGCACGATGCGTTCGACTTCGTAATCGGCCAGATAGCCGTAGCCGCCATGCAGCTGCAGCGCCTGATCGGCCACCTTAAACGCGGTGTCGGTGACGAAGCGCTTGGCCATGGCGCAGAACTTGGTGGCGTCCGGCGCTTTGGCGTCGAGCTTGGAAGCCGCTTGACGCAACAGCGCGCGCGAGGCGGCGAGATCGGTCGCCATATCGGCCAAGGTGAACTGCGTATTCTGGAAATCGGCGATGCGTTTGCCGAACTGCTTGCGCTCCTGCACGTATTGCAGTGCGCGATCGAACGCATCTTGTGCGCCGCCCAATGCGCACGCGGCGATGTTCAAGCGCCCGCCATCGAGCCCCTTCATCGCGTACTTAAAGCCCTCACCTTCCGGGCCGACGCGGTTTTCGACCGGCACGCGGCAATCCTCGAAAGTCACGATCGCCGTAGGCTGAGCGCGCCAGCCCATCTTGTCTTCAGCTTTTCCAAATGAGAGCCCAGCGGCGCCGTTCTCGACCAGCAACGTGGAGACACCCTTCGGCCCATCTTCGCCGGTGCGGCACATCAGAACGTAGAGATCGGAGAAGTCGGCGCCGGAGATAAACGCTTTCGAGCCGTTAATGACGTATTGCGAATTGCCGTCGGCCTTGGCCGTCGTGCACAGCGCGCCGGCGTCGGAGCCCGAGCCAGGTTCGGTCAAGCAATAGGACGCGATCTTCTTCATCTGCGTCAACTGGGGCAGCCACTGCGCGCGCTGTTCTTCAGCGCCGAAGCTATCGATCATCCAGGCGCACATATTGTGGATCGACAGGAACGCCGCAGTCGCCACACAGCCGCGCGACAACTCTTCGAAGATGAGCGCCGCATCGAGGCGCGTCAGCCCGGAGCCGCCGTGCTCCTCCTTCACATAGATGCCGGCGAAGCCCAGCTGCGCCAGCTCTTCTAGCACGCCGCGGTCGAGGCCTTCCTCTTCCCAGCGCGCCGCATTGGGCCTGAGCCGCTCCATCGCGAATGCGCGAGCGGTGTCGACGATCATGTCCTGGTCTTCGGTGAGCGCCATAGTTTCCTCTTTTCCGGCCTTATAGCCCGCTCCCGCCCGGCTGCCACCGCGACGTGGGGAACCAGCGCTGCCGTCCAGTGTTTTCAACGCCGCCGATCGCTCCCTCTCGAGGCGGTCGGGGCGGCGGCGCCGGGTGGGTTCGCTCGCCCGCGCCGCCTTTTTGGAACCGTGTCTTAAAGCGCGCGTTCACCCTTCCGGCGGCGATCCAAAAACTCGCCGGGCTTAGGAGAGAATTGAATGTTGAAATCTGTTTTGGTCGCTGTTGCCGCGGCGAGCCTTCTGACGCTGGGCGCATGCACGCAAGAGACGACCATTGAGGACGACTCGAACGCAGAACAAGCGCTTGAGGACGCCGGCAACGATCTCGAGCGCGCCGCCGACGACGCTGGCGATGCGATTGAAGAAGCTGGAGAAGACACCGGCGAAGCCGTGGAAGACGCAACAGACGGCAACCCGCGCACCTAATGGCAAGTTCACTGCAGGAGAGAGAAAATGAGATCAGTTCTAGCGATTGCCGCCGCCGCCGCGCTGTTGAGCGTTGCCGCTTGTGGCCAAGGCCCGAATGAAGAAGCCGGCGAAGCCGCCGACTCCGCATACGAAGAAGCAACCACTGGCGACATCGACCCGGGCCAAGGCCCGATGGAAGAAGCCGGCGAAGCGGCCGACGAAGCCGCTGACGGCGCCGACGCCGTCCCGGGTGACTCGACGACGGGCGGCGTTCCGCCGGCCACGCCGTAACACACGACAAACGGTTATTGCCGTTGAACTCCCCGCGGGCCAAAAGGCGCGCGGGGAGTTTTCGTGTTCGGACGCACATGGCCACCGGCGCTGGTGTTGACGCTGGCGATCGTCGCCGGCGCGTCGATGGACGCCACGATCAAATTCCTGGCTGAGACCAATCACGTGCTGCTGGTCGCGTTCGGGCGCTATTTGTTCGGCGCGATCTTTTCGTTCGCGATTTACTGGCGCGCCGGGCGCCCCGCCATCAGCGCCGAAATGTGGCGCGCGCATGGGCTGCGCGGCTTTGTCATCGCCACCTGCGCTGTGACTTTTTTCTGGGCGCTCTCGGTTCTGCCTCTGGCGGAAGCGGTAACGCTCTCCTTCATCTATCCGCTGCTGGCGCCATTTGTGGCGGCGCTCATCCTCAAAGAGCGCATCCGCCTGACCAGTGTAATCTGCGCCGCCATTGGCTTTGCCGGCGTCATCGTCGCCATGCAGGGCGCGCCGAGCGAAGCGGAATCGCCGCAGCATGATCTGGGCGTCATCGCCGTTCTGGTGTCGGCGGCGTTCTTCTCCGTCGCTATGGTGCTGCTGCGCGAGCGCGCGCAGAAGGATGGCGCGCCGATTGTCGGGCTGATGACGAGCCTGTTTCCGGGCCTGATCCTTCTCATCCCCACCATCGCGTTCGCGACGCCGCCAGTGGCGGAGACGTGGCCCTTCTTCGTGCTGATGGGCGCACTGGCGGCCGTTTTCATGTATCTGATGGCGCGCGCTTACGCCCGCGCCGAGGCGCAGCAACTGGCGCCGATCCACTACACCGAACTGATCTGGGCGACTTTGATCGGCTTCGTGATTTTCCAGGAAGTCCCGCGCGTGGAAATCTATGCTGGCGCGATGCTGATCGTCGCCGCATGCCTGTGGGCCGCATGGGACGAGCGGCGCCTCACGGCGCTGAAACCAGAGCTGCATCCATGACCAATCCCGCCGACACGATGCCGTTCGCAAAGCTGATGGGCGTCAACGTCACTGAAGCGAGCGCCGACAAAATCATGGGCGAACTCTTGGTGCGCGACGATCTCTGCACAGCCGGCGGCGTCCTGCACGGCGGCGCGATCATGGCGTTCGCGGATGCGCTCGGCGCCATTGGCGGCTTCATGGCGCTGCCGCCAGGCGCTGTCGGCACCACGACGATCGAGAGTAAGACGAACTTCCTCGGCGGCGCGAAAGCCGGCGTCACCGTGCGCGGCGAAACCACGCCCGTGCATCGCGGCCGCACGACGAGCGTCTGGCAAACCAATATCGCCACAACGGACGGCAAGCCGGTGGCGCTCGTCACGCAGACGCAAATGGTGCTCTGGCCGCGCTAGCTCACGCGGCGCTGCCCTGCACCCGCTTTGCTACGTCATCCGCCCGCCGGCCCGTCACTTCGACCATATGATCGAACGACGCTTCGAACGTCGCCAAGCCTTGCGTCAGCGAGCGCAGTTCGATGATGAAATTCTGCCGCTCAGCGTGCGGCAGATACACATCGACTTTGTCCCAACCCGGCCAGCCTTCGCGCGGTTCGAAGCCGAGGATTTGGCCGTTATGGCTCGACACCGCCGAATTGATTTTCGGCGTGCCCGAGCTTGGCGTGTAGATGGTCAGCTTCTCGATCGGCTCCAACAGCACCGAGCCGCACTGGCCCATCGCTTCCTGCATGCCGATGCGGCCGGCTTGCTGGAACGAGTGCTCGCTTGAATCGACCGAGTGGAACGACCCATCGATTAAGGTGACGGCGACATCCACGACCGGAAAACCAATCGCGCCCTTGCTCATCGCGTCCTTCACGCCAGCTTCGACCGCTGGAATCCATTGTCGCGGGATAGCGCCGCCCGTGATCTTATCGACAAACTCGAAGCCCTTGCCGCGCGGCAGCGGCTCGACCTGGATGACGCAATCGCCGAACTGGCCGTGCCCGCCGGTTTGCTTCTTGTGGCGCCCGCGCACCTCCGCCTTTTTGCGGATGCTTTCCTTGTACGGCGTCGACGGCGGCGCGGTGGCGACATCGACATTGAAGCGCGCCTTTAGCCGGTCGATCACCGTCCGCAGATGCGGCTCGCCTTGGCCTTGCAGCAGGACTTCGTGCGTCGTCTGGTCGTGCACGATCTCAAGGCCGGCATCTTCATCGACCAGCTTTTGCAGCGCGCCGGAGAGGCGCACATCGTCCTTGCGGTCCTTGGTCGCGATAGCGAGCTGATAGACGGGAAAGCGCTTCTTGCGCGCGATCCTGATCGCCTGGCTTTGCCCGAGCGCATCGCCCGCCGCCACCGGATCGAGCTTGCCGATCGCCACGACATCGCCCTCCGGCGCGCTCGACACCTTCTTCGTCTGCGCGCCTTGCACGGAAAAAAGCGCCCCCGGCCGCGCCGTCGAGCCATCGCTCAATGTAACTTGATCGGAATCCGAGAGCTTGGCGCCAAACACGCGCGCGTAAGCAAGCTTGCCTGCCTGCCCCGCGTGCGAAATTTTCATCACGTACGCGCCGCCACCCAAGAGACCCAAGCGCTCGGCCGCAAGGCTCGGCGCCGGCGTGTCGTGCCGGAACGCCTTCAGCAGCCGACGCACGCCATGGCCCTGCGACGTCGAGCCGAAGAAAACCGGCACGATCAGGCTCTCGCGCATCTCACGCACCAGATCGGCAAACACGACGTCGCGATCCGGCGTCACGTCGGAAAGCAATTGCTCCATCAGCGTGTCATCGAAATCGGCCAGCTGTTCGAGCATATGGAAGCGCGCTTCGGTTTCGCGCTCGGCCAAATCTTTCGGGATATCGATCACCTTCGACGGCTTGCCCGGTTCGTACTGAAACGCCCGCTCCAGCGCCAGATCGACGTAGCCAGCGACTTTCTCATCCTTCCAGATCGGGATTTGCCGCGCCACCAAAGGCACAGCGCTCACCGCCTGCAGCGCTTCCAGCAGATCGCGGATGCGGCCGCGTGCGCTGTCGATCTTGTTGATGAAGATGGCGTGGGGAATGTTCAGCTCCTCCAGCGTCTTCAGGAACGGCTGCAGCAGCAGCGCTTTGTCCGGATCGCTGTCAGCAACGACGATCGCCATGTCGGCGGCCGGCAGCGCGAAATCCGCGTCGGCCAGAAAATCCACGGCGCCGGGCGTGTCGATCAGCGCGTAATGGTCGCCCATGAAGTCGATGGCGGTGAATTGCGTTTCGGTCGATTGGCCCGCCGCGTTCGGGACTGCGCCCGAACCGCCCGAAGCGGCTGATGCCAGAGCCTGTGTCAACGCCGTCTTGCCCGCTCCGGTCGGACCGACGACGGCTATAGCCCTCACGACGTTTGCTGATTTGCTTTCAGGCATGGCGCTGCCTCCCTTGTTGTCCCCGTTTGGGGTCGGGCGGCGCCAGCGGCTGGCGCCGCTTCTCGCTTATGCGCAGCCAGTTTCTGGCCGCACCTCAGTGTTTCATGGCTGCATCGAACGCGCAACGGGGCAAGCCCGGCGCGTGTCTCGAAAATAGGCAATGTTTATGGGAGGCTACCCGCGCGGGCGCGGGCTCTATCAGGTCGGCGCCAAGTTAGACCGGCGCGAATTCCGCCGCCAAGGCCAGCGCGCGGTCGTCCTCATCCAGCTTCAGTTCGAACGATGAGCAGCAGCGCGCGCAGAACGCGACGTCGCCAACAACGGTGCGAAACGTGGAGCGGCGCCGCTGCAACGGCGTCTGGCAGGTTGGACAAGGCTCGCCGATTGATTTCTCGAGCATGGTCGAACTCCGAGCTCCTTCACAATAGTGCGTTAATGCTGAACAGAACCTTTCACGCCGTGCTCTGTCCGCATGTAACGACCAGGATGCCGCCAAGGTCCACGCAAGACGCGCGCCCACAGATTTGTGATCGACGGCCATGCGCCGCGCACGAATTGTGACAGCTAGCTTTTCTTCTTCGCACGCTTCTTCGGCGCCTTTGGCAATGCCAGAGCGTGCGCGGCTTTGAGCGCGGAGTGGACGAGCGCCTCATCCGCCTGGCTCAGATCGCAATAGGAAATGCCCAGGCGGCCCCAGCCGCCGGGGAGTGGTTCGATCACGCCGGGCGCGTGCTCGCGGAAAAATTCCTGCGTCGCCGCATCGAACATGAGGTTCACGCGCGGCGCGTCCGGCGTCACCGTCGCGAAAATCTTGCGCTTGGTGCGGAAGGCCGGGCGATCGATGTGCACCACCTCGCTCGCGCCTTCGAGCGCGAGCGCCAGTTTGCGGACGCGGGCTTTGGTGACGGCCATCGCACTTTTATGGACCGCCGGCGTCCTGCCGGCCAGCGCTGGCGTTTGCCGGCGGGACGCCGGCGGTCCATAAGCACGGCGGAGGATCATCCCATGCGTGTTTCACTGATCGCGGTTTTGGCCAGCGCTGCGCTCGCGGCCTGCACATTCGCGGCGGCGCCGGCGGGTGACGAAACACCAGCGCCCGAGGCGGCGCCGGTGACGCTCACGGTGTCCGGCAATGCGGAGAGGCTGGAGGCGATGACGGATGACGAGAGCATCCAATGGGCCGCCTCGGTGACAGAGGTTCAGTTCCTAGAGAACCAAGGCGAGAGCAGTGGCGTGAAACTGTTCGGCCTCGCCGGCGGCGATCCGGCTATGAACGGCCTCTACACGCAGATCGCCTTCTTCCAGAGCACCGGCGATGGCTGGCGCGTCTTCCGCGTCGGCGATTTTCTGAGCTATCGCGTGCTTTCGGATTCGCCAGGACGCGTCGATCTTGAGATTCAAGAGAGCACGATGAACGAGGCGACTAGCGAGATCGGCAGCCAAACGCGCCATCTCATCGTGACCTGGACGCGCGGCCCCGACGGCGCGGCGCCGGACGCGATCGAGGTCGCGCCAGCCAACATCAACTAACGTCCGCTGGTGGCGCTCAAACGTTGATCTGCCTCTGAAGCTGCGCGCGGCCGGATCGGCGCGGGCAGCGCAGCAAGCGCTGGCTTGGCGAACAAATAGCCCTGCATCAAATCGACGCCGAGATCGCGCAGCACTTCGAACTCGCCAACAGTTTCGACGCCTTCGCAAATCGGCGTGACGCCAAGCTCGCGCAGCATGGTCAGCGTGTTGCGCACGATGGTTTGCTTCACGCTGCTCTTATCGAGGCCGCGGATGAGATCCATATCGAGCTTCACGAGGTCGGGCTGGAACGTGGAGAGGAGACCGAGACCCGCATAGCCGGCGCCGAAATCGTCAATCGCGGTCTTGAAGCCCATCGAGCGGTAGGTGCGCAGAATGTTGAGCACGTGCGCCGAATCCAGGCGCTCCACCTCGGTGAACTCGAACACGATGTTCTGCAGCGGAAACTTGGTGCGCATCGCGGACGACAGCGTCAGCCGGATACAGGCGCGCGGCTCGTAGACGGCGTTCGGCAGGAAGTTGATCGAAAGCAGCGCGCCTTGGTCGGCCAGTTTCAGATCGGCGGCCAGTTCGATCGCCTTGACGCGGCAATTCTGATCGAAGGCATAGCGGTTCTCGTCGGACACGCGCGCCAGCACGGAACCCGCGCCCTCCCCGTCCACGCCGCGCACCAGCGCTTCGTGCGCAAATACGGTTTGCGTGCTGACGTTCACGATCGGCTGAAACGCCATCGTGATCGGAAGATCGAACGCCGCGCCATCGCGGCAGCCATTGCAAGTCGCGGCCATGGAAGCCCACCAATGTTGTTTAGTGGGGTTTTCCTACACGTTTAGGTTAAATGAACCGTCTACGCGTGTGAAAGCGGCGGCATCGGTTACCGCATCAGCCCAGCCAACTCGGCCGCTTGAACGGCTTGCCCAAATCCTTCGCCACAGCTTCGTGCGTGATCGCGCCTTCATAGACGTTGAGGCCGTTGGCCAAGTGCGGATCATCGATCAACGCTTGTTTGTAGCCCTTGTTGGCGAGCGCCAGCGCGAACGGCAGCGTCGCATTGTTGAGCGCAAACGCGCTCGTGCGCGACACAGCGCCCGGCATGTTGGCGACGCAATAGTGGATGACGCCATCGACGGTGAACACCGGATCGGAGTGCGTCGTCGGCTTCGACGTTTCGAAGCAGCCGCCTTGGTCGATCGAGATATCGACCAGCACCGAACCCGGCTGCATCGTCTTCAGCATCGACTTGGTGATCAACTTCGGCGCCGCAGCGCCCGCCACCAGCACCGCGCCGACAACCACGTCCGCGTGCTTGATCGCTTCGGCGATCGCGGCGCTGGTTGAATACACGGTCTCCAAGCGGCCATCGAACTCGCGGTCGAGTTCTTCGAGGCGCGCCAAGTTCTTGTCGAAAACGACAACGCGCGCGCGCATGCCGACGGCAATTTGCGCGGCGTTGTAGCCAGAGACGCCAGCGCCAAGGATCACGACATCAGCCGGGCGCACGCCCGGCACGCCGCCCATCAGCACGCCGCGGCCGCCATGGGCTTTTTCCAGGTAGTGCGCGCCAACCTGGATCGCCATGCGGCCGGCGACTTCCGACATCGGCTTCAACAGCGGCAAGCGACCGTTCGCGTCCGTCACCGTTTCGTACGCAATGCAGGTCGCGCCTGACTTCATCAGGCCCTCGGCTTGCTCGGGATCGGGCGCGAGGTGGAGGTAGGTGAAGAGCGTGTGCTTGGGCGTTAGCCGCGCGATCTCGACCGCTTGCGGCTCCTTCACCTTTACGATCATCTCGGCTTCGGCGAACACGGCGTCCGCATTCGGCAGAATTTTCACGCCGACTTTTTCGTAGACGCTATCCGGCGCGCCGATGCCTTCGCCGGCTTTCGTCTCCAGAAACACATCGTGCCCGTAGCGCACCAGCTCAGCCGCGCTCTCCGGCGTCAGGCCGACGCGATATTCATGGACCTTGATTTCCTTCGGGCAGCCGACGCGCATGGGAAGTCCTCCTCTTGGACGCCGAATTATCCCAAACGGCGTGCATATTCTTGGATATTTCGCTACATTGGCCGCATTCGACGCTCATTTCCAAGCGCCAGGGACCTCATGCCGGCAAATTCTCCCGCCCAGCTCGACGACTTCGACCATAAAATCCTGATCGAGCTCGAGCGCGACGGCGTCCTCACCGCCGCGTCCCTGGCCGAGCGCATCGGCCTCTCCCCCTCCGCCTGCCACCGCCGCGTCAAAGCGATGGAGGCCGCCGGCGTCATCGAGGGCTATGCTGCGATCCTCTCGGAGAAAGCGCTGGGCCGCAGCGCGACCGTGTTCGTCGCCGTGACGCTCGAAAACCAGCGCAGCGAAACCATGGCCGCCTTCGAACGCGCCGTCGCCAAATGCCGCGAAGTGCAGGACTGCCATCTAATGACCGGCGAAAGCGACTACCTGCTCCGCATCGTCATCGCCGACGACGACCGCTACGAGCGCGTCCACCAAGAAACGCTGTCGCGGCTGCCGGGTGTGCGGCGGCTGGTAAGCAATTTCACGATACGCACCGTGTTCAGACGCGCGGCAAGCGTGGCGCACTAAAAGCCCCGTCCCTCGCGGAGTGGGGGATGAGCCTTGTCTCCGCCCCGCCGCATCGCGACAATCGCCCGAAAGAGGAACGCCCATGTCCGATCCCGTTGTCATCCCGGCGCCCGAAGAATGGGTCAAGCGCGCTTATGTCGATGACGTGAAATACCGCGCCATGCATGCGTCGGCGTCGAACGATCCGGAAGCGTTCTGGGGCGTGCATGGGCAGCGGCTGGATTGGATCACGCCCTACACCAAGGTGAAGGATACGAGCTTCAACGAAGCCGACTTCCGCATCCGCTGGTACGAAGACGGCGTCCTCAACGTCGCCGCCAATTGCATCGACCGCCACCTTGAAGAACGCGGCGACCAAGTCGCGATCATTTGGGAAGGCGACGATCCCGACCATTCCGCTCACATCACGTATCGCCAACTGCACGCCGAAGTCTGCCGCTTCGCCAATGTGCTGAAGAAGCACAACGTAAAGAAGGGCGATCGCGTCACCATTTACATGCCGATGATTCCGGAGGCGGCCTACGCCATGCTCGCCTGCGCGCGCATCGGCGCCATCCACTCCGTCGTCTTCGGCGGCTTTAGCCCAGAAAGCCTCGCCAGCCGCATCAAGGATTGCGACTCACGCGTCGTCATCACCGCTGACGAAGGCGTGCGCGGCGGCAAAATCATTCCGCTCAAACAGAATGTCGATGAAGCGCTCGAACACGCGCACGTGGCGACGGACGTCTCCGCCGTGCTCGTCGTCACCCGCACCGGCGCCGGCGTGCCGATGAAGGACGGGCGCGATTTCGTCTATGAGGATGAAGCCGCAAGCGTCTCCGCCGACTGCGCGCCGGAGCCGATGAACGCGGAAGATCCGCTCTTCATCCTCTACACCTCAGGCTCAACCGGCAAACCCAAAGGCGTGCTGCACACGACGGGCGGCTATCTCGTCTATGCGTCGATGACGCATCACTACGTCTTCGATTATCACCCCGGCGACATTTATTGGTGCACCGCTGACGTGGGCTGGGTCACCGGCCATTCCTACATCGTCTACGGCCCGCTCGCGAACGGCGCGACGACGCTGATCTTCGAAGGCGTGCCGAACTATCCGACCACGTCGCGCTTCTGGGAGGTGGTCGACAAACACCAGGTCAACATCTTCTACACCGCCCCCACCGCGATCCGCGCCTTGATGCGCGATGGCGAAGCGCCGGTGCAACGCACCTCACGCGCAAGCTTGCGCCTCATCGGCACTGTCGGCGAGCCGATCAATCCGGAAGCGTGGCTTTGGTATTATCGCACAGTGGGCGACAGCCGTTGCCCGGTTGTCGACACCTGGTGGCAAACCGAAACCGGCGCCGCCCTCATCACCAACCTTCCCGGCGCCACCGCCATGAAACCCGGCAGCGCCACCCGCCCCTTCTTCGGCATCAAGCCCGCGCTCGTCGATGACAAAGGCGCGTTCCTCGAAGGCGCGACGAGCGGCAATCTCGTGCTGCTCGATTCCTGGCCCGGCCAAATGCGCACCGTCTACGGCGATCACCAGCGCTTCTTCGACACGTATTTCCGCACCTATCCCGGCGCATACTTCACTGGCGACGGCTGCCGGCGCGACGAGGACGGCTATTACTGGATCACCGGCCGTGTCGATGACGTGCTGAACGTCAGCGGACACCGCATTGGCACTGCCGAAATCGAAAGCGCGCTGGTGGCGGATACGAAGGTCGCCGAAGCCGCCGTCGTCGGCTATCCGCACGACATCAAGGGCCAAGGCATTTATTGCTTCGTCACGTTGAAGCAAGGCGTCCAAACCAGCGACGCGCTGAAGGACGAACTCAAACATTTCGTCCGCCGCGAAATCGGCCCGACCGCCACGCCCGACATCATCCAATGGGCGCCCGGCCTGCCAAAAACCCGCAGCGGCAAAATCATGCGCCGCATCCTGCGCAAAATCGCCGAAAACGACCTCAGCAATTTGGGCGACACCAGCACGCTGGCCGATCCGAGCGTGGTGGATGATCTAGTCGCCAACCGCGGCGGGTAAGGCTTCCCCGTTCGCCATCGCGTTCGGCGTGCGCGGGCTGAAGCCTTCGGCGCGGGCGCGGGCTTGTTCGAGGTGGACGATGGAGAGCTCGGCGCCAAGCTGCGCGACGCGCTCTTGCGCGGCGGCGTCGCCTTGGTTGGCGGCGAGTGTGAACCAGAACAGAGCTTCGGCCATGTCGGCGCTGACGCCGCGGCCTTGCTGATAGAGGACGCCAAGATTGTATTGGCTGTCGGAATGGCCGAACTCGGCGGCTTGGCGAAACCAGCGGAACGCCGCCGCTTCGTCCAGCGCCACCGCCTCGCCGCGCGCGAAGTAAAAACCGAGATCATGCATGGCGCGTACATTGCCGGCGCCCGCCGCGCGCTCCGTCCATTGCCGCGCGCTGACCATGTCTTGCGCGACACCGTCGCCGCTCTCATACAATTTCGCCAGACGATATTGCGCCAGCGGGAAACCGGCTTCCGCCGTGCGCCGCAACATGACGACTCCCTGCGGATCATCGTTCGCAAGCAACGTAAGCGCGTTCGCGTAGTCGCGTTGCAATGCCGCGAACGGATCGGCGGGCGTTTCCATCGCCACTGACGTCGCGGGCGTCAGCGCAGCTGAGGCGACATTGGCGCCTTGCTCGCGCGACGCCCACACGGTCACAAGGCCAAGCGCATAAGCAGCCGCAATCACGCCGGTGAAACGCAATAAGGTGCGCGAACTACCGCGAGGTTGGCGGCGCCCTTGCGCGATACGCCGCGCCTCCACTTCGCCCAATGCGCGCCGGCGCGCCTTTTCAACATAAGCGCACTCGCGTTCGCTGAGGTGGTCGTCCGCTGCAATCGGCGCGGGCTTCGGCGCCTCCACGGCTGTTGGCGCCAGCGTTTCCGGCGCCATCTGGAATGGCGGTGCAGGTTCGACCGCCGACTCGGTGACGACCTCCGCGATCGGCAGCTCCTCCGGCGTCTCTTCAACCTTCTCCGTCAACTCCAAGGTCAGCGGCGCCTCGGCCGGCAAAGCTGGCTCCGGCCGCACTCGCCGCCGTTCGCGCTTTTGCTCAACAATCTCACGCCCACTCAGCGCGCAGGCGAGCGTTTCGATCGCTAGCGCGTGCTTTGATTTCGGCGCTTCGACGCAGAGCAAGCGCCGGTTCATCTCGGCTGCGCCATAGACTTCCGGATCGAATGCGAACGTCACCGCCGGCAACACGCCCACCGACTCAGCGAAATCCTTGAGCGAAATCTCTGGCCGCTTCGGCACGCCGAGCATTGAGAGCGCCAATGTCGGCTCGCCGCGCCGGTCGCGCGTTTCACGCAGTAGTTTCACCAGATTGTCGGTGTTGCGCAGGCTGGCGAGATCAGGGCCAGCGACCAGCACGATTTCATCGGCGCTGAGCAATGCCTGTTTCACCCACGTCGTCCACGCATGCGGCAGATCGAGCACGACGAATGCGCTGGTGCGGCGCACGCGCGCCAGCATGGTCTCAACTGCGCCTGCATCGAGCGCCAAACCAAGCTCTGGCTTTGCCGGCGATGCGGCGAGCAGCAATCGATCCAAAGGCTGCGCCAATGCGCGATCGAGCGTCGCTTCGTCGGCTTCGGCGCCGACGAGATCGGTGACGAAGCCTTGCGGCTCGACCTGAAAGCTCGCCGCCGCCGCTCCGAAGCCAATATCGAGATCAATGAGCGCGGTTGGCGCATCGCAGCGTTCGGCGATCGTCCAGGCGATGTTCTGGGCCAAGGTGGAAGCGCCGACGCCGCCGCGTGCGCCCATCACCGCGATCACGCGCGAGCGATCGGCGTGTTCGAATTGTGCGCACACCGTCTGCGCCAGATCGTTCGCCGTCACCGGCGCCATCATGTAAGCGGCAACGCCGCGCTGGTTCAACGCGCGCAGCACGCCAATATCGTTGACTGCGCCAATGACGATCAGCTTGGCGCCTGCGTCGAGGCGCGCGAGCAGCCGATCGACGCCTTGCATCATTTCAGCGCCGCTCAGCGTTGTATCCACAATGACAAGATCGGGCCGCGCGCCGCCGTCGAGCGCCGCCAGCGCGCCGTCGAGGCCGCCGCGTTCGATGTCGATATCGGCGCGCGCGAGGCGTTTATCTTCAGCGAAGGCCGCGAGCATGTCGCCGCTCTCGCCCCGGTCCCAACTCGCCAGCACGCTGATCGGCGGCGTCGGCAAATCGACCTTGCGCTCGGGCGTTGGCGTCAGCGGCGCCTCCGCCCTCGCCTCACGGCGCGGCGCAGGCTTCGGCGCAGGCGCTTCGATCGGCGTGATCAACTCGATCACCGGCAGGTCGCGCGGCGGCGCGACAGGGGCGACGCCGAAACTCTCTTCCACGTCATCGGGCGCATCGAACGGCGCGTCTGCTTCGATGAACTCGTCCTCGAATTCTTCGGTGAGGCCTAGAATGTCATCCTCGTCCGGCGGATCGAAGGGTGGCGCCTCGTCCTCTTCAGCCGCCGCTAACCGATCGTTTGCCACGTCAGGCGTGGGCTCGTTGAGCGCGAGCCTGCGCGTGTGCGGCGTTTCGGACGGCGCTTGTTCAAGCGCCGCCGGCGCCGGCGCCACATCAGACGCTTCATCGTTCGCCGCATTTTCAGATGCATGACGGCGCGCGCGTACGCGCAGACGCGCCTTCCGTGCTCCGGCTTTCAGATATTGTGTGCGCAAGTGCCAACCCGTCCGCAAACCCACATGTAAATTTGTGGGGAACCTGTTGCGAACCAATTAGCAAGCATCACTAACGGCGATTGACCACGTTAAGCGCTAACGCGATCCAGCTCGGCCACATCATCAGCACTGAGCGACACGTTCAGCGCGCCCATCAACTCGACCAGCTGATCGACACGCGTCGCGCTCGCAATCGGCGCGGCGATGGCGGGCTTGGCCATGATCCACGCCAATGCGACTTGCGCCAGTGTTGCGTTGTGGCGCGCGCTGATGGCGTCGAGCGCCGCGAGTACGGCAGGGCCCTTGCCTTCCATGTACTTATCCATGCGCCCGCCGCGTATGCTTTTGCTTTTGTCGTCAGCGCTGCGGTACTTGCCGGTGAGATAGCCACTCGCCAGGCCATAATACGGCAAGAGCGACACGCCCTCGCGCACGCAGAGCGGCATCAGTTCGGCTTCGATCTCGCGATTGAGCAGGTGGTACTCCGGCTGCTGCGCATCGAAGCGCGCCTTGCCGCTCTTCTTGCTCTCCGCCAAGCCTTCGGCGAACCGGCCAGGCTTAAAGTTTGACGCGCCAATCGCACGCACCTTGCCGGCTTTCACCAAATCATCGAGCGCAGAGAGATAGTCCTCCGGCGCAGTCGCCTCGTCGTCGCGGTGCAGCCAATAGAGATCGATGGTCTCGATGCCGAGCCGCGCCAGCGAATCCTCGCACGCGGCAATAATGTTCTCGCGCTTGATGCCCAGCCGCTTCGGCCACATGCCAACCTTCGTGCCGATCACCACCCGGTTGCGCTTGCCGCTTTGCTTTAGCCAAGCGCCGATGACACGCTCGCTCTCGCCGCCTTCATGGCCCGGCGCCCAGGCCGAATAGACATCGGCCGTGTCGATCGCGTCGCCGCCGTGATCGACGAACGCGTCCAGGATGGCGAACGACGCCGCTTCATCGGCCGTCCAGCCAAACACATTGCCGCCCAGCATCAGCGGCGTGATCTTGATGCCGCTGCGGCCGATTTCTCGTTTGCTCTGCATGTGATCCCTCTCGCGCTCTACATAGAGCGCGCGCGGGCGCAGGCAAAAGAAAAGAGCCGCGGCGATGATGGCCGCGGCTCAAGAAACGCCCTGGGAGAGCGGTCGTTAGAAGTCGACGGAGAGCGTCAGCCCGATTTCGCGGCGATCGCCGATATAGCCGTCGACGTTCGGGCTAGTGGCGCTGTTCTGGTACACGGAGTTGAACAACACCTGATAGTATTCGGTGTCGCCGCAATTGCGGCACCAGAGCGCGAGATCCCAACCGGCGGCGTGGGCGAGGCCCATGCGGAAGTTGATCAACTCGTAGGCCTCTTGCTCCTTATCGGGTCCTTGCGCTGAGCTGGTGCTGCGGTCGCTGCCGTAGAAGCCGTTGATGTTGAAATAGCCTTCGAGATTCGACGTGAGGTCCCACGAATAGGCCATGCCCAACGAACCCGACCACACCGGCGCATTGGTGAAGTGCAGGCCAGTCAAATTGATCGGCGGGTTCGGCAAGCTTTGCGTCAGCAGCGAGCCCGAGCCGTATTCCGTATCGGCGTAGGTGACGCCGGCGGTGAAGACGAGATCCTCGACCGGCTCCCAATAGCTTTCAAGTTCGACACCGCGCGTGCGCGCGCTCGGCATTGTCTCGACAATAAATGCAAGCCCCGTAAACGAGAGGATCTGCAGATCCTCGAACTCGGTGTTGAACGCCGTCAAGTTGAGACCTAGACTGTTGTTGAACCACTGCGACTTCATGCCGATCTCGTAATTGTCCGAAAACTCCGGATCGAATGTCGGATCGGCGACCGGCTGCGCGCCAGTGAGCGGCGTGACGATCGTGGCTGACGTCCGATCGAGATTGATGCCGCCAGCTTTGTAGCCACGCGAGTACGACGCATAGACCATGAGGTCCGGCGTGAATTCGTACTGGACGTTGAAGGTGCCGGTAAGCGCGGTGTCGTCCACCTCGGCGGTGAAGTCATTCACCAGACCCAGGAAGGGCGGCAGCGAGTTATTGTCGGTGAGCGCGACAGTGTTATCAACGGTGTTGTCGCCGGTGCCTTCCTTGTGGTCGTCGATATAGCGCAGGCCGAGCGTGGCGCTGAACCGATCGGTCAACGCCCATGTGCCTTGCGCGAACACCGACCAACTGCGCGACGAGACATCGAATATGCCTTCAGAGCCCTCGCCGGCGATCACCAGGTTGGGGTTGAAATTGTTGTCGCCGATGAACGTCGTGTTGATCGAAGCCGGCTGCAAGCCGGTCGCGTTGAAGCAGGACGCCACCATATTGGCGGTGAACAAGCCGCAGAGGTAGCGGCCCGTGTCCACGCCGAACTCAAGCCGCGTGAACGCGTCGACCTCTTCTTGGCTGTAGAAGCCGCCGACCAACCATTGCAGGCGGCCGCTCTCGCCGATCAGGCGGATCTCGTTTGAGATGGTCTGATAGCCTTCTGTGGCGGAGGCGTTGAGCAGATCGGCGCCGGTGAAGTCAGTGTCGCCGGCATTGGCGCGATTGTAGTCGCGATAGGCCGTGATGTTGGTCAGCGTGACTGACGGCGACAGATCCCAGTTGAGTTCGCCGGAAATGCCGAAATCCTCGGCCTGGTTGTTCGGATCGCCGTTGAGCGAGTTGCTGTCGAACGTGCCCGCCGCCGTCGGCGAGAGGCCGGCATTGGTTTCGATGATGTTGATGGTCGCGGCGCGGGCGCCGGCGTGGCGCGCGCGGACCGCTGTGTTGCCGTTATTGTTGATCTCGCTGTAGTCGACGATCAGTCGGAAGCTTGCGTCGGTGTTCATGTCCCACAGCGCTTGGCCGCGCACGAACCAGCGATCCACATCCTGGTTTTGCGCGCCAGTATTGCGGTTCTCGATATAGCCCTCGCGTGAATCTGCGGCGCCGGTGAAACGCAAGGCCAGATTGTCAGCGACCGAAAGATTGACGTAGCCGGTCATGCCGAGCACGTCGGGATCGCCGAATGTCATCGAGCCGCCGGCTGAGACGCCGGCGAAATCTGGCGCGCGCGTGATGATGCTGAGCGCGCCGGCGGACGTGTTCTTGCCGAACAGCGTCGATTGCGGGCCGCGCAGAACCTCGATGCGTTCAACGTCGGTCAGTTGCCCAAGCGCCATGCCGCTGCGGTTGCGATAAACGCCATCGATGAAGACGCCGACCGCGCCTTCGAGGCCGGCATTGTTGCCGGTGGTGCCGACGCCGCGGATGCGAATGGTGGCGTCAGACGCAGCACTCCCCGTCGTGTTCACGAACAAGCTCGGCGTGATCACCTGCAAATCGCTGACATCGCCAATATTGGCCTCTTCCAGTTGCTCAGCGTTGAAGGCGTTGATGGCGATCGGCACATCCTGGATCGCCTGCTCGCGCCGCTGCGCCGTCACAATGATCTCGTCACGCTCCTCTTGAGCGCGCGCCTGCTCGGCCCCCGCCAATGCCCCAGTGATCGCCCCAACCGCCAAAAGCGCCGTCCGGCCGACCGTCCGCGCCAGCCCAGGCTTCCGCCCCGCCTTGATTTCCATTGCATTTCCTCCCGCGTGGCGGCTTCAGCCGCCCTCTTCCCGGCATTTTTAGAAGATACCGTATGTTCTAATACGACTCGGGAACAGATGCGGGTCAAGCCAATACGGGCAATTTTTGCCCGTAGACGCAGCGATAAGTGCTATTTTTTGGAAGGAATGGTGTGCGTACCACAACACTCATAGAGGAGAACGGTACGGCGTCGGCGCCCAGTCAGGCAGGCGGCGGGCGGAAGAAGCCGTAAAGGACGGTCGAGCCGTAATAGCGGCCAGCCGCCCCCTGCCCGAGGCGCTCGGCCCAACGCCGCAAGTCGTAGGCGTTGTTGATCGTGGACATCAGCACTTGGCTGGCGATCATCGGGTCGACCGCCCGGATCGAGCCCTCACTGACGCCGTCGGCGATGATGCCCGCGAAGCGCCGCGCCATCCGGTCGGAGCGTTCAATAACGCGATGGCGGCGCACATCCGGCGGCAGCGCTTGCAGCGCCGTGGTGCGCAGCAGCGGGAAGTCGCTGAAGAATTGCCTATCGATGAGCAGCGCGGTCGCGGAAGTCAGCGCGCCCCACGCGTCTTCACCCGCCGCGATCGCCGCCGCCTGCACGCGCGACACGCGATCGTAGGAGCGTTCGAAACACTCGACGACGAGATCGTCCTTGGCTTCGAGATGATGATAGAAGCTGCCCTTCGTCACTTGCAGCGTCGCGGCGATGCGTTCAACCGACGCGCCGCGATAGCCAAGATCGTTGATCAGCCGCGTCGCGGCGCGCAGGAAAGCTTCGGCGCCAACATCGTCTTCGCCGTCATCGACATCAAGTTCGAGCGGGCGCCACGTCGGGTTTTCCGGCGCCAGTCCTTTATCAAAAATCTCGAACAGGCGCCGATGCACGCGCGGGAAGTCGGTGGTCGAGTAAGCGTTGAGCCAAGCCGGCAGCCAAAACACGTTTTCTACCAGTACCGCCGCACGCGCGGTGCGGAGAGCTTTCTCCTCTGCCGTGCTGGCGACCCCGAACAGCGTCTCGCGCAATTCGCGGAACAACCCGGTCCAGCGGTCGGCCAGCCGTCCCAGAACCGGCTGCTCCATCGCACGAATGTCAGACAAGCGCGCGCGCGGCTGCTCTTCGCGACGGCGCACACGCGCCCACTCCTCCAGCGTCAAGCGAAGATAGGCCGATACCCGGGCGCGCGTATCGGCCTCGCGCCCCGCCTCACGCACCGCGCTTTCGATCTGATTCATCGAGCGCTCGAACGCGGCCTCAGCCAGCAATTCCTTGCGCTTGAAGTAATAGGTGAGGCTCGTCGTGTTGAGATCGACGCGCTGGCCGACGTCCGCGAACGTCATCCCCTTGACGCCAAGCTCATTGATGGAATGCGACGCGGCCTCGATGATCCGCTCGCGCGTCCGCGCATAACGGTCCGTCTTGCGACCGTCTTTTTCGCTCTCGGACGCGCTCATGGCGCCTCACCTAACGCGCGTCGGACCGATTGTCACGCCGCCGCGCACCAGGCGCGCATTGGCCGGCGCGCTTGCGCAGGCTAAGAGACGCCATGCGTTGGATGAACATTGTCGCTGCGTTGAGCGGCGTTGCGGCACTCGTGATGCTTGTGCTGGCGTCGCATGCGCTGCGCGCCACGCTGACGCCAGAAGCGCTCGATCGCATCCAGCTTGGCGCCTTCATTCAACTGATCGCCGCCGCAACGGGCTTAGCGCTCGCCAACCGCAGCGGACGGCTGAACGCCATTGCCGGCGGCATGATCCTTGGCGGCGCCGGCCTGTTCGCGCTCGTGCTCTATACTCTGTCGCTCACCGGAGAACGCAGCGTCGCCATGCTGGCGCCCATTGGCGGCATCGCGCTTATTCTAGGCTGGGTCGTACTGGTCTTCGCGAAACCTCGCCTCTGAGGCGATTGGCTGCGGCGCCAGCGCTCGAAATCGTCGCGCGACGCCCTAATATCGCGCCCATGAGTCTCTTCGCCTTCACCGCCACCGCGGAACCCACGCCAACGCTCATCGAGCAGCTGCAAAGCTTCATCACTGGTTTGATGACGCTCGACCCGGAACAAGCCGCCATACGCGGCGGCTTGTCGGTCCTGGTTTTTGTCGGCGCGGCGCTGATGATGTGGGGCTTGCGTCTCTTGCTCAAAGCCGCGACCGATCGGCTGGCGCCGGCCGCCGATGGCGCGCCGCGCAAACGACTGCCGATCGGGCGCTGGACACTTCGCATCGCGCGCATCGCGATTTTCGTCACCGCGCTGCTCGTCATCCTGCGCCTTTGGGGCTTCGACTTCGAGCAGCTGAGCGAGGGCCCTGTCGGCGCCGTGCTCGGTATTGCCGGCCGCATCGCGCTGATCATCGTGCTCTCGCTCGCGGCGATCGAGATTTCGCAGCTTGCCATCCGGCAGGTCTTCTCGCGCGTCGCCAATCGCGCGCGCAACGGACGCCGCGCTTCGCAACTGCGCACATTAGCGCCTGTACTGACCGGTGTTTCCACCACCGCGCTCGTCATCGCCGCGACCATGATGTCGCTCGCCGAAGTCGGCGTGGAGATCGGGCCGCTGCTCGCCGGCGCCGGCATCGTCGGCCTCGCCATCGGCTTCGGCGCGCAGACGATCGTGAAGGATTTTCTAACCGGCGTATTCCTCATCATCGAGGACGCCGTTTCGGTCGGAGACGTGGTTATGATTCAGGATTTCGGCGGCGTCGTGGAAGAAATGTCGATCCGCACCATCAAGCTGCGCGACTTCGACGGCACATTGCACATCTTCCCCTACAGCGAAGCGCAAGTGATCCATAACCGCACCAAAGGCTTCGCCTTCGCCGTGTTCGATCTCTCCATCGACTACAGATCCGACATCAGCGCCGCATTGCGCGTCATGAAATCGGTCGGCGATGAGCTGCGGCAGGACGAAGCGTTTCGCGGCTTTATTCTGGATGAGATCGAGGTTGTCGGCGTCGATCAACTCGCCGACTCCGCCGTCATGCTGAAGGCGCGCCTGAAGACGTTGCCCGGCAAGCAATGGAGCGTGAAGCGCGAATATTTGCACCGCGTGAAGTTGGGCTTCGAACAAGCCGGCGTCGAAATTCCGTACCCGCACCTCAAGCTCGTCGCGCCGGATGCGCCGTCCGCTTAAGCACAGCGCGAATCCGGTACGGCGCGCGTAAAGCGCCATTCCATGAGTTCGACGCGGCCATCCATCGGACCTTCGATGCGCGCGACCATCACATCGCCGTCGCGCTCATAAATGATGCGCTGCGGGAAATCGTGCGCCAGGTTTTCAAACACGGCGCGCTGATCGGCATTGCTGATCAGCGCAAAAGCGGTCGGCGGTGAACGCCCAGCCGGCATCGAGTAATAGCTCACGCCGCCTTCGCCGTTCTCCGCGATGCGCAGAAACTCGTAGCCGCCATCGCTCAGATTCGTCCCAAGCAGCACTCCGCGACCCGCGCCGATCCAGCTTTCCGCTGTCTCGCCGCCTTCGCAGGCGAGCCAGTAGCCGCTGATCCAATCGAGATCGCGCCCCGGCGCCTGCGCCGTCGCGCCACAACCAGCCAGCGCCAACGCCAAAATCAAAGCCCGCACGCAACACCTCCGGCCTCGACCCTAAGCCTAAGCGCCGCCCGGCTTCTTGTATGTTTCCGGCGCCGCCAGCGCTTTTGCGAGTCCGAACTTCTGCGCCGCCCATTGCCGCGACGAAACACCGAGGAAACGGCGAAAGTCGCGCGCCATGTGCGGCTGATCGAAATAGCCTGCGGCAAGTGCGGCCTCGACCCAACCCACCGGCCCTGGCTTTTCGATTTCATCGAACACGCGCCGAAACCTGAGCACGCTCTGCAATTGCCGCGGCGAGACGCCGACCTCCGCCTTGAAGCGCCGCTGCCACTGTCGCTTCGACACGTCACTTGGCGTCGGCGCAGCGTCATTCGCCATCAGTGCAAGCACAGCAGCGCGCACCTCTGCGTCGAGGCTCCGCTCCGCAACACACGCGGCGACGTAATCCTGCGCTAACGCGACGCCCACTTCGGTCGAAGCCGCGCGACGCACGGCGCCGAGCACTTCCGACGCCGTTGCGCCGTGCGCGCTCACAAGATCGATCCGTTTGTCCGTCGCGCTATCGGCGACGCGGCCCAGAAACGCCCGCGCCGCCCACGGCTGAAAACGCACGCCGATCACGTCAACGTCAGGCGCCGCGACTAACGTGAGCGGCGCCGTCAGCTGCCCGGCGAAGATGATCGCCGCCTGCTCGACATCGCCGTCGACGCCGCGCTCCAGATAAGGCGCGCCGCGATGGATGATCAGCTCGCAGCATCCATCCGGGGCGATCGGTTGCGGCGCGTTGTCCGCTGGCGCGCGAAACGTCCAGACGCAGCGAACAAAATCGGCAAGCGATGCGCGCGGCGCGATCTCGCAATAGTCCGGCGCGCTCACACTATTCCGCCGGCGGCAGCGCGGTCGCGGGTGGCGGCGGATCCACCACGCCCGCCTTGCGCTTCAACGCTTCGACGTCGCGCTGCAATTGCACGATGCGGTCGTACATGGTCCACAGACCGACGCTGATCGCCACCAGCAAGACGATAATCGTGAAATCCGCCGGCGTTCCCATGCAGTGCGCTCCTTGGCCGCCAACATGCGCAAGCGCCGCCCCGCCCGCAATGGCTTGCCCGCCTGCGCGTGCAAATGCCCCGCCTTTGCCTTATTCGCGCGAGCGCTTGATCGCGCGCAAGGACGGCCTAACCTCTTCGGCGACAGGTGAAGCATGACCGAAGCTCAAGCCGCCGCCACCCGCTTCTGCGCCCGCGTGATCGGGCCGCTCCTGATCATCATCGGCGCCATCATTCTTGCCCGCGGCGGCGACATCGCACTCATCATCCCCGCCATCCTGCAGGATGGCGCGCTCGCTTTCGTCACCGGCATTTTCACCTTGATCGTCGGCATGGTGCTGTTCGCCGCGCATCATCATTGGTCGAGCCTGCCCGCGATCGTGATTTCGCTGTTGGGCATGCTCGCCATCGTACGCGGCATAACGCTGATGCTGGCGCCGAGCCTGTTGGCGGGCCTCGTGCACGGCGTGCTCACCGGCCCCGGCCCGTTTGTGCTGGTCACGAGCGCCGTACTTCTGCTCCTCGGCGCATGGCTCGCTTTCGTCGGCTGGTTTTCGAAACAACCGACCTGAGACGAGCGCCCCCACAGACGCGACCACTGACGCGGCCTTGAAACAACGCTGAAACAAATGGCGCGTAAGCGGTCGTCAAAAGACGAGCTTGAGGGGCACCATGAAGAGATTAATCCTGGCGACAGCGGCGCTGGCTGCGTTCGCTATTTTGCCTGCGTCAGCGCAAGTCGCCGAGCCGCGCGCCGTGGCAGAGCGTGTCGCGGAAGCCGTCGAAGAAAATTTCTACGACGAAGCCCGCGCGCGTTCCATCGCCGCCGAAGTTCGCGCCGCCGCCGCCGCCGGCCGCTACGATCTCTCCAATCCCGGCGAACTCGCCAGCGCGCTCACTGCCACCTTGCATCCGCACGACGGCCACTTCCGCGTCGAGTATCGGCCGCCCCAAGCTGGCGGGCCACGCGCACCGCAACCCGGCGGCTTCGGCAACGACGCACGCGCGGCTTATGGCGTGCCGAGCGTTGTCATGTACCCGGCGGGAGTCGGCGTGATCGATTTCCGCCTGCTCGCCCACTTCAATCCGGACAACGCCGACTCCAGCGCAGCCAAGCGCGCCGTCGATGCGGCGTTCACCTTGGTCGGCGGCGCCCAAGCGCTCGTGTTCGATCTGCGCGACTGCGCCGGCGGCTCGCCCGCCATGGTCGGTTACCTTGTCGGCCACTTCGTGCCCGAGGGCGCCAACGTCTATAATCGCTTTGTCAGCCGCCGCGGCGAAGGCTTCGAGACGCCGCCGGCGCCGCCCGCCACCGGACGCAGACTGGAAACGCCGCTCTTCATCGTCATCAGCGGCCGCACCGGCTCGGCATGCGAGAGCCTCGCTTACACGTTACAAGCGGCCGGCCGCGCCACCATTGTCGGCGAAGCCTCCGGCGGCGGCGCCAATCCGGGCGGCCTCATCCCGGTGGGCGACAATCTCGCTGTCTTCGTCTCGGGCGGCTCGCCGATCAATCCGATCACCGGGCGCAACTGGGAAGGCACAGGCGTGCAGCCGAACGTCGCCGCCGCCAACACCGTCGCACTGACGCGCGCGCGCGAACTCGCGCTCGAAGCCGCGCTCCGCGCGCCTGCCGACGAGACCGCCGCGCGCGAAGCGCAATGGGCGCTCGATGCTCTGCGCGCCGAATCCGCGCCCTACCCGCGCGCGCTGCGCGACTATGCCGGCGCATACGGCGCGCGCTCCATCGCCATCGAGAACGACCGCCTCGTGCTGCGCCGCGATCGCCGCCCACCGCTCGTGCTGTTGCCGCTCGGGCCCGATCAGTTCGCCGTCGCGGGCGCGGCGCCGCTGCAACGCGTGACCTTCGAGCGCGGCGCACGCGGGCGCATCACTGCCATGACGCTGACGCTCGTCGACGGCCAAGAGTTCCGCGATTTACGCGCGGACTAAGCTCCTTGAACGCGTGCGCCCGCGCGCGTAGTGTCCGCGCTTCACCCGGGGGGCCGCGTTTTGGCGGCTGAGATAGAGGCGAACCTCTGACCCGTCGAACCTGAACCGGTTAGCACCGGCGGAGGGAGGGAGCGCATCATGAATAAGCCAGAGAACCAATCCGTCTTCACGCCAACTGTGACGACCGGCCCGCTCATGGGCTCGCGCAAAGTGTACGCCAGCGGCTGCGCGCATCCTGATATCCGCGTGCCATTCCGCGAAGTGGCGCTGCATCCGAGCGCGGGCGAACCGCCGCTCACCATCTACGATCCCAGTGGGCCCTACACCGATGCGGACGCGACCATCGATATCGATGCCAGCCTGCCGCGCACGCGCGAAGCCTGGGTAAAGGCGCGCGGCGATGTCGAAGAGATCGACGGCCGCGAAGTGCAGGACGTCGACAACGGCAACGTCTCGCCGGAAAAACTGACGCCCGCTTTCCCAGTGAAGCACCGGGTGCTGCGCGCCAAAGGCGATGCGTGCGTGACGCAGCTTGAATACGCGCGTCGCGGGATCATCACGCCGGAGATGGAATTCGTCGCGATCCGCGAAAATATGCGGCGCGAAGCCGTGGGCATAAGAGACGGCGAAGACTTCGGCGCGTCCATCCCCGATTTCGTCACCCCCGAATTCGTCCGCGCCGAAATCGCGCGCGGCCGCGCCATCATCCCGGCCAACATCAATCATTGCGAACTCGAGCCGATGATCATCGGCCGCAACTTTCTCACCAAGATCAACGCCAATATCGGCAACAGCGCCGTCACCTCCTCCATGGCCGAGGAAGTCGACAAAATGGTCTGGTCGATCCGCCACGGCGCCGACACGGTGATGGACCTCTCCACCGGCCGCAACATCCACAACATCCGCGACTGGATCATCCGCAACGCGCCGATCCCGATCGGCACCGTGCCGATCTACCAGGCGCTCGAAAAAGTCGGCGGCGTCGCCGAAGACCTCACCTGGGAAATCTTCCGCGACACGCTGATCGAACAAGCCGAGCAAGGCGTCGACTATTTCACCATCCACGCCGGCGTGCGCCTCGCTTACATCCACCTCACCGCCAAGCGCGTCACCGGCATCGTCAGCCGTGGCGGCTCGATCATGGCCAAGTGGTGCCTCTCCCATCACAAAGAGAGCTTCCTCTACACGCACTTCGAAGAGATCTGCGCCATCATGCGCGCCTATGACGTGAGCTTCTCACTCGGCGACGGCCTGCGCCCGGGCTCTATCGCCGACGCCAACGACGCCGCGCAATTCGCCGAACTCGAAACCCTGGGCGAGCTCACCAAGATCGCCTGGAAGCACGGCGTGCAAGTGATGATCGAAGGCCCCGGCCACGTGCCGATGCACAAGATCAAAGAAAATATGGAGAAGCAACTCGAAGTCTGCGGCGAGGCGCCCTTCTACACATTGGGCCCGCTCACCACCGACATCGCGCCCGGCTACGACCACATCACCTCAGCCATAGGCGCCGCCATGATCGGCTGGTTCGGCTGCGCCATGCTCTGCTACGTCACGCCGAAGGAGCATTTGGGCCTGCCCGACCGCGACGACGTCAAAGTCGGCGTCATCACCTACAAACTCGCCGCCCATGCGGCGGACCTCGCCAAAGGCCACCCCTACGCCCGCCTGCGCGACGACGCCCTCTCCCGCGCGCGCTTCGAATTCCGCTGGGAAGACCAATTCAACCTCGGCCTAGACCCCGACACCGCCCGCGCCTACCACGATGAAACCCTACCAAAAGACGCGCACAAAACCGCACACTTCTGCAGCATGTGCGGGCCGAAGTTTTGCAGCATGAAAATCACGCAGGACGTGCGGGATTATGCGACGAAGAAAGAAGAAGCCGAGCGTGGCATGGCGGAGATGAGCGCAAAGTTTAAAGACGTCGGCAGCGAGATTTACGTGCATCCGACCGGCGAGAAGCGCGCGCCGATCGACTAGCCCTTTTTGCCACCGCGTACGAGCTAGTGTTTTTCCGAGCTCGTGAAAGTCGGTCTGAATGGAAGCGGACGCGGCGTGCCGTAGTCGCTGGCCAGCCTGACGCGTCCCATCGGCAACTTTTCTTCCGAGCGGTCGCGAACGACGACTCGATTCCAGTAGTCGGCCATCCATTTCGCCTTCGCATAAATGTCCGGAGAGTCGATCGTTGAATCGACCCGCGCTTGAATGAGGCCACGCACTCGACTTCCAATGATGACCCACGGACGCTCTCGCGACTCTTCCAGCTTGGCGCTTTCGGCATTTGCCGCCGCCACGTCATTCAAGAAATTGAGAAAGTACACTCCGTCCGAATCTCGCAAGATACGACTCTGTGCTATTTCCATGGTCCAGTTCTCAGTCTCGGCAAAGGCCACGACTTTCTCCATCACTGGACGACTTAGGATGATGCGTGGATTCTTCGACACCACGCTCTCGAGGCGGTAAGCTTCATTTATCCCCGTTCCAAACACGATCTCGGGGTCAACGAAAACGCCGCCTACCGCAACGCCGCCGCGAACCCACACATCCTGCTGAATCAAATTCCAAGCGAGCGCGTCCATCGAGAAAAGAAGGTGCCAGAGCCCGCCGACGGAAAACTCTGCAGATGCGATGATCGAGTCAGAGAAGAAGTGAAACGCAAGACCGGTTGTCGTTCCTTTGCTGGGCGCTTCGACCTCTTTTGCTCTTCGAAGGCTGTCGGCGATTTGACCGCGGAGCGCCGGATTGGCGTCAGCGCGCTTCACCCAGTCCCCGAACCCAAGAATGTCTACGAAGGCGACAAAACGCTTCTCGTACGTGTCGTTAGATGGCATCCGCCGCTACCGCATTTGTCGTGATGGGAATCTCTCGTTAACCATCGCAAAACGCGAGCAGTGCAGTTATTGTTCTGCATTTGTTCTCATGATAGGTTTGGCGGTTATCATGGGAAGTAGTTTTGAGCTCGATCCAAGAAGCGTCGGCTCCGCCGACCAACCGCCTCATTATCCCCTCATGGCCACCCGCAACATCAATCTCACCGACGCCGTGGACCGCTTCGTCGCCGAACAGGTCGAGTCCGGGCAGTTGCAGAACGCCAGCGAAGTGGTCCGCGGGCCTCCGCGCGCTAAAGGCCGACCAGGAAGCGCACGCGGCGAAAGTCCAGGCGCTGCGCGCCGCGATCCAGGAAGCCGACGATGACCTGGCCGCCGGTCGCTTCGAGAAGGTCGAGGATATCGACGCTTACATGAGCGCGATTGCCGACGAAGTCGAAGCCGAGTTCGAGGCCGGGAAAAGCGCTGTGCGCACGCCGGCTGAATGAGGCGCATCGACCTGGCCGCGCGCGCTCGTGCCGACATCGGCGATGCGTTGGCGAGGTCGCACGAACGGTTCGGCGCAGCTGCGATGCGCCGCAAGGACGATCAATCCAGAGGATAGATTACAAGCACGGAGTCCCTTCTCCTGGTTAAGGAGAAGGGACAGAGCGTGCCCAATCCGACCGCCCTCACCCCTGCGTTAAACTGCGCGCACGCCCATGTCAGAATCCGATCATCCTCGCCGCCAGCTTTGGCTCATTGCGCGGCATTTCATTGTTACGCTGTTTGACGTCTTCGGCGCGCCGGAGGTGATTGCGGCGCGGCACACTTAGGTGCGCGCGCAATGGCGGCTGCTGGCCAAATGGCTGCGCGCGGGCGAGGCGCTGATGCGTCAACTCTTGCTGGTCGAAGCAGCTGCGTTGCCGAAGTTGGATGCGCGCGTGGTGCTCCGGGCGAAGCGCGTGCGCAAACGGCGGACGATGGAATTTAGCGCCGACGCGCCGGAGACGTGGCGGGTTGGGTTTCGGTGTTTCATCTCCGAGGACCGCCGGCTTCCAGCCGGCAAAATGGTCAAAGCAAAGTGCCGGCTGGAAGCCGGCGGTCCCGGTTTCAACTCCGCCTGGCCGCTGGCCGAGCGCGCCGAGGCGCTCTTGCGCGTGTTCAACGATCCGCTCCCTTACGCACGCCGTCTCGCACGGCGCTTACACGCCAAGCCACAGCGCGCGCGTGCGTTGATGCGCTACGAGGCGGAGACGCCGTCGCTTGTCGCGCGGTCGCGTTCGGCACGGTCGGCGTCGCGGCCGGCGAGGCGTGCGCGTCGTTCGACACGAGCTAGCGCGCGCTAAAACCCACACTTTGCGACCTGCGCCATGGCGAGCCTGCTTGCCGTGAACGCAGGCGCTTGACTTGCGCGCAGGCGCCCTCACCTATCGGTGCGATGCTCGATCTTAAGCCCAAGTCGCGCCCCGCGCCGTCGCCGCCCGCGAAGATCTGGCGCAACTATTATCGCATCTATCGCGTGCTGAATTTGGATCGCTTGGGCACGGTGTTTCCCGGCGTGCATGCGGGGCCGGACACGTTTCCGTCGCAGGAAATCGCCGAGAGCCACGGGCTGCATCTGGTCGCGGCGCTGAATTGGCCGGGGCGTTGCATCGTCGAGTTCGCCGGCGCGTTTCCCGAGGGCGAGAGGGCGAACTAGCGGCGGTCACAAAAACGCCGCGCGCGCGAAACGAACGCGCAATAACGCGGCAACAGAGCGGCCCTAGCCTCGACGCTGAGAGGACGCCCATGAAACCGCATGTCAGCCATTTGATCACCTGGATGATCGCAATTTTGCCCGCTTTCGCCTTCGTCGCCCAAGTGAATGCCTAGGTTCCTCGTTGCAGCGCGCTGCGGCGGTCCCTAAGGTCTCGCGTCGGCGAGGACGTATTGCAGGGCACGGCTACTCAAAGATCGTTCGTACTGATCGGTGCGGCGCTGGCGCTGCCGATTGTCCTATTGGTCGTGGTGCAACTCTCTTTCGCCTTCAGCCGCGAACGCGAGGAGGTAGAGAGCCGAACCTTGGCGCAAGCCAGCCAGATCATGGCTTTGGTCGATGCGCGCATCGAGTCCGATCTGGTGCTGATGGAAGTACTGGCCAGCGCCGACATGTTCGAGCGCGGCGAATGGCGCGGCGCTTACGATCGCGCCGGAGAGATTGCCGCGTTCAATCCGCATTGGCGCAACGTCATCGTCTCCGATCTCGATACGCGCCGCGAAATTTTCAGCCTGCACCGCCCGTTCGGCAGCGGCGCGATAAACCCGGCTATCGGCGAAGATCCCCAACCCGTCGGCGGCGTTATGCGCGAAGGGCCGGCCTGTCCGTGCGTCTATCTCAATATGCCGATCGGCGATGGCCGCTATTTGCTCACCACAGCGCTCGATCCGGCGGTGTTTCAGGACATCTTAGTCCGCCATTCGCCGCCAAACACCATAACCGCTCTGGTGGACCGCAACGGCGCCTTCGTCGGGCGCAGCGCAGACTTCGACGAACGCGTCGGCACCCAATCGACACAATATGTGCGCGACGCCATCGCCGGCGGCGAACAATCCGGCGTCTATGAAGGCGTCACCTGGGAAGGCTTCCGCAACAACACCGCCTTCGTGCGCGATCCAGGCATCGGCTGGTCGGCGCACATCGCCGTAGAAGCGCGCCTGATCGAAGCGCCGCGCACTTATTCCTACATCTCCGTCGTGGTCGGCGGCTTGCTCGCATTGGCCTTGGCGGCGGGGCTCATCGTTTGGGCGCTGCGCGATCTGGCCGAACGCCGCGCCGCCGAAGCGCGCTTGGCGCAAACGCAAAAGCTCGAAGCCATCGGCCAGCTCACCGGCGGCGTCGCGCACGATTTCAACAATTTGCTCACCGTCGTCATCGGCGGTCTCAACATGCTGCTGAAGCGGCTCGAAGATCCCAAGCAGCGCCAAATCGCCGAACACATGCTCGATGCAGCCCGTCGCGGCGATCGTTTGACGAAACAGCTGCTGGCCTTCTCGCGCGGCAAGCAGATGGAACTGACGCCGGTCGATCTGCACACGCTCGTGCCAGGTATGGAAGAATTGCTTCGCCGCTCGATCGAAGCCGGCACGACATTGAGCTTCGATCTCCATCCCGACGCGCGCTGGGTGCGTACGGACGAAAACCAGCTTGAACTCGCCATTTTGAACATGGTGATCAACGCTCGCGACGCGATGCCCGAAGGCGGCTCGATCGCAATCGAAGCGCGACCGTCAGCGCGCGAAAACTTCATCGAGCTCGCGGTGCGCGATAACGGCATGGGCATGCCGAAAGAAGTCGCCGATCGCGCGATGGAGCCGTTCTTCACCACCAAGCCCGCCGGCAAAGGCACCGGCCTTGGTCTCGCACAAGTGTTCGGCGCAGCACGTCAATCGGGCGGCGCGGTGGAGATCGATAGCGCGCCAGGACGCGGCACGACTATCCGCCTCCTCCTCCCACGCACCGAAGCGCCGAAACAGAGTGCGCAAGAGCCCGCCACGCCGGATCAAATTTTGCCGCACGGCGCCGGCCAACGCGTGCTGGTGGTCGACGATGAACCCGGCGTGCGCGCCTTCATGGCTGAGACATTGCGCGATGCAGGCTATCAGGCCGAGGAAGCGGAAGATCCGGGTGCTGCCTTGCGGATGCTGGAAAATGGCGCGCCGGACCTTTTGCTCACCGACTACTCAATGCCGGGCATGACCGGCCTCGAACTCGCCGAGCATGCACGCCGGCGTGAATCCGGCCTGCGCGTGCTGATCGTTTCGGGCTATGCCGACGCCGAAGCGATCGAAGCTTCCGCAACGCAAGCGTCACTTTTGCGCAAGCCGTTCGACGAGCGCGAACTGATCGAAGCGGTGCGCGACGTGCTTGCGGCGTAATGCGCGGCGATTTTCACGGCTGCTTAGGTTTTCTTTACGCCGAACGCCCCTAACTAGAGGCTCGGAGGCTGATCAATATGAACGTTGCAGCGCGGGCCGCGCGCGAGTTCAGATTTCTACGCGGATTAGCGCGCACGCTTTGGGCCGTGCGCAAAATCGCGCCCGACTCCGACGTCCTGATCTGCGATGATTTCGAAACTGCGATCGAACGCTTCGGCGATCACACCGCGCTCATCTTCGAAGGCGAGCGCTACACTTATCGCCAGCTGGATCACATCGCCAATCGCTTCGCGGCCTGGGCCGATGCGCAAGGCGTTCAGCGCGGCGATACGGTTGCGCTGCTTTTGCCGAACCGCGCCGAATACATTCCCGCATGGGCCGGCCTCGCGAAAATTGGCGCGGCGGCGGCTCTGATCAACACCAACCTCACTGGCGCCGCCCTCGCGCATTGCCTCTCGATTTCCGGCGCAACGCACGTCATCACCGATACTGAAAGCCTGGCCGCGGTCGACACCATTCGCGCCGGCTTGCCGCGGCCGGTGACGTATTGGGTGATCGACGCGGAGGGCGAACTGAGCGAAGGCCGCCGCGCGCTCGATCTGAAAGAACCGAAACTCCCCCCACCAGCGCCGAGCAAAGATCGCCGCGCCGGCATCAAAGCGCGCGACGTTGCGCTTTACATCTACACCTCCGGCACCACCGGCATGCCAAAAGCTGCGCGCATCACGCACATGCGCGCACAACTCTACATGCGCGCCTTTGCCGGCGCGACGGCGGCGACGCCGGAGGATCGCGTCTATAATCCGCTGCCGCTTTATCACTCCACCGGCGGGCTCTGCGGCGCAGGCGCGGCGTTGCTCAATGGCGCCACTTTGGTGTTGCGGCGCAAATTCTCGGCGACGCATTTTTGGGACGATGTCGCCGAAAATGATTGCACCATCTTCGTCTATATCGGCGAACTCTGCCGCTATCTGGTGAACCAGCCGCCGCATCCGAAGGAGCGCACGCACCATTTGCGCCTCGCTTTCGGCAATGGCTTGCGGCCCGATGTTTGGGAGGAATTCCAACAGCGCTTCGGCGTGCCGGAGATTCTCGAATTCTACGGCTCGACCGAAGGCAACGTGTCGATGTTTAATTTCGACGGCCAGCCCGGCGCCATCGGCCGCGTGCCGCCCTATCTGCGCAACAATTTCCAAGTACGCTTGGTGAAATTCGACATCGATTCAGAAACGCCCATCCGCGGGCCTGACGGCCTCTGCATGCAATGCGAGACCGGCGAAATCGGCGAAGCCATCGGTCTGATCAAAGACGATGCGCGACACAATTACACCGGCTACGCCGACAAAGCCGCATCGGAGCGCAAAATCCTGCGCGACGTGTTCGAGATCGGCGACGCTTGGTTTCGCACCGGCGATCTGATGCGCCAGGACGCGGCGGGATACTTCTATTTCGTGGATCGCATTGGCGACACCTTCCGCTGGAAAGGCGAAAACGTCTCCACCACTGAAGTCGCCGAGGCGCTCGGACGCTACCCGGGCGTCGATGAGGTCAACGTTTATGGCGTGAAGGTCGATAAGCTCGATGGCCGCGCCGGCATGGCCGCGATCACGCCCGGCGAAGGCTTCGTGTTCGATGACTTGCGCGAATATCTTGCGCACGAGCTGCCGCCCTATGCGCGGCCGATTTTTCTGCGTATGCAGCCGGCGATCGAAACAACGGGGACGTTCAAGTATCGCAAAGTCGATCTCGTGCGCGACGGCTTCGATCCGGCAAAAATCGAACAGACGCTTTATTTCGATCATCCCAGAGAGGGCCGTTACGTAGAGATTACGCCTGCGCTCTATGCCGAGATTCAGAGCGGCGCGTTCAAGCTCTGAAGATCGCCGTCAGCGTCCCACCAATCTGTTCGATGCTGCCTGAAACGCCATAAGCCTCGCGCAGCGCCACACTTGTCAGCGCCTCTCGCGGCGCGCCCTGTGCGATGACTTTTCCCTCGCGCATCAGCAAAACTTGATCGGCGCAATTGGCCGCTAAAGTTACATCATGCGTTGAGAATAATACGCCGCCTTGCTCCGCATGTTTGCGAAGAATGGCCGCCACCGCGAGCGCTTGCGCGGGATCAAGGCCGGCTGTTGGCTCATCGAGCGCGAGAAGCGGCGCTTGTTGCGCGAGAGCACGTGCAAGATGGGCGCGCGCTTTTTCGCCGCCGCTGATTTCGTTCATCGATCGGGCGCGTAACGATGTGAGCGCGCAGGCATCGATGGCCACGTCCACCGCAGCCTGATCGCGCGGCGACAAACGATCGGGTGCGGCGCCATGCGCGAAGCGTCCAAGGGCGACGAGATTTTCAACGCTCACCGGCCAGATCGCTTGCGGGCGTTGCGGGAGATAAGCAGCACGCAAAGCGCGTTCGCGGGGCGAGAGGCGCGAGGGATCATCACCGATCAAGCGCGACGCGCCGGAGTCGATCGGCGTGAGCCCAAGTGCGGCGCGGATCAATGTCGTCTTGCCAGCGCCGTTCGGACCAAGCAGCGCAACGATCTGACCAGATGCGAGACTGAAACTCGCTCCAGCAACAACAGAGCGCCCGCCAAGAGAGACGCTCACCGCGCCAAGCTCCAACAACGCACTCATGCGTCACCTCCCCGAGCGGCAAGGCGAGCAGCGATCAGTGCAAACACAGGGCCGCCGATCAAAGCCGCTGCGACGCCGAGCTTCAATTCGGAGTCTGTCGGCAACAAACGTACGGCGATGTCGGCACAGACGAGCAACGCCCCACCTGCAAGCGCGCTCGGCCACAGCAGTCGCGCCGGGTCATGTCCGGCGAGCGCACGCACGAGGTGCGGCGCGGCGATGCCGACAAAACCGATCACGCCTGCAACAGCGGTCGCGCCACCCGTGCATGCAGCTGCGCCGAGGATAACAAGCGTGCCCGTGTTCGACAGATTGGCGCCAATCGCGGCGGCGGCTTCTTCGCCGAGTGTGAGCGCCTGCAAACCGCGTGCAGCGAATGCGATGAGGATCGCGCCGAGCACGAGGCAGGCGCCCGCGAGCATGACGTCGTTCATCGAACGACCTTCGACCGAGCCGAGCGTCCAGTTGACGAGATCAGCGAGCGCGCCGGGGTTTGGCGCGAGATTGAGCGCGAGCGCGATCAGGCCGCCGGCGAAGCTCGAAAGCCCCACGCCAATCAGCGCCAAACTCGCAGGCCCGCGCGCGCGCCAGCCGAGCATCGTCACGATCAGCGCGGCGGCGGCCGCGAACGCGATCGCCATTAGCGGCGCAAGCATCGCAAAGCCGAACGCAAACGCGATCACAGCGCCGAGTGCCGCGAATCCGGACAAGCCAAGCACGCCCGCATCGGCCAGCGGGTTGCGCAACAAACCTTGTAGCGCAGCGCCCGCAAGTCCCAGCGCTGCACCAACAATCCAAGCCGTGAGTGCACGGGGCAAACGAATGTCCCAAACGATCGTGCGCGTGGCTGCATCGTTGGCGAACGGATCAACGGCGACGGGCCCGAGCCACAAGGCGGCTGCGAGTGCGGCTATGCTGAGCGCGATGAGCGCCAAAGATGTGCGCAAGCTCGCGCTCATGACTCACGCAACGCGGCGGCGATCGCTTCGGCTGCGTCGATCGCGTACCAAGCCTCGCAAGCAATTGTCGCTGGCGGCAGGCGCACCGTGCGTGCTTGCGCCAGTGCACGACGCAAAGCCGGATGACGCGATGGCGACCAAGCATTGACGCGATCGCGGCCGCTATAGAAGAAGCCGAGCGCGATCAGCGCTGGCGGTGTTTCAACCAAACGCTCCAGCGGCATCACCGTCCAACTCGCTTCAGTGCGAACGTTGTGGCCGCCTGCGGCGTTGATAACAGCATCCATCATCGTACCGCTACCCGCCACGGCGCCGCCGCCGGAGAGGTACATGACGGGGCCGCCGCTGCGATGCGCGCTCAAGCGGGCCAAGCGCAAATCAAGATCGCGCGCCAACGCTTCGCCGCGGTCGGCATGGCCAAGCATGCGTGCGGCGTCGAGCAAATCGGCGCGGGCGCTGGCGAAATCCGGCGTATCGCCGACTTGCAGCACTGGCACCTCGAAACGCGCGTAAATTTGCGCCGCATCCCACGGCCCGCCCCAATTGCGCACGATGAGATCGGGGCGCAGCGCCAGCACTTCTTCCAGTGTGCCGCGCGTTTGCCTAATGCCGAGCGCGCGCGCGCGATAGTACGAGTCGTCGCGCTGTGAACCGCGCGAGAGCGCCGCGATCTGGTCGCGGTCGGCGAGCGCGAGCACGAACTGGTCGGCGCAATAATCGAGGCTGACGATGCGGCGCGGTTCAGCGTGCGCGGCCGACGCGCAGGCGAGCACAAACGCTGCAATGATCCACCGCACGACGACCTCCACGGCCACATCCCGGGCCAAAGGCTTCATGCCGGCAGGTCTTCTGGCTCGCGACTCGAATGCGCCCTGGCCCCTTCCCGCCCAACCGGGCAGTGGTTATCGCCAACGCGCTCGCCGCTTACAGCTGCGGGAGCAGCCGCGGATTTGCACCGCGTTCCCTTAACCGACGTTGGAGGCTTATCGCAGTGCGCGCAGCGGCGCAAACGCGCAGCACTCACTTAGAGAATGTCGCGCACTTTTTCCTTCGGCCGCGCTAGCAGCGCGCCTTTGGCCGTGACGACGAACGGGCGCTCGACCAGCACAGGATGCTCGACCATCGCCTCCAACAGCTTCGCATCGCTGACTTTCGGATCGAGCAAGCCCAGTTCTTCCGCTTCAGCGGCTCTCGTACGCAAAGCCTGGCGCGGCGTCAGGCCGGCGGCGGCGAAGAGGTTCTTCAGCTGCTTTTTCGTCCAGCCGGTTTTGAGATACTCGATCACTTCGACCTTATAGCCAGCGGCTTCGATCATCTCGAGCACTTGGCGCGAGGTGGAGCATTTTGGGTTGTGATAGATGGTGGCCTTCTTCGCCATCAGAAATCGTCCTCGTCTTCCTCGTCCATCGGGAAGAAGGAGAAATTGTCGTCAATGTCGAGCGGCGCCGCCACCTGCTCGACTTCCTCGAACACGATGCGCGATTGCAGATCGCTCCAATCGCCCGGCGGCGGTTGCAGGTCTTCATCTTCGAATAGCATCTCGGACGCGAGCGCTTCGGCTTCGCCTTGTGTTTCAGCTTCGACGTAACGCGTGGTGTAAAAGCCCACGACCTCGACATTATTGTCGATGATCACGGGAAAATCCTCGCCACACGCGAAGAGACGAAACCACGGCATATCAGCCCCACTCGTCTGCGATGATGCGTGCGATCTCCGCGTGCGCGGCGTTGCGGGCGGCGGCGTCTGCCGTGCTCGCGCGGAGATAAGATGCCACGACGATCGGCGCACCATTGGGCGGCCAAGCGATGGCGACGTCGTTGGTCGCGTTGTGTTCAGCCGTCCAGGTGCCGGTCTTATCACCGACGCGCCAATCACCGGGAAAGCCCGCGCGCAAACGTTGCAGGCCAGTGGGGCTCTCGACCATCCAGCCGATCAGCTTTTCGCGATGCGCGGGCGTGAGCACGGCATCGTCGACGAGGAAACGCTTGAGCGTGCGCGCCATCGCTTCGGGGGTCGTCGTGTCGCGTTCGTCGCCAGGCGGCACGTCATTGAGTTCGATCTCGTAGCGATCGAGGCGCGTGACGGCGTCGCCGTTGGCGCGAAGGAATCGGGCGAACCCATCTGGACCCATCGCCGCGCCTTCAAGCAAAAGGTTGGCCGCCGTGTTGTCGCTGAGGCCGACGGCCGCTTCACACAAATCCTCGACCGTCATTTCGCCTATTCCCATGGGCCCTGATCCGAAGCGTTCGCGTGTCACTGGCGCGTAGCTCAGCAAATCCGCTTCACGATAGAGCACGCGAGACCCGAGGAAATCAGGCTGGCGCGCGCCAATCCAAAGCATGTGCGCAGCGAGCGCCCATTTGAACGTCGAGCACATGGCGAAGCGCTCGTGCCGACGATGACCGAGCCAAGCGTTGGTGGCTGTATTCCAAGCCGCGACGCCGACGCGTCCGCCGATACGCGCTTCGATCGCTGCAAAGCGCTGGTCGTTTGCGGGCGGCGTATAATTTGGTTCCGGCGTCGCAGATTGTGCGCAGGCGCCGAGCGCCAAGCCGCTCAGCAGCGCACCGCGGCGGGTAAAAGTGGACGTCATGTTTCGTCTTTAGCTGGATCGATATCGAAGTGCATCACGTCTTCGCGCACGCCGAGCTTGGTGTAGAGCGCGATCGCAGGATCGTCGCCATAATCGGCCTGGACGTAAATCACCCAGGCGCCGCGCTGCGCTGCGATCTCGCCCAGATGCGCGATCAACGCGCTGGCCACGCCTTGGCGGCGGAACGCTTCGACGACTGCGAGATCATAAATGTAAATCTCGCGCCGCTCTTGTTCGAACTTGTCGAGCTCATACGCAACCAGCCCGCCGATCACGACGCCATCAGAAAGCGCGACGAGCGGGATGACATGCTCTTTCGCCATCAGCGTCTCGACATAAGCGTCAGACGGCGGCGTCGACGCGTAAGAGTCCGCATCCTCGAACGCCAGCGCGAACATCGCATTCATCGCGCGATAAAGCGCGATGTCGCCTGAAACGAGCCGGTGGACGGTGAAGGCCATCGGCGCGCGCGATCAATCCTTTGCGCGCTCGACGTAGGAGCCGTCTTCGGTCGAGATCACGACGCGCGTGCCGGGGCCGATGTGCGGCGGCACCATCGTTTTCACGCCGTTATCGAGCATGGCGGGCTTGTAGGACGACGATGCGGTTTGGCCCTTCACGACGGGCTCAGTGGTTTCGATCGTCGCGGTGATGCGCGGCGGCAGTTCGATCGAGAGCGCTTGGCCTTCATACATGGTGAGATCGACGACCATTTCCGGCTGCAAATAAGCGAAGGAATCGCCGACCATATCCTTGGTCAGATGCACCTGCTCGTAGGTATCGGGGTTCATGAAGACGAGGCCGGCGTCGCCGTCATCGAACAGATACGTGTGCTTCACTTGCTCGACGAACGCCTTCTCCAGGCCGTCCGAGGTTTTGTAGACGGCGGTCGTCTTCACGCCGTCGATGATGCGGCGCATGACGATGGTGGTCGTCGGCGTGCCCTTGCCCGGACGGAAGGTTTCGTGGCTCATGACGACATAAAGCTTGCCGTCTTCGTGCTCGAGCACGTTGCCTTTGCGGACGTCGCTGGCGATGACTTTGACCACGTAAACCTCACTCAGCCTGCCGCGGACGGCGGGCCCTGAACTGACCGAAAGGACCGGAATTGGGGGCTTCTCTAGCGATCTTTGCCGGTTTCGCAAAGCGGCGCTCTGCCTCCCCCTCCTCTCGAGAGGAGGGGGCCGGGGGGTGGGGTGAAGCGGCGACGGCGGAAAGAATAGCGCCGTGTGCTGATTGGCCGGAGCTTAACCCCGCCCCCTGCCCCCTCTCCTCAAGTGGAGGGGATTCATGAGCCAGTACTGGGAAAAATCCCGCCACGCTGACCGGAAGCCATTTCTCGACACGCGCGCCGCGATTTTGCGGGCGGTGCGGGAGTGGTTCTGGGCGCAAGGGTTCACGGAGGCCGAGCCGAACGTGCTCGTGCCCTCGCCTGGCGCTGAAACGCATATCGAGGCGTTCGAAGCGGGCGGACGCTATCTCCACACCAGCCCCGAATTCGCGATGAAGCGGCTCTTGGCGGCGGGCGAGGAGAAGCTGTTTTATCTCGGCAAGTGCTGGCGCAAGGGCGAGGCCGGCCCGCTGCATGCGCCGGAATTCACGATGATCGAATGGTATCGCGCCGGCGCGCCGCACGAGGCGGTGATGGACGATTGCATCGAGATCGCGCGCGTGGCGACGCGCACCGCGAATGCGGCAATGCTGCGCTGGCGGGACAAGAGTTGCGATCCGTTCACCGCAGCCGAGCGCATCAGCGTACGCGACGCGTTCACCGAACTCTCGCCCGAGCCGATGCCGCGCGACAGCGATGCGTTCTCGGCGGCCATCGTCAAACACATCGAACCCAATCTCGGCGACGGCGCGCTGACATTGCTGACTGAATACCCGATCAGCGAAGCGGCGCTGGCGCGGCCCTGCCCGCACGATGCGAGCGTGGCCGAACGGTTCGAGCTTTATGCTTGCGGCGTCGAGCTGGCGAACGGATTTGGCGAGCTCACCGATCCGGTCGAGCAGCGCGTGCGGCTGATCGCGGCGATGGACGAAAAGCAGAAGCGCTACGGTCAGCGCTGGCCGATCGATGAAGATTTTCTGGCGGCCTTAGCGCATATGCCGCCGGCAAGCGGCGTCGCGCTGGGGTTTGATCGCCTGGTGATGCTGGCGACGGACGCGCGGCACATCAATGATGTGCTTTGGACGCCATCATAAGGCAGCGCCGTACTGGTTCCCGGCGCGCCGGCAGTCCATAAGGCGCCCATGATCCGAGACGCGACACCAAGCGATTACCCCGCCATTCGCGCGGTAATCTCCCATGCCTTCGGCCAGAGCGAAGAAGCGAGCCTGGTTGAGCAATTGCGCGCCGATGGCGATGTGGCGGTTGAACTTGTGGAGGCCACCAACATCGCCATCCAAGGCCACATTCTCTATTCGCCGCTGGCGATCGATGGGCCGGAGCACACCATCCATGCCGCCGCGCTCGCGCCGGTTTCGGTGTTGAAGGCGTTTCAAAAAACTGGAATCGGCAGCGCTTTGATCCGCGCCGGCAATGCGCGCTGCGCCGAACTGGGCTTCGACGCCATCGTTGTGCTCGGGTACGAGACTTATTATCCCAAATTCGGTTTCTCGGCGGCGCTGGCGGAGCGTCTGCAGGCGCCGTTTTCGGGGCCGCATCTCATGGCGCTGGAGCTGAAACCCGGCGCGCTCGAAATCGGCGGCCGCGTGCGTTACGCGAAAGCGTTTGGAGTTTAGTGGTGAGCGCCAAGCCGAAAGATGATCCGCTGGCGGAGGTGGCCCAGCGCTACGCCGTCGCGATCACGCCGGCGATGGACGCGCTGATCGATCCAACCACGCCGGACGATCCGATCGCCGCTCAGTTTCGCCCCGATGCGCGCGAGCTCGAGATTGCGCCGGACGAACTGGCCGACCCGATCGGCGATGAAGCGCATACGCCGGTGAAAGGCGTGGTGCATCGCTACGCCGATCGCTGCTTGCTGAAACTGGTGCACGTCTGCCCGGTGTACTGCCGCTTCTGCTTTCGGCGCGAGATGGTCGGTCCGCTGGGTGACGGCACGTTAAGCAGCGAAGAGCTGGAGGCAGCTCTCGCTTACATCGAAGCGCAACCGGAAATCTGGGAAGTCATCCTCACCGGCGGCGATCCGTTCTTACTGTCAGCGCGGCGTGTGCGCGAAATCAGCGAGCGTCTCGCGGAAATAGCGCACGTGAAGATTATCCGCTGGCATACACGCCTGCCCGCCGTCGATCCGCTGCGAGTGACGCCGGATTTGGTGGAGGCGCTGCGCGTCGATGGCGCGACGACTTATGTCGTGCTGCACACCAATCATGCGCGCGAACTCACCGAGCATGCCCGCGCCGCGATCGCGCGCATCGTCGATGCCGGCGTGCCGATGCTGGCGCAGACGGTGCTGCTGAAGGGCGTCAATGACGATGCGGAGACGTTGGAAGCGTTGATGCGCGCTTTGGTCGAAGCGCGCGTGAAGCCCTATTATTTGCACCATCTCGATAAAGCGCCGGGCACATCGCACTTCCGCTGCACCATCGCCGAAGGCCAAGCAATAGCGCAGGAATTGAACCAACGCGTCTCCGGCCTCGCCCAACCAACCTACGTGCTCGACATCCCCGGCGGTCACGGCAAAGCGCCGCTGGCGTCGCCATCCGTGCGCGAAACCGAGGATGGATACGAGATGCGGGATAAGGATGGGGTTTGGCGGAAGTATCGGGATTAGGGACGAGATGCCCAAAAACTCATCCCTCGTCCCTCATCCCTAGTCCCTCACAACCAGCGCCTCTTTCGCCGGTTCGCCCAAAGTTACGAACAGCGCCGCCAAGATCAGCAACGATGCCGCGATGAATGGCGCGCCGGGGACGAAGAGATCGAACAGCGGGCCGGAGACGAGCGGCCCTGCCACGCGCCCCAATGCCGACGCCGATTGCGACAAGCCCATCACCGCGCCGCGTTCATGCTCCGATGCTTGTTCGGCAATCAACGAATTGAGCGCGGGCGTCACCAAACCGATGCCGATGACGAGCGCCGTCAGCGCCGCAATCAGCGCCGGGGCGTCGCGCGCCACGCCCATGCCGCCAAAGCCGGCGGCGAAGAACGCAAGCCCGATCAGCAAGGTGGTGCGCTCGCCCATCACGCGCGCCATGCGTCCGGCGGCGCCGCCTTGCAGCAAGGCTGCGCCAAAGCCCAAGCATGCCAACGTCCAGCCGACTTCGCTCGCGCCCCAATCCAGTTCGGCGTCGGCCCATAGGCCGAACACCGTCTCCATCATCGCTTGCGCTGCGATGATCAGGAACATGACGATGATAAAACGCGTCAGCGCCGGGCGCGCGGATAGCAACGCCATGCGGCTAACGCGCGCTTCGCCCTGCTTGCGTCGCACTTCCCGCGGCAAGCTTTCGCGGAAGAGAAAGAGTGCTGCGAGCGCGGCGAGGCCGGCAAGTGCTGCGCTGATCTGACAGACGAACGCAAAGCTCGCGCGGCTCTCCTCGGCGCCGACCAGCAGCGCGCCGAGCGCGGGGCCGGCGATGAAACCAACGCCGACAGCGGCGCCAAGCAAACCCATATTCCGCGCGCGCGTCTTATCGTCGGCGAGATCGGCCGCCGCCGCGAACGCCGCGCCGACATTGCCGGCCATCAGCCCGCCGAAGAGACGCGCCGCCCCCAATTCTTCAACACTGCCGGCGCGCGCGATCCAGAGGTAAGAGGCAATGCTGCCGATCAATCCGACAACCAGAATCGATTTGCGCCCGACGCGATCGCTCAAGCGCCCCCAGAATGGCGATGAGATCAACTGCCCGAACGAGTACGCGCCCATGGCGATCGTCGCCGCCGTCGGCGAGGCGCCGACTTCGAGCGCCAGAAACGGAAAGATCGGCAGGAATATGCCAAACCCCGTCATGCCAATCAGCACGACGCCGACAAGCGCGGCCAACGAAGCGGGGCGAGACTGCATCGCGCGTGGTTACCCTATCCCCGCCCCAAAGGAAGCGCGACACGTTCTACCTGCATCTGATGCGTAGACCCAACGCATCCTCTTCTCGACACAGGCATTCGGGGCGCGCGCTGGCATGACATCCCTTGCATTGAGCGGGATAACCAAATCGTATGGGCGAAAGGTCGTGCTTGGCGATGTTTCTCACACATTCGAGCCCGGATTGACCTTGCTCACCGGCCCGAGCGGCGCGGGCAAATCCACTTTGCTGCGGCTGATCGCAACGGCTGAGAAGCCGACGCGCGGGTCGCTCTCCTGGAATGGCGAGAGGCTTCCCGCTGCGCGCACGCGATTGCGACGCGTTCTCGGCTACGCACCGCAAGCTGTCGATCTGCCGGAGGACCTCACGGCGCGCGAGTTCGCCATGCACATCGCGGCGTTAAAGGGTCTCGCGCTCGCCGCCGCTGACAATCAGTTCGGCGCCCTTACCGACGCCATCGGCTTACACGCCGACATCAACAACCGCATCGCCAGCTTCTCCGGCGGCATGCGCAGGCGCTTGATCTTCGCGCAAGCGTTGCTCGGCGCGCCAGAGGTGTTGGCGCTCGATGAGCCCACGGCTGAACTCGACGGCGAAACCGCGCGCAAGTTGGGCGCGCTCATCGTCGAGCGCGCCAAGACGGCCATCGTCGTGGTGACGACGCACCTTGCCGACGAGCTGGCCCAAAACGCCGTGGCGACACTCAGAGTCAGCGACGGCAAACTCGCATGAGCGCGCTGGCGATCTCCGCGTCTTCGCTCAGCACCTCGCTCGCGCGCTATTGGCGCAGCTGGGGGCTCTGGCTGCTGTTGCTGGTCGCGCCGATTGGCGCGCGTTACATGCTGCGCATCGACGGCGGCGGCGTAGTCATCGCGATCGACGGCCAACTGCCGGAAATGACATCGGCGTTTCTGGGCGTATCGCTCGGCATCGTGGTGACGACATTGCTGCTGCCGATCGGCTGGCTTTATCTGCGCTCCAACACCAACCGGCGCCAGCCCTGGCAAGTCGAAGAAACGACGGCGGCATCCCGCATTTCCATCGGCCTGGGAAGGTTTGCGGCTGACTGCGTCGTGATGCTGGCCATGCTCGCGGCGCTGACGGCCGCCGGCTGGTTCTTGGGCTGGCTGATCTTGCCTTGGCAGGATCTGAACCTCGCCGAGATCACGTTCGCGCTCTGGCTCGTTGCGGCGCCATCTTTGATCGGGCTCTGCGCACTGCGCATCCTGTTCGACGCGCGACCGTTATTGCGCAGCGGCTTTGGCGACTTTGCCTATTTCGTCTTGTGGATCACATCAATCGCGATGCCCGCGGCGATCGCTGGCAAACCGGCCAGCCTCGGCGCCAACATGTTCGACTTCGCCGGTTTCGTGACGCCGCTACAGTATGGCGCGCCTGGCGAGGCGGGCGACTTTGCCATTTCCATCGGCGGCATCCAGGTCGAACCCGGACACGTCTATCTCGATGTCATGGCCGGCCTCACGTCGCCGGGCTACATTGAATCACGCTTGCTTTGGATCGTCATTGCGGTGGCGCTCGTCGTCGTCGCTGGGGTGATCTATAAGCCGCATCGCGCCAAGCGCCGCTCCGCCGGCGCCGCCTGGTTGGGCGCATGGCTGCGTCCTGGCGCGCCGCCGCGGGCGATGATCAGCGCGCCGCCAGCGCGACGCGCGCTTTCAGGCGCCTTCAATCTTATCGTCGCGGAGTTTCGCCTAATCGGCGCTGGCCGCATCTTTATTTTGCTGGCCGCCATCATTGCGATCGCGAGCTACTTCGTGGACTTCCGATCAATCGCAAGTCCAGCGGCTTTGCTGCTGCTGATCTTCGGGCTGACGGCGCATGCCGGTCGCAGCGAAGCGCGGCACTTGCTGTCGCTCACGCGTGTCGCCGCGTTCGCACCGATGCAGCGGCGCGCTGCGTTCGTCTTTGCGGGCAGTGCGTGGACGACGCTGTTGGCGCTGCCGGCGCTCGCACGCACGCCGTCATTCGAGGTGCTGAGCTACGCGGTTGGAACAGGCGCCGTTGCAGCGGCTGTCGCCGCCCTGCTCGCGGCGATCAGCGGTTCGGGATTTGCGCCGCGGCTCGTTCTGCTCATCCTTTGGTACGGCTACTCGTCGTACTCAGGCTGACGGACGGATTGGCGTGGGTGCTGCGGGATTGAGATAGGGGCGCAGATCGGCCCAGGGGATCGTCACTTCGGTGCCGCCATCGGCGTGCGAGCCGCCAAACGAGAGCGGCGGGAAAAGCAGTACCAGTCCCGCTTCGGTGACCAGCCACAGGTGCGCCTTGGTCGCCGTTTCGTAGACGTCGCGGCGCGGCGGGAAATTGGTGTAGTCGCTATACTCACGGCCGATCGCCTGCACTGCACGCGCGGTGATGAAATTTTCCCAGCCGGAGCCGGCGGTGAAAACATCGCCCGCCGCAAGCGCGCGGCCTTCCGTCATCACAACGGTGACGGCGCGCACGGTGCTGTTCACGTTCGCCGCGCCCAATGTGTCCTGCGTGACCGTGAAGCGCACCGACACCAGTTCCGGGCCGGCATAGGCGATGGCGTAATCGATCGTTTCGTTGGTCGCGTCCTGCAGACGGAATTGCGGCTCTTGCGCCACCAGTTCGTTGAAGCGGCGGATCTCCGGCGTCTGTTCACCGTCGATGCGCGGGAAACGGATGTCGCGGACGATGGCGTTCGGCGCTTCATCGCCGAGGCCGGACGCGGATGCGATCTCCGCCGTCACCGGCGTGGCGTCGACGAGCTCCATGCGCTGAAAGGTGTAGGGCCCCACTTGCTGCACGGCGTCGACGGAATCGCGGGCGCGGGCGCGGAACTCGTTTTCGAGGCATTGCTGTTGTTCGGCGGTCGGCGCGGTTTCGGCATCGAGCAAGCCGCACTGAATGCGCTGCGCCGCCCGCCAGCGGGTTTGGTTCTGCACAAGCAAAGCAGCGCCGGCGTCCGAGACGTTGGCGGCTTCGGCGACCAGGGTTTCGCGAACTTGGTTATCGAGCCCGACCAGCGCGCGATTTCCACACACCTGAGCGGCGAATGCGTCGCTTTCTTGCGAGCAAACGTCGAGACCGGCGGAGATGCGCTCGGAGGAGCTTTCCTCGGTTTTGGTCGAGCCGTTCGAGCGGTCGCAAGCGCCGAGCGCCAGCACGGCGCACGTCGCCAATAATGTCCCGACTGCGCGAGCCGACATCAGATTTTGTCCTCTTCGCGTCCCTGTACGGTCATGCCACATAACCATGGCGTCGTCACGGCTCGTCGCGCCGTTCGGCGCCATGACGTGCACGCTTCGCGCGCCTAGGTTAGTGAATGCCTGTTTCACCGCTCTACCAACCCGATCCTCTGTTTGCACAACTCGGGCCGGAATTCGCCGATCCAGTGGCGGCGGCGCGATTTCCACAGCATCTCTTGCGCTGGCGCAATCAGCCCTGGGCCGAGCGCGTCGGTCTGGGTGAGCTGACTGCGCCGGAATGGGAGACGCATTTCGCGCGCTTTGAAGCGTTGCCGGAGAACATGCCGTCGCCCTTGGCAATGCGCTACCACGGCCATCAGTTCCGGACCTACAACAGTCAGATCGGCGATGGGCGCGGCTTTCTCTTCGCGCAGCTGCGTGACGATGCTGGCCGGCTGCTCGATTTGGCCACCAAGGGCTCGGGCCAAACGCCCTATTCCCGCTTTGGTGATGGGCGTCTCACGCTAAAGGGCGGCGTGCGCGAGGTGCTGGCGGCGGCCATGCTGGAGGCGCTCGGCGTCTATACCTCGAAGGCGTTTTCGCTGTTCGAGACCGGCGAGGCGCTCACACGGGGCGACGAGCCCTCGCCCACGCGCTCGGCTGTGTTGACCCGGCTCTCGCACAGCCACCTCCGCTTCGGCACGTTCCAGCGGCTGGCTTTCTTTGAGCGCCCCGACCTGCTCCACATCCTGATCGAACATGCGCTGACGGCCTACTATCCCCAGCACCTGCATCTCGCCGCCGAGCGGCGCGCCGCGGCGCTGTTTGGTGAAGCGGTGGTGGCGAATGCAAGGCTGGCTGGGAGCTGGATGAGCGCGGGCTTCGTCCACGGCGTGCTCAATACGGACAATTTGAACATCACCGGCGAAAGCTTTGATTACGGGCCGTGGCGTTTCCTGCCGGCCAGCGATCCGAATTTCACCGCCGCCTATTTCGACGAAAGCGGGCTCTATGCGTTCGGGCGCCAGCCAGAAGCGGTGTCGTGGGCGCTGGCGCAACTGGGCGGCGCGCTATCGCTGGTTTGCCCTTCGACCGCGTTAGAGGCGGAGCTCGCGCGTTTCGTGCCTGCTTATCAGGAAGGCTTGCGCGCGACGATGTTCGGACGGCTCCATCTCGAGCGCGGCGATGTCAGCGCTGACATGACGTTCCTGCAAAGCCTGTTCGACTGGTTGACGCAAAGCCAAGCCGGTTGGGATCAGTTCTTCCACGATTGGGTGGGCGGCGCCGCCAGCGTCGATCGCGCCACGCAAAGCCCACAAGCCGCGCTCTATGCTGATGCGGCGTTTGACCCAATCCGCGAGGGCCTGGAGGCGCGCACCGGCGATAGCGCTTTGCTCAGCCATTCCTATTGGTCACGACCGACGCCGGTTTCGTTAGTGATTAGCGAAGTCGAAGCGCTCTGGGCTGCGATTGCGGAACGCGACGATTGGTTGGCGTTTGAGGCCAAGCTTGCGGACATCGCCGCGCTAAACGCCGCACTGGGCGTCTCTTGTCATGGAAGTGTTGCAGGCCGCGATTAGTCAGCGGCCAAAGAGGGTGACATGGCAAAGCACATCAACGATCTGATCGCATCGCGGCGCGCCGTGCTCGGCGGCTTGGTTGGCATGCCGCTCTTGAACCTCGCCGGTTGCGCAACGCCGGGCCCGGCAGCGAGTTCTGCCGCTCCACCGGCGGTAATGAACTTCGCCTCCGTCGCCGCCACTAATGCGGACACCGTGTCACTGCCGCCGGGCTATTCGTTCCGCACTTTGATCGCCTGGGGCGACGCGCTTTTCGACACCGTCTCGGTCAACTTCGATCCCGACACGCTAACCCGCGCCGAGCAGGAGCAACGCTTTGGCCAGAATTGCGACATGCTAGCGGCGCTGCCGCACACCTACGCCTTCCCGCCGCCGCGCAACGGCGATCGTCTGATCCTGTGCGTCAACAATGAATACGCTTCGGCTGAGCTGATGTTTCCGGCGCTTGAGCGCATGGATCAGTTCTCCGCCGCGCACCTGGAGACGCTTTATACTTCAGTCGGCGTTAGCATCGTTGAGATCGAGCGCGACGACGCCGATTGGCGCGCGCTGAAAAACCCAGCGCCAGGCGAAGGCTTCAACCGCCGCATCACGCCCTTCACACCAGTGCGCATCAGCGGGCCCGCGGCGCAGCATCCATGGGTGGTCGCCGCATCCACCGTGTTCAACGCCAACGAACCTGGCGGGGGCGCCGGCGAAGTAGCGTGCGGCACGCTGCAAAACTGCGCTGGCGGCGTGACGCCCTGGGGCACGTTTTTGTCGGCGGAAGAAAACTTCGACTCCATGTTCGCGGGAACGCCGGAGGATGTCACCGAAGCAAGCCGTGATGACGCCTACGCGCTCGACGTTCTAAGCCATGGCTATCCCGCCCCTTACATCCCGCGCCGCATCGCGCCGTCGCAGTATCGCATCGCCGACAATCCGCACGGTCCCGCCCTCTTCGGCTGGATCGTCGAGATCGACCCCTACGATCCTAACTCAACGCCCAAGAAACGCACCGCCCTCGGCCGCAAGAAAAACGAGTGCGCCAACACCGCCATCGCGCGCGATGGGCGCGTTGCCGTCTACACTGGCGACGATCAACGCGGCGAGCATCTCTACAAGTTTGTCACGCGCGGCCGCTTCGATGCGAACAATCGCGCCGCCAACATGGATCTGCTCGACGAAGGCGATCTCTACGCCGCGCAATTCCTCGAAAACGGCCAGGGCCGCTGGCTGAAGCTCACGGTCGAGACCGCGAACGCCGCGGCGCAAGCGGCGGAATCTCCAATCCGCTTCGCCGATCAGGGCGATCTGGTCATGCGCGTGCGCGACGCCGCCCGTCTGCTCGACGCGACGCCGATGGACCGCCCAGAGGACGTCGAGCCAGTGATCGACGCGAATTGGCGTGGCGACGGCACAGTGCTGATCGCCTGCACCAACAACAATGAGCGCGGCTTCGAGACGCCCGGCAATCCGCGCCGTGAAAGCGAAAATCCCAACACGGCGCAGAACAATTTGCCCGGTCACATCCTGCGCCTTGATGAAGCCAATGGCGACAATGCCGCCGAGCGCTTTACCTGGGACGTTTTCGCACTCTGCGGCGATCCGGATGCGCCTGACCTCATTCATGAGACCCGCACCGGGCTCCACGCCCACGTCTCCGTCGATTGGAACGGCCAGCCGACCTTCACCGGCGATCGCTTCGCCTGCCCCGACAATATCCTGCTCGACTCGACGCACCGCGTTTGGATCGCCACCGATGGCAGCGACGCCGTGTTCGGTGACTGCAATGACAACGTTGTCGTCACGCCAGCGAATGCCACGCTGCCGCGCCCGGTGAAGCGCTTCCTCGTCGGCCCGGTCGGCGCTGAGATTTGCGGCCCGCTGCTGACGCCGGACGAGCGCGCTTTCATGTGCTGCATCCAGCACCCCGGCGCCAACACGGTAGCTGGCCAGGAATACTGGCAGCTGCGTTGGACCGGCGCGCCGCCGCCATCACACTTCCCCGACGGCGGCGACCGCTGGCCGCGTTCTGCGGTCGTCGTCGTGACCCGCGACGATGGCGGGCGAATCGGCGACTAGCGCTTCACAAAGCCATCCTTGTGCGTCACGCGGGCGACATCCATCGACGCGCGCACTTGCACGACGTCGTTGTTTTTGTCGGCCTCGCTCAACGCATCCCACGGCACGATCTTGTCGTGGATCATCAAATCGTTATTGCGCTTTTCGTTCGGCGCGGTGGGGCGCCAGCCTGATACGAGCCGCTCAGCCATCCAGCGATCATGCTCGCGTTTGGCCATGCGCTCCATGATTTCGTCAGGCACGGTGGGCGCGGTATCGCCCTTCTCGCCCTTGGCGACCGGTCGCCAGCCGGCGTCCCACAGTTTCGTCATGGCGGCATCGGAGACAGCGCGATTGGCGGCGCGGTAGGTTTCGAGCACGTCACCCCAATCCTTCATCGCCGACTGCAGCTCCTTCATGCTCATCGCGTCGCGCTTGCCGAGGCCCTTATTGTAATGCTCGTGCGCGACGGCGGCGCCGCGATCGAGCGAGCCATTGATGATGCGCGCGCGCGTCGCAGTGCTTTGGTGGCCACCGAAAGCTTGCAGGTACGCATCGAGCTCTTCAGTCTCGTCGCCCTTGGCGTATTCCTTGGAAAACTCGGATTGGCTGGTCTCACGCATATAGATCGGCACGGGCCAGCGGCCGCCACGATTGCAGGCGCGCTTCAGGGCGATAGCGAGATGGATATTGCCGGGATCGGCGCCGGTGGAGACAACGACTGCGGTCGGCTTGCCGCGCGCCTGTTCGATCTCGCCAAGCAGATCGTCAGTGATCGAGGCTGCATCCCAATCGAAAGGCAGAAACTGAATGTCGGCGCTCCACACTTGCGGATGCGCGAATGCTTCGCGGTGACGCGCCTGGAAGCCAGCCGCCACCGCTTCATGGTTCGGCGCCAGCACGGTGATACGCGGCGCTTCGAAATGCGCTGACCACAGCGAAACCAAAATGCGCTCCGCCACGGCTTCCGCGCCTTGGTCAAAGCCGAAGAACACGACATGGACGCGGTCTTGCCCCAGCTGTTGCGCCAGGCTGAGCAGCGTTTGGCTCTCGTGCTGGATCAAGGCGCGGCCGGCGAGCTCTTCCAGCGAAAACGGCTTCGGATCGATCGGCGGCGCCGCGTTCTTGCCGCGCCGCATCTGCATCGAGCGCATTTCGCGCGCCTCCTTCAACAGCAGCGACGAGCGCGTCGACACATGCACGCCAATCGGCGGCCTGCGTTTGCCATCGCCGATCAGCCGGCGCACCGCCGCCTCGATCTGCAGGTTTGCCGTGTCGTCCGGTTCGAACGCCACCACATGCGCGGCATGGTGCGCGCGCGCCGTGCGCAGTGTTTCCAAATGAGCGGCGTCGCCTTCGAGGACGGTGATGCCTTTGCGGCGGAGCCCAAGCGCGGTTTCATCCGGTAGACCCTCGGCCAAGAGGATCACGCTATCTTTGTAGCGCCGGCAATCGAGCGCCAGCGACAAGGCCGCCGGGCTATCGCCCGCAATCACCACATGGTGCGATGCGCCGAGATTGAAGAGCCGCGCCAGCGAGCGACCAAGTTGCCCCGAGAACGCAAACAGCAAACCAACGACCGGCACTGCGATCGCCGCATAGCGCACGACCTGCAGCGTCGTATCCTGCGCGCCGAAATAATCGTCCCACATGCCGACAGCGCCGACGGTGAGATAAAGCGCCTCAAGCCAGCCGCGATCCCACCAATAATACATGCCGCCGCCGATCCAGATCAGCGTCAGAAGCACGATCACCCCCCAGCGGAACGCGCCGGCGCGGGTGTGCGCTATGGCGGTGAGCCGCGACGCGATGCACGACCACAGATTGGCGTTGCGCTGCGCCATGCGCGTTCCCCCTCGTCCCCAGCTGGCGCCATGATCGGCGGCGCGGCTAGCGGTGTCCAGAGCGGAAGGGTTGCGGGAGCGGCGGATTTGGCGGCTAGGTTTGGCCGGACGTCAGGCCATCGCGTTCACACCGACGACACGATGGGGATAATCGCCGAACAGATTCCGGTACTCACCCGCCACCGCCTCATAGCACTCGCACGCTGCGTTCTCGAGGCCGACGCGGTCGGTGATGGTGATGTGGCCGTGCTGATAGCGGATGACGCCAGCCTTCTGCAAAGTGCCGGCGGCGATGCTGACGGTGGAGCGGCGCACGCCGAGCATCACCGCGATCAGATCTTGCGTCAGCGACAATTCCGGCACGTGGCTGCGATCGTGCGCGGCGAGCAGCCAGCGCGCCAAGCGCTGGCCGAGTTCGTGGTGCGCGTTACACGCCGCCGTCTGCGCGACCTGAACATGAAACACGTGGACGTAGCGCAACAGCAGATCGCGCAGATGCGGCGCGTGGGTCACCACATCTTTAAGCAACGCTGCCGGCATGCGAAACGCGCCGCCGCCCGTCTGGCACATGGTTTCGCTATACGATGTCGTGGCGCCGAGAATGACGGAAACACCGGCAATGCCTTCGGCGCCGATCAAGCCAATTTCCAAAGGCTGCCCATCCGACAGCATGGTGAGCGCGGAGATGAACCCGCTCTCGACGAAGTAGACGACGTCGATCGTGTCGCCCGCACGGTGCAAGGACTGGCCAAGACTCAGTTCAACGCGCGTCAGATGCGGCGCGACTTTGGCGAATTCCTCGGGCGGCAACGCCGCGAGAATACGGTTCTTAACTGCGATCTTGGGGGGAAAGGACAATGGGTATGCTCCATCACGCAGAGGCGGGAGCTTCAATCATCTCTCAGTCAGCCGCTCGCCAACTGGTGACGGCCGATGTGTCTACAATGCACCAAAACGAGGTTGGGCGCCATAAAACACTGAATTTTCTTCTGGCTAGCTCAGAGTGTGAAGCAATAAGCCGCCGCAAGCGCGCACGAGGTAAGCCAAGTCCGATCATCAAGATAACGGGCGATACAGTTCTCGGGCGTGGAGCGGTACGCACTTCCAATTTTTCCAATGATTGAGCGGGAAAGCGGCTCCCTCGCGGCGGGGCGAGGAAGCCGATCCGTGATCCGTTAGGAACGGTAGGTGGGGGGAGGAAAGCCCCTAACGTGCTGAGACCGTTGCAAGCGCGAGATCGCCAGTCTGTGCGCAATCGTACATTAGGCGTATTAATCGCTTGGCGCGATGCACCTCAATCGCCTCACCCTGACGAGCACACGGGATGTTCCCGCCCGGGCTTGCGCGCATCGTTTGATCTCACTAGCAAAAATCCAGGCCGGCCCCGTAGCTCAGCTGGATAGAGCTGCTGCGTCCTAAGCAGATGGTCGGGAGTTCGAATCTCTCCGGGGTCGCCACCGCCGTTGCGAAACGCGACGCGTTTGCAGGTTCTAGCCGCGTGCGCCGTTGAGCTGCAGAAGGCGAAGGTTCAGCATCGCGGCCACGCTGACCCACGCCAAGTATGGCGCGAGCAAGAGCGCTGCTATTGTGTTGATGAGCGCGAACACGGCAATCAGAGCCGCGATCGTCAACCACAAGCACACGACTTCAGCCATCGCCCAGTCGAGGCGCTTCAATCCAAAGAACAGAAACGACCAGGCAGCGTTCACGATCAAATGCACGCCAAACAGGGTCAGCGCAGGCCAAGCCGACAGTCCGGCCGTTTCCCAAACCAACCACCCAGACACCGCAATGGCGCAGAACAGAACCGACCACACGATCGGAAATGCCCAATTCGGCGGCGTCCATTTGGGTTTACGCAAATTAGCGTACCAAACGCCGGGGCGGAACACGGCGCCTGTGGACGCAGCAGCGAAGCTCGCAACGAAAAAGATCGCCAGAGCAATCACCGATGACGATACCATGGCGGTCACGAACCTTTTGGCGCGACGCAGCTGCGCATGCGCTAATCTATGAAGCGCACTTCTTGAAGTCCACGCGCGGCGGTGCTGCGGGCCAATATGATCTCAAGGCGCCTGTTGGTTCGTACTGAGCGGTATGAAATCTCTCTGGTTCACGTTTTTCTTGGTTGGGTTGATCATGGCTGCGCCGTCGGCACATGCGGTTGAAGAACCGCGCTGGACCCTGGTTTACGAGGACGGCCCGTTCCAAATTCGCGACTATAGCGCAACGGTCGTGGCGGAGACGGAGATCGAAGGCGAGCGCGGCGCTGCGATCAACGAAGGCTTTCGGCGGCTGGCGCGGTTCATCTTCGGCGGCAACGCGCCAAACCAAGAGATCGCCATGACTGCCCCGGTCACGCAGCGCCCCACTGGCCAACGCATCGCCATGACAGCGCCAGTGACGCAGGCCGCTTCGGGCGCGCGTTGGGTGGTGACCTTCTACATGCCGCCGGGATCCGCTCTTTCAGACATGCCCCGCCCCCTCGACGCTAGTGTTGTTGTTCGAGAGCAACCGCGCCGGAGAGTCGCCGTGCTGCGCTTCACTGGCCTTGGCGGCGAAAACAATCTCGTGCGGCATGTCGAGGAGTTGCGCCGGCGCGTCGCCGCACGCGGCGAAGTGGCGACTGGCCCCGCGACTTACGCGTTCTACAATCCGCCGTGGACGCTCCCCTGGATGCGCCGTAACGAAGTCATGCTGGAACTCGCAACCTGATGCCCGCGCCCGAGCTTACCGTTTGGTTCGACGGCGATTGTCCGCTGTGCCGGCGCGAGATTAGCCTGATGCGCCGGCTCGATCAACGCGGCGCTATCCATTTCGTCGATGTCGCCGGCGATGCAACAAGCTGCCCGATAGATCGAAACGAATTGCTGGCGCGCTTCCATGCTCGCGAGGGCGACGGGGTCTTGCTCTCCGGCGCCGCTGCGTTCGCGGCGATGTGGCGGGCTGTGCCAATGCTGCGTCCGCTTGGAATACTGGCGCGTTGGCCGCCAGCATTGGCGCTGCTCGAGTTCGCCTATCGCGGCTTTCTCCGCGTGCGCCCTGCACTTCAGCGCGCCCTTCAGCCGCGCCAGCAATCGCCGCAGCCGCGATCATAGCGCAAAAAAAGGGCGGCCCTTGCGGACCGCCCTTGAGTTTTCGCGGCAGTGTTGGCTTAGACGCCGGCGTCGCGGACTTCGGCGAGCGTGGTGGAGCCGCCATAGGCGACGCCGCTGAACTGCATGGAGACGGCGGCGCCATCGGCGGCTTGCGTGTCTTCGATGACGATGCTCGTAGCGGGCACGCCACGCGCGATCAGGGCCGACCGAAGCGCCGCGGCGCGGCGTTGGGCGAGAGCGCTGGACGCGTCAGCTGCGATGACCGCGCGCTCAAGCGTGCACACCGAAGCGCTGTCGAGCGCGTAGCCGATTTCGCGGCGAGCGGTCGCGCCGAGTGCGGCGGACGACGCGCCGAAGGCGGCATTATGCGAGCGTGCGGCGCAGACACCGTAGTCCGTCATTGCGGCAATCACCTGCGGCTGAGCCGCGGGCGCCGACGGCGGAGGGACGGCGGCGCCCGCGGGCAGCGACGCAGCGGTCAACACCACCTGACCATCATCCGCTTGCGCGAGCTGACGTTCGGAGATGATGGCGGCCACCTGCGTTTGCGCTTGTTCACGCGCGCCGACCTCGCAGGCGTTCCGCTCCTGGCGATCGCCCGCATTGCGGCAGAGCCGGTCCGCGGCGCGATCGAGACGGCGGGCAAGCATTGTCTGGCCGTATGCGGAGTTGAGATTGAGGTCAGCATAGAAGACGCGCGCTTCGGCGTTATCGCGATTGATTTCGATACGGCGCTGATAATAGCCCGGCGACTCCGCGTAGGCGCTGAGGCTTTGGCTGCCGGACGCCGCGACCGCGTCGTGCGTGGCGGTCCGGACGCAATCGCGCATGGCCCGGCGCACGCGCCAGTTGCGCTCGCGCGACGGGTCGCCGCCGCACACTTGATGCGCCGCGGCTTCAATGCGGGCGTACATCGCCGCCGAGCCGGCGGTGCTGTTCAAATCTAAGTCGCCATAGCCGACCTGCATCGACACACGCTCGAAGCCGAAGCTTTGGGCGTTGGCCGGTTGCGTTACGACCATCAAACAGGCGGCGACAGCCGCCCCAACAAACAGTTTCATGATTACCCCTCCAAGTGGACGTCGCCCTCCGCCGCGATCCCGCGAGGCAACGCATGTCCAAGAAGGCGCAAAGGCCGAGACGAACGGGTCATCTTGGTTAAGAAAAATTAGAAACTGGCCCGGCGACGCATTGCCAGAGCGGAGACAAGACGCTTAGCTGACCGCCGCTCGGGGGACATAATGCGCGGATTGTGCAGCGATTTTGCGTGGGTACAGCGCCATGTCTGACGCCGCGCTGGAACGCGAGGCGCTGGCGTTGTTCGAGCAGGCGCTCGATGTGCCGCCGGATGAGCGCGCGGCCTGGCTCGACCAGAAAACCGAAGGCCAGCCCCTCTTGCGTGCACGGACGGCCGCGTTGGTCAGCGCCGACGGCAGCCAGAAAGTGCGCACCGCCGGCGCCTTCGCGGCGATCGAGGCCGAGGCCGTCCCCTCGCGGCTCGGGGCCTATCGGATCACCGATCTGATTGGGCGCGGCGGCATGGGTGCGGTTTATCTGGCCGAGCGCGACGCTGGCGACTTTTCCCGCACGGTCGCCATCAAGATCATCAAGCCAGGACTCTTTTCCGACGATCTGGTCGCGCGCTTTCAGCGTGAGCGGCAGACGCTCGCCTCGCTCACACATCCCAACATCGCGCGCCTCTATGATGGCGGCGAGACCGAAACCGGCTCGCCTTACATCGTCATGGAATATGTCGATGGCGCGCCGCTGCTGGAGTGGGCGGAGCAGACAAAGGCCACGCGCGCAGAGCGCTTGCGCATTTTCAGCGACATCTGCGAGGCGGTGGCGTTCGCGCACAGCCGCCTGGTCGTGCACCGCGATCTGACGCCAGCGAACGTGCTCGTCACCGGCGAAGGCGTCGCCAAGCTGATCGACTTCGGCATCGCGCGGCCGACTAGCGACGGCGCTCAGGACGGCGCAGCAGCAGCGCTGACGATGACGCCCGGCTACGCAGCACCCGAACGCGCAACCGGCGGCGCGGCGGTGACGACATCGGCGGACATCTTTTCGCTCGGCCGCGTTCTCGACGACTTGCTGACGCCAAAACCTGGCGAACGCGAAGTGCGCGCCATCATCGCCCGCGCCTGCGCCGACGATCCGCAAGCGCGCTATCCCAGCGTCGATGCATTGCGGGCTGATCTCGATGCATGGCGCGCACGCCAGCCAGTGAAGGCCTATTCCGCCAAAGCCGGTTATCGTCTCCGTAAATTCGCCGCCCGCCATGGCGGCGCTTTGGCGGCGAGCCTTGCCGCCTTCGTACTCTTGGCAGGCGGCCTCGGGGCCACGCTCATCGCCAACGCGCGCGCCGAGCGCGCCCGCGATCTGGCTGAAGAGCGTTTCCAGCAAACCCGCGCCATCGCCAACTCCATGCTGTTCGAAGTGTTCGACGAAGTGTCGCTGACTGCTGGCACAACCAACGCGCGCGAAATGCTGGCGCGCACCAGCCTCACCTATCTCGAAGCGCTCGCTGCCGATCCCAATGCGCCGATCGATGTTCGGGTCGAAGCGGGCTTGGGCTTCTTGCGTTTGTCGCAAGTGGTCGGCGGTGGCCAAGCCAGTGAACTCGGCCGCTACGAAGACGCCAACGCCCTGCTCGCGCAATCGCGCGAAATTCTCGAGCCGTTGTTTGAGGCCCATCCGGGGGATGAAAACGTGGCGCGCGCTATGGTGACGCTATTGCTCGAACAATCCGGGGCCGCGCTCTACACCGACAACAACGCCGACGCCGCATTAACTCTTGCAGCGCGGGCGCAAACGATCCTCGAGCCCTATCGGCTCGCCGATGCACGCGCCGCGCGCCAGTATATTGCGGCCCTACAGGCGCAAGCGGATTCCTTCGGCTGGAACGATCGCTACGCGGAAGCGCTGCCATTGCATCAACAAGCCGAGACGTTCGCTGCGGCGTTGCCCCAGGCATTAGGCAGCGATGTCGACGTCATGCGCGCGCGCGGCTCCAATCTGAGGCTGATGGGCGAGGCCTATCATCGTTTGGAGATGGTTGAGGAGGCGCGGCTGACGCTTGATCGCGCCGTCGCGCAGCAGCGCGCCGTTACCGAAGCAGCGCCGAACAATCCCGCTTACATGCGAAATTACGCAATCGCGCTCTGGTATCGCGCCGTCGTTCATCGCAGCAACGAGCGCAACGAGGCGGCGCGCGCCTCGATCGAGGAATCCGTGGCCGTCGCACGGCGCATGCGCGAACGCGATCCCAACGATGCCGGCGCCATCCGCATGGTGGCGATCGCGACCGAGGTTTATGCACAAGTACTGGCCGATCTCGACCGCTTCAGTGAAAGCTATGCCGTAGGCCAAGAAGTCATCGCCGCGCACCGTGAATTGGCGAGACGCGCCGGCGACACGGCGGGCGCGCGGCGCAGCTTGGCGGCGGCGCTGATGACGCATGGCGGAAACTCGTACAACGGCGCCGCCTACGCGCGCGCCTGCGCGGCCTGGGAAGAAGGGTTGGCGATCTACGAAGACCTCAACCGCTCGGGCGCGATGTCGGAACGCGACCGTACCGTCACGCTGACGCAATCGCGGGATTTCGTCCGCCGCGCCTGTGCGCCGCCGCGCGCCGGTCTAGGCTCGCGCATATAGGGAAAGCGCGCGGCCATAACGCCGGTCACGTCCCCCGCCATTGTAACCGCGCCGCTGAGCCGCCAAAATCATTGGGTGACCGTTGAGAGCCCCGGCCAGAAAGACTTGCTCGTCGCCCATTATGACGAGTTCCGCCGCGTCGCCCGCGGCGTGCTCAATGGCGACGCCGCAAAACTCCAGATCCAGCCGACCGATCTGGCCCACGCCGCCGCGATCAAGATTTTCGATCTCAACCGCATCGACATACGCAGCCGCACCCACTTCCTATCGCTGTCAGCGCGGATCATGCGCCAAATCCTGATGGACGAATTGCGCCGCTTGCGCGCCGCCAAGCGCCAAGCGCCGCCGGTGCTGACGCAATGGCCGGGCGAAGGCGAAGGCGCACTCGACCTCGAAGACTTGGACGCAGCACTTACCAAGCTCGAACAGATCGATCCCGAACGCGCCCGCCTGGTCGAACAACGTTTCTTCGCCGGGTTAACGGTCGAGGAGATCGCTGACGTGGAAGGCTCCTCCCCCTCCACCGTAAAACGCCAATGGCGCGCCGCCCGCGCCTGGCTGATCAGCGAATTGGAGCGCTGAACTCTCAGGCCGGAACCTATCGGCCACCGTCCTAGTGGTTCCTTCTATACCTCCATTCCCCAAAACCGATTAGCCCGCGCGCGCGTGAGGGGGTACGACCCGCTCAGGAGGACTCCCCTATGGCCGACGGAACAGACTCAAAATGCCCGGTGCCGCATTCGCGCGGCAGACTGAATCGCGATTGGTGGCCTAATCAGGTCAATGTCAGCGTTCTGCACCAGAACAACCCTGAATCCGACCCGATGGGTAAGGGCTTCAACTACGCCAAGGAATTCGAAAGCCTCGACCTGGACGCCGTCGTCGCCGATCTGCGCGCGCTGATGACCGACAGCCAGGATTGGTGGCCTGCCGACTATGGCCACTATGGCCCCTTTTTCATCCGCATGAGCTGGCACGCGGCCGGCACCTACCGCGTCGGCGATGGCCGCGGCGGCGGTGGGCGTGGTCAGCAGCGCTTCGCGCCGCTGAACTCGTGGCCGGATAACGGCAACCTGGATAAAGCGCGCCGTCTGCTTTGGCCGATCAAGGAAAAGTACGGCGCCAAGCTCTCTTGGGCTGACCTGCTCATCCTCACCGGCAATGTCGCCATCGAGTCGATGGGCGGCCCGGTGTTCGGCTTCGGCGGCGGCCGCGCTGATACGTGGGAGCCGGAAAACCAAGTCAATTGGGGCGCCGAAGAAGCCTGGCTCGCGGACAGCAAGGCGCCCAATAGCCGCTACTCCGGCGAGCGGGAATTGCATGGCGATCTCGGCGCGGTGCAGATGGGCCTCATCTACGTCAACCCGGAAGGCCCGGACGGCAATCCCGATCCGGTCGCTTCGGCGCGCGACATTCGCGAAACCTTTGCGCGCATGGCGATGAATGACGAAGAAACCGTCGCCCTCGTCGCCGGCGGCCACACCTTCGGCAAAGCCCACGGCGCCGGCCCTGCCTCGCACGTCGGCAAGGAGCCGGAAGGCGCTGAGCTCGAAAACATGGGCCTCGGCTGGCTCTCGACCTTCGAGAGCGGCATGGCCGGCCACACCATCACCTCCGGCATCGAAGGCGCCTGGAAGCCGAACCCCACCAAGTGGGACATGGGCTATTTCGACACGCTGTTCGGCTTCGAGTGGGAGCTGACCAAGAGCCCCGCCGGCGCGCACCAGTGGAAGCCGAAAGGCGACGCTGGCCGCAACGTCGAAGACGCGTTCGATCCGAACAAGAAGCACCAGCCGATGATGACCACGGCTGACCTCGCGCTGCGCATGGACCCGGCCTACGAGAAAATCTCGCGCCGCTTCCACGCCAACCCGGCTGAGTTCGCCGACGCGTTCGCGCGCGCTTGGTTCAAGCTCACGCACCGCGATATGGGTCCGAAGCTTCTCTATAAGGGGAAGCTCGTCCCGAAAGAGACGTTGATCTGGCAAGACCCGATCTCGGGCCCGCCGAGCACGATCGACAACGCTGACGCCGAAGCGCTGAAGGCGAAGATCCTCGCCACTGGCCTTTCGGTGCAGCAACTCGCTTCGGCCGCTTGGGCTTCCGCTTCAACCTTCCGCAGCTCCGACAAACGTGGCGGCGCCAATGGCGCACGCGTCCGCTTGGCGCCGCAGAAGGATTGGCCGGTCAACAAGCCGGCCGAACTGGCGAAAGTGATCTCGGCTCTGGAAGGCATCCAGAAAGAGTTCAACGCCGGCGCGAAGAAAGTCTCGATCGCCGACCTCATCGTGCTCGCCGGCAACGCCGCCGTCGAAAAAGCGGCGAAGGCGGGCGGTTATGATGTGAAGGTGCCGTTCACGCCGGGCCGTGGCGACGCGACGCAAGAAGAAACGGAAGTGCACTCGTTCGAATTCCTAAATCCGAAGGCTGACGGGTTCCGCAACTATATGCGCAAGCCGATCATGACGGCAGAAGAGCACCTGATCGACCGCGCGCAATTGCTGAACCTCACGGCGCCGGAAATGACGGTGCTGATCGGCGGTCTGCGCGTGCTGCAAGTCGGCGACGATAAGCTCGGCGTGCTCACCACGCGCCCGGGCACGCTGTCGAACGACTTCTTCGTCAACCTGCTCGACATGGGCGTGAAGTGGAAAGGCATCAACGGTTCGCAGGAAGTGTTCGAAGGCCGCGACCGCAAGACCGACCAAGTGAAGTGGACCGGCACTCGCGCCGATCTCATCTTCGGCTCGCACAGCCAGTTGCGCGCGCTGGCCGAAGTGTACGGCGCGTCCGACGGCAAAGAGAAGTTCGTGAAGGACTTCGTCGCCGCGTGGACGAAAGTCATGGAGCTCGACCGCTTCGACGTAAAGAAGTGAGCTAACGCTGATTAGCTAAGACAAGACGGGGCGGCGCTGGAAACAGCGTCGCCCCCTTTTCATTGCGAGACACGCTTCGTTACGCGGCACGCGGGTTCATTGCGGCAGCGCGGGGCGCCCGCCACAATGATCCTCGACTAAATCGCGTATTACCTCGCTTACTGCGGCGAAGTTTGTACGGTTCCGTACATGAACAAAGATCCGAAGCTGCCGCGCCTGCCGCCCTTCTCGGATCACGCCAAGATGCTGTCCGATCTCAGACGCTGCGAAGTTTGCGGTCAGCACTTCGACACGCGGGATCAGACGCACATCTCTCACCACACGCCCGAGCCCCACCAGCCGCTGCTTAAGACTTAAATTACCCCGCACGCGCCAACGCCGCTGCATCCGGACCCGCCGGAAAGCGCAACTGGCTCGACGTGTCATTAACGGCGCGCCACACGCCTTCGGCGACGTCATGCGCAGTAGTCACCGCAGCGGGCTCCGCGAACGCCGCAAGGATCGGCTGCGCGAACGCTTGATAGACCTCAGAGATGGCGGCCGCCATGTCGACATCGGAGTTTTGCGCGAAACGCGTCGACGGGCCGTACCCCGGTTGCACAAGCTTCACCCGCACATCGAACGCGCCGAGTTCATGGCTAAGCGATTCAGTGAATCCCTCGATCGCCCATTTGCTCGCGGCGTACACAGAGACGAGCGGCATCGGCGCCAGCACGACGCTCGAGGTGACATTGACGATCACGCCGGTGAGGCGCGCCCGCATTTGCGGGATCGCCGCCTGCGTCATCGCCATGACGCCGAACGTGTTGGTCTCGAAAATCTCGCGCGCCTTCGCCATGGCCGTCGCTTCGAGCGCGCCCATCAAGCCAATGCCGGCATTGTTGACCAGCGCATCGATGGGCCCCGCCTCGGCCAGCGCCGCGGCGATGCTTTCGGGTTTCGTCACATCGAGCGCGATGATGCGGAAGCGATCCGAGTGCGGCGCAAGATCGGCGCGCGGCGTCCGCATCGTGGCAATGACGCGCCAGCCCTGCGCATGGAAATGGCGCGCCGTTTCGAGCCCGTAGCCGCTGGAACAGCCGGTGATCAATATCGTCTTCATCGCAGTCTCCTTTTGTCTGGAGATCAGAAATGAGCGATCCCCTCTCCGATGTCGTCACCCTGCTCAAGCCACGCGCCGTGTTCGCCAAAGGCATCAGCGGCGCCGGCGCCTGGGCCGTCCGCTATGCCGAATTCGGTCATCCAAGCTTCTCCGCCGTCTTGGAGGGCCAGTGCCGGCTCGCGGTCGATGGCGCGGCGCCGATCACACTCGCCGCCGGCGACTTCGTACTGCTGCCAGCGACGCCGGGCTTCGTGATCTCAGAACTCGCGCCCGCAGCGCCGAAGCACATCGACCCGAAACTGACGCCAACGCCTTCAGAGGAAGTGCGTCACGGTCGACAAACCGGGCCCGCCGACGTTCGCTTGCTCGGCGGCTACTTCCTGTTCGACTCACCCGACGCGGCACTGCTCGTTTCGCTGCTGCCGCGCCTCATTCACGTGTCCGGCGTTCATCGGCTCTCAACGCTGACCGCGCTTGTCGGCGACGAAACCCGCGGAGACAAAGCAGGCCGCGACTTGGTGCTCGCGCGGCTCGTCGATCTGCTGCTCATCGAAACGCTGCGTGCGCATGCCGACACAGGCGCAGGCGCGACGCCCGGCTTGCTGCGCGGCCTTTCCGATACGCGCATAGCGGCGACCTTGCGCGCCATGCACGCGGCGCCGGCGCAAGACTGGACGCTCGCGCAGCTGGCCAAAGTCTCCGCGCTTTCGCGCTCCGCCTTCTTTGATCGCTTCGCACGCACCGTTGGCGTGAGCCCGATGGACTATTTGCTGGCATGGCGCATGGCGCTGGCAAAGGATCTGCTGCGGAGCCGCGACATGGCGCTTGACGAAATCGCCGAGCGAATTGGCTATGCCTCCGCCAGCACGTTCAGCACAGCGTTCAGCCGTCACGTCGGCCAACCACCGGGGCGCTATGCGCGCGAGGTCCGCGCGGGGCGCTAGGCAAGGTGGCGCGAGACCACTTGCAACGCCAAACGGCTGCGCTATTTCTAGCGGCGCCAGGCCGGGCCCCTCTGGCGGTTCGCAAGAACCGTGATGTCGGACTGGAGGATTGCGAGTGAGGATGCGCTTCGGCGCCGCCCACGATCCAGGCCCGGTACGCGCTTCGCCCGCAATTCGCTGACTCTGACCCGATGGAGCAAAGCGATATGGCGCAAGAGGTTTACCGCCCGCCCCCCGACACGAAGCCACGCGCGCACACGCGCTAGCGATTTCACCCTGATCGATTCAACTCGACCGGCCGTCCGAACGGACGCCGGCCTCGCGACTTTGTGAGCGGTGCTCGAATGGATTTTCTACTCAGTGAATATGCTGGCCAGCCGCTTTGGCTGTGGTTCAGCTTTCTAAGCGTGATCGGCTTTCTGCTGTGGCTCGATCTCGGCCTCGTCAACAAACACGACAGCGTCATCTCGCCGGCTAAAAGCGCGCTGATGTGGGCGGGCTTTGCTTCGCTCGCGGTTTTGTTCGGCCTCTATGTGGCGTTCATCTATCAGCCGGACCCGCAATATTATCTCTCGCCCGACAACCTAAACCAGCAAGCCGTAGTGCAATATTTCACCGGCTATCTGTTGGAGACGGCGCTCGCCTTCGACAACATCTTTGTCATCTCGCTGATCTTCACCTACTTCGCGGTGCCGCGCGAATATCAGCACCGCGTGCTCTTCTGGGGGATTATCGGCGCCATCGTGTTTCGCGCCATCTTCATCTCCGCCGGCGCGGCGGTGGTGAATTCGTGGACGTGGGTACTCTATTTCTTCGCCGCATTCCTGATCTGGACAGGCTGGCGCATGCTTGGCGGCGGCGGCGCTCACGAGATGAAACTCGAGGACAATACGCTGCTCAAGTTCGTGCGCCGCCACATGAAAGTGACGGACCGGATCGAGAACCACAATTTCTTCGTCAAACAGCCCGATCCGAAGACGGGGCGCCTCGCCACCTACGCCACGCCGCTCTTTCTGGCGCTGATCATGGTGGAAGCCGCCGACATCGTCTTCGCGGTCGACTCCGTGCCTGCGATCTTTGCCGTCACGCGCGATCCGTTCATCGTCTACACGTCGAACATCTTCGCCATTCTCGGCTTGCGCTCGATGTACTTCATGCTTGCAGCGGCGGTGGAGCGGTTTGCCTATCTCAAATACGGGCTCTCGCTCGTGCTCGTGCTGATCGGCGTGAAGATCATATGGAACTTCGGCTTGTCGAAGGAATTGGGATGGCTGCCCTATCTCGAGCCGCACTGGGCGCTGATGGGCACGCTTGGCCTCATCGGCGGCGCCATTCTGTACTCGCTCTACCGCACGCGCGCGCGGCCCGGCTAAGCGATCGGCGCAAACAAAAACGGCGGCGTCTCGCGACGCCGCCGTTCCGTTTGCTTCTAGACGAGATCAGCTCGTGCGCGTCAGGCGCGACGCCACGAGGCCCGCAATAATCACCGCCGCGTAGCACGCATACATGAGCGATGCGAACGATGACGAGAGCGACGGGTCGATGTCGGGAAACACCACCCGAAACGAATTGATCTGATAGATACCGATCAGTAGTCCCGGCACCGCCATGATCGACGCGGCTTCGGCGCGGTCGGTCTGCTCCACCTTCAACACGATCAGCAGCAAATATGTGATCACCAGCATTGAGACTGGCAGGATCATGAACATCCAGGTCACGCCGTCCTGACCCGGAAGGAAAACCTCACCGCCAACAAAGCGGAAAGCCAAAGCCACAATAATCCAAAGTACAAAACCAACGATCATCCAACGCGCGATCATAGAAACTCCCCCTTGCGACTCCGCCCAAAAGCACGAGCCAGTAAGCACAAACCGATAGCCCGATCAGGCCCCTACGCCGATAAGGCGACGCGGAAGCTGATTCCGGCGTCGGGAACAGTTTGCCCTAGCCGATCGCGGCTGGCGATAAGTAAGCGGCCCGGCCCGGCTCCCGCCACGCGAAATCGGCCCCCGCCACTCGGCGCGCCGGCGAAATCTCGAAGTAACAATCCTCTGCCCGACGGGGGCCTTGTGGCCAAGAGCCAGCTACTTAGGTCGTTCCGGCTTCGGCGCGCCCGCCGCCGCGCCCACGGACGCACAACATGCCTCAGCGACCGCACGCCGCGCGCGCCCGTGTCCGATGCCGCACCCAATCGCGAACGCGACGCGCTATATTCAGAAGTGAACCGCGACGACGGTCGAGGAGAAGGCCATGGAATGGGACGCGCTGCTGCTGTCTCGCCTGCAGTTTGCTTTCACGATCGGCTTTCACATCATCTTCCCGGCCTTCACGATCGGGTTGGCGTCGTTCCTCGCCGTGTGTGAGGGCTTGTGGCTCTTCACCAAGAAGCCGCTGTTCAAGAACCTCTATCTGTTCTGGGTCAAAATTTTCGCGCTGTCATTCGGCATGGGCGTCGTCTCCGGCGTCGTCATGTCCTACCAGTTCGGCACCAATTGGAGCTTGTTCTCCTCCATCACCGGCAGCGTCATCGGGCCATTGCTCGCTTACGAAGTGCTGACCGCGTTTTTCCTCGAAGCTTCTTTCCTCGGCATCATGCTGTTCGGCTGGAAGCGCGTCGGCCCGGGCCTGCACTTCTTCTCCACCTGCATGGTCGCCGTCGGCACGCTGATGAGCGCGTTCTGGATTCTCGCCGCCAATTCCTGGATGCAAACCCCGCAAGGCTGGGAATGGGCCGAAGACGGCACCATGGTCGCGACAAGCTTCGTCGAAGTCATCTTTAATCCATCAATGCCGGCGCGCTTCGGCCACATGGTGCTCGCGGCTTATCTCACCACCGCTATGGTCATCGCCGGCGCCTCGGCGTTTTCGCTGCTGAAGCAGAAAGCCCTGCCCGAGAGCCGCATGGCGCTGCGAATGGCCGTTTTGATGATGGCGATCGTAACGCCGCTGCAAATCGTCGTCGGCCACGAGAGCGGCGTCGTCGCGCACGAACACCAGCCGGCGAAAGTCGCGGCGATGGAGGGCTGGTGGACCACGCAACCCCGCCAACCTACGCACCTTTTCGCCTGGCCCGACGAAGAAAACGAAACCAACCATTTTGAGATCAGCGTGCCGGGCATGGGCTCATGGTTCATCGCTGGCGACGCCGACGCTGAAGTGCAGGGCCTCGATCAGTTCGCCGCCGAAGATCGCCCGCCCGTTTGGATCACGTTCTGGGCCTTCCGGATCATGGTCGGCATGGGCCTCATCATGCTGGCGCTCGGGGTTTGGGGCGCTGGCGCGTGGGCTTTAAAACGGCTCGACACCGCGCGTTGGTATCACCGCGCACTCGTGCTCGCCGCGCCGTCCGGCTTTGTCGCCGTGCTGACCGGTTGGATCACCGCAGAGGTCGGCCGACAGCCTTATGTCGTCTACGGCGTCTTGCGCACGGCCGACGCCGTTTCGCCCGTCAGCACCGCCTCAGTTGCGACGTCGCTGATGTTCTTCATCATCGTCTACGCCATCGTGTTCAGCGCCGGCGCGCTTTACATTCTGCGGCTCATGGCCAAAGGCCCCGATAGCCACGAAGCGCCGCCGCAAGACACCAACGAACCGCCCGGCACGCCCATGGGCGCCGGCGTGCAGGAGGCGTGACATGGTGTTCGGCACAGAACTCTCCATGATCTGGGCGATCCTGATTGCGGTCGCCGTCTTCCTCTATGTCGCGCTCGATGGTTTCGACCTCGGCGTCGGCATCCTCTTCCCGTTCGCCAAAGATGCACGCGAGCGCGACCACATGCAGGCCGCCATCGCCCCGGTGTGGGATGGCAACGAGACATGGCTCGTGCTCGGCGGCGGCGGCTTGTTCGCGGCGTTTCCAAAAGCGTACGCGGCACTGATGCCCGCGCTCTATGCACCGATCATTCTGATGCTGCTGGCGCTCGTCTTCCGCGGCGTCGCATTCGAGTTTCGCCACCACGGCCGCGGGCGCGGCAAGCAATGGTGGACGATCGCGTTTGCTGGCGGCTCGATTGTCGCGACGATCGCGCAAGGCCTCGTACTGGGCGGCTTCATCCAAGGTGTGACCTTAGTAGACGGCCAATTCGCCGGCGGTCCGCTCGATTGGCTGACGCCGTTCTCGCTGCTCGTCGCCGCTTCGCTCGTCGCGGGCTATGCGTTGCTCGGCGGCTGCTGGCTGGTGTTTAAAACGGAAGGCGAACTGTTCGAGCGCGCGCGGGGGTGGGTGAAGCGTTTGGCGCTGATCACGGCGCTCGCCATGTTCGCCGTCAGCCTCGCCACGCTCAGCGTCGATCCACGCGTCACCGCGCGTTGGGGCCTCACCATGACCAGCGTCGATTGGCCGACCTTCATCAAGCTCGCGCCATTGCCGCTCATCGCCGCCGCCATCTGCTACATGCTCTGGCGCGGGGCCGATCAGCGCCGTCACTTGGCGCCATATCTCTTCGCAGTCGGGCTTTTCCTGATCGGCTATATCGGCCTCGCCGTCAGCCTCTTCCCCTACATTGTGCCGTTCGCGATGACGCCAGCCGACGCCGCCGCCGCCGACAACGCGCTTTCGCTGATGCTGTGGGGCGCGGTGCCGATGCTGCCGATCATCTTGGGCTACACGGCTTATGTGTACTGGGTGTTCCGCGCCAAGGTGGACGACGATGCCGCCTATCATTGAAGGCCCGCCCGAAGACGGCGAAGCGCCGCGCCCCTTGGGCAAGCGGCTCTTCTGGTTTGCGCTGCTTTGGATCGGCAGCCTAGCCGCAGTCGCCGCAGTCGCCTACACGCTGCGCGCCTTCATACTCTGACGGCGCTCGTCCGTTTGCGCTTGGCGCGGCGAGTTTCTGCTGATTGAGTGGCGCCCGATATTTCGGGGAAAGCTCATGCGGAACAGATGGCCACGCGCGCTCGGCGCCGCGCTTTTGAGCCTAGCGCTCGTGAACACAGACGCCAGCGCGCAAGACGCGCCGCGCGATCCGAATTTCGGGCGCGGCGAGCGCGTATCTGGCCAAACCTTCGCCACGCGCTCCCCTGTGATCGCACCACACGGCGCCGCAGCCACCGCACATCCGCTCGCCACACAAACTGCAATCGACGTTCTGCGTGCCGGCGGCTCGGCCATCGATGCGGCCATCGCCGCCAATGCGATGCTCGGCCTGGTCGAGCCCACCGGCAATGGCATCGGCGGCGACATCTTCGTCATCGTCTGGGATCCGGAGACGCAGCGTCTCTACGGCTATAACGGCTCCGGCCGCACGCCGCGCGGCATGTCGTTAGCTGAAATGCGCCGCGAAGCGCGCCGTCGCGGCAACCCCAACGCCGTGCCAAGCTTCGGCGCGGCGAGCGTCAGCGTGCCCGGCGCCGTGGACGGCTGGTTTGCGCTGCACGAACGCTTCGGCCGCACCCCGATGGCCGACCTGCTCGCGCCAACGATCCGCTACGCCCGCGAAGGCGCGCCGATCCCGCAAACGATCGCGATGTACTGGGCGAACAATGCGCGCCGGCTTGAGCGCGAGTTCGCGGAAGGGCGCCTTCAAGAGATCGATAATGCACGCGCGACCTATTTCTGCGAGCTTGAAGAGATCGTCGTGCAAATCCTCGACGCGCGCGGGCGCGAATTGGGACCGGTTTACGGGTGTGGCGCGAGCATCATTCCCGACGGCCATTCGCTGTTCCGCAATCCAGACCTCGCCAATACGCTCGAACTGATCGCCCGCGATGGCCGCGACGCTTACTATCGCGGCCCCGTCGCGCGTACGATCGATACCTACATGCGCCGCATTGGCGGTTGGCTGCGTTATGACGACCTCGCGCGACACGAAGGCGAGTGGGTCGATCCGATTTGCGCGCCGTATCGCGGTGTCGAAGTGTGCGAACTACCGCCGAATTCACAAGGCGTTGTCGCGCTGCAGACGCTGCGCCTCCTTGAGAGCTTCAACCTTCGCGAGATGGGCTTCCTCTCTCCGGACTCGCTGCACGCGCAAATCGAAGCGACGCGTCTCGCCTTCGCCGATCGCGCTCAATTCTATGGCGACCCAGCCTTCACCGGCTTCGACACGCGCCGCCTGCTCACCGACGACTACACAGCTCAGCGCCGCGCCATGATCGACATGGCCCGCGCCATGCCGCCGCCGCCGCATGCCGAACTACGCATCGACGGCGACACCACCTATCTCACCACCGCCGATTCCAACGGCATGATGGTGTCGCTGATCCAGTCGAACTATCGCGGCATGGGCTCGGGCCTCGTGCCCGATGGCTTGGGCTTCATGCTGCAAGACCGCGCCGAGCTCTTCTCGCTCGAAAGCGGCCATCCCAACGTTTACGCGCCGGGTCGGCGCCCGTTCCAGACCATCATCCCAGCGTTCGCACTGCGCGACGGCCAACCATGGCTCGCGTTCGGCGTGATGGGCGGCGACATGCAGCCGCAAGGCCACGTGCAGATCATCGTAAACCTCATCGACTACGATCTCGACTTACAAGCTGCGGGCGACGCCGCGCGCTATCGCTTCTATGGCGGCGCCGAACCGACGGGCGATGAACCGGATGGCGTCGGTTTCGTCGCGATGGAGAACGGCATTCTCCCCGACGTGCGCGCCGAACTCGAACGCCGCGGCCATCGCATCAGGCCGGCTGACGGCAGCTTCGGCGGCTACCAAGCGATCATGCGCCATCCGAGCGGCGTCTACGAAGTCGCGACGGAAATGCGGAAGGATGGCAGCGCAGGCGGATACTAAAAAACTCCCCCTCCCCTCGAGGGGAGGGGGTTCATTGCGCTTTTCGCGCTCGTGCTCAGCGCCTACGGCCCACAACTCGGCTCAGTCGAACGCGGCGAAGAGGGGCGTGTCGTCCGCGCCTACAACGGCGACACGCTTGAACTCGACTCCGGCCTGCGCATCTTTCTCGCTGAGATCGAAGCGCCGCGTGGCGAGGACGATTACGCCGCCCAAGCGCAAGGCGAACTCGAAGCGCTAGTGTTGCATCGCGACGTGCTGCTCGCCTACGGTGGCACGCGGCGCTGGACTGCGCGGCCGCGCGAAGGCCAAACCGAAACACCGCCCGAAGCCGCGATCGCGCATGTGTTCGTGAAAAGCGAAGGCGGACGTTGGTTCTGGTTGCAGCACGAGATGGTTGCGCGGGGCGCAGCGTTCGTGCGTCCCCGCCGCGACAATCACGCGCGCAGCGAAGACCTGCTGGCGCTGGAAGCGCGTGCGCGCGAACAGGAGCGCGGTTTGTGGGCCCGGCGCGCCTATGCTGCGCTTACGCCGCGCACCGCTGGGGCGCTCGCACTTGAGGCCAATCTCAACTGCCTGCGCGGCGACGCGCCCTATCGTGTGCTGGAAGCAGCCGTCTCAGAAGCGCGCGTGTTCGACCGACGTGCGTCGCTCATGCTCGACGGCGCGCCAGCGGAGGCGCCCTTCTCCATCGCCATCTTCGGTGAAAACTTCGCCGCGTGGGACGGCCCAGCGCTCGCATCCCTCACCGGCGCCCGTATCCGTGCCCGCAGCCCGCTGGGCGTTTATCGCGACGAGCCGCAGCTCTGTTTGGAGCACGCGTCGCAATTGGAAATACTAACGGAAGACTAGCCCACGTATCCAGCTGCCACCGGATCGCCCACTCGCGCGATTAGAGCGCGGCGGAGTTTCTCCAGGGCGTTGCCTTCGATCTGGCGGACGCGTTCTTTAGAAATCCCGAGCCGTGCCCCCAAAGCTTCGAGCGTCACCGTTTCCGGCACCAGCTTGCGTTCGCGGATGATGAGCTGCTCGCGTTCATTCAGTTCGCCGAGTGCTGCTTGCACCAGCGTCGTACGCGCGATGTCGTCATGCGCTTCCATGACTTCGGCTTCGGGGCTGGCGGCGTTGTCCGCCAACAGATCCTGCCACTCGCCATCGCCATCTTCGGCCAGCGGCGCGTTCAGCGAGCGGTCCGGCGCCGACATACGCGCGGCCATGGCGTCGACATCCTGCTCCGGCACGCCAAGAGCGCGCGCGACCTTGGCGCGCGATTCCGCGCTGATGCCGCTGTCGTTCACGTCGCCGATCTTGGCGCGCAGGCGGCGCAAGTTGAAAAAGAGCGACTTCTGCGCCGAGGTCGTGCCGGTGCGCACGATCGACCAATTGCGCAAAACGAAATCCTGCATGGCCGAGCGGATCCACCACGACGCATAGGTCGAGAAGCGCACTTCGCGTTCAGGCTCGAACCGCGCAGCGGCTTGCATGAGACCGACATTGCCCTCCTGCACCAGATCGCTCATCGGCAGGCCATAATGGCGAAAGCGCGCGGCCATGGCGATGACGAGGCGGAGGTAGGCCGTGATCAGCTCATTCAGCGCGCGCTGATCGCCGTTCTCGCGCCAGCGTTTGGCGAGATCGCGTTCATGATCGGCGGCCAGCAGAGGCGCGCGCATCGCTGCGCGCATGAACCGCTGGGAGCCACGCTGAAGTTCGAGAGTTTCGGAGAGCGCCATACTGTCCTTTACGTTCGAGACGGCGACAGGTTCTTGAACGCAACGCGTCAATCGGCAGCCAGCAGTTCACGAACGCGTGAAATTCGCTTTCGGCGCCAAGCCAAAACAAAAAAGGCCGAGCTTTCGCCCGGCCTTTTCGATGATCTTTGCGTTATCCGCGCTTAAGCGGCGGCGGCGGTTTGCTTTTTCGACGCCAGCGACGTCGTCAGCTTGGCCACCGCGTCGTCGCGGCTGATCTTATCCACGGCGGCAAGTTCGCGGGCCATACGGTCGAGCGCGCTCTCATAGAGTTGGCGCTCGGAGTAGGATTGTTCCGGCTGGTCCGAGGCGCGGTGGAGGTCGCGCACGACTTCTGCGATCGAGACGAGGTCGCCCGAATTGATCTTGGCTTCGTATTCCTGGGCGCGGCGCGACCACATGGTGCGCTTGATGCGGGCCCGGCCTTGCAGCGTCTTCATGGCCTGATCGACCACCGCCGACGACGCCAGCGGACGCATGCCGCACGAGCGCGCCTTGGCGGTCGGAACCCGCAGGGTCATCTTGTCCTGCTCGAACGAGATCACGAACACGTCCAGATCGAGGCCGGCGACGGCCTGCTTTTCAACGCCCATGACGCGGCCAACGCCGTGCGCCGGGTAGACGATGTGGTCGCCCGGACGGAAAGAGGTCGGCATTTGCGCATTGGCGGTCTGCATTCGGAAACTCCGTGTTCCAATTATTTGTCCTTGGACAGTCGAACCTTACCGTCACGTCACACAGCACCGCGGCAATGAAAAGCGGACGGTTTTGGCCCGTCCGACCCTCATTTTCCCCTGCCTCAGTGCTGATTTGGCGCGTTTGGGCGATCCAACTGCCGGGCGCGGCGAGCGCGCCCCCGTTCCAGGCCTATTGTATACCACAGTTTTAGGTGTTTCGGAAGGGCGGCGGACGGCCGGTTTCAGTCGCCGGAACCGGGCTCGGGCGAGAAATACTTCTCGAACTTGCCCTTTTCGTCCCGAAACTTGTCCGAGTCGGCTGGCGGCGTGCCCTTCACGGTGATGTTCGGCCAGACCTTGGCAAACTCGGTGTTCACCTTGAGCCACTTGCCGTCCGGCTCGTCCTGGCTGTCGGGCTTGATCGCATCGACCGGGCATTCCGGTTCGCAGACGCCGCAATCGATGCATTCGTCCGGGTGGATGACGAGGAAGTTCTCGCCTTCGTAGAAGCAGTCCACCGGACAGACTTCGACGCAATCCATGAGCTTACATTTCACGCAGGCGTCGGTGACGATGTAGGTCATTGTCCGGGTTCCGTTTTAGCGGCGCTCACATGACCAGTGCAGGCAAAAGCGTCAAGCCAGCCTGTCGCCGCAATCATACCTCCACCTGATCATCATATAGACCGCGCGCCTCCGCCGCCGGCCCACGGCGTTCGCTGAGGCCGCGCACGGCAATGGTGCGTAAGCCCGCATGCCCCGGCATTACCAGCACGTCGCCCGGCTCGACCTCGACCGACGGCTTCGCCACCCGCCGCGTCTGGCCGTTGTGCACGAGCCGAACGCCGCCTTCGCTGATAAGCCGCGCGGCTTCGGCGCGCGTCTTCGCCAGCCGCGCCCGGAACAGCCAGACATCGACACGCTGGCGCCCGCTCATGCCTGCTTGGCCCGCTTTCGGCGCGGCGGCGTCTCAGTTGGCGGCAAGAGATTGGCGAGCGCCGAAAAGGCATTGTCCTTCGGCGCCGCGCTCGGCCGTGTGCGCTTGCGCGAGAGCTGGCGCCAGCGGGCGACGCCCTCTTCTTCGCGGCGCTGATAACCGAGCGATTGCAGCACGCCCGCAAGCTCCCGCACCGGCCTGCCAATCAACCGCGCCAGCGTCACATCATCGAGCGGCGATGGCGCATCGAGCGCATCGGCCAGCTTCTCGATCAGATCGAGCCGCACGGCGATCCGCCCGCAGCCGCGATAGCCAGCCGCGGCGCACTCGCCCCAGGAGCGGCGATGCTCCAGCGGCACGGAGAGCGCCCCAGCACGTGCGATGAAGACAGGATGCTCGTCGTTCGGGTGCGCGGCGCGCCAGAGCAGCGCCAGCGTGTGCGCCGCGCGTGGCTTTACCAGGCCCGGTAGAAAGATCGTGTGCTTGCCGATGCGGACGCCGTGGCGCTGCAGCGCGGCGCGGCCAGTGGCGGTGAGGTGCGACAGATCCTCTTGCGCAGCATCGAGCGCGCCGGCGTTTTCGATCAAACGAAACGCTAACCCGCGCGCATCGGACGGCAGCCACCCTTCGCGCCACGCATTCTCCAAAGCCACCAGCGGCCGCAGATCGTGCGCCACGCTTTGCGCCAGCCACAGCTCCAGCCGTTCACGCGCGGCATTGCGCTGTTGCTCGATCGCCGTGTCGCCGCCGATCAGCTCAATCCTCGGCTTCAACACCGGCGCACCGGACGCGAGCTTCGCCACCACCACCCCAGTAAGGCGCACGCGGCCATCCTTGCCGAGTTCAATGCTCGCATCATCAGCGCTGACGATCGCCGCCAGCCGGCGCGACACTTCTGGCTTCAGCGCCTTCAAAGCCGCATTGCGCACCGCGCGGCCCTCAAGCCCCGACGAGGCGCGCGGATCGGGCTTGAACTCGAGCCCATCGAGCCGGCCAACAAAATGCCCCTCGACCGTCACCTCGCCTTCTTCCGAAATGCCGGCGAGCAAAGCGTCTTCGCGCTTCAGGCCTTTCAGCAGCGCGCTGGTGCGGCGATCGATGAAGCGTTGCGTGAGGGCTTCGTGCAAAGCGTCGGAGAGCTTGTCCTCGACCTCGCGCGTGCGCATGCGCCATTCATCAGCGTCCTCCAGCCAATCGGCGCGGCTGGCGGCGTAGGTCCAAGTGCGGATGTGCGCCAAGCGCATATGCAACGCATCAAGATCGCCCTCAGCTCGATCGAGCTTATCAATCTCGGCGCCGATCCACTGGCTCGGCACCCGGCCCTTCTGCTTCAGGATGTAGCCCGCGATCCGCAGCGCCAGCTGCGCGTGTTCGTCCTTCGAGAGCTTGCGGAAGTCCGGCAGCTGGCATGCTTCCCAGACGCGCTTCACATCGTCCGGCCCGCGCACGCGGTCCATCAGCTCGACATCATCCAGCAAGCGCCGCAGCACGAATTCATCGTCGGCGCCGCGCACCCGCAGCAAACCGGGCCGCGATGGCGGCGTCTCCAGCGAGGCGATCAGCGCTTCCACACTGGCGAACTTCAGTTCGGCGCTACGCCATTGCACCGCTTCAATGCTTTCGAACTCGTGGCCTTCGACGCGCTCAACGATCTCTTTGTCGAACGTCTCGCACTCGCCGGTTTCGCCAAACTCGCCGTCCCGGGTGAAGCGCCCGGCGCGGCCGGCGATCTGGGCGATTTCGTCTGGTCGGAGATCGCGCCAGGTGCGACCGTCGAACTTTCGGCGCGAGGCGAAGGCGACATGGTCCACATCCATGTTCAGCCCCATCCCGATCGCATCGGTGGCGACGAGGAAATCCACCTCGCCGTCTTGATAGAGCTTCACTTGAGCGTTGCGCGTGCGCGGGCTGAGCGCGCCCATCACCACCGCCGCCCCGCCACGATGACGCCGCAGCAATTCGGCGATGGCGTAAACCTCTTCCGCCGAAAACGCGACGACGGCGGAGCGCTTCGGCAATTTCGTGATTTTCTTCGGCCCGGCATAGGCCAGCGTAGAGAGCCGCTCGCGCCGGATGATCTCGGCGTCGGGCAACAGTTTGCGCACCATTGGGCGCATGGTGTCCGAGCCGAGCATCATCGTCTCGGCAAAACCGCGCGCATTGAGGATGCGGTCGGTGAAGACGTGGCCGCGATCGAGATCGCGCGCGACCTGGATTTCATCGATGGCCAGAAACTCGACTGCGAGATCGAGCGGCATCGCCTCGACCGTGCAGACGAAATAGCGCGCCGTTTCCGGCACGATCTTTTCTTCGCCGGTAATGAGAGCCGCGGCCGCTTCGCCCTTGGCGGCGACTACCCGGTCATAGACTTCGCGCGCCAACAGCCGCAGCGGCAGACCGATCATGCCGCTCGCGTGACCGAGCATGCGCTCGATGGCGAGGTGGGTCTTGCCGGTATTGGTGGGTCCCAGGACAGCCTTGATCCTGGTGCGCGCGGTCATGGGCCAACGATGGGTCGGGGATGGGGCGAATTCAAGCCGCCCCGGCCCTGGGGACAGGCAGGGCGCAAGCCGGTGAACAACCTGTCAATAGAAGGGAACAAGAACGAATCACCTGCGACTCAGTCGATTTGATTCGTTGCTTGTCCGTTCACGGCTAGGTCTTGTGGTTAACACTTAAGTAACACACAAGACTGCCTTTTGACCTAACGGAGCGCCGCGCCGTTGAATTGCAGGCGGCGGGCTTCCAGGCGCACCGTGCCGACGCCGTCGGTCGGCATTTCGATAGTCACCGGCGCCCACATGCCGCTCGGAGTGCGAGCGAACAGGAAGGTCAGAGTCGCTGCTTCCTGGGGATCGCCGAAGCCGGCGATCGGGCGGAACTGCACCCGGCAGCGCACGCCCGGGCCCTGATAGGCGCGGGAGTTAATGGTGACGTTTCCATTGGGCGTGAACACGAAATCGAAGCGCGAGCGGCCATCCATATAGACGCGCAGCGTGCGCGAGCACGGATCGCCGCTGGCGGTCACCATGGTGGCGATGGCGGTGATCTGGTCGATGACATTGCGGCGCTGTTCGGCGGTGGCTTGCGGATCGCCCATGTTCATGCCGGCGGGGACCGAGGTGGTGACCACGTCATTGGCGGTGAAGGTCGAGCGCACAAGCCGGCCGTTCGGGCGGTCGTCGCGGCGGCGGCCGCCTTGGTGCTCGTAAGCCGAGGGCCGCAGCGTGCCATCGGCAGCGACCGCGCCGCTCACGGCGTAGCGATAATCCTGGCTGCGATTGAGTGCAGCGCCCACCCAGCCCTTCATCTCGCGAGTGGCGGTGGCGGTGTAGGAATTGCCGGTCTGGTTAAAGCGGACGACGAAATCGCCGGCCTCGACGCCCCGGGCAATCACCGAATAGGTGCCCTCAAAGCTGCGGGTCGTCCCCGTCTGGGCGGCGGCCGACCCGCCGATCGCGGCAAGTCCAAGCGCCAAAGCAGCGGCGGCGAAGCTCCTCATCTCACGCACCTCGTCCTGATCCTATGAAATCGCGGGCATACCTAGCCCAATGCCTGTGATCCAGACATGAACCAAATTGGGCTCTTTCAAGGTCCCTAAGCGCTAGCGATGGCCAGAGCGGCCAGCGCGCCGGCCAGCAGGAACAAGCCACCCACGACAAACGGCTAACGGGCGGGCGTTTCGACCACGGGAACCGCGCGCCTGTGGCTCAAAAAGCCGAAGCTCTCGCGCGGAGGGGTTTTGTCTTGAGGATTCATGTGCGTCCCTTCAGGGCGGGAGCACGCGATGTCTCTCAGTCGCTTGGCGCCAGGGCCGAACAGCGATGGCCGAAAGCTAGCGGAAATCGGCAGAGGAAGCCACGGATCATTCTGGGGTCGCCTTGACCCTGGCGGGGCGTTCGCGTAAGCGTCCGCCCTTCATTTTCCGGCCCAAAACCGAAGTTCCGAGAGCAAGCCCATGTCCCGCCGTTGCGAGCTGTCAGGCGTCAACCGCCAGATTGGCCACAAGGTCAGCCACTCCAACATCAAGACCAAGCGGGAGTTCCAGCCGAACCTCGTCGATGTGACGCTCGCCAGCGACGCACTCGGTCGCTCGTTCAAGCTGCGCATCACGGCGGCGGCGCTGCGCACCGTCGACCACCGCGGCGGTCTCGATCAGTACCTGCTGAAGGCCAAGGCCGAAGAGCTCTCCACGCGCGCCGCCAAGATCCGCCGCGACCTGAAGAAGAAGCTCAACGAAGCCGTCGCCGCCTAAGCTCGGCGCTTTCACAAGACTGAAGCGACAACGCCGCTTGCGCGCGCCCATCGCCATGCGCATCTCTCATCGGCATGAGTGAGCAACTCCCTCCACGACGCCAGACCGGTTTGCGCCTCGGCACATTCGCCGGCGCGCCGGTTTATATTGAGCCGACGTTTCTGTTGCTCGCCGCCTACATCGTCGGCTCGAGCTTGCTCAGCAACGGCACGGCCGCACTTGGCAGCGCGCTCATTTTCGTCGCCGCGATTTTCGTCGCCATCATCATTCATGAGTTCGGCCACGCCGCCATGGCTGCGGCGCTGAAGATCCCGAGCCGCCGCATCGTGCTCACTTTCTTCGGCGGCTATGTCGAGTTCGTGCGGCCGCCGCAAAAGCCGTGGCACGAGATCGCCGTCTCCGCCGCCGGCCCCGGCGCCAATTTGGCGTCGTGGATTTTCATGCTCTCGCTCTTGCCGCTGCTCGAACCGGCCATGGCCAGCGATCCCGTCAACGACATGGTGCTGAACGGGCTCAGCACGTTCGCGTGGCTGAGCCTCATCCTCGGCGTGTTCAATCTGTTGCCGGGCTTTCCGCTCGACGGCGGCCACATCCTGCGCGCAACGCTCACTTACGTCGTGCCCCGCACCAGCGCGCGCATCTTCACTGCTTATGTCGGGCTGCTGCTCGCGGGCGGCTTGCTGATCTACGCGCTCTCGCAAGGCATGATCTGGACGTTGGTCATCGCCGGCCTGTTGGGGCTGACGGCGTGGACCGAATTGCGTTCAGCGCAATATGACCGTCAGCGCGGCGTCGACTCGACGTCGAACGCGTAAAGTATCGTGCGCTGGCGCGGGCTGAAATTGTCGTCGGAGATCACATAGAGCCGCGTGCCGCCATCTGCGCGGCGCACGGCGGAAACGCCTTCGAAATTATCGACGGCTATCGGATGCGCGAGCAACGCCAGCTCTTCGCCGCTGACGGCGCCGCCTTCGCTCTCAAACGCAGCGTCCGGAATGAACATCACACGCGCACGCGCGCCGATCACGGGCGCGTAGAAGCGCTCGATCGCGTAGAGCCCACCGTCCGGTCCGCGATCCATCGCGGTCAGCGAATAGCCAAGCCCCAATCGGTACGCGTGTTGCGACTCCACCGGCGCCGTCGCGCCAAGCGGCGCGATCCAGAGCGGCGTCGTGCCGCCGCCGCCTTCAGCGCCGATGATAAGGCTGCCCGCTGCGTCTACGGCTAAAGCTTCCAAGCTCGCATTCGGCGGCAGCGCAGCGACGCCCGCCAATAGCGGCCCCGCCGTCGCTGCGCCGAACGGGCCATCGCGGTTGACGTCATAAATCATGATGCGCGGACGCTGTTCGAAGCTCACCGCGAAACGGCCGTCCGGCAATTGTGTCAGCGCCTCGGAATCGCTGTCGTTGCGCTCATCATAGGGCTCACCACTTTCGTCGCGAATGCCGGCCATGCGCACATCATCGACACCGACAAGCGCGCCCGCTTCGTCCAGCAGCAAGCGTCCTTCGAACCAATCGGCGCGGTCGCTGATCATCAGGAAGCGATCGCCGTCGAGCACTTCGATACCGGAGAAGCCGCCAAACCAGCCGGTCTCGGCGGTCAGCACCAAGCCGCCGCGAAACACAAGGCGCCCGACGCGCTCGGCGCCGAGATCGAGCGGCGTCGCCGTCACCTCGATGGCGCGCCATTGTTCTTCGATCGTGTTGGTCTGCTCGGACGATGCGCGCGCGCAAGCGCATACGAGCAGCGCTAAACCCAGAACCAAAGCGCGCATCAGGTCATCGCCTGCGTGCGCTGCCGTTGCTCGCGGGGCGAACGCGGCGGCCCACGCTCGTCCGGCGGCGCTTCGTCAAACAATTCGGCCAGCTTCTCGATCATGACGCCGCCAAGCTGCTCGGCGTCCGTGATCGTGACGGCGCGGCGATAATAGCGCGTGACGTCGTGGCCAATGCCGATGGCGATCAGCTCAACTGGCGAACGCTGTTCGATCCAATTGATCACGGTGCGCAGATGGCGCTCGAGATAGTTTCCCGGATTGGCCGAGAGCGTGCTGTCATCAACCGGCGCGCCGTCGGATATCACCATCAAAATGCGGCGCTGCTCCGGGCGGCCGATCAATCGATCATGCGCCCACATCAAAGCCTCGCCGTCGATGTTTTCCTTCAGCAAGCCCTCGCGCATCATCAGCCCAAGATTGCGCCGCGCGCGCCGCCACGGTGAGTCCGCGTTCTTGTAAACAACGTGGCGCAAATCATTGAGCCGTCCCGGCTGCGGCGGCCGGCCGGCTTTGAGCCAATCTTCCTTCGACGTGCCGCCCTTCCAGGCGCGCGTGGTGAAGCCAAGAATCTCCACCTTCACGCCGCAGCGCTCCAGCGTGCGCGCAAGAATGTCGGCGCACAACGCCGCCACCATGATCGGGCGCCCACGCATCGAGCCGGAATTATCGAGCAACAGCGACACCACCGTATCCTTGAACGGCATGTCGTCTTCTTGCTTGAACGACAGCGCCGACATCGGGTCGGTGATTATGCGCGTCAGCCGCGCGGTATCGAGCACGCCTTCTTCGAGATCGAAGCTCCAGGTGCGGTTTTGCTTCGCCATCAGCCGCCGCTGCAGCCGGTTCGCAAGCCGTCCGACCACGCTTTGCAACGGCTTCAGCTGCTGATCGAGATAGGTGCGCAGCCGCGCCAATTCCTCGCCGTCGCATAAATCCTCAGCGCTGATCGTCTCATCGTGCGCCTTGGTGAACACCTTATAGTTCGCGCTCGGATCTTCGGCATTGTCGCGCGATTTCGGACGGATCGGCTTTTCACCCGGCTCGTCCTCTTGGGATTCGTCTTGGTCGTCGGACTCGTCCTCAGTCTCGATCGAGACGGTGCGGTCGGTATCCATGTCGATATCGCTATCGAGCATTTCGACATCGGCCGGCGCATCCTGCTCCTGCTCGTCTTCGCCCTCGGCATTGTCCGATTGCGGCGGCGGCTGATCCGACGATGCATCGTCGCTATCATCCTGCCGGTCGTCCGGCCCGATCTCGTCGCCAATGCCGAGATCGTTCAGCACATGGCGAAACTCCAGCGCAAACGCGCGCTGATCATCAGCGACCTCATGCAAACGATTGAGCGCCGCGCCCGCGTCGCGCTCGACGTCACCACGCCAAGCCTCAACCAATTCGCGCGAATTTTCCGGCGGCTTCAGGCCGGTCAACCGCTCGCGCACCATCAGCGCCAGCGCATCGGCCAGCGGCGCATTGGTGCGATCCTTCATCCGCGACGCACCTCGCCGCTCAAGCGAATCTGTCAGCGCGGCGGTGAGATTGCCGGCGACGCCTTTCATCGCGTTGGCGCCAAGCGCCTGCACGCGCATCTCTTCAACCGCATCGAACACAGCGCGCGCTTCCGCGCCGCTCGGACGCAGACGCGCATGCTCGCGATCATCATGGTGCGCCAGCTTCAGCGCCAAGGCGTCGGCCTGGCCACGTATGCGCTGCGCGTCAGGCTCCGAAATCACGCGCGGCGGATGCGGTAGCACGATCTTGCCGGGAGAAAGCCGCGGCCCCTCCGCGCCATACGTCACCTCCAACTCCTCCTCCGCCCCCGCCAGCGCACGCGTCGTCTGCGCGAGCGAGCGCTTGAAGATTTCGGAGGGAGTTTCGCGGGTGGACATAAGTGCCTTCGTTGAGGCGATGAACTAAGCCACCTTCACCCGCGTCGCCGCTTCCGGCAAATCAGCCCCGAACGCGCGCTGGTAGAATTCCGCCACCGTCGGCCGTTCAAGCTCGTCGCACTTGTTCAGGAACGTCATCCGGAATGCCAAGCCGACATCGCCGAAAATTTCGGCGTTTTGCGCCCAGGTGATCACGGTGCGCGGGCTCATGACGGTGGAGATATCGCCGGCCATGAAGGCGTTGCGCGTCATGTCGGCGACGCGGACCATCGCCATGATCGTGCGCTTGCCTTCGGGATTGTTGTAGCTCGGCGCCTTCGCCGTCACGATCTCGGCTTCGGCGTCGTGATCGAGATAGTTCAGCGTGGTGACGATCGACCAACGGTCCATCTGACCTTGGTTGATCTGTTGGGTGCCGTGATAGAGCCCGGTCGTGTCGCCGAGACCAATCGTGTTGGTGGTCGAAAACAGACGGAAATACGGATTGGCGCTGATGACGCGATTCTGATCGAGCAGCGTGAGCTTGCCGCTCGCTTCCAGCACGCGCTGGATCACGAACATCACGTCCGGCCGGCCCGCATCATATTCATCGAAGCAGATCGCCACCGGTCGCTGCAGCGCCCAGGGCAGCATGCCTTCGCGGAACTCGGTGATCTGCTTGCCATCCTTCAGCACGATCGCGTCCTTGCCGACGAGGTCGATGCGAGACACGTGGCTATCGAGATTGATCCGCACCATCGGCCAGTTGAGCCGCGCGGCCACCTGCTCGACGTGCGTGGATTTACCGGTGCCGTGATAGCCCTGCACCATGACGCGCCGGTTGTGCGCAAAGCCGGCCAGGATCGCGAGCGTCGTCTGCGGATCGAAGCGATAGGCTTCATCGATCTCCGGCACGTATTCGGTCTTCTTCGAGAAGGCCGGGATCTTCATGTCGGAGGCGACGCCGAACTCCCGCGCGGAGATCGTTTTGTCGGGCTTGGCGGTGAGGAGGTCGTCGGCGGCGGTCATGCGGTCTCGGCTTCGGCTCATAATGCAGATGTAAGCTTAGCCCCTCGCAGGTGCGAGAGAAAGGCGGCGAAATGGCGGTCGTCTCCCCTGGAGGGGCCGATCAGACCAGCCCGCCCGCCTTCAGCGTCTGATAGGCCTTCAGCACGCGTTGGAGATTGGTCTCGGCGCCGCGATCGCCGCCATTGCTGTCCGGGTGCCAGCGTTTGACCAATTCGGCGTAGCGCGTGCGGATGGCCCCTGCGTCAGCGTTCTCGTCCAGCGACATCGCCTCAAGCGCCAGCGTCTGCAGACGCGTAAGCCGGCGGCGCGACTTGGGCGCGGGGCCAGCGGTATCCGAGCCATTGCCGAACATGCCGAACGGATCGGCGCGCCCACCGGGCTGTTTGCTGCGCATGGCCGCCGACAACCGATCGCCGCGGCCGCCCCGGAAGGTCCAGGTCGGGCGATGGCCGGTCTCTTCCTTGCGCTGATAATCTTCGAGTTCGGCGTCGCTCATGCCGGCGAAGTAATTCCAGCGGCGGTTATACTCGGCGGCGTGGTTGGCGCAAAAATGCCAGAACTCGTTCTCGCGCTCGCGGCCCTTCGGCGCGCGGTGTTCGCCCTTTTGCGTACATCCTATATGGTCGCACGGACGCCCGGTCGACTCGCGCGGAGACGCAGCCTTCGCGCCAGGTTTCTTGACGCGGATATCGACGAACTTGGGGCGATAGTCGAACGTGTTGGACATCAGGCCTTCGAGTATGAGCGCTAAGAGTTAAGCGGACAATCCATTGACAGAGAACGAAACACAGCTTTCGCGCGCCAAGCGCATCGAGAACGCCGTGCGCCCGCACTTGGCGCCGATTTATTTTGTGTTGACGGATGAAAGCGCCAAGCACGCCGGTCATGCAGGGGCGCGGCCCGGCGGCGAGACGCACTATAAGATGGTGATGGTGACGCCCGCTTTCGAGGGGCTCACGCGCGTTGCACGGCAACGTCTCGTTTACCAGCTGCTCCATGAAGAATTCGACACGGGCTTGCATGCGCTCTCGCTCGACCTCAAAACGCCACACGAGGCGGGTTCCGCCTAAGGGGACGGGGACATGCTGCGGCGGGTGGCGGCTTGGACGGCGGCGGTTTTAGTTGGAGTTGTGCTCGGCGGCGCCTCCGCCTGGGCCGCGCTCGAAATCGGCCGCGGCAATTTCGGCGAACGCTACGGCGCCTGGAGCCACAGCCGCGCTACTGGCTCGACCGCAGCCGGCCCCTACACACGCGCCATCATCGCCCGCGACGGCCTGCTCGCGCTCTCGGCCCGCGAAGCGCTCTATTTCAATCTGACGCAAGACGATCAAGGCGCGCCGCTCAGTGAAAACTGCAGCTACGAACTCATAGGTCGGCCGCTCAACACGCGCTGGTGGTCGGTCACGCTCTACGCCGACGATAGTCTCCTGGCGCAGAACGAAGATCACGCCGCATCGATCGATGCATCGCATGTGAGCGCCGGCCCCGACGGCCGCTGGCGCGCGCGCGTCTCCACCGTGCGCGGCGACGCCATCTATTGGCTTTCCTCGCGCAACGCACGGCGCGACTTCTCGCTGACACTGCGCGTCTACAATCCGCATCGCGATTTCCAAGCGAGCGAAGAAACGTTGCCGGCGCTCACCCGCCTCTCATGCTTGGGTGAAGCATGAAGGACGCAGGCAAATACGTTTGGACGGCGATCATCGTCGCCCTGCTTGCGCACTTTGCATTCATCCACGCCGTACCGCGCGTGATGATGTGGGTGGCGATCGACCGTGTCAGCAGCGAAGGCGCGCGCTACAATGCCTGGACGTTCGCCGATCGCGTCACGCCGCTCTCGCGCACCATCGTCCGCCCCTCGCCCGATTTCGCCTATTCCGCCTGCGCCTACGATCTAAGCGATGGCCCTGTCGCAATCACCGCCACGCCATGGGACGCGTACTGGTCGCTCTCGCTTTATGCCGACAATAGCGACAACTTCTTCGTCGTCGACGACCGCGAAGCCCGCGCCGGCGCGGAAGTCACGCTTGTCCGCCGCGGCGCCACGCCGCCAGATGATGCAGCCCGCGTCATCGAAAGCCCCACCACACGCGGCATCGCCCTCATCCGCCGCCTGGCGCCCGATCTCGAAAGCTATAATGCAGCGAGCCAAGTGGCTCGGGACGATGTGTGCGCGAGCTTCGGCGCGCTGCCGGCCTAGCGGCCTAAATAAACGCCATCCGCGTCGCCGCCAGGCGCGCAAAGTGCAGCGTGACGGCTTTGCGGCGGGCGGCGTTTAGCGCGCGTACTGGGCTATCGCGCAACACCGCGCCGCCGAAGCCGTCGGCGACGATCAAGCCGCACTCTTCCGGAATCAGCGTTTGCGGAAATGTTTCCGTCACGCCGAAATAGAAGCGATCGCAATACTCGATGTAATCCGGCCACTTCGCATCGCAGGCATAATCGGCAAGGGACGATTTCGTCTCGACGATCCAGATTTCGCCCTGCGGCGTCAGCGCCATCACATCAGCGCGGCGGCCGTTGGCGAGCGGAACCTCTAAAATCGGCGCAAGCCCATGATTCAAAAGCAAACGCGTAACGCCGCGCGCAAGCAATTGCGTCACGTCCGGTCGTGAAAGCGGCAGCGCGTCGTCCATGCGCGTAGTTTGGCGCCGCCTGCATTGGGGAACAAGCGGGGAGAACTCCGCGTTCGCCCGCCATCACCGCAAAGGATTCATCATGCGCAACGTGTTTCTCGCCGCCGTCGCCGGCGCCGCCCTCTTGGCCGGCTGCGGCATTGGCGCGCCAGCTTATCCGCAATTCGGCGAAACCTCTTACCGCATCGAAGGCATGACCGCCGATGCCAATGGCGGCGCGGCAAGCCGAACCATCATCTATCGCGACGGCCCGCGCATGCGCGTCGAGGCGACACTGCCGACCTACGGCCAAGCCACCATCGTCTATGACGAAAGCACCAGCGCGGCTTACGTTTTGACCGCCACTGCGCCGGCCGGTCCAACCGCCGTCGTGCCGCCTGCAACGACGCCGACAACACCGGCGCCAACCGCAACAGCGCCAACGACAGCGCCCGCCACCACGCCGACCGCGCCGACAGCAACGACGCCGGTCGCTCCCGCCGCGACAGCGACAGGCGTTGCCGTGCGCATCGAAAACGCCGACGCACCGCAACCGCTCGAAACCGCCTGGATGGCGCTCGGTTCAGACAACGCGCGCAGTGTTGGCGAATGCGAAGTCGCCGGCGAAAGCGGCCATGAGTGGACGCCGCGCGAAGCGCCGGCGCCAGGCGTCGAGCGCACCGCGTGCATCACGGAAGACGGCATCGTTCTGCGTGTGCGCGAAAACGACCTCGTGCTCTGGGAAGCAACGTCACTGCAACGTGGCGCGCAAGAAGCTTCGCTCTTTGGCGTGCCGGCCGGCTATCAGCTGATCGATCCGCAAGCCGCGGCGCAAGAGATCGGTGAAAACATGGAGCAGCTCGACAGCGTCACCGGCGCGCCCGCCACACCGCAGCCGGCGCCCGCACCGCGCGGCTAAGGCATAAGCGCCGCCCGTCTCAACTTGGAGCGGGCGGCGTTCAGCGCGTTGCGTTCCAATTGAACAACAAGTTGCGATGCTCGGCCCACGTCTGGCCTTCGACGTGGTCGCCGACAAGACAAGCCGCAGTGTGATACGGCCCCGCCCCATCGGTGGTGCGAAAGCTCACGCACGTGCGGCCGCGATCGGTTCTCCAACGGCCTGCCAAGATTTCGCTTTCGTAGAACGAGCCCGTCAGCGTGCCGTCCTCGGCCAGCGCGAGTTGCATCGGGCGCGTATAAGGCTGCGCTGGATCGGTTGAGAGATCGACGATCCAAGCGCCGTTCAGCGAATTTGGAGACTGCGCGCCAGCGACCGAGGCGCATGCCAGCACAGGCAGCGTCAGCGACGCAATGATCAAAGCTCTCATAAGGGATTCCCCTTTAGGGAACCGATACGCACGGCGTGGCCGGAGCGATCACCCCTCGAGCGCTTCGCTCGCCTCGATCCATGCGGCCTCTGCCCGCGCCAGCGCGGTGGCGGCGTGCGCGCGCTCTTTCAGCAGTGACTCACCGCGCTTTTGATCGCGCGTGAACAGTTCCGGATCGGCCAGGGCCGCATCAATGCGCGCGAGCGCTTCGTTGGCCTGCTCGATCTCCTTCTCCGCCGCCTCGAGCTTGCGCTGCAGCGTGTACTTGGAGTGCTTCGGCTTCGGCTCGGTCGCGACCACAACAGCCGCGACATGCTTTTCGCCCTCATCCGCCGGCCGATCCGCCGCCGCGACGAGTTTGCGATAGTCTTCGAGATCGCCGTCATACTGGCGGGCGCGGCCGTGATATACGAGCCAGAGCCGATCAGCGCACGCTTCGGCCAGATAGATATCGTGCGTGATCAGTAGCACAGCGCCTTCGTATTCGTTGATCGCGTGGATCAGCGCTTCGCGGCTATCGATGTCCAAGTGCGACGTCGGCTCATCGAGAATCAGCACGTGCGGCTTTTGGTGCGCCATCAGGCCGAGCAGCAGGCGCACCTTCTCGCCGCCGCTTAGGTTTTGCACCTTGGTGTCGATCTTTTCCTGCCCGAACCCCATGCGCGCCGCGAGCGAGCGCAAGCGCGGCGGCGCCCAGTCCGGCTCCAGATCGCGCACGTGCTCCAGCACAGTTTCGCCTTCGCGCAATTCGTCCAACTGATCCTGGCTGAAATAGCCCATCACCGCTTTGCCGGAGGCGACACGCTTGCCCGAGAGCAACGCCAAACGCGCCGCGATCGACTTCACCAATGTCGTCTTGCCCTGCCCGTTCGGGCCGATAATGACGATGCGGTCGTCGTGATCGAGCCTGAGCGAGACTTTCCTCAGAACCGGCTTGCCTTCGACGTAGCCGAGGTCGCATTCGTCCAGCACCACCAGCGGCGACGCCAGCTGCACCGGGTCCTCGAAATGAAACGGCGTTGTGCGCTCTTCAAGCGGCACGGCGATATCTTGCATCTTTTCGAGCTGCTTGATCCGGCTCTGCGCTTGCGCGGCTTTTGAGGCCTTGGCGCGGAAGCGATCGATGAATTTCTGCAAGTGCGCTTTTTGCGCATCTTGCTTGGCCTTCATGCCGACAGCCAGCGCCATGCGCTCGGCCTTCTTGCGCAGATACGCGTCATAGCCGCCGACGAAGACTTCGAGCTTCTTATCGTCCAGCGCCAGAATGTGCGTCACCGAGCGATTGAGCATTTCGCGATCGTGGCTGACGCAAACCACTGTGTGCGGATAATCGCGCAAATATTCTTCGAGCCAGGCTGCGCCTTCGAGATCGAGATAGTTGGTCGGCTCGTCCAGCACCAAAAGGTCCGGCGCCGAGAACAGCACGCCAGCCAAAGCCGCGCGCATGCGCCAGCCGCCGGAAAACTCTCGCGCCGGTCGGCGCAGATCGTTTTGCTCGAAGCCCAAGCCCACCATGATTGCGCTCGCCCGCGCTTCGCCGGAATAACCATCGATCTCGGCGAGGCGCATGTGAATGTCGGCGATGCGTTGGGGATCTTCCGCCGTCTCGGCTTCGGCGAGCAGCGACGTCATCTCCTCGTCGGCCGCCATCACCAGATCGAGCAGCGGCGTCTCCACTTGCGGCGCCTCCTGCGCCACGAAGCCCATCCGCGCCCCGCGCCGCACCCGGATCGAGGCGTTCGGCTTGCCGACCTCGTCGCGGATCAGCTTCAGCAGCGTCGATTTGCCCGTGCCGTTCTTGCCGACGAGGCCGACTTTCCAGCCCTCGGCGATGAACGCGTTGGCGTTCTCGAACAGCGGCCGCGGGCCGATGCGGTAAGTGAGGTCCGAAATCTCGAGCATGGAGGCGCGTGCTTAGCGGGCGCGCGCCGCTTTGCCTACGCTAAGGGTGGGAACCAGGTATCGTTTCTGGCGGTTTGGTCTCGCCATGTTCGATGCAGACCCCGCCAGCGATCCCGATATCGCCAGTTACCAAGTCTCCGAAGACGGGATGGTCTGGCGCCCCTACGACGCCGCGCGCGACCGCCTGGCCATCATGCACAAACGCATCGAGTTCGCACCGCCGTCCAATGGCGAGGCCCGCGCGACATCAAAGAGACTGCGCATCCCAATGAAGTTCCAGGGCGAGACTGCGGCGAAAGCCATCCGAAGCTCGCGCGCGGAGCGCACAGCCCTCCTACGCCAAGGCTACGAAGGGCGTCCTACGTGCGCTCCGCGAGCGTAGGATGGTGGACCCGAGGAGGATCGAACTCCTGACCTCTGCATTGCGAACGCAGCGCTCTCCCAGCTGAGCTACGGGCCCTCAACCATGGGAGGCGCGATATAGAGCCGGGGCCGCATAGCCGTCAATTGCCAGCGCTGGGCCCGCCCCACGGTTGCCGGGGGCGCCGGGCGCCTTTATCTCCAGGCCCATGATTCATATCCTGTTCGAGCTGATCCGTGCGATCCTGGGCCTGATCCAGGTGGTGCTGATCGTCTATGTCGTGATTTCCTGGCTGTTCGCCTTCGACATCGTCAGCCGCCGCAACCAGTTCGTCTATTCGATCTACGAGTTCACCCGCCGGGTCTCGGACCCAATACTGCGCCCGCTGCGCCGCATCATCCCGCCTGTCGCCGGGGTCGATCTCTCCGTGCTCGTTCTGCTCTTGGTGCTGTGGCTGCTGCAGGCTGAGGTGAGCTACTGGATTGAAGGCATGCTGCTCGGCACGCGAGGCGTTCTCTGAGCCGGCTGCGCGTTCGCCTCACCCCATCCGGCGGCGCCGACCGCATCGACGGCCGCGCTGCCGACGAGACTGGTCCCTACCTCAAAGCCCGCGTCCGCGCCGCGCCGGAGAACAACGAGGCCAACCGCGCGCTGGAAGCGCTAATCGCGAAAGCGTTCGGCGTGGCGAAAGGCAAAGTCAGCGTGTCGCGCGGCCAAACTGCGCGACTCAAAGTGCTAGAGATTGACGGCGCCAGCGATAACGACATCGCCGCCTTCATCGCGCGTTATGAGGAAAAGCCATGACCGGCCGCAGCATTGACGGAAAAGCCATCGCCGCCCGCGTCCGCGCCGAGGTGGCCGACGCGGTGAAGCAGCTCCCCGGCCAACCGGCGCTGGCGGTCGTGCTCGTCGGCGACGATCCGGCGTCTCATGTTTATGTGGCGTCCAAAGGCAAGGCGACGATCGAAGCCGGCATGCGCAGCGTCGAAATTCGCCTGCCCACAGACACGACGCAAGACGACCTGATCGCCAAGGTCGCGCTCCTCTCAGCCGACAATGACATTGACGGCATCCTCGTCCAGCTGCCGCTACCCAAGCACATCAGCGAGCCCGCCGTGCTCGCCGCGCTCGACCCGTTGAAAGACGTCGATGGCCTGACCGAAGCAAGCGCCGGCAAGCTCGTGCTCGGCAAGCCGGGCCTGCGCCCCTGCACGCCCGTCGGCTGCGTGATCCTGGCGCGCACCGAGCGGCCCGATCTCACCGGCGCCAACGTCGTCGTCATCGGCCGCTCGATCCTGGTCGGCAAACCGGCGGCGCTTCTGTTTCTCGAGCAGAACGCCACCGTCACCATCGCGCACTCGAAGACGCGCGACCTCCGCATGGTCTGCCGCGGGGCCGATATTCTCGTCGCGGCCGTTGGCCGGCCGGAAATGGTGCGCGGCGATTGGATTCGCCCGGGCGCCATCGTCATCGATGTCGGCACCAATCGCGTGCCGGCGCCGGAGAAGGGCGAGGGCAAAACCAAGCTGGTTGGCGACGTTCATTTCGCCGAGGCGATCAAGGTGGCCGCCGCCGTCAGCCCCTCGCCCGGCGGGGTTGGGCCGATGACGATTGCGTGCTTGTTGCGCAACACCGTGCTCGCTGCATGTGCGAGACGGGGTTGGCCTGTGCCCGAGATTCTCGCGGCGGGTTAAAAGCGACCCACGGCGCTTGTGCGCCCATGACGCCCCCGTTAGCTTCCCGCCCCACAACGAACCCAGGGAGGGGATCGAACGTGGCAAATACATCCAAGCCAAGCGGCCTCGGCCGTCTGTTCATCCGCAAGTCGGTTGAACAAATGCACGCCGAGCACGAGCAAGGCGAACTCAAGAAAACGCTCGGGCCGCTGAACCTGATCTTTCTCGGCATCGGCTGCATCATCGGCACCGGCATCTTCGTGCTGACTGGCCGCGCCGCGGCGGAATTCGCCGGCCCCGGCATCATGATCTCGTTCGTCATCACCGGCACGCTCTGCGCGCTGGTGGCGCTCTCCTACGCCGAACTGGCTTCCGCCATTCCGGTGTCTGGCTCTGCCTATTCTTATTCTTACGCATCCATGGGCGAACTGGTCGCCTGGGTGATGGGCTTGCTGCTCGTGCTCGAATACGGCCTCGCGGCATCGACCGTCGCGGTGGGCTGGTCAGGCTATACGGTCAGCTTGCTGGCGGACCTGGGCGTACACATACCTGCGGCGTTCACTGCCGCACCTGGCGTGCCCGTCACAGATCACGACACCGGCGCCGTCATCGCCACTGGCGTTGTGAACCTGCCGGCGATCATCGGCCTTGCGGCCGTCACCACGCTGCTCGTGGTCGGCATTTCGGAATCGGCGATCGTCAACAACGTCATCGTCTTCATCAAGGTCGGTGTCGTCATCGCCTTCATCGTGATCGGCGCGGGCTATGTGAACACCGATCTCTGGACGCCGCTCATCCCCGAGCAAATCCCGGCGCCGCCGCCCGGCACCGATATGAGCATCTGGGCCCAGATCACGCGCGCCCTCGGCGGCGTGCTCACCGGCGCCGACACCGGCCAATACGGCGTGCCCGGCCTCATCACCGGCGCTGCGACCATCTTCTTTGCCTATATCGGCTTTGAAGCCGTCTCCACCGCCGGCGCGGAATCGAAGAATCCGGGCCGCGACATGCCGATCGGCATTCTCGGTTCGCTCATCATCTGCACCATTCTCTACATTCTCACTTGCGCCGTGCTGGTCGGCATCGTGCCGTACCAACAGCTCGACAACCCCGCTCCGATCGCGCTCGCAGTCGATGCGATCGGCCTGCCGTGGTTTGCCTTCGTGGTGAAGCTCGGCGCCTTCGCGGGCCTCTCGTCGGTGATGCTGGTTCTGCTCTACGGGCAGACGCGCATCTTCTACACGATGGCCAAGGACGGCTTGATCCCGCAAGTGTTCGCCAACGTGCACCCGAAGTTCCAAACACCGTGGATCAACACCATCCTGGTCGGCATCCTGGCCATGGGCTTCGCCGGCTTCATGGGACTTGATGCACTGGCGAATTTGACGAACGTCGGCACGCTGGCGGCGTTCTCGATCGTCTGCATCACGGTGGTCTATCTCCGCTACGCGCGGCCGAACATCAGCCGGCCGTTCAAGACGCCGCTCTTCCCGATCACGCCGATCCTTGGCGCGCTGATGTGCATCTTCTTGCTGATGTCGCTGATGGCGCACGACGCAACGCGCAACTTCTTCCTGATCTATCTGGGCGGCGGCTTCCTGCTCTACTTCGTCTACGGCTTGTGGAACTCGAAGCTCGGCAAAGGCATCGTCGTCACCGGCGTCGAACAACCGAACCCGGTTCAACCGAACCAATAAGCGAACATCATCGCTGCAAGGGCGCCGTCATCGAAAGATGGCGGCGTTCTTGTTTACGGCGCATAGTGCGGGCAAAGGAGCTCCCATGCCCGCAGAGAAAATCGGCGCAGCCGCAGCCATCGCCAGGCTCGACGGCTGGCGCGAGGTCTCCGGCCGCGACGCCATCATCAAAGACTTCCGCTTCAAGGATTTCAACGCCGCCTTCGGCTTCATGACGCGTGTCGCGCTCTACGCCGACAAGCACGACCACCACCCGGAATGGACCAACGTCTACAACCGCGTCGAGGTCACGCTGGCGACGCATGACTCCGGCGGCGTCACCGACAAGGACGTGGCGCTGGCGCATTTCATGAATGAAGCGGCGGCCAAGCTGCCCTGAGCTTGCGCTTTCCCCCGCCCCGCCACAGTGTCCGCCAAAACGGGAGGATCACATGGTTGGACGTGTTGCGGGCAAGAAGATTTTCATCACTGGTGCGGCCCAAGGCCTGGGTGCGGCCATGGCTGCGGCTTGCGCGGCGGAAGGCGCAAAGGTCGCGCTCGCCGATATCAATGCCGGCGGCGCCAGCGATCGCGCCGACGCCCTCAACGCTAAACACGGCGCAGGCACAGCCTTCGCTTACGCGCTCGATGTCACCAACGAAGAGCAATGGATCGCAGCGCTCGAAGCGGCCAACGCCGCCTTGGGCGGCATCTCCGGCCTCGTCAACAATGCCGGCATCTCTTCGCGCGAAGGCGGCATCGAAGAACTTTCGCTCGAAGGCTTCCGCAAGCTGATGAGCGTTAACGTCGATTCCGTTTTTCTGGGCGCCAAGCACGGCATCAAGTACCTGGCCAAGAACCAGCCCGGCTCGATCGTCAACATCAGCTCGATCGCGGGCCTGATCGCGAACCACACCTCGCCCGGCTACAACGCCTCCAAAGCCGCTGTTTGGCTGCTCTCCAAGAACATCGCGCTCCATTGCGCCAAGAAGGGCTTGGACGTGCGCTCCAACTCCATCCACCCGACCTTCATCGACACGCCCATCCTCGACCCCATCCGCAACATGTTCGGCAAGGACGAAGCCGAGGCCAAACTAGGCCGCCAGGTGCCGCTCGGCCGCATCGGCAAGCCCGAGGAGATCGCCGCCGCGGCGCTTTATCTCCTGTCGGACGAAAGCCGCTTTGTCACCGGCGCGGAACTGAAGGTCGATGGCGGCATCTCAGCGATGTGATTTGCCGCCGCCGCTCTATCGCCCAACATCTGGTTCATGTTCCGACCCATGCGTTTCCTCGCCGGCCTCATTGCTCTGTTCACCCTCGCCGCTTGCGGCGAGCCTGAACCGCAAACCCCAGCCACGCCGCTGCCCACCGAGCCGTCGGCACAAGTGCGCGTTTACATGCAGACCTCGCGCATGAGCCCGGACTGGATCTCCATCGCCCGCCAGCGCGATTGCACTGGCCAGGAAGACGCCGGCGAGCGCTGCCCGTATGGCGAGGTCTACTACAACAAGAACATGATCACACGCAGCGTCGATGGCTCGATCGCCAACATCTGGGTGCAGACCGATCACGGCGCGCCACAGCTCTTCCAAGGCGAAACTGAGTCATCCGTCATCACCGTGCGCTACACACGCACACGCCTGCACTATCGCTTCAACTGCACAGACGACACCTTCACCATCGTTGAGCGCCAAATCCTCGGCAGCAACGATACGGTGTTGCAGAGCATCAACCCACCGGAAATCTTCCGCGAGCCGCAGCGCTGGAGCGCCGTCGCCATCGCCATGCCGATTGCTTGTGACGGCGGCGAGCTTCGCCCCTGATCAGCCCTGACGGCGCTGATAGATGATGTTCACCAGCAGAACGCGCGCGCCCGGCGCGCCAAGCGTGCGGTCCACCGATTGCTGCAACAGGCGGGTGAGCTGCGTTGGATCAGGCGCGGTGCGATCGCGATAGTGGATTTGTGAGTACGTCGCGAGCGCTGTGCGCAAGGCGTCGCGCACGCGCGGCGCATTCAGTTGCGCGCGGCGGCGTAGAGCTTCGTCCGGCACGTCGAGCCCCATATCAATCACGATCGTGCCCTGCGTCGAATGACGCTGCAGCACGCCGGCCGACAGCGTCGGCATCGGCAGAAACGATTCCGCGCTGGTCAGCCGCTCTTGGCGTGTCGCCGGCGCCTGCTCGCCCGAACTGGCGCTGCTGCTTGAGCCACTGCCAGACGCCGCCGCAGGCCCGGCAAGGGCGGCGAGCAGAACGAACGGTGCGAGGCGCGCGGAAAGACGCATGTTTGCGGGCTTGCGCCGATGCGGTGAAATTTCCGTTAGCGCAATGGCTTGGTATCGTCGGGCGCGTGCGCTTTGCCGAACATCGCCGCCAGATCGACGGTCGAGCGCTCGCCCAGCGCATCGAAATGCTCCGCCAGCCAGCGATCGGCAGCCGCGCGCCCGGTCTCGAACAGCGTATTGAAGAAGCTGAGATCGGTGTTGAGATCGACGCCAAGGCCCAACGGCGTCAGCGCCTGCGCTTCGCTGACATTGTGCACCAGCATTTTCCGATAGCGCCCTTCCGGCAAGCGGCTCTCATCCACCAGCCGGGCCACGAACTCGATTGCGCGCAGTTCGCTTATGAGGCTGCTATTGAAATTGATTTCGTTAACGCGCGCGGTGATCTCGGTCGGCGTGCGCGGCGCGCCTTCGCGCTCGATCGGGTGCGTCTGCACGATGACGATGTCGCGCGAGCCTTCGACTTGAAACAGGGGAAACAATGCCGGATTGCCGGTGTAGCCACCATCCCAATAGGGCACGCCGTCAATCTCCACCGCCTGAAACATCTGCGGCAGACAGGCCGATGCCATCACGTGATCGGCGGTGAGCTCGCCATGCTCGAACACGCGAATGCGCCCGGTCTCGACATTGGTGGCGCCGATGAAGAGTTTGATCTTATCGCACGCGCGCACGCGCTCGAAATCGACCAGCTCCTCGAGCAATTCCTTCAGCGGGCTGATGTTAAGCGGGTTGAAGTCATAAGGCGAAGCAAACTTCGCGGCGAAGTCGGCCCAGATCGCCATATAGCTCTCAGGCGACCAGCCCGGCATGAAGCCGTTCAAGAACGCCATCATCGGCGTGCGCCGATAGGGGCTCGTCCGCCCCGCTTGCGCGACACCTTCCCAGAATCGCTTCAGCTTCGCGCGTGCGCCTTCGCGACCGCTCTCGTGCAACCCATCCGCCAGCACCACCGCGCACATCGCGCCGGCAGACGAGCCCGACGCCGCCGCAAACTCGATGCGCTCGTCCTCCAGCAACCGATCCAGCGCACCCCAAGTATAAGCGCCCAGCGCGCCGCCGCCTTGTAGCGCGAGGGAGATGCGCTTTTTCATGTGCAGATCACGTGCTCGCCGTATTCGGCAAGGTCCTCGTCGTGGGTCAGAAGGCGCATGGGCTCGACTGTCGCCTGCGCAACAAGGAGCCGGTCGAAAGGGTCAGCGGTCAAACGAGGCAAATCCTCAACTGCGCAGCAATGATCGGCAGTCATAAGCAGCGGCGAGTACCTTGCCCGTTCGAAGAAATGCACGCGAGCCTCCGCCGCCGACATCGGCAAAGCCGGACGGCCCTTTCGCCGAACGCCATGCTTGATGGCGATTTCCCACAAGCTGACGACGCTGACGAAAATTTCGTTGCTTGAATCCGCGACCAGCGCACGCGCGCGTTTGGACAAACGCTCGCTATCATAAACCGCCCAAAGCGCGATGTGGGTATCCAGCAAGAGTCGCAGCGATCACTCCCCCGTAAAGAGTTTCGCTATCTGCGCATCAAGCTTCTTGTCGGGCTCAGGCACTTTGAACATCCCTTCAGCAGCGCCAAGCCGCTTGCCGCCGCGCACGCGCGCGATCGGCACCAGCCGCGCCGCCGGCTTTCCGTTCCGTGCGATAATGATTTCTTCTTCCGCGCCGGATTCCACTGCCTCGACGAGCCGAGACAGGTTGGATTTCGCTTCGAGCATGTTCACGGTCGACATGACGCTAAGTTAGCTAATCCTGGCTAACCCGTCAAGCGATCACTGCGCCGTCCAGCCGCCGTCCATGTTCAGCGCCGCGCCGTTGATCTCGTCCGCCGCCGGCGTGGTGAGGAAGAGTGCGAGCCCCGCCACCTGCTCGACCTTCACGAACTCCTTCGTCGGCTGCGCGGCCAGCAGCACATCGTTGATCACCTGCTCGCGCGTCATCCCGCGCGCCTTCATCGTGTCCGGAATTTGGCCTTCCACCAGTGACGTCAGCACGTAGCCCGGCGAGATCGCGTTGCAGCGTACGTTGAACGTCGCGCCCTCGAGCGCGACGGTTTTGGTGAGGCCAATGATGCCGTGCTTGGCCGCCACATAGGCCGACTTGAAGGGCGAAGCGACGTGGCCGTGCGCCGAAGCGATATTGATGATGCGGCCATACTTGCGCGCCTTCATGCCGCGCATCGCGGCGCTGATGGTGTGAAATGCGGACGAAAGATTGAGCGCGATGATGGCGTTGTATTTCTCGACCGGAAAATCTTCGATCGGCGAAACGAATTGAATGCCGGCATTGTTGACCAGCACATCCAATCGCCCAAACGCGCCGACCGCGGCCTCGACCAATCCAGCGCACGCCTCCGCCTGCATCAGATTGGCGCCGTCATAACGCACTGTGACGCCAGCCTCGCGCTCGAGCGCTGCGCGTGTCTTTTCGATCTCAGCCGCATCGCCCAAGCCGTTGAGCGTCACATTCATGCCGGCCTTGGCCAAAGCGGTGGCTATCCCCAGGCCGATGCCGCTGGTGGAGCCCGTCACCAGAGCTGCTTTTGAATCGCTCATCTGCTTCCCTTCTTGGCCGTTGTCTTGCGCCTGGGGCCTGGAACCGCTAGCGCAAGCCTCATATAGCCGCGCTGCGGCCCAGGAGGGACACCTACCCCATGGATTTCACTGCGCCACTCAGTGCGTTTGTGTCCGGCTTCCCCGACTTCATCCTGCAACTGGGTGTAGCACTCGGACTCTTCGTTGCCTCCTTGATCATCTACGTGATCATGACGCCGCACAAAGAACTGGCGCTGATCCGCGCCGGCAACCCATCAGCGGCGCTCGCCTTCGCCGGCGTCGTCGTCGGCTTGGCCATCCCGCTGGGATCGTGCCTGGCTTACGCCTTCGGGCTCTGGGACCTGCTGATCTGGGGCGTCGTCACGCTGCTTCTGCAATTGCTGGCGTTTCGCTTCGCCGACATGTTCCTGCGTGGCCTGCCGCGCCGCATCGCTGAAGGCGATGTCGCCGCCGCCGTGTTTCTGATGAGCGTGAAGATTGGTCTGGCGCTCATCATCTCCGGAGCGCTCGCCGATCCGAGCATGTCCGTTTATCGGGCGGGGTAACGGATGATCCGGCTCATCCCGGATTGGCTTTTGTACATCATCGTCATTGCGGCGGTGGTGTTCGTCCTGTTTCGCGTCGATCAGCGCGCCGATGCGCCCGAGGCGCTGCCGGACTCAGCGGAAGTCGGCGCCTTCCTGCCGCCGCCATCGATCTACGATCCGGAAGTACTGGTCGAGGTCGGTCCCGTTGCATCGGGCCTGGGCAGTGCGTTTGCGATTTCCGAAGAAGGCTGGTGGATCACCGCCCGCCACGTCGTAGACGCATGCGACCGCGTCGGCCTGATCGTGGGTCACGGCGCAGCGACGCCGGTGCTTGAAGTGAAGGTGGCGCTGTTCGCCGATCTCGCTTTGCTGAAAACCGATCGCGCGCCGACCGCGCTCGCACTCGACACCTCCGAGCGCCGCTTCCAAGTCGGCCAACGCGCGTTTCATGTGGGCTTCCCGCAAGGCCGGCCGGGCGAAGCCTATTCGCGCTTGATCGGCCGCGAGACGCTCGTCGCCACTGGGCGCTACCGGCTTGAAGAACCGGTGCTGGCTTGGGCCGAACTGGGCCGCACTGGCGGCCTGCGCGGCTCGCTCGCCGGCATAAGTGGCGGCCCCGCCATCGCCGCCAACGGCCAAGTGATCGGCGTAACCGTCGCCGAATCCGCGCGCCGCGGCCGCATCTATACCGCCGCGCCCTCCTCGATCCTGCGCTTGCTGCGCGTCGAGCAAGTCACCGCGCAAGGCAGCCCGTCGCCACGCCTCACCGCCGACAATTACGGCCAAACCTCCGACGATCTCCGCCGCGAACTCGCGGTCGCGCAAGTCGTCTGCGTCGCGGCCGAGGCGCCATGAGCTTCTTCGCCGATCGCCTCATCGACGCGGTGCGCACGAAAAACACGCCGCTCTGCATCGGCATCGATCCGTTCGTGGATAAAATCCCCGCCGCGCTGTTCGGCAATGCGCGCGAAGACACTTCCGCCGTGCTCAAATTCTCTGCTTCGATCATCGACCTCGCGCGCGAGCACAGCGGCGTGGTGAAGCCGCAGCTGGGGCTCTTCGAACAGTTCGGCGAAATGGGTTACGCGACCGCACGTCTGATCACCGAACAGGCCCGCGCAGCAGGCCTTATCGTCATCCTCGACGCCAAACGCGGCGACATCGGCACAACAGCTGAGGGATATGCACGTGCCACGCTCGGGCCCTCGCCCGGCTTCGACGCCGATTGCGTCACTATCAATCCATATCTGGGCCTCGACACGCTGGAGCCATTCATCGCGACGGCGCAAGCCAACGCCAAGGGCGTCGCCATCCTCGTGCGCACCTCCAATCCCGGCGCGGGCGACGTGCAGGATTTGCAGGTCGGCGGCGCGCCGGTGTGGCGGCGCGTGGCGGAAATGCTCTCGCCGCAACAAGCGCGCTTACAGGGCGCATCCGGCTGGTCCGGCCTCATGGCCGTCGCCGGCGCTACCTACCCGGAAGAAGCGCGCATGCTCCGCGACGCGCTTCCACATTCGCTGTTCCTGGTTCCCGGTTACGGCGCGCAAGGCGCCTCCGCCGCCGACGCCGTCTCAGGTTTTGTGAAAACACCGAGAGGTTTAGAGGGCGGGGTTGTGAGTTCCTCGCGCGCCGTCACTTACCCGCCGGCTGCGCAAAGCGCTGCAAACATGAATGAATGGCGCGCCGCCATCCGCGAAGCCATGGCTGGCGCCGCCGCGGAACTTCGCGCCGCCTGCGCGGCCTGAACGCGCGACAAACCCGGTTAAACTCGCTAAAGCGTGCGACTCGGGAGACTCATTCATGCGCAAGAATCTGACGCACGCACTGACCGCCGCCGCTTTGGTTTTATTCTGCGCGCCGGCTTTCGCCGACGGCCCCGGCGACGGCGGCCCTGATGTCGCCGCCCCGCCGGTCACAACGCCAGCACAACCAGCGCCCGCGCCAGACCCTGTCGCACAACCCGCCGCCGCCGAAGGCCGCACCGGCATCATCCCGCTCGGCGACGCGCTCACTATCAACGTGCCGCAAGGCTATCGCTTCTATGGCGAGCCGGAAGCGCGCGCCTATTTGAGCCGCAACAACGCCGCCGTGCCGCCGGGCGCGATCTACGGCATGGTCGCCCGCGCCGACGCCGACATCAACGCGCCCGACACCTGGGCCACCGTCATCTCCTATGACGCCATCGGTTACGTGCAGCCCGAAACCGCATCCGGCCTCAGCGATGCAAGCTTCGAAGCCGACGTGCGCGCCGCGCGCGAACAACAGAACCGCGTGTTCGAAGGCTTCGCCACGCCGCCCGCCTTCACCGCTGAAGATCCGTCGCTCGCATGGGCGGAGCGCATTTTGGCGCCAGGCTCGCAAGGCAAAGATTATCGCTACGAGTTGAAAGAGCTGGGCCGCAACGGCGTCGCCGGCCTCACTTCGATCGGCACCGCCGACCAAGCGCCGGAAATCACCGCCGCCGCCGCTGAGATCGCCGGCATGCTGAGCTTCACCGAAGGCGAACGCCACGCCGATTTCCAACCGGCGAACGACACCGTCAGCGCCTACTCAGTGCCCGGCCTCGTCACCGGCCTCGCCGCCTCCACCGAACCGCAAGCCATCGCCGATCCCGCTGGCGGCACCGGCCAAACCGCATTCGGCGGCTTAGCCGGCTGGTTTCCGTGGGTAGCCCTCGGCGTCATCCTGCTGGCCATCGCCGGCTTCCTCATGATGCGCCGCCGCCGCGATAATGAGGATGAAGCTTAGCGCCGAAGTACGACGAAGGCGCGCCGTCAATCTGGACCGCCGGCGCCCTCGCCGGCTGCGATCGATCGATCAAGCGCCGGTGCTTGTCGGTAGCAGCAGCGCCATGCCGGCGAGGGCGCCGGCGGTCCAGATTTTACGGGGATAGATCGTCGCCAATCCGACCGGCCTCGTCTCGTGCGATACTGCCTCCATCATCTTCGCAGGAGGGCAGTTGGATCCCTGTTCAGCCAACGCGGAGATGGTGTGATCGAGCGTGATGCGCCGGTGCTTCTCGCAAGAGAAGGCGAGGCATCAGACGGACAGACCCCTTGGACGTTTTGGTGTTTCGTATCGCAGCGGCCGCAGAAGCCCGCGGAGTTATAACCGCGTGGAGCACGGACCGGGGATTCGCGCCGAACAGCGCGAACCCGCACGCCGCCGCCAGACCCGCCTCCTGGAGTGAAACATTCCCGCGACCGGGCCGATGAAGCAGATCACGGAGACGCGAGCGAAAGCGTCCGGCGCTGCGCAAGCAGCGCATACTGTAACTGCCTTAGACGTGATCCTCGCGTCTCCGCCCTCCGTTTGGGCATTGGAAGTTGAAAACCAAAACACCGTCATTCCGGACGCGCGGAGCGCGATCCGGAACCCAGGGGCTACCAGCACGTCATTGGCCCCTAGGTTCCGGGTTCAACGCGTGCCGCGTTGCCCCGGAATGACGAACTAGAGAGAAAGTTCGCTCACGCCACGCAAACCACGCCATCGCGCACCACAACAGCAACACGCTCCAGCCCGTCGCCATTGCACGGCCCGCCCGCGCAGGCCCCGTCCATCAAACCGAAGCTCGCCCCATGCGCACTGCACACCATGTAACGCCCCTCTTGCACCACCACGCGCCCATCGGCGTGTTGCAGCGGATAGCCGGCGTGTGGGCATTTGTTGCGGAACGCCGCGATCGCGTCGCCGCGCCGCGTCACAATCAGCGACGCGTATTGATCGAGATAAACAACGACCGCGCTGGAATCGGCGAGTTCATCGACGCGCATCAGAGCTTGGCCCGGACTCACGCGCGCTCCGCTTTGAACGGTCGCGACAGCAACGCCACAATCGCTTCATCGATGCCGATGCGCTCGGCCACGATCGCGTCAACCGCTTCGCAGATCGGCATTTCGACGCCGTGCTTCTTCGCCAGTGCTACAACCGCCGGCGCGCTCTCGGCGCCTTCGGCCACCGAACGCCGCTCCGCCAACACATCTTTCAACGCGCGCCCTTCGCCAAGCGCTGCGCCAAGCGAGGTGTTGCGCGAGGTCATCGAGCAGCAGGTCAGCACCAGATCGCCTAGCCCGCACAAACCCGAAAGCGTCTCCGCTTTGGCGCCCATCGCGAGGCCCAGCCGCGTCAGCTCGGCAAAGCCGCGCGTGATCAAAGCAGCGCGCGCGCCATCGCCCAGCTTGCGCCCTTCGGCGACGCCGCAAGCCACCGCGATCACATTCTTTACCGCCCCGCCAATCTCGGCGCCGACGAGATCGTCGGCCACGTACGGGCGGAAGGTCGGCAGGCCGAGGGCGGCCACGATGCGCTGGGCGAACGCCGCATCCGGACTGGCGATCGTCGTCGCCGTCGGCAAGCCGCGCGCCACGTCCTTGGCGAAGCCGGGGCCGGAGAGCACAGCGGGGATCACGTCCGGGATCTCCTCGGCCAGCACGTCCGTCATCAAAGCCAGCGAGCCGCGCTCGACGCCCTTGGCGCACAGCACGAGCGGCGCGCCAGGCTTCAAGTGCGGCCGCAGGCTGCGCAGCACCGCCCGCATGTGCTGGGCCGGCGGCACCGCCAGGATCAGCTCGGCTTCGGCCGCCTCTTCAATCGATCCGGTCGCGCCGACATTGGCGTGGAGCGTGACGCCCGGCAGAAAGAGCGGGTTTTCATGGGCGCGGTTCACGCCATCGACCACCTCAGCCTCGCGAGCCCAGAGCGTGACCTTGTGGCCGGCGGCCGCCGCGACCTGCGCCAAGGCGGTCCCCCAAGCGCCCCCACCCAGGACGGCGACTCTGCGGAAGCCGCCGCTGGCGTCCGACTCTGAATGCTTCATTGATCGTTCAGCCAAAACCCGCTATCCTGTAGGGATGGACGAAAAGCACGCGACCCGAGACCGCATCCTCGAAGCGGCCATCAACCGCATCAAGCATTACGGCTACGGCAAAACAACAATGGCCGAGATCGCAGCCGATTGCGACATGTCGCCGGGCAACATCTACCGTTTCTTCGAGGCCAAAATCGACATCGCCGAGGCCATGGCGCGCAAACATTACGCCGCCGAGCAGGCCGAACTCTCCGCTATCGCGCGGAAAAAAGACTGGCCAGCCGATAAGCGGATCCGCGAAATCTTCTTCAAACGCATGCGCGATTCCTACCTTATGTTCGAAGAAAACGATAAAATCCTCGAGATCGCACAGGTGCTGACGCGCGAACGGCCGATGTTTTCAAATGAGCAATTGGCGCTCGAGCGCGTGTTCTTAAGCGCCGTGCTGGAAGACGGCGAGCGCGCCGGCATGTTCGCACCGGGCAATCACGTCTTCACGGCGGAAATGATGCAGGCCGCGACGATGAAGTTCGGCATCCCGCAGCTCTTCTCCAAGCTCACCTTGCCGAAGCTGGAGCGCGAATTGGACGGCGTGCTCAACCTCATCATGCACGGGCTCTATGCGCGCGAGAGCGCCGACACCACCGTCGGCGTCCGGCAAACTGAAGCGGCGGCTACATAAAACCACCGTGCCAGTGAACGAAAATGATTTTATTCATTGATCAGCGAAAAGTGTGGTGCTACACCAGGGTCATCGAAGCCCGAGCCCTGGAGCCGCACATGTCCACCACCCGCCCCTCATTCCTGATCATGGCCACGTTCGTCGCCGCCGCCGCCGCTCTCGTCGCCGCCGCCGCCGCGCCCATCCTGCAAACCGCCGCCATGGTCATCGCCTAAAGCTCCGCCAAAGCGCGTCTCCCAGCGCGCAAACGGCTCTTGTGCAGGCGCGAAGGCTTCGGTCCTCGCGCCTGTCTTTTGTCTGCATTAACGGGGCGACATTAATCATGCCCAACCATTTCTGCATATCTGGCCCCGTGTTTTCCGGGCTACACACCGTGATCGCAAAGGCGCATCTCAGCGCCACACGATGTTCGCACTCGCAGCATCACGCCTTTGGGGAACTGTTCTAATGTCTGCACAAGACCTGCCTGCCACCGCCCGCGCTATGTCGCTCGTGGTCGCGATCGCACTGGTCGCCACCGTGCTGGCGCCTGTGATTTTCACGGCCGCGCGGATCGTGGCCTGATCTCTGCCGCCGTCGCGCCGGGTTCTACCCGCACTTGGCGCGACGGAGGAGCCTGCTGAACGAAACATGCTTTCGTTCCCAAAAGCCCGCCTGCCCGGCGGGCTTTTGCGCTATGAGGGGGCGATGACCACGACCCTTCTCCGCATCGGCGCCCGCGGCTCCAAGCTCTCTCTGGCCCAAACCGGCCAAGCCCGCGCCGCCCTCGCCGCCCGCCTGGGCGTCGACCCCGAAACCATCTCCATCCTCCCCATCACCACCACCGGCGACCGCCTCCAGGAGGGCCGCCTCATCGAAGCCGGCGGCAAAGGCCTTTTCACCAAGGAATTGGACGAAGCGCTGCGCGATGGTCGCATCGATATCGCGGTGCACTCGCTGAAGGATTTGCCGACGCAATTGCCGGACGACATCGTTCTCGCCTGCGTCCCCGAGCGCGAAGATCCGCGCGACGCGTTTGTGAGCTTGAACGCCAAGACGCTCGCCGATTTGCCGGTCGGCGCGCATGTCGGCACTGCGAGTTTGCGGCGCCAAGCGCAGACGCTGCATGCGCGCGGCGATGTCCGTGTCTCGGTGTTGCGCGGCAATGTCGACACGCGTTTGCGCAAGATCGAAGCGGGCGAAGCTGACGCAACTTACCTCGCGATCGCGGGCCTGAAGCGGCTCGGATTGGAGGCCCGCGCTGCGAGCCTCGTCGATCCGGATGCTATGCCGCCTGCCGCATGCCAAGGCGCGCTCGCAATCACGGCGCGCCGTGATGATACATCGACGCTGCAAAAGCTGAGCGCCTTTGAAGATACAAATGCACGCATCGAGATCGAAGCTGAGCGAGCTTTTCTAATGGCGCTCGACGGCTCGTGCCGTACGCCGATCGGCGCCTTGGCGCGCATCAGCGGCGCGCAGATGAGCTTTGCCGGCGAAGCATTGACGCCGGACGGCGCACGACGCTGGCGGCGAAGTGAGACCGTCGCGCTTGGCAAAAACCCCATACAAACAGCCAAAAACCTCGGCGATCGACTCGGCCGCGAGATCCGCGACGAAGCGGGCGACGCGATCGTCATGGACACGGCGTGACGCTCCGCGTCGCCATTACGCGCACGCAACCGGAGGCGAACGCCACGGCTCGCCGCGTGCGCGAACACGGCGCAGAACCGGTGGTCGCGCCATTGCTCAGCATCGCCCCCGCGGCGTTCAACACCGACATAACCGGCGCACAAGCGCTCATCTTCACCAGCACGAACGGGGCCGCCGCTTATGCGGCTGCGAGTGGCGCGCGCAACGTCCTTGCGCTCACTGTCGGCGATGCCACTGCGAACGCAGCGCGCGAAGCAGGCTTTCAAGCCGTACGCTCAGCCTCCGGCGACGTTTCGGCGCTCGCGGCAATGATCGAGCACACGCTTGATCCAAATGCGGGCGTGCTCATCCATATCGGCGGCGCGCATATTGCGGGGCAATTGGCGGGCGAGTTGCGCGGCGCGGGCTTCGCGTACGAGCGGCGCATCGCCTACGAGGCCGTCGCCGCAACGACGCTGCCGGAAGCGCTCGCCGCGCCGCTGGACATCATCCTCTTTCATAGCGCCCGCGCGGCCGAGACTTTCATATCGCTCGGCGCGCCGAATGCGCAAAACCTGGTGGCGGGCTGTCTTAGCGACGCGGTGGCGGACGCCGCGCAAGCGGCCAGTTGGAAGCGCCTCATCGTGGCGCCCGCGCCACGCGAAGAGGCGCTCTTGGCTGCAACACTTGGAGGGCAAAACTCCCCTGCTGGCGCAAGCGCTTGAGCGGCCTTCGCGGGGGCCGTAAGTTCGCGCTTCGGCCCCGACTCGTTGCCCGCTCGAAATAGCGGAAAAGTCAGGGAAAAGTCGCGGAAGTTGGCTTGGGGATTGAGATGAGCAGAGACGACGATGACGGCGAGCGCGGCCGCGCCGAGCCAATCGACGTTGAGTACGAGCCCTATCGCGAGGAGCGCCGCAGCGGCGTCGGCATGGGAACGGCTCTGGTTCTGGCGGTGGTTGCGGCTGGCGTTGGCGCTGCTGGCGGTGCGGTCGCGCCACGTCTGCCCGCCGTGCAAAGCGCGCTCAATTCGAGCTTTCCAGCGCAGACGGTCGACGGCCAACCGGTCGCCACAACGACTGAAGGCGTCGCCTCTCTCGATCAGCGCCTCGACGCGATCGAAGCTTTGATCAATACGCCGCTTGCGGTCGCTGCCAGCGATGACGCGGGCGATGCCGGCACGATGGCGCGAGTTTTCGCGATCCAAGGTGGCCTACGTGACGTCGAGCAGCGTTTGAGCCAGATGCCGTCATCGGCGGAAGTAGCAGCGCTGATTGGCGAAGTGCGCCGCTTGCAAGAAGAATTGCCGGCCGTCGCCGCTGAAGCGCGCGCCGCGGCGACTGCTGCGCGTGCATCGTATGCTGTCGTCGCAGCAGCTGAAGCGTCGCGCTCCTCTGGCCCGTTCGAGCAGGCGCATGCGGCGCTGGCGGCGTTGCTGCCGCAAGATGCGAACGTGGCAGCGCTCGCGCCACTCGCGCGAACCGGCGCGCCAACGCGCATCGAGCTACGTGACCAGTTCTCGCGTATCGACAATGAAATTGTGCGCGCCGCGCGGCAAAGCCAAGCGGGCGCCGGTTTCTGGGGCCGCATTCAAGCCGCACTCGCGCAGTGGATCGTCGTGCGCCGCGCCGGCGCTGGCGATACGCCCGAAGGCATTGTCGAACGCGCGGAAGACTATCTCGCCGCCGATCGCTTGGCCGACGCCATCCAAGAACTAAACCGTCTGCCTGCCGCGCCGAAGCGCGTCGCGCAGCCATGGATCAACGACGCCCAGCGCCGGTTGGAAATCGACCAGCGCCTCGCGGCCATCCGACAAGAATTGTCGCGGAGCTAAACCCAGATGTTGCGCGTCGCTCTCCTGCTCATTGTCGCCGTCGCAGCGGCGCTCGCGTCGTGGCAGATCATCTCGACTGACCAAGGCACAGTCCAGGTCAACTGGTTCGGCACCGAGGTGACGACGAGCGCGCTGTTTGCGTTGCTGCTCTTGGTGTTCCTGCTGGCGATCGCGTTGCCGATTTTGCGCCTGTTCATGTTTCTCATGGATGCGCCGGGTCGGCTCGGCAAAATGAGCCAACGCGCGCGCGTGCGCCGTGGCCAGGAAGCTCTGGCGCTCGGCCTGATCGCAGCGGAAGCGGGTGAGTTCGAAGAAGCGCGCCGTCACGCGGACAAAGCCGAGGACCTGATCGACGAGCCGCGCCTAGCGCTGCTGCTGCAGGCGCGCGCCGCCGAAGTCGGCGGCGACACGGCTGGCGCTGAACGCGCTTATTCCGGCATGCTGCAGAACGAGGACACCGAAGTTCTCGGCCGCAAGGGCTTGATGGCGGCAGCCTTGAAGCGCGGCGACCGCACAGCTGCGCGCGCACACGCGGAAGCGGCGCTGAAAGCCTCGAAGACCGCAACCTGGCCGTTCCAATACGCGTTCGATCTCGCCGTGCAGGCGGCGGATTGGGAAAACGCGATGGAGTCGCTCGACGCTGGCGACAAGCGCAAACAGATCGAAGACAAAGTCGCCAAGCGCCGCCGCGCCGTTCTGATGACGGCGCAGGCCGCAAAGCTTGAGCGCGAGCGCCGCGCCGACAAAGCCGCGGATATGGCGCAAAAGGCGTTCCGCATGGCCCCGCAGTTCGCACCGGCGGGCGCGATGGCCGCGCGCCTGCTAGTGGGCGAAGGCAAAGGCGAACGCGCAGCCGCGATTATCGAGGAAGCGTGGGAAAACGCGCCGCACCCAGCGCTGGCGCACGCCTATCGCGACATCGTGCCGGGCGAGACGCGCGAACAACGCGCCGACCGCATGCGTCTGCTGGCGGAAAAGCGCCGCGATCACCGCGAGTCGAAGATCATCCAGGCCGAGCTTGCGATGGAGCGCGGCGATTGGGGCGCTGCACAATCACACCTCGAGGACGCTTACCGCGAAAACCCCTCCTCGCGCATCTGCATCCTCTTCGCGCAAGTCGCGCGCGGGCGCGGCGATGAGAACGCTGCGCGCACCTGGCTTGCGCAAGCGGCCGGCGCGCCGCGCGAACTTGATTGGTCCGATCTCGATCCGGAAGGCCCGGCGTTTCTTTACGATGACAATGACTGGGCCCGCCTCGTCTATGTCTTCGGCGATGGCGGCCAGCTCATCCATCCGCGCCTCGAACGCGGCGGCAATGACGCGCTCGGCCCGGTGCTGGCGCTGCCGACAGCCGCGCTCACAGCGCCGCGTCCAGACGCTGTCGCGCATCCAGCGCCGGACGATGTGGAAGTCGAAGAAGTTCGCTAAGGCTAGAGCGACGACTGCTGCGGCAGCTTTGCTTTGGTCAGCCAGAAATCGTTGATGCTCTTCACCAAGCTCTCAAACGCCTCGAGCTGGACCGGCTTGCTTAGATAGCTGTTCGCCTGCAGCTCATAGCTTCTTACGATGTCGGCTTCCGAATCCGATGTGGTTAGAATGACAGTCGGGATAAGCCTCAGGCTCTCATCTTCCTTGATGCGCGCGAGCACTTCGCGTCCGTCCATCTTCGGCAGATTCAAGTCGAGCAGAATGAGATCCGGGCGCAGCGCGTCCTTGTGCACGCCCTCCTGGCGCAGAAACGCCATCGCTTCAACGCCGTCATAGGCGACATGCATGCGAATAGCGCTGTTGGCCTCGCGGAACACCTCTTGCGTCAAGCGTACGTCGCCGATGCTATCTTCGACCAGAAGCACTTCAATCGACGCGCCGTTTACATCTGTGACTGTCATGACATTGCCTCAGGCCGCCGCCAGATCGAAGCGGAAGGTAGATCCCTGCCCCGGCCGTGATTCCACACTGATCAGTCCTCCGTGCCGCTCGACGATTTTCTTGCAAATCGCCAAGCCGATACCGGTGCCTTCAAATTCATCGCGCCTATGCAGGCGCTGAAACATGCCGAAGATTTTTTCAAAATACTGATCGTCGATGCCCAGCCCGTTATCGTCGACTGAAAACACCCACTTGCCGCCTTCGGAAACCGCGGAGACATGAATTAGCGGCACGCCGGGGCCTTGATACTTGATCGCATTGCCGATGAGGTTCTGGAATAGCTGTATCAACTGCGTTTCGTCGCCAGAGATAATCGGTAGCGGGCCGTAAGTTACAACTGCGCCGCTCTCCTCGATCGCCCCACGCAAGTTCATCAGCGCGTGGCAGAGCGCGACTTCGCTTTCGAGCTCGCGCCGTTCTTCGCCGCGCGAACCAATTCGAGAATAAGCCAACAGATCCTGAATCAAGCGCTGCATGCGATTGGCGCCATCTTCGGCGAAATCGATGAACTCGTTAGCTTGCGCGTCGAGTTGTCCTTTGTAGCGTCTGGAGAGCAGCCGGGTGTAGCTCGCCACCATGCGCAACGGCTCCTGCAGATCGTGCGACGCGATATAGGCGAACTGGCCAAGCTCCTCATTTGAGCGATTCAACTCCGCCACGTTCTGGAGCAAACGCGCTTCGGCGGACTTTCGCGCCGTGATGTCGCGGATCGCCGCTGTCACCAGTATGCCGTCAGCCCCGCTCAACGGACTAAGCATCAACTCGATCGGAAACTCGCTACCATCGTTGCGCAGCGCGGTGAGCTCAATGCCCATACCGATCTGCTGGGCGAGAGCTTCTTCCGCTGATCTGAGGCCGTCGGCGACCAGGCGTTCGGCGAAGCCTTCAGGAATAATGTTGGTGACTTTCTGCCCAAGCAATTCGTTGCGGCGATAGCCGAACTGCTTTTCCGCCTGCAGGTTGAGCAGAACGATCTCACCGGCCTGATCTACCACCACCATGGCGTCAGGCGCGGCTTCCAGAAGTCCGCGATAGCGGCCCTCCATGTGCGCCAGCACGTTTTCGGCCGCCCGATGGACACTGATGTTGCGAATGGCGGCGGTCACGAGCACGCCCTCAGGGCTTTCGAGCGGGCTCAGCATCATCTCGATCGGAAACTCGCTGCCGTCCTTGCGCAGCGCCGTCAGCTCGATGCCAGCGCCGATCTGCTGCGAGAGCGCCTCAGCGGCGCTGCGCCCACCGTCCGCGATCAACCGCTCGGCGAAGCCAACAGGAATGATGTTCGTCACTGGCTGGCCGACAAGTTCATCGCGGCGATAGCCGAACTGCTTCTCGGCTTGGACGTTGAGCAGCACGATTCGGCCGCTCTGATCGACGACGACCATGGCATCGGGCGCCGCCTCCAACAGGCCGCGATATTTCGCGTCGGCTTCCGCGCTTTGAGTTAGATCCCGGCTGATCACCGAAAATCCGCGCAGGGCGCTCTTGGCGTCAAACACTGCGGTAAATGTCGAGCTGACGTGAAACACCGTACCGTTGGCGCGGATGCGGATGCCTTGCGCGTGATGATGGCCATTGACCGCCGCGAGGCGCAAAATGTCGTCCGTAGCGCCGCTACGGATATCTTCCGGCAACGAAAACATTGAAACGCTCTTGCCCACGACGTCTTCGGCACGCGAGCCTGTCATGCGCTCCGCACCGGTGTTCCAGCTGACAATCAAGCCTGCCGGATCGAGCATGATGATGGCGTGATCCTCAACGCCTTGGACGAGCGATTGATATTGGTCTTCGCTATGGCGCAACGCTCGCTCGGCGACGCGGCGCCGGGTGGCGTCGCGATACACTCGCCAACACGCGGCGCCAGCGATTAGAGTAGCAAGCAGAGCCGCGAGAATAGCAAGCAAACGTGTTTGAGCGACGCGCCGGCGCGAGTCAGCGGCGAGGCGCGCCAACAGGCTCCGCTCCTCCTCGCGCATCGACTGAAGCGCGGCATCGAGCTCACGGGTCAAAGCAAAGTTTCTGGCCGCCCGCGTTGCATCAACAGCGGCGGCGAACCCAGCGCTCCGGTAGAGCGCAATGGCGGTGGATGACAATCGCACCCGTTCGGCCAGCAAGCGCTCGATCGCAGGAATGCTACGTTGCTGCGCCACATTGTCTACGGTCAGGGCTTGCAGGGCGGCCAAGTCGCCGCGCATGCTCTCTATAACGGCGCGGCGCGCCTCATCGTAAGCCACTTCACCGGTAATCACGTACGCGCGACTGTTCGATTCAATACTGACCGCCGCCCTGTGCGCGCGCTCAAGATTCTCCAACACCTCATGCGACTGGCTAACCAGGGCGTCGTCCTTTGCAGACGCATCGACCACCCGATACGCAAGCGCACCGACAAGCAGCAGACTCAAAGCGGCCGCGCCGAAAACGAAGATCTCCCAGCTTCGAAGTGGCGTCACGGGCGCGCGCGTTATAATCGGCGACTTGGTTCCCGTGACTTCAAGCTGCGCTTGCTCATCCCCTGTCGCCTCGCGCTGTGCGGAAGGCTGACCCCGAGTCTCGGGGGCGACTGAACGGCTTTCAATTCTTGGAAGGCCTGCGCCTCATCCCGGAGATGCGAGAGACGGATGTCGTCGTGCTGACAACGTCGGCTTTGGCGCGTGACGTCAGAGAAGCATGCACGAACGGCGTAAGCCTCTACATCGTCAAGCCGGACTCGCATGCCGAGTTGAAGGCTCGACTGAGAATTGTGATCAATCAAGCGCGCACAGGAACTTGGGGCGCCTGAGCTCCGCGCCATAGGACAAATCGAATTTTCACGTTGGATGTTTCTGGCGGCGCAGGCTTTGCGGCGCGACAATTGGCGCCCTCAAAAGCAGCGCCGCTTCGCATCCTCATCGTCGAGGATGACGAAGCCGACGCCTATCTGATCAAGCGCCTGCTGGTTGAGCACCCGCGCATCGAGCAGGTCGTGCGCGCTGTCGATGGCATCGAAGCGCTCGACATGCTCCACGTCGGCGTCAATCCGGACCTTGCCTTCATCGATCTCAAAATGCCGCCGTTCCCGATGGTCGTGCTGACATCGCTCACCTCCATCTCCGACACCACGCGTCGCGCCCTCCGCCGCGCCGATCAAATCCTATCGAAGCCCGAAAACGTCATCCAAATGCGCACGCTCATCGCCAAGACCATCGAGCGCATCGACAACTAGCGGCGCAGAACCTCGCCAAGCGCGGCAATGACGCGTTGGTTATCCTCCGGCGTGCCGATGCTGATGCGTAGCCAGTCGGGCATGCCGTAGTTTCTGAGATGCCGGATGAGGATGTCACGCTGCGCAAGCGCCGCGGTTACACCTTCCGCGTCATCGAAGCGCGCTGTGACAAAGTTGGTCGCTGACGGCAGGGTTTGGATGCCCGACGCTCTGAGCGCTGTATCGATCTCTCGGCGGCCGTGATCGCATGCGGCGACAGAAAGCTGCACGAAGGCGTCGTCACCCAACGCTGCGACAGCCGCAGCTTCGCCCGCGCGCGGCACGGAAAACGGCAGGCGGATGCGATTGAGCGCAGACACAACCTCCGCCGGCCCGTAGGCCCAGCCAATGCGCAGCGAAGCGAGGCCGTACATCTTGGAGAAGGTGCGTGTGACCAGCACGTTCTTCTTGTCGCGCGACCAATTAAGGCCGTCAGAGAAGCTATCGAGACCGATCGCGCACTCCGCATAAGCGCCGTCGAGCACGAGCAACACGCGGCTCGGCAAGTTGGCATGCAGACGTTCGATCTCGTTGAACGGCAAATAGGTCCCCGTCGGATTTGCGGGATTAGCGACGAAAACGACGCGCGTGTTCTCATCGACGGCAGCAATAATTGTGTCCACATCGACGACAAAGTTGTGCTCGGGGGCAGACTTCATCACCGCGCCGGTCGCAGCGACTGCGATGGCCCAAGCGGCAAAGCCAAATTGTGGCTGCACCGCGTTGTCGCCGGGTCCAAGAAAGGCTTGCGCGGCCAAGGCAAAGATCTCGTCCGAGCCCGCGCCGAAGACGAGGCGTTCGGGCTCTAGCTTGTGCTTCTCGGCGATGGCGGCGCGTAGGCGTGACGTGTTGGCGTCGGGATAGAGATGAAGTTCAGACGAGGCGGCGAGGTAAGCATCGCGCGCCGCTTCGCTGCAGCCGAATGGATTTTCGTTAGCCGACAGTTTCAGCGGCCGCGCGACGCCATCGATTCTGGCGCGACCGGGGACGTAGGACGCAATATCCAGAATGCCAGGCTTCGGAAGTGGTCCGCTCATGGCGCCTGCTCCGCGCGTGCGGCGAGCACATCCATCACATCCTCAAGGCTCAGCCCGCGCGCCTTCAACAAGATGATGAGATGGTAGAGCAAGTCCGCCGCCTCCGCGCAAACCTCGGCATCGTCGCCGGCCACGCCGGCGAGCGCCGCTTCGACGCCCTCCTCACCAACTTTTTGCGCCACACGCTTCACGCCACGCGCGAGCAGACGTGCAGTGCGGCTTTCTTCCGGCGGCGCGAGCGCGCGTTCGCCGATCGTGCGCTCCAACGCACCGAGGCGACCAATGCCTGGCGCAGTCACTGATCCAAAGCAGCTTGTGACGCCGAGGTGACAAGCCGGGCCCGCTGGATCGACGGCAAGCAACAACGTGTCACCGTCGCAATCGAGCGTGATCGCGGAGACCTTCAGAACATTTCCCGAAGTCTCGCCCTTGCGCCAACGGGTTTGGCGTGAGCGCGAGAAGAATGTCGCCTCACCGGACGCCATCGTTTCATCCAGCGCCGCGCGGTCCATCCAAGCGACCATCAGCACCTGAAGCGTGAGGCTATCTTGCGCAACGGCGCACACGAGGCCGCCGCCTTTGTCGAAATCCACCTTGGTGGCGTCAAACGCGATCATAGCCGCACCTCCAAGCCGGCGCCGCGCACCGCCCGCTTTACATCGCCGATTGAAACGGCTCCGCTATGGAATATGCCCGCCGCCAAGGCGGCCGAGACATCCGCCTGCAAGAACACATCAGCAAAATGCGATGGCGCACCGGCGCCACCCGAAGCAACGAGCGGTATCCGCAAGCGCTCGCGCGCGGCCTGCAATTGCGCGATGTCGTATCCGCCGCGCACACCGTCCTGATCCATGCAATTGAGCACGATCTCCCCGGCGCCAAGCTCTTGCGCTTCGGCGATCCAATCCAGCATCAAACGGGGCGTTCGGCGGATTGTCTCCGCCGCGCCGGTGTACTGAAACGTCCGCCACGCGCCGTCGATCATGCGGCTATCGACGCCAACGACAACGCACTGCGAACCCGCGACCGCGGCGATTTCGCTGATGAGCTCGGGTCTCTCCAGCGCAGGTGAGTTGATCGACACCTTGTCCGCGCCATGTTCGAGGCAGGCGATGGCTTGCTCACATGAACGAATGCCGCCAGCCACGGCGAGTGGAATGTCTAGCACCCGGGCGACGCGTGCGAGCCAATCATAATCGATTGTGCGGCGTTCTGCGGACGCGGTTATATCGTAGATCACGATCTCATCGGCGCCCTCGTCGCGGTAGCGCTGCGCCAATTCAGCGGGATCGCCCATGTCGGTGTGGCCCTCGAAGCGCACGCCTTTAACGACGCGCCCCGCTTTCACATCGAGGCAAGCGATGATGCGTTTAGAGGGCAAGAGCGTCCTCCAAAGTGAAGCGCTTCTCATAGAGCGCGCGGCCTACGATGGCGGCGCTCGCGCCAGCGCTTTTCAGCGCAGCCAGATCGGCGAGCGTTGATACACCGCCTGACGCCTGCAGAGCGATTTCGGGTCGCAGCGCACGGAAGGCTTGCATGAGGCCGAAGTTTGGACCGCTCAGCGCGCCGTCACGCGCAATGTCAGTGACAAGCGCATGGCGTAACTCGCCCGGGGCGAAGTTCCCAAGCACGTCTTCCAACGTCTTGCCGCCATCAGCGGCCCAGCCATCCGCCGCTACGCGCCAACCCTGATCGGACGCACGCACATCCAACGCAATGCAGATGCGCTCCGGCCCGAATGCGTGGAGCCACTCACGCGCCTCGTCTGGCTTACGCACAGCGACCGAGCCGACAACAACGCGCGCCACACCAGCACTGAGCAGCGTCTCAACATCTTCGCGCGCGCGCACGCCGCCGCCGCACTGGACGCGGAGGCGGGTCTCCTTTGCCAAACGCGCAATCAGCTCGCCTTGAACCGGTTGGCCCAAGCGCGCGCCGTCAAGATCAACGATATGCATCCAGGTCGCGCCGGCATCGGCGAATTGGCGCAATTGCGCGAAGGGGTCGCCGTAATCGGTGACCGCGTCGAAGCGGCCTTGCATCAGGCGTACACACGCCCCCTCGCGCAAATCGATGGCGGGGTAGATCAACATGGCAGGCCAATGAAGTTGCGTAGAACGCGCGCGCCAACGGCGCCCGAACGTTCGGGATGGAACTGACATCCAAACAGATTCCCGCGCGCAACCGCGGCGGAGAACGCGCGACCGTAATCTGCCGTGGCGACGGTGGCGTCATCTACAGGGCAGACGAAGGAGTGGACGAAATACGCGTAGTCGCCGGAATTGACGCCTTCGAGCAAGGCATTCTCACGATCGATCTGCAATGCGCTCCAGCCCATGTGCGGTGTCGGCAGCTGTGACGTCGCTTCGAGTGCGCTGACCTCGCCTGGCAACAATCCAAGCCCGGCAACCCCGCCCTCTTGACTGTAGTCATACAAGAGTTGCTGGCCGAGACAGATACCCAGCAGCGGCCGGGAAAATTCGCGCAACACGTCGCGAAGGCCGCCATCGAGCAAGCGCATCGCCGCCGCCGCCGCGCCGACGCCGGGCAATATCATGCGCTCCGCTTCTGCGATGCGGACCGGGTCGTCGGTCAACACCGCCTTCGCGCCCAGGCGCTCGAGCGCAAACATGACGGAGGCCGTATTGCCCACACCGAGCTTGATCACCGCGACGTCCATCAGATCACGCCCTTGGTCGAAGGCAGCTCCGCGCCTTCAATGCGGATAGCCTGACGCAACGCACGGCCGAGCGCTTTGAAGCACGCTTCGGTCTTGTGGTGATCATTCTGACCGGTCACCGACACATGGATCGTCGCGCCGAGCGCCTGCGAAAGCGAACGAAAGACGTGCTCCGTCATCTCGGTCGGATAGGCGCCGAGCGCAGCGGCCGTGAAGCCGCCCTCAAACACGAGATACGGCCGCCCACCAAGATCGATCGAGATCTTGGCTTCCGCCTCATCCATCGGCAACACGAACCCAAAGCGGGCAATGCCGCGGCGATCGGTCAGAGCGGCGTTCAGCGCTTGCCCGAAGGCAATCGCGCAATCTTCGATGCTGTGGTGTGCGTCGATGTGCAGATCGCCCGTGCAGGAAAGCGTGAGCGAGAAGCCGCCATGGTGCGCAACCTGCTCCAGCATGTGATCGAAGAAGCCAACACCGCTCGAGATCCGCACTGGCGCGGCGCGGTCGAGATCGACGCTGACCACAATCTCGGTCTCCTTCGTCTTGCGAACGATTTCACCAAGCCGTCGCCGGATCGGTGCTTCGGTTGGGCGTTGCTGATTGTGCTCGATGCGGACATCAGCGGCGCGCCCGTGAGCCTCCAGCCCTTCTAGACGCGCCAACCGCGCGGCCGGGCCAGCAAGTGCGCGGGCCCCCACGGCATCCACCGTTTGAACAGCGAAGCTCTTCATGAACGACGCCGCGCTGACGCCGCCATAAGCTTTCGCCGCCGCATCTGTTGGCAGAACGTGGCTTGGACCCACGACATAATCGCCAAACGTCTCCGCACTCAGCGCGCCAACGAACACTGCGCCTGCATTCTCAATCGAACGCAGCAGCGTCTCAGGCTCGGCGACCTGAAGCGACAAGTGCTCCGGGGCGTAGAGATTGGCCACATCAGCCGCTTCCTCGGGCGTACCAACGCGAATAAAGCGCGCTTGCTCCAGCGAGCGCCGAGCGATCGCTTCGCGCGGAAGACCGGAGACCTGCCGCTCCACCTCTGCCTCCACCTCGCCGATCAACTCAACAGACGTGGACAGCAGAACGACCTGGGCGTCCGCGTCGTGCTCGGCTTGGCTCAGCAGATCGGCAGCGACGTAGCGCGCGTTCGCAGTACGATCGGCGATCACCATGAGTTCGCTCGGGCCGGCGGGCAGATCGATGGCAGGGCCGTCGCTCAAGCCAGCGGCATAGCGCTTGGCCTCCGCCACATAGCTGTTGCCGGGGCCGAAGATTTTTTGCGCTTTCGGCGTAAACACGCCGAGCGCCAGCGCCGCAATCGCTTGCGCGCCGCCAATCATCCAAAGGCGTTCAATACCGCACGCAGCCGCGCCCGCTATCATGGCGGGATGCGGCAGGCCGTCCGCGCCAGGCGGCGTCACCACAATGCGCTGCGCAACACCGGCAACACGCGCCGGCTCCGCCAACATGATGAGGGTCGAGACCAGCGGCGCACTGCCGGCCGGCACATAAAGACCGCACGTCTCAATCGGGCGCCATTCCAGGCGCGTGCGCACACCCGGCAGGCTCTCGATGGTCTGCGGCTTTGGCTTCGTGGCCTCGTGATAGAAGCGCACTTGATCAACAACGAAGGCGATTGCGTCGAGGTCCTCGGGAGCAAGCTTTGCGCGCGCTGCTGCAACGACGCTTTCGTCCAGTTCAAGCACTGCCGGCGCTTGACGATCGAGCTTGACCGCCCAGCGCGTCAGCCCTGCCTCGCCCTCCTCCGCCACTTCATTGAACAATTGCGCGACGAGTGCCGACACTTCCGGCGCGCAGCGTTGATCGGGACGCGCCAGTATGCGCTGGCGCTCGGTTTCGCTCAGGTCGCTCCAGACATAGCGTTTCATCGCGACCTCACATCATCTTCTCGATGGGCAGCACAAGGATCGCGGAAGCGCCCGCTTCCTTCAGCGCCTCAAGCGTTTCCCAGAACACAGATTCCTGACAGACCGCGTGCACGGCGACTAAGTCGTCGCGCCCCGCCAGCGCAAGCACCGTCGGCGCTCCAGCGCCGGGGAGAATCTCCGCAATCCGCGCCAACGCCGAGCGCGGCGCATTCATCATCACGTATTTCGCATCCTGCGATGCGGCGACGCCGCGAAAGCGTGACTCCAGGCTTTCCGCGACACGCTCCACCCCGGCGTCGAGCTTCCGCGTCGAGCGCACCAGCACGGCCTCGCTTTCAAGAATGGTCGTCTGCGCGACGAGCCCGTTGGCCTCGAGGGTCGCGCCTGTGGAGACCAGGTCGCAGATGGCGTCCGCCAGTTTCAACCGTGGCGCCACCTCCACCGCCCCACGCATGGTGACGATGCCCGCTTCGATGTCCGCCTCCGCCAGATAGCGCGCGAGCAAATTCGGGTAGGTCGTTGCGATGCGCAGACCCTGCAGCGATTGCGGTCCGCGATAATCGAAGCCGGCTGGCGTGGCGATCGAGAGACGGCAGCGGCCGAACCCCAGCGCCATCACTTCGTGCAGACCGTTGCCGCCGCCAGCCGCGCGCTCGGCCAGCACATTGCGGCCGACAATGCCAAGATCGGCGACGCCGTCAGCCACGAAGGTCGGTATATCGTCATCGCGCAAACACCATAAATCGATCGGCGCGTTCTCGGCGCTATAGGCGAGATCGCTGGCGCTTTTGGTCAGCCGGTATCCCGCCGAGCCGATGAGCTCGAGACTACGCTCGGCCAAGCGGCCGCTCTTTTGAATGGCGATGTGCAAACGCTGGGAATTCATGGTGCTCACTCACGCGGGCGCAAAGTCGCGCCCAAGGCGAAATTCAAAGCTCTGACGGCGAACAGCGCTCCGGCGCTTTCGCTCTTTCCGTTTAACGACGGGTCAGAGCTTCAATGTCGCGGCGCGTGATGCGCGGCGTGGCCATGATGGTGATGGACGCCAAATGCATGCTCCAGCGCACCCCGGGCGGGGCTCGCAATGGTCATGGACTGGGCGGCAGTGCGCATATCTCTAGGCGTCCTCAGGTCATCCACTTAGGGCGACACTCCAAGGCTCGTCAACTGCGTGCGCCCGCCAAGACGTCGCATCCGGCTCTAAAGCTGCGCCACGACCGCCCGGTCCGCCTCATGGCGTCGGCGACCCGCCATTGATAAACGACCGGGTACGGCGACCCCTTGATGTCCGGAGACTAAGAATGACAACCGGCCCGTTAGTGGGCGTTCGGGTGCTGGAGTTTGCCAGCATCGGGCCCGGCCCCTTCTGCGCAATGCTTCTCTCCGACATGGGCGCCGATGTCGTCCGCATCGATCGGCCGAGCGGTGTTGCCGGCACCGGGCCGAACGCGGTGCTGCAACGCGGACGACCATCGCTCGTGCTCGATCTGAAAAAAGAGGAAGACTGCGCGATTGCTGCGCGAGCGGCGGCGCAGGCGGATGTGCTGATCGAAGGCAACCGGCCCGGCGTAATGGAGCGATTGTGCCTGGGGCCGGAACCACTCATGGCGGCAAACTCTGCGCTCATTTACGCACGCATGACCGGCTATGGCCAAACTGGGCCACAAGCGCTGACGGCCGGCCACGACATCAACTATCTCGGCATGGTCGGCGCGCTTGACGCCATCGATGACGGCAAATCACCGCCGCGCGCGCCGCTCAATCTGCTGGGCGACTTCGGTGGCGGCGCGCTTTATCTCGCATTCGGGATCGTTGCCGCGCTGTTCGAGCGCGCCCGCTCCGGCAAGGGACAGATCGTGGACGCGGCCATCGTGGACGGCTCAACGTCGTTGATGGGCATGGTTTTCGGCGCACTCGCAACGGGCTCGTTGGCCCGAGACCCCGATGCAAATCTCCTCTCCGGTGCGGCGCCCTTCTATCGCTGCTACGCCTGCGCCGACGGCCGCTACATCGCAGTCGGCGCGCTCGAGCCGCAGTTTTACGCGCGTTTCCTGGAGGCGATGCAGGTGCAAGACTACGCACACTATCAGCAGCGCGACCCGGTGTTCTGGGCGGAGTTGTCCGCTCTGCTTGAACGCAAGTTCGCGTCGAAGCCACGCGCCGAGTGGTTGGCTTTGCTTGAACCGCTCGATGCCTGCATCAGCGCGGTGCACACTGTCGAAGAAAGCCTCAACGATCCGCATGCGGTCGCGCGCGAAATGTTCGTTGAGGTCAACGGCATGCGCCAGCCGGCGCCCGCGCCCCGCTTCTCGCGCACACCCGGTGCGGTGCAGGGTCCGATGGCGAAACCCGGCGAAGGCGGGCGCGCGGCGCTCGCGAGCTGGGGCGTCAGCTAGCGCGTTCGAATATTGCCGCGAGGCCCTGGCCGCCGCCAATGCACATTGTCTCAAGACCATAACGCACATCGCGGCGCTTCATCTCGCGCGTGAGATAGATAATCTTATAATGTAGGCTCAGCTTAGGTGATCCGCCCGAGCGCCTACGAAAATATTCTGATTTATAGCGCCTTGCATGGCCGATAGGGCGTACTTCAACTTCCTGAAGCAGCACGTAACCCGCACACCCAAGGTCACCATCCCATCGCCCACCATGGTGCATTTCCGCGGCGGCCGCGCCGCCATCGATATCAAATCCTATCCCGACCTTGACCTCTTCTTTGAGGATCTAGCGCAATGCTTTCGCGACGAAATCGCCGCGCTCTATAGCGCTGGCTGCCGCTACATCCAGCTTGACGACACTAATCTCGCTTATCTCTGCGATTCCAAGATGCGCCAAGGCGCGCTCGATCGCGGCGACGACCCCGACGAGCTGCCGCGCACCTACGCCGCCCTGATCAATGCCGCTTTACGGAACAAGCCAAGCGACCTCACGGTTTGCATCCATCTCTGCCGCGGCAATTTCCGCAGCACGTGGTTCGCGGAAGGCAGCTACGAGCCGGTCGCCGACGTCCTCTTCAACGAACTCAATGTCGACGGCTACTTCCTCGAATATGATGACGAACGCTCAGGCGGCTTTTCGCCGCTGCGGTTCGTGCCGCGTAACAAAACCGTGGTCCTCGGCCTTGTCACATCAAAGCGCGCCGAACTCGAGCCGATGCGGGAACTGATCAACCGCGTCGAAGAAGCAGCGCAGCACGTGCCGCTCGAAAACCTCTGCCTCAGCCCGCAATGCGGCTTCTCCAGCACGGTTCACGGCAACGACATCAGCGAAGACGCCCAATGGCGGAAGCTGAAACACGTCGTCGACACAGCGACGGAAATTTGGGGCGAGGCCTGACGGCGACCCTCAGCGCGTCGCTCCCCACTCCGCTGATGACACCCGCGAAAAACTGCGCGCTCGACTAGGAAATGGTGCGCCTAGGTGACTCGGGCGCATAAAAAATCCGCTGACTTCTCTGCGCGTTGCTCAAGACGGCTTCGGCCCCCGAAACTTACCCCCTAAGCATCCACATCCGCTTCCAGCGCGAACTCCTGGATGAACTCGCGCCGCGGCTCGACCACGTCGCCCATCAACTTTGAGAACATCTCGTCCGCATCGTCGGCGTGATGCACTTTCACTTGCAGCAGGTTGCGGATTTCGGGGTCGAGGGTGGTTTCCCAGAGTTGTTCGGCGTTCATTTCGCCGAGGCCCTTATAGCGCTGCACCGAAATGCCTTTGCGGCCGGCGGCTTCGATGGCGTGCAAGAGCGAGAGCGGGCCGTACACTTCCGTCACGTCGCCGCCGCGTTTCAGCGTGCCGCGGCCGGTATAGGTTTCGCGCAAGGAGGCTGCGCGCTCGGCCAGGCGGCGCGCATCCGTCGATGACAGGAAGAGTTTATCGAGCACGACGCGCTCGGCGACGCCGCGCACGATGCGCTCCAGCACCAGCGCGCCATCGGGATCGAAGCGGCCGCTCCAATCGGCTTCGCCCTCTTCGGCGAGCGCGTTGAGGCGCCGGGCGGCTTCTTCCGCTTGCGCGTTGCCGGCGCCGACAGCGAAGGCATCAGCGAGCGTGGCTTGCTCCAGCACCGAGTCAGACGCGCGCTGATGCAGGCGCTTGATCAAGGTTTCGACCGCGATGGCTTCGCGCGCCAGGCGCTTGAGATCGTCGCCCGCGATCTGTTCGCCGGCGGCGGTTTCAAACACAGCGCCGGCGCCGCCCTCTTCGATCAGGAAGTTGGCGAAGGCGGCTTCGTCTTTCAGATATTGGCCGGTCTTGCCTTTGCTGGCTTTGTAGAGCGGCGGCTGGGCGATGTAGATGTAGCCGCCCTCCAGCAGCTCCGGCATTTGCCGATAAAAGAACGTGAGCAGCAAAGTGCGGATGTGGGCGCCGTCAACGTCGGCGTCGGTCATGATGATGATTTTGTGGTAGCGCAATTTGGCGAGATCGATATCGCCCTCGCCGCGGCCAATACCGGCGCCGAGCGCCGTGATCAATGTGCCGACTTGTTCGGATGAGAGCATCTTGTCGAAGCGCGCGCGCTCGACGTTCAGGATTTTGCCGCGCAGCGGCAGCACGGCCTGATACTCGCGCGAGCGGCCTTGCTTGGCCGAGCCGCCGGCGGAATCACCCTCGACGATGAAGAGTTCGGATTTGGCCGGATCCTTCTCCTGGCAATCGGCGAGCTTGCCGGGCAGCGAGGAGATATCGAGCGTCGATTTGCGGCGCATTTCGCGCGCCTTGCGCGCCGCTTCGCGCGCGGCGGCGGCTTGCACGATCTTGTTCATCACCGTTTTGGCCGCGCCAGGATTCTCTTCGAACCATTGCGTCAGCGTTTCGGCGACGAGGTTCTCGACCACCGGGCGGACTTCCGAGGAGACCAGTTTTTCCTTTGTTTGCGAGGAAAATTTCGGGTCGGGCACTTTGACGGAGAGCACGCAGGTGAGGCCTTCGCGCGCATCGTCGCCAGTGATTTCGACTTTTTCCTTTTTCGCGATGCCGGAGCTCTGCATGTAGGCGTTCACCACGCGCGTCAGCGCACCGCGGAAGCCGGCCAAGTGCGTGCCGCCATCCTTTTGCGGGATGTTGTTGGTGAAGCAGAGCGTATTCTCGTGGTAGCCGTCATTCCATTGCATCGAGGCTTCGACGGTCATACCGTCGCGCTCGCCGATGACGTAGATGGCTTCCGGGATGATCGAGGCGCGGGAGCGATCGAGGTGTCCGACGTAAGCTTTTACGCCGCCTTCGTAGAAGAGGGTTTCCTCGAACGGCTCGGGGCCGCGCAGATCCTTGAAGACGATGCGCACGCCGGAGTTCAGGAAGGCGAGCTCGCGCAGGCGATGTTCGATCGTCTTGCGATCGTATTCCACCATGGTGAAGGTTTTGGGAGAGGCGAGGAAGCGGACGGCTGTGCCGTTTTTGATCCTGCCTTCGTCCTGCGGCGCGTCGCCGACGATTTTGAGCGGCGCCTCGGCATCGCCCATGCGGAAGCGCATGTAGTGCTCTTTGCCGTCGCGCCAGATGCGCAGATCGAGCCATTCGCTGAGCGCGTTGACGACGCTGACACCGACGCCGTGCAGGCCGCCGGAGACTTTGTAGGAATTCTGGTCGAACTTTCCGCCGGCGTGCAGCTGGGTCATGATCACCTCAGCCGCGGAGACGCCCTCTTCCTCATGGATCCCCGTCGGAATCCCGCGCCCATTATCGGTGACTTCCGCGCTCCCATCAGGATGCAAAATCACCTCAACCCGCGTCGCATGCCCCGCCAACGCCTCATCAATAGCGTTGTCCACCACCTCATAGACCATATGATGAAGACCGGACCCATCGTCCGTATCCCCAATATACATTCCCGGACGCTTCCTAACCGCGTCTAAGCCTTTGAGAACTTTGATGGAATCTGCGCCGTAGTCGGGCGTGCTCGAAGGAGCGGGTTGGACGGCTGTCATGGGTGTCGATTCGGGCTGAAAATCACATGCCAATATAGGGATTTTCGTGCGCGGAGTCGCGGTTTTGATGCCGCAGCGCAGGCGAAAAAACAGCCGTGAAATCAGCTAGAAAAGGCGCGGTATCGCGAGCCAGAAGGCGCCGCCGACAGTGAGCGTGCCGAGCAGCAGCCAAACCCCGTCGCGCGCGGTCATGCCAAGGCCGAAGGCGACTATGGCGATACCGGGGATAAGGGGGAGAAGCGGGACGAGGCCGAGCGGGAACGTGATAAGCGCGGCGGCGATGACGCAGAGCGCGACGATGTTCACGAATGGCGGCTTGCTCAGAAATTCGAGCCGCTTGCGCAGCAGATGATCGATCCAGCGTGCGGCGGGTCGGCTCTTCTCGACGCTATCGTGCACGGTGCGGCGACCGATGCGGATGTTGCGCGCCGCTTTCGGCAGCCAGATATTCGGCAGGCCGACTGCCATTTGGCCGGCGACGACCAGAGTGAGCACAGCTGTAGCCCACGTCATCAAAGGCAAAGCCGTGGCGGGAGAGATCGCAAACAAGCCAATCAGAAGCAGCAGCGGCCCGTACGAGCGCCGCCCTACCGAGTCCAGCAAATCACCAAGCGTGAGCGGCTTCGACTCCGGGTGAGCGTCGGCTGTCTGTTCGATATCGTTCAGCACTTCGCTGAGATTGTCGGGCTCGCGCTCTTCCATGCGCCCTTTTGGGCGCTTGCCTCGGCGCCGGTCAATCGTCGCCATCAGAACAGGAGCGGCGCGGTGAACGCAAACACCAGAGCCGTCAGCGCAACACCGACGCACAGCCACAAGCCGTCACGCGCCGTCATGCCGAGACCGAACAGCACCACAGCGAGCCCCGGCGCCACGGGCGCAAACGGGATGAGCGACAGCGGAAACGTGATCAGCGCCGCCGCCGTCACGCACAGCGCCACCAAGTTTACGACCAGCGGCACGGTCAAAAACGTCCAGCGCTCACGCAGCAACCCACCATCGAGCGCTTCGACGCGCGGACGTGTCCGATCCAGAAACTCGAACAGCATGCGGCGCGGGACTTTGATGTCGAGTACACGCTTCGGCAGCCACGGACGCTGCAGCCCAACCGCCATCTGCGCCGCGACCAGCAGCGTCACAAATGCGGCGATCGAGGTCATGCCCGGCAGAATGGTGGCCGGCGAAATCGAGATAAGGCCGATGAGCAGCAGCAACGGGCCGTACGCGCGGCGCCCGACAGCGCTCACCAAAACACCGAGGCGCACGCCTTCTAGTTCGCTTTCGCGGTTAACGTTGTTGTCGAGCTCATCGAACACGCCGCTCAGCCCGCCCGTATAGGCGGCTTGAGGGGATGCGACGTAAGCGCTGGGGGCAAAGCGGCCGATCATTCCAGCGGCAAACGCGCCCTTTAGGGCCGTGTTCCCGGCTGGTCTGAGGCGCTTGCGGCAGTGTTGCGCCCAGGCCGCGCTTTAGCCTGCGATGCGAACCGGCAGCGTCTCGTAGCCCTTCACGAACGAGGAATAAACGCGCTTGGGTTCCCCCATAACTTCGATGTGATCGAAGCGCTTGAGGAACTCTTCCCAGACGATGCGGAGTTGCATTTCGCCCAAGCGATTGCCAACGCAGCGATGAATGCCAAAGCCGAAGGAGAGATGCCGGCGCACATTTTCACGTTCGATATCGAACGCATCGGCGTTCGGGATCACTTCTTCGTCGCGATTGCCCGAAACGTACCACATGACGACCTTGTCGCCCTTCTTGATCAGCTTCCCGCGCAGCTCGACGTCTTCAAGCGCCGTGCGGCGCATGTACGCGAGCGGCGTTTGCCAGCGGATGGTTTCTGACACCAAGTTCGGAATCAGCGCCGGATTGGCTTTCAACTTGGCGTACTGTTCCGGAAATTTGCTGAGCGCATAGAGGCTGCCGGTGATCGAGTTGCGCGTCGTGTCGTTGCCGCCGACAATCAGCAGGATCAGGTTTCCGAGAAACTCCTGACGCGGCATGTCGCGCGTGCTCTCACCATGCGCCAGCATCGAAATTAGATCAGGCTTGGGCGGCGCGTTCGCACGATCTTCCCACAGCATGTTAAAATATTGCAGGCACTCCATCAGCTCCATGCGGCGCTGTTCGTCGCTCTCGACGACGCCTTGGCCCGGCGCCGCCGTCGCCACGTCCGACCAGCGCGTCAGCTTGCGGCGATCCTCCCATGGAAAATCGAACAAAGTCGCGAGCATTTGCGTGGTCAGTTCGATCGAAATCTTATCGACCCAGTTGAACACTTCGTTGCGCGGCACGGAATCGAGCAGACCCGCCGCACGTTCGCGGATAACCGGCTCCAGTTGCGCCAAATGGTTCGGCGCCACGATCGGCGACACAGTCTTGCGCTGCACGTCATGCTTGGGCGGATCCATGGCGATGAACATGGGCAGCGGAAAGTCTTCTTCCGGATCGAACAGCACGATCGACGGTTCGGATGAGAAGCGCTGATGGTCGGTATCGACCGCCATGATGTCGTTATACTTCGTGATCGACCAATACGGCCCGTTCAGGCTGTCCGGGCAGTAATGCACCGGGTCTTCTTTGCGCAGGCGCTCGAAGAACGGCCAGATCGTATGGTCGCGGAAGCGCTCGCCGCGGCTCATATCCAAAGTGGAGAGATCGGTGGTCCAGGCGTCTTCGTTCGGATCGTAATTGAAGACGTAATCGGGATTGTGCCGGGAGACATAATTGGGGTTGGCCATCGCGCTTCCTCTTGGCCGAGAGAGCAGCAAATTTTTCGGCTCTTGTCACGTTCACGCAGCGTACACTTGGCCTTCGCGCACCTCGAAGTGCTGCGCGCGTCCGCCGAACGCTTCGAACAGGCTTTCATCCGTGCCGGTGAGCCAAGCCTGGCCAGGGTTTGCCAGCAATTCTTCGAATAGCGCAGCGCGGCGCACCGAATCCAAATGCGCCGCCGCTTCGTCAATCAGCAGCAGCGAGGCGCCGGCGCCTGGGTCGTCCGCCAAGGCGCGCGCTTGCGCCAGCGTGACGCCGAGCAGCAACGCTTTTTGTTCGCCCGTGGAGCACTGATCCGCGGGCATATCCTTGGCGGCGTGGCGCGCCAATAGATCGCTGCGATGCGGCCCGTCGAGCGCGCGGCCGGCGCCGGCGTCGCGACCGCGTACATCGCGCAGCAGTTCGGCGAAATCCTCTTCGACGTCGGCGCTCTTGGCGCCGCGCTCGAAGCGCGCCTCCAGCAAACCTTCGAGCGAGAGGATGGCTTTTGGAAACGCGCCGTCCGGTCGCGCGTCGATAGCGTCTTGCAAACGCTGCAACGTTTCCACCCGCGCCGCCGCGATCGCCGCGCCATGCGCCGACATTTCGCGTTCCAATCCGCCGAGCCAGGCATCGTCATAGACACGCTCACTCAACAGACGCTGGCGCTCACGCATGGCGCGCTCATACGCCGCCGCAGATTGGCCGTGTTGCGATGCGCGCGCCAGCGTCAGCCGGTCGAAGAATTTGCGCCGATCGCCGGCCGCGCCGGACCAGAGCCGATCCATCGCCGGCGTGAGCCACGTCATGCGCGCCGCTTCCGCGAGTTCAGATGCTGTCGCGGGCTGGCCGTTGCGACGCGCCAAGCGTTTGACGCCGCCTTCCGGCGTACGCTCAGCGCCGGCGCCGAGCGTGGTCTCTTCGCCATCCTGAATGACGCGCGCCGACACCGCCCAGGGCTGTGGCCGAAACTCATTGCCAGCGCGCGTTACGTCGGTGAGCGAGGCGCTGCGCAATCCCCTGCCCGGCGCGAGCATGGTCAGCGCCTCCAGAATATTCGTCTTGCCCGCGCCATTCGGCCCGAACAGACACACCGGGCGCGCGTCAAGCTCAAGATCGAGCGCGGCGTGATTGCGAAAATCTGCGAGGGTCAGACGCGCGATGGAAAGGGCGTGCGTCATCTCCCCCTCCTCTCGAGAGGAGGGGGCCGGGGGGTGGGGTGAAGCGCGACGCTTGAGCGTTTGCACGCAACGCAAATCAAATTCGGAACGTGCGGAGCGTCACCCCGCCCCCTGCCCCCTCCCCTCAAGGGGAGGGGGAATGAATTCAATTCTTTCACGTCGCTTCTCGCTCAAGCGAGAGCGGAGCGATCACTTCGATGCGATCCGTCACCACGCCGCCGCGCCAATCGCGCGGCACGGCGTCGAAGGTTTCGGGATCGTCGATGCCGCCAATGCCGGGGCGTTCCCCGCGGCGGATAGGGCCGACAATCATCACGTCTGTGTTTGCGTTCTGCATGCGTTGCAGGAACAGATTTGGGTAGCCCCAGGCGATCCAGCCATAGTTGACCGGCACAAACACGATGGTGTTGCGACATTCGTCCGGCGTCGCGCCGAACCAGCCGGTGAGCATGTAATCCTTGGCGCAACGCATGAGCCGCTGACGGCCGGTGACGCGCAAGTCCGGGCGCAGCTGGCGCAGACGTTCGGCTGGGTTGGCGCCGTAAAAGGCGAGCCGCTCGTAATGCGCACCCGGCGTGGCGTCGAGATATGCGAGCAACAGATCGGCTTCGGCCGGATCGTTGCCTTTGAAGTTAATCAAGAAGCGCTCATCCGGGAACGCATCCAGCACTTCGCGCAAACTCGGCATTAGGCCGACGCCCTGCCCGCGCAGCGGAAACGTCGCTCCATCGTCAGCGGTGTAGCCGTAGCCGACATCGAGCGTGCGCAGATACGCCATCGTCTGCTCGCGCGTGACGCCTTCGCCATTGGTGCGGCAGTCCAGCGTCCAGTCGTGGAAGACCGCGAACTCACCGTCCGTGGTCGGATGGATGTCGATCTCGATCATGTCGGCGCCGAGCGCGAACGCCGCTTCCATCGATTGCAGCGTGTTCTCGAAGAAGGCGTGCTCGGGCGGATAGATGCGCGCAGCCGTGCAGGTCTCGTTGTCGAGATTCTCGCGATGATAATCGTGATGGACGCCGCGGTGCGAAAGCAGCGTGAGTTCGCCGGTCGGCGTGCCACGGAACGAGGCGTTGAACGACGCAATGCCGCCCGCCGCCAAGACGATGGCGCCGAGTACAATCCAGCGCTTGCGCATTATGGTTAGACCCGAAGCGGCATCAGCACGTAGAGCGCGTGCTCGTCGGCCTCGTCGCGCACCAGAGTCGGCGAACCGGAGTCAGCCAGTTCGAACACCGCTTCTTCGCCTTCAATCTGGCCGGCGACATCCATCAGATACCGCGCGTTGAAGCCGATCTCGAGCGCGTCGTCGCCATAGTCGGCGGCGATGTCTTCGGTGGCGACGCCAGCGTCCGGATTGTTGACGGTGAGTGTGATCTTGTCCTTGTCGAGCGCCAGACGCACCGAGCGCGAACGCTCCGCCGACACGGTGGCTACGCGGTCAACCGCTTCGGCGAACACCTTGTTGTTGACCTTGAGTTTCTTCGAATTGCCCTTCGGAATGACGCGCGCATATTCCGGGAAGGAGCCGTCGATCAGCTTCGAGGTGAGCACCGCGTCACCGAGCGCGAAGCGGATCTTCTGCGGCGACACCGCGATCTCGACCATGTCGGACGCGTCATCGAGCAGGCGCTTCAGCTCGTTGATGGTTTTGCGCGGCACGATGACGCCCGGCATCCCCTGCGCGCCCTTGGGCGCATCGGCGTCGGCAAGCGCGAGGCGGTGGCCGTCGGTGGCGACGGCGCGGAGCTTGGCGCCATTGGCGTCCACCGTGTGGAAGAAGATGCCGTTTAAATAATAGCGCGTCTCTTCGGTCGAGATCGCAAAGCGCGTCTTGTCGATCAAGCGACCTAAGTCAGTCGGCTCGATCTCGAACTTGGTCTCGAAGCCATCGGACGGCATGGACGGGAAATCGCCAGCAGGCAGGATGGGCAAATGCAGGCGTGACTTGCCGGCCGAGATGAAGAGACGGGGATCGTCGCCCGAGACATCGAACTTTACCGCCGAGCCATCGGGCAACTTACGCACGAAATCATAGAGATAGTTGGCGGGCGCGGTCGTCTGACCGCCGCGCTCAACTTCCGCCGGCGCCGCTTCCGAAATCTCGATGTCGAGATCGGTGGCGGTGAGCTTCAGGCTGTCGCCCTGCGCCGACAGCAGCACGTTGGACAGGATCGGTATCGTATTGCGCCGCTCAACAACGCTCTGGACGTGATTGAGTGCTTTGAGGAGCGCCGAGCGCTCGATCGTCAACCGCATTGCATCTTCCTGGCCATCAGCCCGCCGATGCACGTCTTGCTCTCGGAGGCTCGATACGATTACCCCCTGTGTGCGGCTGAGTCGCCGCCCGCAGGGGGTGAGAAACTACCAGAAGATACGCCAGCCCCAAGCCCGATTTTGCAAGACTTTGGGGCTGACCGATTTCCCAGCGCTAGGCTTAGGGCTCGCGGCGGATAGCGCGGGCGATGTTCTCGATTTCGGCCTTGAACGTCACGTCCTGCTCGACCAGAGCGGCGATACGATCGCGGGCGTACATTACCGTCGTGTGATCAAAACCGCCGAACCGAGCGCCGATATCCGGCAGCGACGCGTGAGTCATCTTACAGGCCAGGAACATGGCGATCTGGCGCGGGCGCGCGATCGAGTGGCGGCGCGTGCGCTCAAGCAGCTGCGCGAGACTCATGTTGTAGTGACGCGCCACCACTTTCTGCACCAATTGCACGGTGATCCGTCGCTCCGAAGCGTCGGACAATTTGGCCTGCAGAGCATTGGCGGCAGCTTCAAGCGTCACTTCGGTACCTCCCGAGATTTTCCATTCAATCAGCAATTGGCAGAGCGCGCCATCAAGATCGCGCCCACTTCCGTGCATGCGTTCCGCGATCATCTGTAACGCATCCGAAGCCACACTGAAGCCCGGCGTCAAGCGTTGATGATGCTGCACGCGCATTTCAAGTATGCGGCGGCGGAGCGACGCATCAGCTTCGAGTATTTCGCACGACGCCGCGCCTTTCAAGCGCGCACGCAACGTGTCGTCTAAACCTTCGAGTCCGGCAGCGCCATGATTTGCAGCAATGACCACTTGGCCGCCGCGGCGCGTTACATCGTTGAAAGTATCGAACGCTTCTTCTTCGGTGGCGCGCTTGCCGCAGATGCGATGAAAATCATCGATGATCAGCAAATCGGGTGCGCGCACGGCTTCCTTGAATGCGCCAGCGTCACGCTTCTTGTGCAACGCAGCCTGAAACTGTTCGAGAAATTCCTGGCCTGTCATCATCAGCACTTTGCGCTCCGGCGTGCGGATGGCTGCTTCCTGCGCGATCGCTGAAAGCAAATGGGTTTTTCCAAAGCCTGGGGCCGAGTGCAGCAACCACACCGGAAACGCCACGCCGGCGCCGGCGGCGATCATCTGCGCGACGGTGAAGGCGCGGTGGTTCGAAGCGTCCTGACAGAAGCTGTCGAACGAAAACGATTGCGGCTGGCCCGGGGGTGCGCCAGCGGCGCGCGCTTCCTCGATGCGCGCATCCGCGAGTTCGCGCAGGTCGCTCGGAATTTCGTGTTCCAGGAGAATCTGGGTCGAGACGATGCTTGGCTCGTAAAGGCGCAGCTGCGAATCCAGACGATGCTGGACCTGCTGCAGCAGCCGCTCCTTGGCGACTTGCGAGCCGGCTCTGAACAGAACCACGCCGTCCATCTCCGCCACCAGGCGAAGCGGATCGATGTAGGAGCGGAAGAAATCCGCGCCGAATTCCTTCAGCAAATCCTTCCGGACTAATTCGTAGGCTCGCGCCGACCCGATACCCGCCGAATCCCGGCGGGCGAACTCACCCTGTTCCATAGCAACCCCCGCTTAGAACTATTGTTTTTAGCCGCCCCCCGACGGACACACGTTCTCTGTTCGAGCCGAATACGTTTTCGGCCCAATGCGCTAGGCACCGGTCTTCACTGAAGCGTCGAACAGCGAGCGGGCTCGCCGGACAAGCGAAACTTGCGCCGATCGTTTGAGGTCGTCAACAGGGAGTTTTTAACTTCTTAGCAATATCCCCAGCAGCTTATAAAGCGCTGATTTTATTGCAATTTTACCGCCTAGGCCGAAAGGCGTGTATGTCCGAACACGGAGGGATAATCACCGGTTTTCCCGGTGTCCACAGCGCTGAAATGTCAGGGATTCGCGAGCCCTTGTCGATCAAACTTCGACGGCTCGCGGGAACTTTAGGACGTCTTGCTGAGGGCCGCGACGCGGCTCGCGAGGCGTGACACTTTGCGGGCGCCGAGGTTCTTGTGCACCACACCCTTCGACACCGCCTTCATCGTCGCCGATTCAGCCTTACGCAGCGCTTCTTCGGCCTTTTTGGGATCGCCAGCGACGATCGCCTCTTCAACACCGCGCCACGTCGACCGCATGCCCGTACGACGCGCCTTGTTGACCACCGTGCGGCGGCCGATGACGCGATTGGCTTTCTTTGCGGACTTCGTATTCGCCATGAGAGAGGTATTCCAAACGATAGTTTCAGTGTGAAGCGGCGGGCTATAGCCTTGGCCGTTGCCGCCGTCAAATGATCAGCGGTGCTTAAAATCGGGGGGCCGCTTTGCGATAAAGGCCGCCATCCCCTCTTTCTGATCCTCGGTCGCAAACAGGCTGTAGAACAGCCGCCGTTCGAGCTTGAGCCCTTCGTTAAGCGGCGTCTCGAAAGCAGCGTTGACCGCCTCCTTGTTGGCCAGCGTGGAGATCTGGCCCATGCCCGCGATCTTCTTCGCCGCGGCCATGGTTTCTTCCATCAATTTGTCGGCCGCGACAACGCGCGCGACGAGCCCGCAGCGCTCGGCTTCCGCCGCATCCATCATGCGGCCAGTGAGGCAGAGATCCATCGCTTTGGCTTTGCCGACGGAGCGCGTGAGCCGCTGCGACCCGCCCCATGCCGGCATCACGCCGAGCGTCACTTCAGGCTGACCAAACTTGGCCGTGTCGGCGGCGATAATGAAGTCGCACATCATCGCGAGCTCGCAGCCGCCGCCCAGCGCATAGCCCGCAACCGCTGCAATCAAAGGCTTTCGCGTGCGCGGCACGCGTTCGAGATTCGAGAACGGATCGCGCGCATAGAAGTCGCTGAACTGGCCTTCCGCCATCTGCTTGATGTCGGCGCCGGCAGCGAAGGCTTTTTCGGAACCGGTGATAACGATGCAGCCGATCGCGGCGTTGGCTTCGAACGCATCGAGCGCTGCGCTCAGTTCAGCGATCAGCGCATCGTTCAGCGCATTGAGCGCCTTCGGACGATTGAGACGAATGACGCCAACGCCGCCATCGGTTTCAACGAGAATATTTTCACAAGTCATGAGCGCTTGATGCGCCCGGCGCAGCGCAAAATCAATCGCCGCCGGTCGATGCCGGCAGCACGATGAGCTGCGCGCCCAGCCGTGTGCGGCCATTCGAACTCGTCACCGTAAAGCTCAGCCGCTCGCGCCCGCGCTGGAACACGAGCGCGCCATCCGGCTGTGGGCTTAGCCCCCAGCCAAGCTGCGGCAGCGCTTCATAGTAGAAATCGCGAACCGTGAGGCCGGACGCGTCGCCCTCCGCTTCGACCAGAACGATGCGACCGCCAGCGCCCGCGAAGCTCTCAGCCGCCGTTGCAATTTCCGTGAACCCTGGCGGCATCGGCAGATCGTCAATCGCCGCGAAATAGCGGGCCTCCGCGATCGCTGGCGCGGCGATTGCGATGACGGCTGCAAAGGCGAAACGACTCATGAGCGCAGTGTGCACGATCCCTCCCCGCTCGGGGAGGGTGTCGCGAAGCGCGCTTCGCGACGGGTGGGGCGGCAGCACAGGAGTTAGCAAGCATCTGCGCTGTCATCCCACCCGTCAGCTTTCGCTCCGCGCAAGCTGACACCCTCCCTTTTCAAGGGAGGGACCGCGCTAGCGCTGACACCTCGGACACCAGAACGTCGATCGCCCGCTGTGCACGGCGCGCTTAATCGTGCCACCGCAGTCCGGCGTCGGACACAGCTCGCCTTCGCGGTCATAGACGCGGAAACGCTGTTGAAAGCTGCCTTGCGCGCCATCGACGGCGGCATAGTCCGAAAGCGTTGAGCCGCCCGCCTCGATCGCTTCTTCGAGCACGACGCGGATGGCGTGATAGAGCTTTTCCAGACGCTGCGCGCCGATGCGGCCCGCCGCTTTCGACGGCGCAATGCCAGAGCGATGCAAGGCCTCGACGACGTAGATGTTGCCCAAACCAGCAACCACGCGCTGATCCAGCAACGCTGCTTTCACCGGTGCTTTCTTGTTTGCAAACGCGTGCTTCAAATACGGCAGATGAAATTCGTTGCCGAGCGGCTCCGGCCCCATGCCTTTGAAGAACGGGTGCGTGCTGAGCTCGCTTTCCGCGATGAGATCCATGTAGCCGAAACGGCGCGGATCGTTGAACTCCAGGCGCGCGCCCTCTTCCATATCGATCACGACATGCGTGTGTGTCGGATTGGTCGGTTCGGCATAGTAGAAATCGCCGGGCTGCCGTTTGGCGCCGAGCACCGTCCAGCGCCCAGTCATACCAAGATGCGTCACCCACACGGCGCCATCGTCCAAATGCGCGAGCAGATATTTAGCTCGGCGATCGAGCGTGACCACGCGGCGGCCGGAGAGCCTCGCGGCAAAGCGCGGCGGAAACGGAAAGCGCAGATCGGCGCGCTTCGTCCGCGCGCGCAGGATCGTGCGCCCCACCAGAGCCGGCGCCAGGCCACGGCGCACGGTTTCCACTTCGGGAAGCTCAGGCATGCGGCGAAATGCCAGAAATCAAACGCAAATCCATCGCCGCCCGATATAGCCCCGCCCCGCCGCCGCCGCTATGGTCCGGCCATGGCGAACACGAGTTCCGGCGACACCGCTTCCTTCGGCTTCCAGGACGTACCGAAAGACGAAAAGGCAGGACGCGTCCGCGCCGTGTTCTCGTCGGTCGCGTCGAAGTACGATTTGATGAACGATGCGATGTCGGGCGGCATGCATCGGCTCTGGAAAGACGCCGCCGCGGCTAAGCTCAATCCGCAACCGGGCGAACTTATTCTCGATGTCGCGGGCGGCACCGGCGACATCGCGCGGCGGCTCAAGAAGCTCGGCGATGGCGCAGCACAACGGCGCGGGCTTGAGCCACCGGAGATCCACGTCATCGACATCAACACCGAGATGCTCGAGGCCGGCCGCGCAAAAGGAGAGGGCGGGCTTCAATGGCATGAAGGCGATGCCGAGAATTTACCCGTCGATGACCATGTCGCCGATGCCTACATCATCAGCTTCGGCATCCGGAACTGCACCGATGTCCCCGCCGTTCTGCGCGAGGCCAAGCGCGTCTTGAAGCCCGCCGGACGCTTCTATTGCCTGGAGTTTTCGCGCCTCGCCATTGGCGGGCTCGAGCCAGTTTATGATTTCTATTCGTTTAACGCGATCCCGGCGCTGGGGAAATTGCTCGCAAACGACCCGGATTCTTACCGATATCTGGTCGAATCGATCCGCCGGTTTCCAGATCAGGAAGCTTTCTTGGCTATGATCCGTGAGGCGGGCTTCGCGCGCGCGGCCTATCGCAACATGGCCGGCGGGGTCTGCGCGCTGCATTGGGGTTGGTCGGTTTAGTGTCTTGGTCGGTTCTGATCCTCGTCCTTGCGATCGCGTTGCTGGTCGGTCTCGCCAATGGCGTGGTCGGTCACATTCGCCGATTGCTGCGCGTGGCGTTCACGCTGATCCGCTACGACGTGCTGCTGCCGGCTGAATATTACGACCGCTACCCGACAGCCCTGCAAGCCGCGCACACCGCGCTCTCGATCTTCTCCAAGCGCAAGCGCGGCCGCACCGTTGGCGAGCGCTTGGCCAAAGCGCTGGAACGGCTCGGCCCCGCTTATGTGAAAGTCGGCCAGTTCCTTGCGACGCGCCCGGACATGATCGGCGTCACCGTTGCGCAAGAGCTGGGTCGCTTGAAGGACCGGCTGCCGCCCTTCCCGCACACTGCGGCGCTCGACACGATCAATTCCGAACTCGGCGGCACCGAGAAATTGTTCGGCACCATCTCTGAGGCGGTCGCCGCCGCTTCGATCGCGCAAGTGCACCAGGCCATCATTCCGCGCCAAGGCGTGGTCGCCATCAAAGTGCTGCGCCCGCGCATCGAAAAGAAGCTGGCCAAGGAAATGGCCGCGCTGCACTTCCTGGCTTGGTGGATCGAGCGGCTGTCGCCGCGTTCGCGCCGGCTTGAGCCGGTGCAGTTCATCGACACCGTCTCGTCCGCCATGGAACGAGAGCTCGATCTACGCCTGGAAGCGGGTGCGGCCGCCGAATTCCGCGAAGTCGCGGCGAAAGACGGCTACCTCGCCGTGCCGGAGATCGATTGGTCGCGCTCGGCCAAGCGGGTGATGACGCTCGACTGGATCGACGGCACGCCGCTCACCGATCTGAAAGCGCTCGACAAAGCCGGCGCCGATCGCAGCGAGCTCGCCATCAAGATCACACGCGGCTTCCTCGCCGCCGCCCTCGACCACGGCTTCTTCCACGCCGACATGCACGAGGGCAATTTGCTCTACGGGCGCGACGGCCAGCTCTGGATCGTCGACTTCGGCATCATGGGCCGCATCGGCCACAAAGAGCGCCGCTACCTCGCCGAAATTCTCTATGGCTTCCATCGCCGCGATTATCGCCGCGTCGCCGAAGTCCACCACGAAGCCGGCTACGTGCCGGACAAGTTCACCATCGAAGAATTCGCGCAGGCTTTGCGCGCCATCGGTGAGCCGATCTTCGGCAAGACCGCAGACGGCATCTCGATGAGCCGCCTACTTTTGCAACTGTTCGACGTTACCCATCTGTTCGGTATGCACCTGCGCCCAGAACTGGTGTTGCTGCAAAAGACCATGGTTCAGGTCGAGGGCGTCGCCCGCGGCCTCGATCCGCAACACGATATGTGGAGCGCCTCGCGCCCGATCGTGGAGCGGTGGGTGCAACGCGAATTGGGCGCGGAAGCGGTGACCAAGCGCGGCATAGACGAAGCCGCACAAGCGCTCGCCGCCATGCGCCGGCTGCCGCAAACGCTGACCGCCATCGAAGCTGCTGCCCGCAAAGTCAGCATCGAGGCGCCGCGCGAGGACCGTAAATGGTACCAGATGCCGGTATTCTGGATTGGCATGCTCGCCGGCGCGGTGCTCGCGCTTGTGCTGAGCGCCAGTGAGAGCCCACAGGTAACGCCCACGCAACCGGCGCCGGCGCCCGCCCGTATAGAAGCTGTGCAACCCGCAGAACCGGCCCCTTCAGCCACGGCAACGATCCCGCCCGCTGATGCGTCAGGCGAGCCTATCCCGGCGCCGCCGCCAGAGCTGGACGCCGAGAAAGCCGCGACGCCATGAGCGACAAGCGCGTTCTTCTGATCATTGGTGGCGGCATCGCTGCTTACAAAAGCCTGGAGCTGATCCGGCTGTTGGCGAAGGCCGGCGTCAAGTCGCGCGCAATCCTCACCAAAGCCGGCGCGGAATTCGTGACGCCGCTCTCTGTCGGCTCGCTCACGCAAGACAAGGTCTATCAGGATCTGTTCAATCTCACCGACGAAAGCGAGATGGGCCATATCGAGCTCTCGCGCTCGGCCGATCTGATTGTCGTAGCACCCGCAACCGCCGATCTCATCGCCAAGGCCGCGCACGGCCTAGCCAACGATCTCGCCTCCACGACGCTGCTCGCGACCGATACGCCAGTGCTGATGGCGCCGGCGATGAACGTGCGCATGTGGCAGCACGCGGCCACGCAGCGCAACGTCGCGCGCCTGCAAGCCGATGGCGTCCACTTCGTCGGCCCTGACGAAGGCGAGATGGCGTGCGGCGAATACGGCCCCGGCCGCATGTCCGAGCCGCAAGCGATTCTTGGTGCGATCAAAACGCTCCTCGCCGACGGCCCGCTCAAAGGCAAACGCGCGCTGGTCACCGCAGGCCCCACGGTGGAGCCGATCGATCCGGTGCGCTTCATCTCCAATCGCTCCAGCGGCAAGCAAGGCTACGCCATCGCCGCCGCACTCGCTGAACTCGGCGCCGATGTCACGCTCGTCTCGGGCCCGACCAACCTGCCCGCCCCGCTCGGCGTACGACGCGTTTCAGTGGAAACGGCGCATCAAATGCTGGAAGCATCGGAAGCGTCGTTGCCGCTCGATGTCGCCGTCATGGTCGCCGCCGTCGCCGATTGGCGCCCAGCTGAAGCCGCCGACGCGAAACTCAAGAAGGACAAGGGCGGTGTTCAGGCCATCTCGCTTGTCGAAAACCCTGACATCCTCGCCACGCTCTCGAAGCCCGGCAAGAAGCGCCCGAAACTGATCGTGGGCTTTGCGGCGGAGACCGATCACGTCGAAGAACACGCGCGCGCCAAGATCGCCAAGAAGGGCTGCGACTGGATCGTCGCCAACGATGTCTCCGGCGATGTCATGGGCGGCGACAACAACCAGGTGTTGCTGATCACCAAAGACGGCAGCGAAGCTTGGCCGCACATGGCGAAAGACGCCGTGGCGAAGCGGCTTGCGATCGAGATAGCGCAGGCCCTCGCTGGTAGGTCTGCGTTGAAGAAATAAGGTTCGATGGCCCAACGCCAACGAGAGAAAAGGCCCTTACGGGACGAGCCTTGCTCGGCGTCCTCGCCTTTGCGCTGATCTTCTTCCTCACAATGTTCGTGGGGGTCGCAGTCGTCGTCGGCGCCATGAACGTCGGTCCAAGAGAGGCCGCCCTCTTCACACTGCTCCCCGCTACCCTTTTGGGGTTGGCAGCAGCGATTCATGGCCCTTCACGACGCTTTTTCAGCTGGATCATTTTTCTAAGTTGAATGGCTGCGACCCGTACCGCTTCATGACGGCGGTGTGACGCAGCCGGAACTTGCCGTTTAAGGGCTTGAGCCGCGCGCGCGACGCGCTATATCCACCCCTCCACTCTAACCCCGCCGACTGAAGCGCTGAGCGCGACCGCGCGCCACGTAAGGACCCACGACTGCATGAGCTTCCAGAACCACAACGAACGCCGCGAAGCCGCCGACGCCGCCAAGAAGGCGATGCTGGAAAAATTCAAGACCAAGGCGACAGCACCGGTCGATCCGGCCGTCGCCGCGCAAAAGGCCGCTGAAGCGCAAGCGCGTGAAGAAAAGCGCGTCGCCGCCGAGCAGAAGCGCCGTGAACGGGTCGAATTCGAAAAGCTCGAACGCAAGCTGGCCATCGAAGCGAAAGCCAAGGCCGAAGCGGAGGCCGAAGCACTCGCGGCCGAAGAGGCAGAGCGTAAGCGCTTGGCCGATATCGAAGCCGAAGAAATCCGCGCCTTCGAACAAAAAGCCCGCCGCGACCTGAAATACGCCGCGCGCAAAGCGCGTCAGAAGTAAGCGGCTAGCTCTTCCGCCTTCTCTTGCCGCGCGCGACTTCGGTCGCCAGCGCGTCGAGCTTGACCTCCCAGAAACCACGAAACTGCTCGACCCATGCGTCGACCTGCTTCAGTGGCGCCGCGTCGACAACGTAAATGCGCCGTGGCCCCTCGCTGCGCACGCTTGCGAAGCCGCCCTCGCGCAGCACTTTCAAATGCTGCGACACAGCCGGCTGGCTGATGCCGAACTCGCGCTGAATGACGGTGACGATCTCGCCCGACGTATGTTCGCCCCCCGCCAGCAGCTCCAAAATCCGCCGCCGCACCGGATCGCCGAGAACGTCGAACGCGTGCATCACGCCTCGCCGCTATAGAATTTGCGCGTGCGTTCGGCGCGCTCGGCCGCTTTCGCCGCATCTTCGCCGCCGCGCGCATCAGCCTCGCCCCAAGCCTGCGCACTCTTGCGCATGAAGAGCTTGCCGTCATCGGTCGTATGCCAATCGTTGGCGGCTTCAGCGGGGCGCACCGCGTTGCGATAGTGGCGCGCCAACCCCATAAGGCCGAGCTCCCAACCAACGCCGACAGCACCGGGGCCGAACATGTCCCAATGCTCTTCCGGGTGAGCAATGTGGCGCAATTCCAGCCGCGCGCGCTCGCCTTCCGGCGACAGCGAGACTTCAACCCAGCTTACGCCGCCGCCGAACTCCCAGGTCATCGCCAATTCGCGCGGCGGCTCGCAGCGCGTGATCGTGCCGCCGGCATTGCCCTCAACCTGATAACGGCCGCCAAGCTTCAATTCACCGGTCACCGGCGCGAACCAGCGCGGCAGGCGCTCGGCCTTGGAGAGCGCGTCCCACAAATCCTCGACGCTGGTGTCATAAGCGCGCGAGAGCACGACTGTTTTCGTGGGCTTACCGTCGCGCTCGCCATGGCGGACGTCGCGATGCACCGCGCCAATCAAACCCAGAATATCGCTGCTCATATCGTGTTTTCCTCGCCGCAATCGTATAAGTCATGACTTATATCCGTGCAAGTGATTTGGCGTTTCAATGCGAATCCGCGTTATTCGGCGTCATGAGCAACACCGTCCGCATCCAAGTCGCGCCGCTGCCGCACTTCGAGGGCTTGCAACTGCCGGCCTACGAAACCGCGCTCTCGGCGGGTATGGATCTGCGCGCGGCTGTGCCTGAGAACAAACCCATGACGATCGCGCCCGGCGCGCGCGTGTTGGCGCCGACAGGGCTGATTATCGCGTTGCCCGCTGGTTACGAAGCGCAAGTGCGCCCGCGTTCAGGGCTGGCGCTGAAGCATGGCGTCACATGCCTCAACACACCGGGCACGATCGACGCGGATTATCGCGGCGAGGTGAAGGTCATCCTGATCAATCTCGGCCAAGAGCCTTTTGTGATCCAACGCGGCGAGCGCATCGCGCAAATGGTGATCGCGCCGGTGACGCAAGGCGCGTGGGACGTGGTCGCCACGCTCAGCGAAACCGCGCGCGGCGCCGGCGGCTTTGGCTCGACCGGGCGGGGCTAACGACGCGAGCGCAGGCCGATAAAGCTGGAGCGCTTGCGCGGACGCGGACGTGCTTCTTCCTCAACCTCTTCTTGCACGACTTCGGGTTCGTCCGGCGTAGCGTCCTCATTGGCTGCGCGGTCGATCGCGGCGCGATCCTCTCGATCAAGATGAACCTCGCTGCTCGACTGGCGCGCTGCTTCAATAGAGCGGCGGAAGGCGACCGGATGCGCCATCGGCGGAAAGCGGATCACGGCGTCGCCCGTACCAGTGACGACAATGCTCCCATAGCCGAACATGCGCGCGATCAAAGATTGATCCAACGTCACCCCTTCGACGCTCTCGACCGAAAGCTCTTGCGTCTTCCGATTAAGCCAGCCGCGCTTCAGGATCACGCGCCGATTGGTGACCGCAAAATCCGTCGTCGACATAACGATCCACGAGCGCACAAAAATGAAAATGCCGACGATGATGATGCCGAGAAAGATCAGCGCCGCCCAGGCGCCGAACCAAAACACGCCCGGATACTGGCCGCGCGAAAGGATTTCCTCGCCCGGGGCGAGGCTTGAGTCGATGTATCGCATAAGAAGCCAACGCCCGCGCAGCGCGCGCGTTCCCAATCAGTTGGAACAGCGCCGCGTTTGCATTACCTACAGGCCATGAGCGCCTTCTCAGCCGACGAACATGAGCGTTATGCGCGCCATATCCTGTTGAAGGAGATTGGCGGGCCTGGTCAGCAAAAGCTGAAAGCCGCGACTGTCGCGATGGTCGGCGTCGGCGGGCTCGGCGCACCGGCGGCGCTCTATCTCGCCGCCGCTGGCGTTGGCACGCTACGCCTGATCGATTTCGACACCGTCGCGCTCTCAAACTTGCAGCGCCAAGTGCTGTTCCGGACTGACGACGTCGGCGAACCGAAGATTTCCAGCGGCGAGAGTGCGCTCTTGGCTCTCAACCCGCATGTCGAGATCGACGCACGCAGTGAACGGCTGGACGACGCCAATGCCTCAGAACTCCTGGACGGCGCTGACATCGTGCTCGACGGCAGCGACGATTTCGCGACGCGCTTTGCCGTCAATGCCGCCTGCCGCGCGCTCGACATCACGCTGATCTCCGGCGCTGTCGGGCGATGGGATGGGCAGGTGGCGACGTTCAAGCGCGGCGGCCCCTGCTATCGCTGTCTCGTGCCCGAGACGCCGCCCGATGCGGAAACATGCGCCCAAACCGGCATCGTCGGCGCGCTGACCGGCGTGATCGGATCGATGATGGCGCTTGAAGCGATCAAGGAGGTCGCCGGCGCCGGAGCAAGTCTCGCGGGCCGTCTGCTGATCTATGACGCGCTCGCGGCGCAGGCGCGCGTCGTCGCGCTACCGCGTGATCCGACTTGCCCCGTGTGCAGCCATGACTGAGCACGTTTGGCGCGAGCGCCTCATCGCCGCCGCCCGACGCGATTACGAAACGCGCGCGCGCCTCGCCGCCAACGGCGATCTCTTCATCGGCTATCACCCCGAGATGGAGGCCGTGCACAATGAAAACGCCGCGCTGCTTGACGATGCGTTCGACGCCATCGGCTGGCCCGGCCGCGACAAGCTGAGCGATGACGGCGCCGCCGCCGCATTCGTCATTCTACAACACGCCATCGGCAAGCCTGACATTCAGCGGCGCGGGCTCGAACTGATGCTCGAGCAAATCCCGCTCGGCGCCGCCAACGCGCTCGATGCGGCCTACCTCGCCGACCGCATCGCTACGTTCGAAGGCCGAGAGCAGACCTTCGGCACGCAATTCGATTGGGATTCCAACGGCCAACTCTCGCCCTCGCCGACGCGCGACATCGCGGAACTCGACGAACGCCGCGCCAGCGTGGGGCTGCCGCCGATTGCCGACGCCATCGCCGAAATGCGCGCCAATGCCGCCGCGGAAGGCCAAGCCGCGCCCGCCGATCTCGCCACACGCCGCGCCGAATTCGAAATCTGGGCCCGGCGCGTCGGTTGGCGCGCTTGACCCAGCGCGCTCGCGCGTCACTCTAGCGAGGACGGAGGGTGGACATGCGGTGGTTACTTGGCGGCCTGTTGGTTCTTATCGGAATTGTCGCAATTCTGGCGGTCGGCGGCTATTTCGCGCTGAAGCGTGACGACATTGCCTACGAGACCTTGGCGGCGCGCTACGAAAGCGCGGCCTCGCGCTATGTCGATCTGCCCGGCGGCATTCGCATGCACTATCGCGACGAAGGCGATCCAAATGCGCCCACGCTGTTACTGATCCACGGCTTCTCGGCGTCGCTGCACACTTGGGAGCCTTGGGTCGAGCGTCTCGCCACCGGCGAGCAGCGTCTCAACGATTATCGCGTCATCACACTCGATCTCCCCGGCCACGGCCTCACCCGGGCGCCGGCTGGCTATCAAGCCTCGATCGAAGCGTTCCGCGACGCCGTGGAAGCGTTCGTGCGCTCGCAGCAGCTCAGCAATTTCGCGCTCGCCGGCAGTTCGATGGGCGGCAATGTCGCGTGGGAGTACGCACTGGCGCACCCCGAGCAAGTGAACGCGCTGATCCTGGTCGATGCATCCGGTTGGCCCGAAACGCGTGCGGAGTACGCCGAAGAGCCTCTCATTTTCAAGCTGCTGCGCAGCCCTGCCGCACCGCTTTTGCGCGACCTCGACAACACCGCGCTCGTTCGCCAAGGCCTGGAAAACTCGTTCGTAGATACCGCGCTCGTCGACGACGCGATGGTGGCGCGCTACACAGAACTTTCGCGCGCACCAGGCCATCGCGACATCCTGCTGCAAATCACGCTCGGCTTCCGCGAACGCAACTACGCAACGCCTGAGCGCCTGGCGGCGCTGCAGATGCCGACTTTGGTTTTCACCGGCGATCAAGACCGCCTCATCCCGCCGGAGAACGCGCAGCAATTCGCTGACGCGATTCCAAACGCGGAACTGGTTGTGTTCGAAAACGTCGGCCACATCCCGCAAGAAGAGCGGCCGAACGAATCGTCCATGGCGGTGCATGAGTTTTTGTATCGGATCATCGAAGGTTCGGCGCTCGCGCCAGCGGCAGTTGCGGCGGAGTAAAACTTATGCACACGTCGCGCCGCACGCTTCTCGCAGCAGCGTCGCTGGCGGCGCTGCCGCGCGCGGCCTGGGCGCAAACGCTGGCGCGCGGTGTGTTCACACACGGGGTCGCCTCCGGCGATCCGCTTTCTGATGGCGTGATTTTGTGGACGCGCTTTGTCGGCGAAGGCGGGACACGGATTGCGTGGGAAGTTGCGGAAGATGAGAGCTTCGCGCAGATTGCACAACGTGGCGAAGCGAACGCGACAGCGGCGACGGATTATTGCGTCAAGATCGATGCGCGCGGCCTCGCGCCGGACCGGCGCTATTTCTATCGCTTCCTCTCCGGCGGCGAGCCATCGCCCACCGGCATCACGCGCACCGCGCCCGCGAGCGACGGCGATGCGCTCACCATCGGGCTCGTCTCCTGCTCCAACTTCGCCTTCGGCCATTTCCACGCTTACGGCCATCTCGCCGCCCGCGGCGACATCGACATTGTCCTGCACACAGGCGATTACATCTACGAATACGGTGCCGACGATTATCCGAGCCCGCGCGAAGCCGTGCCGGGCCGCACCTTCGATCCGGCGCACGAGGTCGTCACGCTCGCCGATTATTACGCACGCTACGCCGCCTATCACACCGATCCCAACCTGCTCGAACTGCGCCGCACCAAGCCGATCTCCGTCACCTGGGACGATCACGAGATCGCCAACAACGCCACCGCGACGGGCGCGCAAAATCATCAACGCAACGAAGGCACGTACACCGATCGCCTCGCTGCCGCGTCGAAAGCTTATTTCGATTGGATGCCGATCCGCGGCGCCAGCGTCTATCGCCACTTCGATTGGGGCGACCTCGCGCGCATCGCTTTGCTCGATACGCGCATCGCTGGCCGGCAGCGGCAATTGGATTATCGCCGCGCGCTCGGCATGCGCTTGCTACAAGACGGCGAAGGCGCCGCAGCCGCGTTCGATGAATTCCGCCGCTCCCAACTCCACGATCCGGGCCGCACCATACTTGGCGCCGAACAGGAAGCGTGGCTTGCAGACGCGCTCGCGCAATCGCGCGCACGCGGTCAGCCTTGGCAGATCATGGCGCAACAAGTCGTGGTCGGCGCGCAGGTGAGCGGCGAAGGCGCCGAGGCGATGGTGTCGCCGGAGGCGCACGGCAATGTCCGCCGATATGCCCGGATCGCCGAGCGGCTGAGCCGCCACGGCTTGCCCTGGAATCTCGATGCTTGGGACGGCTATCCCGCCGCGCGCACGCGTTTTCTTGCGGCGTGCACTGCCAACGCCAACAACGCCGTCGTGCTCGGCGGTGATAGCCACAACACGTGGCTGAACAATCTCGCCGCAGAGAGCGGCGATCGGCTGGCGGCGATCGAGTTCGCCGGCGGCAGCGTCACCTCCCCCGGCCTCGAACGCGCGCTCGCCAACGCCGCACCCGGCCAACGCGAAGCCATGATGCGCGCAGCCAACCCGCACTTGGCCTGGTGCGACGCCACCAATCGCGGCTATGGCGCGCTGCGTTTCACGCGCGACGCTTGCGAGGCCGATTGGGTGGCGTTCGCCGACGTGCGCAGTACGGAGATGCAGACGCCGACTGTGACGCGTCTAGTTTCTGAAGCCAGCACGAACGCTGGCCCCGGCGCATGGTCTCCACAACACGTCGATATCCGCCACCCGCGTTAGACCTTGCATCGCCGCGCGACGTTCGCCATGCGTGAGTCATGACCGATTGGCTCCGTGGCGCAGTCATCTACCAGATCTATCCGCGCTCGTTCCGCGACAGCGACGGCGATGGTGTTGGCGATCTCAAGGGTGCGATTGAAAAGCTCGATCACATCGCCTCGCTCGGCTGCGATGCAATATGGCTTTCGCCCTTCTTCCGCTCGCCGATGAAGGATTATGGTTATGACGTCAGCGACTACATCGACGTCGATCCGCTGTTCGGCTCGATCGCGGATGCCGATGCGCTGATCAAACGCGCGCATGAACTCGGCCTGAAAGTTATCATCGACCAAGTCTGGTCGCATTCATCCGATCAGCACGCCTGGTTCACCGAAAGCCGCGCCAGCCGCGATAATGCGAAAGCCGATTGGTACGTCTGGGCCGACGCGAAGCCGGACGGCTCGCCGCCCAACAATTGGCAAGCCATGTTCGGCGGCTGCGCTTGGACGTGGGACGCGCGGCGGCGGCAGTATTATTTGCACAACTTCCTGCCCGAGCAGCCCGATCTCAATGTGCGCAATCCGGCTGTGCAGGACGCGTTGCTCGATGTCGCGCGCTTCTGGCTCGACCGCGGCATCGATGGCTTCCGGCTCGATGTCGTGAACTTCTTCGTGCAAGACGACGCCCTGCGCGACAATCCGCCAATCACCACGCTCAAACGCGCGCCGCCGCGTCCGCACCAATTCCAACGCCATCTCTACGACCGCACGCAACCTGAGACGCTTCGCTTCATCGCCCGCCTGCGCGCGCTTCTGGATCAGTACGGCGCCATGGCCGTGGGCGAGATCGAAGATGAAGAGCCGCTGAAGGTGCAGCGCGAGTACACAGACGGGCCGGATCGTTTGCACACGGCCTACTCGTTCTTCCTGCTGCGCCAGCGCGCCATGACGCCCGCAATCATCACCGACGCGATGGCGCAATGGGAAGGCGCGCGCGGCTGGCCATCCTGGTCGCTCTCCAACCACGACGTCATCCGCTTCCCCACCCGCCTCGCCGACAACGATCCGCAGCGCACAAAGCTCATGCTTGCGCTGCTGCTCTCGCTCCGCGGCGCGGCGTTTCTCTATCAGGGCGACGAACTCGGCCTGCCGCATGCGGAGGTGCCGTTCGAACGCTTACACGATCCCGAAGCGATCGCGTTCTGGCCGAGCGGCATTGGGCGCGATGGCGCGCGTACGCCGATGCCGTGGCGGCGCGATGCAAACGTCGCGGGCTTCACAGAGGCGGCCGACGCCTGGCTGCCGCTCGATCCCCGCCACACCGCGCTCGCCGTCGATGCGCAAGAAGGCGATCCGGCCTCCATGCTCGCTTTCACGCGCACGATGATCGCGCTGCGCAAGCAAAGCGCCGCGCTGCGCGAGGGCGAATTCATTGCGCTCGATGCGCCCGAGCCCGTGCTCGCCTTCGAGCGCCGCGCCGACGGGGAGCGCATGCTCTGCCTGTTCAATCTGGGGCCCGACCCGGTGCTCCGCCCGCTACCGGCGGGCGCTGCAACCAAGCTCACCATCGGCGAGGCGCATCTCCAGGCCGGCGGGGTGACGCTGGGCGGGTATTCCGGCCTCCTGGTCGCACTCTGAGGCGAACCGGTTGGCCACGGCCGCGAGTTACATTATAACCTGCCCGGGATGACACCGAGCAGCAGAACGCCGGATCGGAAGCAGGGGCGCGTCTTCACGCGCGCTTTCGCCATGCTGGCCGCCGCCGCCGCGCTTTTCCTGCAAATCTTCGTCGTCCAAACCCACACCCACGCTCGAACCCCGCTCGGCAATGCCGGATACGAGCGTGTCGCCGACGCGCACGGGCCCGGCGACGGCCCGGGCCACGCGCACGTCAGCGCCACCCACGAACAAGCCGGCTGCATCGTCTGCTCGGTGTTTGCGTCATCGGGCCAGTCGATCGCGCCGGATGCAGCGACGCTCAGCGCCGGCCATAACGCCGCTTACGAAACCGCAGCGCTTGCTATCCGCCGCGCGCCACGTGCACTCACGCACGTCTGGCAGAGCCGCGCACCACCGACCGCTCTCTAAGCAACGACCGCCGCGCTCTCTCGCTGAGCGCAACGCCGCGCGCTTTCGCGCGCACACCACGCTTAGAGGCTTATCATGCGTACCATTTTCAGAACCTATCTGCTCGGCTTCGTCGCCTTCGCCGTCCTCGTCCCCAGCGCCGCTCTCGCTCAAGAGGCGGAGACCGGACAAGAAATCATCGTCACCGCGCCGCTTGAAGGCTCGCGCATCGAGAGCTTGCAGGGTGCGGAAGTGCTGCGCCGCGACGACATTATCGCGCAGCTCAATGGCGGCTTGGGCGACACGCTGGACGCCACGCCCGGCATCGCCAGCACCTTCTTCGGCGCCGGCGCCAGCCGCCCGATCATCCGCGGCCTCGGCGAAGACCGCGTCCGCGTGCTGCAAAACGGCATCGGCACGATCGACGCCTCCACCGCTTCGCCCGACCATGCCGTCACCTCTGACGGCCTCGACGCCGAGCGCATCGAAATTCTGCGCGGTTCGGCGGCTTTGGCGTATGGCGGCAACGCCATTGGCGGCGTCGTCAACGTCATCGATCAATCGATCCCGACACGCGCCGTTGACGGCCTCAACGTCGATGCGCTGCTAGCCTACTCGACCGTTGACGAAGGCATGCACGGCGCGGCGCGCGCGCAATTCGGCGCCGGCCCCGCTGCCTTCAACCTCTCCTACGCCGCCAGCCAAACCGATCCGTACGAAACTCCGCTCGGCGTCGCGCCCAATCAATATAACGAAACGATGAGCTACGGCGCCGGCGGCGCGCTCGTTGGCGGCTGGGGCTTTGCTGGCCTCGCCATCAAGCGCAGCGAAAACGAATACGGCCTCTTACCGCACCACGATGATGAACCCGCCGGCCACATCGAACTCGAACAAACCCGCATCGAGTCACGCGGCGATTTCCGCGTCGACTGGGGCCCTTTCGATCGCCTCGACTACGGCATCCAGCATTCGGATTACACCCACACCGAGTTCGAAGGCGACGGCGAAGCCGGCACCATCTTCGATAGCGAAGGCTGGGAAGCCCGCCTCGAAGCACACCATGGCGGCGAGCGCCTGGACGGCGCCATCGGTCTGCAATTCTCCGACGTCGATTTCGGCGCTGTCGGCGAAGAAGCCTTCATCACCGACACCAATACGCGAGACGTCGGCATCTTCGTCGTCGAACGCTTGGATTTCGGCCGCTGGGGTCTCGAGGGCGGCGCGCGCTTCGAGCAGCGTGAGTTGGATAACGTCACCATCGGCAGCCGCGAATTCGATACTTGGAGCGCATCGGGCGGCGTCTTCTTCCGTCCGGCCGAGAACTGGTTCCTCGGGGCGACTTTGGCCCGCACCGAACGCGCGCCGACCGCCGTCGAGCTCTTCTCCGATGGCTTGCACTTGGCGACCGAGACTTACGAAATCGGCAATCCCGATCTCTCGCCGGAAACGGCGCTCTCGTTCGAGGCCTCCGCCCGTTACGATAGCGGCCCGCTCCGCTTCGAACTCAATCTCTTCCGTATGGAGTTCGAGGACTATATCGCGCTGCTCGATACGGGCGTCGTCTTCTGGGTCGATGAAGACACCGACACGGACGGCTTCGATCCGCCGGACGCCGCGCCCATCGACGCCGAAGAATTCGGCGTGTTCGCCTTCGGACAACAGGATGCGACCTTCCAGGGCGGCGAGTTCATTGTCACCGCGCGGCTGTTCGAGACGAACGGCTTCGCCATCAGCACAGACGCGGCTTACGATTGGGTGCGCGCCAGCTTCGATGGCGGCGGCGTCCCACCGCGCATTCCGCCGGCTTCGCTGACGCTCGGCGTCGCCGCAGATGGCGAACATTGGTCGGGTCGCGTCGAAGTCGTGGATGTGGCGGAGCAGGATCGTCTGGCGGCGTTCGAAACAGCGACCGACGGCTACACATTCGTCAATGCCGGCGTCGCGTTCCGTCCGCACGGCGTCGACAGCCCGTGGAGTTTGCGTCTCGACGCACGCAATCTGACGGACGAAGAAGGCCGCGTGCACAGCTCATTCTTGAAGGATGATCTGCTGCTGCCCGGGCGCAACTTCCGCTTCACGGTGCTGGCGAGCTTCTAATCGAACACCCGTCATTCCGGACGCGCGATCCGGAATGACGGGTGTTGTTTACTGGTCCGAACCGGCGAACATCAAACCGAACTCGGTGACCGCAGGCGCGGCGGCGCGCATGGCGGGCAGATCGGAGGCGAACTCGCTGTCGCCCAAGACGCCAGTCGGCTCGTTCGCGGCTTCGAAATGGACGCGCACGCGGCAATTGTTTTGATCGCCCAGTTGGCCGCCATTCCACTCGGAAACCCAGCCGCCATAATCCCAGCCAAAGCCCCAGAGACGAAACGGCCCGCCGTTCGCCGCTTCGACGCGCGCGATGTCGTCACCGATCGCGATATTGTGCGGCCCGCGCCACAAACTGCCTTCGCCGGACACAGTTACGCTTGCCGGCGCGGTTTTCGCATCATCGGCCCAGACGATCTCAAGCCGCCGCGCCGTGTCACCCGGATAAAGCACGGTCACGGTGTAGCTCTCGCCTTCGGGCCCCGGCATCGTCTCTTCGCGCAGATTGTCGGCGCCATACGCCGCCGCCAGCGCATCGAACGAAACATGCGCGAAGGCGTCACAGAGCAACGACAGCTCGGTATCTGCGGACGCCGCCTCCTCCGTGTTCGGCGGCGCCGGATCGCATGCAGCCAGAGCGAACGCGGCGATCGCAAATAGCGCACGTTTCATCGGTTCGCTCCTTGGCGCTCGCGCGCTTACAGCATGGATGGGATGACGCGGTCCGGTGGCTTGTGGCCGTCGGCGAAGGTCTTGATGTTGATGATGACCTTCTCGCCCATATCGATGCGGCCTTCGAGCGTGCCCGAACCCATATGCGGCAACAGCACGACGTTGGTCAGCTTGCGCAGCTTCGGATTGATCGCAGGCTCATGTTCGAACACGTCGAGGCCAGCGCCCGCGAGTTCACCCTTCTCCAGCATGCGCGCCAACGCCGCTTCATCGATCACCTCGCCGCGCGCGGTATTTACCACGTAGGCGTGCGGCTTCAGCAGCGCCAAGCGGCGCGACGAGAGCAAGTGATAAGTCGCCGGCGTGTGCGGGCAGTTGACGGAGACGATATCCATCCGCGCCAGCATCTGGTCGAGGCTTTCCCAATACGTCGCCTCAAGCTCCTGCTCGATGTGCGGGCTCACTTTGCGGCGGTTATGATAGTGGACCTGCAAACCAAACGCGCGCGCGCGCCGCGCCACGGCTTGGCCAATGCGGCCCATGCCGATAATGCCAAGGCGCTTGCCCCAAATGCGACGGCCCATCATCCAGGTCGGCGACCAGCCGACGAACTCATCGCGCTCGATCACCTTCACGCCTTCGACGATGCGGCGCGGCACGGCGAGGATGAGCGCCATGGTCATGTCAGCCGTGTCTTCGGTGAGGACGCCCGGCGTGTTGGTGACAGTAATGCCGCGCTGCACGGCAGTGGCGACGTCGATGTTGTCGACGCCGGCGCCAAACTGCGCGATCAGCCGCAACTGTTCGCCAGCACGCGACAGCACGCGGCCATCAACGCGATCGGTCACCGTCGGCACCAACACATCGGCGCGCGCGACGGCGGCCGCGAGGTCCTCGGTCGTGAACGGCTTGTCCTCGACATTGAGTTCCGCATCGAACAATTCGCGCAGCCGCGTTTCCACCGGATCGGGCAGACGGCGTGTGACGACAACTTTGAGCTTCTTCGAGGGCATTCAGACTCCATAAACCACGATCCGCGCCGCTCCAAGGCAGACCCATTAAACCGACCTTCACGCGCCCGTCGCATGATCCGCCTTCCCTTCCGGCATGAAGGGCAAGAGCTAAAGGTTGGGTAGATGCGCCGTGGGAAAATCGCCGCGATTGTCGCGGCCGCCGCTTTTTTAGCTTTGGGCGCCGCCAGCGCCGACACCCCGGCCGTGGGTACCGACTCACAGCTACCGGTTCCCCGCTTTGTCAGCCTGAAAACGCCCGGCGCCAACGGCCGCCACGGCCCCGGCCTCGAGCACCGGGTCGACTGGATTTATGAGCGCGCCGGCCTGCCGCTGCAGGTCACCGGCGAAAGCGGCCCCTGGCGCCGCGTGGTCGATCCGGACGGCGCCGTCACCTGGATGCACGGCCAGAGCCTCGACAATCGCCGCATGGCTTATGTCCGCACGGAAACACCGCTGCGCCGATCGGCCCGGACCGATTCTCGCACCGTCGCCTATCTCGGCGAAGGCGTTGTCGGCGCGCTGACGGGCTGCGAAGGCGAATGGCGCCGCGTCGCTGTCGGCGGCCGTGTCGGATGGGTCGAAAACGACGCGCTCTGGGGCGCGGAGTGCGAGGGACTCTAAAGGCCAAACCCTTGTTTTCGGTCGCATACCGCCTAACGGGCGGCCCCCTAACCTTGCCCCTCCGGCCTCTAGTGTCTAAGCCCAAGCCTTCATTTCCCAATGGCTTGAGCGAGACCAGCATGGCCGAGCGGCCCTCCTCCTTCTCTTACGAAGACCTGATCGCCTCCGGCGAAGGTCGTTTGCACGGGCCGGGCAATGCGCAGCTGCCGCTGCCGCCGATGCTGATGTTCGACCGCATCACCAGCGTCACCGCGGAGGGCGGCGATCACGGCAAGGGCGTGATGATCGCCGAGTTCGACATCAATCCGGAGCGCTGGTTTTTCGAATGCCACTTCCGCGGCGACCCGGTTATGCCTGGATGCCTCGGCCTCGACGCGATGTGGCAGCTCACCGGCTTCTTCATGGCCTGGGCGGGTTCGCCCGGTCGTGGCCGCGCGCTGGGTGTTGGTGAAGTCGCCTTCCGCGGCCAGATCACGCCAAAGACCAAGCTCGTGACTTACGAAATCCATCCCAAGCGCATCATCCAACGCTCGCTGCACATGATCGTGGCGGACGGCATCACTAAGGCGGACGGCGTCACTATCTATACGGCCAAGGATCTCAAAGTCGGTCTGTTCAGCTCTGAACAGCTCGAAGCGCAGATGAAATAACGGAGAAGCGCATGCGTCGCGTCGTCGTCACCGGCATGGGGATCGTCTCCTCGATCGGCAACAATACGCAAGAAGTGCTGGCCTCGCTCCGCGAAGCCAAAAGCGGCATCCGCGCGGCGCCCGAATACGCCGACAAAGGCATGCGCTGCCAAGTTCATGGCGAGCCGTCGCTGAAGCCGGAAGACGTCGTCGACAAGCGCAACATGCGCTTCATGGGCGAAGGCTCCGGCTGGAACTTCGTCGCGATGCAGCAGGCGATCACCGACGCCGGTCTGCAGCCGAACGAAGTCTCCAACGAGCGCACCGGCATCATCATGGGCTCCGGCGGCCCCTCTGCGCACGCGATCGTCGCTGCCGCTGACACTGCACGCGAAAAGGGCGCGCGCCGTGTTGGTCCATTTGCGGTGCCGAAAGCGATGAGCTCGACCGCAAGCGCCACGCTCGCAACGCCATTCGAAATCCGCGGCGTGAATTACTCGATCAGCTCGGCCTGCGCGACCAGCGCGCATTGCATCGGCAATTCGTACGAAATGATCCGCGACGGCCGCCAAGACATCATGTTCGCTGGCGGCAGCGAAGAGCTGGATTGGACGCTTTCCGTCCTCTTCGACGCCATGGGCGCGATGAGCACCAAGTATAACGAGACGCCGGAACGCGCTTCGCGCGCCTATGACAAGAACCGCGACGGCTTCGTCATTGCCGGCGGCGCGGGCGTGCTGGTGCTGGAAGAATATCAGCGCGCCAAGAAGCGCGGCGCGAAGATCTACGCGGAACTCGCCGGCTACGGCGCCAATAGCGATGGCTTCGATATGGTGGCGCCATCAGGCGAAGGCGCCGCGCGCTGCATGAAGATGGCGCTCAAATACGTTGACCGCCCCGTCGATTACTTGAACCCGCACGGCACCTCGACGCCGGTCGGCGATCTGAAAGAGATGGAAGCGGTGCGCGCCGTGTTCGGCGCAAAGCCGCCCATGATCTCCAGCACCAAGTCGCTGACAGGCCACTCGCTCGGCGCGGCGGGCGTGCAGGAAGCGATCTATTCGATTCTGATGCTCAATAATGGCTTTGCCTGCGAGAGCGCGCACATCGAAGAACTCGACCCCGCGTTCGCAGACCTGCCGATCCTGCGCAAGCGCGAGGACCGCGAGCTCAATTGCGTGCTGAGCAATTCGTTCGGCTTCGGCGGGACCAACGCCAGCCTCGCCTTCACCCGCGTCGCTGCTTAAAAACAACGAGCGCCGGTGTGCTTTTACACACCGGCGCTCAAAGCGATCCCTTGAGACGAGGGGTAGTTCGTCCTTCTGCGATCGCCAAGCTTAGTCAGTCGCACGCTCGACTTGGTCGCCGGCGTTTTCGATCGCATCGCCGGCATTCTCAAAGGCGACATCCGTTTGCGTTTCAACTTGTTCTGCGGCGCGATCGGCCTCCGCGCCAGCATTCTGGAACGAGCCTTGGCTATAGGCGAACGCGATGATGCCGCCGGCGATCACCAGCACGGCGAACAGCATGCCCCAGCCAAAACCGCCGCCGCCTTTGCGGCGCTCTACAACTTTAGTGTCGATGACATTGCCGTTGGCGTCACGCTCGACATGCGTTTCACGAATTTCTGCCATTTCAAGCTCCGGGGGGAATGCGCATAGGCGGTTGAGCATTGAAACGCCGCGCGCGGCTTGGGGTTCCGGGGCGCCGCTGGAGACGCTATAGCTGCCTCCAAACAAGGAGTTCGAGATGGCTGACGAGTGGGTGTTTCCGAAGGGCGAATTGATGGCCGGCAAGCGCGGCCTGATCATGGGCGTCGCCAACGACAAATCGATCGCCTGGGGCATCGCCAGCCAACTCGCCGCGCAAGGCGCCGCGCTTGCCTTCACCTATCAAGGCGAAGCACTCGAGAAGCGCGTGCGTCCGCTCGCCGAAAGCGTCGGCTCGCAAATCCTGCTCGAATGCGACGCCACCAATGACGATCATCTCGATGCTGTCTTCGATCGCTTGAAGACAAATTGGGGCAAGCTCGACTTTCTGGTTCACTCGATCGCCTTCTCCGACAAGAACGAGCTGAAAGGTTCGTTCGTCGAAAACACCACGCGCGAAAACTTTCTGCGCTCGATGGACATCTCCGCCTTCTCGTTCGTCGCCGCCGGCAAGCGTGCGTCGAAACTGATGGAGCGCGGCGGATCGATGATCACGCTCACCTATCTCGGCGCCGAGCGCGTTTTGCCGAGCTATAATGTGATGGGCGTCGCGAAAGCCGCACTTGAAGCCAGCATGCGCTACATGGCGCGCGACCTCGGCCCTGCCGGCATTCGCGTCAACGCCATCAGCGCCGGCGCCATGCGCACGCTCGCCATCGCCGGCATCCAAGGCGGACGCGGCCTCATCGCGACCGGCCGCGAATGGTCGGTGATGAAGGAAGACACGAGCATGGAAGGCATCGCCGGCTGCGCGCTCTGGCTCTGCTCCGACATCGGCCGCTCCACCACTGGCGAAGTCGTCCACGTCGATGCGGGCTTCCACATCGTCGGCGTGCCGGATACGGGCGGCGAGTGATCAACGGCACGCAAGGCTACGAGCAGGAAGCGCCGGAGCTGCTGCAACGCTATGAGCAGATGACGTTCGAGCACTCGCATAGCGGCGTGCTCGATCTCATCCCGCCGCCGCGCATCCGCGTGCTCGATATCGGCGCCGGCACGGGGCGCGACGCGGCTTGGTTCGCGGCGCGCGGCGATGAGGTCACCGCCATCGAACCGACGCGCGCCATGCGCGAAGGCGCGATGAAGCTGCACCCGGCGCCGAACATCATGTGGGTCGACGATTGCCTGCCGGATATCGCCAGCGTGCGCGGCCGCGTGTTCGATGTCGTCTGGATGTCGGCGGTCTGGATGCATTTCGACGCCGCCGAACGCGCGCGCATGATGCCGAATGTGGCCGCACTCGTGGCGCCCGGCGCCGCGCTGATGATCAGCCTGCGGCACGGACCAATCCCTGAAGGCAGGCGTATGTTCGAGGTCTCCGTGGATGAGACCGAGGCGCTGGCGCGGGCCGAAGGCCTGACGCGCGTGCGCAGAGAGAATATCGAGTCTTCCTACGCACCGGGCGTGTTCTGGGACCGGCTCTGGTTCACGAAACCTTAGAAGCGCGTTCCCCGGCGGGAACGTTTCCGCCGCTCATGCGTACCCGGCTACGTCAATATTCCAGAGCTGAGTTTATCCGTGTACGCCGGATCGATGCCTTACGTGCCATGTCCCAGCTGTCCGTTGCGCGCCAACGGGCCGTTCAAGCAGTACGCCGATCGTGACATCAAATTTCTCGACGATCTGAAGAAGGATCACCTCGCCGTCGAAGCCGGCCGCGACATCATCGATGCGGGTGACCCCAACCCGCCGCTCTTCACTTTGTTTTCCGGCTGGGCGTTTCGTTACAAAATGCTGCCCGATGGACGCCGCCAGATTCTGAACTTCTTGCTGCCCGGCGACGTCATTGGCTTCCAAGGCCACATGTTCGATGCGGCGCCGCACAGCGTGCAAACGCTGACCGACGTCGAGCTTTGCTCCTTCCATCGCAGCAAGGTGTGGGAGCTGTTCAGCGCACACCCCGAACTCGCCTTCGATCTCACCTGGCTCACGGCGCGCGAGGAATGTTATGTCGACGACAACCTGCTCACCGTCGGCCGCCGCAGCGCGGTTGAGGCGGTCGGCACACTGTTGATCCATCTCTATAAACGCGCCGATGCGCTGAATTTGCGCAAGAATGGCGGCGTCACGTTTCCGCTGACGCAATCGCACATCGCCGACGCGCTGGGCTTGTCGCTGGTGCACACCAACAAGTCGCTGCGCAAATTGGCCAAGATGGGCCTGCACGAAATCAAGAACGGCTCGCTGACGCTGACCAATGGCCGCGCACTCGAAAAGCTCGCGCAGTTTTTCGACGAACCACTAGCGGCGCGGCCGCTGCTTTAAGGTCTTGGTCTGGACCGCCGGCGCCCCCGCCGGCATGCGTGCAACTGATGAACAGTGCGGCAGGTTGAAAGACTGATGCCGGCGAGGGCGCCGGCGGTCCAGACTTAACCTTCGCCCGTCGAGCCGGCTTGCGCTTCCGCCAGGATCGCGCGCGCATCGTCAGCGTCCTCCGCCGCCGCCATCAGCCGCCAGCCATGCTCCATCATGGACGGGTCCAGCTCCGCCATCAGCACGTTGAACTCCGGCAGCAACGTCTCCAGCCCAGCGCTACGCAACACGGACTGGGCCACGACGGCCTCCGGCCGAGATGAAAAGCGCGCAACGATGACGAGTGCGGACATGGGACGCACTGTAGCGCCAGAAGCGGCGAAATATGGACCAACAAAAAGCCCGCCGCTTGCGCGACGGGCTTTCCGGTTTGCGTTTGCGCTAAGGCTTAGTCGCCCGAGCTTTCGCGGCGCGGGCGGTCGCGGCCACCGCCGCCGCCACGACGCGGGCCACGATCACGGTCGCCGCCGCTGCGTTCGCGGCGCGGACCTTCGTCCAACGCCTCTTCGCCCAGCTCAGACGTGAGATCGGCGCCGGTGGCTTGATCAACCACCTTCATCGAAAGGCGCACCTTGCCGCGATCGTCGAAGCCCAAGAGCTTCACCTTCACGGTGTCGCCTTCCTTGACCACATCGCCCGGCTTCTCGACGCGCTCGCGCGCCAACTGGGAGACGTGAACGAGGCCATCCTTGGCGCCGAAGAAGTTCACGAAAGCGCCGAACTCCATCACCTTCACGACCTTGCCTTCGTAGATCTGGCCGACTTCCGGTTCGGAGGTCAGCGACTTGATCCACTTGATCGCCGCTTCGATCGACTCGGCGTTGGCGGACGCCACCTTCACCGTGCCGTCGTCCTCGACGTTCACTTTCGCGCCGGTCTTTTCCACGATTTCGCGGATCACCTTGCCGCCCGTGCCGATCACGTCCCGAATCTTATCGACCGGGATTTTGATCTGCTCGATGCGCGGTGCGTTCTTGCCGACTTCGCCGCGCGGGGCGTCCATCGCCTTGTTCATCTCGCCGAGAATGTGCAAGCGCGCCGTGTGCGCGCGCTCGAGCGCGACCGTCATGATCTCCTGCGTGATGCCGGCGACCTTGATGTCCATTTGCAGCGAGGTGATACCCTTCTCAGTGCCCGCGACCTTGAAGTCCATGTCGCCCAGGTGATCTTCATCACCCAGGATGTCGGTCAGAACTTCGAAGCCGTAGTCTTCGAGAATGAGGCCCATGGCGACGCCAGCGACCGGCGCCGAAATCGGAACGCCCGCATCCATCAGCGCCAGCGACGAACCGCAAACCGTGGCCATCGAGGATGAGCCGTTCGACTCGGTGATCTCGGAGACGAGACGGATCGTGTACGGGAATTGCTCGGCCGTCGGCAGAACGGCCTTCATCGCGCGCCACGCCAACTTGCCGTGGCCGATTTCGCGGCGGCCGGCGCCGCCCATACGGCCGGTTTCACCGACGCTGTAGGGAGGGAAGTTGTAGTGGAGCATGAAGCGCTCTTTGGTCGTGCCGGAGAGCGCGTCGATGAATTGCTCGTCTTCGCCGGTGCCGAGCGTGGCGACGACGATCGATTGCGTTTCACCACGCGTGAACAGCGCCGAGCCGTGCGTGCGCGGCAGGAAGCCGACCATGCTTTCGATCGGACGCACTTTATCGACGGCGCGGCCATCGATGCGGCCCTTTTCCTTCACGATGCGCGTGCGGACGATGTCGCTTTCGACTTCCTTGAAGACTTCCTTGATCACGTTGGCGTCGTAGCCATCCGGATTGGCTTCAGTCTTCAGGAGAGCGGCCTTCACCTTGTCACGCAGCACGCCAACCTTGCCGTAACGCTCGGCCTTGACGGTGACTTTGTACGCTTCGGCGAGATCGGCGCCGACGAGATCCTTGATCTTGGCTTTGAGCGCCGAATTATCGGCCGGTTCGAATTCGAACGGCTCTTTGCCGGCTTTCTCGGCCAGCTCGATGATCGCATCGATCACCGGCTGCATGCCTTTGTGCGCGAGAGACAGCGCTTGCAACATCTGCTCTTCGCTCAGTTCCTTCACTTCCGACTCGACCATCATGATCGCGTTGGCGGTGCCGGCGACGACGAGATCGAGCTGCGAGGTCGCCATGTCGGGGATGGTCGGGTTCAGAACGGCCTTGCCGTCGATCCAGCCCACGCGTGAGGCGGCGATCGGGCCCATGAACGGCACGCCGGAAATCGTCAGCGCCGCCGAGGCCGCGACCATGGCGAGCAGATCGGACTCGTTTTCGTTGTCCCAGCTCAACACCGTGATGATGACTTGCACTTCGTTTTTGAAGCCATCGACGAAGAGCGGACGGATCGGACGATCGATCAGACGCGACAGCAGCGTTTCACGTTCTGTCGGGCGGCCTTCACGCTTGAAGAAGCCGCCGGGAATGCGGCCCGATGCGAAGTACTTTTCTTGGTAGTTCACGGTCAGCGGGAAGAAATCCTGCCCCGGCTTTGCTTCCTTCGCGAACACGACCGTCGCGAGCAGCGCGGTTTCGCCCCACGTGGCGTAAACGGCGCCGTCAGCTTGCCGCGCAACGCGGCCGGTTTCGAGCGTGAGCGGGCGCCCAGCCCAATCGATGGAAACGGTTTTGGTATCAAACATACATCTAACTCCAGGCCGATGAGCCGGTGCTCCGGCGGCCTATTCGATGCGCAACAGCGGATTCCGTTGCGCGTATTGCCTCCTCCGCGGATCGGAGGAGGTTCGCGACCGCGCTTGCGCGCGGCTTTTTGAAGGGTGATCGCGCGGGTCTAGCTTTACGCCAGCACCCTTCGAAGTCTGCGCTTAGCGGCGCAGACCCAGCTTTTCGATGATGGCTTGGTAGCGCGGCACATCATTGTTCTTGAGGTAGTCGAGCAACCGGCGGCGCTGGCTGACCATCTTGAGCAGGCCTTGGCGTGAGTGGTTGTCCTTCTTGTGCGTCTTGAAGTGCTCGGTCAGGTTCGAGATGCGCTCCGAGAGGATCGCAACCTGCACTTCCGGCGAACCGGTGTCGTTCTTCGTTTTGGCGTTGTCTTTAATGAGCGCAGCCTTGCGCTCTACTGTAATCGACATCGGGACTCCTATTGGTCTGAGATGTGAAACACGCGCGTCGGCGAAAACTTGCCGGCTCGCACGTCACCCAGAGCCACCGCTTTGCCCTCGAAGAGGGCCACTGCCGCGCGGGAGGCATCCTGCCCGGCAATAGTGCGATCGCGGAATTTCGGCTTCAGCGCCTCCATCACATGCGGAAGGAGAACGATGGGCCGTCCTTGTCTGAGCTTGAACGCGTCCTCGCCGTTGATGGCCAGTGCCGGGATGTCGTCCAGCGCGGTCTCAACGGGCTTCAGGCGTTCTGACGCGGCGTCCTTTTGACCTAAAAGCTGCAGATCGTCCAGTGTGACGCTTTCGGCCTCGGTAAACGGGCCGACGGCCGTCCGGCGCAGCCGCCAGACATGGCCTTCAGCGCCCAATTGTGCAGCCAGATCGCGGACGAGCGCCCGGATATAGAAGCCTTTGCCCGAGCGGACGCGGAAATGGGCGAGATCGTCCTCGGTCCCGACCAGCTCGGCCTCATAAACCGTAACCTGGCGCGGCTCGAGTTCCACCGTCTCACCCGAACGGGCGATATCGTAGGCCCGCTCGCCATCAACTTTGACGGCGCTGTATTGTGGCGGAATCTGCTCGATCTCACCGATAAAAGCCGGCAGCGCCGCCTGGAGCGCCTCCGGCGTGGGCCGCACGTCGCTCTCGGCGATCGATTTGCCTTCACGGTCCTGGGTGTCGGTCGAGACGCCCCATTTGATGGTGAAGAGGTAGGTCTTCTTGGCTTCCATCAGCCACGGCACGGTCTTCGTCGCCTCGCCCAGCGCGATCGGCAAAATCCCCGACGCCAGCGGATCGAGCGTGCCGGCATGGCCCGCCTTCTGCGCATTGAACACGCGCCGCACGGCGGCAACCGCATGCGTGGAAGTCATGTCGTCCGGCTTATCGAGCACCACCCAGCCCGAAACATCCTCGCCTTTTTTGCGCCGGCCCATGTCAGAACCACCCGCCGGGAAAAACCTCGAAGCTCATTCCTCTTCGCCGCGCTTCAGATCACGCGCAACATCGGGGCTTGCGAGCAGTTCATCGATGTGGCGGGCTTCGTCGTAGGAGATGTCGGGCTGGAAGTGCAGCTCGGGCGTGAAACGCAAGTCAACCTGACGCGCCAAGCGCCCGCGCAAGAACGCAGTGCTGCGCGTCAGGCCATCGGCAATCTGTTTCGGATCGGCAGGGCCGAGCGCGGAGACGAACGCGGTCATGTGCTTCAAATCTGGCGAGGCGCGGACTTCGCCGATCGTGATCGAGGCGCCAAGCAAAGCGGGATCGCGAAGCTCCTCGCGCGCGACGATCTCAACCAAAGCGTGGCGAACAAGCTCGGCCGCACGCAATTGGCGTTGCGACGGCCCGTGGCCGCTATCGCGTCCCTTGCCATGCTTCATTTACTGCGCCGTGTACGCGTAGGTGTTGCAGAGCGTGGGATCTTGGCCGGGCTGACCCTCGCCACGGAACGCCGCGACCTTGAAGACCCAGCGCCCACTCGCATCGACGAATTCGCTGACCGCGAGATAGCGCGCGCGCTCTGCGCCGCAGAGGCCGCCTTGCGCGGCGCTTGCAGTGACGTTCTCGCCTTGCACTCGGTAGAGCCAAACGTTGACGCGCGGATCGCCGCCGAGCACGGCGGCATAGCTTTGCCCGCCGACGCCGGAGCGTGAATTGGCCGGCACTTCGGCATAGGGCTGCGCCTGGATCGTCACGCCATTGGCGAACGCGAACACGATCGGCCCACCGCGCGGCCCCAGCAGGCTCACACGCAGATTGCCCGACACCGTACGCGCCGTATCCGACGCCGCTCGCCATTGCTGACGCGCCACCGCAGGCTCTTCCTGCGGCACGACATCAACGCCGCGCACCTCCGGTTCAACAATGGTGGAGCGGCGAACGGTTGGCGGTTGTTCGGCGTCATTGTCGCGCTGGCAGCCGGAAGCCGCCAGGCCGAACGCCGCGATTGCCGCGAGCACTAAACCACGCATGGCTTGCCCTCAGAGCGACCGCTGGACGACTTCGACGTTGAAGCACTCGATGACATCGCCTTGCTTGATGTCCTGGAACGGGCCGAAGCTCATGCCGCATTCCTGACCGGCTACGACCTGATCGACTTCATCCTTGAAGCGCTTCAGCGTGGAGAGCACGCCCATTTCCTGGATCACGACGTTCTCGCGCAGGATGCGGACCTTGGCGCCCTTGCGGACGACGCCGTCGCTGACGCGGCAACCGGCGACCTTGCCGACCTTGGAGATGTTGAACACCTCCAGCACTTCGGCATTGCCCAAGAAGGTTTCGCGATGCTGCGGCGCGAGCATGCCCGACATGACGCCTTTGATGTCGTCAATCAGGTCATAGATGATCGCGTAATAGCGGATTTCGACGCCTTCGCGCTCGGCCAGATCGCGCGCTTCCTTCGAGGCACGGACGTTGAAGCCGATGATCGGCGCGCCCGAACCCTTGGCGAGCTGCACGTCCGACTCGTTGATGCCGCCGACGCCCGAGAGCACGACGCGCGCGCGCACTTCTTCATGCGCCAGTTTATCGAGCGAACCGACGATCGCTTCGGCGGAGCCTTGCACGTCGGCCTTGAGCAGGATCGGCAGCTCTTTCGCGGTCGAATCCTTGAACTTCGCCATCATCGACTCGAGCGACGTGCCCGTGCTCTTGACGCCGGTGTTGCGCTGTTTCTTGGCGCGGGCGCGATAGTTCGCGACTTCGCGGGCGCGGTTTTCGTTTTCGACGACGTTCAGCACGTCGCCTGGCTCGGGCACGCCTTCGAGACCCATGATCTCAACTGGCTCGGACGGGCCTGCGCTTTGCAATTGCTGGCCGCGCTCGTTGGTGATGGCGCGGACGCGGCCCACTTGAGCGCCGACGACGACGATGTCGCCACGCTTCAGCGTGCCCATTTGGATCAGCACCGTCGCAACCGTGCCGCGGCCCTTATCGAGCTTGGACTCGATCACGGCGGCCTCGGCCGGGCGGTTCGGGTTAGCGCGCAGGTTCAGCACTTCCGCTTGCAGCAGAATCTGATCGACCAGATCTTCGAGGCCTTCCTTCTTCAGCGCCGACACTTTCACGACCTGGACGTCGCCGCCGAATTGTTCGGCGACAATTTCGTGCTGCAGCAATTCGCTCAGCACGCGGTCCGGGTTGGCGTCGGGCTTATCCATCTTGTTGATGGCGACGATGATCGGCACGCCGGAGGCTTTGGCGTGATGAATGGCTTCGACCGTTTGCGGCATGACGCCGTCATCGCCGGCAACCACCAGCACGACGATGTCCGTCACTTGCGCGCCGCGCGCGCGCATGGCGCTGAACGCGGCGTGGCCCGGCGTATCAAGGAAGGTGACGCGTTGGCCGCTTGGCACGCGCACTTGATAGGCGCCGATATGCTGCGTGATGCCGCCGGCTTCGCCCGCCACCACGTCGGTTTGGCGTAGCGCATCGAGCAGCGAGGTTTTACCGTGATCGACGTGGCCCATAATGGTCACGACCGGCGGACGCGGCTCGAGGTTCTCGTCGCTATCGACGATGTCGCCGGCGAGACCTTCTTCAACGTCCGATTCCGCGACGCGGCGGACGATGTGGCCGTGCTCGGTCGCGATCAGTTCGGCCGTATCGGCATCGAGCTCATCGCTCTGCTTCAGCATCTGGCCTTGGCGCATCATGAACTTGATGATGTCGGCGACGCGCACGGCCATGCGGTTCGAGAGTTCTTGAACCGTGATGGATTCCGGAATGATGACTTCGCGCGCGACGCGTTCGCGCTCGCCGCCGCCAAGCATCTTGGCGCGGCGTTCTTTTTCTTTTTGTTGCGCGCGGCGATAGGCCGCGAGCGAGCGCACGCGATCATCGTCACCGGCGACCTCGCGCTCGACCATGTCGAGCGTCAGGCGGCCTTCGCGGCGCTTGGGTTCGCCCTTCTTGGTCGGCTTCACCGGCGCGACCGGCATCGGCTTGCGCGCTGACTTCACGCGGCCGCCGAGTTCGCTCAACACGTCAGCTTGCTGACGCGCTTGTTGTTCTGGCGCGGGCGCGCCTGGGCGCGCTTGCGTGGGCTGCTGCTGACGCGCTTGCTCAGTGGGCTCCGGCTCGGCGTCCACGCCTTCGGCTTCGCGACGGCGCGCTTCGATCTCGGCTTGCTGCGCTTCGTCTTCGGCGGCCTTGCGGCGCTGCGCATCTTCGAGCGCGCGGCGCTGATCTTCTTCCGCCTTCAGACGCTGATCGCGGGCTTCGCGCTCAGCCATCGAGCGTCGCACCGCTTCTTCGCGGCGGCGCGTTTCGTCATCGGTGATGCCGCCCGGCTTGGGCGGCGCGCGCGGCGCTTCGGCGACCGGCGCTGCGGGTGTGGCGCGTGCACGGATTGGCGGCGGCACGCCTGGGCCAGCGGCGCCGCCGGCAGCCGGCGTTCCACCAGCGCCTGGCCGATTGATCGAGCGCTTCTCGCGCACTTCGACGGCGACTTGCTTGGTGCGGCCGTGGCTGAAGCTCTGGCGCACTGTGCCGGCGCTCGCGGTGCGCGTGAGCGTCAGCGGCTTGCGGCCGGAGGGAGTGTCTTTCTGTTCGTTGCCGTCAGACATGCAGTGGTATTGCCAATCCTAAATTTTATTCACGTGCGCCCCGCATGGGCGCATAATTCAAACGTCTGTCTGCTCGCCGCGCCCTTGGACCATAGCTGATCCAGCGGCCGCGCCGCCCAGTTTCCACGACACAGAGCGCCAGGAATCGGGCCAAGAGTCTGGAACGATGGCGCGGAACCCCGCGAGGCGGCCAATTTCCACCGCCCAGGCCAGCGCCAAACGCTCTTGAAGCAGGCAAGCGTGTATCACACGTTCCCGCCCCAGCGCCACGCCCAAATCCTCGCTGGCAAAGCAGCCAACCGCCGGCGGAGACGCGCCCCAAAGCCCTATATGGAGGCCCAAAAGCTTTTCGCGACCCTCGACGGCGCCATCTTCCGCTTCGATCAACACAAACAGCGGCGCCTTGCGGATCGCGGCCTCCACTTGCGTCGCCCCGATCGCGATGGCGCCGGCGCGGCGCGCCATGCCCAGCATGTCGATGCAGCGTTTCGCCAAGAGCTGTGCGGTTAGATCCGCGAGCCCCTCCGGCGCTTTCGCATTGGCTTTGAAAGCGCGCGCGAACGCGCCCTTCTTTACCGCTTGCTCGAGGCTTGCACGATCGGCGCTGACCCATGCGCCGCGACCCGGCAATTTGGCCGCGACATCGGGCGTGATCACACCGGCGCCATCGAGCGCGAACCGGATCAGGTTCGCCTCGTCGACACCGTCGCCATTCACGATGCACCGCCGCTCACGTCCGCGGCGGCCGCCTTCAGCTTCGATCTGGGAAGACGTTGGAATAATCATCCACGTCCCCTTCCACTTCGACCACTTCCGGCTCAGGCGGCGCTTCGATCCAGCCCGCCGCGATGCGCGCATTGAGGATCAGCGCGTCGGCTTGCTCTTGGGTCAGCTGGAATTCCTCCAGCGTGCCCGGCTCGCGCACGCGCTCGCCGTTCTTGGTCTCGAACCAGCCGCGCAGATCGTCACCAACCAGGCCGGCGAAATCGTCCAGCGTCTTCACGCCCTTTTCGCCCAGCGCCACCAGCATCGGCCCGGTTAAACCCGGCACGCTCTTCAGGGAATCCTCGACACCGAGGGCCACGCGCTTGGCTTCGAGTTCAGCGGCCAAGCGGTCGAGGAAGTCCTTCGCGCGCGCTTGCAATTCATCGGCGATCTCATCGTTCAGACCTTCGATCGAGGCGAGTTCCATCTGGTCGACATAAGCGATTTCTTCGACCGTCACGAAGCCTTCCGACGCCAGCAGCTGCGCGAACATTTCGTCGACTTCCAGCGCTTTCACGAACAGTTCTGTGCGCGTGGCGAATTCCTTCTGACGGCGCTCGGATTCTTCCGCTTCCGTCAGAATATCGATCGACCAGCCGGTGAGTTGCGAGGCTAGGCGCACGTTCTGACCGCGGCGGCCGATGGCGAGCGAGAGTTGCGCTTCGCCGACCACCACTTCCACGCGCGCCTCTTCCGGATCGAGCACGACCTTGGAGACTTCCGCCGGCTGCAAGGCGTTGACGATGAAGGTCGCCGGGTCGGACGACCACGGGATGATGTCGATCTTCTCGCCCTGCAATTCGCCGACGACCGCCTGCACGCGCGCGCCGCGCATACCGACGCAAGCGCCGACCGGATCGATCGATGAATCATGGCTCAAAACCGCGATTTTCGCGCGCGAACCCGGGTCGCGGGCCGCAGCCTTGATCTCGATCACGCCTTCATAAACTTCCGGCACTTCCTGCGCGAACAGGCGCGCCATGAATTCCGGCTTGGCTCGCGACAGGAAGATTTGCGGGCCTTTGGTTTCGCGGCGCACGTCATAGACATAAGCGCGGGTGCGGTCGCCGACGCGGAGATTTTCGCGCGGAATCGACTCGCTCTTGCGGATCACGCCTTCGGCGCGGCCGAGATCGACGATCACATTGTAGAACTCGACGCGCTTGACGACGCCATTGATGATTTCGCCGATGCGATCCTTGTACTCGCCGTACTGGCGCTCACGCTCGGCCTCGCGGACTTCGTGATTGATCACCTGCTTGGCGGTTTGCGCGGCGACGCGGCCGAACTCGATCGGCGGCAGCGGCTCGTCATATTCCTTGCCGACCACGGCTTCCGGATCGGTCTTCTGCGCCACATCGAGCATGATGTCGGTCGACGGATTGAACGGCCGCGTCTCTGGATCGAGCATCGACTCGTCCACCACCGTCATCACGCGTTTCAGCGCCATTTCACCGGTTTTTTGGTCGATGGTGGCGCGGATGTCGTGCTCGGCGCCGTAGCGCGAACGCGCCGCTTTCTGGAGCGCGTGCTCCATCGCCTCGATCACGATTTCCTTGTCGATCGACTTTTCACGCGCGACCGCATCGGCGATCTGCAGGATTTCCAGCCGGTTTGCGGAAATGCCAGTGCTCATGGTGTCTTCCCTTCGTCAGTATTCTCGTCAACAGCGGCCTCGGCCGCTTTTGCTCGTTTCAAGTCTTCCGCGATCAGCTTGTCGGTCAGCACCAGGCGCGCGTCTGACAAAGCCGAAACCTGCAACGTCGCCTCGCCGTGATCGCCGACCAGCGTGAACGCATCGCCCGACACGGCGGTGATAACGCCCTTCCAGCGGCGGCGATTGTCGATCATCGCGGCGGTTTCGATCTTGGCTTCGTGGCCGATAAAGCGCTCGAAATCCTCGATACGGATCAGCGGGCGGTCGATACCGGGCGAGCTGACCTCGAGATCGTATTCACCGCCCGGAATCGGATCTTCGAGATCGAACACTGGCGACAGCGCCCGCGACAGACGCGAGCAATCGTCAATGCCCATCTCCCCGTCCGAGACGCGCTCGGCCATGATCTGCAGGCGCTTGCGGCGGTTGCCCGACACGCGCACGCGCACGATCCGGAAACCGAGGCCCGAGGCCGTCGGCTCGATCAGCGCAATCACGCGCTCTTCCACTGGGTTCGTCGCGCGCAGGGGCGGCTCCGGTAACAAAAAAGCGGCGGAGCCCGGGGCCCCGCCGCTGCGCCTTCATCGAAGGCATCAGCGATGTAGTGCTGTGGATATAGCGGGTTAGCGGAGGCTCGCCAAGCCCCCTTAGCGCCCCGGTTGACGCGCCCAGCCCACGAGCCGAGAGCTTCCGGCGTTCATGGCGCTGCCGCACCCCTTTCTCAACACCCGCCGCAAGCTGCGCAACGGCTGGTGGATCGCGATCTTCTTTGTGGTGCTTACGGCGCTGCTCTTCCCGTTGATCATGAGCGCGCGCGACAGCGAAGCGGGCGTGCCGATCTATCAGCAGCTCGCCGCGATCCTGGTCGCGTCGCTGATCTGCCAGGCGCTTCGCCGCAAGCCGATCTCCGAACTGACCGGCGCGCTCGACTGGCGTTGGCCGCGGCAGCTTCTGCTCGGCATGCTCGCCGGCGCGCTATTGATGGCCGCGCCCGCACTGATGCTCGCCGCTGTCGGCGTCGTGACGTGGCGCCTGAACCCAGACTGGGCGAGCGCGCTCGGCGCAACACTGCTTTTGCTCGCGCTCGCAGCGGCGACTGAAGAATTGATGTTCCGCGGCTTCCTGTTTCAGCGCTTGCTCGACGGGCTTGGGCAATGGCCCGCGCAACTTCTGATCGCCCCGCTGTTCACGCTCACGCATTCGGATGCGCTCGCCGGACTCGGCCCGCTGGCCTATCTCGCCGGCGCCAACATCTTCGTCGCCTCGATCCTGCTCGGCCTCGCCTTCATCCGCACCCGCAGCCTGGCAATGCCGCTCGGCCTCCACTTCGCGGCGAACGCTGTTCAAGGACCGGTGCTTGGTTTCGGCGTCAGCGGCAATGACGCGCCTGGCTTGCTCACGCCAACATTCCAAGATGCGCCGGCTTGGCTGACCGGCGGCGCTTTTGGGCTGGAGGCGAGCGTCCCTAGCTTCGCCTGTGTCGTGGGGCTCACCGTCCTGCTTTGGTTTTGGCGGAGCGCGCAAACCTGATCGGCTACACGAATTGCCTCGCGGACATTTTCGGCTGAACCAGCATCGCATGCCGCACCCAGCCCAGCGCGCAGCCGGCGACCAAGCCCACCGTCGCCAGCACCTGCCCCGCCTCCGGCGTGATCATGCCAGCGAACTTGTCGTGATCGAACATGCCGATGCCGATCGTCGCACAGAACAGCCCCATCATCCCGCCGCCGATCATATCCATGGCCGGGCGCGGCAAGTCGAAGACGCGGATCAGCCAAAGCGCCGGCGGCATCGACAGAGCCGCAAAGAACAGCGTGGCCACGCAGAAGAATACGCCAACCACCGCCGCCATCAGCCCGCCGACAAGGCCCGCGAGGCCCGCCGTGTTCGGATCGACCTCGCCTTGCGGCGCCAGCACAACGAGCGCGAGCACCGCCCCAAACGTCACGCTCGACACTGTCGTCACGCACACCATCAAGGCGGCGGCCAACACGTTCATCACCAGATCACGCATCGGCGCATGATGCCGTGTGGCGGCTAGAACTTTGGCGGTGAGGTTTAGCTAAAGCCGGTCAACCACGATGGCTGCCTCAAGCACGAGACCAGCGCGCGTGCATCACGAACGCCGCAATCGCGAACACCAGTTCAATCGAGGCGCCGACGACCGCGCTCAACGCGGGCGCCGCCATGCCATAGCCCAGCGCAAAGCCAACGCCCGCAAGCGCCAACCCCAAGAGCCAATAGAGACGCATGCCGAACAAAGTCGCGAACGTCAGATAGCGCCCGCCAATCACCAGCAACATGGCCGGGAAAAACCATTCGAGCTGCTGCTGCGACACGACATAAGCCAACGGCAGACTGAAGATCAGCCAGAACGTGCTCGCAATCGCCAGGCTGCCGAGCGGATTGCCTTTCGAGGCCGTGCCGGACGCGCCCAGCACTTTGCTGATCACCACGCCAACCGGATAGATCAACATGCCGCCGATAAACAACGCCCAGACCGCTTGCTCGGCCGAGATCTGCCACGCCACGTAAGCCGCGACGAACCACGCTATCGACGAAGCGAGAATGCCCGCGGCGCCGCTCATGTACCCGCGACGGTGATCCGCCTGCGCCTCGATAACGTTCATCTGATTTTTGCGCCCCTAAGCCCGCCTAAACCGCAACCAAATCGGCGCGCAATCGCCGAGCTTTTTCGCTTCATAGCGCGTCGTCACATGCCCCGGCCATGGGCTGCGCCAATCGTCCGCACGCTCAACCGTCCACGTAAACCGCGCATCGCGCGTGAACTGCTCAAGCGTCCACTCCGCATAATTCGCCCAATCCGTTGCGAAGCGCACTTCGGCGCCGGGCTTCAGCACACGCGCCAGTTCGCTCAAAAACTCGGCTTGAATCAGCCGACGCTTGTGATGCCGCGCTTTCGGCCAGGGATCGGGAAACAGGATGTAGCAAAGATCGAGCGACGCATCCGGCAGCCGCGCGATCACGTCGCGCGCGTCGCCATTATGGATGCGCACATTAGAGACGTTGGCCCCCTCCACATGCCGCAAGCACGACGCGACGCCATTAAGGAACGGCTCAACGCCGATGAAGCGCTGCTCGGGATGCGCGGAGGCTTGGGCAACCAAGTGCTCGCCGCCGCCGAAGCCGATTTCAAGCACGAGCGACTCCCCGCCCCCTTGTGGGGCGGGGTTGGGGGTGGGGGTATCGGCGGCGCCGTTTACGGAGAGCTCGCCGCCGCCACCCCCCTCCCAACCCTCCCCCACAAGGGGGGAGGGCTTGAACAGCGCCTCCACATCAATCGCGCCCTCCTCCGGCACGGCCAGGTGCGGCAGCAGCGTTTCCATCAGGCCGGCTTGGCGCGGTTTCAGGGTCCGCGCTTTGATGCGGCCGTAGGTGCGCATCGGGGGTCTGGTGTCGGAAGTCAGGTGTCAGCTCCAATGCCGTGGCGCGAACTCGCGCGGGCTCCTTATATCTGATACCTGACGCCAGACACCCGACACCTTCCGGAGGAGCCCCCATGCGCGAACAACTCAATTTCTATATCGACGGCAAATGGGTCGCCCCTGCCAAGCCGCGCAGCCACGACGTCATCAATCCGGCCAATGAAGAGCCATGCGGCCGCATTTCGCTCGGTTCCGCCGAGGACGTGAACAAGGCCGTCGCCGCCGCGAAGAAGGCGTTCGAAACCTGGTCGCTCACCACGATCGATGAGCGCAAGGCGATCCTCGACAAGATCATCGCCATCTATCAGCGCCGCATGGGCGAGATGGCCGAGACCATTTCCATGGAAATGGGCGCGCCGATGCCGATCGCGCAGCAACAGCAGGCGCCCGCCGGCCTCGGCTATCTGATCGACGCGCGCAAGCAGCTCGACACCTTCGATTTCGAATACGATTACGGCAAAGGCCGCCGCATCCTGAAGGAAGCCATCGGCGTCATCGGCATGATCACGCCGTGGAACTGGCCGATGAACCAGATCGGCGCGAAAGTCGGCCCGGCCTTGGCCGCCGGCTGCACCATGGTGCTGAAGCCGTCCGAACTCGCGCCGCTGAACGCCATTCTATTCGCCGAAATTCTCGACGAAGCGGGCGTGCCGCCGGGCGTGTTCAATCTCGTCAACGGCGATGGTCCCGGCGTCGGCAACGCGCTGTCCTCGCACCCGGACGTCGACATGCTGAGCTTCACCGGCTCCACCCGCGCAGGCACGTCCGTGATGCAAAACGCTGCGGTAGGCATCAAGAAGGTGGCGCTCGAACTGGGCGGCAAGAGCCCGAACATCATTCTGGACGACGCCGATCTGCCGCAAGCGGTGGCGCGCGGCATGCTGCACATGGCCAACAACACCGGCCAAAGCTGCAACGCCCCTTCGCGCATGATTGCGCCGAAAGCGAAGTACGACGAAGTCGTCGCAATCGCCGCGCAAACCGCCAAGAGCATCAAGGTGCAAGCGCCTGACGCCGCCGAGCCCGGCGCCATCGGCCCGCTCTCGAACGCCAACCAATTCCAGAAAGTGCAAGGCCTCATTCAGAAGGGCATCGACGAAGGCGCCAAGCTCGTCGCCGGCGGCGTTGGCCGACCCGAGGGCTTCAACCGCGGCTATTACGTAAAGCCCACCGTGTTCGCCGACGTGAACAACAATATGACCATCGCGCGCGAAGAAATCTTCGGCCCAGTGCTGGTGATCATTCCGTACGAAACCGAAGAAGAAGCCGTGCGCATCGCCAACGACACGCCGTACGGCCTCGCCGCTTATGTGCAAGGCAGCAGCCAAGAGCGCGTGCGCAAAGTCGCGCGTCAGCTCCGCGCCGGCATGGTGCACATTAACGGCGCCTCCGGCGGCTTGGGTTCGCCCTTCGGCGGCTACAAACAATCCGGCATCGGCCGCGAAGGCGGGCCATTCGGGGTAGAAGAATTCCTCGAAGTGAAGGGCGCCTACGGCTGGGGCGAGCAATCGGCGGGGTAACGGCCCCAACCGTAAACAACAAGAAAACGCCGGTTTCACGCGGAATTAGGCATAAAGAGCGAAAGTGCGTGGATGACAACGTCCACGCACGATCCTTTTTCCGCGCGCTTCGACTCGATCGAGATCGATTCCCAAAGCGCGCCTTCGCTCGCCGCGATCGACCACGCACTGGCGTTTGCTGCGCCGCGCGCGACCGGGCCAGACATCGCGAACGCGGGCTTTTATCTAATCGACGATGCGGGCGGCCGCTTCGAGATCGACCGCGAGATGGGCGTCGTCTCGCTCAAGGATGAAGCCACGCTTGAGCGCGAGCGCTTCGCCATTCACGCCGTGCGCGTGCGCGTGATCGAGCCGTCCGGCGAAAGCTACGAGATGGAGCTGAAGCTTCGTCTCACCGGCCGCGTGCCGCAAATGGTCGGCGCCGAAGATGCGCTGTTCGATGTGCCGAAGAGCGAAGCGCCTGTTGCCGCGCCAGCCATCGCTGCGCAACAGCTGCACTGGACCACCTACGCAGCCGCTTACGCCCGCGTCGGCAAAGCTGAGATCGCCCGCACGCGCCGCGCCTTCATCACGCCGGACCTGCCCGCCGCGACGCCTGCGATTGAAAACGCCACGCTCACGCTCGGCGAATTGCCGCGTGTAGGCTCACGCGGCGCCTGGTCGCTCTAAGCGCTACTGCGCCGGCGCCTGCTGGATCGATTGCAGATATTGGATCAGCGCATCCGTGCCCTGCGGATTGAACTGAAACTCCGGCATCGGGTGCGAAACGCGGATGCCTTCGATCAATTCCTGCTCCAGCACGCCGGCGCTGTAACGCGACAAAAGCGTGCGGAACACCGGCGCGTTCGGGTTCGGGCTCTCGCCGTATTCACCCACGGCGTGGCAGGCAGCGCATTCCGCCTCTGCAATGGAGCGCCCGTCAGCCGCCAGCGCAGCGTCCGTGGCCACGCCGACCGGCGCATCGGCAGGCGCCGCACAGCCCGCCAGCACCAGCGCCACTCCAGCCAACAGCATGAACCGCATCGCACACCTCCATGCCGTGGAGCTTAGCGCAGCCCGGCGCGTCTCTATATACCGAATACATGTCGATTCCCGCGCGTCCGTCCGATCCCGCCATCGCCGAAGCGCGCGCCGCGCTCGCCGACCGCACGCCTGTCGTGTTCGTCATCGGCCGCGCCGGCACCGGCAAGAGCCATTTCATCCGCGCGCTGGTGGATGAAGACCCGCAATATCCGCAAGCGGTGCTGGCCCCGACTGGTCTCGCCGCGATGAATATTGGCGGCCAGACGGTGCACTCCTTCTTCGGCTTTCCGCCACGGCCGCTGATCGGCAACCACGAAAAGCCGCATTGGTTTTTCACCCGCACCGCCCGAGCCATCAATCGGCTGATCATCGATGAAGTTTCGATGCTGCGCGCCGACGTGCTCGACGCCATGGATTCGCACCTCAAGATCGCGCGCAAATCCTCGCGGCCGTTCGGCGGCGTGCAGATGTTGCTGGTGGGCGATTTCTTTCAGCTGCCGCCGGTCGTGCGCGGCGAGGAAAGTCAGCTCCTGGAAGATGCGGGCTATAACAGCCCCTACGCGTTCTCCGCGCATTGCCTGCGCGATGCGCCGATCGCCGCCGTGCAGCTCACCGAAGTGCATCGCCAGACCAATCAGGATTTCATCGCGCTACTCTCCGCCATCCGCGAAAGCCGCGGCGTCGAAGAAGCGGTGACCATCCTCAATACGGTGTGCCTCGATCGCTCACTCCCGAAGCGCCCGGTCCTGCTCTGCGCCACCAATGCTGTGGCCGACAAGTACAACGCCCAAGGCCTCGCCTCGCTCGACGGCGCAGCGGCGCGCTACACTGGCGCGTTCGAAGGCGAAGCGCCGCGCGCGCAGGGCGATCGCTTCCCGGCGCCGATGGAGCTCACGCTGAAGCGCGGCGCGCGCGTGATCTTCACGCAGAACGATCCCGAAGGCCGGTGGGTGAACGGTTCGCTCGGCACGGTGAAATCGCTCGATGACGAACTAATCGTCGTCGCACTCGATGCCGGCGACGACGTCGATGTCGAACGCGCCACCTGGCCGCAAGCGCGCTGGACCTGGAACGCCAAGGAAAACCGCATGGAGGTGAAAGAGGAGTTCAAATACGTGCAATTCCCGGTCGCCCCCGCCTGGGCGCTCACCATCCACAAAGCCCAAGGCATGACGCTCGACAGCGTCGAAATCGATCTCGGCCGCGGCGCCTTCGCGCCCGGACAAACCTACGTCGCCCTCTCCCGCGCCCGCAGCATGGAAACGCTGCGCCTCACGCGGCCGATTTCCGCGCGCGACATTCAGGTTGATCCAGCTATCGCCGACGGCTTGGCGCGGTTGGGAATTTAGCGCACGCGCTCGACTTCCCACGTCAGAGTGTAGCCGCCGAGGCGAATAGATTCCGCCGATTTTCCACCGACCGCCAGGCTAAGGCCATCAAGCTCCTGCGGCGTCCAACGTACGGTGCGTTCGCCGATCAAATCGTCGTCGCCGGAATCCTCTTCATAGAGGCGCACCACGAAAGTGAGATTGTGCCGGTCGCCATCCGGGTGGCAGTCCCAGAAGCGCGCCCGGCTGTTGGTCCAACGCGCGCCTTGGGGGACGACCGCCGACGTCAGACAGTTCTCGCCCTGACGGAAGCGCTTGGTCTCGCCGGTGTCAAAATCCTGGAAGGTCGTCGTCCGCGCGTAGAAGGCGTCACCACCGACACGATCCGGCGTGCGCAACTCAAACTCCGCATAGATTTCGTCTGAGGCCGGCCAATCCGAACCAGTTTCGTCATTGGCGTAGAGAGTCGTCGCGCGGACGATGTAGCGCGGCGGCGGGCAGTTGCGTCAGCGCCTGTTCGAGTGCGCCGGGCGTGACTTGATACTGGACCGCGTCCTGCGCCTGAGCGGCGCCGATCGAGAGCGCGACCGCGGACGCCGCCGCGATCAACGCTTGAGAGCAAGCTTGAACATGCCGATCTCCTCTGCCTGCCCGCAGAAGAACCCGCCACGACACCGTAACGGGGCGGTGAGCAGTGACGCCAAATTAGCGCCTGCTCCGCTTGCCGCCAGTGTCGCCGGTCACGAACGCTAGGCGAACGCTCGCCGCGGGCTTGCCGTATGCTCAGCCCGCACGACGCCGTTATCGTCCTGCTCGATCAGCTTCACGTCATAGCCCCAAAGATCGGCAACGTGTTGGAGGACGCGTTCGGTGTCGCTCTCTTCCAGCGTGATGCCGTCTTGCACGCGATGTTGCAGCATCAGCTTGCGATCGCCGGCGAGATCCACGTCGACGATCTGAATGTCGGCGTCGCGATAGGCGATGTCGTAGTGCTTTGAGAGCGCGCGTTTGATGTTGCGATAGCCGCGCTCGTCATGGATCGAGGTGACTTTCATTTCCTCTTCTTCCTCGTCATCGAAGACGCGGAAAATGCCGAAATCGCGGATCACGCGCGGCGATAGGAATTGCGAAATGAAGCTTTCATCGCGATAGTTCGCCCAGATGTCGCGCAGCGTGCCGTACGGATCGCCATTGCCGGCGATGTCGCCCATCCACTCGCGGTCTTCGTCGGTCGGATTGGTGCAGACGCGCTCGATATCGCAACACATGGCAAAGCCCAGCGCATAGGGATTGATGCCGCTGAAGCGGCGATCGTCGAACCCCGGCTGCATCACCACGCTGGTGTGCGAGTGAATGAATTCGAGGAACGAGCCGTCGTTGATTTGACCCTTCTCGTGCAGGCGGTTCATGATGCGATGGTGCGTGAACGTAGCACAACCTTCGTTCATCACCTTGGTTTGCCGCTGCGGATAGAAATACTGGTTGATCATCCGCACCATGCGCAGAATTTCGCGCTGCCATGGCGCGAGGCGCGGCGCGGTCTTTTCCAAGAAATAGAGCAGATTCTCTTCCGGTAGACCGAGCAGCGCCTTACGGCGCGAGTCGTCGTCAGTGCCCGTCTTGCGTTTGCCGGCCGGCACCGTGCGCCAGAGATCGTTGAACAATTGCTCGCCGTGCTTGCGGCGTTCCTCTTCGCGCACTTGCTCGGAGCGCAAATCGGCCATGCGTTTACGGGGAAAGCGATGAATGCCGTGGCTCTGCAGCGCGTGCGCTGCATCGAGCACGCGCTCCACTTGCTCTTGGCCATAGCGATCCTCGAACTTCGCGATCAGTCCGCGCGCGAATTCGAGATAATCGAGGATGCCGTCGGCGTCCGTCCATTGCTTGAAGACGTAATTGTTCTTGAAAAAATGGCTGTGCCCGTAGCCGGCGTGCGCCAGCACCAAAGTCTGCATCGTCGCGGAGTTTTCCTCCATAATATAGACGATGCACGGATTGGAATTGATGACGATCTCGTAGGCGAGGCCCTGATAGCCTTTGCGATACATCGCCTCGTTGCGCGCGAAATGCTTGCCGAAGCTCCAGTGCCGATAGAACAGCGGCATGCCGGTGGAGGCATACGCATCGAGCATCTGCTCGGTGGTGATCACTTCGATCTGATTGGGATAAGGGTCGAGCCCCATTTCCTTGATGCCGATCTCGCCGCACGCTTCATGCACGCGCTTGATCAGATCGAAATCCCAATCCGGCCCTTGAAACAGCAGCTTCGAGTCAGCAACCATCGTCATCAGCCGCCCTCCGCCGCGACGCCCTCGGGGCGCCGGGCAAACAGATCGCGGAACACCGGATAGATGTCGCGGCGATGGCGTACTTTGCGCATAGCGAAAGGCTGATCGTCCGGCACACGGCGGAAGGCGCGCCAAAGATTGGTGCTCGGCTCGCCGGCGCCCGGCGCCTCTTCCTCATCGTCCATGCCGACTTCGACATAAGCGTAATACTGGCAGATGGGCAGGATCGCTTCTTTCAGCTGCGTCAGCACGACGGCGTTATCGCTCGACGTGTTGTCGCCATCGCTCGCTTGCGCGGCGTAGATATTCCATTCGGTGACCGGATAACGCTCACGAATGATGTCCGCCATTTTGAACAAAGCGGTGGAAACGACCGTGCCGCCAGTCTCACGCGAATAGAAGAACGTCTGCTCGTCCACTTCCTGCGCTTCATGCGTGTGGCGGATGAATACGACATCGACGTGTTCGTAGCGGCGATTGAGGAAGAGGTAGAGCAGCGAGTAGAAGCGCTTGGCCAAATCCTTCATGTGCTCGTTCATCGAGCCGGAGACATCCATCAAGCAGAACATTACCGCGCGCGCGATCGGCTTCGGCGTGGTTTCCAGCCGGCGATAGCGCACATCGACCGGATCGATGTATGGGATGCGCTTCGAGCGGGCGAGCAGCAGTTCGAGATCGCCGCGCAGCTTCACCAGTTCGTCGAAATGCCCGCCTTCGCGTTCGAGCTTTTCGATCTCGGCCCGCAGCGTCACGATTTCATCGGCTTTCGGCCGCTTCAGCGCGATGCGGCGCGACATCGAATGCCGCAACGTGCGCGGCACCGAAATGCGCGATGGCGGCCCCGAGGTGGAATAGCCAGCCTGGCGCCACAGCACAGCCGTCGCGCCCATCACTTGCCGCTTGGCGAGATCGGGCAGCTCCAAGTCTTCCAAGTAGAGATCGAGATACTCTTCGTCCGACAGCGCGAAGCGAAACTCATCCTCGCCTTCGCCGCTATCACTGGCCTTCGAACCCTGGCCGCCGCCTTGCTCCGGCCGCGGAATGCCATCGCCTTCGATATATTTCTTGTTGCCCGGCAACACGTAGTCGCGCGAGCCGCCGTGGTGCGAGCGGCGCAAGCTCGGCTCGTGCACGCCGCCAGCGGGAATGGAAATCTCACCCCCCTTGCCGGCGTCCTTGATCGAGCGGCTCGAAGAGGCCTCGCGCACCGCCCGCCGCACTTGCGCGCGGGCGCGGCGCAAGAAACGCTGCCGGTTCGCAAAACTTTTTCCGCCGGGGTTTAGCCGCCGGTCAATAATGTGCATGGAGGCCCGCCTTACCCGGCTTGCTTGACGCGCATGTACCACTCGACCAACCGACGGACCTGCCGCTCGGTGTAGCCGCGCTCCATCATGCGCATCACGAATTCCTCGTGCTTCTTCTCGGTCTCGCCGTCCTTCTTCGAGCCGAAGGTGATGATCGGCAGCAAGTCCTCAACTTGGCTGAACATGCGTCGCTCGATCACTTCGCGGATTTTCTCGTAACTGGTCCAAGACGGGTTCTTGCCGCCATGGCCAGCGCGCGCGCGCAGGGTGAACTTCACCACCTCGTTGCGGAAATCCTTTGGATTGGCGATGCCGGCCGGCTTTTCGATCTTCGAGAGCTCTTGATTGAGCAGCTCGCGATTGAGCAACTGGCCGGTATCGGGATCCTTGAAGTCGATATCTTCAATCCAAGCGTCGGCATAATCGACGTAGCGATCGAACAGGTTCTGCCCGTAATCGTGATACGACTCGAGATAGGCCTTCTGGATTTCGTTGCCGATGAACTCGGCGTAGCGCTGGCCGAGCTCGGCCTTGATGAATTCCAGCAATTTGCCTTCGGTCTCGGCCGGGAATTGCTCGCGCCGGATCGCCTGCTCCAGCACATACATCAAGTGCACCGGATCGGCGGCGACTTCCTGCGTGTCGTGGTTGAACGTGCCGGCCAGCACCTTGAACGCAAAGCGCGTCGAGATGCCGTCCATGCCTTCATCGACGCCGGCTGCGTCCTTGTATTCCTGCAGCGTGCGCGCTTTGGGATCGACTTCCTTCAGGCTCTCGCCATTATAGACGCGCATCTTCGCGAACAGGTTGGAGTTTTCGTGCTCCTTCAGCCGCGACAGCACCGAGAAGCGCGCCAGCATTTCCAAAGTCGCCGGCGCGCACGGCGCCTCGGCCAGTTCGGAGCCGCGGATCAGCTTTTCGTAGATCTTCTGCTCTTCATTGACGCGCAGGCAGTACGGGACCTTGATCACGTAGATGCGGTCGATGAAGGCCTCGTTGTTCTTGTTATTCTTGAACGTCTGCCATTCGGCCTCGTTCGAGTGCGCCATGATGATGCCGTTGAACGGTATGGCGCCGATATTTTCCGTGCCGACGTAATTGCCTTCCTGCGTCGCCGTCAGCAGCGGGTGCAGCATCTTGATCGGCGCTTTGAACATCTCGACGAATTCGAGCATGCCCTGGTTGGCGCGGTTCAGGCCGCCCGAATACGAGTACGCGTCCGGATCGTTCTGCGCGTGCATTTCGAGCTTGCGGATATCGACCTTGCCGACGAGCGAGGAGACATCCTGGTTGTTGTCGTCGCCCGGCTCCACTTTGCCGACGCCGATCTGGCGCAGGCGCGAGGGGTTGACCTTGGCGACGCGGAATTTGGTGATGTCGCCGCCGAATTCGTCCAGCCGCTTGACGCACCACGGGCTCATCAGCCCGGTCAGGCGCCGCACCGGGATGCCGTACTCGTCCTCGAGCTTCTTACCCCAGACTTCCGGATCGAACAGGCCGAGCGGATGCTCGAACACCGGGCTCATCTGGTCGCCGGCCTTCAGCACATAGATCGGCTGATCTTCCATCAGCGCCTTCAGACGCTCCGCCAGCGACGACTTACCGCCGCCGACCGGGCCCAGCAAATAGAGAATTTGTTTGCGCTCTTCCAAGCCCTGCGCGGCGTGGCGGAAGAAGGCGACGATCCGCTCGATCGTCTCTTCCATGCCGTAAAACTCGGCGAACGCCGGATAGAAGCGCACCGTGCGGTTCATGAACACGCGCCCTAGGCGGGCGTCCTTCGAGGTGTCCACCATGCGCGGTTCGCCGATCGCGGCCAGCAGGCGCTCATGCGCCGTTGCGTAGGCCATCGGTTCGTCGCGGCAGAGGCTCAAAAAGTCCTGCAGCGACATTTCCGCTTCGCGCCGCGATTCAAACGAGCGCGCGTAACTGCGAAAGATATCCTCTGACATCGTGCCTCCGTTCGCCCCGGCAGACTTTACATAGGTGCGACTGCCTAACGACGCTTAACAAATAGCCATGCAATTCTGGCGGCCATAAGTCAGACGCGGGCGTCAACGCGCCCAAGCCGCCCAATCACGCATCAGAGGATGCCATGATTTGCGCGCTTGCGGGCGCCTGAAGCGGAAAAAACTCAATTGTGGCGCCCGGCGCCGGAAACGCTTCCTTAGGAAATCAAAAATCGAGATTTTACGCGGCCTTAAGCACGTTCGGTCATCCAAGAAGGAGAGGGACACGAGGCTGTGATGAGTGAGACGTCTTCTTGGGTGCTGAAGGGTATCGACCCTTCTCTCCGCGAACGCGCCGTTGAAGAGGCGGCGCGCCTGGGCCTGAGCGTCAGCGATTATCTGACCAACGTTGTGGTCAGAAGCGCCCTCCTCGATCAGCTTAATGGCGAGACCGAGGCTGAATCCACCCACGCTCAGGGCGGAGGCGCCCCGATTATTGCGCCTCTGGGCGACGGGTCCGAAACCTATGCCGTGCGCCACCGCCTGCGCGGGCTCGAGCGCCGGCTCAACGCCGCCGTGCATACGCTCGACGATTCCATGCTCGATCTCACCAACCGGGTCGGCGAGATGGAAGGCGTCGTCGGCGACACCGCCAACGCGCTGACCCAGACTCAGCAGGAAAACGCCGCCGCCTTTGCCGGCGTGCACATGGACCTCACCGTCGTCGGCGACAATATCGCCACGCTCGCAGCCGCGCACACCGACCGCACGACCGGGCTCGACCAGCGCATCGACAGCGTTGAGATGATCGCCCGCAATGCGGACGAAGCCGCCGCCGAATTGGCCGAGGCCCACAATGCCTTGAAGCACGCCGTCGCCAGCGACTTCTCCGAGTTTACAAACGATATCGCGAGCCGTCTCCACATCGGCCTGGGCGAAATTCGCGCTAGCGCCGTCGATGCCGCCGCCGAAGCTGACGCCGCCATCGCCGACTTGATCGCCGAATTCCGTGCCGCCCGCGAACTGCTCGACGCCCGGATTGAGGAAAACGCCGCCGAGACTCGCGCGCACGTCCATGCCGCCTTCGCCGACGCCGCCGAACGCCTCGGCTCCCTCGCCGAGCGCGTGATCGATCAGGAAAACCAGGCCGCCCGAACCACCGAAAGCTTGCGCGCGCAAATCCTCGACGCTGAAGACGCCGCCCAAACGGCGCTGGAAGAAACCGCAGAAACGCTGCGCCAAGCCGATGCCGCGCTCGCCGCCGACGCCCGTCACCGCGGCGAGGCGCAGGAGGCTGCCCTAGCTTCGACGCGCGCGGCAATCAGCGCCGACATCGCCGGCGTCCGCGACGTCCAATCCGCGCTGCAGCACCACCTGTCGCAGCTCGACATCGCCGTCGACGCCGTCGGCGCCGGCCTCGGCGCAACGCGTAAAGAGATCACACAGCGCGTCAGCGACGGCGAAGCGCAAGTGCGCGCCCTGCTCGCCCGCGCCGAGGCCGACTGGAATTTGCGCCACAACGCCACGCAGGAGCGCCTCGAAAACGTCGAGCGCGTCGCCAGCCACATCCGCCAAACCGCCACCGCCGAGATCAACCGCGTCGAAGCCTGCACCAATGTCGCGCTCGAAAAACTCGCCGCCGACATCGCCCGCGGCGACCAAGAGATTGCCGCGCAACTCTCGCAAGTCCGCGGCCAAGCCGAAGTCGAGAACGCACTGCTGCGCGAGGGCGTCGCCAGCGCGCTGGCGCACACAAATTTGCTCGACACCGCGCTTCAGCGTCTGGACTCAGTAACCAGCCCGCTGGCGCAGCGCATGGATGCTATCGAAACCGAGTTCGGCGGCATCGATCAAACCCTCCCCGATCGGGTCTCGAAGCTCGAAACCGCCGCCGCCGCGCGCATTGCTGATCTCGATGCAACCGCCGAGACCGCGCAAGCCATGGCGCAGCGCATCGAGGCACAAGAGGCCCAACTCGCCGATACCGCCGAGCAGCTGCAAGGCATGGCCCGGCTGTTGAACCGCGTCGCCGCCCAAAATGGCGAGACCGCCGCCAAGACCGACGAACGCGTCCACGCGCTCGAACTCGCCTTCGCCGACATTCGTCTTGAGAGCTTATCCGGTTCAGCCGAACGCGGCGCCGTGCTGGCGCTGCAAGAGCGCATCGCCGACATTGAGAACAAGCAAGTCAGCGCCATCCAGAGTATTACCGGCGAGATCGCGCGCTTCATCGACGACAACGAGCAGCGCCTGGCTGCGCTCGAAAGCCCGCGCGAACCCGAACGCGATCTCGCCACCGCTTTCGAAGCTCTGCGCAAACGCGTTGAGGAGCGCATTCTGGGCGTCGAACAGCGCAGCGTCCGCATGCTCGACCAAGTCGTCGACACCGTCGCCATGATCGAACAACGCTTCGTCGCCAGCCAGCGCGATGAAGACGTGGCGAGAAGCGCTTAAGCTGCTGCCGTCGGCACCTAAAGCCGCTCTTCACAAAACAAAATCCGTCATTCCGGGCCGATGCGCAGCATCGAGCCCGGAACCCAGGGGGTGAAGGGCGCAACTGTCGCCCCAGGATTCCGGACCGCGCTCCGCGCGTCCGGAACGACGAAGGGGGATGGGGAAGCGCGCTATCCATACTCGTCGCGCCTCAACGCGCTGATTTCCAACACCCCACCCGAAATCAATCCGACCGGCTCGAAACGCGCGCACACTGCGCGCCCATGTCTTCACCACCCGATCATCGCTTCGCACCTTTGCCGCTCTGGCGCGCGGCTGGCGCGTTTCTGGAAACGCTGTTCAACCTCTTCGGCGCGCCGGGGCGTTTGGCCGCGCGTCACACCATCCTCGGGCCAGAGCACAAGCCCATTCTCAACTGGCTCCGCTGCGCCGAAGCTTTGATGCGGCGCCTCCTCTTCATCGAGGCGAGCCACTATCCGAAACCCAACATACGCCCGCTGCTCCACACTAAGCGCGCGCGAAAACGCCGAACGATGGAGTTCTGGCCAGACAAGCCCGAGCAGTGGCGCGTGAGCTTTCGTGTGTTCACATCTGCGGACCGCCGGCTTCCAGCCGGCAAACTGGCTCGTCCTGAAAGACTGTCGGCGGCTCACACACCGTGCCGGCTGGAAGCCGGCGGTCCGCAAACCTTCCACTCCGCTTGGCCGCTCGCCGAGCGCTTCGAAGCACTCCTGCGCGTGCACAATAATCCCGCACCCTATGTGCGGCGTCTCTCCCGCCGCCTGCACGCGCGCCCGCACTTGGCCGCCGTCATCGTGCGCGCCCCGAGCGAACTCCAGCATCGCATCGCGCCCGCCGATCACGCCGAGATCTAGTCGCTCATCGAAGGCCGCACGCACAGCCTCACGCCCGACACCTCATGAGCTGCACGCATGCCCGGCGCATGCCAACGGCCTCAGCCCCGCTGAACGCCGCCGCACGCGCACGCCCTGCCGTTCCGCAGGTCACCCCAACGCTGCGGCGCCTTGTGCGAACGCGCGCCCAGCCATAAGCCCAGGCCTCCCCGAAGCGACGAGACCAACCCCATGCCGATCATGGACGAACTCACCAAAGTGCTAACCCTCGAACAGATCGAGGTGAACCTCTTCCGCGGCGTCTCGCCGCCGGAGGAGCGCCAGCGCATTTTCGGCGGCCAGGTCGTAGCGCAGGCGCTGATGGCCGCCTACAACACCGTCGAAGATCGCATCTGCCATTCGCTGCAAAGCTATTTCATCCGCCCGGGCGATCCGAGCATTCCGGTGCTCTACCAGGTCGAGCGCTCGCGCGACGGCAAGACGTTCATGACCCGGCGCGTCATCGCCATTCAAAAAGGCGAGCAGATTTTCAACATGGCCTGCTCCTTCCAGGTCGTCGAGGAAGGCTTCGATCACCAGGCCACGATGCCGGCCGGCGTCACCCGCCCCGAGCAGATCCAGGACGACGTCGAGCGGGTCAGCGAAGAACTGAAGGACGTGCCGGACGCACACAAACGCTGGCTGCGCAAACGGCCGATCGAAATGCGTCCGATCGATCCGATGTCGCTGCTCTCCCCCACCCAGAAATCAGCCGAGCAATATGTCTGGCTGCGCGGGCGCGAAGATTTGGGCGACGACGTCGCGCTGAACCAAGCCTTGCTCGCCTACGCTTCGGATTTCTCGCTGCTCGGCACGGCGATGCGTCCACACGGCGTATCGTGGATGTCAGGCGTGCAGACGGCGAGCCTCGATCACATCATCTGGTTTCATCGCCCGACCAATTTCTCGCGCTGGCACCTCTACGTGCAAGACAGCCCGTCCGCATCCGGCGCGCGCGGCTTCAATCGCGGCGCCATCTATCGCGAGGATGGCGTGCTGGTGGTGTCGACGGCGCAAGAAGGCCTAATCCGCAAACGCTGATTGGGGTTAGTCCGTACCGCATACCACATGACTAACGCGTCATTTAGGATTGCGGCGTAGCGTCCGTTACCATGCGCGATAAGTGGGTAGACACACGCGAATACTTTGGCCCCGACCGGCGTAAACGGGCGGGCAAAAAGCCGTGGCGCGATCGCCGCGGCTATGACGAAACCGCGCCAATGCCCTCGCTCGGCCACCTGCTCCGCCGCGTACGCGTGCAAGCCATGGATCTGCGGACGCCGGAAGATCGCCGGCACATGACGCAAATCCTCACCGCCGCCATAACCGAGGCCGAACGCACCAATTGCTTCCGCTGCGCCGATAGCCTGAAACAGGCCGAACGCACCCTGCGCAACCCCGGCGCAATCAATGGCGCGGCCCTCGACGGCTATCTCAACGAAGCCATGAACCACGCCGCCGCCAACGCCTAAAAGGCGCGGCGCACAACTTCTGTGTCGGAAAAACTGGAGCGGGCGATGAGATTCGAACTCACGACCCCAACCTTGGCAAGGTTGTGCTCTACCCCTGAGCTACGCCCGCATCCTGGGTGGCGCGATCGCTTGCGCCTGAGGGGCGCTCCTATCGCAGAGGGCGGGGCCGGGCGCAAGGGGCCGCACGCGGCGAAGGCCATCTGCTGCACCTAGAGAGAGTCTACTCCCCCTTCTCGGCCTTCCTTGGCGACTTCAGCCGGCGGCGGTTGATGTGGTCGTCGGGGGCGACGTGGCCTTCGGGGGTGCGGCCGCGGAAGTAATCGCGTTGCCAGCCGTGTTTCACCGCTTCGGCGTCGTTGTCGTGCAGGCGCGTGATGAAGTTCGAGCGGCTATCGCCCCAGGCCGTGTACTGGCGCTTCAGGTCCTGATCGTCCTCGATCGATTTGATGATCGGCTGCACATCGTCGAGCGTTTGGTGCGGGATCGGGAAGATGAAGCAGAACGGCTCGCCCTTTTTGAACGACACCATGCCCGGGCGCGTGAAACGCCAGTTCATCGTGAAAGGAAACGGCAGCCAGTAAGTCTCAACGACACCGACGAGAGGCTGAATGCCGTCCTTGATCTGATTGGGCGGGCCGCCGGTCCAGAGATCCCAACCCGGCTCGGTGCGGAAGAGCCAGCCGGTGTGAAACGTCAGCACACCGCCGGAAAAATGCGAGACAGCCCAGCGCTTCAGCATATCCGGCGGCGTGCCGTCATCGGGATCGAGTCGAATGTCTTCGACGCGGGGCCCGCCATTCCATGAGGCGGTGAACGACACCGGCGAGTTCAGCGTCCAGCCCGACGTGTTCGCCACCACCAGCGGCAAACAGCGATAGGGGTGGCGATCGGCGAAGCGATCCATCCAATCACGGTCGGGCGAACCAGGGACCATCTCGGAGGCCGATGGATCGACTTGATAACAGGTCAGTTTCATCGCCCATCCCTAGACGTTCCAGCGCGCTTGCGCCAAGGGGTGGCGATGCCGCCCGCCACGCCAGACGATCTGTTTGCCTACTTCGACACGCTCGGCGTCGCCCACGTCACCCACCAGCACCGGCCGATCTTCACCGTCGAGGAAGGCGCCGACCTGAAAGCGGCGCTCCCTGGCGGCCATTCCAAGAACCTGTTCCTCAAGGACAAAAAGGGCGGGCTTTGGCTGCTTTCGGCGCTGGGCGAGAGCGCGATTGATCTCAACGCCGTCTCTAAACTGCTCGGAGTTCCGCGCTTCAGCTTCGGCAATGCCGAACTGCTGTTGCAGCATCTTGGCGTCACGCCAGGCTCGGTCACGCTCTTTGCGCTGATCAACGACCCGGATCGCCGCGTCACCCTCATCCTCGACGAAGGTTTCTTCGCCCACGACCCGGTCAATTTTCATCCGCTCCGCAATGACGCCACCACCGCCATCAGCCCGGGCGACATGCTGAAATTCGTCCGCGCCCTGGGCCGCGAGCCGATCCGGCTCAGTTTCGACGCCGCCGGCCAACCGACACGAATTGAACCTGGCGCGCCTCCGGCCCATGTTCTCCCCTGAACATAAGGACACACGCATGACCTTCATCGACGGCGCGGCGACGCCGGACACAGACATCGTCAAAGACGGTTCCGACCAGGGCTTCATGGCCGACGTGGTCGAGGCGTCGCGGCAAGCGCCGGTGATCGTGGATTTCTGGGCGCCCTGGTGCGGCCCCTGCCGGACGCTCGGGCCGCCGCTCGAAAAAGCCGTGCGCGCCACTGGCGGCGCGGTGCGGCTGGTGAAGATCAATATTGACGAACATCCCGGCGTCGCCGGCCAACTGGGCGTCAAATCGATCCCGGCTGTCTACGCCTTCGATCAAGGCCGGCCGATTGACGGCTTCATGGGCGCGATCCCGGAAAGCCAGATCAAGCTCTTCGTCGAACGCCTCGCCGGCGCCGACATGACGGCCGAGATCGAACCGCTGCTGGAGCAAGCGGCGGAGTCGCTGAAGCTCGGCGACATTGGCGGCGCGGCGCAGGGCTACACCGCCGTGCTGCAGCTCGATCCCGAGAACGTCAAAGCCATTGCCGGCATGGCGCGCGTCGCGCTCACTGCAGGCGATCCCGAGCAGGCGCGCGAAATTCTCGAACACGCGCCGCCGGAAAAAGCCAACGACCCGGACGTGGCAAGCGTGCGCGCAGCACTCGAACTGGCCGGCAAGGCGGAAGCGACGGGCGACGCCAGCGATCTCGGTCTCAAGGTCGCCAACGATCCGGAAGATTTGCAAGCACGCTTCGAATTGGCCGAAGCGCTCTCGGCGCGTGGCGATCTCGAAAACGCCAGCGAACATCTGCTCGCCATCATCGAGAAAGACCGCGAGTGGAATGAGGGCGCTGCGCGCGCGCAGCTTCTGAAAGTGTTCGAGGCCGCCGGCCCGATGTCGGAGGTGACCAAGAGCGGGCGCCGCAAGCTTTCGGCGATCCTGTTCTCATGAGCGCATTCGGCTATCGCAAACCTGCGGACTTGCCGCAGACGATCCCGCTCTTTCCGCTGGAAGGCGCGATCCTGTTGCCGCGCGGCGTGCTGGCGCTCAACGTGTTCGAGCCGCGCTATCTCAACATGGTCGACGACGCGCTCGGCGCCGAGCGGCTGATCGGCATGATCCAGCCCAGCGTCGGCGACGATGGCGAGACGGTGGCCGATCTCGCCGATGTCGGCACGGTGGGGCGCATCACGACGTTCTCGGAAACCGATGACGGCCGCTATCTGATCACGCTGACCGGCGTCGCGCGCTTCAATGCGCTGCGCGAACTCAATGCCGGCACGCCCTATCGCCAGGCTTTCGTCTCCTACGATGCGTTCGCTGACGATTTCGCGCCCGCCAGCGACCGCGCCATCGATCGCGGCAAGCTGATCGCGACGCTCAAAACATACGCTGGCCTGCACGGCTTCTCGGTCGATTGGGATTCAGTCGAGCAGGCGCCGACGGAAACCGTGATCAATGTCGCCGCGCAAATCTGCCCGTTCGACGCCGCCGCCAAGCAAGCGCTGCTGGAAAGCCAAACGCTGGAAGACCGCAACAACGCGCTGATCGCGCTGCTCGAATGGGATGTCGCCGATGAAGGCGGCGGCGGGCCGCGGTCGATGCAATGAGTGACGTTGATCCGAAGCTGCTCGAAGTGCTCGTCTGCCCGCAGTCGCGCACGCCGCTGCGCTATGACCGCGCCAAGCAAGAGCTGATCAGCGACGCCGCCCGCCTCGCCTATCCCGTCCGCGACGGCGTGCCGATCATGCTGATCGACGAAGCGCGCGAGTTGGGGGCGGACGAGTGAGTGCGCCCAAATGACCTCACCTTGGCCCACCGATCTTGTCTTCGACCGCGAAGCGAAAGCGCTGCACATCAGCTTCGATGACGGCGCCAAGTTCGACATTCCGTTCGAACTGCTGCGCATCGAAAGCCCGAGCGCCGAAAACAAGGGCCATGGCGGCGATGCGCCGCCGCCGGTGAAGGGCAAAGCCAATGTCGGCGTCACACGCGCCGACGCCATCGGCCGCTACGCCGTGCGCATCAGCTTCGACGACGGCCACGACACCGGCCTCTATTCCTGGGACCTGCTCTACGATTTAGGCGCCCACAAAGAAGAAAAGCTCCGCGTTTATCGTGAAACATTGCGGCTGCGCGGGCTTCGGGACGAGGCTTGAAGCTCAGCGCCCGCTAAACCGAGTTAGAAGACGAAACGGCCTTCCAGACGGGTGAAGGTTGGAAGGCCGCTCACAGGAAGCATCGGGATCGCGGCTGAGACGGTCCCCGCGCTTCTTCGGCTTAGCGCGCGCGAACGCACATCAAAGTTGGCCGCCGCCACGATTTGCGCACGGGGAGCAAGGGCGCGTGGTTGAGCTGCCGGTGATGGATGCCTTCGGCTTCGATGTTGGCGTCGAAAATCTCACCGCAGAATGTGCAGACTTTCAGAAACTCTTGGTGCGAGATGGACATGGGGTTCCTCCCGAGCAAAGTTCGTGGGCGCCGAGTGCGTGCGAACGATGGAACCTTAGCCCGCAAGTTCCCGGCAGTTCGGTACGCAACCGCACAAAGACAGCCTTTCGTCATCTCTTTGTACGATAGCGTACAGAGCAGAATCGGCGCCGCCGGTACCTGCGTGCTGTATGAGAGCCCTGGTGAGCTTCCTGGTCGAGTTCGTGGCGGACGCTGACGTCGTCCACTCCTACACCGTCAACGCCACGGACCAGGCCGAAGCCCTCGCCATGGCGCGCATCGACTTTGCCCGCATCCGCAAACTCCACGGCGCTACGACTTACCGTGTGCTCAACCCGCGAAGCCTGACGTATCGGTCGCCGTGAACGCGGCGTGACCGCCGTCACATCGCCATCCCTAACCTGCTCCTACCTTCTCCTCATCGAAGCGAGCGCTTCGAGTGGAGCAAATGAGATGACCAAGTTTTTCGCCCTGATCGCCGCCTGCGCCGTGTTCGCCCCGATGGCGATGGCCACGTTAAACCAAGCCGCGCTGATCGTCGCTTAAGTGCGGGAGGAGTTCAGCGCCGCGGCCATTGTTCTGGCGCTCGTCGCAGCCGCCCTGGTGTTTGCGCCCTTGGTGGTGACCGTTTTCGTTCAAGCCGCGCGCCTCGTCGCTTAGCCCGCGACGACCAAGCCCCCCACGCCCAAACGCGCGGCGATAGAGAAGGACGCGGAGATTGCTCCCCTCCGCGTCCTTTTTCTGCGTCAGCGAAAAACCAAGAGCCGCGCGCCGGCGAAATTCCAGATCAGCACCAGGCCCGTCGCGATCACTTGGCCGATCATGTAGTGGACGCCGGCGTTCACGAACGCAGCCACGATGCCTGCATTGATCACGGCGCCGACGGCGATCACCAGCAGAAACTTGAGCAAGCCTTTGCCGAACGCGGGCTTAGTTGCGAACGTGTAGCGGCGGTTCAGCGTGTAACTCACCAGCGCGCCGACGAAGAAGCCGCAAATGGTGGCGATGACCGGGCTTGCGCCGCCAAGCTCCGTCATCGCGATCAGCACGGCATAGTGCACGACCGTCGCCACCGCGCCGACAGCGGCGAAGCGGAGAAAGTCGCGCACCACGGCGCGCTGCATGAATTGCTGCACGAATTCGGGCGTCACCCGCTCTGCTCCGCTGGCGGTTTAACCCTAAGCAACAGCAAGAGCCCTGCCAGCAGCAGAATGGCGATGGAGGCAAAGCCGGCGCGCTGGCTTTGGTAAGCGGAGGTGAAATACTCGACCAGCATCGGCCCCAGCCAAACCGTGGCGGCGTTGGAAAGCGCGTAAAGCCCGAACAGTTCGCCCTCCATGCCCTTCGGCGCGAGCTTAGCCATCAGCGAGCGGCCCGAAGCGATGGCGCTGGTGATCGAGATCGCGATCAGCATGGAGAAGCCCAGATAGGCGAGTTCCGGCGCGCTTTGAAACACCGGGGCGTCCCACACCGGCGCCGATGAGGCCGGCATGAACAGGATCGAGGTCAGCGACATCGACGTCATCGCCACCAGGCACAGAAGCGTCAGCGCGATCATCGAGGCCAGCGCGTTGCGCGAGCCGATGCGGTGTTCCAGCCAAGCGCCGAAAAAGCCGCCGCTCACCGCCACGATCGAAAGCGAGAGGCCATAAAGCAGCATCTCCAGCAGATCCCAGCCCATCACGCCCGACGCATAAGCGCCGCTGAAGATGAGGATCGCTGTCGTACCGTCGGCGTAGAACATGCGCGCCAGCAGGAAGAGTGCGACGTTCTTATAGTCGCGCAGTTTGCGGATTGTGCGCGTGACATTGATTGCGCCCTGCGCGATCGAGTCGAACAATTTGGCGCCGCCGCCGGCTACGCCATCGGGCGACCAAAGGAATAACGGCACGGAAAACGCCGCCATCCAGATCGCACAAATCACGACGACGCTGCGCGCCGGTTCGTGCGCTGCGGGATCGAGTCCGAACAGAGGCGCGCCTGGCAGCACCGTGCCGGGCAGCGCAATCGTCACCAGCACGAAAATCAGCAGCAATACCGACGCTGCATTGCCAAGCGACAAGCCAAGCCCCGACACCGCCGGCACCAAACGCGGCGAGGCGACGCTCGTAATCATCGCGTTGTGCAGAACTTCCGTCCACGCAAAGCAAATGCCGGCGACGATGATCGCCGCGCCGACGCCCCAGAGCGGCAGGCCAGCGCCGCCCGGCATCGCGTACCATTGCGCCAACATCGCCACGACCATCACAGCGAGGATCGCCGCCAAGAGCGGCTTTCGCCTGCGCATGCTGTCAGCCGCCGCACCGAGGAACGGCGCCGTGAGCGCAACGGTAATGCCGGAAATCGTATGCCAACCAGCGAGCGCGACTTGGCCGCGCACAGGATCGCCGACGACGATGTTGGTGACGTACGGCGCAAACACATAGACGCCGCAGAGAATGATGTAGGGATTGCGCGCCCACTCAAACAGCGCCCACGACCACGCCCCGCGATTGAGGCGCTCGGCGGGCGCAAGCGGTGTCGTGCTCAAGCAGCCAAGCTTTCGCCACGCAACAGTTTCGGCAAATCGCCAGCCGCGCCGCCGGCATACTTCATAAAGAAGCGACGCGCTGGGCCGACGGCGTTCACCGCAGCCAAGCCAACGCGACGCGCGGCGGCAATGGGCGGGATGTCGTTGGAGAAGAGCTTGTCAAAAAATTCCATGCCGAGCGCCATCGACACATTGTCGAACCGCCGCCAGCGTTGGTAGCGCTCGAGGATCGAGACATCGCCCGGATCGAGCCCGAGGCCCACGCCATCGGCGATGCATTCGGCCAACGCGGCACAATCCTTCAAGCCGAGGTTCAAGCCCTGCCCGGCGAGCGGATGGATGCCGTGTGCGCTATCGCCGGCGAGCACGACGCGCGTATCAATCATGCGTTCGGCCAATTGCATCGAGAGCGGATAGCCAAAGCGCGGGCCTTGCAGTGCGAGCGCGCCGAGATGATCGCCGAAGCGCAGACGCAGCTCGGCCAGAAAGTCCGGCTCGTTCATTTTCAGCAACGCATCGGCGGCCAAACGTGGTTCGGCCCAGACGATGTTGGAGCGGTTGCCTTTCAGCGGCAGGATCGCGAACGGGCCGTTGGGCAGAAAGTATTCGTGCGCGACGGCGCCGTGCGGCTCTTCGTGCGCGATGGTGGCGACGATCGCCGTCACCGGATAATCCCAAGCGATGGTGCGAATGCCGACGGCTTGGCGCACGAATGAGCGCCGACCGTCTGCGCCGACAAGCAAAGGCGCGCGCAATGTTTCGCCATTCGCCAGCGTCACAGTCACGCCAGCGGGATCGCGCGCGATATCAGTGACGGACATTGGCTGGATCATGCGGATCGAAGGGCGCGCCTTCACGCCGCGATCAAGCGCCATGCGCACGTGACGCGCTTCGAGCATTAAGCCCAGAGGCTCATCGCTATCGGTGAGTTCAGCGCGATCGAAATGGAGATGCAGCGGCGATGGCCCGCCTTGCCGGCCGCGGCCGGCAAGGCGCCCGTCCGTCACCATGATCTGTTCGATCGGCTGCGCGACCTGATCGAGTTCATCGCCCAAGCCCAAAGCCCGCCACATCCGGTATGACGCAAAGGCAATCGCAAACGCGCGGCCATCAAAGGCCGGCGCCAGTGTTTCAGCGGGCTTGGCCGCATCGATCACGATCACCGAAAGCCCGGCCTGATCCAACGCCAGAGCCAGCGTCTGCCCAACCAGGCCGCCGCCGCCCAGAATCACGTCCGCATCAAAACCGCGACCATTGCTCATGGCGAACGATAGGCCTCTCGCCGCTCCGGCGTCGATGCGGCCTCAACGCGCAAGCTTGAGGCACGGCGCCTTTTTTTTGAGCGAAGGCGCCGCACTGCACAATAGTGGGCCCCCGCGTGCTTGCGGGAACCGTCCCCGCCTCGACCAATCGCACCGCTAGATAGACATGGAGCGGGGCATGACAAAAAATCAGGGGAAGCTGCACGGCCTATGGCGTGCGGTGCGCATCGGCGGAGCGGCGCTTGCCGCGACGCTGGCGCTAGGATTGGCCGCGCCCGACATGGTGTGGGCGCAGGAAGCCGCGACGGTCGAGGCGCCGGCGCCGGAAGCCGAAGCGGTTGTTGTCGAAGAGGTTGTGGAAGAAGTCGCGGCGGCGCCGGAGTTGGCGGTCGATAAGGGCGACGTCGCCTGGATGCTGATCTCCACGGTGATCGTGCTGCTGATGATCATCCCGGGCCTTGCGCTCTTCTATGGCGGCCTCGTGCGCGCCAAGAACATGGTCTCGATTTTGAGCCAGGTGTTCGTCGTCACCGCCATTGGCATGGTGATGTGGCTGTTGGTCGGCTACTCGCTCGCCTTCACCGACGGCGGTGGCTTGAACCGATTTGTCGGCGGCTTGAGCAAGGCGTTTCTCACTGGCGTCGACACATCGACGCTCGTGGAAACCTTCTCCGTCGGCGTCGCCATTCCGGAATTGGTGTTCGTCGCCTTCCAGATGACGTTCGCCTGCATCACCGCCGCACTCGTCCTCGGCGGCGTCGCCGAACGCGTGAAATTCAGCACTATTGTTGTGTTTTCGATCCTCTGGCCGGTCGTCGTCTATTACCCGATGGCGCACATGGTCTGGTGGTGGGGCGGCCCGCTCATGGCCTCCGATCCCGCCAACGCTGAAGCCGTCGCCGCGGGCGCGGGCCTGATCTGGAGCTTTGGCGCGCTCGACTTCGCCGGCGGCACCGTGGTGCACATCAACTCAGGCGTTGCAGCACTCGTCGGCGCCATTCTGCTCGGCGCGCGCACCGGCTATCGCAAAGAACCGATGCCGCCGCACAACCTCACCTTCACGGTGATCGGCTCGGGCCTGCTCTGGGTTGGTTGGGTTGGCTTCAACGCCGGCTCCAATCTTGAGAGCAACGCCTACGCCGCGCTCGCTTTGATCAACACGTTCGTTGCGCCAGCTGGCGCCGCACTCTCGTGGATGCTCACCGAGTGGCTCACCAAGGGTAAGCCGAGCTTGCTTGGCCTCGCTTCGGGCGCCGTCGCTGGCCTCGTCGCGGTCACGCCTGCGGCTGGCTTTGCAGGCCCCGTGGGCGCGCTCATCCTCGGCCTCGTCGCTGGCCCGATCTGCTTGTTTGCCTGCTCGGCGCTCAAGTCCTGGCTCAAGTACGATGACAGCCTCGACGTGTTCGGCATCCACGGCATTGGCGGCATCGTCGGCGCCATCGGCACCGGCATTGTCGTGAACCCCGCTTTCGGCGGCGCTGGCATCGTCGACTACGCCGCCGGCGGCGTGGCGATCTATCCGGGCATCGTTCCGCAAGTGATTGCGCAAGCCAAAGGCGTGCTCGTCACGCTCGCCTGGTCCGGCATCGGCTCGCTGATCGTTTGGGTGATCGCGCGCGGCCTCACCGGCGGCCGCGTCAGCAAGGAAACTGAATCGGAAGGCGTCGACTACGCCGAGCACGGCGAGGTGGCCTACCACTCTTAATCGGCAGAACTCCCCTGTACTCAAGCGCGGCTCGCAAGAGCCGCGCTTTTTCCTTGGCTGATTGCGGCGCTGAAACGGGATCGGATCGGCGCCACACCGAACGGCGCCGGCAAGCGGCTACGCGCGCCGTGCACGATCGCAGCGTTTACCTCAATTAACGCAGTCTTTTTGCACTGTTACATGAATGCTGGAGTAACCCTGTTCGCAGCCGAATCTTCATCGCTCGTTTACCGGGAGGGCCAAAAGTCGCGAACTTGAACGCGGCGCCAAAACGAGCAGCTCCAAACACATGACTGACGACGTTTACCATCAAGGGGCGAGAACGCCCTCCGTCGCTTCGTCCGCCGCCGGGCGCCTGGCGTTGAAGCGCGCCGCGCTCTCTGTGAGCTGCGCTGTCTTCGGCTTTTACGGCCTGGGCGCGGTGCTCACCTATTCGCCGGAAGATCCGAGCCTCAACACCGCCAGCAACGGCGCCACGCACAATCTGTTCGGCGGCCCCGGCGCCATGCTCGCCGATCTCGCCATCCAGATTTTCGGCGCCGCCGCGCCTCTGCTCATGGCTGCGCTGCTCGCGGCTGGAATCATGCGCATCATGCGCCGGCAATTGGTGGCGCGCATCGACAAGCGCCGCGTTGGCGTCGCCTTTCTCGGCATCACGCTGCTCGCCGCCGCTGCCGCCATCATCCCGACGCCGGAAGGCTGGCCGCTGGCGACTGGTTTTGGCGGCCTGATCGGCGATTGGGTGTCCGGCATCATCGCGGGTCTCGCTTCGATGCCAGGCCTGCCGTTCCCGCACGTGCTGACCGGCATTCTCTGCGCCATCGGTGGTTTGCTCAGCATTGGCTGGTCGTTCCAGGTGCGCGCGGAAGACGTGAAGAACGCCGCGCACGTTGCGCGCCGTGCGGCTGTTGGCGGCGCGGCCGTTACGCAGCGCGCCATCGGCTACGTCTCGGAGAAGGCGCGCCGCGATACGGAAGAGGAAACCCGCCCGCTCATCGACCAGCGCCCGCAAGCCGAGCGTCCGCGCCCGCCGCGGCCTGCGCCGCGCCCCGAACGCGTGCGCGCTGAAGAACCGCGCCGCGAGCGCGCGCCGGAGCGTCCGCGTCCGCCGAAGAAGGAAAAGCAGCACGCCTCGTTCCACTTCGGCCGCGAGTTCGATCTGCCTGACACCGATCTGCTCTCGACGCCGAAGCAGCGCAGCATGCAGCACGATCCGCAAACGCTGCACGCCATGAGCCGCCAACTCGAAACCGTGCTCGCCGACTTCGGCGTGCAGGGCGAAGTGCTCTCCGCGCGCCCCGGCCCCGTCGTGACCTTGTTCGAGTTCGAGCCCGCCGCCGGCGTGAAATCATCGCGCGTCATCGGCCTTTCCGACGACATCGCGCGCACCATGAACGCCACCGCCGCGCGCGTCGCCGTCATCCCCGGCCGCAACGCCATCGGCATTGAACTGCCCAACGGCAAGCGCGAAACCGTGTTCCTGCGCTCGCTCCTCAACTCCGCCAGCTTCGCCGGCACGCAAGGCGATCTGCCGCTGGCGCTCGGCGAGACCATCGAAGGCGACCCCTTCGCCGCCGATCTCACCAAGATGCCCCACCTGCTCATCGCCGGCACCACCGGCTCGGGCAAATCGGTCGGCATCAATGCGATGATCTTATCGCTGCTCTACAAGCACACGCCTGATGAGTGCCGCTTCATCATGATCGACCCCAAGATGCTGGAGCTCAGCGTCTATGAGGGCATCCCACATCTGCTGCACCCGGTCGTCACCGATCCGAAGAAAGCCGTCGTCGCGCTCAAATGGACCGTGCGCGAGATGGAGGACCGCTATCGCCGCATGTCCAAGCTCGGCGTGCGCAACATCACCGGCTATAATGAGCGCGTCCGCGATGCGCTGGAGCGCGGCGAGCGCCTCGAGCGCACCGTGCATGCGGGCTTCGACCCCACCAGCGGCGAGCCGATCTACGAAACCCGCGAGCTCCCCTTAGAGCCGATGCCCTACATCGTCGTCGTCATCGACGAGATGGCCGATCTGATGATCACGGCCGGCAAGGAGATCGAAGCCGCCGTGCAGCGTCTGGCGCAAATGGCGCGCGCCGCCGGCATCCACGTCATCATGGCGACGCAACGCCCCTCGGTCGACGTCATCACCGGCACGATCAAGGCCAACTTCCCGACCCGCATCTCCTACCAGGTCACCTCGAAGATCGACAGCCGCACCATCCTCGGCGAACAAGGCGCCGAACAATTGCTCGGCATGGGCGACCTTCTGTTCATGGCCGGCGGCGGCCGCATCCGCCGTCTGCACGGCCCCTTCGTGACCGACGCCGAAGTCGAACGCGTCGTCGCCATGCTGAAAGAGCAAGGCCAGCCGCAATACCGCACCGACGTCACCCAAGAGCCGAACGAAAACGGCGCCGACGACAATCCGGAATTGTTCGACGGCGAAGGCGGCGACGGCGACGGCCTGTTCGAACGCGCCGTCGAAATCGTCCGCCGCGACCGCAAAGCGTCCACCAGCTATCTCCAGCGGAGATTACAGATCGGCTACAACCGCGCCGCCACTTTGATCGAGAAGATGGAAAAGGCGGGGATCATCTCGGAAGCGAACGCTGCCGGGAAGCGGGATATTCTGGTTGATGTGGTGGACGAGGATTGATCAGCTGTTCTTGAGTAGCTTGTCGAGCTGCTGCTGAACCGTCCGTCCTATTTTGAAGGGATACTTTCTCCAAAACTTTAGGAATTCATCCTCGGTGGCGAAATCGCCTTTCTCCGAGCGCAGATCGTTGAGTGACAGCACAGCGCCAACATATTCTCGCGCTGTCGATGATCGTTGCCGCGAACCAAAACGCCACATCTGCCCAACGATAAACTCAAGATCATCCACGCGCCACGTTGACTGCGTATTTAGGGTGTAAATTGCGAGCACTTCGATGTGCGCCGCATATTCCCGAAATGGTCTAAAAGTGTTTGGCCAGTGCAACTGCGGATAACGAAAGTACGTATTCCCAGTGCAGAGCGTTATACGACTTTCAGTTTGGGTTTTAGCCTTGTTTCGGCGCGCTGCTTTAAAATCGACGGCAAAGTATTTTCCATCGAGCGAAATTTCCAAATCCGGATAGCCTCGCTCAGTTCCGCGCACGACGGTTGCCTTCGTTTCCGCGCGAAGCGCATCCAGCAAATAATCGATCACCGAGACCTCGAGAACATTCGCGGGCGCGGCCGGCTCCTTGGGAAGCGGCACCAAGCGCTTCGCCTTCTCCAGCGCTGCCCGAATTCGGTTTCGTTCGCGGCGGTCAAAGGCCACTTGTCGTCGCCCTTTGCCGTCAAGACGGCCAGGGGCATGAGTTCATGCGACGCGCACGCTACGCGAAGCCATCCAACTACGCTGTCTGCAGTAGGCTCCATTATTCCCCCTGCGCGCCGATTAGAGGCCTTTTCATCACTCGCCAAGTACGCTTTGTTCCGCTTGCGTTCCAAGCGATTCGCCTCGAGGAAACAGCGTGCCAAGGAAGCGTGTGTCGTCGGCGCCATTGGTTGTAAGGCAAAAGAAGCCAAAGGCGTCAAAGCCGATGTCTGCGATTAGCCTTTACACCGGCATCGGCGGATTGGACTTCGGATTTGAAGCCGCAGGTTTCGAGACGCGTGTCGCAGTCGAGTATGATCCGATCGCATGCTCAACCGTTAGGCGGAATCGACCTGAATGGGCTGTGCTAGAGGGCGACATCCACGGCTTCAGCTCCGAAGAGATTTTGCGACAAGCAAACTTCAAAGTTGGAGAGGCCGACGTCTTGATCGGCGGACCACCCTGCCAGCCGTTTTCGAAATCAGGCTATTGGGCGTCGGGCGATGCTCGGCGGTTAGATGATCCGCGCGCAGACACCCTTATGGCTTATCTCCGAGTGCTCCGCGACACGCAGCCGCGCGCATTCCTCTGAGAAAACGTCCACGGGCTTACATTCAAAGGGAAGTCGGAGGGATTGAATGCTCTGTTGCGCGGAATCGAGGCAATAAACCAGGAAACCGGATCCTCTTATAGCGTGGCTTTGCGAGTGCTCAATGCAGCGGACTTCGGAGCGCCTCAGGCGCGAGAGCGAGCGTTTCTAATCGGATTTCGTGACAGCTCGGACTTCAAGTTTCCAACTCCGACCCATGCTCGCAGTGACCAGGCGTCGCTTCTCGGGCTTCAAGAGTGGCGAACTGCTTGGGACGCACTCGCCGACTTAGAAGACCCCGACCACGAGCACGAACTTCGGATGCGGGGAAAGTGGGCGGAATTGCTTCCCTCCAGGTCAAAATTACCTGTGGCATACGCCACGAGGCGGCGGCATGCCTCTGTTCGGCTGGCGCACCCGCTATTGGTCCTTCTTGTTGAAACTTTCCAAGCGCCTCCCATGGTGGACGATTCAAGCGCAATCCGGCCCGGCGACAGGCCCGTTCCATTGGAAAAATCGAAGACTTTCGGCCCACGAGATGGGGCGCCTGCAATCGTTCCCGGACGACTTGTCTTACAGCTCGCTTCGCATCAGCGATGCGCAGCGACTAATCGGCAACGCGGTCCCGAGCTTACTCGCAGAAACAATCGCTCGAGAAATCGGTGTCGTGCTTGGTCGGAGCGCGGAGACGTCAACAAAGCTCTTGCGAATCGCGTCCGCAGCGCCGCCTCCCGAAGAGCGCACGAAGAAGGTGCCCAAAGCATTCCTGTCTTTGGTCTCCGATCATGAAGACCATCCCGGTGAGCGCCGCGGGAAACGTGCGAGTGTTAGGTGGGCTGCCTAACTCAAAGCTGAGTGGCGCCCCCTATCCCACACCAAACCCCCGCCCCGCGCTTGAAATTCCTGCGCCAACAAAAAATCTATCCCACACCCCCAAGCCCGCGCTTATCCTTGGCTCATCCCACACGCGGGAGGGTTTCGAAGTGCACCGAACCTTTGAGATGTGTGGAGGCGGATCGGCGCGGTGGCGTAGCGATTTTTCGCGAAGCCAGAAAAAGCTGAAGAGCGCAAGCGCAAGCGAAGCGAGCTTCTTCAATCTGCCTTCGGGGAGTGAAACCGAAGGGTCCGGGAGTTTCGGCATGCTCCCGCGCGTAGAACCGGCGAAACGAGCATGGAGCTAAGCCCCAAGGCGCCATCTATCGATGGTGGGTTGCGCCGAAAAGTCCATCGTGACGGAGGCGAGCCAGCTGCGGGCGATCGCAGCGGCGTTCAACAACTCCTCGGTCTCACGCCGGGAAAAACGGTTCGAACGGGGCGCGTCTGACGCGCGGCGCTTGGTCAGCGATGACCGGCGCACCTTATGAGACGACCTCGCGCGTCACGCGCGCCCCGCCTCCCACTTTGGGGGCTAGGGATTGGGGACGAGGGACGAGGGACTAGGGACTGGGTGAAGCGTGCTTGCGATTGCGCAGCACGGCTAAACCCGCACGCCCTAGTCCCTCGTCCCTAATCCCTAGTCCCTCGATGAACCGCACCTGAACCCCATCGCCACACCGCCGCACCCAGAGAACCCTTTTTTCCGCCATGCGTTTGGGCCACATGAGCCCGATGAAAAGACGTTCCATCCTGATGGGCCTTGGCGCCCTGGCGCTGGCGCCGGCCGCTTATGCGCAAACCGCCCCCGTCGTGCTCGCCGGGGCTGATCGCGCCGCCGGCCTTGCCCGCGCCAACCGCACGCTGAACAGCTTCCAGCGCCTGCAAGCGCGTTTCATGCAAGCTTCCCCCGGCGGCGGCCGCGCCAGCGGCACCGTCTATATCCAGCGGCCAGGCCGCATGCGCTTCGAATACGATCCGCCGGCGACGATGCTGGTCGTGTCCGATGGCAGCGTGGTGGCGTTGCGCGACACCGAATTGCGCACCACAGAACGCACGCCGCTGCGCTCCACGCCGCTCAACATTATTCTGGGCGCAACCGTCGATCTCGAACGCAATGCGCGCGTGCTGCGGGTTTCGCAGGCGGGGCCGTGGTTGATGGTGACGTGCAGTGATCGCGGCGGCCAAACCGATGGCCAGATCGTGCTGCAGTTTTTCGGCGACGGCGCAGAGCTGCGCTCGTGGGACGTGATCGATGCCACCGGCGCCCGCACCCGCATCACGCTCTCCGACATTACGCAGCCTGCCAGCTTCAATCGCGCGCTCTTCCGTCTCGAAGACATGCTGGAGAGCGGGCGGCCAGGGCGGCGCTAGGTTGCGCACATTCAAAAGCCGCGCGAAGTGGCAAGTGCTTACACCAGCTGGTCCTTGATTTTTTTGGGTCTGTGGCGTACATACAACGCAGCGGTCGCCGCACATCCCCCTGGGTCGCGTCGTCCCCCCCCGCTGACAGATCCAGCGCGGCGCCCGCAAAGCCGGACATCCCCTGCCGGCGATATGCGTCCCCTCAAGGCGCTCTGGAGGCCCGGTCGCTGAATGCGATCGGGCCTCTTTCATTTGCGCCCCGGCGCACGGCAGAACCGCCCCATGAAAATCGCCACCTGGAACATCAATTCCGTCCGCCTGCGCATAGAAACCGTGTGCCGCTTCCTGGCCGACGCGAAGCCCGATGTGCTGTGCCTGCAAGAAATCAAATGCCGCGACGGCGAGTTTCCCGCCAAGGCGTTCAAGGCCGCCGGCTACAAACATATCCACGTCGTCGGCCAAAAAGGCTGGCACGGCGTCGCCATCGTCTCGAAGCTAAAGCTCGAACCGGTCGAAGCCCCAAAGATCTGCCCCAAGAGCGAAGCCCGCATCGCCGCCGCCAACATCGAAGGCATCGAGATCCATAGTCTCTATGTGCCCGCCGGCGCTGACGAACCGGAAATGACCAACCCCAAATTCGTCCACAAGCTCGACGTGCTCGACCGCATGAAGCGCCTCTACAAAAAGCGCAAAGGGCTGACGCCCACCGTGCTCGTCGGCGATCTCAACGTGGCGCCAGGCAAGTTCGATGTCTGGAGCCACAAACAATTGCTCAACGTCGTCTCGCACACGCCGGGCGAGACTGATCGGCTGAACGCCGTGCGCGATCTCGGCGGCTTCGTCGATCTGGCGCGCTTGCATCGGCCCGATCCGGAAAAGCTCTTCACCTGGTGGAGCTATCGCAGCCCCGATTGGACCAGGAACAATCGCGGCCGCCGCCTCGATCACATCTGGGCCACCAGCGATGTTGCTGTGACCTCACAAGCCGAAGCCTTCCACATTCACGTTCCCTGCCGCTCCTGGGAGCGCCCGAGCGATCATGTTCCAGTGGTCGCGGGCCTCAAGCTCTGAGCCCTTGGTCGCAAGCGATTTGTCCTGCAGCCGCCAGCCTATAGTATCCTCGCCAGATCATTTGTGGGGACACTGACAATGCGCTTTTCACGACGCGACTTTCTCGCCGCCGGCGCCGCGAGCACGGCTCTGCTCACCGGTTGCGCCACGCCTGCGGGGCCGACCCCCACCCCCACCGCTGGAGAGCTAAGCGCCCAACTCACCGCACTACTCGATCGCGCCGTCCAAACTTCACTGCGCCGCTCGCCGGAACGCTGCACCAGCTTGGGTCTGAGCGAAGAGCGCGCCGGCTATCGCCACATCGATAAGGTCAGCGATCTCTCGAAAGCCGCCGGCCGCGAAGGCCGCGCGCTACAGCAAGCCGCACTGGCTGAGCTGCGCGCCATCAACCGCGCCAGCCTGCCGGCGCGTGACCAGGTGACCTACGACGTCGTCGCCACCGCATGGGAAAACAGCCTCGCCAATTCGGCGTTCGAAGTCGGTGGCGGCGCGGGCTCGCCCTATGTCGTCACCCAGCTGACCGGCGCCTATCGCAACGGCCCGGATTTCCTCGACGCGCAACACCCGCTGCGCACGCGCGATGAAGCCGACGCTTATCTCGCCCGCTTGAGCGGCTTCGCCGGCCAGCTCGATCAAGAAACGCTCATCATCGCCGAGGACGCGGCCGCTGGCGTCATCCCCCCGGATTTTGCCATCGATGGCGCGCTGGCGTCGCTCGAAGGCTTCTCATCGCGCGCGCCAGCTGAAACCGTGCTGGTTCAAACCTTGGTGCGCCGTTTACCGGCGGTCGCGGAAATCCCCGAGGCGGACCGCGCCTCTTACGTTTCGCGCGCTGAAGCCTTGGTGCGCGACACGGTGTTCCCGGCCTATCGCCGCCAGATCGAGGCTCTGCGCACCGTGCGGCCGCGCGCGGTGCATGACGCCGGCATTTGGCGCTTGCCGCAAGGTGCTGAAATGTACGCAGCATCGCTGCGCAGCCGCACCACGACGACCATGTCGCCGCAAGAGATCCACAACATGGGCCTCGAGCTCATCGCCTCGCTCAATAGCGAGATGGATGGGATTTTGCGCGGCCAAGGCCTGACCCGCGGCAGCGTTGCGGCGCGCGTGCAGGAAATCTCGCGCCGCCCGGATCAGCTTTATCCCAATACGGACGAAGGCCGCACGCAAATCCTTGCCGACCTCAACACGCAAACCCGCCACATCGAATCGCTGATGCCGCAAGCGTTCAACACGCTGGCGCAAGCGCAGCTCGAAATTCGCCGCGTGCCGCCGACGTCGGAGGCGGGGGCGCCGGGCGGCTATTATCAGCGCGCCGCGCTCGATGGCTCGCGCCCCGGCGCCTACTACATCAATCTGCGCAACACGGCCGAGTGGCCGAAGTTCACACTGCCGACGCTGAACTATCACGAAGGCGTTCCGGGCCATCACTGGCAGATTTCGATCCAGCAAGAGTCCGGCTCGATCCCCTTCATCCGCAGCGCCATGTTGGGCTTCTCGGCCTTTAGTGAAGGCTGGGGACTCTATGCCGAACAACTGGCTGACGAACTCGGCGTCTACGCCACTGATCCGCTCGGCCGCTTGGGCTATCTGCAATCAATGACGTTCCGCGCCTCACGTCTCGTCGTCGACACCGGCATCCATCATCTGCGCTGGAGCCGCGAGCAAGCGATCCAATCGATGATGGAAGCGACCGGCGATCAGGAAAGCTCCGTCACCACCGAGATCGAGCGCTATTGCGTATGGCCGGGCCAGGCCTGCAGCTACATGGTCGGCCGCCAAGCCATTAACCGCATGCGTGACGCATCGCGCGCAACGCTCGGCGCGCGCTTCGATCTGAAGGGCTTCCACGACACCATGCTCGCCAATGGCGCGGTGCCGCTCACCGTGCTCGAGCAGATCATGTCTGACTGGACGACGACCCAGCGCGCTTAAGCATTTCGCGCACGCCCATCGCGCGTGCAGATTCGGCAATGCTGCTCTGCATGCGCGATTGCCACCGGTGTCATGAGCGAGTGAGCCGCAGAGTCACAGTGGTCCGAAGAAGCAGTTTGACATAAAGGCAACCGCACAGACTTTGGACGTTTGAGAACGAGCGCCGCGCACCAACAACGTGGCGCCTGGAGGGATTCCGTGACCACACAGATCGCAGGCCTTCACCCGGCCCCGACACAGCATAAGAAACTGGTTCAGTGGGTGGAATCCATCGCGGCTCTGACCAAGCCGGACCGCGTCTATTGGTGCGACGGTTCGGAAGAGGAATGGCATCGCCTGACCAAGGAATTGGTCGCGGCCGGGACGCTGAAGCAACTCAATCCCGAAGCGCGCCCAAACAGCTTTTACGCCGCCTCCGATCCGAAAGACGTCGCGCGCGTCGAGAGCCGCACGTTCATCTGCTCGCAAGATAAAGAAGACGCTGGCCCCACAAATAATTGGGAGCCGCCGGCGGAAATGCGCACGCGCCTGAACGGCCTGTTCGACGGCTGCATGCGCGGGCGCACGATGTATGTGGTGCCGTTCTGCATGGGTCCGCTCGGCTCGAAAATTTCTCAGCTCGGCGTCGAGATCACTGATTCCGGCTATGTCGCCGCCTCGATGCGGATCATGACGCGGATGGGCAAAGGCGCGCTCGAACAAATGGGCGAAGACGGTTTCTTCGTGCCGGCCGTTCACACCCTCGGCGCGCCGCTTGCCGCTGGTCAAAAAGACGTGCCGTGGCCCTGCAACGACGAAAAGTGGATCGTGCATTTCCCGGAGACGCGCGAAATTTGGTCTTACGGCTCGGGCTACGGCGGCAACGCGCTGCTCGGCAAGAAGTGTTTCGCGCTGCGCATCGCGTCTGTGATGGCCCGCGATGAGGGTTGGCTCGCCGAGCACATGCTGATCTTGAAGCTCACCAATCCGAAGGGTGAGCACAAATACGTCGCCGCCGCGTTCCCGTCGGCGTGCGGCAAAACCAATTTGGCCATGCTGCAGCCGACCATTCCAGGCTGGAAAGCCGAGACCATCGGCGACGACATTTGCTGGATGCGCTTCGGCGACGATGGCCGCCTTTACGCGATCAATCCGGAAGCCGGCTTCTTCGGCGTGGCGCCGGGCACCGGCTCGAAGACCAATAAGAGCGCGCTCGATACGCTGCACTCGAACACCGTCTTCACCAATGTCGCGCTCACCGCCGGCAATGACGTGTGGTGGGAAGGCCTGACAGCAACGCCGCCGGCAGGTCTGACCGACTGGCAGGGCAATGCGTGGATGCCAGATTCAAAATTCCCGGCCGCTCATCCGAACTCACGCTTCGCCGTGCCCGCCGGCCAATGCCCAGTGATCGCACCGGAATGGGAAGACCCGGCAGGCGTGCCGATCGACGCAATCCTGTTCGGCGGCCGCCGCGCGAGTGCTGTGCCGCTGGTGACGGAATCGTTTGATTGGGGGCACGGCGTGTTCTTGGCCTCGAACGTGGCGTCGGAAGGCACGGCCGCCGCGGAGAACAAGGTCGGCGAACTGCGCCGCGATCCGTTCGCGATGCTGCCTTTCTGCGGCTACCACATGGGCGATTATTTCGCGCATTGGCTCCGCATCGGCGAGCAGAAGGGCGCACAGCTGCCGAAGATTTATTTCGTCAACTGGTTCCGCAAGAACGCGGAGGGCAAGTTCATTTGGCCAGGCTTCGGCGAAAACGCTCGCGTTCTGAAGTGGATCGCCGAACGCTTGGACGGCAAAGCCGACGCGCGCGAAACGCCAATCGGTTTCGTGCCCACGAAGGCGGCACTCGATACGAACGGTCTCAGCATCAGCGAGGAAGCGATGGAGATTCTCACCAGCGTCGATCTCGACGTCTGGGCCGAGGAAGCTGATCTCATCCCTGGCCACTACGAGAAGTTCGGAGAACGTCTGCCGCAACGCTTGTGGGACGAGTACGCCGCTCTCGTTGATCGCCTCGGCGCCGCACGCTCGGGCAAGCCGATGAAAGCCGCCGCCGCACGCGGACCGGCTGCGCCGCGCGCCGTCGCCGGCAAGGAAGCAACCGCTTCCTAGGTGAGGCGCCGGCGCCTGCTGACTAGACCCCGCGAGCTGCCCCGAACAGCGCGATGTGGAGGCGCGGGCTAAGCGCGAAGCCGTGCGCGATGATCGCATCGGAGAGCAGCAAAGCGCGCGAGTCCAGAACGGCGGAGTCCGTGCCTTCAGGCATGATGCAAACGCGCCCGCGCGCGATCGCGTGCTGGCGCGCAATATCGGCGGCGGCCGCGACATCAGCTGGCGTTCGGGCCACGAACTTGAACATCGCAGCTGGAAGCGCAGCGTAAGCCGCAAGCGCGTCGGGCTTGAGCGCCACGGCGGCGTCATTGCCGGAATGCGCAAGTTTGGGCGAGACAACAAAAAGATCGACGCGATCCGCCAAGTCTTGCGGCGGCGCGATTGAGCCGTTGGTCTCGATCTCGATCCGCAACGCTGGCTGGTCGACCCTCAGCGCATCGATCAACGCCGGCAACGCCGCGCGTTGCATGAGCGGCTCACCGCCCGTAATGACAACGCCTTCACTCGGCAACGCGGCGACCATAGCGGCGATATCGGCGAGCTCGACACGCAGAGCTTCGTGCACGCGATCGAACTTGTGCGGCGCGCCTGGCGTATCGCGTTCGTGCGCAAACGGCGTTTCCCACCAATTCCACGTGTAAGCGGTGTCGCACCAAACGCAGTGCAGATTGCAGCCCGACAGCCTGATAAACGTGCGCGGACGGCCCACGCTGGGGCCCTCGCCTTGGATCGAGCGAAAAATCTCGGGCGCACCGCGATCGTCGCGGGCGAGGATCAAGTCCATCTCAGACCTGCAACCGGTATCCGCCGGTTTCGGTGATCAGCAGTTTGGGGCTTTGAGCGTCGGGCTCGATCTTCTGACGTAGGCGATAGATGTGCGTCTCCAACGTGTGGGTGGTGACGTTGGCGTTGTAGCCCCACACTTCGCGCAACAGCTCCTCGCGCCCGACCGGCTTTTCACCGGAGCGATAGAGGTAGCGCAGGATCGACGTTTCCTTGTCCGTGAGCCGCACCTTCTTCTGCTCGCTATCGACCAGCACGCGCGTGGACGGACGAAACTCGTAAGGGCCGATGCGATAGACGGCGTCTTCGCTGGCTTCGTGGCTGCGCAAGTGAGCGCGGATGCGGGCGAGCAGCACTGAGAATTTAAACGGCTTCAGCACATAATCATTGGCCCCGGCGTCGAGCCCGGCCACTTGATGCTCTTCTTCCTGCGCCTGGCCGGTGAGCATGATGATCGGCGCCTTCACGCCTTGCTCGCGCAACTGCCGGCACGCTTCGAAACCGTCCATGTCGGGCAGGCTAACATCGAGCACGATGGCGGCCGGCTTCACCGCTTCAGCCGCGCCGAAGCCTTCGGCCGCATTGGCAGCGCCTACGCCGGCATAACCGGGCTCCAGGTCGAACTGCTCCACCAACGCCTGCCGCAGGTCGGCGTCGTCGTCGATTATGAGAATGGTCGTGTCGCGGCTCATGCGGTCGAGGCTACCCTAGCTCTACTGACCACGTACCCTCACACCTTTGCAACCGCGAGGGCTAATGGCGCTGCCCAAACAGGGCTGAGCCCACCCGAACCTGGGTGGCGCCGAAGCGGGCGGCGGTCTCGAAATCGTCACTCATGCCCATGCTGAGTTCAGTCAGCCCGTTCCGTGCGGCGATCTCCGCCAAGAGCGCGAAATGCATGGCCGGCGCCTCATCGGCTGGCGGGATGCACATAAGGCCGTCGATCGGCAAACCGAACTGCTCCCGCGCCGCTTTGATGAATGCATCCGCCTCGGCGGGCTCGACGCCAGCTTTCTGCGGCTCCTCGCCCGTATTCACCTGAATCAAAACCCGCGGGCAGCGCCCGAGCTTCTGCGCGGCGTCAGCAAGGGCGGCTGCGAGCTTGGGCCGGTCGAGCACATCGATTGCGTCAAAGAAAGCTGCCGCCTCCTCCGCCTTGTTCGACTGCAGCGGGCCGATCAGGCGCAATTCGAGATCGGCGAAAAGCGGGCGCCGCGACGACCAGCGCCTTAACGCCTCTTGCACGCGGTTCTCGCCGAACACGCGCTGACCGGCGGCGAGCGCCGCGTCGATGCGCTCTTCCGGTTGCTGCTTCGAGACCGCGACCAGCTTGACCGCCCGCGGCGGCTGGGCCGCGGCGGCGAGGCGCGCGAGAATGTCGGCGCGGCGCGTGGCGATGTCTGAGATAAGGTCGCTCATGGCTTCTGTTCATCTGCTAGCGGCGCGCGCGGCCAGGCTCAACCGCGAGGCCGGCAGTCCGCCCATTCCGGCGCTCTATTTCTTCACCGATCCAGCGCGCACGCCTGACCCGTGCGCTGTGGCGCGGCGTTTGCCGCGTGGGACCGCGATTGTGTATCGACACTTTGGCGCGCCCGATCGCGCGCACGTTGCCCGGCAATTGGCGGCAATCGCGCGTGCATGCGGCTTAATTCTGCTGATTGCCGCGGATCCATCGCTTGCTGAAAGGGTCGGCGCAGCGGGTGTGCACTGGCCAGAAGGCCGCTTGATAGCGCGCGCGCATGGTGGCCTGATGACTGCCTCCGCACATTCTGCCGAAGCCTGCGCACGCGCCGCCTCGGCAGATGTAGACGCGTGCATCTTGGGCCCAGTGTTTGCGACTCGGAGCGCATCAGGCAATCCGCCGCTTGGCCTCTTCCGCGCCAGCCAGATCGCGCGCGGGGCTGGCGTGCCAGTGATCGCGCTTGGCGGACTGAACGCCGCGCGCGCGCGTTTGCTCACGGGGCGCGGCTTTGCGGGAATCGCTGCTGTGGATGCGTTCGGCGCTTAGAAGCGGAACGCGGACTCGATACGGACGCCCGCACGCGGTTCTTCGTCATTCCCAATCGGGGCGACGGTGATCGGACGTTCCGGGCTTTCAACGCTCAGCTGACCGCCGACACGCATGCTCGGAGTAAACTGATAGAAAGCGCCAACCGAAGCCTGGTCACCACGGCTGCCTTCCGGCAGGCGATCGATCCGCTCGGCTTCGCGGACATCGACCGTGACACCCCAGCGCTGGTTCAGCGTCCAAGCCGGAGCCAACGCCCGGTCATTCTCGCTTTCGCCGGTGATTGATTCGGTGACGCCGCCCGAGGTCGTGAAGCGCTGGTACCAGGGCACCCCGCCATTGCTCCGCGAAATGCTAGTTTCCGGGGCCGCGATGGGGGCGGCCTGCTCCTGCGCATGCGCGACGCCAGCCGTCGCCAAGACGGCGGCTCCAGCAATCACCCAGGCGGACGGCCTAAACACGTACTTTCCCCACAGCTTTCGGTTCGTACCAAAACAATATAGCCGATGATCAATTGATCCGCAGTGAACTTTAGGACACAGCCCGGCGCGAATATTAGGTCCAAACGGTGGCGGACTGCCCCGTTTCCGCTGGGTTAGCCAATCAGGCGAAGCTGCGCCACAACTACGCCAGCATCGCAGTCCACCTCTGGCCCCGCCCGAAGCCCATGATATATGGGCGGGCGCGCGGCGTCGGGGATGGTGCGGCGGCGGTAGGGAGGACGTTTCGAATGACGCAGGCTGGGCTCTTCAAGGGCGCGCTTTTCATGGTCGCCGCCCTGGCGCTTGGGGCCTGTTCGATGTTCCGGGGCGACGACGCCCCCGCCGGGCAGTCACGCGCTGACGACAACCGCGATCGCGGTGGCGTCTCCATCTTTGGCGGCGGCGGCGGCTCTAGTGGTGGCGGCGCGCAAGCCGGCATCGGCGTGAACTCTTACCTGTGGCGCGCTTCGCTCGACACGTTGAACTTCATGCCCCTCACCTCGGCCGATCCGTTCGGCGGCGTGATCATCACCGATTGGTATTCAGACGCTGCGGCGCCGAACGAGCGCTTCAAGGCGACAGTTTACATTCTCGACACTCGCCTGCGCGCTGATGCGCTCAACGTGTCGATCTTCCGCCAGACCAATCAGGGCGGCGCATGGACGGATGCGTCCGTCGATCCGGATACTGAAATCCAGATCGAGAACGCGATCCTTACGCGCGCGCGTCAGCTTCGGCTGAGCTCAGTCGGCGGTAACTAGACAGGCGGGGCGTTTGCCGCCACTCAAGCGCCCCATAAGAGGGCGCTGGAATGTCGCGTTATAATCATCGTGAAGTCGAGCCGAAGTGGCGCGAGCGTTGGGCTGCGTCAGCGATCGATCGCGCGTTAGCGCCGGACGAAGCGAAGGGTAAGCCGAAGGCGTACATCCTCGAGATGTTTCCCTATCCGTCGGGACGCATCCATGTCGGCCACTCGCGCAATTATGCGATGGGCGATGTGATTGCACGTTTCCGGCGCGCCAATGGTTACAACGTGCTGCATCCCATGGGTTGGGACGCTTTCGGCCTCCCAGCCGAAAACGCCGCCATGGAGCGCGGCATCCATCCCAAAGGCTGGACCTACGATAACATCGCGGCGATGCGCGATCAGCTGAAGCTGTTGGGCCTCGCGATCGATTGGTCGCGCGAATTGGCGACGTGCGACGTCGCTTATTACAAACACCAGCAGGCGATGTTCCTGGCCTTTTGGGAAAAGGGCCTCGTCTATCGCAAGAAGCAGAAAGTGAACTGGGACCCGGTCGACAACACTGTGCTCGCCAACGAGCAGGTGGTGGACGGCAAAGGTTGGCGCTCGGGCGCGCCGGTTGAAACGCGCGAGCTTGAGCAATGGATGTTCAAGGTCACCGCCTACGCCGACGATCTGCTGCAAGCGATCGGCGGCTTGGACAAGTGGCCCGACAAAGTGCGGCTGATGCAGTCGAACTGGATCGGCAAAAGCCAGGGCGCGAAGATCTGGTGGGAGGTCGAAAGCGCGCCGGACTTTCTGCCTCCCTCGCCCGCCGGCCAACCGAACCACGCACGCGATCCGATCGAGGTTTACACCACGCGCCCTGACACGCTGTTCGGCGCAAGCTTTCTGGCGTTGGCGCCGGATCATCCGCTGACCAAGGCGATCGCTGCGCACAATCCGGCGGTGGCGAAGTTCATTGAAGATTGCGCCCATCTCGGCACGTCCGAGGCGGACATCGAGAAAGCGCCGAAATTCGGCGTGGATCTCGGCTTGCGCGTGCGACACCCATTCGATCCGAATTGGATTTTGCCAGTGTGGGGCGCGAATTTCGTGCTCTCAACCTACGGCACGGGCGCCATTTTCGGCTCGCCGGCTGGCGATCAGCGCGATCTGGATTTCGCCAACAAGTACAACCTGCCGTTTAAACCCGTCGTGCTGCCGCCCGGTGCGGATGCGGCAACGTATTCGGTGACCGACGAAGCGTTCACCGACGACGGCGTCATTTACAATTCTGGTTTCCTCGACGGGCTGAGCACGCGCGATGCGATCGTGCGCGCGATAGATGAACTGGTGAAGCTCGACGCGGGCGAAGCGACGACGCAATGGCGACTGCGCGATTGGGGTGTTTCACGGCAACGCTATTGGGGATGCCCGATCCCGGCGGTTCACTGCGCCAAATGCGGCGTCGTGCCTGTGCCAGAAAAGGATCTGCCAATCGCGCTGCCGGAAGACGTGACGTTCGACAAGGACAAGCCGGGCAATCCGCTGGATCGGCATCCGACCTGGAAGCATGTGAAGTGCCCGCAGTGCGCCGGCGAGGCGCAGCGTGAAACCGATACGCTCGATACATTCGTGGATTCGAGCTGGTATTTCGCGCGTTTCACCGACCCAAACAACGAAGCCGCGCCGTTCGACAAGACGCTGGCGAACTATTGGCTGCCGGTCGATCAATATGTCGGCGGCGTCGAGCACGCCGTGCTGCACTTGCTCTACGCGCGCTTCTTCACCCGCGCGATGCGCGATTGCGGTTATCTCGATTTGCCAAGCGGCGAGCCGTTCAAGAGCTTGTTCACGCAAGGCATGGTCGTCCACGAGACATACAAATCTGCTGCCGGCGCTTGGCTGTTGCCGGAAGAAACGGAAGTCCGCGGCGGCGGACGTGTCGAGCTGAAGAGCGGCAAGCCCGTGGAAGTCGGCGACATTGAAAAGATGTCGAAATCGAAAAAGAACGTCGTCGACCTCGACGCGTTCGTCGCCGATTACGGCGCTGACGTTGCGCGCTGGTTTGTGCTGTCGGACTCGCCGCCCGAGCGCGATGTCGAGTGGACGGCGTCGGGCGTTAAAGGCGCGTGGAATTTCGTGCAGCGAGTTTGGACGCTGGCGAGCGCCGGCGACATGCCCTCGCCCACTGATGCGCCGCCGAAGACCATCATGCTGGGCGAACCTCTGGCGCTGCGCCAACTCGCGCACCGCGCCATTCAGAGCGTCACTGACGACATCGAGAACTTCCGCTTCAACGTCGCGGTCGCGCGTTGTTACGAACTGGTCAACGGCATCGCCAAGCTGAAAGGCGACGACGAAGCCAGCCGTTGGGTGCGTGGCGAAGCGCTGCGTATCCTGGCGCAACTGATCGCGCCGTTCATGCCGCACCTGGCCGAGGAGTGCTGGGAGGCGCTCGGCGGGCAGGGCTTCGTCGCCACCGCGACATGGCCTGTGGCCGATCCGCAACTGGCGGCGCGCACCACCGTCACGCTGCCGATCCAGGTGAACGGCAAGAAACGGGCGGAGATCGAGGCGCCAGCGGGCGCGCCGGAGGCCGATGTCCGCGAAATGGCGCTGAAACACCCGTCCGTGGTGCAATTCCTTGAAGGGCAGACTGTCCGTAAGGTGATTGTGGTCGCCGACAGGATCGTCAATATCGTCGCGAACTGAGGACACTCCGATGCGCGCACTGCTCGCCAGCCTGACCCTGCTGCTCGCCGCTTGCGGCTTTCAGCCGATGTACGCCCAGCCGGGCGGCGGCGCCGCTATCGGCCCGGTGAGCGTCGCCCAGATCGACGGCATGGCCGGGCACGTGCTGAAGGCCGAACTCGATCGGCTGCTTGCGGTCGAAAACAATGGCGATCCGCCGGCGACGTTGGAGATCACGCTCTCCGAACAAGTGACGCCGCTCGGCATCCGTGTCGACGAATCCGCCACGCGCTCGGAACTACGCTTAATCGCCAACTATGTGCTGACGCCGGCGGCCGGCGGGCGCGTCATGCGCGGCTCGGTGTTCACGGTCGTCAACTACGACATCCCGACCGCCGCGTTCGGCGAAATCGCGGCGCAAGACGATGCGCGCGAGCGCGCCGCGGAAACCATGGCGCAACGCTTCCGCGCCGAACTCGCACTGCGCTTGGCGCAGGCGCGCGCAGGCACGCCGTAACGCGATGAAGATTCAAGGCGCCTCGATCCGGCGCTTTCTCGACAAGCCGGACAAAGCCGTCCGCGCTGTCCTCCTCTACGGGCCGAACGAGAGCTTCGTGCACGAAGCCGCGCAAACGCTTGCGGCCTGGGCGGTCGGCAAGTCCGACGATCCGTACGCCATCACCAAGATGGGCGACGACGAGATCAAGAAGGATAGCGCTAAACTCGGCGACGCCTTGGCCGCGCAATCACTGCTTGGCGGACCGACCATCGTATGGGCGCGCATTTCCGGCAAAGGCGGCGACGAGGCGATCATCGATGCGCTGGCGTCGATCGAACGTGATGAACCCGCCGGTTATCTGATCGTGGAAGCGGGCGATCTGGGTTCAACGGCCGCGCTCGTGAAACATTTCACCGCCGCCAAGCAAGCCGCGGTGATTGCGTTCTACGAAGAGACGGAAGCGGAGCGTGGTCAGTTTGCGCGCTCGCTGGCGAAGGACCTTGGTCTCTCTTTCGAGCGCGACGCCGAAGACGCTTTCCTCGCCGCCCTCCCCGCCGATCGCGGTTTGATGCGCCAGGAGATCGAGAAGCTCGGGCTCTACGCCCACAAGCTTGGCCGGCCGATCAACACGGACGACCTCGAAGCGCTAATGGCGAGCGAAGTTGAAAGCGCCCTCGATGCGGCGAGCTTAGCGGCGGCGCAAGGCAAAGCGGCACAGGCGGTAGAATCTCTGGCGCGGATCGATAATTTATCTGGCGTGTCCGCACTGCGTGCACTGTTGCGGCGGCTGCATCAGTTGCGCGAGCTGCGCGGGCATATCGATGCGGGGGCGAGTCCGTCAGATGCGGTGGGAAAGTTGCGCCCGCCTGTGTTCTGGAAAGAGCGCGACGCGGTGGCGGCGCAAGCGCGACTCTGGACGACTAAGAAGCTGAGCGCCGCGTATGACGTGCTCTGGTCGGCGGAGCTGCGCAGCAAAACAGCCGGCGCGCCGCAGGAACTTATCGCGGCGGACGCTTATCGCGGCGTCGCCAAGCTCGTCGGCGGCTGATCAACGCGACGCCGGGATTGCCAGCAGCAAGACGAGCGCGATGCCGTAGGGAATAAGCCAAACTAGCGGCGATAGCTCTGCCATGGGACGTGCTCCGTATGCGTCGTGATGCAACGGACGCGCGCGACAGCCGTTCCGGCGCGGGCTGTTGTTCCGATGCTGCTTGATCCGACAGCCCTGCCCCGCTAGCGACGATGCAACCGATGGGAGCGACACGAGATGGCTGATACCAAGCGCGGCGGCATACCGTTCCATTGGCTGATGTTGGCTGGCTTCGCCATCGGCCTCCTCGCTGGCCTCTATGTGAACCTCAATCTGGGACCCGAGACGCCATGGGTTGTGTGGGTCACCTCGAACATCACCGGCCCGCTCGGGCAAATCTTCCTGCGCTTGCTCTTCATGCTGGTGCTGCCGCTGCTGTTCAGCGCGCTGGTTGTCGGCATCGCCGAGATGGGCGATCTCGGCGCGCTTGGCCGCGTCGGTTGGAAGACGCTGGCGCTGACGGTTGTGATCTCAACCATCGCCGTTTTGATCGGCCTCGGCTTCGTGAATTTCTTCAGACCAGGCGACGGTGTCGATCCTGCTTTGGCGCAGCAACTTCTAGCGCAAGGTGCGGAGGGTGCGGCCGGCATTGTCGAGAACGCGCCCGATAGCGTAAACCTCGGGCAATTCTTCCTCGATCTCATCCCGCAAAACGTCTTCGCCGCGGCGAGCGCCAATTTGGTTTTGCCGGTGATGGTGTTCGCGCTGCTCTTCGGCATCGGCCTGGTGCTGGTGAAGAGCCCCGCCACCGATCAGCTGCAACAAACCATCACTGGCCTGTTCGAAGTGATGATGAAGCTGATCACGCTCGTGATTAAACTAGCGCCGATCGCCATTGCCTGCCTGATGTTCAATCTGGCGGCGTTGTTTGGTTGGGATCTGCTGGTGCGGCTGGCGGCATTCGCCGGCGTCGCCATCGGCGCGATGGCGGTGCACATGTTCGTTGTCTACCCGATCATCCTGATGCTGCTCGGCGGCAAGAACCCGATCGCGTTCTTCGGCCAAGTGCGTGAGCCGATCGTGGTGGCGTTCTCGACCGCCTCCTCCAACGCCACCCTGCCCGTCTCGCTGCGGGCGGCGGAAACCGAACTAAAGCTACCGCGCAAGATTTCGCGCTTCGTGCTGACCGTCGGCGCCACAGCCAATCAGAACGGCACGGCTTTGTTCGAAGGCGTGACCGTGCTCTTCCTCGCGCAATTCTTCGGCATCGATCTGACGCTGACGCAGCAAGTGATCGTCATGCTCGTCTGCATCCTGGGCGGCATCGGTACGGCCGGCGTGCCGGCGGGATCGCTGCCGGTGATCGCGATGATCTTGGTTATGGTCGGCATTCCGCCGGAAGGCATCGGCCTCATCCTCGGCGTCGATCGCTTCCTCGATATGTGCCGCACGACGCTCAACGTGACCGGCGATCTGGTGGTGGCGCAGGTTGTTTCACGCGGCGAGACGGATCCGGTGGATGCGCCGCATGTTGAGCCGCTGGCCGCTACCCCGGGCTAAACTCGTATTGGGCTCTATAAGAGAGTTAGGGCTGATGGCCCTAACTCCGCGCTAAGGACTCGCATCCGTGCCGCCGCCGAGCTTGGGCCGGCCAACGGCCGCGCCGAGGACTAGGCCAGCCAGGATCCCAATGGCGACTTGGTCGAAGATAATCCCAACGAAGAGGCAGAGCAGGAAAACCGCCCCGCCGGAAACAGGCTTGCTCATGGCGCTAAGCATGAAGCGCCGCGTGCGGCCGATCAATATTCGCTTGCCATCATCCGTTGTGCCCACCGTCACAGCGACAGGGTAAGGGGGGCATTAGGTTTGTCTGGTCGGGGCGCGGCGCCCCGAGGGAGCAAACCAAATGACCAAGTTTTACACCCTGATGTTGGCGGCCATGATCCTGGCGCCCGTCGCGTTCGCCACGCTGAACCAAGCAGCGCAAATCGTCGCCTGAGCAGAGAGCAAGCAGATGACCAAGTTTTACGCCCTGGTCGCCGCCTGCGCCGTGTTCGCACCGATCGCCATGAGCGTCATGAACCAAGCCGCACAGATCGTCGCTTAAGCTCCCAAGCACGACGATCAAACGGCCTGAAGAGAAGGGCGTCGCGGGTAGCTCCCCCCGCGGCGCTCTTCGCGTTTTAGAGCGCGCGTTTGGCGCGGACGAGCGCTTCGGCGCCGCGGTCCAACGTTTCGTCGCGCTTGGCGGAGCAGAGACGCACCAGCGCTGGCGGGTTGGGATTGGCGTAGAAGGCGGAGACTGGGATGGTCGCCACGCCGTGCTCGATGGCGTGTTTGGCGAAGGCTTCGTCGCTCATGGCGATGCCCGACGCGACCAGATCGATGCTGACGAAGTACGCGCCGCGCGCCGGCAGCAGCGCAAACCCCTCCCCTTCGAGCGCGCCGACCAGACGATCTCGCGACCGCTGGAAAGCAGCGCTCATCTCTTCGAAATATGAACGCGGCTTGCTCAGCGCGTAGGTGACGGCGCGTTGCAGGTTCGGCGGCGTGGTGAACGTGAGGAATTGATGCGCTTTGGCGAACGCGTCCATCAACGCCGGCGCGCTGCACGCGAAGCCAACTTTCCAACCCGTCAGCGAAAACATCTTGCCGGCAGAGCCGATCTTCAACGTCCGCTCGCGCATGACTTCCAGCATCGAGACATGCTCTGCGCCATCGAACAGCACATGCTCCCAAACTTCATCGCTGACACAGATCGCGTTATGCGCACGGCAAAGCTCCGCCAGCATTTCCAGTTCGGCGCGGCTCATCACTGCGGCGCACGGATTATGCGGCGTGTTGATCACGACGACGCGCGTCTTTGCGCTGAATGCGGCCGCGACTGTTTCACGCTCAAGCCGCCAGTGCGGCGCCTCTAGGCGGACAACACGCGCCACGCCCCCTGCCCGACGCACCATCGGCAAGTACGCGTCGTACATGGGTTCAAACAACACCACTTCGTCGCCCGGTTCGATGAAGGCGAGCAGCGCGGCGGCGATGGCTTCGGTGGCGCCGGATGTGATCGTGACTTCGCGCTGCCAATCGAGCTCCTCGTTCTGATGCGCGCGATAGTGCGCCGCGACAGCTTGGCGTAGTTCAGGCAATCCGCGCGACGGCGGATATTGGTTCGGGCCCTCAAGCGTCGCGCGCGCCGCGGCTTCGAGAATGTCGCGCGGGCCGTCGTCTTCGGGAAAGCCTTGGCCGAGATTCACCGCGCCGCGTTCGGCGGCGAGGCGCGACATGGTTTCGAAGATGGTCGTGCCGAAGGATGCATAGACGCTGTTCATCACGAACAGCGTCGCGCGATTAGAAGCCCCCGCGCAAGCGGCGGATCACATCGTCGAGCTGCTCGAGCGACTTGTAAGTGATCTTCAACTCGCCGCCGGCGCCCTTCTCCGCGATCGCGACTTCGAGGCCGAGGGCATTCGACAGCGACTGTTCCAGCGCGCGCGTATCGGCGCTCTTGGCTTCGGCGGCGACCACGGAGGCGCGCGGACCGTGCTTTTCGTCCTTGGCGATTTGCGCCAGACGCTCCACTTCGCGGACGTTCAGCCCTTCGCTGATCGCCTTTTGCGCCAAGCCGCGCGGATCGGGCGCTGTGAGAATGGCGCGCGCGTGGCCGGACGAGAGCCGCCCGTCGCGCACCATTTCCTGCAGTTCTTCCGGCAACGATAGCAGCCGCAGCATGTTGGCGATGTGCGGGCGCGACTTGCCAACCGCGTCTGCGATTTCTTGCTGCGTGCGGCCGAAGCGATCGATCAGCGCTTGGAAGCCTTGCGCTTCTTCGATCGGATTCAGATCCGTGCGTTGCACGTTTTCGACGATCGCGATTTCCACGACCTCGACTTCGTTCAGCTCACGCACAACAGCCGGGATCGAATGAAGGCCTGCGCGCTGCGCGGCGCGCCAGCGGCGTTCGCCGGCGACGATCTCAAACTTACCATCGGCGATCGGGCGCACCAGGATCGGCTGCAACACGCCGTGCGAACGGATTGAGTTGGCGAGATCGCTGAGATCGCCTTCGTCGAAATGCTTGCGCGGCTGGCCGGGATTGCGCTGCACGAGATCGATCGGGATTGTGCGCGGACCATCAGCAGCGGCCGTTGGCGCCGGCGCAGCAACCGGCGTTACGACGGGCGCAGGCGCAACCGCTTGCGGCGGCTGTTGCGCTTGCGCGTTCGTCACCGGCAATTCGAACACATTGCGCGGCGGCTCGATTGGCGCGCGCGTTTCATTCGTTGGAGCAGGCCAAGCCGGCGCGTTGGCTGGCGTGGGCGGCGTATCGGTGCGCACGGGCTCGCCGAGCAACGCTGACAGTCCGCGCCCCAGGCCCCGTGGTCTCAAATCGCTCATAGCCCTCGTCTCCGTACCCGACCCGATTCGGTTTCGTGGTTAAGTTTGCGTCGGCAATTATTGCCGAGTTCCTACCAAAACAGCGTTTGCACTATGCTGCGTTCAACATTCGCTCGCGTTCGATCAGCTCTTTCGCAAGCTTGATGTAGGCTTTGCTACCAGTGGCGTTCTGATCGTAGATGATGGCGGGCAGGCCGTGGCTAGGCGCCTCGCTGATACGCACGTTACGCGGGATCACTGTTTCATAGACTTTGTCCGGGAAGTGCGCCCTCACCTCTTGCGCCACTTGCTCGCTGAGCGTCGTGCGCTTGTCGTACATGGTGAGCACGACGCCTTGGATTTCGAGCGCCGGATTCAAATTCACTTTCACCGCGTTGATGGTCGCGATCAGCTGCGCCAGGCCTTCGAGCGCGAAGTATTCTGTTTGCAACGGCACCAGCACGCCATCGGCTGCGGTCAGCGCATTCACCGTCAGAACGTTCAACGATGGCGGGCAATCGATGAGCATGTAATCCACGCCTAGCTGCGATTCCGCGCGAAACTTCTCGATCGCGTTGCGCAGGAAAAACTGCGGCTGCGCTTCGCCCATCAGTTCGCCTTCAACGCCGGACAAACGCGCGTCACCAGCAGTGATGTAAAGGCCGGGCACCTTAGTCGGCATGATCGCTTTCGCGAGCGGCAGCTGGCCAACGAGAACGTCGTAGCTCGTCACCGCGCGATCATGCGGATGAATATCGAGGCCCGTCGAAGCATTGCCCTGCGGGTCGGTGTCGAAGATCAGCACGCCCTTCCCGGCCGCAGCCAAAGCGGTGCCGAGATTGATGGCCGTCGTCGTCTTGCCTACGCCGCCCTTCTGGTTGGCGATCGCCAAAACACGCATGTCCCCGTCTCCTTTTCGGAGCCCAGCGATCAGGCGGCCTTTGTTATGCGAACAATGCGGCCGCGCGGATCGCTCAAGCTCTCCAGCACGTCTGCCCGGTACGCCCCACCATTCAGGACGTCTTTTGCGGCGGCGAGCTCAGCGTCTAGATCAGCGCCTTTATGGAAGAGCCCGATCGCGCCGCGATCGAGAATCGGCTTCGCATAGGCGATGAGTCGCGGCAAGGGAGCCAAAGCACGGGCGGTAACCGCGTCATACGGGCCCTTGCCCGCTCGGAACGCCTCGATCCGCTCGTTGAACACCTGAACCGGCAGCCGTGCCTCCTCCGCTACCGCGCGCAGAAACGCGGCCTTCTTCCCGGTCGATTCAACGAGGTGGACGGAGGCGCCCGCCTGATCCGCCATAAAGGCTGCCACCACCAAGCCTGGGAACCCAGCGCCAGACCCTAGATCCACCCACTTTTTCGCCTGTGGAGCGAATTTGAGCAGCTGGGCGCTGTCCAGAGCGTGCCGGCTCCAAAACTGGTCCAGCTCCTTGGGGCCAACCAGATTCATCCGCTCGGACCACTCGGCCAGCAGACGCCGATAGGTTTCCAGGCGCTCCACTGTTTCACGGGGAACGGGGAAAGCCAGGTCCCTGGCGAACGCGTCAGGGCCGTAGCTCAAGTCTCCAGCCCCTGTTGCCGGCGAAATGTGCCTTCGTCCCAGTAACCGCGCTGAAAGACGATCTGGTCGGCGACGACCTGGAAGAAGCCGCAGCCGCGCAAGCCTTTCGGATCGCGCCACTCCAAGATCGCCCAGTCGCCATCCTCAAACAGATTTTCCCTGATGCAGACCATCTGGGCGTGACCGAACTCGCGCTCGAACATGGCGCGGATGGCGGGCCGGCCAACGAGGGGCGCCCACGTGACTTGATGGTTGATAGCGTCCTCGGCGTAGAGCGCCGCCAAGGCCTCCACATCAGCCCGGTTGAAGGCCTCGACCCAAGCCTCGACGACCTGGCGCGGACTCACGGATGCGGCCCTGCTCCGCCATAGGTGGCGGCCAGGTAGCGGGTGATGGATTTGGGTTCATCGAGGAAGAAGACGCCTTCGAACTCCTTGGCGTCGGCCGGCGGCGTCGAGCCCGCGGCGAGCACGAGGACGGGCATGGATTGGTTGCCCTCGCCGATCAGCGCGATGATGTCATGGCGCGGCCGCGGGAATGCGCTGCGCTTCACATCGATGCGCGCTGCCCAATCCGGATTGGCGAGCAACGCGCCTTCCATGGTCGCGCACGATGTGCAGAACCACGTGCCGTCGAGCGCCGCGTCTTCGAACGGCGCGACGATGATGAAGAGCGTGTCGCGAGCGGGTTTCATGCACGTTTCCTCTGTTCGCGCTTTACGTGCGCCAGCAATGCCGTGAGCGCACCAGCGGTGACGCCTTCGATGCGCGAAGCTTGGCCGAGCGTGACGGGCCGCGCGGCGATGAGCTTCTCGCGCACTTCGTTCGAAAGCCCGCCGACGCTGGCGTAATCGAGATCGGGCGAGAGGCGCAGATCTTCGTCGCGCTTGAAGGCCTCGACGTCGAGCGCCTGGCGATCGAGATAGCCCGCATACATCGCATCGATCTCGATCTGCTCGCGGGCTTGCGGGCTGAGCGAGCCAAGCTCCGGCCAGATCGCGGTGAGCTGCGCGAAGCTGATCGAGGGATACGCAAGCAGCTGCAGCGCGTCGCGGCGCTGGCCATCTTGGTTGACTTTGAGGCCGTGCGCTTCGGCTTGCTGCGGCGTCAGATTGAACGCGCGCGCCATTTGGCGAGCAGTGTCGATTTCGCGCATTTTGCCAGCAAAAGCGGCGTTTCGCGTGGCACCCACGCAGCCTAGCTCAATACCCTTCGGCGTGAGCCGCTGGTCCGCATTATCGGCTCGCAGCGACAAGCGATACTCGGCGCGCGAGGTGAACATGCGATAGGGCTCGGTGACGCCGCGCGTAACGAGGTCGTCGATCATCACGCCGATGTATCCTTCCGCGCGGCTAATCTCGAACGGTGCTTCGCCGCCCGCCGCGCGCGCCGCGTTGAGGCCGGCGATCAATCCTTGCGCAGCCGCCTCCTCATAGCCGGTGGTGCCATTGATCTGGCCGGCGAGATAGAGACCGGCGATGCGCTTCGTCTCCAACGTCGGCATCAGTTCGCGCGGATCGGCATAGTCGTACTCGATCGCGTAGGCGTGGCGCTTGATGATGACGTTCTCGAGCCCCGCGATGGTGCGGATGAAACGCTCTTGCACGTCTTCCGGCAGCGATGTGCTGATCCCGTTCGGATAGACGGTGTCGTCGTCGAGGCCTTCAGGCTCCAAGAAGATTTGATGCGCAGACTTGTCGGCGAAACGCACGACCTTGTCTTCGATCGACGGGCAATAGCGCGGCCCTCGTCCGCTGATCGCGCCGGAATACACGGCGGACTTCGAAAGCGATTCTTCGATGATCCGGTGCGTTTCAGCGTTCGTGTAAGTGACGCCGCAGGCCACCTGCTCGTTGGTGATGCGCGTTGTCAGGAATGAGAATGGCGTCGGCTCCTCGTCGCCGTGCTGCTTCTCCAACGAGGCCCAATCGATCGAACTGGATTGCAGCCGCGCCGGGGTGCCGGTCTTCAGCCGCCCCATCGCGAAACCCGCGCCGTACAAGCGATCCGAAAGCCCAATCGCCGACGCTTCGCCGTGGCGACCGGCGGGGATGCGCTTGTCGCCAATATGGATCACGCCCTTCAGGAACGTTCCGGTCGTTAGGACGATGCGGGGCGCGCGATACTCTCGGCCCTCGGCGGTGGTCACCCCAGCAACGGTTCCGCCGATCAGGATGAGGTCTTCAACCGCGGCAGCCAGGATGGTCAGGTTCGCCTGCTCCGCCAGCGCAACCTGCATGGCCTGGCGATAGAGCTTGCGATCGGACTGGGCGCGCGGCCCGCGAACGGCTGGGCCCTTGGAGCGGTTGAGCAGCCGGAACTGGATGCCGGCGGCGTCGGCCACCCGGCCCATGACGCCGTCGAGCGCATCGATCTCACGGACGAGGTGGCCCTTGCCCAAGCCGCCAATGGCCGGGTTGCAGCTCATCTCCCCAATGGTTTCGAGCTTATGCGTCAACAACAGCGTCCGCGCACCCAAGCGCGCAGCCGCGGCCGCGGCTTCGCAGCCTGCGTGGCCGCCGCCGATGACGATGACGTCGAAAGAGTGCGCTGAGCTCATGTGTGGGGGTTCATATAGGAGCGGGTTTGCCGCGTCACTTGCTCACGCTCACACCCATTCCCGGGGCGATGCGGAGCATCGAGCCCGGGACCCATAACCGGTTCTGATAGACGTGAGAGCGCAGCCTTCGAACACGCGTGTTTATGGGTCCCGGACTGCGCTTCGTGCATCCGGGAATGGGTGAGTTTGAGTGAAGCAGTGAGCCTTCGCTTCACGTGCAACCCGCTAATTTCAGTTCATCAGTTTCGCGTGAAACTGCATATTCCATGCGGTTTTCGTGCGAGTCTCACTTGCCGATGCAAAAGCTCGAAAATATCTCGTCAAGCAAATCTTCGACATCAATGCGTCCCGTCAAACGCCCGATCGCGGTCGCGGCGCGACGCACGTCTTCGGCCGCGTATTCTGGGCCGTTGGCGATCGCCGCTTGTGCGCCGACGATCGCCAATTGGGCATCCTGAACCAGGCGCCGATGCCGCGCCCGCGTCAGCACCGGCGCTTCTTCCCGGCCGAGCGCGTGAGCGACGCGTTCAGCAAGCAGCGCTTCCAGATCGCGCAAGCCTTCGCCAGTCGTCGCGCTAACATGGACCGCCGGCGTCTCGCCGGCATGCGCCGGTCCATGGAGGTCGAGTTTGGAGCGGACGAGGATGTCCGCAGCGCCGAGCATGGCGCTCACGGCGCCGGGTACATCGCCGCCCGCCTCCACGACTCCAACCCGCAGGTCAGCCTCCTCAGCCCGCTCCAACGCCCTGCGCACGCCTTCGGCCTCGATCGCGTCCGCCGCCTCACGCAGCCCCGCCGTGTCGGCGATCCAGACAGGATAGCCCGCCAGCACCAAGCGCACCTCGACCACGTCGCGCGTGGTGCCGGGTATCTCGCTCACGATCGCCGCTTCGCGCTGGGCCAGCGCATTCAGCAGGCTCGACTTGCCGGCGTTCGGTGGGCCGATGATGGCGATGCGGTAGCCGTCGCGGATGCGCTCACCGCGGTGGGCGTCGTCGAGGTGCTGACCCATGTCAGCGGCCAGCGCTTGTAGGATCGGGCCGGCGCGCTGCGCCAAGGCGCCAGGCAGGTCTTCATCCGGAAAATCGATCTCGGCTTCGATCAAGGCCGCCGCCTCGATCAGACGGCTGCGCCAGCCCTCATAGACCGCGCTTAGAGCGCCGCGGCGCTGGCGGAGGGCCTGGCGACGCTGGCCCTCGGTCTCGGCGTCCACGAGGTCGGCTAGGCCCTCCGCTTCGGCCAGGTCGAGCTTGCCGTTCTCGAAGGCGCGGCGGGTATACTCGCCCGGCTCAGCAACGCGGACACCGGGCTGGCTGAGGCACGCATCGATGATGGCGGCGATCACCGCCGGGCCGCCATGGATGTGGAGTTCGGCGACGTCTTCGCCGGTAAAGCTCGCGGGGCCCGGAAACCAGAGCGCCAAGCCGTCATCGAGCGAAGCGCCAGTGTGTGGATCGCAGAAGGCTTCGCGCGTGGCGGCGCGTGGCTTGGGCAAATCCCGCGCTGTCAGCGCGTGCAGCGTCGCGCCCGCGGCGGGGCCGGACAGCCGGATCACGGCGACGCCGGCGCGACCCGCGCCGGAGGCCAGCGCCACGATGGTGTCCGGTTTCATGTGAAAAGCGCTAAGGCCGCTTAGGGTTTTTCACGTGAAGCGGCGGCCGCAGTCGCGCCCGAGGTCATCAGCTTCACGAACGCGTCCTGCGCCTGGGTGCCGACGCTCATCCACGAGCTCATCATGGTCTCGCCGCTCATCAGAGCGAGGTTCTTCTCCATGCGCTTGCCCATCTCGGAGACGAGCGCCTCATTGATCGGCGTGACATCCGGTAGGCCCATGAAGCGGCGGGCTTCCTCTGGCGAGCACTCGACATTGACCGTGAACTTCATGGCTCCAAATCCCTTCGCGTCAGCAAGCTCGGGGCGTCTATAACGCGGCCAAGCTCTCAGAGACAGGCATTGGAGACCGTGATGGGTGAATGGGCGGAAATTGCCGGACCGGACGGCGCGTTCAAAGCCTATGTGGCGCGGCCGAGCGGGACGCCGAAAGGCGCCGTCGTGGTCGTGCAGGAGATTTTTGGCGTCAACGCGGTGATGCGCGGCAAAGCGGACTGGCTGGCGCGCGAGGGCTTCCTGGCGGTAGCGCCCGATCTCTTCTGGCGCATCAAACCGGGCATCGATCTGACCGATCAGTCCGACGCCGAGTGGCAGGAGGCGTTCGGCTACATGAATACGCTCGACAAGAACGCCAGCGTCACTGACGTGCAGGCGACGCTTCAGTGGGCGCGCAGCCAGGGGGTCAGTAAAGCAGGCGTCATGGGCTACTGCATGGGCGGCTACATCGCGTTCCTGGCGGCGTGCCGGACCGACAGCGACGCGACGGTCGCGTATCATGGCGGCGGCATCCACACGGCGCTCGGCGAAGCTGGCGGCATCAAGAAGCCGCTCATGCTGCACAACCCGATGAAAGACAGCTTCATCCCGGTCGAGGCGCTGAACACGATCCGCGAAACGCTATCGAGCAACCCGCTCGTCACCGTGCACGAATACGCCGAGCAAGATCACGCCTTCACGCGCGAAGGCGGCAAGCACTACGATGCGGACGCGACGGCGCTTGCTGATGGCCGCACGGTCGCGTTCTTCGGCCAGCACCTGGCATGAAGCGCGCTCTGATCGCCGCAGTGCTAGCGCTCGCGAGCTGCGGGCCAACGCCGGACGGGGCCAATCTCGATGCAGGCAACAGCGGCGAACAAGCCGTATCCGCGCCGTCGAACCTCGCCGGCTATTTCGATTGCTTGCGCGGCGGCGACTTCACCGCGGTCTCGGCACATCGCGGCGGACCGGCGCCAGGCTTTGCGGAGAATGCGATCCCGACGTTCGAGAACACGCTGCGCCAAGCGCTCGGCTCGTTTCTCGAAGTCGACATCGCGCGCACGGCGGATGGCGTGCTGGTGTTGATGCATGACGATCGCGTCGAGCGCACGACGACGGGCAGTGGCGCCGTCGCTGAACTCGACATGGCGCAGTTGCTGGCGTTTTCGCTGGAAGACGATGACGGCCGCCGCGTCGATGCGCGCGTGCCGACCTTGCGCGAGGCGCTCGATTGGGCGGACGGACGCACGGTGCTCGAGCTCGATATCAAGCGCGGCGTTCGCTACGAAGACGTGATCTCGGAGGTCGAGCTCGCCGGCGCGATGGGCCGGGTGGTGTTCATCACCTACAGCATCGATGGCGCGACGCGCCTGGCCCAGCTTGCGCCGCAAGCGATGATCTACACGACCATCTCAAGCGTTCGCGAACTCGACACGCTGGAGCGTCGCGGCGTCGATCTCACGCGCATCGTCGCTTGGGTTGGCACGAACACGCCGGACGCGAGCTTGGTGCGCGCGCTGGCGGAACGGGGCGTGGAGACACGCGCGGGCATGTTCGGTGAGGGCCGCGATTTTTCCAACGCGCCGCGCATTGGCGTGCAGATCGTGGCGGTGGACGACGTGCGCGAGGCTTATCGCGATCTCGACGCAGCCGATGGCGAAGCGGGCTTCGCGGCGGGCCAATGCGCGGTGCGGTGATCACGGAAGGATCGGCGATGAAAGCGATACGCATCGAGAGAAATGGCGGGCCGGAAGTCATGGCGCTGTCAGAGACGCCAACGCCAGAGGTGGGGCCCGGGCAAGTGCGCGTGCGCCATCGTGCGATCGGTGTGAACTTCATCGACGTCTATCACCGCACCGGCTTGTACAAGACGCCGCTGCCAAGCGGATTAGGGCTCGAGGCGGCTGGCGTTGTTGAGGCAGTTGGCGCGAACGTAACGCGCTTCAAGCAGGGCGATCGCATCGCGTATGCGAGCGGGCCAATTGGCGCGTACGCGGAAACTTATGTCGTCAACGAAGCGCAAGCGGTGGCGTTGCCTGCTGCGATCTCATTCGATATCGCAGCCGCGTCCTTGCTCAAAGGCATGACCGCGCGTTTTCTTTTGCGTAAGACGTTTCGCGTGGAACGCGGCCATGTCGTTGTCATCCACGCAGCCGCCGGCGGCGTTGGTCAGATTGCTGTGCAATGGGCCAAACATCTTGGCGCAACTGTTATCGCCGTCGTCGGCAGCGATGCAAAAGCGGCGCTCGCGAAAGAACTCGGCGCCGATCACACGATCATCAATGGGCGCGACGACATCGCCAAGCGCGTGCGTGAAATCAGCGGCGGCGCGCACGTTGTGTACGATAGCGTCGGCAAAGATACATTCGATGCGTCGCTCGATAGCTTGCGACCGCTTGGGATGATGGTGTCGTTCGGCAATGCATCGGGCCCGCCGGCGGCCATTGCACCATCCGCCTTGGCGCAACGCGGCTCGCTCTTCCTGACGCGCCCGACCTTGTTCGATTACATCGCAACGGTCGAACAACTCGACGAAACTGCCGCGGATTTGTTCGACGTCACCGCGCAGCGAGCCGTGAAGATCGCGCCGCCAGCGCGCTACCCTTTGGCCGACGCCGCGCAGGCGCATCGCGATCTGGAAGCGCGCAAGACGACCGGCAGCTTGGTGCTTGCGCCGTAACTACTTCACCGCCGCGGCGCGCTGATACGCAGGGCGCTGCCAGAGGTTTTCGATGTAGCTCTTCACTGGCGCCGGGATCTCATCTTCGATGCCCGCGAACTTTGCGCCGGTGGCGATGTAGGCGACCGAGATGTCGGCGGCGGTGAAGCGATCGGCGGCGACGTAGGGTTTGCCATTGAGGCGTTGGCCTACGAATTCGAGCCGCTTCAGGATCGCGCTTTTGAGATAGCCCGCGGTGTAGTTTTCCTTTTGCTCAGCGGGCGCTAGGAAGCGGGTGGCGACGAGGGGATTACCATAGACGGCGAGCCCCGCTTCGCCGAACATCAGATATTGCAGATAGTCGGCGTAGCCCGGCTCGCTCGGCTTCACTTCGAGATCGGTGGGGCCGTGCTTAGCTATGATGTAGATCATCATGGCGACGGATTCGATCATGCTGACATCGCCGTCCTGCATTGCTGGCACAGTGCGCAGCGGGTTCACGGTTTTGAACTCGTCGCTCGGTTTGAAGAAGGAGGCCTCCGCCGTCTCGTACGGCACGCCCATTTCCTCGCACAGCCACAACACGCGCAACGAACGCGCGCCTTGGGAGTGATAGATTTTGAGCATGAGCGTCCCTCCGTTTGAGCGACGCTTAGCACCCGAGCCTCAAACGCAAAAGAGGCGCGACTTGCGCCGCGCCTCCTTCGATCACCGCTCGCGGGTGAGGTTACGTATTCATGCTCTGGAAGAAGTCGTCGTTGTTCTTCGAGCCTTTGAGCTTGTCGAGCAGGAACTCAATCGCGTCTTGCGTGCCCATCGGCGAGAGGATGCGGCGGAGCACGTACATCTTCTGCAGATGCTCTTTCGGCGTGATGAGATCGTCTTTCCGGGTGCCGGACTTCAGCACGTCGATGGCCGGGAAGATGCGGCGGTCGGCGACCTTGCGGTCGAGCTGAAGTTCGCTGTTACCGGTGCCCTTGAACTCTTCGAAGATGACTTCGTCCATGCGCGAGCCGGTGTCGATCAGCGCCGTCGCGATGATGGTGAGCGAGCCGCCTTCTTCGAGATTGCGCGCCGCGCCGAAGAAGCGCTTCGGGCGCTGCAGCGCATTGGCGTCGACGCCGCCGGTCAGCACCTTGCCGGAAGAGGGCACGACGGTGTTGTAGGCGCGGCCGAGACGGGTGACGGAGTCGAGCAGGATGACTACATCCTTGCCGTGCTCAGCCAGGCGCTTGGCCTTCTCGATCACCATTTCCGCGACAGCGACGTGGCGCGTAGCCGGTTCGTCGAAGGTTGAGGAGATCACCTCGCCTTTCACCGTGCGGCGCATGTCGGTGACTTCTTCCGGGCGTTCATCGATCAAGAGAACGATCAAGAACACTTCCGGGTGGTTGGCTTCGATCGCCTTGGCGATGTTTTGCAGGATGACGGTTTTACCCGTCCGCGGCTGCGCGACGATGAGCGAGCGCTGGCCTTTGCCGATCGGCGCTACGATATCGATGATGCGGCCGGTTTTGTCTTTGATGGTCGGATCGTCGAGCTCCATCTTCAGCCGCTCGGTCGGATAGAGCGGCGTCAGATTATCGAAGTGGACCTTGTGGCGGACTTTGTCCGGGTCTTCGAAATTGACCGAGTTTACCTTGGTCAGGGCGAAATAGCGTTCGCCATCCTTCGGCGCTTTGATCTGGCCTTCGACCGTATCGCCAGTGCGCAGGCCGAATTTCCGGATCTGTTGCGGCGAGATGTAGATGTCGTCCGGGCCCGGCAGATAGCTCGATTGCGGCGAGCGCAGAAAGCCAAAGCCGTCGGATAGAATTTCGCAGACACCCGCGCCGCCGATCTCGACGCCGCGCTCAGCGACAGACTTCAGTATCGAGAACAGCATGTCCTGGGTGCGGAGCGTGTTGGCGCCCTCGATCTCAAGCGATTCCGCGAGAGCGAGGATTTCTGCCGGGGTCTTACGTTTGAGCTCCTGCAACGTGAGCGAGGTGAGCCCGTCTAGTGCTTGTACTTCAGTCATGGGAATTTCGTGTCTCGGGGAATTTCAGATTTTGAGACGGGCCTCGCGCGTGAACGCGCGGGCAGGGCCGTCGATGGGAAGAGGTTCCGGCGGATAAGGAGAATTGAGCAGCGCCGCCGTCGCACGCGTGCCGAAGCACGCAAGCTCATGCACACCACAATGGGCCTAAAGCGTCAAGCCGAGGTTACCGGCCAGGCTTGAGATTAGGGTTCCAGTGTCGCCAGCAGCACGGCGGCGATGGCGACAACAAACGGGATTTCTCCCATCAGCCGCCAGAACTTCTCGGAGCGCCGACGTTCACCTTTGGCGATGCGCCGACCCTCTGCAGATAGGTAGCCATGGTAGCCGCTCAAGCCCAGGATCAGCAGAAACTTGAGCCAGAACCAGTGCGGCACGGCGGCGAGGGTATCGCCGGGGGGCCGGGTCCAGTCGCCTGTGAGGTAGGTCCCGAACAGGAAAATGCCGAACGCCCAGGCGACGATCAAGCTGGGCGTCAGGATGATCATCCGCAGGCTGCGCGCCGCCTTGAGCATCGCGGTTTCGAGTTCGCCGCCAGGCTGGCTGACGGTGATGTAGGCGTAAAAGCGCGGCAGCATGAGCAAGCCCGCGATCCAGGCGATCACCGCGATGATGTGCAAACCTCGGGCGAGGTCGTAGCCGATCACGTGATCCATCAGCGCCCGCTCCCTTGTGCGCAGAGCCCAAATTGGGCGGGGCAGATACGCCCCCCATTCTCCGCCTGCACCTTACCCGGCGCCGACAACGCCCGCTCGACCTGTTCGGCCAGCGCGTCAATGAAACGCGGGGCGGCCCCCGGCGCCGGCGCGCGCACATAAAATGGCAGAGCCAAGCTGCGCGCAAGTTGCGCGTACTCAATATCGAGCTCGACCAGCGTTTCGACGTGCTCGGACACAAACGCGATCGGGGAGATGATGACACCCGCTTTATCGTGTCCGGCCGCCTCGATTTCTTCCTCGGTGGAGGGCCCTATCCATTTCAGCGGCCCGACGCGCGATTGATAGCAGATGCGGATTTCCCAATCCGCCGGCAACAAGCGGCGCACAGCGGCGACGCTTTGCTCGACCTGCCATTGGTAGGGATCGCCGCTATCGATCACACGCTGCGGCAAGCCGTGCGCGGAAAACAGAACCCGTGGTTTGGCTGGCGAACCAGCTTGCCGCCAAGCTTCAAGGATTGCGTCCGCATGCACTTGAGCGAACGCGGCCCCGGCGGGATAGCAACACATGGTGGAGCAGGGCAGGTCGCTATGACGCTTCCACTCGCTCAATGATGACGCCGTCGTCGTCGTTGAAAACTGCGGATAGAGCGGCAGCAGAATGGCGTCGGTGGCGCCCCAGGCGCGCGCAGCTTTTGCCGCGTCTTTCACGAATGGCTTCCAATAGCGCATCGCCGGAAAGCATTTGAAGGTGACATTCGAGACGCGCTTGGCGATCTCGGCATCCAGTGCATCCGCCTGTTTCACGGTTTCCGGCAGAATAGGCGAACCGCCGCCCATGAGCGCGTAATTGGCTTTCGCCAGCTTTTCCCGCGAACGCGAAATCAACTGCGCGAGCAAAAACCGCACTGGCTGCGGCGCGCCGATAATGGCTTTGTCATTGAACAGATTGAATAGAAACGGCCGCACCGCCTCTTGCGTATCGGGTCCGCCAAGATTGAATAGAATGATGGCCACGCGCCGCGCTGTCATAATGCGCAAGCCCGGCCCGTCTTCCGTTTCGGTTTCAAGCGCCATAGCGCTCATACTTGACCCTTCACGATCTTCACGAGGCGCTCGACGTTTTCCGGCGTCGCTTGCGGCGTGATGCCGTGGCCAAGATTGAAGATGTGCGGCACGAAACGGAAATCGTTCAACACATCACGCGCGGCCTTTTCCAAAGCAGCGCCGCCCACAATGAGGGTGAGGGGATCGAGATTGCCTTGCAGGGCCATGCCCTCGGGTGCGGCTTCGATCACTTCCATCGCGGACGTCTGCGTGTCCACGCCAAGCGCGTTCACGCCCGTCTCATGCGCGTAAGCGCCGATCCCCGAGCCCGCGCCGCGCGGAAAGCCTATGATCGGCACAGTAACGCCAAGCTCCCGCACGCGTGCGAACAGTTTGCGTGTCGGGCCGACGATAACACGCTGAAAAATCAGCGGCGGCAGGCCTTCGGCCCAGCTTTCGAATATCTGCAGACAGTCCGCGCCTGCTCTAACTTGCGCCGCGAGATGCTGTGCGGTCGTTTCAACCAGCACATCGAGCAACGCATCGACGTCCTCCGGCCGTCGATAGACCTCCATCCGCGCATCGTCTTTATCGCCACCGCGGCCCTGCAGCATGTAGGTCGCAACCGTCCAAGGCGCTCCGGCAAAGCCGATCAGCGCTATGTCCTTCGGGATGGCGGCGCGGATGCGTTCGACCGCTTCGTACACCGGCGCCAAACGCTGAATGGCTTTCTCGGAATCGCCGAAGCTCCACGTCTCTTGGCCGATCAGTGGCTCGAGCCGAGGGCCTTCGCCTTCAACGAACCAGACCTTTTGACCCAATGCGTCCGGGACAACGAGAATGTCGGAAAACAGGATCGCCGCATCGAGCGGGAACCGGCGCAACGGCTGCATCACTGCTTCGGTCGCCAAGGCAGGGGAGTAGCAGAAATCCAGGAAGTTCTTCGCTCGGGTCCGGAGCTCCCGGTACTCAGGCAGATAGCGGCCGGCCTGGCGCATGATCCAAATCGGAGGAGGATCGAGCCTCTCGCCGTTCAAGACGCGCAGAAGCGCCGGGATTTCCTGATCGGCCATTCCGTCCTCTAAACTTAAAACTTGAATCCCGATGTATAGGGGACTCGTTGTTGTAGCGACCTAGTTTCCGGGAGAAGTTCACTGCCCACAGCTTGTCCCCAGACTTGCCATTCCTGGCGCCGGGGCGAAAGCCCTTAGCAGTGAGCAGCTTGGCGCATGCGGCGACGCGTCACGATTCGTCTGTGCCTAACATTAGCGACTGTGGAGAGGCCGGGGAGGAATCGCCGGTTGGGTTAAGCAACAATCGCTGAACTTGGCCCCTCGGCGGATAGGCGTGGCTGAACACGCCTCTCTTCAACAGCTTGTCCACAAGCCGCACAAGCCTGATATGTGACACCCATGCGCGAACGCTTGGCGATCTATTTCAACGTCCACCTGGTCTCGGACTCTACCGGCGAGACGCTGGCCGGGGTCATGCGCGCGACTTGCGCCCAGTTCGATAACGTCCTGCCTGTGGAACACTCCTACTTCCTGGTCCGCTCGGTGCGGCAGCTGGAGCGGGTGATCAAGGAGATTGAGGATGCCCCGGGCATCGTCATGTTCACCCTCTCCAATCTCGACCACCGGGCCGTGTTGGAGGAGGCGTGCGCCAAGATGGGCATGACATGTGTGGCCGTGCTTGATCCAGTGCTGGACGCCACCTCGCGCTATCTGGGCCTCGAACTGAACCATCGAGTAGGAGCGGCGCGCAAGCTCAACGCGGAATACTTCAAGCGCATCGACGCGCTCGACTTCGCCATGGATCACGATGATGGCCAGGCGGTGGTCGAACTGAGCGATGCCGACGTGATCCTCGTAGGCGTCAGCCGCACCTCGAAAACGCCAACCAGTGTTTATCTCGCGCACCGTGGCGTGAAGGCCGCGAATGTGCCGATGGTGCCAGGCGTGCCGCTGCCGCCGGAATTGTTTGCCGAAGAGCGGCCGCTGGTGGTCGGCCTGCTGATTTCCGCCGACCGTCTCATTCACATCCGTCGCAATCGTTTGGTGGCGATGAAGGAAACGCGCGCCGGCTCCTATACGGACGAAGATGAAGTGCGCCGTGAGGTGATGGAGGCGCAGAAGCTGTTCGAGCGCGAGGGCTGGCCGACGATCGATGTTTCACGCCGATCGATCGAGGAAACCGCCGCAGGCGTGCTGAACCTCCTGGCGGAGCATCGCGGCCAGTGAGTTTGATCCTTGCTTCGGGAAGCGCCGCGCGCAGGCATATGCTGGAAGCGGCGGGCCTGAAGATCGCCGTGCAAACGCCGCGCGTGGATGAGGAAGCGGCGAAAGCCAGCTTGCGCGCCAACGGCATGAAGCCACGCGATCAGGCTGACATGCTGGCTGAACTCAAGGCCCTCAGTGTTTCACGCAACTTGCCGGATTTCGTGATTGGCGCCGACCAGATGTTGGCGATCGAGGGCGAGGTGTTGGACAAGCCGAAGGATGTCGCAGAAGCGCGCGCCCATTTGTTGAGACTGCGTGGACGCACGCATGAGCTAATCACCGCCGCCGTTGTCGCCCGCGAAGGTGCAATCATCTGGCGCCACATCGATACGCCGAAGCTGAAGATGCGTGCGTTCTCCGACGCGTTTCTCGACGACTATATGGCGCGGGCGGGTGAGGCGACGTTGCGATCGGTGGGCGCCTATCAACTGGAGGGTCTCGGCGCGCAATTGTTTGAGCGCGTTGAAGGCGATTATTTCTCCGTGCTTGGACTGCCGCTTCTGCCGCTCTTGGCGTTCTTGCGCGAACACGGCGTGGCGCAGGCATGACGATCACAGCCGCCACCAAAGTGCTCGCTGTAATTGGCGATCCGGTCGGCCACTCGCTGTCGCCATTGATGCATAATGCCTGGATCGCCGATCATGGGCTTGATGCTGTTTATGTTGCGCTGCCGCTGAAGAGTGACGACGCAACGGCGGCCCTTCGTGCGCTGAAGGGCATGGGCTTTGCCGGGCTGAACGTCACCGTGCCTCATAAGGAAGCCGCTGCTGCCGCTGCTGACCGAAGCGAAGGCCCGGTCGCTAACGTCTTACGCTGGGAGAAGGACGGCTCGCTCTCCGCCTTCAACACAGACGGTGCTGGCTTTCTCGATTCACTGGATGAATCCGCGCCGGATTGGCGTGGGCGGGTGAAGCGCGTGCTGATCGTCGGCGCTGGCGGCGCGGCGCAGGGGATAGGCGCGGCGCTGTCACCACACGTGGACACTATTCATTTTGCCAACCGCACGCCTGAGCGCGCAAACTCTGTCGCGTCGAGCATGCGCAACGGGCGTTCTCTCCGCTGGGATGATCTTGAGCGCGGCTTCGGCGCCGCGGATTTGATCGTGCAAACCACCACGCTGGGTATGGTTGGGCAGCCGAACCCAGACTGGCCAGTGCAGTTCACGCGGCCAAACGCTATTGTGGCTGACATTGTGTACCGGCCGCTTGAAACCGCGTTGCTCGCCTCGGCGCGGGCGCGTGGGCTCACGGCGATGGATGGCCTCGGCATGTTCATTCACCAGGGTGCGCGCTCGTTTGAACTTTGGTTCGGCGTGAAACCCGATACCGAGAAGGCGCGCGCGCGGCTCATGGCGGCTCTTGCATGAAAGTGGTTGGTCTCACCGGATCGATCGGCATGGGCAAGTCGACCGTCGCCAAAATGTTCGCGGAGGAGGGCGCGCCGGCGTTCGATTCAGACGCCGCCGTGCATGCGCTCTATGAACCAGGCGGCGCGGCGGTTGTGCCGATTGAAGCGGCGTTTCCCGGTGTTACCAAGGATGGCGGCATCGACCGCACAGCGCTGTCGGCGCGCGTTGTCGGCGATGCCGAGGCGATCAAGCGGCTGGAAGCGATCGTGCATCCACTCGTGCGCAAAGCGCAGGCGAAGTTTCTGCAAGCCAGCCTCGTGGGCGGCGCCGGTATTGTAGTGCTCGATATCCCACTTTTGTTCGAGTCTTCGAGTGCTGCTCTGTTTGACAAAATCGTCGTCGTGTCCGCGCCGGCCGACGTGCAGCGCGAGCGGGTGCTGGCGCGTCCGGGCATGACGGCGGAAAAATTCGAGGCGCTGCTGGCCCGCCAGGTCCCCGATGCCGAAAAGCGCGCGCGCGCCGATTTCGTGATCGATACGGGCGGCGCGCTGGAGGCGACGCGCGAGCAGGTCAGGGCGGTGCTGGACGCGCTGCGCAAACAGGATTAGCGCGTTATCCATGCGCGAAATCGTGTTCGATACGGAAACCACCGGCGTTTTTCCGGACCACCTCGAGGTCGAACTCCGCGACCGCATCGTCGAAATCGGCTGCGTCGAGCTGTTCAATCTCGAGCGCACCGGCCGCGAGTATCACGTCTATCTCAACCCCGAACGCAGCGTGCCTGATGAAGTCGTGCGCGTGCACGGGCTGACGCGCGACTTTCTGGTGCAGCATCGCAAGTTCGCCGAAGTTGCCGATGAGTTCTTGGAGTTCGTCGGCGATGCGCCGCTGGTGGCGCACAATGCGGCGTTCGATCAGGGCTTCCTCAACGCCGAGCTACGCCGTCTGCGCCGCGAGCCCCACCCAGCTGAGCGCTTTGTCGATACGCTGATGATTGCGCGTAAAAGATTTCCAGGCGCGTCGTGTTCGCTCGACGCGCTGGCAAAGCGCTTTCAGCTCGATCGCTACGGTTTCGATCTCACCGCGCGCAAAGGCGCGGGCGGCCACGGCGCCTTGATCGACGCGCGTATTTTGGCCGAGGTCTATTTGCAGCTCAAGGGCGGGCGCGAGCAGAGGCTGGCGTTCGATCCCGTGGAGGTCGCGACAGAGTCGACGACTGTGCGCGCCGTGCAGTTCGCGCGCCGTCAGCCGCGGGCGACACCGCTTGCGCCACGCCTCACTGCGGAGGAGGAGGCCGCGCACGCGACGTTCATCGGCGGGCTTGGGCCGAACGCGCTTTGGCTGAAAACCGGAAGCTAGTCTTTAGAAGCTGCTGGCCTGAGCTTGCGGCGGCTGTTGCTGCTCGGTGCGGCTCTGGCGATCGCGCAACTCGGCCCAATAGAGCGGCGTGAAGTCGATCGGGTTGATCAGCAGCGGCGGGTAGCCGCCCTCGCGCGTGACCTCAGCCAAAATCTGCCGGCTGAACGGGAAGAGCAGCCGCGGGCATTCGATCCAGATCAGCGGCTCGACGTCCTCTTGGCGCACATTCATGAACTGAAATAGGCCCGCATAGACGAGGTCGGCTGAGAACATCACCTCGTCGTTGCGGCGGGCATTGACGTTAATGCATAGATCGACCTCGAAGGCGTCGCCGCGATCGCCCATGGAGCGCGACTTCACTTCAACGCCCATGTCGATCGTGGGCTGGATGTCGTAGGCCTGGGCCGCGGCGGCGGCGGCATTTCGAAATGACAGTTCCTTCACGTATTGCGCGAGTACGCGCAGGTGAGGGGAATCGGCTGGAACTTGGCCGCCATCGGGGGCCGGGTGCGTGTTCATGCGCCACAACTCGCGTCTGAAATGAGATCCGGGGGAGGGCGCCAGCATGCTGCGGCGGCGCGGCCAAGGCAACCGTGCTGGCGGAACGTACCTGTTGGCACTATCTTAAAGCGGCAGGCGTCATCCGCGACAGCTTGGCGCGCTTGGGAGCACGTCTTTGGACCAGGGCTTGATTGAGATTTTCGTGCTGGCGCTCGTCGCCGGCTTTGTGCTGTTCCGGCTGTACGTGACGCTTGGACGCCGCACCGGCGAGGAACGCGAACCGCGGCCGGCGCCGGCTCAGGGCGGCATCGCGCCGGATGTTCCTCTGGCTAAGCCCCTGCCGACCGCTGTAAGCGCTGGCGCGGGCGGCGAGGGCCTGGTCGCCATCATGCGCGCTGACCCCAGCTTCGACCCAGAATTCTTCGTCGCCGGCGCAAAGTCGGCTTATGAGATGATTGTCGGCGCCTTCGCCAAGGGCGACCGTGATACGCTGCGCGATTTGCTGACGCCGCGTGTATTCGACTCCTACGCTGCAGCGATTACCGCCCGTGAAGCCAGCGGCGACGTCGGGCCCGAGCTGGTGCGGCTGAAGTCGGCCGAGATCGCCGACGCGGCTCTGCAAGGCGACACCGCGCGCGTCACTGTGAAGTTCGAGGCCGAGTTGGCCGAGGGCGCGACTGGCATCCGCGATGCGCGCGAAAAATGGACGTTCGAGCGTGACGTGCGCTCGTCCAATCCCAATTGGTATTTGGGCCGCGTCACCGCTGCGTGAGCAAGCGCGGCCGCGACCTCTCCGATGACGAGCAACAATTATGGCGGCGCGTCGTTGAGCGCGTGAAGCCGCGCAAGCGCGCCGCCAAGTCAGCCATCGTCGCGCGCAAGCCGGACAACACAGAGCCGCCGCGCAAGCCGATCGTGAAAGCGGCGGCAGCGCCTGTCCGATCAACGCCTACGCCAACGCGCGCGCCAGCACCGCCACCCGCCAACCGCGGCAACGAAAAACGCGTGCGTCGCGGCAAGATCGAGATTGGCGGCACGCTCGATCTGCACGGTCATACACAGGAAACAGCGCGCGCCACGTTGGGTCGCTTCCTGCGCGCGGCTTACAAGCGGGGTGACCGCACCGTCATCGTCGTCACCGGCGTCGGCCGGGCCGGGCCGGGCGTGTTGCGCCAACGCTTGCCGGAGTGGCTGGCTGACGGCGACCTACGCGCCATCGTCTCTGGCTTTGCTCAAGCGCACCGCGCCCATGGCGGCGCCGGCGCCTATTACGTCTTCTTGAAGAAGAACGCCGAGTAACCGCGTTTCTCAACGGCGGCTTAAGCTTGCTTGCGCAATCATGACCTTGTGTTGGCGAGCGGTCTTCAGCCCCTCCTAACCAAATTAGCCCAAGAGTTCTCGCGCGCGCATGCGCAGAACTGGAGACACGCTTGGGTCAGATTAGCGCCATCGCCTTGCGCCGCCCGAAAGGGCTGGCCGCGCGCGCGGTGCTGTTTGCCTGCGTGCTGCTGATCGTCACTGCGGTGCTCTCCGCCGCAACCGTGATGTTCGGCGCTCAGCGCGAAAGCGCGCGCCACCAGCTGCACGTCACCCAAGGCCTCGCAATTCACCTCGGCACTGTCGCCGGCGACTTGCTCGCAGCGGGCGACATGCACAGCCTCGGCGTGATGGCCGAGCAAACCGCCTCGCGCAGCGAAGTCGAGCGCTTGGCTGTCTATGACAGCAGCGGTGCTGTGATCGTCCAAAGCGGCGGCACGGAAGCCGAGACAAACGCTACGGCGGCAGTGGCTGCGCGCATTCTAGAAACGCGAGAAGTCGCTTATGAGCGTGCAGCCGGCGGCTTGGCGATCGGCGCGCCGATTGTTCGCGAAGGTCAGCTTGTCGGCGTCGGCGTCATCATGTGGGATGGCATGGCCTACCGGTTCGCAGCGCTGCCAGCGCTCGCGCCCTTCTTGCTGATCCTCGCGTGCCTCGTCATTGCCGCGATCCCGATCACATCCCACTTTGTCCGCCGCGCAGTGGCGCCGCTCGATACGCTCGCGGAATTCGCAGAGCGGATCGCTGAAAACGGCGAGGCGGCGCCGATCGAGCTGCGCACTGGCGATGAGTTCGAAACGTTGGCCACGGCGTTCAACAAGATGATCGGCCGTCTCGACGCTTCGATGCGTCAGATCCAGGAAATCGCCTACGTCGATCCCGTCACCCGCCTGCCCAACCACGACCGCTTCGTGCGCGAGGTCGATCACGCTATCATGCAACAGCGCGAGGCTGGCGCTGGCGCAGTGGCGGTTTTCGAATTGCAACGCCTGCCGCGCCTGCTGCAAACGCTCGATCCAGACTCGTCGCGCGACTTCTTGCGTGTTGTCGCGGAGCGGCTGGTCGCTTCGACGCGCACAGTCGATCGCGTCGTGCGGCTGCGCTCGCAGCAACAGCAAGCGGCGCTGCCGGCGCGTCTTGGCGCCGCCGAGTTTGCGGTGTTCGTGCCGGATTTGGCTTCGCAAGGGGAGGCGGCGCGCTTTGCCCAACACCTCAACGCAGCGCTCAATCAAACCTTCGAGTGGCGCGGCCACAAACTGACTTTGGGCGCTTGTTGCGGTGTGGCGCTTGCGCCGCGCGACGGCCGCGACGCGGAAACCGTGATCCGTCACGCCCGCATGGCAATGGGCGCGGCGCAAAACTCGCCCGCGCGCGTGAAGGTGTTCACACAATCGCTCGATCGCGAAGCGGTGGCGCGGGTCACGCTGGAGCGCGAAATGCGCGGCGCGCTGGAGCGCAACGAGTTCCGCGCTTACTTCCAGCCGAAGATCAACGTTGCCACTGGGCGCGTCGAGGGCTGTGAAGCGCTGGCGCGCTGGATCCGCCCGGACCGCACCATCGTCAGCCCCGGCCGTTTTATTCCGGTTGCTGAAGAGAGCGGCCTCATCGGCGCGCTTTCCGATGCGATCATGCGCGAAGCGTGCTGGAAAGCGGCCGCCTGGTCGCGCTCAGGCTATCCTGCGAAAGTGGCGGTCAACGTCTCGGCACTGCAATTCCGCAGCGATCGCTTTGCCGATCAAGTTCTGCGCGTGGTGCAGCACGCAGGGCTTGCACCGTCGCAGCTTGAGCTCGAAATTACTGAATCCGTGGTCATGGAAGATCCGGATCGGGCGCTACGCATCATCAACCCGCTGAAAGAAGCCGGCATACGCCTGGCCATCGACGACTTCGGCTGCGGCCATTCCAGCTTGGCTGCGCTGTCAAAGCTGCCGTTCGATGTGATCAAGATCGACCAGCAGTTCATTCGAGCATTGGAGCAGGGCGATGAGCAGGCGGCGGCGATCGTCGATATGATCTTGGCGCTGTCGCGGACGCTGAACATGGAAGTCGTGGCCGAAGGCATTGAGCGGCGCGAAGACATGGAATTCGTCGCCTCGCGCGGCTGCCATTGGGTCCAGGGCTTCCTCTTCGGCGCCGCCATGCCGGCCGCTGAGTTCGCCGAAGTGCTGCGCCGCCAGGCCGGCGAAGAGATCGATTCCGAAGACGCGGCTTGATCGCGAGCGGTCGCTCCGCCACATCTGGCGCATGAGCGACGAGCAAAACTGGCACGGCACCACAATCGTTTGCGTTCGCAAGGGCGGCAAAGTCGTCATCGCTGGCGACGGCCAGGTGTCGGCAGGGCCGACCATACTCAAAGGCAATGCGCGCAAGGTGCGTCAGCTCGGCAATGGCGAAGTCATTGTCGGTTTCGCCGGCGCTACGGCGGACGCCTTTGCGCTGTTCGAACGGCTCGAACAAAAGCTTGAGCGTTTCCCAAAGCAGCTAGCGCGCGCCGCCGTCGAACTCGCGAAAGACTGGCGCACCGATCGCGCGCTGCGCCGGCTCGACGCCATGCTGATCGTCGCCGACGCGAAGGAGACATTTCTGATTACCGGGGCGGGCGACGTACTCGACCCGGAACACAAAGTGATCGCCGTGGGCTCCGGCGGAAACTATGCTCTGGCTGCCGCGCGGGCGCTCTATGACCACATCGAGGACGCCGAGGCCATTGCTCGCAAAGCGATGGCGATTGCGGCGGACATATGCGTCTATACCAACGGCAATCTGACGGTGGAGACGCTTAATGGCCAACCGGACTGATCTCGAAGCGGCGGCGGCGGCAGGGGTTATTGGCGCCGAGCAAGTGCAACCGCTGCATGATTTTCTGGCGACGCGCGCCACCGGCGCCGTTGCCGCGCTGCCGGGCGAAGAGAATCTCCGCTTCATCCGCAACTTCCATGACGTCTTCCTGGCGATCGGTATTGTGCTGTTTGCCATCGGCATGGCCATTGGCATCGGCACCTACGTGGCAACGGCGGCTTCGCCGGAGCAGGGCACGGTCACGACCGGCACTCTTTGCGCGCTCGCGGTGGCGGTGATGTGGGGCCTCGGCGAAGTGTTCGCGCGCCGCAGGCGCTTGTTTCTCCCGGCGATCGCGATCGTTTGCGCTATGACCATCTTCGCCATCGTTGCCGGCGCCATGATTTACGCGGGCGTTCTTTTGGGCCGTGATTTCGGCGAATCCGGCGCGAACTTCGAATCCATGCCGCCTGAGCTGCGTGTGGGCATCTTGCTCGCGATGGGGCTTGGCGTGCTGACGCCGTTGGCCTTTTATCTGCGCTTCCGCTTGCCGTTTTCACTGGGCCTAGTCGGCGCGGCGTCGGCAGCTTTCGTCGTCGTCGCGTGCATGATCACCAATTTTGATCTGACCATACAATTCCTGCCGACACTTTATCTCATCCTCGGCGCGCTGCTCTTCTTGGCGGGCGTTGCGTTCGATGCGCGCGATCCGGAGCGTGCAACGCGGTTCTCGGACAACGGATTCTGGCTTCACTTCGCGGCTGCGCCGCTGATTTTGAACGGCGCTTTCGCGCTCATCGGTCAGGCGCTGACGGGTGATGGCAACGCCATGTCGCCGAACACCGGTCTGGTCGTAGCGGCGGGCTCGGAAAACGCGGGGACGGCGGCCATCCAAGCGGGCGCAACGCTCGTCGTGATCGTGCTGCTTGGCGTGGTGTCGCTATTGATCAACCGGCGTGCATTGATCGTCTCAGCGCTGATTACGGCGGGGGTCGCGATCGGCGTTCTGATGAACGCTGCCGGCTTGGGTGCGGGCGCGCTTGCGGCGACGACTCTGATCGTGCTTGGCGCTTTCGTGCTTATTCTCGGCGCCGGCTGGCACAGCTTGCGGCGTGCGCTGCTTGGTTGGGTCAAGCCTGATGGCATGTGGGCGCGCGTTTTTCCGCCGGAGACCATTGCCGCCTGATGCGGCTCAGCGACGCCCTTCACGCGAGCGGGCAGGGCGCTTAAGTCAGCGCCATGACCAATTACTCGCCGCGTGAAATTGTCTCGGAACTCGATCGCTACATTGTCGGCCAGGCGGACGCTAAGCGCGCCGTCGCCATCGCGCTACGTAACCGCTGGCGGCGCAAGCAAGTGCCGGAAAACCTGCGCGAAGAAATCACGCCGAAAAACATCCTGATGATCGGCCCGACCGGCGTCGGCAAAACCGAGATCGCGCGCCGCTTGGCCAAGCTCGCAAATGCGCCATTTTTGAAGGTCGAAGCGACCAAGTTCACCGAAGTTGGCTATGTCGGACGAGACGTAGAGCAGATCATCCGCGATCTGGTCGAGCATGCGCTCAATATGGTGCGCGAGCAGCGCCGCAAGGAAGTGCGGGCGCGAGCGGAAGCGGCGGCAGAAGAACGTGTGCTTGACGCGCTTGTGGGGCAGGGCTCGTCAGCTGCGACGCGTGAATCCTTCCGCAAAAAGCTGCGCAATGGCGAGATGGCGCAATCCGCGGTGGAGATCGACGTCGAAGACACCGCATCGCCGCTTAGCCAAATGGACATTCCCGGACAGCCCGGCGTCGGTATGGTCAATATCGGCGACCTGTTCGGCAAAGCCTTCGGTCGTCGCACCAAGCGCGTGCGCATGACGGTCGAGGAAGCGTATGAGCCGTTGCTGCGTGAGGAGAGCGATAAGCTTTTGGATCAAGACGCGCTGGTGAGCGAAGCGCTGCGCATCACGACAGAAGACGGGATCGTGTTTTTGGACGAGATCGACAAGATCGCGTCGCGCTCCGAGCGGGCGGGCGGCGGCGATGTCAGCCGCGAAGGCGTGCAGCGCGATTTGCTGCCGCTGATTGAAGGTACGATCGTCAACACCAAGCATGGCCCGGTGAAGACAGACCACATCCTCTTCATTGCATCAGGCGCCTTCCACGTCGCGAAACCATCGGACCTGTTGCCGGAATTGCAGGGCCGCCTGCCAATCCGGGTCGAACTGCAGGCGCTGACGCGCGAAGACTTTCGTCGTATCCTCACGGAACCTGAAGCGAGCTTGGTCAAGCAGTACATCGCGCTCCTGAAAACCGAAGGCGTGACGCTGGAGTTTAGCGATGACGCCGTGGAGGCAATTGCGGGCATCGCAGCGGACGTAAATTCTAGCGTCGAAAACATCGGCGCGCGGCGGCTGCAAACGGTGATGGAGCGCTTGCTCGACGACATCAGCTTCACCGCGCCTGACCGCAACGGCCAGACCGTGCAGATCGATGCAGCACTCGTGCGCAGCGCCGTGGGCGATCTGGCCAAGAACACCGATCTTTCGCGCTTTATTCTTTAGACGCGGAAGCCGCTCTTCAGCGCCAGCGCGCGCAAATTGGTCCCAGGTCGTGGCCCCATGTGGGAAATCACTTCACCAGCCGCGAGCGAGGCGAGCGCGCCGCATTCGGCCAGTGAGCGTCCGCGTGCGAAGCCGAACAAGAAGCCCGCCGCGTACTGATCGCCTGCGCCGGTTGAATCCACGACTTTCGCGACTGGCATCGGCCGCACTTCAACGGTCTCGTCGCCCGCGGCGATCAGCGAGCCGACTTCTCCACGCGTGACGATTACGGTTGGGCAAGCTTTGCGCGCGGTGTCGAGTGCGGCGCCGAGATCATCGTTTTCGTAAAGCCCGGTGATCTCGCTCTCGTTCGAAAATAAGATATCGACGTGGCCTTTCACCAGATGCTGAAAGCTCTCGCGGTGCCGATCGACGCAAAAGCGATCCGAGAGCGTCAGCGCCACTTTGCGACCCGCAGTGCGCGCGATTTCCGCGGCGCGCACGAAAGCGGCTTTGGCTTCGTCACGGTCGAACAAATAACCTTCGAGGAAGAGCGTTTCGCCGGATTGGATGAGTGCTGCGTCAATGTCTTCGGTCGAGAGCAGGGTGGAGGCGCCGAGATAGGTGTTCATGGAGCGCTGGCCGTCGGGGGTGACGGCGATGAGGGAGCGGGCGGTGCCGGGCGGGGTGGCGCGGGCAGGCGTGTCGAAGGCGACGCCGGCGGCGCGGAATTCCTGGGTGAAGCGGGCGCCCAGATCGTCGTCCGCGACTTTGCCGATATAAGCAGCTTTGCCGCCGAAGCTGGCGACGCCCGTCATCGTGTTGGCGGCGGAACCGCCGGCGGCGACCACGGCGTCGGCCATGCGCGCGGTCAAATGATCGGCGCGCGCGTCGTCGATCAGCGTCATGCCGCCCTTGGCAATGTTCTCTTCGCCGAGAAACGCGTCGGGGACGGCCTTCAGAATGTCGACGATGGCGTTGCCGACCGCAACGACGTCATAGCTCGAACTTGTCATGGGAAATCCTTGTCTTTCGAGCGTTTAAGCGGCCAGCGGAAGGCGCGCAAGCATTGCGGCGCGCTGATTTGAGCGGCATGTTCGCGCGCATGCGATTCATGGCTTCTCTCACCGCTCTCGTGTTCCTCTCCGCCTGCGCAACGGCTGCGCCTAGCGCGCCCTCGTCGCCGTCGGCGCCTGTTGCTTCGGCAGGCGAGAGTTCGCGCGCAGCGCAGCTTTTGGCGGCGGCTGGCAGCGCTAGCGCGCCGTCGCAGGCTGATATCGAGCGGGCGTTTGGCGCGCCCGACGTCGTGCGCCGCGATGGAGCGGGAGCGGCGCTGACGTATCGTTTGCAGAGCTGCGGTTTGCTGCTGGTGTTTACCGCCGATGGCCGCAACACGATGCGCCTGGCGCAAGCGCATCCGAGCGCGCGCCGCGCCGGAGAGACGACACCGAGCTTGAACCAGTGCGCAGCTGAAGCCGCGGCGCGGCGCTGAGCGTGCGCGTCGCGTATTTGAGTTGCCGCACCTATCGCGGAACGACGATCCCGCCTGGCGGCGTGCCGCCGCTTGAAGAGAAGAGCCGACAGCTGATCCTCGCCGCTGGCGCGGAGCGCGGTATCGATTTCGATGTCGTCGCTTGGGATGAGCCTGGCATCGAGACGCGCGGCTACGATGCCGCGGTGATCCGCACGACCTGGGATTATCACGAGCGGCCAGAGCTTTTCGTCGCGACCTTGGAGTCGTTCGAGCGCGCCGGTTTGCCGGTTTACAATTCTTCCGCCGTCGTGCGCTGGAATGCGCGCAAGACCTATCTGCAAGAGCTCGGCCCATCTGCGATCGAGACGATCTGGGCTGAGAAGGCCGATGCTGTCGCGATTGCGCAGGCGTTTGATGCGTTGAGCGCGGCTGAGATCGTGGTGAAGCCGCAAGTGGGCGCGGGATCGATCCGCACGGTGCGGCTGAAGCGCAATGCGTGGAGCGAGGCCGACCTGATCGCCGGGCCGCTGGGGCCTGCGATGATCCAGCCCTATCTGCGCTCGATCGAGACGGAAGGGGAGCGCTCGCTGTTCTGGTTTGGCGGTGTGTTCTCGCATGCGATCCGTAAAGTGCCGCAGAGCGGCGATTGGCTGGCGAACATGCCCGGCAAAACGCGCTTTCTCGCCGAAGCGCCGCCGCCCGAGGCGATGGAAGCGGCCGAAGCGGTGCGCGAGCGTTCGCCGCAGGATTTGCTTTATGTGCGCATCGATCTCGTGCTCGGCGATGACGGCAAGTGGCGTGTGATTGAGATTGAGGCGATCGAGCCTTACCTCTTCTTGGATTTTGCGCCTGAGGCGGCGGGCTTTTTCGTTGACGCGATTACGCGGGTTTTGTCGCGGTAGAGGCAGATATCGGCGATGACGCAGCGCGGGCACTCCGGCTTGCGCGCGATGCACGTATAGCGGCCATGCAGGATCAGCCAATGATGCGCGCCGTGCAGATAATGCTTCGGCGTGATGCGCATGAGCTGGTCTTCGACCGCCTCCGGCGTTTTGCCGTCAGCGAGGCCAGTGCGGTTGGCGACGCGGAAGACGTGGGTGTCGACGGCGATCGTGCCTTCACCGAACACTTCCATCAGAACGACGTTCGCCGTCTTGCGGCCAACGCCGGGTAAAGCTTCCAGCGCCTCGCGCGCGCGCGGCACTTGGCTTTTGTGCTCGGCGATTAGTGTTTGCGAAAGCGCGATCACGTTTTTGGCTTTGTTGCGCCAGAGCCCGATGGTCTGAATGTATTTGCCTAGCTGCTCTTCGCCGAGGGCGGCCATTTTCTCGGGCGTGTCGGCGATTTTGAAGAGCTCCGCCGTCGCGCGGTTGACGCCTTTATCCGTCGCCTGCGCCGAGAGGACGACGGCGACGAGGAGTGTGAACGGGTTCACGTATTCGAGTTCGGTGCGCGGGTCGGGGCGCACGTGGGCGAGGCGGGCGTAGAGCTCTTCCGCTTTGGCTTTGGTCAGGCGTTTTGGCATCTCAACTCTTTGCGGCGTACGCGATGGCGTTAGTCATAGGGGCATGACGCCGGACTGGGAACGCATCCCTTCGCCGCCGATGATGGACGGCGCGCTCTATATGGACGCCGTGCTTCGCCCGCATCGCAGCCTGAGCGCGAAGGCGTTCAAGGCGATGTTTGTTGCGGTGATCGCGATCAATGCGGTGGTGGCGGTGTTCTTTTGGGTGCAGGGCGCCTTTCCGGTGGCGGGTTTTCTCGGGCTCGATGTGTTGGCGCTCTATATTGCGTTTCGCATGAACTACCGGGCCGCCAGGGCCGAGGAGCGGGTGCGGGTTGCGGCCGGCAAGGTGTATGTGGCGAGCATCGATGCGTCGGGAGCGGAGCGGCATTGGGTGCTCAATCCGGTGTGGGCGCGGATGGCGCGGGAGGGGACGGGCGTCCTCATTCGCGCGCGCAAAATGCAGATCAGACTGGACGCGTTTCTTTCTTCCGACGAATGCGCCTCGTTCGCGCAAGCTTTGGACGCCGCGTTGCACCGGGCCAAGCGCGGCACCTAAAGCCCGAGCACGTCGTTCATGCCGTAGAGCCCCGGCGGTTTATCCGCGACCCAATGTGCGGCGGCAAGCGCGCCATCGGCGAAGACGGCGCGGTCCACGGCGTGGTGCGAGAGCGTCACGATTTCGCGCTCGGAGATGAACGCCACGTCGTGATCGCCGACGATGCCGCCGCCGCGGGTGACGGAAAAGCCGATGCCGCCTTCGGCGCGTTCGCCGGTGATGCCGTCATATGGCTTGAGGCGAAGTTCGCTGAGTGGTTTGCCGCGGCCGGCGGCGGCGGCTTCGCCGAGGAGGAGGGCGGTGCCGGAAGGCGCGTCGACTTTGCGGCGGTGATGCGCCTCGGCGATTTCGATATCCCAGCCTTGACCAAGCTTGGAGGCCGCTTGTTTCACGAGCGCGGCGAGCAGATTCACGCCCAGACTGAAATTGCCGGAGCGCACGATGGCGAGGCGCTGGGCTGTTTCGGTGATGCGCGCTTCTTGCGCGGCGTCGAAACCTGTGGTGCCGACGATGGCGGCGCAGACTTGCGTGCCGCCTAAAGCTTCGAGCGCGCCGACGGTGGCTTCCGGCGTGGTGAAATCGATCCAGACATCGGCGCTGGTCGCGGCGGCGTGGACGCTATCGGCGGCGGCGATGCCAAAGCCGCTGCCGCCGGCGAGCGCGCCTAGATCCATGCCGAGCGCGTGCGAGCCGGTGCGTTCGGTGCCGCCAGCGATGCGGAAGCGCGGATCGGCGGAAGCGGCGCGGATGATCGCGCTGCCCATGCGGCCGGCGGCGCCGGCGATGGCGATGGAAAGTGTCATGGCGTCACCTCATGGACTTTCGCCGCGTCAGCGGCAAGCCGGACGCGTTTCGCATTCTTTCCATGTGGTCCGAAGGGAGTCGGGGCGCGCGCTCGGCGCCGTAGGTAGTGCTCGTTCCGCCTTGCGGCGGATAGTGCGCGTTGCACGCGCCCCGTTTCCGATCGTTTTTCCCGGCCTGGGCGCGAGGAGTTGTTGAACGCTGACGATGGCCAGCTCGCCTCCTGCACGGTGCGCTTCCGGGGCCACCCTTCACCGAAGGATCTCCCTTTGGGACTTAGCTCCATGCCCAATTCGCCGGTTCTGTGTGCTGAGTTCGGACACTCAGGACTTCGCGGTTTCACGCCCCGCAAACAGACTCCACACCGACCGTGTCCACACATTCCAAAGTTTCGGAGCTCTTCGAAATCTCCCGTGTGCGGACGAGGGGAGTGTAGGTGCGAATGAAGTGGGGCGGACTGATTTTCGCTGTTCGCACGTTGGAGCGCGAGCCTCCGGCTCGCAGCTTTGCGCTAACGCTTGATATTTTGAGCCAATGCGGGGCGGCGCCCCGCGCTCTGGCCGACAAGCGCTGGTGCGAAGTGCGGGATAGCGATGTGCTCTATCCTTCTATTCGTCATGCCGGACGCGCGAAGCGCGATCCAGACGCCAGGGCAACCGATGGGCAGGCGATCCCTGAGGTTCCGGGTTTATCGCGATGCGATGCTATTTCTTGCCGCGCCGTGCGGCCTTCGTGGGCAACTTTGCTGTCGCAGCCACTAATGTGTCGATAAGCCAGCGTAAGCCCGTGTCCTGAAGGGCGGGCGTCGGTGCAACCATTGTCATTGTGAATCGGGGAAGCGCGAGTGGCGGGCTAGCGCAACTTAGGTTGAAGTGAGCGCCGTGCAGATGAAAGATGCTCCGGGGGACAGCGGCGATCAGACTGGTTTCTGCGAGTAGCGCTAGCGCCAACGTGAAATTGGGCGCGGTGAGCGTCACTCGCCTCGCCAGGCCTCGCTCAGCTAATGCGATGTCGACAAACCCATAGGGGTCTCCTGTGTGCGAGACCACGAGATGCTCGGCGGCGACGAATGCCGACAGAGTGGGGGTCTTGAGCCAAGGGTGCTTGGCGCGTGCGGCGATGATGAAGTCCTCTTCGAACAGCGTTCGCGTAGAAAAGCGCGCAGGCGCCGCCACCATAGGCATCACCGCGAGGTCCATTGCCCGCGCATCGAGGTCGACGAAGGCTTGACGCCACCCTGTTTCGGGCGAGCGGTCGCCCGCGCGCGGCATCAGCTGGCGGATGCGAATGTCGATGTGTGGCGCATGCGTGCCGAGAGACTGCATCAGTGGTGGCAGAAAGACCGCAGCCGTTCCGTCCGGCGCGCCGATCGTGAAAACGCGACTCGAAGTGCTCGGTTCGAACGGCGCCGAGATCGCGACAACGCTTCGCACGCGAGCCAGGATTTCAGCAACCGGCGCCTCAAGCGCCAGAGCGCGATCGCTCGGTGTCACGCCGCGCGGCGTTCTGACAAAGAGCGGATCGCATAACAATGCACGAAGTCGCGCCAAGCCATGGCTCACCGCTGACGGCGACAGGTTCATGCGCTGCGCCGCACGCCCCACATGCCGCTCTCGCATCACCGTCTCAAACAATACCAGCAGATTGAGGTCGGTTCGGCTCAGATCAGTTTGATTCAGCATATTGCTGAAATCATATCATTTGATGCATAAGCATGGAAGCGTCACGCTCTCTGCAAAGAGAACGGAGAAGTTGTCATGCTGAAATTGGGTGCGAGAACCCCACTCAACCTCTTGGGCGCCTCGGCGGTGCTCGCGTTTCTAGCGTCCATAGCCGGGTGTAGCGGGCGCGGCGCGCTGGCGGAGCAGAACGATGTGGTCGCACAACTTTCGGCGCGTGCGGAAAACGCCAACGCCGCCTTTATCAGCGGCGACATGCGCCGCTGGTTTGCGCTTGTCGGCCCAATTGCCGGCGATTTTACCCTGATGCAGCCATTGGGCGGTGTCAGTCGCCGCTTCGACCCCAGCCCCGCTCACCTCGATCAGCTTGCCCGCACTTTCACGAGTGGCGAAGCTAGTTTCGAACTGGTGGAAAACTACACGAGCCACGACATGGCGGTGCTGGTTTTCATTGAGCGTCAGCGCGCCATAGTCGCGGGATTACCGGAGCAGGACTGGTCATTGCGGGTCACTCAAGTCTGGTGCCGTCGAGATGGCGCGTGGGAGCTTGTGCACAGGCATGCGGATGCGCTGGTCAATCAGATCGGAATGGATCGGACCGCAGAACTGGCTCGCACGGACTGAGAATAGCGCCAACTACCGGCTCGGGCCTTCGGCGGTTTCGAAAAACTTTTTTAAGCTGTCGAAAAAGCCCTGCGTTTGCGGGTGGGCTTCTTCGCCGCAATCTTTGGCGAATTCTTCGAGCAACTTGCGTTGCTTGGCGCTTAAGTTGACCGGCGTTTCCACCAAGAGTTCGACATGCAGATCGCCGCGGTCTTTGCCGCGCAGATGCGTCATGCCTTTGCCTTTGAGGCGAAAGCGGCGGCCGGTTTGGGCGCCGGCGGGGATCGTTACTTTGGCGCGCTCGCCTTCGATGGTGGGGATTTCGATCTCGCCGCCGAGCGCTGCTTTGCACATCGGCGTCGGCGCACGGCAATAGAGATCGGGGCCGTCGCGCTCGAATAGATTGTGCGGCTTCACCGAGAGGAAGAGATAGAGATCGCCGGGCGGGCCGTTGCGCGCGCCCATGTCGCCTTCGCCGGCGAGACGGATGCGGGTGCCGTCTTCAACGCCGGGCGGGATCTTGACTGAGAGCGTGCGCTCTTTCTGCACCTGGCCGCGTCCGCCGCAGCTCTTGCAGGGCGATTTGATCGATTGTCCGCGGCCGTGACAGGCAGGGCAGGTGCGCACGATGCGGAACATGCCTTGGCTGGCGCGCACTTGGCCGACGCCGTTGCAGGTACGGCAGCTCTCGAGCGGCGCGTTGCCTTCCGAGCCTGAGCCGCTGCACGGCGCACACGCTTGCGCGCGCGGCACGACGATTTCGCGCTCCATGCCTTTGAAGGCTTGTTCGAGCGTAATCTCGACATCGTAGCGGAGATCGGCGCCGCGTTGCGGGCCGTTGCGCGGACCGCCTCTGCCGCCGCGCGAGAACATCTCCTCGAAGCCGCCGCCGAAAATCTCGTTGAAGAGATCGGAGAAGTCGGCCGAGCCGCCGGCGCCGAACGGACCTTGGCCCCCGCCGCTGCTTTGATAGCCGGCATGGCCGACGCGATCGTACACGGCACGCTTCTCGGGATCGGAGAGCACTGAATAGGCTTCGCCGATTTCCTTGAACTTATCTTCGGAGACTTTGCAGCCGGGGTTTTGATCCGGGTGCAGCTTCATGGCTAGCTTGCGGAACGCGGACTTGATCGCAGCCGCGTCCGCATCGCGCGGGACGCCCAGGATCTCGTAATAATCGCGCCCGGTGCTCATGACTTCACCGAGATGAGAAAGAGGCGGCCGCCTCGCAAGGAGTCGCGCCGCCTCATGTCAGTTTGAAAAACGCACCGCCGCATCGCTCAACCTCGATTGTGGTGGCTTAAGCGCTGCGCTTGTTGTCGCCGTCGACTTCTTCGAAGTCGGCGTCGACGACACCTTCTTGGTCTGGGCCGCCGCCAGCGCCCGAGCCCGGGCCGCTAGCGCCGCCATAGAGGGCTTCGCCGATCTTCATCGACGCTTGCACGAGCGCCTGCGTCTTGGCGGCGATGTCGCTGGTGTTGTCGGTCTCGAGCGCCTTCTTCAGTTCGGCGGACGCCGCTTCGATGGCTTGCTTGTCGCCGGCCGGAATTTTGTCGCCGTTTTCCTGGAGCTGTTTTTCGGTGGCGTGGACCAGGGCTTCGCCTTGGTTCTTCGCTTCCGCCAGCTCGCGGCGGGCTTTGTCTTCGCCAGCGTGCTCTTCGGCTTCCTTGACCATGCGCTTGATGTCGTCGTCGGAGAGACCGCCCGACGGCTGGATGCGCATGCTCTGCTCTTTGTTGGTCGCCTTATCCTTGGCGCCGACCGAGACGATGCCGTTGGCGTCGATGTCGAACGTCACTTCGATCTGCGGCATGCCGCGCGGGGAGGGCGGGATGCCGGTGAGGTCGAACTGGCCTTGCAGCTTGTTGTCGGCCGCCATTTCGCGCTCGCCTTGGAACACGCGGATAGTCACCGCTTGCTGATTGTCTTCGGCGGTCGAGAAGATTTGGCTCTTCTTGGTCGGGATCGTGGTGTTGCGTTCGATCAGGCGCGTGAACACGCCGCCGAGCGTCTCGATGCCGAGCGAGAGCGGCGTGACGTCGAGCAGCACGACGTCTTTGACGTCGCCCTGCAGAACGCCGGCCTGAACCGCTGCGCCGACAGCGACGACTTCGTCAGGATTGACGCCCTTATGCGGCTCGCGGCCGAAGAATTCTTTGACGATCTGCTGCACCTTCGGCATGCGCGTCATGCCGCCGACGAGAACGACTTCCTTGATGTCGCTCGCCGAAAGGCCGGCGTCCTTGAGCGCTGCCTTGCAGGGGCCAAGCGTGCGCTGGACCAGATCGTCGACCAGGCTTTCGAACTTGGCGCGCGTCAGCTTCATGTTGAGGTGAAGCGGGTTGCGGTTGCCGTCCATGCTGATGAACGGGATCGAGACGTCGAATTCGGTGCGCGAAGATAGCTCTTTCTTCGCTTGCTCGGCGACTTCCTTCAGCCGCTGCAGCGCGAGCTTGTCTTGGCGCAGATCGACGCCGTTCTGCTTTTTGAACTCGTCGGCCAGATAATTCAGGATGCGGATGTCGAAGTCTTCACCGCCGAGGAAGGTGTCGCCGCTGGTCGAGCGCACTTCGAAGACGCCGTCGCCGATTTCGAGGATCGAGACGTCGAAGGTCCCGCCGCCGAGGTCATAGACGGCGATGGTCTTGTTCTCGCCGACCTTATCGAGGCCATACGCGAGAGCGGCTGCCGTTGGCTCGTTGATGATGCGCAGCACTTCAAGGCCGGCGATCTTGCCGGCGTCTTTGGTGGCTTGGCGCTGGGCGTCGTTGAAATAGGCGGGAACCGTGATGACGGCCTGCGTCACCGGCTCACCGAGATAATCTTCCGCCGTCTGCTTCATCTTCTGCAGAACGAAGGCGGAGATTTCCGACGGCGAATATTTCTTATCGCGGCCCTCGATCCAGGCATCGCCGTTCGGCGCGCGCACGATCTTGTAGGGGACGATGTCCATGTCTTTCTTGGTGATCGGATCGTCGAACGAGCGGCCGATCAGGCGCTTCACGGCGTAATAGGTGTGCGTTGGGTTGGTGATCGCTTGGCGGGCGGCCTGCACGCCGATCAGGCGCTCGCCGCTTTCGGTGAATGCCACCACTGACGGGGTGGTGTTTGAACCCTCGGCGTTGACGATGACCTTCGGTTGGCCGCCTTCCATCACAGCGACGCACGAATTGGTCGTGCCGAGGTCGATGCCGATCACTTTAGCCATCTTATCCGTCCTCAATCCTTTCAGCGGCGCGCTTCCGGTTTACGGACCCTCGAAGGCGTCCCCGAAGTACGCGTCCTGCATTGCTAGTTCAAATGTTGAACGGCCCGTTGCCCCCTCAAGCTCCGGACCGCGTTCGTTTCGGGGTTCATGTGGTGTATCCCCCTAAACGTGCAAGCCTCTTCGGAGCGACTATCCGCATTCGTCGCAGGGGAATAGACGGCGGCTGATCGTGGGGCGGAACAAAAAAGAAACCGAATGCCTAGATAGGCAGTGACCATGACCCGGCCAACTGGCGATCTTGACGGCTTCCGGTTGTGGCCCGGCCTGTTGGACCGCGCCGCACAAGAAGCCCTGCGCGACGAGGTGTTCGCGCGCATGCGGGGAGGGCCGCTCTACACGCCGCGCATGCCGAAATCCGGCGCGCCGATGAGCGTGCGTATGACGAACTTTGGCGCGCTCGGCTGGGTCACCGATAAGGAGCGCGGCTACCGCTATCAGGAGACGCATCCCGACACCGGCAAGCCGTGGCCAGAGATGCCAGAGATGGTGCTGGAGCTTTGGCGTAAGCATTCCGGCTACGCCGCCGATCCCGAGGCGTGCCTGGTCAATCTCTACGAAGGCGACGCGCGCATGGGGCTGCACGTCGATAGCGACGAAGAAGATTGGGACGCGCCGGTGCTGTCGATCTCGCTCGGCGACACGGCAGTCTTTCGCATCGGCGGCGTGCTGCGTTCAGACCCGACGCGCAGCGTGCGGCTCGCGTCAGGCGATGTGTGCATGCTCGGCGGCTCGAGCCGGCGCGCCTATCACGGCGTCGATCGGATATTGCCCGGCACCTCTCGGCTGTTGCCGAAAGGCGGCCGGATCAATCTCACGGTGCGGCGGGTGACGGTTCCGCGTTAGCCGGCGGCGCTTCGGGTGCGGGCGTGGGCGCAGGCTCTGCGGGCGCTTGGCGGTTGCGCACGAAATCCGGGATCCAGCTTGGCGGCGGGCCGCCGGCGGAGGCGGGGTGACGGCCCGCGGCGATTTCATGCGCCTTCCACACCATCGCATTATGCACGCGATTCCAGCCAGATGGGTGCGTGTAGAAGATGATCTCCTCGATCGGAGAGGGTTCCATCTTGCGATACTCGCTAAGCAGGATTGCCGCTTCCGCAAAGCCATCCGGCTCGCGCGCCGCGTTCAAGCCGAACATGTCGGCCTGCAATTCGTTGAAGCGCGTCAGGTTGCGCTGCATCGGGCTGGTGACGAGGCCGATGACGGCGAGCAGGCCCATGATTAGCGGCAAGCCGGCGGGATCGGCGATGTCGCGTATGCCCCAGCGCTCATTCTTAGCGAGCGCGCGAAAGAGGAAGTGCACAGACGCAAAACTGAACAGGATGATCATCGCGTTCAGCAACAGGCCGGAGATGTTGTGCCGCAACACATAGTGGCCGATCTCGTGGCCCATCACGGCGCGCACCGCTTCCGGGCTGCCGCGTTCGAGCAAAGTGTCGGCGAGCGAAATGCGCGTCGTCGGGCCGAAGCCGGAGACGTTGGCGCTGATCGAGCTGGTTTGGCGCGAGCGGTCATAGACCATGACGTCGGTCGCGGGCACGCCATTGGCTTGCGCCATCGCAAGGATCGAGTCGCGCAACTCGCCTCGCTCCATCGGCGTGTAGGTGTTGAACATCGGCGCGATGAACACCGGGAAGAGCATCGAGATGAACGCCGCGAAGGCGATCGTCACCACCGAGCCCCATACCCACCACGTGTTTTTCGCGATGCGCACGATCACATAGAGCACGGTTAGGAAGAGCGAGCCGACGATCAGCGCCATGGCAAAGCCGATGCCTTGCTCGCCCAGCCATTGCGGCAATGTCTGCGTCGAGAGATCGTAACGATGCTCGCGGACGAAGCCGACATAATAGCTGAACGGGAAGGTAATCAGCGTCGAGACGAGGATGTAGAAAAACGACGTGCCGAAAGCGACGAGCGGAAACCACTTTACTGTGCGCTCAAGCCAGCTGCGCACGCCCCGCGCCCAGCCGAGCACAAGCAGCAAGCCGGCCACCAACACGGACAAAATCGTGCCGGCGAAACCGATGATGTAGCCGCCCTCGAAATAGGCGTCCGAACGCGCCGTTGCTTCAGCGCCCATGGTGTCGAGCCAGGCGCGCGTGGCTTGCTCTGGATCGAAGGGCAGGGGCGCTGTCGCGAAGGCCGGGCCTGCAATTGCTATCGCAGCCGCGAAGGCGGCGAGACCGGAAAGGCGCATGGATATCTCCCCCGAGATTTTTTCTGGCCTTCAGACTGCTCCCGCCCCAAATCACGCGCAAGGGGACGCGCGCGCGGCGCGATCCGAGCAGAGGGAGACGCGCATGAGACTGGACACGCCCGAGGGCAATTTCCCGCCGACCCGCCGCAATGTCGCGGCCTCGCTCTTCTTCGCCGGCTACGCAACGGCAGCGGTTTCGTCATGCGCTAGCCCTGTGACCACACCGAGCGATGAACTGATCACAGAAGACGTCCACATCAACGGGTTCAACGGCTACTCGCTGCCCGCTTACGTTGCACGCCCCGCTGGCCGCGCGCGTCATGGCGCGATCATCGTCGTCAATGAGATTTTCGGCATCCACGATTACATCAAGGATGTCTGCCGCCGCTTTGCCCGCGAGGGTTACGTCGCCATTGCGCCGGACTATTTCGATCGCGCCGGCGATCCCGCGCCGATGACGGAGTTCGCGCAGATCCGCGAAATCGTTGCGACCGCTGGCTACGAGCAAGTCATGGGCGACACCAGCGGCGCGATCGATTGGCTGCGCGCGCAGCGTTTCACCAATGGCGATATCGGCATCACCGGCTTTTGCTGGGGCGGCACGGTGGTGTGGATGGCGGCGGCGCATCTCACCCACATCAAAGCTGGCGTTGCATGGTACGGGCGCGTGGTGCGGCCGGCGCCGGGTTCGTGGGGTTCGGAGGAGGAGCGGCCTTGGCCGCTCGATGTCGCCGCCGACATCGATGCGCCAGTGCTCGGGCTTTATGCGGAAAACGACAGCGGCATCCCGCTGGAAGGCGTTGAGCGTTTCCGCGCGGCGTTGGTCGCGGCGAACCGGCCATCAGAGATCATCGTCTATCCAGGCGTTCAGCACGGCTTTCACGCCGACTATCGCCAGAGCTACAATGCAGAGGCGGCGGCCGATGGTTGGGCGCGTGCGTTGGCTTGGTTTCGCCGCCACGGCGTCGCGTAACATTGCCAAAATCGGGTTTGTGTGCTACACACTAGAAGCCGCGCCGGGAAACCGCGCGGCTTTTCCGATCTTGGTTCCCGAATCCCATCTCGCAAACGCGCGTATCCGCGCGCGCTGAGCCACGAGCCGGACTCGCTTTGTCACTAACGCAAGAGAGGGCCTCGGCCCGAAGGATTGAGCATGCGCTACCGCAAACTCGGCCGCACCGGCCTTGCTGTTTCTGAAATCTGCCTCGGGACCATGACCTTCGGCGGCGACGGCTTCTGGAAAGTCATCGGCGCGCTGGAGCAGGAGACGGTGACCAAGCTGGTCAAAAGCGCCTTCGACAAAGGCGTCACCTTCCTCGACACTGCTGATGTTTATTCGAACGGCCTCTCCGAGACGGTGACAGGGCAGGCGATCAAGGATTTGCCGCGCGACGAATTGGTGGTCGCCACCAAGCTCTTCGGCCGCATGGGCGCCTATGGCGCACCGGATACGCCGGAAGCGCAGCGCCGCGCCAAGAACACCAACCTCTGGGGCCTCTCGCGCAAGCACGTGTTCCACGCCATCGACGAAAGCCTCGAGCGTTTGCAGCTCGACTATGTCGATCTCTATCAAGTCCACGCCTTCGACCCGTTGACGCCGCTCGAAGAGACTCTGGAAGCGCTTGATGAAGTCGTGCGTTCCGGTCGCGTGCGTTATATCGGCCTCTGCAATTTCGCCGCCTGGCAGATCGCCAAGGCGCTCGGCGTCTCTGAACGAAGTGGCTTGGCGCGATTTGAATCGCTGCAGATGTATTATTCGATCGCTGGCCGCGACCTCGAACGCGAAATCGCGCCGTTGGCCTTGGATCAAGAGCTTGCCATCCTGCCGTGGAGCCCACTCGCTGGCGGCTTCCTCTCCGGTAAGTTCACGCGCGACAGCGCCCCGAGCGATGGCGCGCGCCGCATCGCGTTCGACTTCCCACCGGTCGATAAAGAGAAGGCGTACGACATCATCGACGTGATGAAGGCGATCGGTGATGCGAAGAACGCCAGCGTGGCGCAAGTCGCGCTCGCATGGCTGCTGCACAAGAAGCACGTCACCAGCGTCATAATCGGCGCCAAGAACGAGCAGCAGCTCAGCGACAATATCGCGGCGACGGCGGTTCAGCTCTCAAGCGAAGAAGTCGCGAAGCTCGACGACGTGTCGAAGCTGAAGCCCGAGTATCCGGGCTGGATGCTTGAACGTCAGGGCGGCGAACGCACGTCCGGGATTTCGTAAGCAGGAAACGAAAAGCGGCGGCGCTCTTGCCAGCGCCGCCGCATCCCGCATGCGTCCCCCGGCTTTCGCCTACTGACGCGCGATCGTTATTTGATACCAGCCGGTCGAGCCGCCAAGGCCGCTCGCCTGTAGGAAGTATGCGCCGGAGTTTTCCGGCGTGAAACGGAGACGCGCATCCATGCCGGGGCCGCTATCGTCGTCGCTGGTGAGGCGGTTGTTTTCCTCATTGACGATGGCGAGAAACGGGTCCGCGAGCGGACGATCGCCGTGACCGCGCACGTCGATCGTGTAGGCCACGCCGCCTTCAAGATCGACGCGGAACGTGTCGGTGTCGCCTTCGATTTCGATGCGTCCGACCCGCTCATCACCGACTTGGTCGAGCATTTCGTCGGTGTAGACGTGGCCCGGTACGTCGGTGTCGGTGACGCGCAACGAATATTGGCCGGTGCTTTGGCCGTCATAGGCAGAGGCCGCGGCGAAGTACGGGCCGCCGGTTGGCGACACGAAGGTCAGGTAAGAGTTGAGCCCGAGCCCACCATCATCGTCGCGCGCGATTTCCTGGCCGGTCTGATCGTAGAGCACGAGCAGGGGATCGGCGAGGCCGCCTTCGACGCCGTCGAGATTGATGCGATAGGGGCGGCCCTCGATCATCTCGATGACAAACCAGTCGACATCGCCTGGCGTGCCGATGGTCGCGACGCGACCTTCCATGCTGGCGACCAGATATTCCGCCATATCCGGCGAGCCGCCGATTTCGCCCGCCGTCAACGTGACGGCGTAGCGACCGACTGAATCGTCGGTAAAGCCGCGCACTTCGAGATGGTGGACGCCGCCGGTCGCGGCCTGGAATTCGCTCCAGGCGTTGAGGCCGTCGCCGCCGTCATCGTCACGCAGCACTTCGGCGCCATCGGGGCCGTAGATGATGAGATAAGGATCGGCGAGTCCTTCGGCGCCTTCCAGCGTGTTGACGCCGATGCGCACGCCTTGGCCCTCAGCGAGCGTGATCGCAAACCAGTCGCGGTCGCCGGCGGGCGAAAGAATGCCTTCGCGATAATCGCCTTCGGCGCTCAGTGAAGCATCGGTCGAAGCGTCGCTTGGCACGTCGCCCGCGCGCGCGGCGAGCGTGTAACCGCCGGCCGAGCCGCCGGCGAACGATTGCGCAGCGAGGAAGTAATTGCCGGTCGTCGGCGCGGTGAACTCGAGATACGAGTTGAAGCCTTCGCCGCCGTCATCGTCCATCGCCACTTCTTCGCCAGCAGCGTTCATCAGCGCGAGGTAGGGATCGGCCAGCGGATTGTCGCCGCTGCTGTTCAAGGTGAAGCGATAGGATTGGCCGGCTTCCAGGCGGATGCGATACCAATCCTTGTCGGTGACGGGGTCGATGACATCGCGGACTTCGCCGCCAACATTGAGCCGGCCGCGCGTGTTGCGGTCGGCCGAGAGGCGATCCGTTGGCGCGCGCGCCGATGCGATCGCGAGCGCGTAGCCGCCGGCATAAGCGTCAGCGAAAGCGCGGGCTTCGACGAACACATCGCCGCTGGAGTCCGGTGTAAACTCGAGGGCGGAGTTCAAGCTTTCGCCGTCGTCGTCGTTCACCGCCAGTTCGTTGCCATCGGCATCGAGAACGCGCAGCAGCGGATCGCCGAGCGCTGAAGCGCCGGCTCCGGTCAGCGTGATGCTGTAGCGCGTGCCGGAGCGGGCCGAGAGGCGATAAACGTCGACATCGCCCTCATACTCGATCTGACCGTTGACGGTGCGGCCGGCCGTTATGCGCGCCCGCGTGGCGGTGTCGTTGCCAGCGTCGTCGGGCGGGACGACAGCCGATGTTGCGCTCAGGCGATAGCGGCCCGTGCCGTCTTCGCTGTAGGCGCGCGCTTCGACGAACACTTCTCCGCTTTGCTGCGGCGCGTAGCTGAGGGCTGCGTTCAATGAGTCATTGGCGTCGTCATTGAAGGCGAGCTGATTGCCGGCGGCGTCGTAAATCCCGATCATCGGATCGAGCGTCATACCTTGTGCGTCGGTGACGCCGTCGAGCGCGAAGCTGTAACGCTGGCCCTGCTGCACTTGCATGCGATACCAATCGACGTCGCCGGCGGTGATCTCGCCTTCGACAGCGTCGCCGCTAAAGCGGGCCGTCGTGCTGGAGTCGCCGGGCTGGTCGGCGGTTTGTGCAAGCGCGGCTGGCGCGAACATGAGCAAAGCGGCCGTAGCCGCGCCAAAAAACAATTTCCCGCGCATTCTGCTGTCTCCCCTCGAATCTGAACCGCCGCTTTGAACCACGGCGAACAGCGTTCGTCGCTATGGTTAACGATCATTCATGTTCGAGGCAAAGCCGGATTGGGGCGGAACGGCGTCGGTTACCCCGCAACGCCGCATAGGTTCGCCGATGCTGTGGATAGCTAGACTTTGATGTCCACGCTGGCGGTGCTGCCGGCGTTCGCTGGGCCGGCCGAGACCAGCACCATCGCCGCGCGTAGCGTGCGTTCGCCGAGCACGTAGCCGGGCTGCATGACCTCAGCGACTTTGCCGGCGGGCTGGTCCGACGGCGCTTGCGCGACGGCCTGGTGCAGGTTGGGGTCGAAGGCGTCGCCCTTGGCGCCGACTTGCTTCAAGCCGTGGCGCGCGAAGACGTCGAGCAGGGTGCGTTCGGTGAGTTCGAGGCCAGTGATGATGTTGCGCAACGCCTCGTCGGTCGTGTCGCGCGGCGCCGCTTGCAGCGCGCGGCCCAATGAATCGGCGACCGGCAGCAGATCGCCCGCGAAGCGGTCGATGGCGTAGACGCGGGCTTCCGTCGCTTGGCGCTCGGCGCGGCGGCGGGTGTTTTCGGCTTCGGCCAGCGCGCGGAGCATCTCATCGCGCGCTTTGGCGAGATCGGCTTCCAGGGCGGCGATATCCGGCGCCGGGGTCGCTTCCGGCGCGGCTTCCGGCTGAATGTTGGTTTCGTCCGACATCATTTTCCTCGTTCAGCGATCTGACCCGCGACCGTCGAGCACTCGGCCGACAACGCGGGCTGTGTAATCCACCACCGGGATCACCCGGGCATAATTCAAACGGGTCGGGCCGATCACGCCAAGCGCGCCGACGACCTTCCGTTCGGCGTTCATATAGGGCGCGACGATCAAACTCGACCCCGAGAGGGAAAACAGTGAGTTTTCAGAGCCAATAAACACCCGCACCGCTTCCCCGGCCTTGGCCAGATCGAGCACCTGGATGAGATCCTTGGTCTTTTCCAGGTCGTCGAACAGCCGCCGCGCGCGCTCCAGATCGTCGACCGCTTGGGTATCGCCCAGCAGGTTGCCGCGGCCGCGCACGATCAGCGCCCGGCCCAGCGTCGGGTCTTCGCCAGACCACTCTACCAGCCCGCTTTGGATAAGCTTCGCGGCCGCTTGATCGAGTTCGGCGCGGTCGCGGGCCAAGGCTTCGGTGGCCGCCGCGCGCGCTTCGTTTAGGGTGCGGCCTTTGAAGCGGGCGTTCAGATAGTTCGCCGCTTCCGCCAGCGCGCTGGCCGGCATATCGGCAGGCGTGGCTAGAACGCGGTTTTCGATCTGGTTGTCTTCGAACACCAAGACGAGCAGCGCCTGGCGCGGCCCGATCGCAACGATCTCGGCATGGCGCACCGGCGCGTCGCGCTCTGGCGTAACGACGAGGCCCGCGCCGCCAGCGAGGCCGGAGAGCAGTTCAGAGGCCGCGCCCAGCACTTCTTGCGGATTGGCGCCGGCGCTGCCGATGCGCGCATCGATCTCGCGCTTCTCGTCGTCGGGCAGATCGCCCAATTGCAGCAAACTATCGACGAAAAAGCGGAGGCCAATCTGTGTTGGTCGGCGGCCAGCCATGGCGTGCGGCGCTTCGAGCAGACCGAGGCCGACGAGATCGGCCATGGTGTTGCGGATCGAGGCCGGCGAAAGCGTGACACCGCCCAACCGCGACAGCGTCCGCGAACCGACCGGCTCGCCGGTGGTCAGGTATGCTTCGACGATTTCGCGGAAAATCTCACGCGCGCGTGCGTCGAGCGTCGAGAGATCCGCGGGGGAGGGTGGCTGCGCCATGGCGGGCTTTAGGTAGCGAACAGGGCGGTGGGTGCAAGCACTGCTAGCTCTTGGCCGTGCGCTTGGCGGGCTTCGAAGCCGGCATACGGCGCAAATAGTCGTCGAACTTCGGAACCGTGAAGCCGATCAGGCCGCGCTCGGGAGAATAGGCCATGCCCTTCTTGATCAGTTCGTCGCGGATCGGCGCCGCTTGGCTCAAGCTCAAATTGAGCGCGTTGGCGACGTCGGATGAATTGACCGGCTCGGGGCCAAACTCAGCCATCGCGCGCGCGTAGGCTTTCTGGCGCTCGGTGAGCCGGGCTAAGCGCACTTTGAAAATGCCTTCGTCGAGCGCGGCTGTCGCTGCGATGCTGGCGGTCTTCGCGTCGGCCAGGGTGATTGGCGATTTCGCCGCCGCTTCCCAGCAATGCTGACCCCACACTTGCAGGAAGAACGGATAGCGGCCGGTTTGCTCGACCACGTAGTCGAGCGCGTCGGGCGCGTACTTCACCTTCTCGCGCTCGGCCGGGCTGGCCAGCGCCTGGCGTGCGCCTTCGTCGGACAGCGGGCCGATCGGCGGATAGTCGAACAGCCGCTCGGCATAGGATTTCGCATCGCCTGCAAGCTTGGCGAGCTGCGGCAAGCCGGCCCCGAACATCAGCAGCGGCAGTTGGCGTTGCGAAATCTTGTGCAGCGCCATGATCAGCGCCGAGAGATCGCCCTTCTGGATGTATTGAATTTCGTCGATCAGCAGCACGATAGCGGTGTCGCGCTTCTTCGCGGCTTCGGCGATGGCGATGAAAAGGTCGGTCAGATCGACCGCAAGGTCGCCAGTGGCGGCGGGTGCGGCGAAGCTGAAATCGACGTCGCCCACCGTCGCTTTGAACATCGCCGCAAAGGAACGCAGCGAGCCGAACGCTTTCTGCACGTCGGCGCCGGCCTTCTTCATGCGGTCGAGCCGATGCAGGATGTGTTGCAGCTGCGGCGCAAGCTGGTGCGCCAGCGGTTTGTCGGGATCGATTTCGAGCAGCGCGGTCTGACAGCCTTCGTCCTCGGCGATGGCTTCAAAGTGATTGAGCAGCACGGTTTTGCCGACGCCGCGCAGCCCCAGCATGATCGAGCTCTTCGCCGGCCGCCCAGCCTTGGCGCGCACCACGGCGACGCGCGCGTGCTCGATCAGCTCGTCACGCCCCGCCAGTTCGGGAGGAGGGACCCCGGCGCCGGGATTATAGGGGTTGAGGGTGGCCTTCATATGATTGTTTGGTCATATTAGGCCTATGCGGCCAAACTATCCTATAGTGAGCTATGGAGGCGGCTTAGGGCGAGTCGGCCAAACACCAGCAAACTTTCCTATCTCGCGTAAAGTTAGGTTAAGGGCCCCTAACTTGCCCTAACAAATCGATAAGACTCAATGCCGTCCTTTCGCCTTTATCGTAATTCGATATGCTGGCGAGCGAGTGTGGGGGCGATGATGCGGCGGCTGTTTCTGGCGTTGGCGGCTTTCGTGGCGTTTGCGGCGCCAGCCCACGCACAGCGCGTGCTTACGCTCGATGCTAGTCCGGTTCCTATCGTTGACGCCGAGATCAACGGGCGAGCGGTGCGGCTCGAAGTCGATTTGCGTTTTCCGCGCGGCTTGGCGCTGAGCACTGCTGCGGCGGAGCGTTTGCGCGTGCGGCGCTTGCCGCTGGCTGGAATTCGCATTGGCATCGAAGGCAGCGATTCGACGCTACGCGGCCGCATCGCACGTCCGCGCGTCGTGTTCGGCGGCGAGGAAGGGACGCGCGCGTTCAGTGGTGTTTTCCCGGCCCCGGTTTCCACCCGCGCCGACGGCGTTATCGGCCCAGGCGCGCTGCCGTACGATGTCGTCACCATCCGTCTCGGCCCTGAGCCGGCCAATGCGCGCGACATCGTGTTTCCGCTTGAAGACGCCGACGATTGGGAAGTGCGCGCGCAAGTCGGCGGCCAAGAGCTGCTCGTGCAGTTCGATCCGGGCAACCGCGCCAGTGTGTTCAATCGCTCGGCGGCGCGCCTGTTCGATCATAGCGGCGCCATCACTTCGGTTGGCGACGTCGCGCAAATCCAACTCATCCTCGGTCTTTCGACCATGATGCAGCCGGTGCAAACGGCGCTCACCGTCGAAGGCTTGGCGCTTGGCCCGGCTTACGCCCGCACCAACGCGCCGCTTTTGGGCGCCACGGAGGATGACGCGGTGGTCGTCTCGGCCGAAGCGGAGGACCCGCCGCCGCCGAACGTGACGCTCGGGCGCGACGCGCTGTCGACGTGCGCTTCGATCAGCGTCGATCGCCGCGCCCGGCGTCTCACTCTGCGCTGCGCGGGCTGAGCGCCTAGACGGGCGCGTCCCGATCAGTCATGGCTCTCGCGCATATTTTGGAGACTTACATGCGCCCCACTGGCCGCGCGGCTGATCAATTGCGCGAAATTTCGCTTGAGACGGCTGTGTCTCGCTACGCCGAGGGCTCGTGCTTGGCCAAGTTTGGGCAAACGCATGTGCTGTGCACCGCGAGCGTGGAGCAGGGCGTGCCGGGTTGGCTGAAAGGCCAAGGCCGCGGCTGGGTGACGGGCGAGTACGGCATGTTGCCGCGCGCCACGCACACGCGTGGGCGCCGTGAAGCCGCGCAAGGCAAACAGTCGGGCCGCACGCAGGAAATTCAGCGCCTGATCGGGCGCAGCCTGCGCTCGGTTGTGGACACTAAGCTGTTGGGCGACCGCACCATCACGCTCGACTGCGACGTTATCCAAGCCGATGGCGGCACCCGCACGGCGGCGATCACCGGCGCTTGGGTAGCGTTGGCGCGGGCGTGCAAATATTTGGTCGAAGAGAAGGTGATCAAAGAAAACCCGGTGACCGGCCAGGTTGCGGCGATTTCGTGCGGCGTGTTCGAAGGCACCGGCGTGTTGGACATCGATTATGCCGAAGATTCCAATGCCGAAGTGGACTGCAACTTCGTCATGGCCGGCGATGGCCGCTTGATCGAAATCCAGGCCACTGGCGAGAAACGACCGTTCAGCGATGAGGAATTCGCCGAACTCATGCGCCTCGCGAAACTGGGCTGCGGCGCGTTGTTTGAATTGCAGCGCAAGGCGGTTGCGTGAGCATAGAGGCGCTTACCGAAGCCGGCCCGATCGCGCGCATCGCGCGCGTCGGCCATGCGCCGTTCGAGGGCGACGATCCGATTGAAATCACGTTCGCCGATGGCCGCGTGTTTCACATCGATATCGGCATCGAAGCCGCGACCGACATTCGCATCGGGGAGGGGACGCTGCTCGAGGCGGCGTACGGCCATCTGCGCAGCGAAGAGCCGGAAACTTACGCCGCCATCGCGCGCGATTGGACGAGCGAAGATATCGACTTGCCCTGGATGATTGACGCGACGCTTGCGAACCCTCGCCGCTTGGCGATGACCGATCCCTACCGCGTCGATGTCGGTTACGTGTTCGATGCGGGCGGGCGGCAACTCGCGCTGTTCGGTGAGGCCGATTACATCTGGGCTGCGGATTTGGCGGCCGAAGAGCTCGAAGGCTTTCGCTTGGAGATCGGCGCGCCGGCCTAGCTATTCCGCCGCTTTGTCGGCGGCCTCTTCAACCACATCGCTTTCGCTCGGCTCATAGCTCAGCAATTCGCCCGGCTGGCATTCGAGGACGCGGCAGAGTGCGTTGAGCGTTGAAAACCGGATCGCCTTGGCCTTGCCGGTTTTCAGGATCGAGAGGTTGGCGAGCGTCACGCCGACGCGTTCGCTCAGATCGGTGAGCGACATGCGCCGTTCCAGCAGGATGCGGTCGAGGGTGACGCGGATCGCCATCAGATCGTCAGCTCCTGCTCTTCCTTGAGGCGCGCGCCTTCGCGGAAGACCTCAGCCAGCACGATCAGAATCAGAATCGAGCCCCACGTCGAGAGTCGTTCGCCATCGAGGGAAAGCGAAATCGCGCTCACCGAAGGATCTCGTATTTGGTAAAGCAGGGCGGCTGTCAGCCCCATCAGCACGTAACGTGAGAGTTCGATCGCCACCATGGTGATCCAGATGACGCGCAAATGGTTGGCGTTCTCGCGCCGGAACGGCTCGCCGGAGCGGAAGCTGAGAAACATCAGGCGCAGCTGCGTGACGATGATGAGCGCGCCGCCAATGCCGACGCCGGCGATGAGCAAAGCCGGAACGATCAAGTGCCAGTCGGTCCACTGCACGTTGTCGATCGCGGCGCCGTCGCTGCCGAGGATGCGGATATGCAGGTTTTGGCCGTTGCCGAGTTCGGCGAGCGAGGGATCGAGCGCGCCCGCGCTGATTAGGCCAACGAAAGCGAGGTAAGCCAGGAAGGCTGCGGCCCAGAGCCCGATTAGGGCCCAGAGCACAATCCGGGTGATGCCGAGACCAGCCTCGACGATCGCCGCGATGGAGCCTTTGCCGAGCGCTTTCATGAGAAACAGGACCTCTGTCTGGCATAGTGCCAGGAGTTTATTGATAAACGATATAGACCCGCATTGGGATAGTCAAACAAGTGTCACGCATGCCGCTTTTGACCGGCCGCCTCGTGGTGGCGAGCCATAATTCCGGAAAAGTCCGTGAAATCGGCGCGCTGCTGGCCCCCCTCGGGGTGGAGGCGGTGTCGGCCGGGGCGTTGGGGCTGCCCGAGCCGGAGGAGACGGAGACCACCTTTTCCGGCAATGCGCGGCTGAAGGCCGAGGCCGCCGCCAATGCGTCAGGCCTGCCGGCGCTTTCGGATGATTCCGGGTTGGAGGTGTTCGCGCTAGGCGGCGACCCTGGCGTCTATTCGGCTCGTTGGGCGGGGCCGGACAAGGATTTCCGCGCTGCCATGGAGCGCGTCTGGCGCGAACTAACGGAGAAAGGCGCGACCGATCTCTCGGCGCGCTTCGTCTGTGCGCTGGCGCTGGCTGTGCCGGGGCAGGCGACGCGTGTGTTCGAGGGTGAAGCGCGCGGGACCATCGTGTGGCCGCCGCGCGGCGAGAAGGGCTTTGGCTACGACCCGATCTTCCTCGCAAACGGCCAGTCGCGCACGTTCGGCGAGATGACGCACGAGGAAAAGCTGCCGCTCACACATCGCGCGCGCGCCTTTGAGCAATTGCTCGCCGCTCTGGCATGAACGAACTCGGCATCTATGTGCATTGGCCGTATTGCGCGGCCATCTGTCCGTATTGCGACTTCAACGTCTATCGCGCGCGCGGCGCCAGCAATGCGCCGCTGCTCGACGCCGTCGAAGCCGATCTCGCCGCGCACGCTGAGCGCTACACGCAGCGCAATGCGCAAAGTCTCTTTCTGGGCGGCGGCACGCCGTCCTTGCTGCGTGGCGAGGAGGTTGCACGCTTGATCGACGGTGCGCGCCGTACGTTTGGTCTCGCCGCCGGTTGTGAAATCACGCTGGAAGCGAACCCGGAGGATGCGGCGCTATTTGCCGAACAAGCAGCGGCGGGCGTCAATCGCTTTTCCATTGGCGCGCAAGCGTTCGATGATGAGGCGTTGAAAGCGCTCGGCCGCCGTCACGATTCTGCTTCCGCCCTGCGTGCGATCGAAGCCGCCGCCACGACGGGCCAGCGCGTTTCGCTCGATCTCATCTATGCGCGGGAAGGGCAGAGCGGCGAGGCTTGGCGCGCCGAGTTGGAGCAAGCGCTGAAGCTGCCGGTCGAGCACGTCTCGCTTTATCAGCTGACCATCGAAGCGGAGACAGCATTCGCGCGCCGCGTCGCGCGTGGACAACTCACGCCGCCGGATCAAGAAGCCGCGGCGACTTTGTACGAGCTGACGCAAGAGGTGTGCGAAGCGGCGGGCTTCACCGCGTATGAAATCTCCAACCATGCGCGCGGGCCGGCGGCGCAAGCACGGCACAATTTGATCTATTGGCGCAGCGGCGATTGGATTGGCGTCGGTCCCGGCGCGCATGGCCGTGTCACGCATGATGGCGCGCGCATCGCCTTGGAAGCACAGCGTCGCCCCGCCGATTACATCGATGCGGTGCGGGAAAACGGCGTCGGCTGGATCACGGAAGCGAGGCTGAGTGGCGAAGAAGCCGCCGATGAGTTGCTGATCATGGGCCTACGCACGCACGAAGGCGTCGATGTTGAGCGCTTCGCGGCGCTGCGTGGGCGGCCTTTCAACGCGGAAGCTGTGGCTTGGCTCGAACAGCAAGGTTTCATCGTCCATGACGGCGCGCGCATCCGGCTGACACAGGCCGGGCGCTTGATCGCCAATACGATCGCGGCGGAGCTTGGGGTCTAAGTGCCGCTGCGCGTGAAACGGCGTGGCGCGGCTTCGAGGATGTGGGTTTCGTTCGGGCGCACTTCGATGATGGCGAGCCCGCGTTCGATTGCGCCATTGGCGCCGAAGCGGAAGAGCCCATCGGAGCCGGCGAAGCCTTCGCTGTTCTCCAGCGCGCCGCGGCTGAAGCCGCGCGAGCCGCTGTCGCGCGAGAGTAGGGCCGCGAGCGCCACCGCATCGTATCCTAAGCTCGCCAACCGCGTCGGCGCTTGGCCGAACATGGTTTGATAGCGGCCTTCGAAATCGGTGCGCGCGCTTGGATCGGGCGCCACGTACCAGCCGCCGGCGAGCGAGGGTTCGCGCTGCGCATCGCCGGCCCACACGCTGGTGCCCATGAAACGCGTGCTTGCCTGGCTGACGCCGCCTTGGGACAAGGCCACGCCGATGGAGCGCAAGGGCCCGCCATTGTCGGCGATTAAAATGCCCTGTGCAGGCGAAGTCCGCAGCGACGCTGCAAGCGCAGTCGCGGCGGCGCCGGCATCTGCATCCGTGCGATTATAAAGCTGCGACTGAACGATGGTAACGCCATTTTCCGCCGCCTCGGCGCGCAGCGTCGCTTCGACGCGGCGGCCATACTCGTTGGCGGGCGCGAGCAGCGCGATGGTGCGAATGTTCTGGCTCGCGGCGTAGGAGACGATGCGCGAGACTTCGTCTTCAAGCTGGAAGCTCAACAGATAAACGCCGTCGCCGCCGACGCTGGTGTCGGACGAAAAGCCGATCACCGGCACGCGCTCGGGGCGCGCAGCGCTTGCAGCGCCAGCCACGCCTTCGCGCAGCACCGGGCCGATGATGATGTCGGCGCCGTCATTGACCAGCGCGCGCGCCGCCGCAGCGGCGGATGCTTCGTCGGCGCCAGCGTCGCGCGGAATGATAAGCGTGTTCTGGTTGCCGTGATCGAACAACGCCAGCTCGGCTGCGTTATAGAGCGCGGCCGCATCCTGCGGGCGGAGCGAGAAGGGCAGCAGTAGGCCGACGCGCACGATCTCGCGCCCGCGCATGAAGGGCGGGGTGACGCCTTCGCGGCTTTGGACGCCGGCGTCCGGCGGGATGACCGGGCCGGGCCCCGGGGCAGGTCCCGGACCAGGCCCAGGCGCTGGCGCAGTTGCGCAAGCGGCCATAAAAGCCGCGAAGCCGATAGCGACTCCCGTCTTCACGCTTGGCGCGAGGCGCGTCCGGCCCGATGATTTGGCGGAGGCCATGAATAACCCTTCGTCTGATCCTGAAATGAGTGCGCCGGACCGTATCGGCGCCCGCGGCGCCAGTCCACCGCCCGAACCGGGCCTTTATGTGGTCGCAACGCCGATCGGGAACCTGCGCGATGTCACTTTGCGCGCGCTCGATATTCTGGGCGCGGTGGATAGGGTTTACGCCGAAGACACGCGCGTCGCCCGCAAGCTGATGGATGCGTACGGCTTGAAGCCGAAGCTCGCCGCCTATCATGAGCACAATGCGGAAGGTGCGCGCGAGGAGATATTGCGCGCGCTGGCGGCGGGCGAACGCGTGGCGCTGATCTCCGACGCGGGTACGCCGCTTGTCTCCGATCCCGGCTACAAGCTGGCGCGCGCCGTGATCGAGGTGGGGCATCGCGTGTTTCCGATTCCCGGCGCATCGGCGCTGCTGGCGGGGCTGGTCGTCTCCGGCTTACCGAGCGACCGCTTCCTGTTCGCGGGCTTTCTGCCGTCTAAGCAAAGCGGCCGGCGTGAGACGCTGACCGAACTCGGCGATGTCGACGCAACGTTGATCTTCTACGAAAGCGGCCCGCGCTTGGCCGACTCGCTCGCCGACATGGCCGAGACGCTAGGCGCGCGCCCGGCTGCTGTGGCGCGCGAGCTCACTAAGCTCTTCGAAGAGACGCGCCGCGATACGCTTGATGTGCTCGCCGCGCATTATGCCGAGGCTGGCGGGCCGAGAGGCGAGATCGTCGTGCTTGTCGGCCCGCCTTTGCCGAAAGGGGAGGTGAGTGACGAAGCGCTCGATGCGTATTTGCTGAAAGCGTTGCCGCGTGGCGTGAAGGATGCGGCCAGCGAAGCGTCGCGCGATCTCGGCGTGCCGCGCAAGCGCGCCTATGCGCGCGCATTGGAACTGAAGGATCGTGCGTGAGCCGCGCGCGCGCTGAACGGCGCGGCCGCATTGCCGAGTGGCAAGCGATGCTATTCCTGATGTGCAAAGGCTATCGCATTCTGGGGCACCGGCTGCGCACGCCATACGGCGAAGTCGACATTGCGGCTTGGAAGAACGGCGTTCTGGTGATCGTTGAGGTGAAGGCGCGCAACACGTATGAGGCTGGCGCCTTCGCCGTCACACCGACGGCGCAGCAACGCATTGCGCACGCTGCGACGGCGCTTGCCGGCAGCTGGCGGCTTACGAGCGCGCCGGTCCGGTTTGACTTGGTAGTGGTTGGTTCAGGTGTGTTGCCAAGGCATGAACGCGCCGCTTGGTTTGACGAGCCGCGATTTTAAGCAGGCCGAAACGTTCGTTCGCCATGCTGTGCCATATGCGTACAGCTTTTCTCACTCTCGCGGCTCTGGCCGCCTGCGGCGCTGCTAGCGGCTGCATGACCGCTGCCATCGGCACCGCGGCTAGCGTCGGCGTCTACGCCGCGCAGGATCGCACCATCGGCCAAGGCATCGATGACGCTAACGCGTCGAACCAGGTCAAGCTGCGCTTGCTCGCCGCCGACCGCGTCGCCTTTGCTGAAGTTGACGTCGAAGTCGCCAACGGCAATCTTTTGCTTTCAGGTGCTACGCCAACGGCAGAACATCGCGCCGCCGCCGAGACGATCGCGCGCAGCTTCGGCACCATCGATAATGTCTTCAACGAGATCTTCGTCGGCCCGCGTTCGGGCGTCATGCGCAGTGCGCAAGACGAAATGATCACCGCGCAAATTCGCGCCCGTTTGACCGCGAGCCCGGCGGTGCGCGCGATCAACGTCAATATCGAGACGTTTCACGGCAACGTCTATCTGATGGGCACCGCGCGCACTGAACACGAACTGCAACGCGCCGCTGAAATCGCCAGCGTTGTTGGCGGCGTGCGCCGCGTCGTTTCGTTCATGCAGGTGCGTCAGCCGCCGACGCCGTACTACGCCGCCGCGCCATCGCCGCCGACGCCCGATTATCGCGCCGTGCAGCCCGACGCGGACGGCCAAATGCTCGGCGGTTCGTCGCAATAAAATTCGCTTCACGTCGGCTCGACCCGTAGCCTTCGGCGCATGCTGGGGGTAATCTTGGCGTTGTCCACACCGCCCGCCCGCAACAGTTCTTTTTCTGTTGCGCTTTTGTTCTGCGTCTGTACATTATGGATCCCTGGTACTGTCTCAGTTTGAAAACTGAAACTTGTGCTTAGCGGGCTACGGCGCTGGAATCGCTCGGCTTTTCTGGCCTGACGCGCGTTATCCACACACCATGAACTTATCCACAGGGGCTAAGCTCCTGTTTGTTCTGGGGTTTTACCATGTCACGCCGCGAATGGTTCCTGCCTCCCGCAGTCCGCGAGATTCGCCATCACCAGCGGGAGAGCGAGCTACCCGCCCGCGATCTCCCGGAGCGTCAGCGCGACGGCGACGACGCCAAGGACGCCGAGCAAAACCCATCCGATGCGATGCCAAGGCCGGATAACGTCTAGGCGCTGGCGCTCGCGTTCATACTCCTCTGGTGGGGGATAGTGGCTCGCCATCTACGATTCGCTGCAAAAAGATACCCTTACGTCTTACACGCCTTGCGGGAAGCTGCGGTGCGCCTTATTAACGCCGAAACCTGGGCGCGGCTTAGCCGTTAGCCCTAGGTTAGGTTGCGTCTGTCAATATGAGCCATCCGTTCACGCGGTGTTTCACACGACTACGCTACTGATTATATGAGGGATTGAAGGAGAACGAGAATGACGAAGTACAACATCGTCGCCGTCGCCGTCGCCGTCGCCGCCGCTCTGGGCGCCGAGGGTATGGGCTAAGGGAAGGGGCCAACGCCCCACCCTTAGCTCCTCCCCACTTCTTCCCCCAATCCGCGAACACTATTCCCTAATGTAAAGAACTCGTGAATCTCCGCCTCAACCTAAACGAGCGGGGAGGCTCTCGGGGATGCCGCGTAAGAAGTTTCTGCGCTACGCGCTGCGCGTAGTTACGGCGATTGTATTGGTGATAATCGGCAGCATGCTGCCGTTCATCTGGCCGCCGTTTTTCAACTCCCTCTCAACTAATTTCGTCAGGTACTCCGAGAGCTGGGGCGCAGTTGGCGAAATTGCGCAAGCGATCATCTTTCTCGCATCGCTCGTGTATGCGCGCGCGCTTTACGTTGAGACACGCACAACAGCCGCTCGCAACAATACAATGTCCCACATTTTTCAGGAGCATACTGACACGACCGTCGGCCTTCAGCGGACGTTGTTTAGATCCGTGCGCGACGATAACGGCGACAGGCTCGCCAATTACGACACGCTGAATGATCATCAAAAGCGGACAAAGGCGAAGTGGCAGGCCCCCACAGCTCCTAGGGTTTTCAAGGGGACCAAAAAACAGTGGCGCGACAAGTGCTGGGCCGAGTTTTGGGAAATCGAAGAGAAACGGTGGCTGGAAACGAAAGCTGCCATTTTTGCGGTTCTCAATCGATATGAGACGTTCGCGATCGGCATTCAAACGGGTGCCATCGACGAGCGCATGTATAAGCGCTGGTGGCGTGCGACTCTGGTCAAAGACTGGCGCGAGCTTCAGCCGCTCGTGGAGTGGATGCAGCAGAAATTCCCAAACGCTTACATCGAGTTTCAGGCGCTCGCAGAGCGGTGGCACGAAGAAATCCGTGCTGAGCAACGGGCCGCATCGCGCGCGCATCAAGACAACTAAAGTAGCAACCCCGCGCTCAAAACGAACGGCCCCATAATGGGGTTATGATTTTCGCACCGATGATTTTGCTTACGCCGACCCTTCTGGTGGTTCCTGCATCAGAGATTGCGCTGCTGCTCGCTGAACTGCGCGCTGTTCGAGAAACTCGCGAAAGTGCTGCATGTGCGCAACCGATTGGCCGTAACCGCCGTTCGCGCACATCGCCTCAAGTTCGGTCAGCGACTGCGTTAGAGCGTGTACTGGCACCGTTCCGCCCGCAACCAGCATATCAAGGATAAGCGCGGTGGTGTTGATGTACGATACTTCAAGGTGATCAGGTTTGGTTGCGCCGCTCATTCTGCATTCCTTTTCTTGTAGGGTCCGCGCGCCTTGGGCGCGTTAGCGCGGATATCGATCCGCTCCGCGATATCTTCCATCGACCAAAGGCGATCGGTAATTCCGGCCGCCATCGCGGGCGAGAGTTTGTGCGCCTTGTGCTGGCGCACGAAATTGTAGTGCATGAAGAAAAGCGCCAGCGCGTAAATGTGGTTGGCGTACTTTTTAGAGTGACCGTTGGTCAGGCGCGTAAAGCGGCGCATTCCCATCCGCATGGTCAGGTTCGCGCGCTCAACGTGAGACGTTGAGATCTTCGATTCATCCGGATTGCCTTGGCGGATTTTCTTGTAGGCGCCGGTGCAGACCGGGGGAGAGTATTTGCGCTCAGGGCCGCTGCCAGTTTCGCCGGCATAGGTTTTGATGAGCTGCGCGAAATCGATGTTTTTGCCGAACGCGACGTGCACGGCGTAGGGATACGAGCCATGGCCGTCCGTGGTGAGCTGGACGCGGCCAGTGATGCGGCGCGCAACATCTTCCATGAAGGCGATAGCCGCGCCCTGCGTGCGGCCTGAGGCGAGATAAGAGATGATCAGCTTGGAGTCGCTATCAAGCGCCGTCCACGTCCAGACGTCGCCAGCGCCATAGGGCGCGGCCTTCGCGTCCGGGACGTTGCGCTGCTTGGCGTAGCAGAACGACCAAATCTCATCGCATTGAACATTCTTGGACTGAACGTGCGTCACGAGTTGATCGTGCAGATCGAGGCAAGTCTCGCCCGCGTCCACCAGAAGCTTGGAGACGGTATTGATGCTCACGTCAGCGACGCGGGAGATCGCCCGCATCGACATGCCCTCATTGAGCAGGTTCAGGATTTGAACGCGTTTCGCGAGGGGCAGCACGTTTGCCATGCCTCCCTTATACTGAACTTTATGCTTAGCGTCAAGCATAACGCAAACCCCTTGCCCGACTCGCCGTGCAGGCATACCCTGCAAGCAGCCGCAAGCAGACGCTGTAAGCATGAATCCGGAGTTAACGAATGGCGGACGATGATCCCAAGGCGAGAGCGGGCAAGGCGCGCGCCGAGTCGCTGACGCCAGAGCGGCGATCAGAGATTGCGGCGGAAGCAGCGAGAGCGCGCTGGTCGGAAGGCGGGCCCGACGTGCGAACGGGTCATGACATGGTCGTTTACACGAACGAGCGCGGCACTCAGGTCGAACTTCGCTTTGACGGCGACACGATGTGGGCCACACAACGCCAACTCGCAGAGATGTTCGACGTATCGGTTCAAAACGTCAGTAAACACTTGATTAACATTTTTCGCGAAGGCGAACTGGAGCGTGATTCAGTTATCAAGCGGGAGTTGATAACTGCCGCTGATGGCAAGGCATACGATACCTCGCTCCACGAGCTAGAAGCGATCATCTCTTTGGGTATGCGCGTGTCGTCGAAGAACGGCACTCGGTTCCGCATCTGGGCTCGAAACATCCTCAAGCAGTACATGATCAAGGGTTTCGTCATCGACGACGCCCGCATGAAAAATCCGGACGGGCGCCCAGATTATTTTGAAGAACTGCTATCTCGCATTCGCGACATTCGCAGTTCAGAGAAGCGAATGTGGACGCGTGTGCTCGAACTCGCGCGGTTTTGCAGCGATTTCCACGTCATGGATGATACCGCGAAGGAGAATTTTTTCGCCACGATCCAGAACGCCATGCACTGGGCCGTCACGCAAGAAACGGCCGCCGAGGTTATCTACCATCGCGTTGACGCATCCAAACCTAACGCTGGCGTGATGCACTTTGAGGGTGAGATGCCGCGCGCCGATGAAGCAAAGGTCGCCAAGAACTACTATGCAGAAGGCGAGATTAACGCGCTCAACATTCTGACTAGCGCAACGCTTGAATTCTTCGAAAGCCAAGCAGAACAACGAAAGCCAACCACAATCTCGCAGTTCCTGGATAAGATGCGCGCCTTCATCCAACTTGATGGGCGTCCACTCATCCCGTCTCAACATCGTGGTCGCATTTCCATGGCTCTAGCAAAGGAAAAGGCCGCGTTGGAGATCGCAGTTTATAAAGAACGCCAGCGCCTTGAGCGCGAAGATCAAGGCGAATTGGCTGTCTCAGATTTGCTTGGTCAGGCTCGCGCAATTGCCACCAAAAAGCGGGCCGCGCGAAAGAAGAAGGAGTAGTGCAATGGCATCTCGCAAACCAAAGTACCCGTTGGACAAAGCCTATATCCGTGATGATGGGGCCGGACGCTTATCCTTGCTTATCGGAACGTCCGATCCCCAGCAGCTTTGCGCTGACCTCACCTTGAAGGCGGGAACTACGTTCGACGAAGCGAAGGCATTAGCGCAGGCGATCAATGCCAAGCTCGCTCATGTAGCCGTCAGCCAGCGCTAGCTCTTCTTCCAGCGCGACTTGGCGGCTTTCTTCGCGATCTCTGAGCGCTTAGTCGCGCTGAGGCTCTTAGCCCGCGCCGCCCCGCCCTTAGCCCCTAGCGCTTTAGCAGCGGGGTCTTTGCCATCGTCTTTCAGTTCTTCCGTATCATCGCCAACAGCAAGCCTGCCGACTTTAATGGCGGCGCCTATGACGTCTGTAGGGCGCTTCTCTCCGCGTGGGCCTTTAGGCATTAGTCGCACTCAATCTCGCGTGTGGAAGTCCACATGAAAGGGTCCTGGCAGATCACCCTGCCACCGCGCACGACGTCCCAACCCATCATATAACTGTTGGCGTAGGCCTGGACGCCTGCAACGCAGACAACGCCAACCACCAGCCCACAGGCGAGACCCAGCAGAAACTTGCGCATATTCGGCCCTCCATGCTTTGCGCTAAGCATGGCCCGGACCGGCCTACTTTTCAACGCCGGTCAAGGTCAGATCGATTTCAAACTGAGACAGTACCGGATCCCTGCCTGTGGATAAGGGTGGGCATATGCAGACGTGTGCAAACGCGGTGACGGTGGCCTTCGCAGGGCTCGAAGCGCGCCGCATCGAAGTTCAAGTTCAGCTAACGGGCGGCAATCCAAGCATCGTGATCGTTGGCCTCGGGGATAAGGCCGTTTCCGAGTCGCGCGAGCGTGTGCGCGCGGCGTTTGCCTCGATCGGGCTCGCGATCCCGCCGGGTCGCTTGATCGTCAACCTCGCGCCCGCCGATCTGCCGAAAGAGGGGACGCACTACGATCTGCCGATTGCGCTCGCCATGATGGCGGCGATCGGCGCGCTGCCGCACGACGCGCTCGATGGCGTCGTTTGCTTTGGCGAGCTTGGTCTCGATGGATCGTTGGCGCCGGCGCCCGGCGCATTGCCGGCCGCAATGGCCGCGCATGGGATGGGCGCAGGTTTCATCTGCCCTGAAGTGTGCGGCGCGGAAGCGGCGTGGGCTGGCGGCGAAGTCATCGCCGCGCCATCGCTGCTCTCACTGGTCAATCACTTCCGCGGCGGCGCTGCAATCAAACCGCCGGGGCGCGGCGATCTCATCGGCGGCGACGCGGTGCCCGATCTGCGCGACGTGCGCGGGCAGGAGCAAGCCAAGCGCGCTTTGGAAATCGCAGCGGCCGGCGCGCACAACCTGAAGCGGCAATGGGCGGGCGCCGAACAAGGCGGCATGGTCCGGGCTGGGTGAGACGGCCAGATCGCTAAGCTTTCTTAACCGGGCACCCGCTTGATGCGGGGATGGCTCAACCAGCCGCCGCGCCCGCCTTCGATGCGTTCGACGCGCTGCCCGATCCGGTCGCAATCCTGGCGGCGGACGGCGTGCTGTTGCGCGCCAATCCGGCTTTCCGCGCCACGTTCCGGCAATGGATCGGCCCGCAGCGTCCGCCGTGGGGCAGAGTGGCGGCGCCAGCTTTCGTCGAGGGTGAGCGCCGCTTCGATGCAGCCGCGCCGGATGGCCGCCGCTTCGAATGGGTCGAGCGGATTTTGCCGGACGGCGCGCGCCTGTGCGTGGCGCGTGACATCACCCGCCACACACGCGCGTCTGAAGACGCCTTGCGCGCCAAGACTACGCTGTTCGCGACGTTGACACACGAATTGCGCACGCCGCTCAACGGCATTCTCGGCATGGCCGGCTTGCTTGATTTCGGCAAACTCGAACCAAACGAGCGCACGTACGTCAGCGCCATCAAGCAATCGGGCGAGCATCTGCTCGAACTGATCACCGAGATTCTCGACTATTCGCGCCTCGAAGCGGGGCACGTCGCGCTCGAATCGGCGCCGTTTGATCCGGAAGCGACGATGCAGGATGTCGCCGAACTGATGTCGCCGCGCGCGCATGCAAAGGGGTTGGAGGTTGCCGTCGTCGTGCGCGGGACTGCGCCGGCGCGCGTGACTGGTGATGAAGGCCGCTTGCGGCAAATTCTGTTCAATCTGGCCGGCAATGCCGTGAAGTTTACGGAGGTAGGCGGCGTCGTCATCGAGATGAACGTGCGCCCAGGCGACCGCATGCGTTTTAACATTCGCGACACCGGCCCGGGCGTCGGGCCAGACAAGCAAGCGCTCATCTTCGAAGAATTCGCGCAGGCTGACGCCGGTGTCGCGCGCCGGCATGGCGGCGCAGGTCTGGGCCTTGCTATCGTCAAGAAGCTTGCGCAAGCGATGGGCGGCGATGTCGGGGTTGTCAGCCGTCCGGGCTTTGGCGCGAGTTTCTGGGTTGAACTGCCGCTGCCGGCGACGAGCACTGAAGCGGCGTCCATCGGCTCACTCAATGGCGCGCAAGTGTGCGTGATGAGCGCGTCGCCGGTGCTGCCGCAGGCCCTGCGCGCGACCATCGCTTCGCTCGGCGGCGTGATCGTCGAGTGTGACGATTCACCCGATGTCATTCTGTTCGATTGGCGCGAAGGCGTCAGCGCCGAAGAGATCGACACGATGAAGCGTTACGCACGCGCGGTGATCGCGCTCGTCCCGCAAGAGGAGCGCGCCGCGATCGAACGCGCGCGCACTGCCGGCGTTGAACACTATACGCTGAAGCCGGTGCGGCGGCGCTCCTTGGTCGATCGCATCCACATCGCGCTCGGCGCCGCGAAAGAGGAGGCGACGCCAGATCGGCGCATCGCGATGCCTGCGTCTGGACGCCTGCACGGCCTGCGCGTGCTGCTCGCGGAAGATAATCCCGTCAACGCGCTGCTCGCGCGCACGTTGCTGACGCGCGCCGGCTGCGTCGTTAGCTTGGCGCAAGACGGGGAGGAAGCGGTCGCAAGCGCTGCGGCCGAGGCGTTCGATCTCATCCTGCTCGATATCCGCATGCCGCGTCTCGACGGCTTGCAAGCGGCGCAGCGAATCCGCACCGGGGAGGGCCCCTCGGCGCGCGCGCCGATCGTGGCGCTCACCGCCGACGCGGGTGAAACCGAGCGCACCCAGGCGCTCAACGCCGGCATGGACGATTTCATCACCAAACCGATTGACGCCACGCGGCTGCTGGCGGTCGCCGAGCGCTTGTCCGCCCGCCCGAACCCGGCCACGTTCAGCGCCGATTAAGGCCGTCCCGCCTGGAGTAAGCCATGACCGACGCCGCCGCGCCGAAGCGCACGACCTGGGACGCCCTCGCTGTGTTCTTCGAACGCCGCGCGCTGATCATGCTGGTGCTCGGCTTTGCCGCTGGCCTGCCGAATCTGTTGATCTACGACACGCTCTCGGTGTGGATGCGGCAGGCGAAAGTGCCGCTCGACGTGATCACGCTGATGAGCTTGGTCACCATCACGTACGCGATCAAGTTCCTTTGGGCGCCGGTGGTGGACCGCGTGAAGGTGCCGGTGCTGCACCGGATGTTCGGCAAGCGCCGCGCTTGGATGCTGGTGGCGCAGATTGGCGTCGTCGTCGGCATTTGGGCGATCGCGGCGAACGCGCCAATCGTTACGGCTGCCGTTGCAGGCGGCGATGCGGGCGCGCAGCCTGATCCCAATATGGATGTGATCGCCATGGTGGCGATTTGTGCGGCGGTCACTGCGGTGTTCGGCGCGACGCAAGACATTGCTATCGACGCATGGCGCATCGAATCTGCCAGCGTCGAAAAGCAAGGCGCGATGGCCGCCGCTTATCAGTGGGGCTATCGCATCGCCATAATCGTGTCGGGCGCGCTGCCGCTCTGGATGGCGTCGCGCATCGGCTGGACCGGCTCCTACATGCTGATGGCGTTCGTGATGGCGATCGGCATTGTCGGTGTGCTGCTGGCGCCGCGCGAAAACAGTATCGAAACACCGCTCGAACAAACCGAAAAGGGCTCGCCAGCGCTCGAAGCAGGGGAGTGGATCGGGCGCCTTGCGCTGATGGTGCTGGGCGCTGCATTCATTGGCGCAGGCATTGCCGGCCGGGCCGAGCCGCTGACGTTCCTGTTCAGCATGGCGGGGTTCGACGCATTCGCCGCATCCGTCGGCGAAATCTGGACGACGCGCCCGTGGGGCATGATCCTGCAAGTGGTTGGCGTAGCCATCGGCTTGGCGATCGTGGGCTTTGCGACCTATCCGCTGCCAGGCAAGCGCACGCGGCCAAGCGCCTACTTCGCCAAGACGCTGAAAGAGCCGCTGGAGGATTTCTTCAAGCGCTATCGCGGCACGGGCGCGCTGATCTTGGCGATGATCTGCGTCTATCGCATCGCCGATTTCGTGCTCAATCTGATGGGCGCGTTTTACGTCGATGTCGGCTTTACGCTGGATGAGGTGGCGAACGCGCGGAAGCTGTTCGGCGTTGTTATGTCGATGCTGGGCGTCGGGCTTGGCGGCTGGACGGTGGCGCGCTTTGGTCTGATGAAGGCGCTTATCGTGGGCGCCGTGTTGCAGCCGCTATCGAACGTCGCGTTCGGTTTGCTGACCTTCACTGGGCCGTCGCTGTCGGGGCTCTATCTTTGCATTGCCATCGACAACGTCTCGGCGGGCATCGCCGGCACGGCGCTGATCGCTTATATGTCGAGCCTCACCAGTCTCGGCTTCACCGCGACGCAATACGCGTTGTTCTCTTCGCTCTATGCGCTGCCGGGCAAAATCCTCGCGGCTGTCTCCGGGCGTATCGTCGAGGGCGCAATCGCGGCGGCTTCAGCGGGGGAGAGCGAGTGGATACGCAGCTGGTTCAGCGGCATGTCGCCGACGGCGTTCGCCGCGCTCTCTGCTGATCGCGGCATCGACGCGGAGGCCTTTGCCGCCGGCTACATGACGTTCTTCATCTACTCGGGGGTCATCGGCATAGCCGCGCTCGTTCTGGCGATCATCATCATGCGCAAAGCGCCGCCGCCGACTGCGGAGAAAGCGGAGCCTGCGCCGGCTTAAGCCCGGTTCGCCTCGATCTCAGCGGCTTGGAAGGCGGCTACCGTCGCGAACGTCACGATGTCCGACACCGTGCCGCCGAGCGGGGCGATCTGGATCGGGCGCGAGAGCCCTGTCAGAATCGGGCCGATGACGGTTGCGCCGCCGGCGCTGGCGAGCAGGCTGGTCGAGATCGAGGCCGAGTGAATCGCCGGCATGACGATGACGTTCGCCGGCTCCGACAAACGCGAGAACGGGTAGAGTTCGCGCATGTTCGGATTGAGCGCGACATCGATGCTCATCTCGCCCTCGTACTCGAACTCCATATCTTCGCGCCGATCGAGGATCGAAACGGCGTCGCGAATTTTCTCGGAGCGTTCCATTTTCGGATTGCCGAAGGTCGAGTGCGAAACCAAAGCCACGCGCGGCGTCACGCCCAGCTGACGCGCCATCGCCGCAGCCTGGATCACGATTTGCGCTAGCTCCGGCGCGTCGGGAAATTCCGCGACTGAAGTGTCAGCCACGAACAATGTCCGGCCCTTTGAGAGGATGATGGACATGCCCATGGCGCGCTCGCCGCGTGCGGGATCGATCGCGCGCAGCACATCGTCGAGCGCGGTTGCGAAGTTGCGGGTCACGCCCGTCACCATGCCGTCGGCGTGACCGAGGGCGACCATGCAGGCGCCGAAGACGTTGCGGTCCTGATTCACCAGACGTTGGACGTCGCGATACAGCAAGCCGAAGCGCTGCAGGCGGTTGTAAAGATAGTCGGTGTAGAGCGTATTGTGCTCGGAGATGCGCGCGTTGACGACATTGATCGCCGCCGTTTCCGGCACGCCGACTTGCGCCATATTTGAGCGCACAAGCTCTTCGCGGCCAACCAGCACGGCGCGGCCCAAGCCGCTTTCCTGAAATGCGTAGGCCGCGCGGATGACGGACGGCTCCTCACCCTCAGCGAAGACGATGCATTTCGGCGAGCGGCGCACCAAGGATTGCACGCGCTGCATCATCGCCGCTGTCGGGTCGACGCGTTGCGCGAGGCTGTGCTTGTAAGCCTCCATGTCCGCGATCGGTCTGCGCGCGACACCAGAATCCATCGCGGCTTGCGCGATAAACGGTGGAATTTCGGAGATCAGGCGCGGATCGAAGGGTGAGGGGATGATGTAGTCGGGCCCGAACTTTAGCCGCTTACCCTGATACGCAGCGGCCACCTCATCGGGCACATCTTGCTTGGCCAGCTCCGCCAATGCGCGCGCGGCGGCGACCTTCATCTCTTCGTTGATCGTGCGTGCGCGCACGTCGAGCGCGCCGCGGAAGATGTAAGGAAAGCCCAGCACGTTGTTGACCTGGTTCGGATAGTCCGAACGGCCAGTGGCGACGATGGCGTCCTTGCGGGCGGCGTGCACTTCTTCCGGCGTGATCTCCGGATCGGGATTGGCCATGGCGAAGATGATCGGCCGCTTGGCCATCGACTTCACCATCTCCTGCGTCACCGCGCCGGCCACCGAAAGTCCCATGAACACGTCGGCGCCTTTCATCGCGTCGGCAAGCGAGCGCGCTTTGGTGTCGATGGCGTGCACGGACTTGAACTGATCCATGCCCTTCTCGCGGCCGCGATAGATCACGCCCTCGCGGTCGAGCGCGATGACGTTCTCATGTGGCACGCCGAGCTGCTTGATCAGCGCGATGCACGAAAGTCCTGCGGCGCCGGCGCCGTTCACGACGACTTTGATCTCCGACAGCTTGCGCCCGGTAAGCTCGCACGCATTCAGTAGGCCCGCCGTGGCGATGATGGCGGTGCCGTGCTGGTCGTCGTGGAACACGGGGATGTCGAGCTCGTCGCGTAGCCGGCTCTCGATGATGAAGCACTCGGGGCTTTTGATGTCCTCGAGATTGATGCCGCCGAACGTCGGCCCGATATTGCGAACCGTGGTGATGAACTCTTCGACGTCCTGCGTCGTTACTTCGATGTCGATCGAGTCCACGTCGGCGAAGCGCTTGAACAGAACGCTCTTGCCCTCCATCACCGGCTTCGAAGCCATGGCGCCGAGATTGCCGAGGCCGAGAATGGCGGTACCGTTGGAGATGACGGCGACGAGATTGCCCTTGGAGGTGTAATCGTAAGCCTTGTCCGGATCCTCGGCGATCGCCTTCACAGGAACCGCGACGCCGGGCGAGTACGCCAGCGAGAGATCGCGCTGCGTCGCCATCGGCTTGGTCGGTGTGATCGAGATTTTCCCCGGCGTCGGCAGGCGGTGGAAATCCAGCGCCTCTTCATCGGTGAAGGTCTGCTTCGTCGTGTCAGGCATGGGAGGGTAGCGCTCGTTGCAATTGCGCCGCACCGTAGCTTTCGAGCCTGCCTCGTCAATGGAAGTCCGGCGGACAAGCGTCTAAAGCTTCGTCGTGCCCGATTCCTCACAAACACCGCCGCCGAAGGCGTCGCCCTTCATGGCGCAATATCTCGCCGCGAAGGCCGAGCATCCCGCCGCGCTCGTCTTCTTCCGCATGGGCGATTTTTACGAGTTGTTTTTCGAGGACGCGGAGAAGGCGTCGGCGTCGGTTGGGATCACGCTGACAAAGCGCGGCCAGCACGGCGGCGAGCCGATCCCGATGGCCGGCGTGCCGTGGCATCAAGCGGAGAACTATCTCTCGAAGCTGATCCGCGCGGGCCACAAGGTCGCAGTCTGCGAACAGCTTGAGGACCCCGCCGAAGCGAAGAAGCGTGGTTCGAAATCGATCGTGAACCGCGGCGTCGTGCGCGTGGTCACGCCGGGGACGTTGACGGAGGAGGGGCTGCTCGATGCGCGCAGCGCCAACCGCTTGGCGGCGGTTGCATTCGGCGACGACGGCGCCGCGATCGCCTGGGCGGACGTATCGACGGGCGCGTTCGAGACGCGTGCGATTGCGCTCAACGAAGTCGAGGAGGAATTAGCGGCGCTCTCGCCGGCGGAAGTGCTTGCGGTTGAAGACGATGCGCCGCGTGTCAGCGAACCTGCACGCATCGTCGGCGCGACGCTGACATTGCGGCCTGACGTCAAGGCTGACGCCAAGAGCGCCGTGCGGCGGATCAAGGCGGCGTTTGAAGTCGCGGCGCTCGATGCGTTTGGCGATTTTAGCGACGCTGAAATCTCAGCGATGGGACTGCTGCTGGATTATATTGAGCTGACGCAAGCGGGCGCCGCGCCGCGCCTGCAGCCGCCCCGGCGTGTGGCGGCGCGCGCGCATATGGCGATCGATGCGGCGACGCGTTCGGCGCTCGAGCTTGAGCGCTCCACGCGCAACGAACGCGCCGGCTCGCTGCTTGCCTGCATTGATCGCACCGTTACAGCGCCCGGCGGACGCTTGTTGGCCGAGCGCATTGGCCGACCGCTGACCGATGTTGCCGCCATCAATGAGCGGCTGGATGGCGTGGAGTTTTTCTTGGGCGAGCGCGAGCGCCGCGATGGCGTGCGTCAGGAATTACGTGCGGCCGGCGATTTGGCACGCTCTCTGACGCGGCTTGCGCTTGGACGCGGCGGTCCGCGCGATTTGGCGCATTTGCGCGATGGTTTAGGCGCTGGTGATCGCGCCAGCGCGCGCTGTGCCGGCTTTGGCGGCGCACTGCCGGGTGAGATCGCGCGCGCCTGCGAGGCGCTCTCGCTCGCCGCGCATGCGTCTTCCGCGGGCCTGGCGCAAACGTTGGAACGCGCGCTCGCGCCGGATTTGCCGTTGCTCACGCGCGATGGCGGCTTCATCGCTGCGGGCTATGACGCCGCACTCGATGAAACACGCGCGCTGCGCGATGACAGCCGCAAAGTGATCGCAGCACTGCAAGCGACATACGCGGAGGAAACCGGCATCGCTGGCCTGAAGCTCAAGCACAATGGCGTGCTCGGCTATCATATCGACGCCACGCCCAAACAGGCCGAAGCACTGATGACGCCGCCCTTCAATGCGCGCTTCATCCATCGCCAGACCAATGCCAGCTCGATCCGCTTCACGACGACGGAGCTTGCCGAACTCGACGCCAAGATCGCTCGCGCCGGCGACGCCGCGCTCTCGCGCGAGCTCACTTTGTTCAAGGAATTCGCCGCGCGCGCCGCGGCATGCGAAGCTGATATCCGAGCCGCCGCTGAAGCGTTGGCTGCGCTCGATGTCGCCGCCGCGCTCGCGCAATGGGCGGAAGAGACGCAAGCCACGCGCCCTGAGATTGACGACAGCGTGGCGTTGCTGGCCGAGGGCGGGCGCCATCCGGTGGTGGAGGAGGGCGTGCGGCGCGATGGCAATGGTTTCACGCCGAACGATGCGCGGTTAGACGGCGCCGGCCAAAGCGGGCCGCGTCTGATGGTGGTCACCGGCCCGAATATGGCGGGCAAGAGCACCTATTTGCGTCAGATCGCGCTGCTGGCCGTGTTGGCGCAAGCGGGCTCGTTCGTGCCGGCGCGGAAGCTCAGGCTCGGCGTTGTTGATCGCGTCTTCGCGCGCGTGGGCGCGTCGGATGATCTCGCACGTGGGCGCTCCACCTTCATGACCGAGATGGTCGAGACCGCAGCGATCCTCCACCAGGCGGGCCCGCGCGCCCTCGTCGTGCTCGACGAAATCGGACGCGGCACCGCGACCTTTGACGGCCTCGCCATCGCTTGGGCTGTCGCCGAGCATCTGCACGAAGCAAACCGAAGCCGCGCCGTCTTTGCCACGCACTATCACGAACTCACGCGTCTGGCGGACAAGCTCGAAGCCGGCGCCAATGCGCATCTGCGCGCGAAGGAATGGAAAGGCGATCTCGTCTTCCTGCATGAAGTGGCGCCGGGCGCCGCCGATCGCTCGTACGGCATTCAAGTTGCGAAGCTCGCGGGGCTTCCGAAAAGCGCGGTGGAGCGGGCGCGCGCCGTGCTGCAGCGGCTCGAGGCGAGCGGCGGCTCGACGCAGGTCGAGATTGTCGATGAGCTGCCGCTGTTTGCGCAGGTGATGGAAGAGAACAAGGCCTCGCCGCTCGAAGCGGCGCTGGACGAGATCAATCCCGATTCGCTCACGCCCAAGCAGGCGCTGGACGCGCTCTACCGGCTAAAGTCGCTCAAATCGGAGGACTAGCCTTACGGGTTCTGCGGCGGCGGCGCGTCGGGGCCCGGCAACAGCGACGGACGGCGGTTGACGCTATCCTGCGCAGCGTCGGCGGCGGCGCCGGCGATGAAGTTGTCGCGCCAGACGTCAGCCGAACCTTGTTGCACCGCGAGGGTGATATAGACGCCAAGGAAGGCGCCCAGGATCAGGCCGGTGACACCCCAAAGCGAGGCGGCGAACCAATAGGCCGAGGCGCGTTCGCTCTTGATGCGCTGGTGGAACAGTTTCTGGTCCATCAGGGCTTCGAGGTTGGCGCGGGCTGGGTGGTCGTGGATCTGGTGATCCTCGTCGACGGGCTTGATGGTCCGGGTGCCTTTGCTGCGCATTCAGAGGTCTCCAGGGCCGTGGCCCGCGTCTCTATCTGGCTGTGCCCGCGAAATGAGGCAAGTTTGCGTACTGTGATTTACCAAGAAGTCATATCCTGCAGCTGTGGACACTGGCGCCCAGCACAACAACCCGGTGAAATGCCTAACTAGGAAGCACCTGAAAGACACATGCCCATCCGGCTGAAGCACGCCCGCATCGAACACGTCGTCGACGGCCTCCGGCTGCGCGCTCAACTGAGCGCGGTCGCCGCCGCCGAAGGAGAAAACGCGCGCGCCTCTGTGAAGCAGCTGCTGCATGGGGCGCTCTTCCGCGGCCGTATGATCGCCAAGGAGCGGCTGGAGGCGGGGGAGAATGGTCTGGCTGTCGCGCGCCTGCTCGCCGCGGTAGCCGACGAAGTGGTCAGCGCGCTTTACGACTACACGACGGTCCACCTGTTTCGCGCTCGCAATCCGACGGCGGGCGAGCGCTTCACGGTGATGGCTGTCGGCGGCTATGGCCGCGGCGAACTCGCGCCATCGTCCGATCTCGATCTCCTGTTCTTGCGCGCCTACAAGCCGACGCCGTTCAGCGAGAGCGTGACCGAGTACATGCTCTATATGCTCTGGGACATGGGGCTGAAGGTTGGCCACTCGTCGCGCAATGTCGATGAGTCGCTGAAGCTCGCGCGCGAGGATCACACGATCCAGACAGCGCTTCTCGAAGCGCGCCGCATCGCTGGCGATCAGTCGCTTGGCGAAGAACTGACCGTGCGCTTCCGCAAGGAAGTGGCGGAGAGAGATCACGGCGCCTTCATCACCGCCAAGCTCAGAGAGCGCGACGAGCGCCACCATCGCATCGGCGCCTCGCGCTACATGGTCGAGCCTAACATCAAGGAGGGGAAGGGCGGGCTGCGCGATCTGCACACGCTGTTCTGGATGGCGCGGCACCGCTACGGCTTCGTGCGGCCGCAGGATTATGTTGATGCGGGCGTGTTCACCGAGGAAGAGCGCGCCGCGTTCCGCCGTTCGCTGCACTTTTTGTGGACGGCGCGCTGCCATCTGCATTTCCTCACCGCACGCGGCGAAGAGCGCCTTACCTTCGATGTGCAGCCGGAAATGGCCAAGCGCATGGGCTACCATGCCCGCGCCAATCAGACCGAAGTCGAGCGTTTCATGAAGCACTACTTCCTGGTGGCGAAGGAAGTCGGCGTGCTGACGCGCGTGCTGTGCGCCAAGCTGGAAGCCGATGACGCCAAGCGCGCGCCGCGCGGGCTGCAGCGTCTGCTAGGCGGCAATGCGCGTAAGACGGCGCCGGATTTTCCGGGCTTCGTTATCGACGGTGGACGTCTCAATATCGAGCAGTCGAGTGTGCTCGACAAACCCAGCAACATGATGCGCCTGTTCGAGATTGCGGAGCGGCGCGATCTTGACGTTCACCCCGCCGCGCTCGGCGAAGTGACGCGCCGGGCGCGGCGGATCACGCCGGAATGGCGTCAAGATGAGGAAGCGCGCGCGTCTTTCCTGAATGTCGCGACTTCGAAGCGCGATCCGGCGGCGGCGCTTCGGCTCATGAATGAGGCGGGCGTGCTTGGCAAGTTCGTGCCGGAGTTCGGCCGCATCGTCGCGCAGATGCAGTTCAATATGTACCACCATTATACGGTGGATGAGCACACGCTGCAGGCCGTTGGCGCGATGTCGGAGATCGAACACGGCCGCCATAAGGATCAGCATCCGCTGGCAACGGAGATTTTCTCCAAGATCATCAACCGCCGCGCGCTCTATCTCGCGATGCTGTTGCACGACACCGGCAAGGGCGACGGCGATCAGCAGATCGAAGGCGAAAAATCCGCCCGCGCCGCCTGTTTGCGGTTGGGCTTGCCGCAAGAGGAGGTTGACCTCGTCGGCTGGCTGGTGCGCCACCATCTGGTGATGAGCGATTTCGCGCAGAAGCGCGACATTGGCGATCCGCGCACCGTGTCGCAGTTCGCCGAGATTGTCGGCAACGTCGAGCGCTTGCGCTTGCTCTTGGTGCTGACGGTTTCTGACATTCGCGCTGTTGGCCCGACGGTGTGGAACGATTGGAAGGGGCAGCTGCTGCGCGATCTCTATCGGCTGACGGAAGCGGCGCTGCACGGCGGGCGCTCCGATGAGCAAGGCGTGCGCGAGCACCTCGCCGAACTGGCAGCTGGCGCGAAGGCGGACTTGTTGCAGCATGTCCGCGTCGACGATGCGCTGGCGGCTTGGCTCGACGCCGTCGAAGACGGCTATTGGCTCAATCACGATTCCGAAGCGCTGGCCTGGCATGCGACCGAAGTGATGAACGCGCGCCGCAGCCGCGCCATCCCGCATGTCGCCACCCGCATTCGCGCAAGGCAGGGCGTCACTGAAGTGCTGGTTTATGCCGGCGACCGGCCTGGTCTATTTGCGAGCCTCGCCGCCGCCATTTCCGCCAGCGGCGCCGACATTGCCGACGCGCGCGTCCACACCACCAAGGATGCCGCGGCGTTTGACGTGTTCTCGATCCAGACCGCCGATCACAAGCCGTTCGGCATGCGCGACTCGGCTTTGCTGGAAGGTCTCGTCGCGCGCCTCAATCGCGCCGCGCTCACCGATCACGCTTTGCCAACGCCGCAACCAGCGTCGCGCCGCAATGCCGCGTTCGCGATCGAGCCGTGGGTGCGCATCGACAATGATCTCACGCCCCACGCCACCGTCGTCGAAGCCTCCGGCCGCGACCGGCTCGGGCTCTTGGCGGAGCTGGCGCATGTCTGCGCCGAGGCCAAAGTTTCGATCGCCAGCGCCCACATCGACACCTATGGCGAGCGCGCGTCCGACGTCTTTTATGTGCAGGACGAAAGCGGCGGCCAAATCAAAGAACCGCGCCGCATCGCGGGATTGCGCGCCGAGCTCGAGGCCGTGTTGCGCGCCGCCGAGCCCGCCGCGCCGGCCGATCCCGCCCGAAAAGCCTTGGCTGTGGCGCGCGCGTCGACGGCGCGCTAGGCAGATGCATCACTTTGTGAGTCGCCCGCCCGCATGAGCCTTGCCCGCAACACCGCCGTCATCGGCGGGCTGACCCTGATCTCGCGCGTCTTGGGCTTTGCCCGCGACTTGCTGTTGGCTGCAGCGCTCGGCGCGGGGCCAATCGCGGATGCGTTCTACGCGGCGCTGCGCTTTCCGAACTTGTTTCGACGGCTGTTCGCGGAAGGCGCCTTCAGCCAAGCGTTCGTGCCGGTCTATTCGAAGACCTTGGCTGAGCAGGGCGAGAAGGCGGCCGACACGCTGGCCAGCGAAGCGCTTGCCGTGCTCGTGTTGGCGACCAGCATCATCACGGCGATCGCGATCCTCTGCATGCCATGGATCAACATGGTTCTGTTCGCAGGCTACCGCGACAATCCGGAGATCTTCAATCTCGCCACGGTGCTGACGCAGATCACCATGCCGTATCTGGTGGCGATTAGCGCCGCGACTTTGTTTTCCGGCGCGCTCAACGCGCGCGGCCGCTTCTTCGCCGCCGCCGCCGCGCCGACACTGCTGAACATCTGCCTTCTAGTCGCGGTTTGGTTCTATCGCGATGATCCGGTCGCCGCGGGTTATGCGGCGGCGATCGCGGTTAGTGTTTCGGGTGTACTGCAAGCGATTTGGGTCGCACTCGGTGCGCGCCGCTCCGGCGTGAAGACGCGTCCGTCCGCGCCGAAACTGACGCCAAATGTGGTGCGCTTGCTGACACTCGCGGCGCCGGCGGCGATTGCGGGCGGGGCGCTGCAGATCAACGTGATGATCAGTCAGATTTTGGCGTCGCTGGAAGAGGGCGCGATCTCGCTGTTGAATTTCGCGGATCGCTTGTATCAGCTGCCGCTCGGTCTGATCGGTGTCGCGGTTGGCGTCGCCATGTTGCCGCGCCTTTCGCGTTTGGTTGCCGCTGGCGATCAAACCGGCGCGCGCGGCGCTTTGGACGAAGCCGTCAATCTCTCCATGGCGTTCACGCTGCCATCGGCGGCGGCGATGATGGCGGCGCCGGTGTTTTTGCTCGACGGCCTGTTCACGCGCGGCGCCTTCACGGAAACCGACGCCGCCAACGCCGCGCTTGCGCTTTTCCACTATGGCTGGGGCGTCCCGGCATTCGTGTTGGCGAAGATCTATGCGCCTGGCTTCTTCGCGCGCGAGGATACGAAGGCGCCGATGCGCTTTGCGCTCATCTCCATGGCGCTGAACATCGTGCTGGGCGCCGCGTTCTTTTTTGCGCTGCGCGCCTCAGGCGTCGCGGGCTTCCCGGGGCTCGCCATCGCCACCAGCGTTGCCGCCTGGGCGAACGTGATCTTGATGATCGGAGCGCTCTCGCGGCGCGGCGATTATGCGCCGTCGAAACAGGCGATGAGCCGACTTATCCGCATCGCGCTGGTCTCGGCGTTGCTCGGCATTGCGCTCTTTACGTTCCAGAGCAACCGCGAGGCGGTGCTGGAGGTGCTGGGCAATAAGGAGATCGCGGTCGCAGTGCTGATCTTTGGCGGCGGCGTATCGTATTTCATCGTCCTTTTCCTGGTGCGCGCCGTCACCATCGGCGAAGTCCGCGCCGCGTTCCGGCGCGAGCGCGGGGCGCCAGCCGGGGGAGGCGGCTTGCCGCCGGGCTTGGACGGCTGATAGAAGCCGCGCCATGAACACGAGACCGAACCTCTGGCGATGGCGGGCCTGACCTGACGCCGCACCCGCGCCCCTTAAGCGCGCCCGTTCTCATGTTCCGGAGTTTCCCATGACCGACGCCGCCCCGCCCCAATACAAGGGCCCGCAACGCGTGTTCTCAGGCATGCAGCCAACCAATGGCCTGCATCTCGGCAACTATCTTGGCGCGCTACAAAAGTTCGTCCGCCTGCAAGATCAGTACGAGTGCATCTATTGCATCGTTGATCTGCACGCGATCACCACCGGCCCCGATCCCAAGGAACTCGCGAACCGCTCGCGCGAAGTCGCCGCGGCTTACGTCGCCGCTGGCGTCGATCCCAAGCGCTCGACTATTTTCATCCAATCCGCGGTGCGTGAGCATTCCGAGCTGGCGTGGGTGTTCAACTGTGTCGCGCGCATGGGCTGGTTGGAGCGCATGACGCAGTTCAAGGACAAAGCCGGCTCGCATGCCGAGCGCTCGTCCGTTGGGCTGTTCGCCTATCCCGTTCTGCAAGCCGCCGACATTCTGCTTTACAAAGCCACGCACGTGCCCGTCGGCGAAGATCAGAAGCAGCATTTGGAGCTGTCGCGCGACATCGCCGCCAAGTTCAACAAGGATTACAACGCGCCGAATTTCTTCCCACTGCCGGAGCCTTTGATCCAAGGCCCCGGCGCGCGGATCATGAGCTTGCGCGAGGGCACGAAGAAGATGTCCAAGTCCGATCCGTCGGACATGACGCGCATCAACATGACTGACGACGCCGACGCCATTCTGCAAAAGATCAAGAAGGCGACGACGGATTCGCTGCCGGTGCCGGAGTCGAAGGAAGGCCTTGCGGGCAGGGCGGAGGTTGAAAACCTCGTCGGCATTTTCGCCGCCGTCACCGAGCGCACGGTTGAGGATATTCTCACCGAGTTTGGCGGCAAAGGCTTTGGCGTGTTCAAGCCGGCCTTGGCTGAAGCGCTCGCGGCGAAGCTTTCGCCGATCGCGGCCGAGATGCGCCGCCTCAACGCCGATCCCGGCGCACTCGATGCGATTCTAAAATACGGCGCCGACAAAGCCCGCGCCGTGGCGCAGCCAATCATGGCCGAGGTCCGCGACGTTGTCGGCTTCTGGCGCGCGGGCTAGTGTTCACCCATGAGTGACGAGCGCTTCGCCTGCCTGGTCATCGCCGATGAGAGCGAAGAGTTCCCGGACGCTTTGATCTATGCTGGTCTGATCTGCCGCAACACCGGTTGGCGGCTGATCATTCTGCGCGTGATCGAGCCGTCCGATCCGGCGCCGTGGGCCTCGATCACCGATGAAATGCGCCGCCAAGCGCAGGACGCGGCGGAATCGCTCACCCAGCGGTTCGCCGCCGAGGTGTGGGCTGAGTGTGGCGTCACGGCGGAGCCCGTTCTGCGGGAGGGCGATCTGAAGCCGGAACTGCGCAAGCTGTTGGAGCAGGATCACTCGATCAAACTGGTCGTGCTCGCCGCCGCGCATGGCCCCGGCGGCCCCGGGCCACTGGTGACGCAGCTGGGCAAGAGTACGGGCCTGGGCGCTCGGCCGGTGCCGGTACTGGTGGTGCCGGGCGCGCTGACGCGCGAAGAAATCCGCAAGCTGGCGCTGCCTGTAGCGATCGTCGCGACCAAGGACGATGAGCCGCCCGCCGCTTGACCCATCCAGCGCCAAGGGCCACCTGGGACCCATGTTCATCCAAACTGAATCCACCCCCAATCCGCGGACGCTGAAGTTCCTGCCTGGCCGCGACGTGCTGGGGCAGGGCAGCCGCGAATATGCCGACGCGGAGGGCGCCGGCACTTCGCCATTGGCGCAAGCCTTGTTCGAGATCGACGGCGTTGAGCGCGTCTATCTGGGCGGTGACTTCATCACCATCACCAAGAGCGAAAGCCTGGAGTGGCCGCACCTGAAGCCGCACGTGCTGGCCGCGATCATGGATCACTTCACCGCTGGCCGGCCTATCTTGCTCGACGCAAATGCGCCGACGGATGAAACCGATGAAGCCGACATCGTCTATGAAGGCGATGCGGCGGGGATCGTGAAAGAGCTGAAAGAGATCATCGAGGCGCGCGTGCGCCCAGCTGTGGCGCGCGATGGCGGCGACATCACCTTCCACTCCTGGGACCATGAAGAAGGCATCGTGCGCCTCAACATGCGCGGCGCCTGCGCCGGCTGCCCGTCCTCCACCCTGACGCTGAAGCAGGGCATCGAAAACATGCTCCGCCACTACGTCCCTGAAGTGAACGCGGTGGAGCAGGTGGTGTGATCGAAGCCGCGACGGCGGAGCAGGCGGAGCTTCTCGCTAGCCTGCACGCGCGCGCATTCGATCGTCCCTGGAGCGCCGGCGAAATTTCCAAGCTCATGGAAAACGCCGCCGTGTTCGCAATTCTGTCGCGGTCGGAGCGCGAGGTTCAGGGCTTTGCTTTGGCCTGGGCGGCGGCTGGCGATGCCGAACTGCTGACTGTCGCGGTGGTCCCCGAAGCGCGCCGCCGCGGCGTGGGCGCGTCACTGGTAACGTCGGCCGGGGTCGCCGCCTTGGTGCGGGGCGCGGCGTCCATGCACCTCGAAGTCGCCGAAGACAACGCCGCTGGCCGCGCGCTTTATGCCAAGCTTGGCTACGAGGAGGCTGGCCGGCGCGCTGCCTATTATGCGGGCGAGGGCGGCTCGGTGGATGCGATCGTTATGCGCCGCACCCTGCCGCGCCCCTTAGTGTGAACCGCTCTCAAGTGGACACGGATGCAGCCGAAGTTGTATGGCTCCCCCATGGATCGGATCGAAAAACTCTGTGTCGATAAAGGTATGCGCATGACCGAGCAGCGCCGCGTGATCGCGCGCGTGATCTCGGGCAGTCATGACCACCCGGACGTCGAAGAACTGCACCGCCGCGCCGCCGCCGTCGATTCCGGCATCTCGATCGCCACGGTCTATCGCACGGTGCGGCTGTTCGAGGACGCCGGCATTCTGGAGCGGCACGATTTCCGCGACGGCCGCTCGCGCTACGAAGAAGTTCCCGACCAGCACCACGATCATCTGATCGACATGAAAACCGGCAAGGTGATCGAGTTCATTGAGCCCGAGATCGAGCGCCTGCAGCAAGAGATCGCGCGCAAGCTCGGCTACAAGCTGGTCGATCACCGGCTCGAGCTCTATGGCGTGCCACTCGTCGATGACAAAGCCAAGGCGGCCAAGAAGTAGATGAGCGAAGGCCGCACGCCGAAAGGTCTCTTCATCGAGACCTATGGTTGCCAGATGAACGTTTACGACAGCGAGCGCATGCGCGACGTACTCGCGCCGCTGGGCTATGCGCCGGTCGATAAGCCGGATGACGCCGACCTCGTCGTGCTCAACACCTGCCACATCCGCGAGAAGGCGACCGAGAAGGTCTATTCCGAGATCGGCCGCCTGCGCGCGCACAAGGAGCGCCGCGCCGGTGAAGGGAAGGGCATGACGATTGCCATTGCCGGCTGCGTCGCGCAGGCGGAGGGCGAAGAGATCATCCGCCGTGCGCCGGAGGTTGATCTCGTCGTCGGCCCGCAAGCCTATCACAAGCTGCCGGAGCTGATTGCGCGCGCGGCGCGCAAGACCGGAGAACGGCTGGCTGCCGACTTCACCGCGCAGGAAAGATTCGACGCGCTGCCGGCGCGTGCGGCTGATGGCGTCACCGCGTTTTTGTCGATCCAGGAAGGCTGCGACAAGTTCTGCACGTTCTGCGTCGTGCCATACACGCGCGGCGCCGAGTATTCGCGCCCGCTCGCTGACGTCATGACTGAAGCGCGGTCGCTGGCGGAGCAGGGCGTGCGCGAGATCACGCTGCTGGGGCAGAACGTCAACGCCTATCATGGCGACGCTTCGTTCGCGGATTTGGTGCGGGCTTTGGCGCGCATCGATGGGCTGGAGCGTCTGCGTTATATGACGTCGCATCCGGTCGAGATGACGGACGATCTAATCGGTTTGCACGGTGATGAGCCGAAGCTGATGCCGTTCCTGCATCTGCCGGTGCAGTCAGGCTCCGACCGCATTCTCAAAGCGATGAACCGCAAGCACGACGGCGCATTCTTTCGCGACATCATTGCCCGCTTGCGCCGTGTGCGCCCCGACATCGCGCTGTCGACCGATTTCATCGTCGGCTTTCCGGGCGAGCGCGAGCAGGACTTCGAGGATACGATGCAGCTCGTGCGCGATATCGGTTTTGCGTCCGCTTACTCGTTTAAATATTCGCCGCGCCCGGGCACGCCGGCGGCGGCGATGATGGGGCACGTGGACGAGGCGGTGCAAAACGAGCGGCTGCAACGCTTGCAGAAGCTCTTGTTCGAGCAGCAGCGCGCGTTCAATGAGAGCCAGGTTGGCGCGGTCCTGCCGGTGCTGGTGTCCGGCAATGGGCGCAGGCCTGGGCAAAAGTACGGGCGCTCACCATATCTGCAAGCTGTGCATTTTGACGACACCCAAGCGCGCGACGGCGACATTGTTCCCGTCAGAATTCTAGCGGGCACGCAGAATGCGCTGGCGGGCGCGCGCGTCGTGCTGACGCCGGAGGTCGCGTGAGCAATTCCACCTCTGGCGAGCAGACGCGCACGATCACGTTGTCTGAAGCCGGCGTTGCGCAAGCCGTGTTCGGCCCGCTGCACCGCCATCTTGCGCACATCCAAGAAGCTTTCCGCGATCAAAACGCGCCGCGCGGCGCGCCGGCCTATAGCGTGACGCTCGATGCTCAAGGCGATCGCGTCATCGTGCGTGCTCGCTCCGCCGCCGAGCTTGAGCGCGTGCAGCGCATCATCGACGCGCTCGCCGAACACGCGCGCCGTAAAGGCAAAGTGCGCGAAGGCGAAGTGCTGGCCGCGATCGCGTTTTCCGAAGGCGCGGGCGAAAGCACGGCGCCGATGACGCTGCCGCAGCTCGGCGGTCTGACATTGCGCACGCCGCGGCAAGTCCATTATGTCGAAGCGCTGCGCGACGAAAACATCGATCTCATTTTCGGCGTCGGCCCCGCCGGCACCGGCAAGACGTTCCTCGCCGTCGCCGCCGCTGTCGAGGCGCTGAAGCAAGAGCGGTACGATCGCATCATCGTCACGCGCCCCGCCGTCGAGGCGGGCGAAAAACTTGGCTATCTGCCGGGCGATCTCGCGGAGAAGGTGGATCCCTATCTGCAGCCGATCTGGGACGCGTTTCGCAGCCAGATGAACGAAAACGATCTGAAAGCGCGTCGTGAGCGCCGCCAGATCGAAGTCGCGCCGCTCGCTTTCATGCGAGGGCGCACGCTCTCGAACGCGTTCGTGATTGTCGATGAAGCGCAGAACGCCACTGTGCTGCAAATGAAGATGGTGCTGACGCGCTTGGGCGAAGGCTCGCGCATGGTCGTCACCGGCGACCCGACGCAAGTCGATCTCTTGCGCAGCGATCAGTCAGGCCTCGCGCACGCGATCTCGATTTTAGAAGACGTGCCGGCCGTCGAAGTCATCCGCTTCGCCGCGCAGGATATTGTCCGTCACAGGCTCGTCGCACACATCGTCGAGGCTTATCACCGTGACGAGGGTGCGCGCGGTGGCTGAGCGGACGCTGGAAGTGGACGTGCTGGCGAACGCGCCACTGTGGCGCGGACACGAGGACTTGCTGACGCGCGCGCTGGCCGCCGCTGCGGCGGAGGAGGGCGCCGCCGGCAGCGTATCGCTGCTGTTGGGCGACGATGTTTCGGTGGCCGCGCTCAATACCCAGTTCCGCGGCAAACAGGGCCCGACCAATGTGCTATCGTTCCCGCCGGTGCCCGGAACGGCGGAACCCGGCTTCCTGGGCGACATCGCGCTCGCGGCGGAAACCATTGTCGAACAAGCAAATTTTCAAGGTAAACGGTTCGAACACCACGCCGCGCATTTGGTGGTGCACGGCTTTTTGCATCTTTTGGGTTATGATCACGAGCAGCCGGCCGATGCGGAGAAGATGGAGGCGCGCGAGCGCGCGATCCTGCAGTCTTTGGGGATCGAAGATCCTTACGCCTGAAGCCGCCCACGGAGTACGACGCGCAAATTATGGTTGAGACTTTAGGCGACGGCGAACCCTCGCGAAGGCGGGCGGGCCTGGTTCACAAACTGACGCGCATCTTTACGCGCGGAAAACCAGGGTCCGCCGCTGCTGTCGAAGAAGCGCTGCGCGAGCGCGAAGCAAACGGCGAATCGATCGAAGGCGCGCATAAGGACATGATCCTGCGCGCCGCGCGCTTTGACCGCCTGCGCGTGGCCGACGTGATGCGCGCACGCGCCGAGATCGTCGCCGTTGAAGCGTCCGCGCCTTTGGGCGAAGCGGCGCGCATATTCTCTGAGAGCCAACATTCGCGTCTGCCGATTTACGGCGAGACGCTCGATGATCCGCAAGGCTTCGTTCACGTGCGCGACGTGCTCGCTTTGCTGGCGCCCACGGCGGAAGGGGAGTCGCTGGCAAAGTTCAGCGACCGCTCCCTGCCGCGTATTCGCCGTGACATTCTCTACGTGCCGCAATCGATGACGCTGGCGACGCTGTTCTTGAAGATGCAGCAAAGCCGCATCCACTTGGCGCTGGTCGTCGATGAATATGGCGGCACCGACGGGCTGGTCTCGATGGAAGATCTGGTCGAGCAGATTGTCGGCGACATCGATGACGAGCACGACGTTGAGTCCACCATGGTGCTCGAGCGCCCCGGCAGCGCTTTTGAGGCTGATGGTCGCGCGCCGATCGACGAGCTTGAAGCCAAGCTCGGCGTTAGCCTCGCTCTGCCAGATCACGAAGACGAGTTCGACACCGCCGCAGGCCTCGCAGTGGCGCTGGCGGGCCGTCTGCCGCAGCGCGGCGAAATCTTGCACCATCCAGCTGGCTTTGACCTGGAAGTTGTCGATGCCGATCCAAGGCGGGTGAAGCGCGTGCGCTTTAAGCCGACAGCCGAGGCGGCAAAGCCAGTGGAACTCAAGGCGTCCAGCCGCTGACTGTTGACGCGGGCCGCGTTGCGCGCTCCATACCGCCTCCATCGCTGAGGCGGAGCGAATCTTGAACGATCTGGCGTCCGGCGCGGAGCACTCGCGCATTCACATCTGGTTCGCGGCGCTGAAGCCGTGGCCACGCCGCGGCGTTGCGCTGCTGGCCGGCGCGCTGGCGACGCTTGGGCACGCGCCGTTTCAACTGGTGCTGGTCTATGCTGCGGCGATCGTCGCGCTTGTTTGGTTGCTCGATGCGGCTGCAACGCGGGAACGCAGAATTTCGGCTGCGTTCGGCGTCGGCTGGTGGTTCGGGCTCGGCCACTTCACCACCGGTCTCTATTGGATTTCGTCGGCGTTCCTAGTCGACTCCGCATCGTTCGGGCCGCTTTGGGGTGTTCCCGCGACGCTCGCGCTCGCAGGCGGCTTGGCGATTTTCTGGGGCGTTGGCTGCGCCTTGGCGGCGCTTGTCTGGACGACGGATCTGCGCCGCATTCCCGCGTTTGCGCTCGCGATCTTTGTCACCGAATGGCTGCGCGGCAATATTCTGACCGGTTTTCCCTGGCTGTTGCCCGGCTACGTTTGGACGCCGGGCGAGCCTGTGTCGCAGCTCGCCGCCATCTTTGGCATTTATGGCCTCTCGCTCATCACGCTCGTGATCGCCGCCACGTCGGCTGCGATTGCCGATCGGCGTGCAAGCACCGGCATGCGTTTCGCGCCGTTGATCGCGGCAGGGCTGGTGTTGGGTTTGACGTGGGGGTGGGGCGCACAGCGGATCGCGCGCGCGCCGATCGATGCGCCCGGCGCCCAGCCGATCGTACGCGTCGCCGATTCCGGCCTCAGCCAGCGCGACAAGTGGTGCGAATACGAAACCTATGCTGAGCGCGCGGCCTGCTACCCGCGCCAAGAAGCACGTGTGCTGCAACGCTATCTCGAGATCAGCGGCGCCGCCGAGGAGAGCAACGCCTCGATTCTGATCTGGCCAGAAGGGGCGGTGCCGACGCTCAACTTCTTTCAGCTCAATAACCAAGCGTTCCTCGATGCGCTCGGCGCGGGGCTAGGCGATCGCGCGCTTGTCACGGGTCTGACGCGCTGCGAGCCCGGTCCGGAGTGTGACGCCTTCATGCGCGGCGAAGCGTCGGTGACGAATGTGCGGCTCTACAATTCCGCCGCGGTGATCGATGGTGTCAGCGGCGTGCCGCGCGTGGCGCAAACTTACGACAAGCACCATCTCGTGCCGTTCGGCGAATACATCCCGTTCTGGAACTTGATCAGCGGCTTCAACATCGCGCCGCTGCAACGCATCGGCGCGGGCTTCACGCCGGGCGCGCCGCCGACGCGACTGATTGTCCCCGAAGCGCCGCCGGCAATCGTGCTGATTTGTTACGAGGCGATCTTTCCCGGCATGGTCCCGCGCGGCGCCGAGCGCCCCGGTTGGATCATCAACGTCACGAACGATGCGTGGTTTGGCGACGGATCTGGGCCGCACCAACACTTCGTCATGGCGCGCTATCGCGCGATCGAGGAAGGCTTGCCGCTTGTGCGCGCTGCGTCGGGCGGATTTTCCGGCATTATCGACGCGCATGGCCGCGTCGTGAGGTCGGTCCAAAGTGAAAGCGAGGGCGCCGCTACGGAAGCCCAATTGCCCTCGGCGCTCCAAGAAACCTCATACGCCCGATTGGGTATATGGTTGCTGCTCGCGTTAGTATTCGTCATTACACTTCTCAGACTTGCACCCGCGCCAAGTGCAGTGAGAGACTCAAACCTATGAACGACGAGCGTGCAGCGAACGCGATAGACAGGAAACTCGGTCAGAGGGTCCGCACGCGGCGCCTCGAAATCGGCATGAGCCAAGAAAAGCTCGCCGAATTACTTGGTGTGACCTTCCAACAAGTTCAGAAATACGAGAAGGGCGTCAACCGGATCGCCGCCAGCCGACTCCACAGCATCTCGACCTCTTTAGACATGCCGATCGCCAAGTTCTTTGAGGGCCTGGGCGGCCGAATCGAGGCGAGCGGCGTGGCTGAATCGGGACGTGACTACATCGATGACGCCCTAGCCACACCCGAGGGGTCTCAGCTCTTGGCTCTGTTTGCATCGATCAAGAGCCGCAAAGTGCGCCGTCAGGTCGTCGAATTGGTGCGCGCTTTGACCGAGGACGCCCCGGAAGGGAAGCGCGGCTAGCCGCCGCCGGCCCACGAATTGCGGAAACTGGCGCATGTCCTTAAGAGGGGCCGCTTCATTCTGAGGGCCGGAGAAACCGCGTGGCGAGAAGCTCTTACGTATTCACCAGCGAGAGCGTGTCCGAAGGGCACCCTGACAAGGTGGCCGACCGCATCTCCGATACAGTCGTAGACGCCTTCATCGCCGCCGATCCCGAAGCCCGCGTCGCCTGCGAAACCATGGTGACGACCAACCGCATTATCCTGGCCGGTGAAGTCCGCGCCGGAAAGCCGGGTCAGGATAAGGCCGCGAACAAGGCCTTCACCAAAGACATCATCGCTTCGCTGCAGCCGAAGGTGCGCGAAGCGGTGAAGGACATCGGTTACGCCCAAAAAGGCTTCCACTGGGAGAAGGCCAAGTACGCTTGCTATCTGCACGGCCAGTCGGCGCATATCGCTCAAGGCGTCGACGCCAAAGGCTCCAAGGACGAAGGCGCCGGCGATCAAGGCATTATGTTTGGCTACGCCTGCCAGGAAACGCCGGAGCTGATGCCGGCGACGCTGCAATACTCGCACAACATTCTGAAGCGCTTAGCCGAAGTGCGTCACTCAGGTGAGCGCCCCGAACTCGAGCCGGATGCGAAAAGCCAAGTCACGCTGCGCTACGAGAATGGCAAGCCGGTTGAAGTTGTCGCCATCGTCGTCAGCCATCAGCACACGAAGAAGCTGGGCGAGTCGTCCTACTCACAAAAGCGCTTTGCCGAATTGGTGCGGCCGCACGCGGAATCGGTTTTCCCAGCAGGTTTGATCACCAAGAAAACCAAGTGGCACATCAATCCGACCGGCAAGTTCGAGATCGGCGGCCCCGATGGCGATACCGGCCTGACTGGTCGCAAGATCATCGTCGACACCTATGGTGGCGCCAGCCCGCACGGCGGTGGCGCCTTCTCCGGCAAGGACCCGACCAAGGTTGACCGCTCGGCCGCTTACGCATGCCGCTATCTGGCGAAAAACGTCGTCGCCGCGGGTCTTGCCGAGCGCTGCACGATCCAGATCAGCTACGCCATCGGCGTTGCGTCGCCGACGAGCTTCTATGTCGATCTCCATGGCGCCGACACCATCGATCCGGCGATCCTGGAAGCGAAGCTGCCGGAGCTGATGGACGGCTGCACGCCGCGCGCCATTCGCACGCATTTGAAGCTCAACAACCCGATCTATGCGCGCACCGCCGCCTACGGCCACTTCGGCCGTCAGCCCGACAATCAGGGCGGCTTTAGCTGGGAGCGCACCGATCTGGTGGAGGAACTGCGCCGCCTCGCATAAGTTGGCCGTGCATGTCCTCATCTCTCGGCCTCACGCCTGACATCGTTCGCTATCTGGCGGATGTCAATCCGCCGGAGCATCCCGCACTGGCGCGCTGCCGCGTCGAGACCCAGGCTAGGCCGTCGGCCGGCATGCAGATCAGCGCTGAGCAGGGCGCCTTCATGCAGACGCTTGCGCGCATCATCCGCGCCAAGCGCACGTTCGAAGTTGGCGTCTTCACCGGTTATTCAACGCTGGCCACCGCGCTCACGCTGAAAGACATGCACCCGATCGGCGCACACATTCTCGCCTGCGATATCTCCGAGGAGTGGACCACGAAGGCGCGGGCCTATTGGCGCGACGCCGATGTCGATGACATTATCGAACTCAAACTCGCGCCGGCGACGGAGACGCTCGACCGATGCATCCAAGCGGGGCAGGGCGGCGCCTACGACATGGGCTTCATCGACGCCGATAAGACCGGCTATGACGCGTATTACGAGCGCGGGCTGCAGCTGTTACGGTCTGGCGGCGTCATGCTGTTCGACAACGTGCTGTGGTCCGGCAAAGTCGCCGATCCCGCTGATACAAGCGACGATACAACAGCGCTCCGTGCCTTGGCCCATAAGGCCAAAGCCGATGCCCGCGTTCATGCCGTGATGACCGCGATCGGCGACGGGCTCTTGATCTGCGTGAAGCGCTGACGCATCCGGGAAGGCTGGACGGCGCATCTTGGCCAGGTGGGAGTTGTTCATATGATCGGATCACTGCGCCGTGCGTTCGCGGCTGTCGCCCTTGTCGTCACGCTAGCGGCGCCGGCTTTCGCTCAAGACGCGCCGACGGCGCCGACAACGCCGGAAGGCTGGCGCGATCTTGCGTTGAGCGACCTTGCGGCGGCGCGCGACATCCTCACAGCGCAAACGCCGATCCCGTTCGACCGCGATAACCCGACCTATCCGGCATGGCTGGCGGAGGGCTACGGCCAAGCCGAGGTGCGCGCCCGCGACGCGCGCGATGCGGCAGGGCACTTCTACGCTCTCGCGCTCTACCTGAACGGCTTCAATGATCCGCACATCGACGTGAACCCGGTGGCGAATTTGTCGGCCGCGCAATGGCCCGGCTTCATCGCCGCGTCGCGCAACGGCGGCGCGCTGGTGGTCATGCGGGATGAAGGCGACGCCGATGCGCCGCCGATCGGCGCGCAAATACTGAGCTGCGAAGGCCGCACCCTGGCATCGCTCGCGGAGGAGCGGCTTTATCCGTTCGTGCTCAATGGGCGCTTAGCGCTTGATCGCCGTCGCGGCGTTACCAGACTTTTCCTCGATCGCAGCATTCCTGGCGCGCCTGCGCCAAGCGTGTGCCGCATTGCAGTCGATGGCGTCGAGCGCGACATCACGCTGCGCTGGCGTGCTTTACCCGATCCGCCGGAATCTTATTGGGCCGCCTATCAAGACACATCCGCCGGCGCAGCTGCATCGTGGGGCGTCAGCGAACCGGCGCCGGGCGTGACCTGGATCGGCATTCCAACATTTTCATCCGGCAGCGAGACTGCGCCGCAACTCGAACAGCTGATCCGCGACATCAATGCGCGCGGCGACGCCATGCGCAACGGCCGCGCCATCGTCTTAGACGTGCGCGGCAATGGCGGCGGCAACTCCGCTTGGGCCGATCGGATCGCCATCGCGATTTTCGGCGAATTGCCAGTGCAGCGCGCCAATCGCGCAGCCTCCAGCAGTAGCGGCGTCGATTGGCGCGCTTCGCCTGAGAACATCGCCTATTGGCGCGAATGGGTGACGAGCGTCGCCATTCCCGAGTTCGGCGCGAATTCCGAGGCGGTCGATTTCGCCGAAGGCGCCATCGAGGGCATGGAGCGCGCGCTCGATCGCAACCCGCCGCTTTGGCGGCAAGGCTCGCCGTTCGTGAGGCGCGGCGGCGGGCTGACACAACGCCGGCCGCGCGGCGAAGAAGCGCCGTTCCCGGCGCGCGTCTATATGCTATCCAATGGCACCTGCGGCTCGTCGTGCCTCAACTTCGCGGACACGGTGTTGTTCGTGCCGGGCGTGCAGCTCATTGGCTCGGCGACGGCAGGGGATGGCCCCTACATGGAAGTCCGTAACGTGACGCTGCCATCGGGGCTCGCGGTCCTGACCATCCCGCAAAAGGTCTGGCGCGGCATGGGCCGTGGCGCACTCGAGGCCTACGAGCCCGATATTGCTTATGACGGCGCCTGGGATGACGCGTCCGTCCGCGCCTGGACGTTGGGGCTTATCGCGGCGCAATAGCCGCGTTGCGCGAAGGCGCGGGCGGGTCTAAACCCCGCGCCTTCAATTCCGCCACTCCGGAGCAGTCGCCCATGTCCCGCGCAAAGATCGCCCTTATTGGTTCTGGCATGATCGGCGGCACGCTCGCCCACATCGCGGCGCGTGAGGAATTGGGCGATGTCATCCTGTTCGACGTCGTCGAAGGCGTGCCGCAAGGCAAGGCGCTCGATATCGCTGAAGCGTCGCCGGTGTTTGGTCGTGATAGCGCGCTTCGCGGCGCCAACGATTACGCCGGCATCGCCGGCGCCGATGTCTGCATCGTCACAGCCGGCGTGCCGCGCAAGCCTGGCATGAGCCGCGACGATCTACTCGGCATCAATCTCAAAGTCATGAAGGCGGTGGGCGAGGGCATCAAGCAGCACGCGCCGAACGCTTTCGTCATCGTCGTCACCAATCCGCTCGACGCCATGGTCTGGGCGCTGCGCCAGTTCTCTGGCCTGCCGCACAACAAGGTCGTCGGCATGGCCGGCGTGCTCGACAGCGCGCGCTTTCGCTACTTCCTCGCTGAAGAGTTCAAGGTCAGCGTTGAAGACGTTTCGGCTTTCGTGCTCGGCGGCCATGGCGACACCATGGTGCCGCTGGTGCGCTATTCCACCATCGCCGGCATTCCGTTGCCCGACCTGGTGAAGATGGGTTGGACCAGCCAAGAGAAGCTCGACCAAATCGTCCAGCGTACGCGTGACGGCGGCGCCGAAATCGTCGGCCTGCTGAAAACCGGTTCGGCCTTCTATGCGCCAGCCGAAAGCGCGATCCAGATGGCGAAGTCCTATCTGCGTGATAAAAAGCGCGTGCTGCCATGCGCGGCCAATCTTAGCGGCGAATACGGGCTGAACGACATGTATGTCGGCGTGCCGTGCATTATCGGCGCCGGCGGCGTCGAGAAGGTCATCGAAATCGCGCTCACGGTCGAAGAACGCGCGATGTTCGATCACAGCGTGAATGCGGTGAAGGGCTTGGTCGATGCATGCAAAGGCATCGACGCCAGCGTCGGTTAAGACGATGGGCGTACCGGCCGCCTGAGATGATCGGAGCGCTCCACCTTCGAGTTAAGCGCGTGATGATCGGTTGGTCCCACGCGCTAGCGGATCGCAAGAGGGCAGCCGCCGTTCGGAGGATTAAACGCTGGATCGACCGGAAACCGGACGAACTTCGGCTTAACACCGCGATCAAGTTTTGCGCCGCCACGAGTAGCTATCCCGTCGCGCGCGAGCTGGCAGAGTGGGTGCTTGCGCGGCCGGATTGCTCGGCGGAGATGGCACTTTTCTACCTCGGTAGACTGCGCGTACACAGATTCGCCGCTGACGGTTGGACCGAGGAGAGCCTGCGCGAAGACGCGGCTTATTTTGCCTTCTTGGACCAATTGATCAGCGGTTTGCGCTCAGGTCGATATACTTGGCGAGGCGCCTTTCGCGCCGATAGTCGAGACATCATTCCTGCGCCGGTCGAGGCTTGGAGGGATGTGCCGAGCCTTCAGTACTGCGATCTCTATGAGGAGATCGGCGTCGAAGAACCGCCAAACAGAATCCTGGACGCGTACGAGCTTCTGGGAGCGTCTTCGGGCAAACGCGTTGCGCGACACGCTCGTGCGCTGCTCGCTGAGAAACGCCGACGCGTCAGGGACTAGCCCACCGGATCGTCGCGGTACCAGCCGGCCACGGAAATGCGTGGCCGCAGCGCGAATTGAGAGATCGCGGTGACGGTGTGCAGCTTCAAGCCGTCAAAGATTGTCAGCGTATTCCAGCGCGGCAGGAAGCCTGAGCCGACATCCTGCTTGTCGCTCAAGAACAGCAGCAAGCCGCCCCAATCTGGCTGCCAGTCCTGCGAGAAGCCGAGCGTGTAGGCGGCGCGACGGTGCCCGCCCTCGTCAACGTGGCGGGTCAGATAATGGCCGCGCATATACTTGGTCGCGTGCGCATCGACTTTGGTGAGCCCGTCTTCGCCGATGATGGCGCGCCCGAGCGCGAGAAATTCAGGGCCGTTCAAGAAGTGCGTCAGCGCATGAATTGGATGACCGGGATCCAAACCGTTCAGCAGCGCCTGGATCATCGGATAGGCGTGATAGGTGTAGCCGATATTGCGCGCTGCCCGCTCCATGATGCCGCGTTCGAGCTGCATACGCTCTTGCGGCGACATCTGGCGATACTGCTCCTCGGTGTAGAATAGCAGATCGCCTTGATCGTTCTGGCAGAGCAGCCGCCATGGCGCCGCTAGAATGGCTTGCTCGACGGCTTCAGCGACCTCCGGTTCGAACACGTCATGAATCTGCACGACCTTGTCGCGCGCATAGGCGGCGGCGGCGGCTTTGATGTCGATGGCGGGGTTGAGGCGGAGCGCGACCATGGCCGGATCGTAAGTCGCCGCCGCAGTGCAAGCAATTGTCGGCGCTGTCGCAATTTTCGCGGCGTCCGTGTAAATGGGCGCCATGAGCATCGGCCCGACACTGACCACCGCGCGCCTTATCCTCCGCCCGCCAGCGCACGAGGATTTCGACGGCTATGCCGCCATGGCGCAGGAAGAAGAGACCATGCGCTATATCGGCGGCACGGCGCCGCGCGATGCGGCTTGGCGCGGGATGGCGTCGCTCGCTGGCTCATGGGCGTTGCTCGGCTATGGCATGTTCTCGGTGTTGCGACGCGACACCGGCGAGTGGATCGGTCGCTTGGGGCCGTGGCGTCCGGGCGGCAAAGAAGGCTCATGGCCTGGCGACGAAGTCGGCTGGGGCTTGAAGGCGAGCGCGATGGGGCGGGGCTACGCGCTCGAAGGCGCGACCGCCGCGATCGATTGGGCTTTTGATGCGCTCGGCTGGGATCACGTCATCCACTGCATCGACAAGAAGAACGCGCCATCGATCGCGCTAGCTGAACGGCTGGGTTCTCGCCTCGAACGCGAAGACCATCAACTCGCGCCGCCGTTTGAGATGCACAAGGTCGATCTCTACGGCCAGTCCAAGGCCGCGTGGAAAGCGCGCAACCGTACCTGATCGGTCGCATCGAGCTTGCATCTCGCGTTCGCGTCCGCATGCTTAGCTCAACGAATACGGGGGGCGGCCACATGCGGAACTTTGCCTTGGCGTTGACAGCGCTCGCCTTCGCGTCATCAGCGAGCGCGCAACAGACGCCGACCTCGCCGTCGCCGAACGTAATCCTGCAACCGCCCGCCGCGCCGCCGACAGCGCCGATCAGCGCCGAGCAGCAACGCACTGTCGAACGGCTTCAACGAGCGGCGCTGGAGAGCGATCTGGCGTGGCAGATCGTTGAAGATTTGGTCGTCGAAGTGGGGCCGCGCCTCGCAGGCTCTGAAGCGGAAGCACGCGCGCGCGATTGGGCCGTCGCCATGCTGCGCGAGCAGCGCTTCACCAATGTGCGCATCGAGCCGTTCACGATCCCGTATTGGGATGCGCTGCGCGAAGAAGCGTCGATCATCGCGCCGTCGCGCCAATCCATGGTCGTGGCTGCATTGGGCGGTTCGCCTTCGACGCCTGCCGGCGGGCTGGAAGCGGACGTCGTGCGTTTTTCCGATCTCGCCGCGCTTGAGGCGGCGACGGAAGCGCAGCTGCGCGGGCGCATCGTGTTCATCGATGAACGCATGCTGCGCACGCAGGATGGCTCAGGCTATGGCGCCGCTGTCGCCAAGCGCAGCCGCTGTGCGCCATTGGCGCAAGCGCGCGGCGCCGTGGCGTGCCTTGTCCGCTCTGTCGGCACCGATCCGCATCGCTTCGCGCACCAAGGCGGCTCATCGCGGCAAGCCGCAGGCGTTTCGCTGCCCGCCGCTGCGATCTCGCCCGCGGATGCTGATTTGCTGGCGCTTACGCTGGAGCGCGGCCCCGCGCGCGTGCGCCTCGTGATCGAAGCCGACATTCGCGACAACGCGCCGTCCGGCAATGTCATCGCCGAAATCCGCGGCCGCGAGCGGCCTGAGGAAATCGTGTTGATCGCCGCGCATTTGGATTCGTGGGATCTGGGGCAGGGCGCGATCGATGACGGCGCCGGCGTCGCCATCATCACCGCTGCTGCGAGGCTCGTGCGCGATCTGCCGCGCCGTCCGCGCCGCACCATCCGCATTCTGCTAGCGGGGGCCGAGGAGAATGGCGTGCACGGTGGCGACGAGTACGGCCGTGTGCATGCGGGCGAAAACCATATCGTCGCTGCCGAGAGCGATTTTGGCGCGGGCCGCGTCTATCGCTTCCGCTCGCGCTTTGCCGAGCCCGCACTGCCATATGCGCGCGCATTCCAGCGCGCGCTCGCGCCGCTTGGGATTTTGCCGGGCGATAACGCCGCCAATGGCGGCGCCGATACGGGCGCGTTGCGTCAGCAGGGCGTGCCGGTCGTCGATCTCAGCCAAGATGGCAGCGACTATTTCGACTACCACCACACCGCCGACGACACGCTCGACAAAATCGATCCCGAAGCGCTTCGCCAAAACGTCGCCGCCTGGGCGACCTTCATCTATCTCGCCGCTGAAAACGATTGGACATTCCGCGCCACGTAATAACTAGAACCAGCCGGCTTCGCGCAGCGGCCGCACGTTGGGCCGGCTCACTGGCGCTTCGGCGGCGCCCTTCAGAACGAGCGTCACCTTATCGCCCTCGCGCCTCACGCTCTCCACCGCGTCGCGCGCGACCCACCAAGAGCGATGCGTTTGCGCGCCTTCGAGGCCTTCGAGTTCAACGATGGCGTCCGACAACCGCATCAACACCAAGTCCGCGCCCTTCGATGTGTGGACGCGCAGATAGTGATCCTCGGCCGACACCGCATAGATGACGCCGCCTTTAATCTTCGCGGGGAGCCGCTCAAGAAAGCGCACGCTTGCGGCGGGCGCGCCGGCTGCTGGTGCATGCGTCACCGCGCCGGGCGGACCGGCAAAGGCGCGCTCGACCAGCCAGCTCACCGCCGCAACCGCCGCGCTGATGGCGAGCACGAGCATGTAGAGCGTCGGCCAATACGAACGCGGCACCGGATCGCTAAGCACGACCGTTTGCACGACGACGATGGCGCTAGTGACCAAAGCGGCGACGAACACCGTCGCGATGGCGATGTTGATTTCGCGCGAGAGGCCGGGTGCAACGCGCTGGATCAGCCGCGAGAAGACAGGTCCGCCGAGCCAGCCGAGAAATACAAGCCCGGTCCAATAGGCGAAGCTGCTGAGAAGCGGCAATCCCGACGTTGCGCCGAACGGATTGGTGATGGTGAGGAAGGCGCCGATCAAAATCAGCGTCACGCCTTCGCGCACGATCACTTTGGTTTGAGCCGACGTCATCACTGAGGGATGAACCGGAGCGCGCCGATAGAGTCAATCGCAGCGCGGCTCAGAACCAGCCGGCTTCACGCAATGGCCGCACGTTCGGCCGGCTCACTGGCGCCTCGATCCCGCCGCGTAAGATGAGTGTCATCTTATCGCCGTCGCGCCGCGTGTTTTCCACCGCATCGCGCGCCACCCACCAAGAGCGATGCGTCTGCGCGCCTTCGACGCCTTCGAGCTCAACGATAGCGTCGGACAAGCGCATCAATATGAGATCGACGCCCTTGGACGTATGCAACCGCAAATAATGATCCTCGGCGGAGACGGCATAAATCACGGCGCCTCCTAGCTTAGGCGGCAACCGTTCCATGAACCGCACCGGTTGCGGTGCGGCGCCCGGCGGCGGCGCGTGTGTCACCGCGCCCGGTTGCGAGACCACGATCATCAGCGCCGTCATCGCGGCTGAGATGATCAGCACCGGCGTAAATAGTTGCGGCAGGTTGCTCACCGGCACATTGGTGTTGAGCACCCAAGCCGCGTGACCCCAGACCAAAAGCGTCACCGGGATCGAAACGAGCACCGACAACACCGCGCCGACAAGCCAGACACTGGCGCCCACGCGCGGGATGCGCGCCACCAGCATGGTCAGGAAATGGCCGATCACGCTGCCGCCCAACATGACAGGCACCCAGAACAGAAGGCGCGTCACCACGTCGACGCGGTCGGTGCCGACTGCGCCGACGAGCGCCAGGAAAACGCCGACGATGGCCGCGACCGCCATGTTGCGCAGCCAGGATCGCTGATCCGAGCCGTAACCGTCCGCCATTGGCGAAGCGCCAACCGCACGCCCTGGCGATTGGCGCTTTGTCTCAGTGAGTTCACGTAGGTTCGGCTGCACGCGGGCTCCGTCTGGGTCAGGTCTCTAGCAATCGAAGCCGGAGAACGCACGCATGACAACGCAGCCGCAAAACCCCTGGATGCGCAGGGTTGGCGCAAGTCTCGGGCTGGTCGTTTTGACGGCGGCTCTGCTGCCGTTCGGTTCACAGATCATGCGCGCCGCCGAGGGCATGTCGCTGCACGCGCCGCGATGGGAATTGTGGGGTCAGATCAGTCCGGTGCTGCAGCTCCACATTGCCGCCGCCTTGACCGCCCTCGCCGTCGGAACCGGGCTGATGCTTCGCCCGAAGGGCAGGGGTTTGCACAAGGCGCTGGGCTGGACTTGGGTCGCGGCCATGAGCGTGACCGCGATCAGCTCGTTTTTCATCACCGGCCTCAACGGCGACCTGTTTTCGCTGATCCACCTCCTGAGCGGCTGGACCGTCATCGCGCTGCCGATGGCGATCTATGCGATCCGCAACCGCAACGTCGAACGGCACCGCCGCAGCATGAGCGGGCTCTTCTTCGGCGGCCTCGTCATTGCCGGGCTGTCCACCTTCATTCCCGCCCGCTTCATGTTCGAGATGTTCTTCGGCTGACAGCCGCCCGGATTTGCAGATTTGCCCGCGCGCGAAACGGGCGTAAGCAGCTTGCGCTCCATGACCAACCTGCTTCGCAACGTCGCCGCGCTCATCGCCGCCGTTACGATCCTGCAACTCGCAGGCGGGTTGCTTGGCGTGCGCATTCCGCTGGCGTTCACCGAGGACGGCCATTCCCGCACTGCGCTTGGCTTGGTCGCGGCGTCCTACTCTGCCGGCTTCATGATGGGCGCGATGATCGCCACCATGCTGCTGGCGCGCGTCGGGCACATCCGTGTTTACGCCGCCTGCGCTGCGATCTTCTCGGTGGCGACGCTGGCTCTGCACTTCACCACCGACGTGTGGTCGTGGGGCTTGGCGCGGATGGGGGCGGGGATCGCCGTGGCGCTCATGTTCGCAGCCGTTGAAAGCTGGATGAGCTATTCGATTGGACCGCGCGTGCGCGGCGAGGTGATGAGCGTCTATATGGTGCTCACCAAAGGCGCGCTGGCGTTCGGGCCGTTCCTTGCGTTCTCCTACGCGCCGGCGTCCGCCGAGCCGTGGATGATCGCTGCAGCGCTTGCAGCACTCTCCATGGTGCCGATCTGCTTTACTGCCGCTGAGCAGCCCGATCCGCCGAAAGCGCAGCCGCTCGCGCTCGTCGAACAATTCGCCACCGCGCCCGCGGCCGTCATCGGCAGCTTCGGGGCTGGGCTGGTGAATGGCGGCGTGCTGGCGCTTGCGCCGCTTTATGCGGCCGAGCATTACGGCGCGGGCGCCGCCTCGGAGTTCTACTCAGCGGCGTTCGTCGGATCGCTATTGTTGCAATGGCCGGCGGGGCGGCTCTCAGACCGCGTCGATCGTCGTCTCGTCATCGCTGCGCTCGCGGCGCTTGCGGCGACGGCTTCGTTCGCGCTTGCGCTCTGGAGTGGCCAACTCTCGAACTGGTCGGCCGTTTTGTTGTTCTTCCTGTGGGGCGCCGGCGCGTTGTCGTTTTACGGCATCGCCGTCGCGCACATGGCCGACCGCGCCGAGCCTGGCAAACTCGCGCAATCGGCGGCGGGCCTGTTGTTCGTGTGGGCGGCGGGCTCGGTGATCGGGCCGCTCGTGATGGGGCCATTGGTCGATTGGTTCGACGTGCCCGGCATGTTCTGGTTCTCCGGCGCGGCGGCGACGTTCGTCTGCGCAGTGATGTTCTGGCGCCGCAACACGCGCGAGCAAGCCGTCGACAAGGAAGAGTTCTCGCCGCAAATCGGCACATCGGTGGCGGCAGGTGAAATTGCCTATGGCGAAGACAAGCCCGATGCGCCTGCGAGCGCTGAACGGGCGCCGTCGTGACTCTGTCACACAACGCCGATAGGCCGCGCCGATGAGCGTTTCTCTTGGCGCGTTGTTTCGTGAATCGCTGAAGGTCGGCTGCCTCGGTTTTGGCGGCCCCGCCGGCCAGATCGCGTTGATGCACCGTGTCTTCGTCGATGAGCGCAAATGGATCGACGACGCGCGCTTTCAGCACATGCTGGCGTTCTGCATGCTGTTGCCTGGGCCTGAAGCGCAGCAACTCGCGACTTATGTCGGCTGGCGCTTGCGCGGTTGGGCCGGCGCGCTAATCGCCGGCTGGATGTTCGTGTTGCCGGGCGCGTTCATCGTGCTGGGGCTGAGTTGGCTCTACGTGAACTATGGCGAAGTCCCGCTCGTCGCGGCTGCTTTCGACGGCATCAAATGCGCGGTCGTCGCGCTTGTGGCCGAAGCCTTGCTGAAAGTGGGAAAACGCGCGCTGAAAACATCAACCGCGCTCGTCATCGCCGTCGTGACTTTCTTCGTCTTGGTATTCGGCGCGCCCTTCCCATTAGTCATTTTGGCCGCTGCAGTCCTTGGCCTCGTCGCACCGACATTGGTCGGCGCCAAAGCGGGGCAGGGCGCGGCGGAAGGCCAAGCGGCGCCGAATGCGTCTGGCGCGCTTGCGCAAGCGTTTCTCTGGCTCGTGCTCTGGCTCTCGCCGCCCGCCATTATCGCGCTCACGCTCGGCACGGAGCATGTGCTGTTCCAGATCGCGCTTCTGTTTTCGATCCTCGCCTGCGTCACCTTCGGCGGCGCTTATGCTTTGCTCGCGTACCTCACTACCGAAGCAGCCGCGCGCGGTTGGCTGACGCCGGAGCAGATGATCGACGGTCTCGGCCTCGCCGAAACCACGCCCGGCCCGCTCATTCTCGTCAACGAGTTCGTCGGCTTTCTTGCAGGTTGGTCGAGTGGCGGGCTCGTGCTCGCATTCGCCGGCGCGGCGATCGCGCTCTGGTGCACGTTTGCGCCGAGCTTCGTGTGGATTTTCGCTGGCGCGCCATTCGCGGAAAAATTGCAACGCAATCCACGCGCGGCAGGTGCGCTCGCCGCCATCACGGCCGCCGTACTTGGCGTTATCGCCAAGCTCGCGCTCTTCTTCGCCGCTCATGCGCTCTTCGCCCGCCAGATCACCTTTGGCCCCACGGCGTTCCCGGACCTCGCCTCGGCCTATTGGTGGATGGTGGCGCTTGCCGTGGCGGCGGGCGTCGCGCTGATCCGGTTCAAGGCAAATTTGCTGCTCGTCTCGGCGGTTTGCGCTCTCGCGGGGTTGGCGGCGCGGGCGGCTGGCCTGTAAGACGGCCCCCTGATTTGAGGGCCCCATGAACATCCACGAATACCAAGGCAAAGCTGTCCTGAAGAGCTTCGGCGTCCCGGTGCCGCGCGGCTACCCCGCGTTCACGGCTGAGGAAGCGGTCGACGCCGCCGCGAAACTGGGCGGCACGGTTTGGGCGGTGAAGAGCCAGATCCATGCCGGCGGGCGCGGCAAGGGCAAGTTCAAGGAAGCCGAGGCAGGCGAGAAGGGCGGCGTGCGCATCGCCTTTAAGCCGGAAGATGTGGGCCTCTTCGCGCAGCAAATGCTCGGCCACACTTTGGTGACGCTGCAGACCGGTGATGCCGGCCGCGTCGTCAATCGCATCTACATCGAAGAAGGCATGCGAATCGCCAAGGAGTTTTATCTCTCCGCTTTGGTTGATCGCGAGTCCGGCAAGGTGGCGTTCGTCGCCTCTGAAGCGGGCGGCATGAACATCGAGGAAGTCGCGCACGACACGCCAGAAAAAATCACCACCGTCGTCATCGATCCGCTGACAGGCCCGACCAGCGCCGACACCGCCAAGGTCGCCGCCGCGCTCGGCATTAGCGGCGATCTCGCCGTCCAGTGCGCCGACATCTGCAACAAGATTTACGACGCGTTCGTGACGAGCGACATGTCGATGCTCGAAGTGAACCCGCTGATCGTGACGGAAGATCAAAAGCTCGTCTGCGCCGACGCGAAAGTGAGCTTCGACACGAACGCCGGCTTCCGCCATCCCGAATGGGCCGAACTGCGCGATCTCGGCGAAGAAGACGAAAAAGAGATCGAAGCTTCGAAATACGATCTCGCCTACATCGCGCTCGATGGCGATATCGGCTGCATGGTCAACGGCGCCGGCCTCGCCATGGCGACGATGGACATCATCAAGCTCTTCGGCGCCGAGCCGGCGAACTTCCTCGATGTCGGCGGCGGCGCGTCGAAGGAAAAGGTGACGGCCGCGTTCAAGATCATCACCGCCGATCCGAAAGTGAAAGGCATCCTGGTCAACATTTTCGGCGGCATCATGAAGTGCGACGTCATCGCCGAAGGCGTGATCGGCGCGGTGAAAGAAGTTGGCCTCAGCGTGCCGCTCGTCGTCCGCCTCGAAGGCACCAACGTCGAACTCGGCAAAAAGATCATCAACGAAAGCGGCCTGAACGTGATCAGCGCGGATGATCTGGAAGATGCGGCGCGGAAGATTGTGAAGGCTGTTAAGGGGTGATGCCAGCTCCCGCAACTCAATCCTAACATGGCAATTCTCGCGCTCTACGCTTTAGCGTTTTTCGGCTCCTGTCTGTTCGCCGTGATGGGCCCGTGGCTTGTCGGCCGCTGGTTTTCGCCGCGTGTGGGGAAGGCCGCGGCGCTCTTGGCGTTCGTCGGCGTCGGAGCGCTGTGGGCGTTTGTATTGACCGCCGGAGTTTTCGGGAGTGAGTCGATGCCCTCGGGGTTGGGGTCATCAATTCTGGTGGTCATGATCGCACTGTCGTTGACAGTCCTGCTCTCCGGCGCGCTCTATTTGCGGCGGCGTCGATAGGAGAAAGACATCATGATCGGCTACGTCACACTCGGCACCAACGATCTCGAACGCGGCGCCGCGTTTTACGACAAGCTCACCGCAGCGCTCGGCGTCTCGCGCATGATGGAAAACGAGAGCTTTATCGCCTGGGGCGCGCCGGGCGGCGGCGCGGGAATCGGGCTCACCAAGCCGTTCGACGGCAATCCTGCATCCGTTGGCAACGGCGTCATGGTGGCGCTTGAGTGCAAAGACCCCGCTCAGGTCGACAAAATCTACAATCTCGCCATCTCGCTCGGCGCCAAGTGCGAAGGCCCGGCCGGCGAGCGCTGGCCAGGCTTCTACGCCGGCTATTTCCGCGATCCCGACGGCAACAAGCTCAATGCGTTCTGGATGGGGCAGGACTAGAGGTCCGCGGCGCCGGGTCAGGGTTTGCAAGCTCTTCGGTGTGGGTTAGGACCCATCCGAATTTCAGCTTTTCAGGGCCCCAATGGCCTTTTAGGGGGACCGGTTTGTCCATTCTCGTCAACGCTTCGACGCGCGTCATTTGCCAGGGTTTTACCGGCAAGAACGGCACCTTCCATTCCGAGCAGGCCATCGCCTACGGCACCAAAATGACGGGCGGCGTTTCGCCGGGGAAGGGCGGTCAAACACACCTCGGCTTGCCGGTGTTCAACACCGTCGCTGAAGCGAAGGACAAAGCCGGCGCCGACGCGACCGTGATCTACGTGCCGCCGCCAGGCGCCGCCGCCGCCATCGAAGAAGCGATCGACGCGGAAATCCCGCTCATCATTTGCATCACTGAAGGCATTCCGGTGCTCGACATGGTGCGCGTGAAGGCGAAGCTTGAAAGCTCGAAGTCGCGCCTGATCGGTCCGAACTGCCCGGGCGTGCTGACGCCAAATGAGTGCAAGATCGGCATCATGCCGGGCCAGATTTTCTCGAAGGGCAAGATCGGCGTGCTCTCGCGCTCCGGTACGCTGACCTACGAAGCTGTGTTCCAAACGACCAACGAGGGCCTTGGCCAAACCACCGCAGTCGGCATCGGCGGCGATCCGGTGAAGGGCACTGAGTTCATCGACATGCTCGAACTCTTCCTCGCCGACGCCGAGACCCAAGCCATCATCATGATCGGCGAAATCGGCGGCAGCGCCGAGGAAGACGCCGCGCAGTTCCTCGCTGACGAAAAGAAAAAGGGCCGCTGGAAGCCGACGGTCGGCTTCATCGCCGGCCGCACCGCGCCTCCCGGCCGCCGCATGGGCCACGCTGGCGCCATCATCGCCGGCGGCAAGGGCGACGCAGAGAGCAAGATCGCCGCCATGGAAGCCGCCGGCATCGCCGTCGCGCCGCATCCGGCCGCATTGGGCCGGACGATGAGCGAGCTGCTGAAGGGCTAGGCGTTCCGCCAGCCAATATCAGCCCTGCGCCAATGCAGCCCTTCAATCCTTAGGCGACGCACTTTAGAAGGGGCGCCGTTCCGGGTCCGCGCCTATATTTTCCATGCGGTTTCCCGTGATTTCCGAGAGGTCAGTGGTCCATGGCGGACGGCGCGCGCAGCTTGCCCAATGTAGCCCTGCTGGAGACCAGCTTTCTATACGGCGCCAATGCGACGTTCGTTGAGGAGATGCATGAGCGCTTCCTCGACGATCCAGCCTCGGTCGATCAGTCCTGGCGCACGTTCTTTCAGCAGCTGCGCGATGATCCCGAAGCGGTCCGCCAAGCCGTGCGTGGCCCGTCCTGGTATCGCCCGGAACTGGCGCAACCGCAGACGACTGAAACCACCAAGCTAATGGACGGCAATTGGGGCGGCTTGAGCGAGCGCATCGAGCGTAAGGTTGCGGCGCGTTTGCCGGGCGCATCGACGCAGGATGTCCAGCTCGCCGCGCGCGACAGCGTTCGTGCTTTGATGATGATCCGCGCCTATCGCACGCGCGGCCATCTCGCCGCCAATCTCGATCCGCTCAGCATTGAAGCGCGTCCGCCGTCGCCGGAACTCGATCCGGCAAGCCACGGCTTTGGCCCGAACGATCTCGATCGGCCCATCTTCATTGACGGCGTGCTCGGTCTGCAGACCGCGACCGTCAACGAGATGTTGGCGATCCTGAAGCGCACCTATTGCGGCACCTTCGCCGTCGAGTTCATGCACATCACCGATCCGGCCGAGAAGAGCTGGCTGCAAGAGCGTATCGAAGGTCCCGATAAGACCATCGCGTTTACGTCGGAAGGCAAGCGCTCGATCCTGAAGAAGTTGCTCGAAGGCGAAAGCTTCGAGAAGTTCGTGCACAAGCGCCATCCGGGCACCAAGCGCTTCGGCCTCGATGGCGGTGAAGCCATGCTTCCCGCGCTCGAACAAATCATCAAGCGCGGGGGCGCGCTCGGCGTGCGCGAGATCATTCTCGGCATGGCCCACCGCGGCCGCCTGAACGTGCTTGCCGCCGTGATGGGCAAGCCATACCAGGCGATTTTCCACGAATTCCAAGGCGGTTCTGCAACGCCCGACGACGTACTCGGTTCGGGCGATGTGAAGTATCATCTGGGCGCCTCGAGCGATCGCAGTTTCGATGGCAACAACGTTCACCTCTCGCTTACGGCAAATCCATCCCACCTCGAAATCGTCAATCCCGTCGTGCTCGGCAAAGCCCGCGCCAAGCAAGCCAAGCGGGCGACGTGGACGGAAGAAGGCGAGGCGCTGCACGAATTGCGCGCGCGGGTGATGCCGCTGCTGATCCACGGCGATGCCGCGTTTGCGGGGCAGGGCGTTGTGGCGGAATGCTTTGCACTCTCCGGCCTGCGCGGCTATCGCACCGGCGGCACCATGCACTTCATCATCAACAACCAGATCGGCTTCACGACTGCGCCGCACTATTCGCGCTCGTCGCCTTATCCGTCTGATGTCGCGCTGATGGTGCAGGCGCCGATCTTTCACGTGAACGGTGACGATCCGGAAGCTGTCGTGTTCGCCGCCAAGGTCGGCACGGAATATCGCCAGCTCTTCGGCAAAGACGTCGTCATCGACATGTTCTGCTATCGCCGCTACGGGCACAACGAGGGCGACGATCCGACGATGACGCAGCCGATCATGTATCGGAAGGTCAAGGATCAGCCGACAACGTTGCAAATCTATAGCGAGCGCTTGATCAAGGAAGGCCTGGTCACGCAGGCCGAGCTCGACGAATGGCAGAACGAGTTCAACGCCTTCCTCGATGTCGAATTCGATGCGGGGAAAGCGTTTCGCGTCAACAAAGCCGACTGGCTCGACGGCGATTGGTCCGGCTTCCAATTGCCGACCGACGATGAGCGCCGCGGCAAGACGGAAGCGCCGCTTGTGAAGCTGCGCGAAATCGGCCGCCGCATCACCGAAATCCCGCGCGACTTCGACATGCACAAGACGGTGCAACGCGTCGTCGAAGCGCGCCGCAAAGCGATCGACGAAGGCGCCGGCATCGATTGGGCGCTGGCCGAACATTTGGCGTTCGCCACCTTGCTCGATGAAGGCTTCAACGTGCGTCTGAGCGGCCAGGATTCCTGCCGCGGCACGTTCAGTCAGCGCCACTCGCACTTTGTCGATCAGACCAACGAGAACCGCTACACGCCGCTCAATCACATTCGCGCTGGCCAAGCGCATTACGAAGTGATCGACTCGCTGTTGTCGGAAGAAGCGGTGCTTGGCTTTGAGTATGGCTACACGCTTGCCGATCCGAAAACGTTGACGCTTTGGGAAGCGCAGTTCGGCGACTTCGTGAACGGCGCGCAGGTGGTGATCGATCAGTTTATCTCGTCGGGCGAACGCAAATGGCTGCGCATGTCCGGCCTCGTGATGCTCCTGCCGCATGGCTATGAAGGGCAGGGGCCGGAACACAGCTCGGCGCGTCTCGAACGCTTCCTGCAGCAATGCGCCGAAGATAACATGCAGGTCGTCAATTGCACGACGCCGGCGAACTATTTCCACGCGCTGCGCCGTCAACAACATCGTGACTTCCGCAAGCCGCTGATCGTGTTCACGCCGAAATCGCTGCTGCGTCACAAGAAGTGTGTCTCAACGCTGGAAGAGATGGCCGAAGGCTCGTCTTTCCACCGTGTGCTCTGGGATGATGCTCAGCTGAACAACGGCAACTCCACGACGAAACTCAAAGGCGATAGCGAAATCCGCCGCGTCGTCGTCTGCTCGGGCAAGGTCTATTACGATCTGCTCGACGAGCGCGAGAAGCGCGGTCTCGATGACATTTATCTGCTGCGGCTCGAACAATTCTATCCGTGGCCGATGAAGTCGATCATGCACGAACTGGCGCGCTTCCCGAATGCGGAGCTCGTCTGGTGTCAGGAAGAGCCCAAGAATATGGGCGGCTGGAGCTTCGTCGATCCGTGGATCGAACTGACGCTCGAGAAGATGAACGTGACGGCCAAACGCGCGCGCTATGCGGGGCGCCCGGCCAGTGCATCGACCGCCGCGGGGCAGATGTCGCGACATTTGAAGGAACTCGAAGCGCTGCTTGAGAGCGCGCTGGGATGAGCAAGGTCAGCGCCTCCTGCCACTGCGGTGCCGTCCGCTTCGAGGTGAAAGAGCCCGAATGGGTGATGGATTGCAATTGCTCGAAGTGCCGCCTCTATGGCGGTCTCTGGGCCTACTATCCGCAACGCGAGATCAGCTTCGCTGGCAAGCCCGACACATTCACCTACATGGGGGGTGACCACATGTTGGAATTTCGTCATTGCCGCACCTGCGGATGCGCCACCCACATGACCCAGGTCGGAACTGATGACGCGGAGAAGATCGCCGTTAATGCGCGCCTGATCCGGGGGCTCGATCCGAAACGCACGCGTCTCGTACAGAAGAACAATGGCAATGACGGTGTGTTTTGGACAAAAACCGAGTCACCCGTATTGCCCAGTCATGACGCGCCACCAGCAACGAAGTGAATTGAGATGACCGATATTGTAGTGCCGACCTTGGGCGAGAGCGTCAGCGAAGCGACCGTCGCCAAGTGGATGAAGAAGGCCGGCGACACTGTTCGCAAGGACGAGACGTTGGTTGAGCTTGAGACGGATAAAGTCTCGGTCGAAGTCTCCGCGCCGGAAGCCGGCGTGTTGAGCGAGATCGTCGCCGCTGAAGGCGTGACGGTGACGATCGGCGCCATTCTCGGCCGCATGGGCGGAGCAGGGGCCCAACCCGCCGCCGCCGCGCCGAAGGCGGAAGCCGCGCCCGCGCCGAAAACCGAAGCGCCGAAGCCCGCGCCGCAACCGGCCGCCAGCAACGGCGCCGCCAAACAAGCGCCGCCATCGGTGCAGCGTATCGCGTCTGAAAGCGGCGTCGATGTCTCCGGCATGACCGGTTCCGGCAAGGATGGCCGCCTCACCAAATCCGACGCGCTCGCCATCATCGAAGGCCGTAGCGCTCAACCAACGCAAACGCCTGCAGCGCCAGCGCCTGCGCAACCACTCGTCGCCCGCGCCGTCGGCGATCGCGAAGAGCGCGTGCCGATGACGCGTTTGCGCAAAACCGTCGCGCGCCGTTTGAAGGAAGCGCAGAACACCGCCGCGATGTTGACGACGTTCAATGAGGCCGACATGTCGGCCATCATGGCGGCGCGCAACAAGTACAAGGACACGTTCGAGCGCAAGCACGGCGTGAAGTTGGGTTTCATGTCCTTCTTCGTGAAGGCGTGTATCGCGGCGCTGAAGGAAATCCCGAACGTCAACGCCGAGATCGATGGCGACGACATCATCTACAAGAATTTCTACGACATCGGCATCGCCGTCGGCACCGACCGCGGCCTCGTCGTGCCTGTGGTGCGCGAAGCCGACATCAAATCGATGGCTGAGATCGAGAAGGAAATCGGCGAACTCGGGCTGAAGGCTCGCGACGGCCATTTGAAGCTCGAAGAGCTGCAGGGCGCGACGTTTACGATCTCCAATGGCGGCGTCTATGGTTCGCTCATGTCCACGCCGATCTTGAATGCGCCGCAATCTGGTATTCTCGGCATGCACAAAATCCAGGAGCGCCCGGTCGTCGTCGACAAACAAGTCGTCGTCCGTCCGATGATGTATCTGGCGCTCTCCTACGATCACCGCATCGTTGACGGCAAAGAAGCCGTCACGTTTCTCGTTCGCGTTAAAGAGGGCCTGGAAGATCCCGAGCGGATGCTGCTGGATCTCTAAGCCGCGCGCGCGGCCGATTGGCGCCGATAGAGCATTTCTAGATCAAGATCTTCTTGATCGAGCGTCGCTTGGCGCTCTGCTTCGATCGCATTGGCGTCGCGCATATCGCGCGCGAGCGCTTCGAAAAACGAGCCGACAGGAACGAGACCTTGACGGCGTCCCAGCTTCGTCACTTGCATTGGGCAATCTCCTGATTACCCGCCCGCAAAATCCAATGCGTGAAACACGAACCTGTTCGCGTTTCGCACGCGCATCGGTGTGGATAACTATTTTTCTTTGTGCAGCACGGTGAGCGCGAGGCCAATCAGCGCGACCAACGCTTGCACAGCGCCGCCCGTATCGAACGCCGCACCTTCCGCGTAAGTCGTCAGCGGCACGACCAGCAGTCCTGCCGCAAAGCCCCAAGCGCCACTGAGCAGGCGCAAGCCGCCCGACATGCGGCGCAGCGTGCGAAAGCCGCCGAGCGCCAGCAGCACGGCAGCGCCGATATAGGCCCAGGCCGCGACCCCAGTCGCGAACTGGAAATAGGCATTCACGGCAAACAGCGCCGCCATCGCCAATGCCAGCCAGCCGCTGACCCGTCCCATCCACATCATCGGCTTCATTCTCGCCTCCCATTCCCCTGACAGAAGAGTCTGGAATCAAATCGTTTTCCAGCCCCCATTGGCGTTGTGCAACGAGTGCGTATAGTTTCCCACCGGTCGCTCGGGGGAGCGGCGGGCAGGGGACCCCTATGACGTTCATTCTGCGTTGGCCATCCATTCTGGTGCTGCTGGCCTTGGTGCTGCTCTGCGTCCTGGGCGCGGTGGCGGCTGCTGGCGTGCTGACGGGCGTCACTGCGCCGGCTGTCGGCGTCGACACGCTCGATGCTGAGATTGCGGCGGCGCAAGGCGCTGCTGAAACGCGGGCGGTGGACGCGACTTGGATCGATGTCGGCCTGCTCGCGGGCGCCGCACTCTTCTTTTTGATCTCGGCCGTGCGCCTGATGCGCCGGACGCAAGGCTTCTGGACCTGGCTGCTGGGCTTTGCGCTCTATGGCGGGCGTTGGGCTTACAATCAGCAAGACGGCTTGCTGCCTACAATCCAGGGCATCGATCCAAACGCTTATCTCGCACCGCAAGCTTTGCTCGCCGATCTCGGTTCGCCGACGGCGCAAGTCGGCGTGCTCGGCATCGTGCTGATCGTCGGCCTCCTGGTCTTCATCATCGACGCCGCCGACCGTTCCTATTGGGACAAGCAGGGCGCTTAAGCGGCGGAGCCCAGCGTTCTGGTATTCGGACGTATCGTCGCGGCACTGATCTCCGGCGCGTTGTTGGCGCAGGCATACGGCTTGGCGCCGTTTTGGCCGCTTGCTTGGATCGCGCCTATTCCGCTTCTTATCGCCGTCATTGGCGTATCGCGTTTGGGTGCGTTCCTCTATGGCGCACTCGCGGGCGCTCTCTATGGCGCTGATGGTTTCTTACTTCTTGGAGATCGGCGGCCCGGTCCCGGTTTTGATCATCGGGATCAGCAAAGCGATCCTTTGGGGCTTGATGGCGTTCGCGGTGCGCGCCGCGGCGCGTAATCTGCCTGGCTGGTCTGCAGTCTTTGTGTTTCCAGCCTTGATGGCCGGCGGCGATACGCTAATCGCCGCAACCTCGCCGCACGGCAGCGCTGGCGCACTGGCGTATAGTCAAATGGATTTCCTGCCAGCGATCCAGGTCGCCTCGCTCGGCGGCGCACCTGCGATCACGTTTGTCGTGACGTTGTTTGCGAGCGCCGTCGCGTTGCTCATCGCCAAGCGCGCGTTCATCGCCGCACTGGCGTCCGCCGCCATCGTTGCTGGCGTTCTCGTATTTGGCTTCGAGCGTCAGCCACCGCAAATGGCGGATGCCGACACTCCCGTCACCATCATCGCCGCCGATCAGTTCGGCGGCGTCCCGATGGATTGGCGTCCGGTTTGGAACGGCTACATCGCCCAGATCGAGCGCGCCGCTGACAACAACAACCGCATCATCCTGCTACCGGAGAAGATCGCGCATCTCAGTCCTGAAGAACGCGGCGTCGCTATCGAACAGCTCGCCGAGGTCGCGCGCCGCCGCGATCTGCTGCTGATCGCCGGCATCGATGACGAGACCGACGATGGCCGCTTCAATCGCGCTTTGGCCTTTACGCGCGACGATTGGCAGAGCTACGACAAGCGCCACATGATTCGGGGCTTCGAGTCGCTTTTTGACATCGGCGCCGGCCCGCTCATTTTCGAGCACGATGGGGTGCGCTACGGCGTCGCCATCTGCAAGGACATGGATTTCCCAGCGCTCGGGCGCGACTATGCCGGCGTCGATGTGATGTTGGTTCCGGCTTGGGACTTCAGCGTCGATGCTTGGCTGCATAGCCGCATGGCGATCCTCCGCGGCGTTGAAAACGGTTACTCTATCGTCCGCAGCGCCCGCAACGGCGCACTGACGGTGAGCGACGCTTATGGCTATGTCAGCGCCGAAGCGCAGAGTGGCCCACAGACGGCGTTTCCTGCTCGGTTCAGTCCTCAGGGTCCGGGTCCCACATTGTATGCGCGAATCGGCGACGTATTTGGCTGGGCGATGCTGGCGCTGGCCGGCGTGCTGATCGGCTGGACTGTTTGGGCCGGCAGACGCGCAGGGCAGGGCGCTTAGAATCGCGCATTGATCGCGGCTCGCGCCGCCTTATGTTGCGCGCAAATCGAACCTTCGCGCCGAACGCGCCCGCAAGATCACCGGAGCATTCATGTCGTACGATCTCGTCATCATCGGGGGCGGCCCCGGTGGCTACAACGCCGCCATTCGCGCCGGCCAACTCGGGCTGAAAACGGCGATCATCGAGAGCCGCGGCAAGCTCGGCGGCACGTGCTTGAATGTCGGTTGCATCCCTTCGAAGGCGCTGCTGCACGCCAGCGAGTTTTACGAAGCTGCAGCGAAGACGTTCCCGTCCATGGGAGTAAAGATCACCGGCCTCTCGCTCGATCTGCCGCAAATGCTGAAGCAGAAGGAAGACGCCGTCGATGGCCTCACCAAGGGCGTCGAGTTTCTGATGCGCAAGAACAAGGTCGATTACGTCAAAGGCTTTGGCCGCATCGCCGGCGCCGGCAAAGTCGAAGTGACTGGCCCGGATGGCGCGAAGCACACGCTTGAGACCAAGAACATTCTGATTGCAACGGGCTCGGTGCCGACACCGCTGCCGGGCATCGAGATCGATGAAGGGCGCGTCGTGACTTCTACTGGCGCGCTCTCGTTGAACGCCGTGCCGGGCAAGATGATTGTGATTGGCGCTGGCGTGATTGGGCTTGAGCTTGGCTCTGTGTGGCGCCGGCTTGGGTCCGAAGTCACCGTGGTTGAGTTCTTGGACAAGATCACGCCGACCATGGACGACGAAATCTCCACGGCGTTTCAGCGCACGCTGAAGAAGCAGGGGATGAAGTTCGAGCTTGGTCACAAGGTCACCGGCGTTGAGAAGCTTGACGATGGGCTCGTCGTGACGATCGAACCGGCGAAGGGCGGTCAGGCGCGCACGCTTGAAGCCGACGTTGTGCTCGTCGCGATTGGCCGCAAGCCGTTCACCGAAGGCCTCGGCCTCGAAACCGTCGGCGTGCAGACCGATGCGCGCGGCTTCATTCCGAACGATCACTTCAAGACCAACGTCGAAGGCATCTACGTCATCGGCGACGTCACCACCGGCCCGATGCTGGCGCACAAAGCGGAAGATGAAGGCATTGCGGCGGCGCAGATCATCGCCGGGCAGTGGGGCCACGTGAATTACGACGTGATCCCGAACGTGATCTACACCGATCCGGAAGTCGCCAGCGTCGGCAAGACGGAAGAAGAGTTGAAGGCGGCGGGTGTCGAATACAAAGTCGGCAAATTCCCGATGATGGCCAACTCGCGCGCACGCGCGAACCACGAAACGGAAGGCCTGGTGAAAGTGCTCGAAGACGTGGCGACCAAGCGCGTCGTCGGCGTGCACATGGTGGGCACAGGCGTCGGCGAGATGATCGGCGAAGTGTGCGTGGCGATGGAGTTCGGCGCCTCAGCCGAAGATATTGCCCGCACCTGCCACGCGCACCCGACAATGAGTGAAGCCATCAAGGAAGCCGCCAAGGGCGTCGATGGCTGGACGATGCAGGCGTGAACAATTCGGTCTCACCGGAAAGAGGCTGCAGATGTTGCAGAAGCTCGCCGCGGAGTTTCCGGAACCGAGTTCGCTGTCCCTCACGCTGACGTGGGAGAATGACGTTTCGAGCGCTGGCGTCAGCACAACGGAGCAAGGCGCTGAGGTTTTTCTCAACAGCGCGAGCGCGTCTGTGGCATCGCTTGGTGGAGTCGCCGACTTGCTTTGCCGGATTTTCGCCGATGAGGTCGTTTGCGTGCGCGCGATGGAGAAGGGCGCGCTGGTCTATTGCGGGTTGGCGCCAGCCAGCGATCCCAGTGGCGGCTTCAACGCGCTCGACAAACACGGCGGCGGGCGCAACATGCCGGACATTGACGACGTGCTCATTGAGACGTGGTCATCCGGGCTCGAAGAGGCGTGAGATCTGCGTTCCCTCCCCGCCAGGGGAGGGTGTCGCGAAGCGACGGGTGGGGCGGAAGCGCCCAAGCTGGCCGATCCTCGCGCTGTCATCCCACCCGTCAGATTGCGCTGACGCGCAAACTGACACCCTCCCTTTTCAAGGGAGGGAACGCATGCGGAGATGATCGCGGAAACGGTTCGTCGCCGCGTTTTCAAAGAGCAGATTGTGTGAAGCTGCCTCGCAACTAGGAGCTGTCGAATGTCCACGTCGCAGTCGCGCGTGTGATTAGCTCGTCGGCTCTTGGCGCGGCGATCACGAGGCGCGAGCCGCTCAGGCCGCGGCTCAATCGCCGCATGAACCGCGCGATGATGCGTTCCGGATTCTCGAAAGCCGCCGCAATCGTCGCGAGCCGTTCAGCCAGCGTGCCGCGCACGCGGATGCGGGCGCTTTTGTAAAGCAGTCGGCCATGGCGGCGCGCGCGGCGGAAGCCGGGCGGCGTTGATACGCGGCGCGACCGGTTATGGCGGCGCGTCACGCGTGCGACGGCGGCAAGGAAGAGGACGCGTTCGATCCAGCGTTCGGCGCGGTTCACGTAAGCGCGCAAGCGCCGGCTGCCATTCAGCGCCCCGATGCGGCTCACGACGGCGATCACCCAATAGAGCCAGAACCGAGCGGCGGCGAAGAACGCCGCGAGCCGGTCCGGGCTGAGATTGAAGTGATGAGGTTTACCCATGGGCGCGAGTTTAAGCGCGGGCGAGGCGGGTCGGATTGATTTTGGCGGGGTGGTTGGAATTCAAAGGCTTGGCGTGATCGTTTGCGGGATAGCGCCCGGGCCGCCCGCGTCTGTGGAGATTGCCGAATGCTCACTTTGCAGCGGCGGCGCGCTGGGTTCTGCTCACGGCGCGAGAAGCGAGGGGAGATCGGTCTTGCTGATATTGACGGCGCAGCGCGTGGCGCTTCTGGCGCTCGACCGCGACTTGGCTCAGCTGCAGGCGGGCAGCCGCACGGCTTTCTTCAATGCGATCGCGGTGACGCACGAGCCGGTATGGCCACCGGCGCCGTTCGAGCCGGGTTCGCTCGACTGGGCCGCGAAGAATCTGGCGCACGATCCGCAAGGCGAGGGCTGGTACGGCTGGGCCATCCTCGCCAACGAAGGCGAACGCGCGCCGCCGCGCTTAGTCGGCATCGCTGCGTTGATCGGCAGGCCGGACGATGTCGGCGATGTCGAACTGGCGTTTGGCTTGTTGCCCGAATTCCGCGGCCGCGGCTTCGGCGCGGAAACGGTGCGCACGCTGGCGGCGTGGGCGTTCCAGAACGAAGCGCGGCGTGTGGTTGTGCACCTAGACGCCGAAGACGCAGGCGCTGCGCACACGCTGACGAAAAGCGGCTTCGCCGATACGGGCGAGCAGGAATATCCCGGCGTGGCGCGCTGGGCGTTGAGCGCGGCGGGCTAGTTTCCAGCTTCGCCAATGACGCCTTGAACGGCGGCATGAGTGGCGCACTGGACGAGCGCGTCGCGCGTGGTCGGATCGACGTTTTGCGCTTCTTGGGCGGCGGTCTCCAGGCCTTCGCCTTCAACGGTGCGCCGCGCGACGCCGGCGATCGCGTCTAGGTGCTCTTGCGTAATCTCGGGCCCCAAGCGCTCCTGCACGCAGCCGCAGAACGCTTCCGATTGGCCAGCAAGCATGCAGGCGGTGCGCGTGTCCACAGCGCCGCGCGCGGCTTCGATGGCTTGGCCGCCAATGTCGGAGGCCTGTTGTTGGATTTGCTCGACGTCTGGAACATCGCAGGCGGCGAGAAGGGCGAGGGCGGAGAGCGCGGCGAGAAGTCTCATGCCGATAAATTGGCGGAGGCGTGGCGGGGCCGCAAGCGACGCGATGTCACTCCGCCGGGCGGGCGAGGCGCGCCGAGAAGCCGCTTTCGGCGTCGCGCGCTGGGCGTTGAGCGCGGCGGGTTGAAGCGCCGCGCTGGCGCTCACTTCGGGCGTTGCGCCTGGGTGACAGCGTAACCCAACAAGCCAACGGCCGCAGCGGCAATGGCCGCTGTCGCGATTGGATGCTCGCGGATTTCCTCGCCCGCCTTCTTCGAGATCGTCGCCGACTGCGCCTTGATCTTGTCGGCGAGTTTTGAGGCTGACCGCACAAATTCATGGGCGGCTTCGGCGATTGCCTCGTCACCGTGCGCGCCGATGTGCTTGGTCATGCGGGCTAAGCCGCGAGCGACATCGTCATAATCTTGGGACAGCTCATTGAGCAGCAGTTTGGCAGCTTCAGGCATGGGGAAGACCTCCTTGCAATACGCGACCCCAGACTGATCCTCCGGAATCAGCGCGCGTTGAGGGAGATCAACATTTATTCCGCTGCGCTGATTAGCGCTTGCAAGCGATTGAGATAGTCGATCCACGCCGTGCGGCCGCTCTTGGTGAGATGCACCAGTGTGAGCGGCTTCTTGCCGGAGAAGGTCTTTTCGATCTTCACGTAGCCGGCTTCTTCGAGCTTCGAGAGATGCGTGGAGAGATTGCCGTCGGTGGCGTTGACCTTGGCTTTCAGCTCCACGAACGGGGCAGGGGAGACGGTCGAGAGATAGGCCATCACCCCCAGCCGCAAGCGGCCGTGGATGACGTCGTCGATCTCGGTGTGGTCGAAGCGGCTCACACGATGGCCGGGGGTTCGCGCTTCATCAGGATAAGGCCGGGCCAAGCCAGCACGAGCAGGCTGCCGAGCGCGGCATAGAGATAGGCCCAAGGCGCGTTCGCGAAGAGGCAGAGCGTCAGCGCCACGCCGGCCGAAAGCCAGGCAAAGCGCTTCAACCAGCCTTGCTCGGACATCATGGCGGTGGCGTAGAGCGCCGCGCCATAAATGGCGAAGGCGGCGCCGAAAATGGCGTTGGGGGCGGTTTGATCTTGGGTGATGATCATGCGCGCGATCGAGCCGATGACGACAGCCATGAGCGCGATGCCGGCGCCGGTCCACACAGCGCGCTCAGCCCGCGCGCCAATGGCGGTGAGGCCGGGTTTGTGGCGCACGCGTGAGCGCAGCATGAACATGCCGATGCCGGCGAGGGCGCCGTAGCTGATCCAAACGGCGGCGAAAGCGCCGTCGCCAAGGGGTGAAAGATAGCCGGATAGCGCCGCCCAATGGGCGATGAAGGCCAGTGCGTTCAAGACGCCCCAGAACAGCAGGTATGAGCCGCCAAGTAATGGCGCGTGGCGGCCTTCTTCGGCGATTGTGCGCGCGTAAGCCAGATCCTGCAGCAATTCATCGCGTGTCATCGCGAGCGCTCCATCAACTTTGAAAAACAAAGTACGATGACGGCGCGCTGTCGTCAAGGCCGATGCGCGTCGGGAGGGGAAGGGGGAGCGCCGCTTGTGCGGCGAAGGATCAGCGTTTGAGACGGGACAGTCTGCGGCGTTCGATACGGGAGCGTGGGCTTCTTATGACCGGAGAACGCATGCGATCCTTTGAATGATCAACGTGTGCTTGGAACGGCGAAGGGGGACGCTTCGAAGCGTCCCCCTTGCCAGTGCGATTACATCGCGGTCGCGACCGGAGCGACGGTCTTCTTGGCGCGGCGCGCAACCTTGCGCTTGGCCGGCTTCTTCGTGGCCTTGCGAGCGACCTTCGCCTTGCGAACGGTCTTCTTCGCGGTCTTCTTCTTCGCGACCTTGCGCTTCGCGGCCTTACGGACGGTCTTCTTCGCGGTCTTGCGGACGGTTTTCTTGGCGGCCTTTTTGGCGACCTTCTTTACCTTCTTAGCCATTTTCGTTTCCTCATCTTTACATGTTGGTACTGGGTTGGATGGGAGTTTTTGTTTGACTCTCCGACGATGACTTCTGAAGCAATTTGGTTTGCAAGTGGTTTCTGCAAGTACTCACGCGCACTTTTCCGCGCTCTCTACTTTGTCTCTTCGCGTTGTGTGTGTTGTGTGCTGCGCGCCTTGAAACGTAAGGCTTGCACGCGTGTTTGCGTGCGCGAAGTGCGTCACGCGCGCGGATGTGCGCGGCGATACGACTGCAGAATTTTTTGCGCTTCGACGCTCGTATAGGTCTGCGTCGTCGAGAGTGATTCGTGCCCCAGCAGCTCTTGGATCGCGCGCAAATCGCCGCCATTGGCGAGCAAATGCGTAGCGAAGGCATGCCGCAAAGCGTGCGGCGTCGCACTCGAAGGCAAGCCCAAACGCCCGCGCAGACGCTCCATCAGCGCCTGCGCCATGCGCGGAGAGAGCGCGCCGCCGCGTGATGCGCGGAAGAGCGGCGCGTCTTCGGAGAGGTCGTACGGGCAGAGTTCCGCATAGCGCGAGACGGCCTGGCGGGCGGCGGCGAGCAGGGGAACAAGCCGCTCTTTGCCGCCTTTACCGACGATGCGCAGCGTCTCCGGCAAAGGCAGATCGCCGCCGGTGAGCGCGAGCGCCTCCGAGATACGCAGACCGGCGGCGTAGAGGAGCGTTATCAGTGCTGCGTCGCGTGCGCCGATCCATTCCTGGCTGGCGGTGTCTTGCGCTTCAGCGATCAGATTGCGCGCGGCGGCCTCGCTGACGGGGCGGGGCAGGCTGCGCTTCAGGCGCGGCCCGCGCACCAAAGCTAGGCGCGCATTGGCGAGGCCGTGGCGGCGCTCGATGTAGCGATAAAAGCTGCGTATGGCCGCCAAAGCGCGCGAAATGGAGCGATCGCCCAGCGCGTCCGCACCTTGCCGGCGATGCGCGAGATAGGCGCGCAGATCGCGCGGCTCGAGCTCGGCAAGATCGCGCCCGCTCGGTTCGGCGCCCAGATGGTTGGTCAGAAAGCCGAGGAACGCAGCCACATCGCGTTGGTAGGCGTCGACGGAATTATCGGCAAAGCGGCGCTCATCGTGTAGGTGCGCGATCCATTGTGAGAGCAGGGCGGCGGCGGTCATAAGCGCGAGTGTAGGGCGCGGTGGTTTATTTTGTTTACACTCGCGCGAGCGCTCAGCGCGCCACGTGCTTTAGCCAGTACTCATAGTGCCAACGCACGCAGCCATCGCTCACCGTGTACTTCGGCGCAGGTTGGCGCGCGCCGGCATGATCGAGCAGGCCGTCGGGGATGAGCCACGGGCTGCGGCCGGTGGCGCGGAGCGCGGCCAGCTCGGACTCGAACGCCGCGCGCTGGCGCATGCGCAGATCAAACGCAAAGTCGGCATTGGGATAAAAGCCGTTCTCTAGCCGCGATGCCAGCGCACAGGCAAAGCCCGCAAGCTTTTGTTCATGCGCCTTCGCCGCGCCGAGGGCGAAGCGTGAAGGCTGCAGCGAGCAGAGCGCGAAGAGGGCGGTGGCGCGGTCGCATTGGCGCTCGCTGGTGATCCAGTCGATCTCGGCGAAGCCATCGCCCCAGTTCCAATGCAGCACGATCTCGTGCCAATCGTCGGGCGTCATTTGGCGAATGAGCGACAGCCGCGCGACGCCTTCAATATCGAGCGGCGCATCGCGGCATTCGCGCCAGCGGCTAAAGTGCCTGCGCCGGGCCATCTCCGCGGCTTCGCGGGGGCTTAAGTCCGCGACGATGGCCCGGCGCGCCGCCACCAGGGCGTCCCGGAATTCAGGTTCGTGACGCCACAGACGCAACGTGGCGCGGAAGGCGTCAAAGCGCTCGAAGCAGCTCACATAAGCAGCGCGCATGCGGGCGAGGCCGAGACCATCAGCGTGGCCGCCAGTGCTGGCGATACGATCGACAAGCGCGCGGAAATGTTGGTGCTGTGGTGGGACGGGTTCGTCGGCGTAAGCGTCGTCATATTGGTGATAGAGCGTACGTAGAGTTGCAGGTGCGGCGCCCTTCGGCGCGAACGTCGCGAACAGGCTGTCATGGGCGCGCCCAGGCAGCGGGGTCGTCCAGCGAGAGAGGAGCGCCGTGATCATGCGCGGAAAATCGCGCGCCGTGGCTAACGCTTGGCAAGGCGGCAGGGTAAAAAGCCGTTGAGTAACAGAGTCGGCACGGCGGTTTGCGTGCGTTGGCGGCTTTCGCCGAATCTTCCGACGCCCTAGATTCATCCTCAATGCCGATAAACGCCCGCCGCCGCGCCTTGGATGCGTCGCTGAAAAAGCGGCCTGCGCCGGCTGGGCCGTTGTTTGCGGTCGAGGAAGAGGGCGCGAATTTCGTCCACGACACGTTGGATAAAGTGGCGGTGCTGTTTCCGTTGCCGCTGCCGGAGCCATTCGACTATCGCGCGCCAAGCTCACTCGCCATCGAGCCCGGCATGCACGTGATCGCGCCGATTGGGTCGCGCTTGGTGCGCGGCGTGGTGTGGGGCGTGGAGCGCGAGCATCCGGGCGCGGCCAATCTGAAAGCGATCGAAGAAGTGCTGCCAGGTTCGCCGCTGCCGGCAATCTCGCGGCAGTTCGTAGATTGGGCGGCGCGCTATTTGGTGCGCCAGCCGGGCGATGTGCTGCGCATGGTGGCGCGTTCGCCGGAAGCACTGTTTCCGCCACCGACCTCCATCGTGCTTGCCCCGACGGGCGAGACGCCGCCGAAAGTCACCGAAGCGCGCGCGCGCGTTTTGGAGGAAGCGGCGAAGGAGCAGGTGAGCGCGGCGGAGTTGGCGCGGCGCGCCGATGTGTCTTCAGCTGTGGTTAAAGGCTTGGTCGATTGCGGCGCACTGGTGAAAGTCGAGATCAGCGAGGACCCGCCGTTTCCACCGCCGGATTTGGCGATGAGCGGCAAGGCGCTGTCGGAGATTCAAAGTGCTGCCGCGGAGCAGATGTGCGGTTTCGTGCGCGATGGCGGCTTTCATGTGTCGCTGCTCGATGGCGTCACCGGTTCGGGCAAGACGGAAGTCTATCTTGAAGCAGCGGCGGAAGCGCTGAAGGGGTCGCCGAGCGCGCAGGTGTTGGTGCTGCTGCCGGAAATCGCGCTGACGCAAGCGGCGATGAGCCGCTTCGAAGCGCGCTTTGGCGTGACGCCAGTCGAATGGCATTCCGCGATCCCGCAAAAGGCGAGGCGCCGTGCTTGGCGTGAGATTGCTGCGGGCAGGGCGCGGCTCGTGGTTGGCGCGCGCTCGGCGCTGTTTTTGCCGTATCCGAACCTGAAGCTCATCGTCGTCGATGAAGAACACGATCCGTCCTACAAGCAGGAAGAGGGCGTGATCTATCAGGCCCGCGATCTGGCGGTGGCGCGGGCAAAGCTCGGCGAATGCGCGGTGATCTTGGCGAGCGCTACGCCGTCGCTGGAGACGCTGGTGAATGCGCAGCTTGGCAAGTACGCGCACGTGCAGCTGCCATCACGGCACGGCGTGGCGGAGTTGCCGGATGTCGAGCTTGTCGATCTGAAGATTGATGCGCCGGAGAAGGGGCGCTGGATTTCGCCGAAACTGATCCGCGGCGCGGCCGAAGCGTTGCTGCGGGGCGAGCAGGCGCTCTTCTATATGAACCGCCGGGGCTACGCGCCGCTGACGCTCTGCCGTGCGTGCGGGCATCGGATGAAGTCGCCGGAGACCGATAGCTGGCTAGTCGAGCATCGCTATTCGGGGCGGTTGGTGTGCCACCTCACGGGTTTTTCGATCCCGAAGCCGAAAGAATGCCCTGAGTGCCAGACGCCGGATTCGTTCACCTCGATCGGGCCCGGCGTTGAGCGCATCGAGGAAGAAGTACGCGAGTTCTTCCCTGCAGCGCGGATCGAGATTTTCTCGTCCGACACGACGCCGAACGGCGATGCGGTGCGTGAGTTGGTGCGGCGCATGGAGGCGGGCGAGATCGATATCCTGATCGGCACGCAGATCGTCGCCAAGGGCCACAACTTTCCGAATCTGACGTTCGTCGGCGTCGTCGATGCGGATTTGGGCTTGAAGGGCGGCGATCTGCGCGCTGGCGAGCGTACGTTCCAATTGGTCAGCCAAGTCGCGGGCCGCGCCGGGCGTCACGAAAAGAAGGGCCGCGCGCTCATTCAGACGTACGCGCCGGAAGAACCAGTGATGCAGGCGCTCGCGGCGCAGGATCGGGACGCGTTTTTCGCCGCTGAGATCGCCGAGCGTGAAGACGCCGGCATGCCGCCTTACGGGCGCCTCGCTGCGGTGATCGTCTCCGCGCCGAATGAGCAACTCGCCAACGATGCGGCGAAGGCGATGGGGGAGAAGGCGCCGAATGTCGAAGGCTTGGATTTGTGGGGGCCAGCGCCTGCGCCGCTCTCCGTGATCCGCGGCATGCATCGGCGGCGCTTCCTGATCCGCGCCAATCGCGGCGTCGATGTGAGCGCCTTCCTGGCGGCGTGGGCGAGTCGCGTGAAGCTGCACAGCGCGGTGCGCGTGCAGATCGATGTCGATCCGTATTCGTTTATGTGATGCCGATTGCCGTCAGGGCCGCTGGCAGTCCATACTCAGCGTCATGACCTATACACCCTTCAACCTCACCGGTCGCGTCGCGCTCGTCACTGGCGGCAATGGCGGCATCGGGCTCGGCATGGCGGAGGCGCTGGCGCAGGCTGGGGCGGACGTCGAGATCTGGGGCACGAACGCGGAGAAGAATGCGCGATCGCTGGAGAAGCTCAAGGCATACGGCACGCGGGTGAGCGCGCGGATCGTTGATGTGTCAACGGAGGCGAACGTCGTTGCGGGCTTCGATGCGACGCTTGCGGAGTTCGGGCGCGTTGATGCGTGCTTCGCCAACGCTGGCGTTTCCAATCGTTGGAAGTCGTTTCTCGATATTGGCGGCGAGGATTATCGGCGCGTCATGGCGATCAATCTCGACGGCATGATTTTCACCATGCGCGAAGCGTGCCGGCACATGAAGGCGCGCGCCGAGGCGGGCGATCCGGGCGGCTCGATCGCGGCGGTAGCGAGCCTAGGCGCGCTCTTCGGCGCCGCGCGCAATCAGGATTATACTGCGACGAAAGCGGCGATCATCTCCGTCACCAACGGCATCGCGGTCGAGTTCGCGCGCGACGGCGTGCGCGCCAATTCGATCTTGCCCGGCTGGATCGCCACGGACATGACAGGTGCGGCGCAAGACAATGACGCGTTCAACAAGAACGTTATTGCGCGCGTGCCGTCTCGGCGCTGGGGCAAGCCGGAGGAGTTCGGCGGCATCGCCGTCTATCTCGCCAGCGATGCGTCGAGCTTTCACAATGGCGACTCGATTCTGATCGATGGCGGCTATTCGAAGTTCTAGACGTCGTCCTCGCCGACAGCGCCGCCTTCGCCTTCCAGCCGGCGCAATTGCTTCACGTCGCGCGCGGTGAAGCGCAAACGAACGCCAGCGCCGAGGGCGTCTTCATCGATGAACACGGCGCCCGCGGTTTCGAGCGCGTGCTTGAGCGCGGCGACTGCTTCCGGCCCTGGATCGACGTCGCCCGTCTCGAACGCGCGGATCGCAGGCTTCGGCACGCCGGACGCAGCGCAGAGCTGGGCGCGCGGCCATTGAACGAGTGCGCGTGCGGCGCGGCAGAGGGGGCCGGTGATGGTCATGGGCTCAGACTATAGCGTCAGCGCGGCGCCTTTGAAGTCCGGACACGGCCAGCGCCAATGCCTTGTTGGCGGCATGCAGGGCGGCATGACTATCGAGGACATCAAAATCGTCGCAGTGCTGGACACCGCTTACCAGGCCGCCGTTGAGCGCAACGATGCAGACGCCATGGCCGCGATCCTTCATCCCGATATGATCCTGGTCATTGGCCGGGGCGACGTGTTTACCCGCGAAGATATTCTTCGATCGGCCCGCGAACGCGATTGCGAGTATGAACGGCAGGTCGAGGATGAAGGCACGCAAGTCGTACGGATGTTTGGCGCCGATACGGCGATCGTGACGGCGCGGCTGTGGCTCAAAGGCACAACGCGCGAGAACGAGCCGTTCGATCGGCGCTTATGGATCAGCGACACCTATGTGCGCACTCCTGAAGGATGGCGCTACGCTTTCGGCCAAGCGTCGATCAGTTTGCCACCGCCGTAGCCTCCGGACGATGCAGCTTGCGCTTGAACATGCGCGAGAGCAGCCACAGCGCCAGCGCGCATTGCGCGATGACGGATGACACCGAGAGTAGCCAGACGTGCTCAAGCGTGAACCAGTCTTGTGTCGACATCCAAAGCACGGGCGCGACGAACGTCAGCATGCGCGTTGCGCTGGAGATTAGCGAAGGCCGCGTGTCGCCCATGCCTTGAAACATCGAGCCCGCCGCCATGACGAGTCCGCTGAAGGCGAAATTCCAGGAGACGATCTGCAGATAATCGTTGCTGATCTGGAGGACGGCCGGGTCGTTCGTGAATGGGCGCGCCAGTAGGGACGGGTCGACGTGGCAGAGCGCGGTGAGCGTCAGCATGATGCCTACGCTGATCAGCGCGGTGATCCTGAAGGTTTCGCGCACGCGGTCGGAGCGCTTTGCGCCGAAGTTTTGCCCTGCGATCGGCGCCGCGGCGAAGGCCACTGCCATCGCCGGCAAGAAGATCGATTGCATGATCCGGCCGCCAATGCCGAAGCCGGCCTGCGCTTCCGCGCCGAAATCGCGGATGACGAAATAGATGACGATGAAGATGATAAACATCATCAGAAATTCGAGCGAGGTCGGCAGGCCGATAAAGATCAGCCGCCGCCATGCGTCGAACTTCGGGCGCAGCATGCCGGCGTGGAAGCGCAGATAGGTCTGCACGCGCGGAAACATCGCCACCAGACCGATGATGCCGACAACGGATGCGATACTGCTGGCCCAGCCGGCGCCGGCGACACCGAGCGCGACGCCCGTACCCCAGCCGGCGATCAGCACCGGCGCGAGGATGGCGTTGAGGATGATAGTGGCGGTTTGCAGCACCATGGTCGGCATGGTGACGCCCGCGCCGCGCAGCGCCGATGTCATCGCTGAAGCGGGAAACATCAGCGCAAGCGATGGCAAGAACGCGAAGAGATAAGCGCGGCCCGCTGCTGCGGTTTCAGCATCGGCCGTCAATGCATCGACGCCGGCGCCGCCGAAGGCGTAGCCCAGGATCAGCATCACCATGCCGAACAGCAGCGACATGGAGAGCGCCTGGTCGGAAAAGAGATTGGCTTCCGCTTCGTCCTTCTTGCCGACGGCCTGCGCGACCGTCGCCATCACGCCGATGGCGATGAGTTGGCTGGCGGCGAGCGCGAGGAAGAAGACGTTGCCGGCGGCGCTGACGCCGGCGATGGCGGCGCTGCCGAGACGGGCGACGAAATAGAGATCGACGATGAAATACATCGTCTGAAAAATCAGGCTGACGCCGATAAACGCGGCCATCCCGAGCAGATGCCCGGTGATCGGGCCTTGAGTAAGATCGCGCACTAGGCGCCTTTGATCAGCAGTACGACGGCGTCGGCGCCGGCTTTGCGGTCCTCTGCGATCTCTGTGTATTCGGGAGACGAGGCCCAGGTTTTGAACGCGTCCTTGTCGGTGAACTCCATCAGCACGACCTTGTTACGGTCCCACCATTGACCTTCGAGCACGCGCGGCGCGTCATCAGCTGCGAGTAGTTTTCCGTTGTACTTTTCCAGCACTGGCATGAAGCGCGCCATGTAGCGGCCGTAGCGTTCGGCATCGTGGATGCGCAATTGCGCCAAAGCATAGACGGTCATGGTCAGCCGCGGCGGAAGCGGAGGCGGGCGCAGACTTGATCGGGGGAGTAGGGCAGCGCTTCGACTTGGCCGTCGGGGCGCGTTTCGAATTGGATCGCTTGGCGCAGACCGACGATCAACAGATTGCCGTCGGGCGCTTCAAAAACACCGAGCGATGCCGGACCTTGCGGGCCGCAGAAGAACGCGCCTTCAGCGCCTTCGCCGCTGGTCGAGTGGTAGAGCACGGGCGAGGCTTCGCCGGGCAAGCCCATGATCTGTGCGAGCGGGCCGCCCGGCGCTTGCGCGAGCAAATCGTTGTTAGTGTGGTTGGCTTGTTGAAAGGCGAGGCGTCGGCCATCGCCGTGGCGCAGCGTGAGACTGATGACGGGATCGGCGCCTTCGACGGAGGGGCCCTGCGTTGCCATTTCCTCGCTGATGCGTTCGCCGACAGCGAGCGAGGTTGCGGCGTCGGCGGCGACGAGCGCTGCAGTGGACACCGGTCCGCCGCCCGGGGCGGCGCAGGCGGTTAGCGTGAGAGCGGCGGCGGCGAAGAAGAGCGTGCGCATGATCTGTCCTTACGTCTTCGCCGCTTGCGCGGCGTTCTTGGCGGCGCGCCGCTGGGCGGCGCCGCGAGACCAGATGTTCAATCCTTCAACGAGGGCCGAGAACGCCATCGCCGCGTAGATGTAGCCCTTCGGCACGTGGACGCCGAAGCCTTCGGCGATCAGCACCATGCCGATCATCAGCAAGAAGCCCAGCGCCAGCATGACGACAGTCGGGTTCCTGTGAATGAAGTTGGCGACCGGATCGGCGGCGAGCAGCATCACCGTCACCGCGACGATGACTGCGACGACCATGATCGGCACGTGATCGGTCATGCCGACGGCCGTCAGGATCGAGTCGATCGAGAAGACGAGGTCGAGCAGGATGATCTGGAAGATCGTGGCGCCGAAATTGGCGACGACGATCTGCTTCTTATCCAGCACATCATCGGTCGGCGTCGGATCGACGCTGTGGTGGATTTCCTTGGTCGCTTTCCACACGAGGAAGAGGCCGCCGGCGATGAGGATGAGATCGCGCCAGGAGAAGGCGGTGTCGAATGTCGGGTTGCCGTGCTCGTCGGGGCTGCCGACGATGCCCAGATCGAAGATTGGCACCGTCAATGTGACGATGATAGCGATGGTCGAGAGCAGCACCAGGCGCATGGCCAGCGCCAAGCCGATGCCGATGCGGCGGGCTTGCGTGCGCTGATGCTCGGGCAGCTTGTTGGTGAGGATCGAAATGAAGATCAGGTTGTCGATGCCGAGCACGACTTCCATGATGATCAGCGCAATGAGCGCCGCCCACGCGCTGGGGTCGGCGAGAAGCGGCGCGATATTCCAATCCATGAACGAACATCCCTAATCAGCAGCGGCTGATGTAAGGGATTGGCGGTCGCGCGGGAAGGGCGCTCGTCGCTGCGGAAATGGCGGCCGGGCTTTAAGTCTCGTCCGGTTCCTGCGCCAGTTCGAGCAGGGCTTTGAACATCTCGTCGGAAAAACGGATGACGCTGATGCTGGCCACTGCCTGCACCTTGGCCTCGCTCATCTCAACGAGGCTTGCGCCTAAGTCCGCATCATCCCGCCCAGTGACCGCTTCTAGCACGCGGGATCCGGCGTGCCCGAAGCGGTCAAGGGCGCTGGTGAGGGCCATGGCGGCGTGGGGGATCGCCGTCATGCAAAGGATCATGCACGAGCGAGTTTAAGGTCTCGTTCAGAAGTCTGGTGAATGCGTGAAAACCAAAAGAGGGACTAGGTGTTGGGGACTAGGGATTAGGGAAGCTCGCGCGAGCTGTTGCACTTCGTGCGCAAGCGGCGGTGCGCCGCCCTAGTCCCTAATCCCTAAAACCCAGTCCCTATCAAGCGTGAATGTCCCGGTCCTTCGTTTCTGGCCAGAAGAAGAAGGTGACCAGCGCTGCGATGGCGGTGCAGATCGCGGGGAACCAGAGGCCGTTATAGATTGAGCCGGTGGCGGTGTTGATGGCGAACACGGTGGCCGGCAATAGGCCGCCGAACCAACCGGTGCCGACGTGGTAGGGGAAGCTCATCGCCGTGTAGCGGATGCGCGTCGGGAAGAGCTCGACCAAAGCCGCAGCTTGTGGGCCGTAGAGGGCGCAGGCGGCGACGATGAAGAGCGCCATCATGCCGATGACGCCCCACTTTTCGCTGAACACGCGGGTGATTTCAGCGACGCTCCAGTTTTGCATCGGCCCGGGCGCGGCGGCGGGATATCCCGCTTCGGTGAGGGTGGCGCGCAAGCTGTCATTGAACGCGGTGCGGGTGGCGCGGATTTCTGACAGCGATTGGCCGACAGCGCTGACGCTGTCGATCTCGATGGCGTCGCCAATGCGGATGCGCGCGATCTGACCGGGCTCGCCCGCGATTGTCGTATAGCTAACGCCGGCGCCGGAGAGCGCGCCTTTGGCGATGTCGCATGAGGTGGCGAATTGCTGGGCGCCGCCGGTGAGATCGAGCTGGAAGGTGCAGTCGGCAGGATCGGCGATGACGGTGACGGGAGTCTGTTCCGTCGCCGCCGCGAGCGCGGGATTGCCGGCTTGGGTGATGAAGTGGAAGCCGGGGAAGTAGAGCGCCAGCATGAGCAACATGCCGAACAGCATGACGGGTTTGCGGCCTACGCTGTCCGATAGCCGCGCGAAGAAGATGTAGAGCGGCGCCGAAATCAGCACGACCGTGATCATGATCAGATTCACGGTCTGGCTATCGATGCGGAGAATGCGCTCCAGATAGAATTGTGAATAGAAGTGCGCCGTGTACCAGACCACGCCCTGCGCCATCATCACGCCGAACAGCGCGATCAGCACGATCTTCAGATTTTTCCACTCGGTGAAGCTCTCGGCGTAAGCGCGCTTGGAGACTTTGCCTTCCTCTTTGAGCTTCTGGAACGCCGGGCTTTCTTCAAGCTGCATGCGGATCCAGACGGAAACACCGAGCAGACCGATCGAGATCAGGAACGGTATGCGCCAGCCCCATTCGCGGAACGCTTCTTCGCCAAGATAGGCGCGTGTGCCGAGCACGACGCCGAGCGCGCCGATCAGGCCGATGGAAGCGGTGCCTTGAATCCACCCGGTAGCTGCGCCGCGGCGATGGGGTTGGGCGTGTTCCGCAACATAGATGGCGGCACCGCCATACTCGCCGCCGAGCGCAAAGCCCTGCAGCACGCGCATCGTGACGAGCAGGATGGGGGCCCAGATGCCGATCGTCTCTGCCGTCGGCAGCAGGCCGATAGCGAAGGTGGAGAAGCCCATGATCAGGATCGTGGTGAGGAAGGCGCCTTTGCGTCCGGTGCTGTCGCCGATCTTGCCGAACACGAGCGCGCCGATCGGGCGGACGATGAAGCCCACCGCAAATGTGAGCAGCGTGAAGACGAACGCCTGCGCGTCCGGCAACCCCGCGAAGAAAAGCGGCGCCATCACTGAGGCGAGCGCGCCATAGACGAAGAAATCGTACCACTCGAACACCGTGCCTGCGGCCGAAGCGGCGACGACTTGGCGCAGTTTTGCGGGCGATACGTCAGGGCTGGTCTGCGCTGGCGCAGGTGCTTCGGTCATGGTGCGTTTCCCCCAGCCGCTGTCGGCTCTTTTGTCGCTGATCCGCCGCCACTGGCAGCGGTTGTCAAGCCGGAACGCCGCGTGTTACTCCGCGCGCGCGTCAGAGGGCCCGCGCGATGGAATCGCAGCGGTCTTTGGCGTTTGGGTTTTCCCCAAGCGGCGCAATCACCTGACCGACGGCTCGAAGAGCCGCTGGCGGCGAAATCAGCGGGACAGACGTGGCAGAATCCCCCGAAGGCGAAGCTTCCGAAGCGGCGGCGCGCTATGCACGAGCCGTTTTCGAATTGGCCAAGGATGCCAAGGCGTTAGACGCGGTCGAGCAGGATTTCGCGAAGTTCTCCACAGCCTGGGGCGAAAGCGCCGATCTGCGCGAAGCCGCCCGTTCGCCGCTGATCGCGCCGGACGAGAAGGCCGCCGGCCTGACCGCCGTCGCCGCTAGTCTGGGCCTCTCCGATCTCGGCCGCAAAGCCATTGGTGCGGCGGCTCAAAATGGGCGCGCCCGCGAGCTGCCGGGGATCGCCAGCGAGTACCGTAAATTGGTCGCGCTCGAACGCGGCGCTCGCCAAGTCGAAATCATCTCGGCCCGCCCTTTGAGCGAGGCCGACAAAGCCGCCATCGTCGATGCCCTTAGCAAGCAGCTGGGCGCCAAGGTGGAAGCCGAGACCAGTGTCGATGACAGCCTGATTGGCGGGTTCGTCGTCCGTGTCGGCTCCCGCCAGTTCGACGCTTCCGTCAAAGCCAAGCTGGACGCGCTGCGTCTGGCCCTGAAGACCGCCTAAGGGGAAAGACCGACCATGGACGTCCGCGCCGCAGAAATTTCCGCAATCCTCAAAGAGCAGATCAAGGGCTTCGGCACTGAAGCGAAGGTCGCCGAGATCGGCCGCGTGCTCAGCGTCGGCGACGGTATCGCCCGCGTTTACGGCCTGGAGAAAGTGCAGGCCGGTGAAATGGTCGAGTTTCCGGGCGGCATCAAAGGCATGGCGCTGAACCTCGAGCGCGACAATGTCGGCGTCGTTATTTTCGGCGAAGACCGCAATCTGAAAGAAGGCGACACTGTTAAGCGCCTCGGCGAAATCGTCGACGTGCCGGTGGGCAAGGGTCTGCTTGGCCGCGTCGTCAATCCGCTGGGCGAACCGATCGACGGCAAGGGCCCGATCAAATCGACCGAGCGCCGCACCGTCGATGTGAAGGCGCCGGGCATCATTCCGCGCAAGTCGGTGCACGAGCCGATGCAGACCGGCATCAAGGCCATCGACGCGCTGATCCCGATCGGCCGCGGTCAGCGCGAGCTGATCATCGGCGACCGTCAGACCGGCAAAACCGCCGTCGCGCTCGACACCATCCTCTACCAAAAGGAAGCGCACGCGACGAACGCGCCGGAGAGCGAGAAGCTCTATTGTATCTATGTCGTGATCGGCCAAAAGCGCTCAACCGTCGCGCAGCTGGTGAAGACGCTCGAAGACAAGGGCGCGCTGCAATATTCGATCATCGTCGCCGCCACCGCTTCCGAGCCGGCGCCGCTGCAGTTTCTGGCGCCGTTCTCGGGCTGCGCCATGGGCGAGTACTTCCGCGACAACGGCATGCACGCGCTCATCATCTATGATGACTTGTCGAAGCAGGCCGTTGCCTATCGCCAGATGTCGCTGCTGCTGCGCCGCCCGCCGGGCCGCGAAGCCTATCCGGGCGACGTCTTTTATCTGCACTCGCGCCTGCTTGAGCGCGCGGCGAAGCTGAACGAAGACAATGGCTCCGGCTCGCTGACGGCGCTGCCGATCATCGAAACGCAAGCCAACGACGTGTCGGCCTACATTCCAACCAACGTGATCTCGATCACGGACGGCCAGATCTTCCTTGAAACCGAACTCTTCTTCCAGGGCATCCGCCCGGCGCTGAACGTCGGTATCTCCGTGTCGCGCGTCGGCGGCAACGCGCAGATCAAGGCGATGAAGCAAGTCGCCGGTCCATTGAAGGGCGAGCTTGCGCAGTACCGTGAAATGGCGGCGTTCGCGAAGTTCGGCTCCGACCTCGACGCCGCAACGCAGCGCCTGCTGAACCGCGGCGCGCGTCTGACGGAATTGTTGAAGCAACCGCAATTCTCGCCAGTGCCGGTCGAAGAGCAGATCGTGCTGATCTATGCCGGTACGCGCGGCTATCTCGATAAGCTGCCGGTCGCCGATGTCGGCCGCTACGAAAGCGAACTGACGGCCTGGCTGCGGTCGAAGAAGGCCGACCTTTTGAGCGCCATTGGCTCGAAGAAGGACATCGGCAAGGACGGCATCGAAGACAAGATCAAGGCCGCGCTCGAAGAGTTCGGGAAGACGTTCGCTTAAGGATTGCGAGATGCCGAGCTTAAAGGAATTTCGCAATCGCATCGCCAGCGTGAAGTCCACGCAGAAGATCACCAAGGCGATGCAGATGGTGGCGGCGGCGAAGCTGAAGCGCTCGCAAAGCGCGGCAGAGGCGGCGCGTCCGTACGCTGATCGCATGGCGCGCGTGATCGCAAACCTCGCCGGCGCCGTGACGGGCGATAGCGCGCCGGCGCTGCTGCGCGGCTCGGGCAAGGATCAGGTGCATCTGCTTGTCGTGATGACGAGCGAGCGGGGCCTCTGCGGCGGCTTCAATACGCAGATCGTGCGCGCCGCGCGCGAACGGATCGATGAATTGCTGCTCGCCGGCAAGACGGTGAAGATTCTCGCGGTCGGCAAGAAGGGCCGCGACCAGTTGCGCCGGCTCCATGTCGATAAGATTGTCGGCTACGTCGATCTCTCCGGCCATCGCAATGTCGGGACCGACGCCGCGCACGCTGTCAGCGAAGCGCTGCTCGAACAGTTCAATGCCGGCGCATTCGACGTCGCGACGATGTTCTTCTCGCGCTTCAAGTCGGTGATCAGCCAAGTGCCGACCGCACTGCAGCTGATTCCCGCGCGCGCGCCGGAAGGCGTGACGCCGCCGGACCTGAAGGGCGCGGTCTATGAATACGAGCCAAGCGAAGAGGCGATTCTGGAAGCGCTGCTGCCGCAATATCTGAACGGTCAGATCCTGCAGGCGCTGTTGGAAAACCAAGCCGGCTTCTATGGCGCGCAGATGAGCGCCATGGATAACGCCACGCGCAATGCCGGCGATCTCATCCGCAAGCTGACGCTCCGCTACAACCGTCAGCGCCAAGCCAACATCACCAAAGAACTTATCGAAATCATCTCCGGTGCGGAGGCGCTTTGAGATTAGGCGCCGCCTCCGTTGCTGCCTTACTCGCACTCGGTGCTTGCACCGAATTGCCGGACCGCGTCGGTCCGCTTGGTGAATGCGTGCAGATCGATCAGGCCGCTTATGAAGCGCGCGACGGCGCCTCGTGGCGCACGGTTGATCTCACCGGCGGCGGCTATCGCAGCCAGGCGGCGGGGCAGAACATGCAACGTTGCTGGCCGCGCGTTGACGGCATGAACTCGGCCCAGCGCCGCTGCGTGCAGAAGAACGATCTCGTGGTCGAGATGCGCACGGATGAGGCGACCAGCTATTATCGCATCCCCGCGCGCACGACATACATGCTCTATGGCGAAGCCGGGCAAGCCCAGTGCCGCATCGTGATGGAAGAGGAGTGAGCTAATGGCTGACACGCTCTACAAAACCAAAGCTGTTTCACAAGGCGGCCGCGCCGGCGGTAAAGTCGCGCTGGCGGAAGGCGGGCTCTATGTTCACATGGAGCATTCGAAGGGCCTCGGCGGCACCGGTGAAGGCTCGAACCCCGAGCAGCTGTTCGCGCTCGGCTGGGCCAATTGCTTCAACTCGGCTGTGGCGTTCGTCGCCGGCCAAAAGAACATCGACGCCGGCAAAGCGATCGTGACCTGCGAAGTCGGCATCGGCCGCGAAGAAGGCGGCTTGGGGCTTTCCGCAAAGATCACGCTGGCGATCCCTGGTATGGATCGCGCGCAGGTGCAAGAGCTGCTCGATGCAGCTCACCAAGTTTGCCCGTACTCGAAGGCGACGCGGAACAACATTCCGGTCGAGCTTGAGGTGATTGGCTGATGAGACGAGCCGCGCGATTGGCGCTTTGGATAGCGCCGTTCGTTGCGGTGGCAGCGGGTCTGATCGCCGCGAGAGTATTGAACTAGGATAGCGGCCCACGCGGCTCGAAGGAACGGACGAGGAAGAGAAGAAATGGCACAGCAAGCAAAAGGCCGCGTCGTGCAGGTGATCGGCGCCGTTGTCGACGTCGAGTTCGAAGGCACGTTGCCGAACATCTACAACGCGCTCGAAACCACCAATAACGGCAACCGCCTGGTGCTCGAAGTGGCGACGCACTTGGGTGAGAACACCGTGCGCACCATCGCCATGGACGCAACGGACGGTCTTGTGCGCGGCCAACCGGTTGCCGACACGGGCTCGGCCATCATGGTGCCGGTGGGCGAAGAAACGCTGGGGCGCATTCTCAACGTTATCGGCGAACCGATCGATGAAGCTGGTCCGGTGGAGACGACGACGCGCCGCGGCATTCACCAGCCGGCGCCGGAATTCGTCGATCAAAAGCCGTCGCCGGAAATTCTCGTCACCGGCATCAAGGTTGTCGATCTGCTCTGCCCGTATGCGAAGGGCGGCAAGATCGGCTTGTTCGGCGGCGCCGGCGTCGGCAAGACGGTGCTGATCCAAGAGCTGATCAACAACATCGCCAAGGCGTACGGCGGCTATTCAGTGTTCGCCGGCGTTGGTGAGCGCACGCGTGAAGGCAACGACCTCTATCACGAGATGATCGAGTCCGGCGTGAACCAGGCCGGCGGCGGCCAAGGCTCGCGCTGCGCGCTGGTGTTCGGCCAAATGAACGAACCGCCGGGCGCACGCGCGCGCGTGGCGCTCTCGGGGCTGACTATCGCCGAGCACTTCCGCGATCAGGGCAAGGACATCCTGTTCTTCGTCGACAACGTGTTCCGCTTCACGCAAGCGGGCTCGGAAGTGTCGGCGCTCCTCGGTCGTATTCCTTCAGCCGTGGGCTATCAGCCGACGCTGGCGACCGAAATGGGCGCCATGCAAGAGCGCATCACCTCGACCACCAAAGGCTCGATCACCTCGGTGCAAGCCATCTACGTGCCGGCCGACGACTTGACTGACCCTGCGCCGGCCGCGTCGTTCGCCCACTTGGACGCCACCACGGTTCTCTCGCGCGACATCGCCGCGAAGGGCATCTATCCGGCCGTCGATCCGCTCGACTCGTCGTCGCGTATTCTGGATCCGAACGTGGTTGGTGAAGAGCACTACCGTGTCGCGCGCGCGGTGCAGGAAACGTTGCAACGCTACAAGTCGCTGCAGGACATCATCGCCATTCTCGGCATGGACGAATTGTCAGAAGACGACAAACTGACGGTCGCCCGCGCCCGTAAGATCGAGCGTTTCCTGTCGCAACCGTTCCACGTTGCCGAAGCGTTCACAGGTTCGCCGGGCGTTCTCTGCGATCTCAAGGAAACCATTCGCGGCTTCAAGGGGCTCGTGAACGGTGACTACGATCACTTGCCGGAACCGGCCTTCTACATGGTCGGCACTATTGATGACGCCATCGCGAAAGCGCAACGTCTGGCGGCGGAAGCGGCGTAAGTCCGCGGCGAAGGAGGGCGGCACATGGCTCACTGGTTTGCCGATAGGCTCGGTCAGATACCGGAAGGCGATCTCAAGGAGATTGCAAAACATCGAGAGCGCGAAGTGGCTGAAGGCCGGCAGCGGCTCGCCGAGCTTGATCGCGAGGCGCTTGGCGCTGGCAAAGCTCAACCCACGCCAGCGCCGCAGCCTGAGAAAAAGAAGAAGGGTTGGTTCTAAGTGGCCGATAAGCTTCACTTCGCGCTCGTCTCTCCGGAGCGCGAGCTGTTCAATGGCGAAGTTGATCACGTCGTCGTGCCGGGCTCGGAAGGCGAGTTCGGCGTGATGCCGAACCATGCGCCGGTAATGAGTGTCATTAAGCCGGGCGCGCTGCGCGTGATCAATGACGGCGCCGAGCGGCGCATCTTCGTCAATGGCGGCTTTGCCGACGTGACGCCGGAGGGGCTCACCGTCTTGGCGGAAGAGGCGGTTGATCTGGCCGACGTCAGCGCCGCCGATCTCGAGCAGCAATTGAAGAACGCGCAGGAAGATTTGCGCGACGCCAACAGCGACGAGAAGCGGGAGATCGCGCAGCGCGCGCTGGCGCGAGCGGAAGCGCTGAAGGCTGCTGCGGCTTAAAGTCCAAGTCAGAGCGGGGGAAACGGTGCGAGCCGCGCGAGATCAGCGCGGCTCGCATTGCGTTTGGGCGCTGCACTTCGCACAATTCAAGCCTGATGCTGCCCCATCCTCATCTCTGGCCCGCCTTGATCGGCGCAGTGCTCGGCTTCGCGCTCGTCGTGTGGGCGTGCTTTTGGCTGGTGAAGCGCTGGGGCGGGATGAGCGTGCGGCGGCGCTGGGTTGTCGGCGTCGCCATCGCTCTGTGTGAAGCGGCGTATTGGCTCAACATTTATGCGTGGTTCGTCGAGCCAAACATGCTGGTTGTGCGGCATGTCGAGATCGTCAGCGCAGACTGGCGCGGCGCGCCGATTACGATTGCGGCGGTGAGCGATACACATGTTGGCGGTCCGCACGTCAACGCTGAGCGCGTGGAGCGGATCGTGCAGCGCGTGAATGCTCTGCAGCCCGATCTCGTCGTGCTGTTGGGCGACTATGTCGGAGGTCATGCGCCGGAGGTCGAGCGCAGCGTGCGCGCGCAGAACGAGATCCTCGACGGCATCGCAGCATTCGCCGCGCTTGACGCGCCGCTTGGCGTTGTCGGCGTGCTCGGCAATCATGATGTCTGGTATCGGCGCGAGACGATCACGCGCGCGCTAGAAGATGCGGGCGCTGCTGCGTTATGGAATCGCAATGTCGAGATCGAGCGGCGCGGCGGTGGACGCATAGTCATCGCTGGCCTCGCCGACGACATGACGGGCGAACCGGATTTCGACGCCGCCTTTGACGGCGCTTCGATCGTATGGGACCGCATCGTCATCAGCCACTCGCCCGATCCGTTCGCAGACATGCCGCCCGGCTCCGCGCTTATGCTTGCCGGCCACGGCCATTGTGGGCAGGTGACGATTCCGTTCTTTGGACGGCCAAACTTGCCACTGCGCAATCGCGCCTATGGTTGCGGGCTGATCGAGGAAGACGGCAAGCAGATGTATGTGACGGCGGGGATTGGCACGAGCATTGTGCCGGTGCGCTTTCTCAATCCGCCGGAGATCGTGTTGATCAGACTCCGTAGCGGCGCGCCAGCGCAAATTCCGCCGCCGGTCTATTAAGCCGGCGCTTCGCCCCAACCGAATAGCGTGAGCTGCTTGCGCTTGGCTTTTGTCGGCTTCGGCAAAATCTCGCGTGCTTCGAACCAGCGCAGCACGAGCGACGAAACTTCCGCCGCCTCCGGTTCGCCGACAAGCCAGTGACTCATCTCTGGGAATTCGTGGAAGTGCGCTTGGTTGCCCGGGAAGCGCTGGATCACGCGGCGCACAGTGGAGGACGGGTTCACGCGATCCTTGCCGCCGGAAATTCCGAGCACGGGTGCGGCGATACGGTAGACCGGTGCTTGGCTGGCCATCGAGTGATCGAGCCACCATTGCACCGCTTCGCGAATGGCGCGCCCGCTCTCGGGCACAAAGCGTGCGAAGGTGCGGCGCGCGTCTTCGCGCGCCAGCCGGTCGAGCGTGGTGTTGCGCGCGACGCGATAATCCGGCGGTACCGCCCGGCGCCAAAAATCACCCAGCAGCGAGAGACCAAGATGATTGGAGTGCTCGTCCAGCGTTGTCGGCGGCACGCCCCACGGTGCGCTCGGCGCCAGCAGCACGAGCCCCGCGATCGGCACTTGGATCGCCGCGAGTTGCGAGACGAGGCCGCCGAGCGAATGCCCAACGAGCACAGGCGGCGCGCGCAGTCCGCGCGCGTAATGCGCGATCGCGTGCGCGTAATCTTTGAGCCCAGTTTGCGTGAGCTGTTCGAGATCGGCGCCGCGCTCGTGGTGCGGCAGGTTCGGCGCGTGCGTTTCAAAGCCTGCGGCTTCGAACGGTTCGCGAAAGCCGTCGAAGGCCCAGCCGCCGCAAAACGCGCCGTGCACGAACACCACCGGCGTCACAACTTTGTTGCTCTTCACGATGCAAGCGCCTCTGCGGCGCCCAACGGGCAGAATGTCATGTGCGAGCCCCCACGCTGTACTTCTTGAACCGCTGCGCCACTTGTTCGTAGGTCGGGCGCTTAAACGGGATCACCAAAGCGGGCGCGCTTTCGAGCGTCGCCCAACGCCAGTCTACAAACTCCGGCGTATGCGTATCGAGTCTTATATCTGCGTCACGTCCCTTGAAGCGGAACGCGAACCATTTTTGCCTTTGCCCCAAATAGCGTCCACGCGGCTTCATTTTTGTGCGCACGTCGATGGGGAATTCGTAATAATACCAGTCTGGCGTTTCTTCGAGCAGATCGACGTGCTCTTCCCTTACGCCAATCTCTTCTTCAAGTTCGCGGATCGCCGCTTCGAGCGGTTTCTCGCCGCGGTCGACGCCGCCTTGCGGCATTTGCCATTGATACGGGCCTTCGGTCGCGATGCGTTTGGCAAGGAAGACGAGCCCGTTCTTGTGAAACAGGGCGAGGCCAACATTGGGGCGGTAGCGTGTCGGGTCTTTTGGCTCTGTCATCGGCGCGTGGCGCGTGCTGTGAGCACGGCCGACGCTGGCGCCAATTGGTAGCCGCGCGTTTCGACATCCCGGGCCCAGCGGCCGACCTGCTCGATCGTCACCGGATACGCGAAACCGGCACCGATTGCGCTAGAGTTTTGCAGCGCTAACGCTTCCAGATTGAGAAGTTGATCGTCGATCGCATCAGCTTCGCGGCGCACATCGATGATGCGGTCTGCGGCGGCGGTCGGCAGCCCCGCGCGTTGCGCCTCGACATTGAGCGCTGATCGTTGGCCGATGCCGGACGAGATGAACGCGAGTCCACGCCGGCGCAGCGCTTGCGCCACCGGCGCCGATGCTTGCGCTGAGGTGGCGAAGCGCGCGCCCTGATAATTGGTGACGCCAAAATAGCCGGCGGCGTGCGAGAGCAATTGGTCGAGCCGCGTGAGGTTCTGCTGTGACGTTGCGGAGGCGAGCAATGTTTGCGGACCGGTATCGTCGGCGTCGGGGTCGAACGGCTCCATCGGTAGTTCGAGCATGACTTCGTGGCCAGCAGCGCGGGCGCGGTCGATCCAGGTTTGCAGATTGTCAGCGTATGGCACGAAGGAAAGCGTGATCTCCGGCGGCAGCTCATCGATCGCCTGCTGTGTCGCGCGTGCGTTGAAGCCGAGGCCGCCGACGACGACGGAGATTAGCGGCCGGCCAGCGACGGGTGTGAACGGGCGCGCGTAAGCTTGCGCAGGCGTGCGGCCATTGGCGGCGATGATCGGCAGAACGCCGTTTGGCCCGGGCTCGGTCAAGCCGGCGATCGGCGCGCGTGGCAGCGGCGAAGCGGGGCGGCGCGCATTGATCGGCGTGCTGGGCGATTCAACCACGGCCACGCGCAGTTCGCCGGTGGCGTCGATCTCGCCGATCTCGCCCGCGAACGGCAGTTCGTCCAAACCGAAGTGCTGCATGTCGGCGCCGTCTTCGGCTGCTTCGGCAAAGGAGACGACCGGCGCATCGCCCTCGGTACTGCCTGGTTCAAGCGCAAGTACGCTGCGCGGGCCAGCGGCGCTCGGATCGCCGAACAACTGCACTGCGCCGAACGCAACGAAAGCGAACACGACCGCGGCGCCAAGCGCCGCAAGTTTGTGATTGATCTGCGGCAGACGGCGTTTTGCCCCGGGCGAGGCGGGCCGTTGCGGCGATCGCTGCGCGCTTAATCTCGGGCGAATCATAGGCGCGAAAGATCACGCAATTCGCGGCGCCCGTCACTAGCTCAAACGGCCGCGTTAGCCTTTGTTACTAAGGTCTTAACGCTCAGCCGGCGCGCGCACGCAAGCGCTCGACGACAACGCCGCCGCGCAGGAACTCCATCGCCCGTGACAGCTGATAATCCTCTTCCGGATCCCAGTTTTCCGGCGGTTGGTCTTCCGGCACGTGTGCGCCACGACGTTGCGCACCCGAGTCGTTATTAAGCGCGTTCGGCAAATCCGCTTCCGAAATGCCCCGCGGCAGTTGCGCGGGATCGACACGGCGGGCGCCGACTTCGAGGTCCGGCGTAATGCCCGCGCCTTGGATCGAACGACCGGCTGGCGTGTAATAGCGCGCAGTGGTGAGACGCAGCGCCCCATCGCGACCGCCTTGCAGCGGGATCAGCGTTTGCACCGAGCCTTTGCCGAAGGAGTCCGTGCCGACAACCAAAGCGCGGCCGCGGTCCTGCAGCGCGCCGGCGACGATTTCAGACGCCGAGGCGCTGGCGCCGTTGATCAGCACAACGATCGGCACGCCGGCGAGATCGTCGCCGCGGCGGGCGTTATAGCGCTGCACGTCTTCGGGCTGGCGTCCACGTGTGGAAACAACTTCGCCGCCGTCGAGGAAGGCGTCGGACACTTCGATGGCTTGATCGAGCAAGCCGCCTGGATTGTTGCGCAGGTCGAGCACGACGCCGCGCAGAGTGCCGCCGGAATCGCGGCGAACAGCGCGAATGGCGTCCTGCAGCATCGCGCCGGTGCGCTCGTTAAAGGTGGAAACGCGGATCACGCCAATGTCGCCGCCTTCAACGCGGGCGGTAACGGCGCGGACATTGATGACTTGGCGGGCGATGGTGACGTCGAACGGCTCCTGGCCTTCGCGCGCCACGGTGACGGTGACTTCGGTGCCGGCTTCGCCGCGCATCAGCTGCACGGCGTCGTTCAGCGTGAGGCCGACAATGCTCTCGCCGTTGATGGCGGTGAAGTAGTCGCCTGCCTGAATGCCGGCGCGCGCGGCGGGCGTATCGTCGATCGGAGAAACGACGCGCACGACGCCGTCTTCGATCGTCACTTCAACGCCGAGGCCGTGATATTCGCCGCGCGCCTGCAAGCGCATGTCGCGGAAGTCTGACGGCGAGAGATAAGAAGAGTGCGGATCGAGCGAGGCGAGCATGCCTTGCAGCGCAGCCTCCATCGCCGCTTCTTCGTCGATCTCGGTGACGTAGTCCTGCTCGACGCGCGCGAGCACGTCGGCGAACAGTTCGAGTTGGCGGTAAACGTCGCCGCGGTTGTTGTCTTCAGGGGCGGACCAAGCGAGAGCGCCGACCAGAGCTGCCGCCCCGGCTACTGGCGCCGCTATCCAAGCTAACCGCATCGTCTACTCCCCAAGGCGATAGTATCGCCCGTTATCTCTTAACCAGCCCGTATGCTCTGATCCGCGGCAAGCCCTCTTGCGGTGAGCCAACGCCCAGGATCGACCGCTTGGCCGTTCCGTCGCACTTCCACATACAATTCCGGCGCCGGCGTGGCTGAGGCTGACATTTCACCGACAGGCTGGCCCGCGCTGACGCGATCTCCCACCCGGGCGGAGATGGTGTGAAGCCCGGTGAGCACGACAGCGTAACCACCGTCTAGGTTCAGGATCAAGACTTGGCCGTAGCTTCTGAACACGCCGGCATAGGCGACTTCGCCCGCGGCGGGCGAGACGACCTGAGCGCTGGCGCGGGTGGCCAGAAGAACCCCTTGTGCGGCAGCCCCTTGGCCCTCGCGAACCCCATAAGCGCGGGCGATGCGGCCGGAGGTCGGGGCTAGCCAGGCGGCGGGGATCGAGGTTGCGCCGCTGGAACCGCCGCCGGCGCGGGGGGCCGAGGCTGGCTGCACCCGGTTGGCCAGGTCCCGGAGGGTGCGGGCCTCGGCAGCCAGGGTGCGGACGCGCCGATCAGCGGCGCGGGCGTCGTTGGCGTACTGGGCCTCGGCCGAGCGGCGGCGGGCCAACAGCATGACGATCTCGCCGCGCTCGCCATCGATGGCGGCTTGGGCGTCGGCAAGGATGCGTTGTTCCTCGTGGATCGCCGCTTCCAGCGTGCGCGCTTCGGTCAAAGACTGAGCGGCGTTGCGCTCGCGGGCCGATACCTCTGGCGCCAGCGCGCGGGCAAGGATGTTGGCGCGCGCGGCTGACGGATCGATGCGGCGGCGTGCGAAGGCGGCGTTGACCAAGGCGCGCTCAAGCGCGTCGCGCGCATGCAGGCGGCGGTCTTGTTCGATGTTGATTTGGTCGCGCAGGGCGGCGAGGCGTTCCTCGGCCGCAGCGGCAGCTGCTTCGGCTTCGCTGCGACGGCGGCCCGCTTCGGTCAGGCGGGCGTCGAGTGCGCGGGCTTCGCGGCGTGCGGCAGCCGCTTGGTCGCGCAAGCGTTCGGCGCGCGCGGTCTCGGCGCGGCGATCGCGCTCAACTTGCGACACAGTGCGAGTCTGGGCGTCAGCTGCGCCCGTCAGGAGAACCGCAAGCGCTCCCGCCGCGCATGCGACAAGAGCGCGGGCGCGTTTTGCGCCTCGCATCATGACCAATACCCATCACCCGGAATCTCTAGTCCCGGTGATAAGGAGTACGGCACAATATCATGAGAGCCCGGTAAACTTGCTCGGCCAACATCACGCGAACCAGCTTGTGCGGCCATGTTTGGCGGCCAAAAGCCAGCTTTTCATCAGCGTTATCCTTAATGCTCTGTGACGTTCCGTCGGCGCCGCCGATCCAGAATGTCGTGCAGGCCTGGCCGTCATCGCGCCAGCGCGCGAGCTTTTCAGCAAGATGGCGCGAGGTCCATTCGGCGCCGCGCTCATCGCAGAGCACTTTGCGCGCTTCGTCAGGCGTGGCGCGATAAAGGGCCGAGGCTTCGGCGCGCATGTCGCCGGGTGGCTTACCTTCGACTTCGACGAGATCGACGCTCTTGAAGCCAATTTGGCGCCCGGCGTTGGTCGCGCGGGCGATGTAGTCAGCCGTGAGCGTGGCTTCCGGCCCGTCGCGCAGCCGCCCGACCGCTGCGATCAGCAGGCGCACGCGTCAGACGGGTGTGGGGTCGGGACCCGGGCCGCCGGCCCAGATTTTCTCGATGTTATAGAAGGAGCGCACTTCCGGCCGGAAGAGATGCACCACCACGTCGCCCGCATCCACCAGCACCCAATCGGCGTGCGGCATGCCTTCGACATGAACGTCCTTCAGGCCGCTCTCTTTCAGTTTGCGCATGATGTGGTCGGCCAGCGCGCCGACATGGCGCGCCGAGCGGCCCGAGGCGACGACCAGCATATCGGCGAACGATGACTTGCCGCGAATATCGATGGTGACGATGTCTTCGGCTTTGTCGTCTTCGAGCGAGGTCAACACCACGCGCGTCGCAGCTTCGACATCAATGCCGCGCGGCGGCCGTTCAGCGGCGTCACGCGGGGGTTTCACGGCTCGTGACGCGGCCGGTGCGCGTTTGATTTCAGGCGACAGGTGCTTTGGTCCTTGGTTGCTCCGAGAGGGGCAACGCTATCACTTCCGCTTCGGTTTCGCCACCGGCGGGCGCCGCGCGGCCCGGAGCGCGGTGGACGATTGGCGGTGATGGCGGGCGGTCAGGAAAATCCAGTGTTTTGGCGCAGATAGCCGGTGGCGTGCGCCGGCGCCGGGGCGGGACACCACCACGACCGGGACGGCCTCGGCCACCTCCCGCCAATTTCGCCAACGGCGGAAGTTGGCAAGGTTGTCGGCGCCCATGACGAGAAAAAATTCCACGCCCGGATAGCGCCGCTTCAGCGCCCGCAGGGTTTGGTAGGTGAAGCCCACGCCCAGCCGCGCTTCGATGTCGGTGACTTCCATCTGCCGGCCATGAGCCTGCGCTTGCGCCGAAGCCACGCGTTGGGCGAACGGGCTGGATTTCGGTTTCAGCGGATTTTGCGGCGAAACGAGCCACCACACTTTGTCGAGGCCGAGCCGCTTCAGCGCTGTTTCGGCAACGTGGGCGTGGCCCTCATGCGCTGGATCGAAGCTGCCGCCGAAGAGCCCGATTTTCATGCCAGGGAAAGCGAGCGGGAACGCACGCTTCATGGCCGCACCTGGCCATCGCCGCGCACGACGTATTTGAAGGTGGTGAGCTGCTCCGCGCCAACCGGGCCGCGCGCATGCAGGCGACCCGTGGCGATGCCGATCTCGCCGCCGAACCCGAACTCACCGCCATCGGCGAATTGCGTGGAGGCGTTGTGCAGAACGATGGCGCTGTCGACGCGGCGAAGGAAAGTATCGGCCGCGCTGGCGTTCTCGGTGACGATGCACTCGGTGTGCTGTGAGCCGTAGTGTGCGATATGCGCGATGGCGGCGTCGATGCCGTCAACGACACGGACGGAAAGGATTGGCGCGAGATACTCAGTACGCCAATCGTCCTCCGTCGCGTCCGCCATCGGCATGATCGCGCGCGCCTCCGCATCGCCGCGCAAGGCGCAGCCTTCGGCGGTGAGCGCTTCGGCGATTGATGGCAGAAGCGATGGCGCCACGGCGCGATCGATCAGCAAAGTCTCCGTCGCGCCGCATACGGAGACGCGGCGAAGTTTCGCGTTCACAGTGATAGCGACAGCTTTTGCGGCGCCGGCATCGGCGTGAATGTAGGTGTGGCAAACGCCTTCCAGGTGCGCGAACACCGGCACGTGCGCTTCGCTCTGCACCCGCGCCACCAATGATTTGCCCCCGCGCGGAATGATGATGTCGATGGCGCCGCCGAGGCCGGCCAGCATGTGGCCGACAGCCGCGCGGTCGGCGCTTGGAACGACCTGAATCGCGTCCTCCGGCAAGCCCGCGCTCGCAAGCGCCTTGCGCAAGGCCGCCACGATTGCCGCGCTGCTCGCCGCACTGTCAGAACCGCCGCGTAGAATGATGGCGTTGCCGGCGCGGAGCGCGAGTGCGCCTGCGTCGGCGGCCACGTTAGGCCGGCTCTCGAAGATCATGCCGATGACCCCGATCGGCGTGCGTACGCGCGCGATGCGCAAACCGTTAGGGCGTGTCCATTCTTCGGTAGTTGCGCCGACCGGGTCCGGCAAAGCGGCGATGATCTCCACGCCGCTGACGATAGCGTCGAGGCGCGTCGCATTGAGCGTCAGCCGGTCAATAAAAGCGTGGTCGAGCCCAGCTTCGCCCGCGCGCGCGACGTCTTGAGCGTTGGCGCTCAGGATCGAATCGCTAGCCGCGCGCAGTTCTTGCGCGATTGCCGTCAGCGCTGCGTTGCGCGTTGCTGATGACGCGTCGGCCAGGGCCCGCGACGCGGCGCGGGCGCGTTGGCCAATGTCGAGCATCTGGCGCAGAAGGGGCGAGGCGTCGTCCATGGGCGCCAATCTAGCAGCTCAACACCAGATCGTCCGCATGCACGATCACGCCGCCTGCGTCATAACCGAGGGCCGCCGCGATATCGGCGCTCTTTAGGCCCTTGATGCGCGCGGTTTCAGCGGCGTCGTAACGCGCCAGCCCGCGCCCAACCTCGACGCCCCCATTAACGATGCGCACGGCATCACCTTTCTCGAAGGCGCCGCTGACTTGGCTTACGCCCGCCGCAAGTAAGCTCTTGCCGGCTTTCAGCGCCGTCACCGCGCCATCATCGATGGTGAGATCGCCTTGTGGTTTCAGCGCGCCGGCGATCCAGCTCTTGTACGCGGCTTGCGGCGTTGCCGTCGGCAGGAACCATGTCGCGCGCGCGCCGTTTGCGAGCGCTGTGAGCGGCGCGTCGCCGCCGCCTTTCATAATGGCGACAGCGCAGCCTGCGCGCGTGGCGATCTTGGCGGCTTCGATCTTGGTGCGCATGCCGCCCGAGCCGAGCGCGCCGGGATCGCCGGCCATGGCTTCGATCGCGGGCGTGATCTCGCGCACTTCGGCAATGAAGGGCGCGTGCGGATTATGGCGCGGATCGGACTCGTAAAGTCCGTCAATGTCGGAGAACAGAATCAGCGCGTCGGCGGAGATCATTTGCGCTGCGCGCGCGGCGAGGCGGTCGTTATCGCCATAGCGGATTTCGGCGGTGGCGACGGTGTCGTTCTCGTTGACGATCGGCACGGCGCCGAGCTTCAGCAGCGTCTCCAACGTAGCGCGGCCATTGAGCCAGCGGCGGCGGCGCTCGGTGTCGTCCGGCGTCAGCAGCGCTTGTGCGACCGGGATGCCATGGCGCGAGAACGCCGCTTCATAGGCCGCCATCAGTCGCGCTTGCCCCGCAGCGGCAGCGGCCTGCTTCTCCTCCAGGCGCTTGGTTTGCGCGAGCCCTAGCACGCGCCGGCCCAGCGCGATGGCGCCCGACGAGACGATCAGCACCTGTTTGCCTTGGCCGCGCGCGAGGGCGACGTCATCAGCCAAAGCGTTCAACCACGCGCACGCGGGTTCGCCGGTCGCGGGATCGACCAGCAGTGCTGAACCGATCTTCAGCACGATGCGTTTGGCTGAGGCGAGTGGGGAGGCCATGCGTGCGGACATAGTACCCGGTCGCAGCGATTGCGACAGGGCGTTCTTGCCGCCGGTGCAAGGAGGCTCTAGGTCACGCTCATGCTTGCCGATTTGCTCAAAAGACTAAAGGGAATGCCCGAAGAGGGCGGCGCCCTGGCGCCGGAAGATCAGCGCATCGCGGTGGCCGCACTGTTGGTTATCGCCGCTCATGCCGATCACGATTATGCCGAGGCCGAACGCGCCCAGATTGATCGCGTCTTGAGCGAACGGTACGGGCTTTCGGCGGACGCCGCGGCGGCGCTGCGTGCGCAAGGCGAAACGGCGGAGGCGGCGTCGAGCGACATGTACAAGTTCACCTCGTTGATTAAAGCCGGCATTCCTTACGAAGAGCGCGCTACGGTGATCGAAGCGCTGTGGCGCGTTATGTTGGCGGATGCCGAGCGCGAGAAGCACGAAGATGCGATGATGCGGCGCGTCACCGATTTGCTTGGGCTCGATCCGCGCGAAGGCGCTGAAGCACGCCGCAAAGCGCAGGCGGCATTGGGCTGATTTTGCGCTCGAAACCTCAGGTTGCCGCGCTATAAAGGCGGGTGAGAGGTTTTGATGTTCAGTACGCGCCGTGCAGTTCTTGCCGCCGGTCTCGCTTCGGTGGCCGTTCCTTCAACTGCGTCCGCACAGGGTTCGCCCCCGGCGCCTGATTGGCTCAGGTCGCATTCGGCGTTCGCCGCATGGGACGCTCCGCAGCGCCCTCTTGATCGTGTTTTGGCCACGCGTATCGAGCCGGATCCGGGCGCCGCGCGCATCAGTCTTCGTGATTGGCTCGGTGGTCGACCGACAGTGCTGGCGATTTGGGCCACATGGTGCGCGCCGTGTCTTGTCGAAAAACGTCCCGAAGCGCAATTGAATGCGCGATTGCAGGCGGCCAACTCGCGCGCGCAAGTGAAGGCCTTATTGGCCTATGATGACGCCAACCTCGAGACTGCTCGTGCGCGTTTGGTGCAGCTGGGAGCGGCCGGTCTCGTCTCCGCGCGGGCGACAGACGCTGCCGAGCAAAGCTTGCTTTGGGTGTTTGGGTTCGATCGTGACCGGCGCTCGGCGCAGCGCACGCGTACGACCTATGCGCAACTCTCGACCGTGTTACCGTTCACCTTGCTGATCGATGCGAATGGCGGTTTGTTGGGACGATCAACGGGCGTCATGCGCGATGCGCAAAGGCGGTCTTATTGGGAGCAGCTTGATACATTGGACATGATGCTCCGCCTCGGGTCGAGTTAAGGCGCCCAGTCCTCGTCCGCTTCCAATTCCGCGGCTTCCTCGCTGCGGCGATCGCGCAGCATGGCGGCGATTTCGTTGACTAGCTCGCGCACGCCCGCGCCTGAGACGCCCGAGACGAGCCGGACGTCCTTGCCGATCGCTTTTGCAAACGCATCGCGCTTGGCCTGTGCGTCTTCCGGCGTCAGCGCATCGACTTTGTTGAGCGCGATGATCTCCGGCTTTTCCGCGACGCCTTCGCCGTACTCTTCCAGTTCGTGGCGCACGGTGCGGTAGGCTTCTTCGACATCGTCTTGCGTGATGTCGATCAAGTGCACGAGCGCGACGCAGCGTTCGACGTGGCCGAGAAAGCGCGTGCCGAGACCGGTGCCTTCCGCCGCGCCTTCGATCAGGCCGGGAAGGTCGGCCATGATGAAGCGCTCGCTTTCGCCGATGGAGACGACGCCAAGGTGCGGGTGCAAAGTCGTGAACGGGTAGTCGGCGACCTTTGGTGTCGCGGAGCTGACGGAGCGCAGAAACGTCGACTTGCCGGCATTGGGCATACCGACGAGCCCCGCGTCAGCGATCAGTTTTAGGCGGAGCCACAACGTGCGCTCTTCGCCGTCGAGGCCAGGATTGGCGTGACGGGGCGCCTGGTTCACGGACGATTTGAAATAAGCGTTGCCGAAGCCGCCATTGCCGCCTTTGGCGAGCAGCACGCGCATGCCGGCTTTGTCGAGATCGGCGATGACGGTTTCTTTGTCTTCGTCGAGCACCTGCGTGCCGGTCGGCACGCGCAGGGTGACGCTTTCGCCATCGGCGCCGTGGCGGTTCTGGCCCATGCCGTGACCGCCGGTCTTGCCGTTATAATGCTGCTGGTAGCGGTAATCGATCAGCGTGTTGAGGCCGTCAGCTGCCTCGATCCAGACATCGCCGCCCTTGCCGCCATCGCCGCCATCCGGCCCGCCGAACGGGATGAACTTCTCACGGCGAAAGGACACTGCCCCCGCGCCGCCATTGCCGGAACGGATATAGATTTTTGCTTGGTCGAGGAATTTCATGGGGAGGCAGTAGGCAGCGGGCAGTAGGCAATGGGAAAAGCCCCGCGCCCGGCTACTGCCTACTGCCTAATGCCCACTGCCTTCAATCCGTTTCACGCCGCCAGCGCAGCGAAACGCGTTGATCGCCATTGCCGAGGAAGCTGGTGATCAGCACGAGGCGTGGGCGGATGGTGTATTCGACGCGGGTTTGCGCTTGGCCGAGGCCGGTGCGCGCCACCTCGACATAGACGTTGCGGGTCAGATAGACGCCGCCAGCGACGAGGAAACCGCCGTCTTCGTCCTGGCGCACGTTGAAGCGATCGAGCCCGGCGGCGGCGCGTGCTGCGTCCACTAGATCGAGCGAAGCGCGGCCGCTGAGCGCAGCCAGACTCGCGGCGAGCTGCGCGGCTTCGAACCCCGAAAGATCTTCGACAGAGCGGCCGAACAGGATTTGCGGCAGGATCTCGTCTTCCGGCAGCGCTGGATCGCTGGAGAATGTCACTTCCGGATCGCGCGCGGTGCCGGTCAAGCGGATGCTGGCCGAGAGATCGGCGGTGTCGCGCACGGCGGTGAGATCGATCTGCGCGTCGAGCGGATCGCCGCGGAAGACGATACGTGCATCTTCGATCTCGAATGGCTGGCCGGAGAGGGCGAGCGTGCCGCGGATGGCGCGCGCGTCTCCGAACAGAAGCGGATTGTTCGATGTGCCCTGCAGGTGCAGGTCGAGCGACCATTCCGCATCTACGCCGCGCCCGCGCGTGAACACGCGCCCCGGCGCCCGCACGCGCACGTCCAAAGTGGTCGCGCCATTGCGGCGCGTTGCTTCGGCGACTTCCTCCTCCTCCTCGGTTTCATCGAAATCGTTCGGCCGGTTGATCTCGATGACATCGAGCGTCGGGATGCCGGCTTCGGGATTCGCGGCGATATCGATCTCGGCCTCGGTGATGTTGAGTTCGCCGCTGAGGGCCGAGTGCAGGCCTTCCCACGTTAAAGTCAGTTCGCCGCTGGCGACAGCGCGTGCGTCGGGCCGATCGGCGACGCGCATGTCGTTGACGGTCACCGTGATCGTGCCTTCGCGGTTCGTGTCGCTGCCGCCGGTGGCGGTAAGGCGGCCGCCGCGCGGGCCGGATGCGGTGAAATTTTCGATGGTGACGCCGCGATTGTCGATGGCGACGCGCGCGTCGAGATCGACGAGTGTGACGCCGGTGAGCTTGTCCTCAAACCGGCCATCGACGATTTCGATGTAACCGTCGCCGGAGAGATAGCCGGCGCCAAACTCAAGCTCGCCTTCGCCGTTCAGTTGGCCTTGCAGCGATTGATCCGGCAAGCGCGCGGCGGCCCAGAGGCTGTCGGAGGGGCCGGTTACGCGCCACGTCGCGCGACCGCGCCGCTCGGGCGCGAGCGCGATGCGGATGGGGGCAGCGCCGGTGACGACGGGCGCATCTGCTTCGAAATGCGCGACCAGGCCGTCGGTCGAGGTTGCGTCGACAGTGGCGGCGAGGCGCGCGGGCGTGAGTTGACCGACAATGCGCATATCGAGCGTGCCGCGCTGACGTCCGGCGAAGCGCGCGTCGTCGAAGCTGATGTCAGCATCGCCGGATAGGCCACCGCCATGGCTGGCGAGCGTGACGCGTCCATCGATGCGGCCGGTGGCGCGTTCGCCCCAAATCGCAGCGAGCGGCGCGAGCGGTGCATCCTCGATCTCCGCGGAGCCGGAGAGCGCGCGGCCGCGATCGGTCCAGCTTGCACGCACGACGCCGTCGCCAACGGCGACATCAAGCGATGCTTCCATGCGCCCCTCGCGCCATTCGGCGCGCATCGGCGCTCGCGTGAAGATATCGGCGCCGGCCAACGTGCCGCGGCCTTCGGCACTGAGCGCGGAGGCGCCGTCGAGATCGGCCATTGCTGTGCCGGCAAATTGCAGCGGCGCCTCGCGTAAGCGCCCGCGCATGTCGAAAGTTGCGGCGATGGCGTTCATCGGCCCCTGCGCGCGAAGTGTCGCGGCGCGAATGCGTAACTCGCCGGCGCGCGCGTCCACGATTTGTGCGTCCAGCGTGAGCGTCTCGGGGCTGAGCGCAAGGTCGCCGCTAAAGCGGCCGGTCACGCCCGGCACGATGCCGTCGAGTGCGCCGTTGACATCGAGCGCCGCCGTCACGCCGCGCGAACCGAACGAGGCCGAGCCTTGCGCAGCGAGGCCGCCCCATTGCGCATCGAGGTTGCTGAGCCCGAACGCGCCGCCGGCAATGTTGATGTTGGCGCTGCCGTTGAGCGGTTGCCCGGATGCCGCACCTTGCACTGTCGCGGTCCCGGCATAAGCGTTGCCGGTGGGCGCGAGTGTGAAGTCCACGATCGGTTGTTCAACAACAACGCCGCCCGCCGCGAAGCTCGAAACCGAGGCGCGCGCTGTTAACGTCGGACGCGCGATGCGCCCCGTGATGCGGCCGGTCGCGTCCACCGCGCCGGCGATCTCTGCGCCGCCAAGCGAGAGCGGCCCGCGCGCTGTCGCTTCGAGCGCGAGATCGGCTTGGCCGCTGACGATGCGGCCGGTTGCGCCGGCGCGCAGTTGCGCGCCTTCGACGCGCGCATGTGTGACGGTGATGCCGCCATTCTCGTAGGTGAAGCGCCCATCCAAGCTTGGCGAAGCGCCAAGCAATTGCGGCACGATTGCCGGCGCGCCGCCGATGCGTTCGCCGGCGCCCTGCAAGGTGGATGTCCAGACGCGTTCGTCGCCAGCGTCCTCGGCGAAGGCGCGCCAGCGGCCTGCGGCTTGGCCGGTTAAATCGGGTGAGAAGGCTTGCAGGCGGCGGATGCGCCAGTCGCCGGAGAATTCGCCGTCACCGCGATTGACCCAGCCTTGCGCAGTCAGCGCGAGTGCATCGCTGGTGAGCTCGGCGCGATCGAGCGAGAAGCGGCCGCGCGCGCGATCGAAATTGAGTTCGGTGCGCAGGCGCGCTTGTGCAAACAGCGGCGCGGTGTCGGCAGGCGCGCGCAGATCGGCGTCGAGTTCAAACCGCGCCTGCGTCAGCGCGGCGTTGACCGGGCCGGCAAGCTGCGTGCGTTGACCGAGTGCATCGATAGCCTGGGCATCCAGCGTGGCTTGAATGGCGGTCGTGCCGCGGGCGGCGCGCAGTTCGCCTTCCAGCCGCGCGGCGCCAAGCTCAAACGGCGACTCGCGGGCGATGTCGGAGAGGCGCTCGGTCGTCGCGACAAAGCGCGCGGGTCCATCGAGCTCCCATTCTTCGTTGAGCGCGCCTTGCAAATCGACGGCGAAGAACGGCGTCGCGGCGCGCGCTTCCAACGCGCCCGCATGCGCGCCGCTGGCGGCAAGCTCGACGCTCGGGCCAATGCGGCGGGCGAGCGTTTCCAGCGCGGGCAGGCGATCGAGCCGGGCGGTGGCGCGTGTGATGGCCCAGCGCTCCGGTGTCCAGTTGCCGAGAATGCTGATGAAGTTCGCTGCTTCGCTCTCATCGGCGCCAATGCTTATGAGAGCCGAAGCCGCACCCGTCTGTGCGTCGCCTTCGCCGCGCGCGGTGGCGCGAACCTCTTCGTCCGGGACACCGAGCGCGCTCGCCAGAATGCCGCCTGGCGCGCCGTAAATGTCGGCGTGCAAGACGTAGGCTTCGCCGACGCCGACTTGCGCGATGATGCGGTCGGCGTCGCTGTCGGTGCGCTGCAAGGCGATGTCGAGCGCCTGGAACGCATCGTCTTCGATACGCAATTCAAAATCGGCGGTGAACGCGGCCGCGACGCCGAACGCGGCTTCTTCAACCGTTATCGTGTCGACATGGATGCCGCGCAGATCGATATCGAACGTGGCGCCGCTCGGTGGGCGGCTTGGAAGTAAAGTTGGCTGGCGCAGAATGACGATCGAATTGGCGCGCGCCGCGTCGAGGCGCACCGTGCCGCCGAGAATGTCTTGCGGGCGCCAGTTGAGTTCCAGATTGCTGGCTTCGAGCCAAACACCCTGCTCATCGGCGATGGTAACGCGAGCGGCGGTGAGCGCGCCGAGCCAGCCGCCGCGTACGCCTTCGACCTCGAGGCGCCCCAGCCGCCAAATGCGTGCGCCGTCGGCGAATTGATCGACCACCCACGGGGCGAGCGGGCCGATGCCGACCGCTGCGCCGCTCGCCATGATGGCGGCGCCCGTCGCGGGAAAGAGCCAGTGGCGCCGGCGTTTGCGCGGCGGAGGAGGCGACGGGTCCTCGCTCAAAACGCTTGGCCCAGGCTGATATAAAGCACGAAGTCGTCGCCGGACTCGTCTTCGTCCAAAGGCACGGCGATATCGACGCGCAGCGGCGCAAAGCCCAGATCGTAACGAACGCCAAAGCCTGCGCCCCAGCTCAGATCGCCGGCGTCACCCCAATAGTCGAACGCCGTACCGGCGTCGACAAACACGGCAGCACCCCACGAATTGTCGAAACGCCAGCGTGCTTCGAGCGAACCATCGACTGCGCCTTGGCCGCCCGGCGTGAGGCCGAGCAGGTCGCGTTCTTCCGGATAGATGGAGTTGTAAGCATAGCCGCGCACCGAGCCGCCGCCGCCGGCATAGAAGCGGCGATCCGGCGGAACATCGTCGGCGCTGCCAGAGACGGGCTCGAGCCAACCGGTGCGCAAACGCGCAGCGAGGGTGAGCCGGTCATTCTCGCCGAAGGATTCGTAGATGCGGCCATCGCCGATGAGGCGGACGAAGCCCAGCGTCTCATCGCCCGCCGAGGCGGACGGTTCGATGCGGAGATCGACGATCGAGCCGTCGCGCGGATCGAGCGAAAATCCAGTAGTGTCGTTGCGCAGATTGTAGAAGCCCGACAGCACGATCGCGTCGCTGACGGCTGCGCCGCCAATGTCGTCATATTGGTCGGCCGAGAGCCGCAAGCCGTAGCTTTGGCCGATCCGTAAGCGGCTCGATGCATCGACTGAGCCATAAATGGCCGCGCCCGTTCGTGTGTACGCGTCGAGGTCATCGCGTGTGATCTCGGCGCCGAAGGTGATGGCGTGGCCAAGGCCGGCGGCGTGCGGGCGCAGCCATTCGGCAGTGAGGCCCTGCTGCAGCTCCGCCAGCGTTGCTTCGACGCTGAGCGAATCCGCGCGCCGCGTGAAATTCCGGCGCGTCCACTCCGCGACGACGCCGACGCCTTCCGTGGTGGAATAGCTGGCGCCGAGTTCGTAGGCGTTGCGGCGCGCCGGTTCGATCTCGACCACGACGTCGCGCACGCCGGCTGCGTTTGGCGGTTCAAGCCGCGTGGTGGCGAGGGAGACGGCGCTGGTGGAGGTGATGTCGCGGCGGAGTTGCGCCAGCGCTTGCGGCGAATAGGTTTCGCCATCCTCCCAGTTTTGTAGGCTATCGATGAAGCTCGGCCGGATGATGCTGTCGGGCGAGGCGCGCACATCGCCCAAGCGCGCGAGCGCGCCAACATTGAACTCATAGCGCGCAGTGACCAGTGCGGTGGCGTGGTCGACAACGACGCGTCTTTCACCGGCGGCGGCTTCGGCGTAACCGGCCGATTGCAGCGCCGCAATCGCGTTGGCTTCCGCTTCCAACACGCTGGCCGCGCGCGCCGGGGCGCCGGGCTCCACGGTTTGCAGCGCGCGCGTGATCTCGCTTGCGGCCGCCGCGTTTGGCGGCTCGCCGACATAGGCGACTTCAACCGGTTCGAAGCGGAAGCGCGGGCCCGGTGCGATGACGAGCCGGGCTGACGGCGGGTCTTCGCTTGCTTCTGGCGTTACGGTCGCGCCGTAATAGCCTTCGGAGCGCAGCCACACGAGCGCGCGCGCGGCGGCCTCCTCGGCGATGCGCTCGGCTTCAAACAGCGTAGTTGGCTCATCGCGATCCGGCAGCAAATCGAGGATGCCTTCGCGCACGTCCTCGTCGGCGCCGTCGATCACGACGGGGCTATCGGCCCAGGCTGGGGCCGGCGCGGCAGACATGCCGATCGCCACGCAAAGCGCGGCTGGGAGGACGGGAAAAAGACGCATCGCGAGCCGCGCTAAGGCTCGCAGTGCGCCGGTTAAGGCTTCATCAACCATAGTGCGCGGGCCTGTCCCCGCGCCCAATAGGAAATGTTCACAAAATCAATCAGATGTGAAGCGCCGATGGCGCCTTGCCGCGGTTTAACCCCACGGACCCTGGCGACGCGCCCACGGACCCTGCTGGTCGGCAGACGCAGGCCGCGTTGTTCCGCGACCGAGACGCTGCGCCATCTGCATCAGCTGGGCGATGCGGTTTTTCGTGTTCGGGTGCGTCGAGAAGAGGTTGTCGGCGCCACGGCCCGAGAGCGGGTTGATGATGAAGAGGTGCGCCATCGCCGGATTGCGCTCGGCGTCCTCGTTCACGCGCTGACGGGCGTAGCCTTCGATCTTCTGCAACGCGCTGGCCAGCGCTTCCGGCTCGCCGCCGATCTCAGCGCCGATGCGGTCGGCTTCGTACTCGCGCGCGCGGCTGATCGCCATTTGCACCAGCGACGCCGCGAGCGGCGCGAGCAGCATGATGAGCAGGCCGGCGATTGGGTTGGAGTTGCCGTTGGCGTCGCGCGGGCTGAAGAACAGCGCGAAATTCGCCAGCATGGCGATGGCGCCGGCGATGGTGGCGGTCACCGTCATGGTCAGCGTGTCGCGGTTTTTCACGTGCGCCAGTTCGTGCGCCATGACGCCGCGAATTTCCTCGCGCGACAGTAGGCCGAGGAGGCCGGTGGTTGCTGCTACGGCGGCGTTCGCGGGATTGCGGCCTGTAGCGAAGGCGTTCGGCTGCGGGTTGTCGATGATGTAAATTTTTGGCGCCGGGAGATCGGCGCGCTGCGCCAGCGCCAGCGTGTCTTGAACGTAAGCCTGCACGCGTGGGTCGGGGTGGCGCGGATCGACCTCCTGGGCACGGAAATGGTGTAACACCAGCTTATCGGCGTTCCAGTAAGCGAACATATTCATCGCCGCCGCTACCGCGAGCGCGATCAACATGCCGCCCGTGCCGCCGATCAAGTAACCGACACCGCCGAACAGGGCGGTCATGGCGGCTAGCAGAATATAGGTCTTCAGGTGGTTCATCTGACTCCTCTACGCGCTATGATATTGAGAGCCGAAAGCTGAGGTTCAATATGGATGAGAGCGAGTCAGTGGCGCCAAAGCGTGTCTTGACCCCGGAGGCGCAACGGGCGCTGGCCGAGGCGGAAGCCCGCCGCAAAGCGGCGGCGGAGCAGCCCAAGGAATTTGGCGGCCCCGCCGGCCCGGAGCCAACGCGCTACGGCGATTGGGAGAAGAAGGGCATCGCTACCGATTTCTGATTAACGCCCTTTCGTTGAGGCGAAGTTCGCGCCCCTCCGGCGAAGCTACTTTGCATTCGGAGATACGCACGCGAGAGTGCCCCGGATCTCTGGAGACTGTCTCATGCGCATGCTCGCGCTTCTTGCCGCCCTGGCCTTGGTCGCCGCGCCGATCGCGTTGACGCCGAGCGTCGCGCACGCCGATGGCATCGAGCGCCCGCGTCAGCCGCGCCCGGTTCGTCCGCGTCCACGGCCGGCGCCTGAACTTGTGGCGCCAGCGCCCGCGCCGGTCATTGAGACGGGCCCGGAGACTGTCACATTGTCGAACTCGTTCTTCGCTCGCGGTGGCGGCGTCGGCGCTGACATTGGCGGTGGCTATTATTCGAGCACCACGGTCGTTATCCGCGGCGGTTCGGCGCACGCTTCGGCGTATGCGTACGCATCAGCCCGCGCCAGCGCTGGCGCGCGCGGCTTCGGACGCGGCGGTCATGGGGGCGGCGGTTGCGGCTGCCGGTAACCAAGCGGCAATAGGCCCAGGCGCAAGTATTTGCCCCACTAGGTTAAAGAGCGTAAAGGCGCGCCCCGTAGCGGGCGCGCTCCCAAGCGCTCGAAGGGGAACATCTCATGGCGCAGGCCCCGGCCGACGCGCCCCAGCACTCGAATTCGTCCGGCGGCGCCAACGATGGCGGCCGCGGGCGCGCCATCGCGCATGGTGGGTTCTGGACACTGCTGATCGGCTCCGTCGGCGTCGTTTACGGCGACATCGGCACCAGCCCGCTTTACGCGCTGCGTGAATGTCTGCGCATCGTCACCAACGATTACGCGCGAGCGCCGACGCGCGATGAAGTGATTGGCATCGTGTCGCTGATCTTCTGGGCGCTGATCATCGTCGTGACCATCAAGTCCGTGTTCGTGTTGCTGCGGCTCGACAATAAGGGCGAAGGCGGCACGCTGTCGCTAATGGCGCTTGTGCGCAAAGCGTTCGAAAAGCCCAGCGTCTTTTTGCTCGGCGCCGGCATGCTGGGCGCCTCGCTGTTTTATGCCGACGCCCTGATCACGCCTGCGATCTCCGTCCTCTCCGCCGTCGAAGGCTTGCGCGCTGTGCCGGGCGTCGAGGACTATATCAATCCGTGGATTCTGCCGATCAGCATCGTCATTCTGATTGGGCTCTTCTTCGTGCAAAGCCGTGGCACGGCAAAGATCGGCGCATTGTTCGGGCCGATCACGCTGGTGTGGTTTCTCGCCATGGCGGTGCTTGGTCTGCTGCACATCACTGACGATCCTGGCATTATACAGGCGCTGTCGCCGCTGCCGGCTTTGGGCTTCTTTGTCAGCCATGCGGGGCTGTCGTTCGTCGTGCTCGGCGCTGTGTTTCTGGCCGTCACCGGCGCCGAGGCGCTCTATGCCGACATGGGCCACTTCGGGCGCAAGCCCATCAGCCGCGCTTGGATCGCGATTATTCTGCCGTGTTTGACGCTCAATTATCTCGGCCAGGGCGCGCTGGCGCTCTCGAACCCGGCCGTCATCGACAATCTGTTCTTCATGCTGGCCCCTGAGTGGGCGCGCTTGCCGGTCGTGCTGTTGGCGACGATGGCGACGATTATTGCGAGCCAAGCGGTGATCACCGGCGCGTTCTCGATCACGCAACAGGCGATCCAACTTGGTATCCTGCCGCGCATGGAAATCCGCCGTACCTCCGAGACGCAGGCCGGCCAAATTTACATGCCGCAGATCAATTTCTTGATGTTGGCCGGCGTGTTGCTCTTGGCGCTGGCGTTCGGTTCATCGAGCCGCTTGGCTTCCGCTTACGGCATCGCCGTGTCAGCGGAGATGTTGGTCTCGACCGTGCTGATCTTCTTTGCCATCTGGAAATTGTGGAAGCGTCCGCTGTGGCTCGCGATTCTGGCGTGCGTGCCGTTCGCTGTGATCGAGTTCACGTTCTTCTCGTCCAACATGCTGAAGGTTTGGTCTGGTGGCTTCGTGCCGCTGATGGTGGCGATGGGTCTCGTGCTCATCATGTGGACATGGGTGCGCGGCTCGCGGCTCTTGTCAGAAACCGTGCGCCGCGATGAGCCGCTGGCGAAGCTATTCGAAACGCTCTCACATCATCCACCGCATCGCGTGCGTGGGGCGGCGATCTTCCTCACCGGCGATCCCGATGTCGCGCCGGCCGCGCTCATGCACAACCTGAAGCACAATCAAGTTCTGCACGAGCAGATCATCATTCTCACGGTTCAAACGATCAATGCGCCGCGCGCTCCGGAGGGCGAACGGGTCAAGGTCGAGGATTTCATGCCGGACGTGAAGCGGGTGACGCTGAAGTTCGGTTTCATGGAAACGCCGAACGTCGTCAAAGCGCTCACCGAAGCGCGCAAGCACGGCCTGAAGTTCGACATCATGAAAACGAGCTTCTTCCTGTCGCGACGCACCATCGTGCCGAGCGAAAAGAGCGGCATGCCGCTCTGGCAGGATCACTTGTTCATCTTCCTCGCCCGCAACGCCACGAACGCCACGGACTTCTTCCATATCCCCAGTGGGCGCGCGGTGGAGCTGGGTAACCAGGTGATGGTGTAGGCACTCGCTTCGCGGACGCTGCTAGCGATAAAGACAATCCGCCGGCAAACCCATGCGTACGCAGGCGAGCGATGGCGGGGCGCTGTCGATCGCCAGCTTGTCAGCCGTACCGCCGAGCACGCGCAGCAACGCCGCTTCGCCCGGCCGCAAACCTTGGCGCTCCAAGCCCAATAGCTTGCGCGCCCATGACGGGGTGATCTCCACTGCCGCGCGGATCATCAAGCGCTGTGCGCGGCGTGAGGGCAGTAGCGGTGCACTGCGCACGATGTCGAGAAACTCGGAGACAATTTCGGAGCGCTCCATCTGTGGGGCCATCGTTGCGAACAGCGTATCCATCTCGTCCGCCGAACGCGGCGCGCCGTGGGCGCCGTACAGTCCAGCGCCCACCGCGCCTTCGGCGAAGAGTTGATCCATATCGGCGCGCGAGAGCGGGCGGACGAAGCGGCTATAGGCCTCGAAGAAGCCAAAGCCAGCCGTTGCGTGCACCCAGTTGAGCAGCGGCTCATCGTTGGCGCGATAGGCGATGCCGGCTGGCGTCTCGCCTGCAACCCGCTCATGCGCGCGCACGACGCCTGCGATCATCGCGCGCGCTGCCTCGGCTGGTGCATAAACGGTCACCATCGCGGCATAGCCGGTGCGGCGCATGCGCGTCACCGGATCGCGCCGGAAGCTCGTGTGTTCCCAGACGCCGGTGCGCACGCGCGGCTCCGCGAGCTCCAGAATAACCGCCGCAATGCCGCCGACGACTAAGGCCACCGGGTTCTTCATCACCCGCCACGTCAGCGAATCTGGCGCGACAAGCGCGGGCGCGCCCGCTGGTGCCGAAAAATCGACGTTGAAACCCGGCGCCTCGAAATAGGAGCGCGCGGTGCGCTCGAGGCGCGCTTGCAGTGGTGCCGGCAGGTGAGCCATCTCGATTCCATATGGCGTGCCCGGCGCATGGCGGCTATGCCTCGCGACGACAAACGGAGTTGCCTGACGTGACAAAAAGCGGCGTGAAGAAGGTTGTGCTTGCCTATTCTGGCGGGCTCGACACCTCGATCATCTTGAAGTGGCTTGAGGAAACCTACGGCTGCGAGATCGTCACCTTCACGGCCGATCTCGGCCAGGGCGAAGAGCTGGCGCCGGCGCGGGAGAAGGCGCTGGCGATGGGCGTGAAGCCCGACAACATCTTCATCGACGATCTGCGCGAAGAGTTCGTGCGCGATTTTGTCTTCCCGATGTTCCGCGCTAACACGCTTTATGAAGGCCAGTATCTGCTCGGCACGTCGATCGCGCGGCCGCTGATCGCCAAGCGTCAGATCGAGATTGCCAATATGGTCGGCGCCGACGCGGTGTGTCACGGCGCGACTGGTAAGGGGAATGACCAGGTTCGCTTTGAGGTCAGCTATTACGCGCTGAAGCCAGATGTGAAGGTGATCGCGCCGTGGCGCGAGTGGGCGTTCGAGGGGCGGCCCGATCTGATCGCCTACGCCAAGAAGCACGGCATCAACATCGCGCAAGGCAAGGAGCAGGCGGCGCCGTTTTCGATCGACGCGAACTTGCTGCACACGTCGAGCGAAGGCTTGGCGCTCGAAGACCCAGATGTTGAAGTGCCGGAGATCGTCACCAAACGCGGCGATCGGCGCACCATCACGCCGGAAGAAGCGCCCGATCAGGCCGAGATCGTCACGTTGAGCTTCGAGCGCGGTGATTTGGTTGCGATCGACGGCAAGCCGATGAAGGCGCATGAGTTGCTGAAGGCGCTCAACGATCTGGGCAAAAAGCACGGCATTGGCGGGCTCGACCTGGTCGAGAACCGTTATGTCGGCATGAAGTCGCGCGGTTTCTACGAAACGCCGGGCGGCACGATTCTGTGGCACGGCCACCGCGCGATCGAGAGCGTCACGCTCGACCGCGGCGCCATGCATCTCAAAGATGAGCTGATGCCGCGCTATGCCAGCATCATCTATAACGGCTTCTGGTGGACGCCCGAGCGCCTGATGCTGCAAGCCGCAATCGACGCGAGCCAAGAGAGCGTCACCGGCGATGTGAAGCTGAAGCTCTATAAAGGCGGCGTGCGCACCGTCGGCCGCTCAAGCCCATACTCGCTCTATTCCAAAGCGCTCGTCGGCTTCGATGAAGCCGGCGGCTACAACCAAGCCGACGCCGAAGGCTTCATCAAACTCAACGCCCTGCGCCTGCGGATTTTGGCGGAGCGGGATAAGAAGCGCGGGAAGAATGAGTAACGCAAAAGCGCCCGCCATTTCTGGCGAGCGCTTTCATTCACGTCACATTGCGTAACGCTTACGACCAGTACTGATCCACTTTGTAGAACGCGAAGCTTTGATCGCGGTAGGCGTGGCCGTCATTGGCGGTTAGTTCGCTGATCTTGTCGGCCGGCGCGGCCTTCAGTTCGTCCTTGGTGTAGGGGACGATGTAGGCGTCTTCTTCTTCGTCGTAGTTCAAGACAGCCCACGGCAGCGGGTGAAACTTTTCACCGACGCCGAGGACGCCGCCGAAACCGACGACGGCAAACAGGATGGCGTTAGATTGCTTGTCGAGCACGATGTCTTCAACGGTGCCGATCTTCTCGCCGCTCGTGTCTTTCACCGAAGTGCCGATGACTTTCTTGGCGCGGATGGCGGTCGTGTGACCGGTAGGGGTAGGCATGGGGGCTCGCTCCTCGTTTGAGTGGGAGCCTTGATAACCGCGTGACCGGTCAATCGTTCCTAGAGAACGAGGCCAACCAGCACTGCGCCATAATGGCCTGCCGCACCGATGATAACGCACGCGTGCCAGAGCGCGCGGCGGAAGGGGATGGCGTGGTTCAAGTAGAGCAGGACGCCGCCTGAATAGGTGACGCCGGCGATGACGAGCATCACGATCGCGAGCGGCGGCAAGGTCGGTACGACAGGGCCAAGCACCAGAACCGCGAGCCAGCCGAAGGCCAGATAGATCAAGCTCCAAGCGCGATCGGATATGCCGGTCCACACCACTTTGCCGGCGGCGCCGGCCAGCGCCCCAACCCAAATCGCGGCGGTCACGCCGATGGCGAAGTTCGGCGGCAGCAATTGGATGGTGAAGGGTGTGTAGGAGCCCGCGATCATCAGGAAGATCGCCGCTTCGTCGATGCGGCGCAGTACGCGTCGATAGCGCGACGGGCGGGTCAGATTGTAGACGGCGGAGGCGGCCAACATGGCCATCATGCACATGGCGTAGATGGCGCCGGCGGTGGCGAGCGGCACGCCGCGATTGGTTAAAGCGATGGCAACCAGAAGGCCGCCACCGATCAAAGCGGCAATGATGCCGATGGCGTGCACAACACCGTCTGCCACGTGTTCAACGCGGTTCGGATAGTGCTCCGCGAGCTCTTGCTCGTCGGCGGTCAATAGATCCGCGAGTGCCATACCGGTGCGTCTTCTTTTGCTTCAGCTAACGGGACGCGTGATCCCAGATATAGTTCCTCCGCCTTAACGTTGGATGATGGAAACCGAGGTTTTTGCATCACACAAGCGTGTGAGCGTGATGCGTGTGCGCCACGGACACACCGAACGCATCGCGCGTTCGCCACTGGCGCGATTTTCGCAGCACCGTCCGTCATGCGCACGACACGTCCCACTCCGGAAATGCTGCGCGCGGAAGCGCGGCTGTTGACCATTGCCGGCCTGATCCTGCTCGGCATCGGCTTCCCGCTGACGCTTTTCCTGGCTGCGCAAGCGCTCGCGCCAGGCGGCTTGCCGCCGCTTCTGCCGGTCGCTGCTGGGACGCCGCCGATCATCCTCGGCTATCTCGCGTGCCATTTCGCGTCGCAGCGCATGGTTAAGGCGAAGCTGCTCGAAGGCGGCTTGCGCCGTGATGGCATCCGGCGCTAAGCAGCGGCCATGACCTCGTTCACGCACCGACAGCAGAGCTGATCCGCCCGCGGCATGCGCCGCTGCTCGCCCTTATTTGTCGTTCTGAACGAGTTTTCCGATGTTTCCCGTTGATCCGGCGCTTTACGCGCTTTTCCTCGGCATGATGGCTGTGTTCGCTGTCACGCCTGGCCCCGCCAATCTCTTCGCCATCGCCACGGGAGCCCGTAGCGGCCCGCGCGCGGCCCTTTTGGGCGTCGCCGGCATGAACGCCGCCAGCGTCGTCTGGATTGCCGCCGCCGCGATGGGTCTCGGCGCGCTGGTGCACGCGTATCCAGCCGCCTTCCGGCTGCTCGCCACTGCCGGCGCGCTCTACGTGGCGTGGCTCGGCCTGAAGTCGCTCTGGTCGGCATGGAAGGAGGGCGGCGAACTCAAAGGCGCGAAGGGCGCAAACCTGGACACTGCCTTTCGCGACGGCTTTGCCGTGCAGCTCTCCAATCCTAAGGCTGTCGTCTTTTTCACAGCGGCGCTGCCGCCGTTCGTCGATCCGACGCGGCCGGCGATCCCGCAACTCGTGCTGTTGGGCGCGGCGGTGATCGTGCTCGATATGATTGCCATGGCTGGCTACGGCCTGGCCGGCGGCGCGCTTGCGCAAAGACTGACGGAGCCGCGCGCGCGTCGCATGTTTGCCGGCGCTGTTGGCGCGATGTTGCTTGTTGCCGCGGCGATGATTGGCCTGCGTGACTGATTTATTTGCACGCGTGTAGCGCGAAGTGCTGCGCGCGCACTCACGCGGCTTCGCAGATTTTGTTGAGGATGCTGGCGTTTCATCGCTAACGCGCGCTCGTTGGCAGCGTGTGCGCGCGAGTGCTAGCGGCGGCGCAGTATTGACTTGGTAAGCGCTTCGACCTCAGCCTAACTGATCTGGAACGGAGCGCGGCATCGGCGCTTTGTATTTGCCGGAGTGTCAAAAGACATGCAGTCGGAAGAACTATCGCTGCGCTTGCAGGGCTGGAGTCTCGCTACTGCCGAGGTGCTCTATTACATGCCCGACCACCCCACCCTGCTGCAGAGTTTCGTTTGGCAAACGCTCGACCTCGCGCCGCGCTATCCGCGTATTCACCAGTTCCTGGAGTTCTGGCGCCGTGAGATCGACGCCGTGATCCATTCCGTTCAGCTGGCCAGCGGCGAAACCTTGGCCCCGGCGCGGGTCCAGACAGCCAACTTCATCCTGCATCACTAGTTTGCGATTGGCCGACGGCTCTCGCGCGCTACATAGTGCGTTGGGGGCAAGGACTCGGAGAATTGCAGGTCATGCGAACGCTTTTGCTTGCCGTCGCCGTGGGGCTCTTGAGCGCCTGCGCGACTGCTACCCCATACCAACCCGCCGTCACCGACCGGTACGGCTTTGAAGAGACGCGGATCGAAACCAATCGCGTCCGGATTAACTTTCGCGGCAACACGCTCACGGAGCGCGAGACGGTCGAGACCTATCTGCTCTACCGCGCCGCCGAACTGACGCTGGAAAACGGGTTTGACTATTTTATCGTCGCCGACCGCGACACCGAGCGGGAGTCACGTCTCCAAGGCACTTACCGTCCGCGCTTTGCTTACGATTATTGGTACTTCTCGCCGCGCCGGGGCTGGAGCCCGTTCTATGATCCGTTCTGGGATGAGCCGACCAGCTATCGCGAAGTGACCCGCTACGAAGCTGTCGCCGAAATCGCCATGTTCCGTGGTCCGAAGCCGGCCGACAATCCGGACGCTTTCGATGCGCGTGAAGTGCAGCAAAATCTGCAAGGCCGCATCGTTCGTCCGCCGGCAGGCTAGGGCCCTTCGACAGTGACGCCGCGTTCGCGCAGCAGCTGAACGACGTTCTCTTCGCCGACCAAATGCGCGGCGCCGACAGTGATAAAAGCACTGCCGGCGCCCGCTAGGCGCACTTCAATCTGATCAGCCCAATTGCGATTGCGCCGGATGATGACGGCCTCGTGGACGGCGGGGCCGGCCTCAGCCCAGTCGGCGTCGAGCCGTTCGGAGAGCGTCGCAAGATCACCACGCGCCCACGGCTCATCGAGCGCGCTCAGCGGATCGGGGCCGTCTTCAAGTTGGCTGATGGTGACGCCCAGAAAATGGGCTTCGTCCGCCGGCGCGAGATCGGCCAGCACGCGGATTTGCGCCTCCGCCGTTTCGAGGTAGCCGAAGCGTTTGCCGGCGGCGCGGGCGCGCGCGCCAAGCACGGTCTCGACGCCAGCTTCAATGCTGTGGCCCGCGCGCGCCGCGTAGAGATAGGTGATGTTCAGCGCCGCCAGCCATGGCCGCATGCGCTCCACCTGCGCCATGTCGAGATTGACCTCAGCCGCTACGCGCGCCAAGCGCGCCGCATCCTCGGCGTTCAGCAACGATGACAGCGTCTGCCCCTCCGGCAGCGTGCCGTACTGCGCGGCGAGGCCGGGGAAATCGGCGTCGTCGGTGTTGGTCTCAGTGACGAACTCCTCGGCGCCATCGAGCGCCGCGGCGATGCGCGGCGAGAGCCAATGCACGTCCGCCGGCAACACATGCACCGAGCCGAATAACCAGATCTCGCTGTCCTCGTCGGCAATGCGCCACAGTGCGGGTTCACCGGCCGCTGGCGTCCGCGGCGCTGGTTCGCAAGCGGCGAGGCCTGTCGCCGCCGCCACGAGAAGGGCCGTCATCCACCTTCGCATCAGGGCCCCCTTAGACACTCGCTTTCACCGGCAAGCTCGGCTAGAGGTGTCGCCCGCCGCGCGGCTGGTCAAGCCGTCCGCCCAGCACCCGTAGCTCAGCTGGATAGAGCGCTGCCCTCCGAAGGCTGATGTCAAGGGCGGCTGGTCTTTAAGTGATGACGAAAAGGAGTTCGTTTACAAAGGTTTGCGAGAAACGCGAGTA
>JALHQO010000001.1:229567-551492 GCA_022841905.1 Hyphomonadaceae bacterium | reverse complement strand
AATGGCGCGAGTGACGGGGCTCGAACCCGCGACCTCCGGCGTGACAGGCCGGCGCTCTAACCAACTGAGCTACACCCGCGTATTCGCGAGAGGCAGGGGGTTAGGACAAGCCGTCTCCCCGGTCAAGCGCGCGCAGAAGCGCCGTGTAACAGAGAAAGCTTAAGGCGTGGCTGCCGCAGGCGCGGGCGCTGGGTCGTCCCAATTGCGGGTCGGAGAGTTGAGCCGAAGCAGCGCTTCGATCCGGTCATTGGGGGCCAGCACATCGGCGCCGCCGCCGTCGCGAACGCCTGCGAAAGCGGCGCCGGTTGCGGTATCCACAGCCACTATTGCCGCGCCCTCCCCGCAGCCGGCTTCGGCGCAGCCGCGGAACACCAGGGCCTCGGCGCCGCCGCCAGTGAGCAATTCACCGCCCGTCGCCGTCGCCATGGCGCGCCAGAGCCGGGCACGGTCCGCGGCGGTCAGGCCCAGCTGGTCTGGTGCATAGCGGGCCCCCGAGGCGGCGACAAAATCCGAATAGATCTCGCCCGCATGGGTCCCGAGCGCCGGATCGACGGGTTGTCCGGCCTGGCTCGGTGTTACGGGCGCCGGTTCGGCGACCGGCGGCCCGAGGCTCAGCCGATCGCATCCCGCGGCGCACCAGCAGGCGGCGGCCACAAGCCCCGAGCGGAGGAGATTCCATCTCATCGCCAGCAGCTTAGCGCCTCACGGGCGCGCCGCGAAGCCACCGGACGGTGTTTGCGGCAGTGCAGCCTCGCCCTGCAGGCGAAGCGTGGCCGCCGCCATTGAGTTCGCCTCTCCCCGCCTTTAGGAGGTTTCGGCTCCGGCGACCCCTCTGGCCCAAGGCACGACCCCACCATGGCGCAAGACGCTGCCCCGCGGCTCTTCGTCGTCGCGCACAACCGCAACCACGTGTCCATTTTCGGCGACGCCGTGAAACTGGTGCGCGAGCGCGGCTACGCGGTGACCTTCGTTGTTGTCGAGGGCCATCCAGACCGCGAGGCCGCCGCAAACGGTGCGGCCGCCATCGGCTTTCCCATCATCGAAACAGCAGAGCTTGAGCGAACTGCAACAGCGCGCGACGCAGTGCTCGTCGGCTGCGATTGGGGCCCGAAGCCCTTCATCGGCAAGATCGAACGCATGCGCCGCCGCGACGTCTGCTTCATCGGCGCAGTCGAGGGCGCGCGCTTTGCTTATCCCAGGCACTATGAGCGCGTGGACGATCTGCTGGTGTGGGGTCAGTCCGGCCTTGATACCCTGCCCGGCCGCAAACACGTTGTCGGCTCGCCCGCCATCGAACGCGCCCGCAAGCCTGATCGCGTCCAGCCCGATCGCCCGCAGGTCCTGATCAATTACAAGTTCACCAAGAGCGCCATGGAACAAGGGCCGCTGTGGGCGCGTGCCTGCGCGGACGCCGCCAAGCAGATCGATCAGAACTATGTGCTAAGCGCCCACCCCTCCAATGTCGCCGACCTCGCCGGGCTCAACGTCTCGCACGCGCCGTTCGGCTCGCTCTTGGAAAATGCGACTCTGATGATCACGCGCTCCTCTACGGTGATCTATGAGGCGCTCGCAGGTGGCGTCAGCGTCATCTACTTCCCAATCGAAGGCGAACGACGCGCCGAGTTCGGCGATGCACTGGGCGCCTTCAAAACGGCCGAGAACGCCGATGACGTCGCGCGCTTCGTCCGTGAACACGCCGCCCACCCCGCTTTCAACGAGGCCGCCGCGGAAGCCTTCCTCGCCCGGCATATCTCATTCGACCCCGCCCGCTCCTCGCCGGAGCGCATGGCTGATTTCATCACCGGCAAGCTGGCAGAGCGACGTGATTTTGAGCCAAATCAATCGCCCAAGCTGGACATTGGCGTGCTTTGGCGTTGGATGACGGCGCGCGGCTAACCCCGCTTAGGATACGGACCCATGACTATCGACGACGACCTGATCCATATCTTCATCGGCTACGACAGCCGTCAGGCCGTGCTCTACAACGTGTCACAGCACTCGATCATTCAGCGCAGCTCCAAGCCCGTCGCGATCACGCCGATTAAGCTTGGCCACCTCGAAGACGTGTTCAAGCGCGACCGCGTTGCCGTGCAATCGACAGAGTTTTCGTTCTCGCGTTTCCTCACGCCTTACCTGCGCGGTTTCAAGGGTTGGGCGCTGTTCATGGATTGCGACACGATTTTGCGCACCGACATCGCCGAACTCTGGAAGCTCCGCGACGACCGCTACGCTGTGCAAGTAGTGAAGCACGACCACCAGCCGACGACGACGGTCAAATTCCTCGGCGAACAACAGACCAGCTACAACAAGAAAAACTGGTCGAGCGTCATGCTGATGAACTGCGCCAAGTGCACGGCGCTGACGCCGGACTATGTCAACACTGCCAGCGGCCTCGAACTGCACCAATTCAAGTGGCTGGAGTCCGACGATCTCATCGGCGAACTGCCGCGCGACTGGAATTTCCTGGTCGAGTATTACAAGCACGACGACAACGCAAAGCTGGTCCACTTCACCGAAGGCGGGCCGTACTACGAAGCCACGCGCAACGTAGATTTCGCCGACGAATGGCTCGCCGAATATCGCGGCGCGAATAGCTCCGGCGATAGCGATGTGTTCGCCCTGACTAACGCTGCGAAGAAGCGCTAAGCGCGCGCGCTGACGATCCAGCAGGCCGCAGAAAGCTTGAGCCCGTCCGGGCCGTGCTTTGGCGCCAAATGCTCCATCAGGCGCGCTTTAGCGGCTTCAGCATCGATGCCTTGATCGGCGATCGCCCGCGCACACGGCCCGATCTTCAGCAGAAACTCCGCCGTTTCCGCCGGCGAACCGCCGCCACCGATCTGAATATCGCCGTCCCACGCCGAAACACCGACGCCGCTCCAGCCCGCATCCGAGAGACTGCGCTCAACCTTGGCGCGGTCAGCAAACGCGAATGGTCCCGGCGAATCTGGGTCAGGCTTCGGCAACGGCGCAGTGAGCATTGGCCGAAGCACATCTACCGGCGTCGTCGCCCATCCATTCTCCGCCATCGGTCGCCAGCAGATAAACACCAAGCGCCCGCCGGGCTTCATCTGCGTGCGAATATGCGTGAAGGCCCGCGTTGGCGCTTCGAAAAACATCACACCGAAGCGCGAGAACGCTACATCGAAGCGATGTCCAAGTTCAGCGCTGCCAGCGTCTGCTTCCCGAAACTCAATCGGCAGGCCAGCGCCCCGCTCACGCGCCACCGCTAGGAGTTGCGGCGAAATATCGACGCCGACTACAGCGCCGCCGGGCGACACGCGTCGCGCGATCTCGAGCGATGTCGCGCCGGCACCGCAACCAATGTCGAGCACGCTCTCACCCGGTTGCAGCGCGGTATCCGCCAAAGCCTGCTCCGTCATCGGCCAGAGCATCGCGTCGATGCCGCGAGCCCGCGCCGCCCACTCATCGCCAACCTTGCCGCTCCAGTATTCTTTTTGTGATGGGCGTTCGGTCATGGTGATCATCCTGTGGGCGTAAGCCATCTAAAGCTCGCGTGTGGCACACGCAGTCCTCCTTCGCTAAGCTTCGGAGGACATCCTACGCGCGCTCCGCGAGCGTAGGATGGTGGGCAGTGAGGGGATCGAACCCCCGACCCTCTCCGTGTAAAGGAGACGCTCTACCGCTGAGCTAACTGCCCGTAGCCGTCCGTTTGGCGCGACGCGAAGCGCGGCGCAAGGGCGCCGAAAGCTCTTCGCCACAACCGCGGCAGTAACTCGCATCCCGCTCGTGCCGGTCGATGCCGCAGGTTGAGCACCGCACGATCTTTTTCGGCGCCGCAAACACCTTCTGCGCGATCGAAAAGAAGAGGCTAATGCCGGTGATCATCAGCACAACCGAAAACAGGCGGCCCGCCGCCGTGTCGATGGTGATGTCGCCGTAACCTGTAGTCGTCAGCGACGTGACCACGAAATAGATGGCGTCGACGAAATTGTTCAGCTTCGGGTGTTGGCCGAGAAACACAGCCTGCGTGAAGCCAGCGGCCATGAACACGAAGACGAACATGGTGACGATCGATTTGCTGAGATCCTCGGCGTGCGTCTCGTCATAGCGACCGCGTGCGAGCACGTTCCAGAAACGCTCGCTGTGAACCACCGTCCACAGTCGCAAGATACGCAGGAAACCCCAATTGTGAAGCAGCGCCGGTAAGAGCAGCGTCGCAAGGACCACCAAGTCGATCCACGTCGTCGGAAATTTGAGCCAGCGCCGAAGCGTCCCGAATGCATAGAGGCGCGCGAATAAATCGAGCGCAAGGAACGCGGCGATGACGGCGTCGGCAATCCAGAACCAACGCTGCTCGGCGATGAACTGGCTGCCGATGAAAAAGCCGATGATGAGGACATCGAGCGCCAACAACACGCCTTGAAAGCGCACCGCGCCTTGCGTGTGGCCGAAGTAGAGCGCCCGCACGCGGGAGCGTAAGCGGGTGAGTCTCACTCCTGGTTGCTCTGCATGGTCGCTAGAAACTCAGCCGCCTGGGGATCGTTGCCGGTGACCTCGCTCGGCACGTCCTCGCAGAACTTCACCCAGTCGAGCTTACTCTCGACGCCATACTGAATGATGATCGGCGCCGCGTTGGGATCGTCGAGCGAGCCGATCGTCACGTAGAAGCGCGCTTTCGGCAGGTCGTAGGTGAAAGACAGCGGCGTGCCGCAATCGCGGCAATAGTGCCGCGACGCGAGGTTGGAACTCTTGAACACGCCAGGCTCGCCCGCCGTCCATGCAAACTCGCTCTTCGGCGCGCCAGCCAGGGCCGCGAACACGCCGCCGGTGGCGCGTTGGCACATTCGGCAGTGACAAACGTGTGAATTCTCGGGCGCGACGTAGAGCGCGTAGCGCACCGCTCCACACTGACAGCCGCCAGTAGCAACTGGGCTTTTGACTTCACTCATGGGCGCCGCTCTAACCAGCGTCCATCGCCAGGGCAAGCAGATCACGAGTGAATTGATGACAGACGCAGTTCCCAAGGCCGCCCTCGCCGGCGTCCGCGTGCTCGATCTCTCCCGCGTGCTGGCGGGGCCATGGGCGACCCAAATTCTGGGCGATCTTGGCGCCGAGGTGATCAAGATCGAAAAGCCGGGCGTGGGGGACGACACGCGCTCGTGGGGCCCGCCCTTCACGACGACGCCAGACGGCCAACAAGGCGATGCCGCCTACTACCTCGCCGCCAACCGCAACAAGCAATCGGTCGCCATCGATTTCGCCAAGCCTGAAGGCGCGGAGCTGGTTCGCAAACTCGCGCCGCATTGTCAGATCTTGGTCGAGAATTTCAAAACCGGCGGGCTCAAAAAATATGGCCTCGACTATGAGAGCGTGAAGGCGATCAACCCGTCACTCATCTATTGCTCCATCACCGGCTTCGGCCAAACTGGCCCTTACGCAAAGCGCCCAGGCTACGATTATATGATCCAAGCCATGGGAGGCCTAATGAGCCTTACTGGCGAGCCGGCGGGCGAGCCGATGAAATCCGCCGTCGCTGTCGCCGATCTTTTTACCGGCATGTACGCCGTGACGGCCATCCTCGCCGCACTTCGCCATGCAGAACGCACCGGTGAAGGCCAGCACATCGATGTGTCGCTGCTGGATTGCCAAGTTGCGATGCTCGCCAATCTGGGCATGAACTATCTGGTCTCCGGCGTGGAGCCAATGCGCTTAGGCAACGCCCACGCCTCGATCGCGCCCTACCAAGTCTTCGCCACCACCGACGGTCACGTCGTGCTCGCAGTCGGCAATGACGGCCAGTTTCGCGATTTCTGCACCACCGCCGGTTTGAACCTCGCGGACGATCCACGCTTTGCGCACAATCCCGCCCGCATCGCCAACCGTGTCGAACTCACCAGCGCCATCGCCACGGCGATGAGCCAACGCAGCACATCACACTGGATCGCAGTGCTAGAACAAGCAGGCGTGCCCTGCGGGCCGATCAACACATTGCCGCAAGTGTTCGCCGACCCGCACGTTATCGCACGCGGCGCCGTGCACACGATGAAGCGCGACGATGGCGCTGACGTGAGACTGACCGCCAATCCGATCCGCATGTCGGCAACACCGCCCGATCCGCGTCTCGCGCCGCCACTCCTCGGCCAGCACACCGAAGCAGTGCTCTCGACAGTGTTGCAACTCGATGAACAGGAACTTCACCGTCTGCGCGAAGCACACGCGATCTGAAGTTCCAACGCATCGGTTCCCGGAACAGCCCGCATGGCGGCGCGTTTGCGCCCCAAGGGATTGAAGGAGAACTTTTGATGCGAAATCTATTAATCGCTGTGTCGGCCATGATGCTCGCAGGCGCTTGCACGCAGACCGGCAACGTCGAGCGCGGCGCTGCCGGCGGCGCACTTCTCGGCGGCATCGCCGGCGCTGTGATCGGCAATAATGTCGGCGACGGCGACGCTGAATCAGGCGCGCTCATCGGCGCAGCGATCGGCGGCATCGGCGGCGCTTACGCCGGCTGCGTGCGCGATGGTGGCTGTGGCGCCGGCCAGGACCGCGTCAACACACGCGAGTTCTACGACCAGCGCAGCGGCCGCTACTACTTTCGCGACGCCCAGTCGGGTCGCTACTACTACGAAAACGGCCAGCCTTACCCGTAAGCACTGAGCCACTTTAAAACGCAAACGCCGCGCCTCCCTTGGAGACGCGGCGTTTTGCTGTCGGCAAAGAATGGTCGGGGCGGAGGGATTCGAACTCTCGACCCTTAGCTCCCAAAGCTAATGCTCTACCAGGCTGAGCTACACCCCGACTTGTCCGCTCCTATTGCCACGCGCCGCGCGGCCCCGCAACGGCGCCTAGCCGGGGAAGATGCGATGCCGCACGCGGTCCCCGGCCCGAATTCCTAGTTCCGCGGCGCGCCCCGCTCGTATTTCGAGCACACCCCGCGTCAACCCCGTCGCCGGGATCGGCGCCTCCGAATAGGGCGTCGTACGCTCTGCTATATTCAGAATGCGCCCATCGACGCCGATAAAGATGATGTCGAGCGAGGATGGCGTGTTGCGCATCCAAAAGCTTGCGTGTTCGGGCTCCTGGAAATGGAACAGCATGCCGCGATCGTCTGGAAGCGGCGAACGATACATGAGGCCATGTTGGCGCTCGTTCTCATCGTCAGCGATTTCGACATTGAAGCGCACCGGGCCGTTTGCACTTTCGATGGTGAGGACCTCGGTCTCGGCGTTTGGTCCAACACTCTCGCCACTGGGGCCCGGTGTTTCAGACTGCTGCGCGCAAGCTGCCGCTGCCACAAGAAACAGCGCGCAGGCCGCGACCCGTAGACGCTTCATCCAAGACGTAGCCATCGCCATCCCTCACTTAAGGACGGTCTTACCACGTGGCGGCGGGCGGGAAAGTGGCAGGCCCTAGGGGAGTCGAACCCCTCTTTCCTGGTTGAAAACCAGGCGTCCTAACCGATAGACGAAGGGCCCACGGAACCACGTGGAAACGCGGGAGGCCGCGATATAGAGAAGCCCGCCGAGGCTGGCAAGCGGGGGTGGCCGATGCTGGGGGTTCTGGGTCTGTTGACCGGCTGGGTGTTGCTGATCCCTGCCCTGGTGGTGGCTTATTTGCGTCTGGGCGGGCCGCCAGTCCCTGTGCTGTGGCCGGTCATCACATTCGCGGCGTCAGTGCCGATGCTGGCATTCTCCACCATCGCCGGCGTCACGCTGGTCGTGCTTTCAGTGCGCAGCCTGACGCGTCCCTCGGAACCGCTCGCGCCGCCGCGTTAGCGCCCATAGGTGGATTGCGCGACCGCCGTCTCACCGCCTGCTTCGCGCAGTGCTGCTTCAAGATCGGCCAAATAAACGTCGCTCGCCTCAAGATGCACTGGTGAGAGCATAAGGTGCAGCGCCTTGGGATCAATGTTCATGCCCGTCATCCAGCCGCGCTGGTGTAGCTTGGCGAAAAGCGCGAACGCATCCGCCTTCGGGTGCGCGAACGAGATGATGCCGAGCTGCGGTTGGCCGAGCGCTTCAAAGCCCAAACGCTTCACGCCTGCTTCGATCTTCTCGCGCGCACCTGTCACCATCGCCTGCTTCTTGCGATAACCGTCGACGCCCAGGAAGTTGATCACCGCCCACGCCGCGGCGATGGCGCCGCCTGGACGCGTGCCGGCCAGTGTCGGCGTGATCATGCGCCCGAGCGGCCATGGACCCGCATCGAACGGCATGAATTCCTTCAGCACTTCAGTGCGGAAGAATACCGTGGACGCACCCTTCGAGGCGTAGCCGTATTTGTGCAAATCGCCCGAAATCGATGACACGCCGGGCACGCTGAAATCATAGGGCGGCAAGTCCGCGCCGTTCATGCGCACGAACGGCGCGAGATAACCGCCGACGCACGCATCGACATGCAGCCATAAGCCTTTGCGCTGCGCGATTTCGCCAAGCGCCTCGATCGGATCGATCAAGCCGAACGGAAAGCACGGCGCCGAGCCCACGATCATGATCGTATTCTCGTCCGCCGCCTCTTCGATCGCCGCCGGATCGGCGAGATAATCCTTCAACGGCGTGCGACGGATTTCGATGTCCATCACCATGCCGGCTTTGTGAAACGCCGGATGTGCTGAGTACGGCGTCACGATATTCGCCGGGCCCTTCTGGCCCTTCGAGCGTGCATAGTCGCGCGCGGCTTTCACCGCCATGAAGATCGAGTCGGTGCCACCACTCGTCATCGCGCCAGCGGCGCCGCGCGGTGCGTTCATCAACTGCAAGCCAAAAGCCGTGACCTCGCGCTCCATGCGCGCCAGTGACGGAAAAGCCGCCGGCCCCAAGCCATTCTCTTCTGAGAACATGGCGTAAGCAGCCTTCTTCACCGCGCCCACATCTTCGCCCGCGTTGAAGACATAAATGGCCGTCTTGCCATCGCGCCACTTCACATCGCCCGCGCCCATCTCGCGCATGCGCGCTTCGAGTTCGGGCCAGGGCGTTCCGTGTTCGGGAAATGCGTTGCTCATCGGGGCAACCAAGCACGCGCGGGCGCGGCCCGCAACTTAAGGCGCAAGCGCCAAGTCAACGATCTCGACCTCGACCTTCGTGGTCCCGTTCCACTCGTTCTTCTTCACCCGCACCGCAGCATGATAGACCGCGTCACGCTTCAGCAACGCCTCGCCGAGCGGTGATTTCATTGCCCGGAACGCGATGCCGCTAATCCGCGCCCCGCGCGCATCCTCCAGCGTGAAGCGCACATGCTCGTCCTTCACCAGCTTGGCGAATGGCACACGCACATCCGGCAGCGCAAACACCGGCTCGGGATGCCCCTGCCCGTACGGTCCAATGCGATCCAGCGCCTCTATCAATGACAAATCCATCGAGCCCACCGCGCCCGCCGCATCAATCGTCAGCGCGCGCGCTTCGCCCTCCGCCGCCTTCATCTCAGGCTCAAGCAGCTCAGAGAGAAAATCCTTCAGCGCTTCGACCTTGTCCCACTCGACCGTCAGCCCCGCCGCCATCGCGTGACCGCCGCCATTGATAAGGAGCCCTGCCTCCTTCGCTGCCGCAACCGCGGCGCCAAGGTTCACACCCGGCGTTGATCGCCCCGAACCCTTCGCGGGTTCATGCTCAGTAACGCCGCCGAGCACGATCGTCGGCTTATGCAAGCGATCCTTCAGCCGGCCCGCCGCAATGCCGATGACGCCCGGATGCCAGCGATGTGAGCCGACGATGACAACAGAGCGCTTCTCCGCTTCGGCAATCGCCGCAGATTCCGCGTCAGCCAACATTTCCGCTTCGCGCGCACGGCGCTCCTGGTTCAGCGCTTCCAGCGTCGCCGCCAGTTCGCGCGCTTCGTCTTCATCTTCCGTTGAAAGCAAACGCGTCGCCAGCGATGCATCGCCGACGCGGCCGCCAGCATTGATGCGCGGGCCGAGGATGAAGCCGAAATCGTAGACCGTAGCCTGGCCCTTACGCCCCGCATTCTCCGCCAGCGCGACCATGCCGATATTCTTGCCGTTGCGCAGAACCTTGAGCCCTTGCGAAACGATGGCGCGATTGAAGCCGGTCAACGGCGCGACATCGCAGACCGTGCCGATCGCCGCGAGATCGAGCATCTGCATCAGGTCGGGCAAGTTGTTCGAGCCAATCGAACCCCTCTTGCGCGCTTCACGGTTTACCGCCGCCAGCGTCACCAGCACAACGCCTGCTGCGGTCAGCGCGCCTTGCCCCGAGCGATCGTCCATCCGGTTGGGGTTCACCACCGCGCGCGCCTTCGGCGGCGGGCCGGCCATCAGATGGTGATCGAGCACGACGACATCGATGCCGAGATCGGCCGCTGCATTAAGCGGCCCTTCCGCCGCCGCGCCGCAATCGACGGTGATGACAAGCTCGACGCCTTGTTCTTTCAGCCGCTCGAACGCGACGATGCTGGGTCCGTAGCCCTCTTTCATCCGATCCGGCACGTAGATTTTCAGCTCGCGCCCGCGCGCCCGGAAGTAGCGCACCAATTGCGCGCCGGATGAGCCGCCATCGACGTCGTAATCCGCCAACACCGCGCAGGAGCGCCCGCTGACGATCGCGTCCTCGATCACGCGCGCCGCCTCATCCATGTCTTGGAACGAGGAAGGATCAGGAAAATGCGTCTTCAGCGTCGGATTGAGAAACGCTTCGCCATCATCGAGCGCAATGCCGCGCGCCGCCATCAAACGCGCGGCGATCTCCGGCAAACTAAAGCGCCGTCGGAACGCCTCGGTCAGCGCTAGGTCAGCCTCGCGCGTGCGCCAGCGTCGGCCGGTGAGCGAGCGCTCGACGCCTAGAAACGCCGCATCGCGATCAATTTTGCGGGCGGTGTTGCTCATGCGCTGGGCGACGAATCAGTCCGAACCATCGCCCAGCATTGCACGAGCCTTAACGGCGCGTCGCTATTGAACGGTGTAGTTCACGCCGCCGCCGGGCCGGATTTCCATGCGCTGATAGGCCTGCTGGCCGCCGCCGCTGACCGAGCCCGCGCCGACATCCCAACACCCAGCCGAAACCGTGAAATCGTAGGAGCGCCCCGGCGGGATGGCCTGGCCGTCCGGCAAACGATTCAGACCATAGGTCGATGCGCTACAGGCGGAGATCAGCACGACGTCAACAAGAACACCGCTCGCATTCGAGACGCGGATCGTGCCTGTCGGTTCACCCGGCCGGATCAACGGGCCGCCCGTAATCATGCTCGCGCATGCAGAGAGAAGCAGCGCCGCCACAACGGCGACGCCAATACGAAGTGTTCTAGTCATGAGCCCCCCAACAAATACGCGCGCAGTTCAGCGCGATTCGTATTTCGGGAGGCGGTAGGCGGCGCCGTTAGACCGGCTGCTTTACGCGCAGTTCGCTGACCGTGCGTGTAAACGAGTTCAGCACCAACGTGTGCGTGTGCGCGATGCCATCGACGACACGCACGCCATCGAGCAGCGAGCCCTGCGTAACCCCCGTCGCCAAAAAGAGCGCATCATCGGAGACGAGTTCGTTCAGCGTGTAGCGGCGCTTAAAGTCGGTGACGCCGGTGCGTTCGGCGCGAGCTTTCTCATCGTCGTTGCGGAACACGAGGCGGCCTTGGAATTGCCCGCCAACGCATTTCAACGCGGCCGCCGCCAGCACACCCTCAGGCGCGCCGCCCTGGCCGACATACATATCGATGCCAGTTTCCGGCTTGGTGCAGTTGATGACGCCAGCGACATCGCCGTCCGTGATCAAGTGCACGCGGCAACCGGCTTTCCGCAGCGCCGAGATAATCTCGGCATGGCGCGGGCGATCCAGCACGCACACGCCAATCTCTTCGATGCGGCAACCCTTGGCTTTCGCGAGCGCGCGCGCGTTGTCGTCGACCGACTTATCAAGATCGATAATCCCGTCATCGAAGCCCGGCCCGCAGGCGAGCTTGTCCATATACGTGTCCGGCGCGTGCAACAGTCCGCCGCGCGGTGCGAAGGCGATCACAGCCAGCGCATTCGCCATCGCTTTTGCCGTCAGCGTCGTGCCTTCGAGCGGATCGAGCGCGATATCGAGTTCGGCGCCTTTGCCCGTGCCTACTTCCTCGCCGATATAGAGCATCGGCGCTTCGTCGCGTTCGCCCTCGCCGATGACGATGCGGCCCTTCATCGGCATCTGGTTCAGCATCGTGCGCATTGCGTCGACGGCAGCCTGATCGGCCGCTTTCTCATCGCCGCGGCCGGCGAGCTTCGCAGCCGCAATCGCCGCCGCAATCGGCACGCGCGCCGCCGAGAAGGCGAGATCGTCGGTCATGTTGTGCATGGGATGCTCCGGAATTCGCGACCGCTTTCGAGGCCCCGCGCCCCCGCGTCAAGTGAGAACTAAGGTGAAGCTTACTCTGGGGCAGCAGGGCCAGCGTTAGAGGAGAGGAAACGCTTGAGGTTACGCGCCGCTTGGCGAATGCGCTGCTCGTTTTCCACCAGGGCGATGCGCACGAAGCCGTCGCCATACTCGCCGAACCCGGCGCCGGGCGCGACGGCGATCTCCGCGCCCTCCATCAGCCGCTTGGAGAACTCCACCGAGCCCAAATGCTTGAACTGCTCCGGCAACGGCGCCCAGGCGAACATCGAAGCAGTGGGCTTCGGGATTGCCCAGCCGGCCTTGGCGAATGAATCCACAAGCACATCGCGGCGTGATTTGTAGATGTTGCGCATGTCCTCGACGCAATCTTGCGGCCCGTTCAACGCCGCGGCCGCCGCCACCTGCACCGGCGTATAGGCGCCGTAATCGAGATACGATTTCACCCGCGCCAGCGCCGCGATCAGCCTCTCATTGCCGAGCGCAAAACCAACCCTGAAACCCGCCATCGAGTACGTTTTCGATAGCGTGTTCACTTCCACCGCAACATCCGTCGCGCCATCGACCTGCAGCACCGACGGCGGCGGATCGCCTTCGAAGTAGATTTCCGAATACGCCATGTCGGAGAGCAAAAACATCTCGTGTTTCTTCGCCATGGCGACGGCGTCTTTGTAAAAGTCGAGATCGGCGGTTTGCGCCGTCGGGTTCGCCGGATAGCAGACCACCATCGCCAGCGGCGGCGGCACCGAGTGGCGCACGGCGCGGTCGATGCCGCGCAGATACTGCTCCGGCGAATGCGCTTCGATTGAGCGGATGACGCCGCCCGCCATGATGAATCCGAAGGCATGGATCGGGTAAGACGGATTGGGCGATATGATCACATCGCCCGGCGCCGTGATCGCCTGCGCCAGATTGGCGAAGCCTTCTTTCGAGCCAAGCGTCGAAACAATCTGCGTATCGGGATTGAGCTTCACGCCGAAGCGGCGGTCGTAATAGCCGGCCATCGCTTTGCGTAAGCCCGGGATGCCGCGCGACGCAGAATAGCGATTGGTGCGCGGCTTCGCCGCCGTTTCGCAGAGCTTGTCGACGATATGCTGCGGCACCGGCAAATCCGGATTGCCCATGCCAAAATCAATGATGTCGACGCCCTTGGCGCGAAGGCGCGCCTTCAGCTTGTTCACCTCCTCGAACACGTAGGGAGGCAGACGGCGTATTTTGTGAAAGTCGGCGGAACTCATGACGCCAACGCGCAGCTCAATAGGGTTCGTGCGACGCGCGCGTCTCTTCCAAATCCTGCCGCGCCTCTTCGAGGAACACGGCTGGATCTTCCGTATTCGTCGCCGGCTGCGCGCGCGGATTGGCGAGCATCTCTTGGCCGGCTGCGACGAGTTCGGTTTCAACCGCGTCCCAGTGATCAGCGTCCACCTCGGCGGTGGTGCCAGTCGGCACGTCGCGCAGGCTCGGATACGACGCGTCCTGCTCGACGCTACGCTGCTCAAACCATTCCGGCACTTCGCTGGGCGTGCTGATGCAGCCGCCTAGTCCGCTGGCGGCAAATACCGCCGCAAGAGCCAATGATCCGCGCATGCTCACGTCCCCGGGACCTGAAAAATCGCCCCTCAAGCCTCCTATACCAGAGCCTGCCTTTGCGCCACTACGCGAAGCGGCGATACACTATCCCCAATAGGGAGAAGACCATGACCGAAGCCGACGGCGCTGGCGCGACGCCAGCCAGCCCCAAGCCCGCCGCCAAGCGGGCCCGTCGGCGCGCGACGCCGAAGGCTGCAGCGCCGATCGCTCCGCCGCCGGAACCACCCCCCGCCCCTGCCGTCAAACCGCAAGCCAAGCCGCCGGTCGAGGCGCCGCGCCCGCTCAACGACATCGTCATGGAGCAAACCGCCGAGAGCCTGGCCGCCCTCTCCGCCAATCTCACCCAGGCGATGACGCGCGCCAATCAAGTCTTCTCCACAGCCTTCATCGATCAAACCAAGGACGCGGCTAACTGGCAGCCCGATCCGCTGGGCATGCAGGTTGCGCTCAACGATGTGTGGTCGCATCTCGCGCATCAACCCGAGACACTGCGCGACGCGCACGCGCGCCTGTGGGAGCGCTATGCCGACATTTGGCAGCGCCACACCGGCTACATGCTCACAGGCCAGCAGGCCGAAGAAGGTCCCGTTCGCGACAAGCGCTTCCGCGATCCCGAGTGGCGCTCGAACCCGGCTTTCTCGATGTTGCGTGAATCCTATCTGGCGACCTCGGAGTTCATTACCGACCTGGTCGAGAAAACCGAAGGCGTCGATGAAGCCACGAAGCGCAAAGCGACCTTCTTCATCAAACAAGCCGTCGACGCCGCCTCGCCTTCAAATTTCTTGATGACGAACCCCGCCGCGCTGCGCGCCATGTTTCAAACCGGCGGCGACAGCTTGGTCAAAGGCGTCGAGAACCTGGCCGCCGATCTTAAGCGCGGTCACGGCATGCTGGCTGTATCGCAGACCGATCTCGACGCCTTCAAGGTCGGCGAAAACGTCGCCACCACGCCGGGCAAGGTCGTCTTCCGCAATCGCGTGTTCGAACTCATCCAGTACACGCCGACGACCGAGACGGTGCACGAAGTGCCGCTGCTCATCTTCCCGCCATGGATCAACAAATTTTACATCCTCGATCTGCAGCCCAAGAACTCGATGATCAAATGGCTGCTCGATCAGGGCCATACCGTCTTCCTCGTCTCCTGGGTCAATCCGGGCGAGGACATGGCCGAGGTGTCGTTCGAGGACTACATGCGCGAAGGCATCTTCGCTGCCGTCGAGGCCGTCACTCAGGCCGCAAAGATCGATCGCATGAACACGGTCGGCTATTGCGTCGGCGGCACTTTGTTGGCGGCGGCACTCGCGCACATGGCCAAGACGGGCGACACGCGCATCCAGAGCGCCACCTTCTTCGCAAGCCAATGCGATTTCAAAGCCGCCGGCGATCTGCTCGTCTTCTCCGATGAGCAAGGCATCCAATTCCTTGAAGACAAAATGGACGCGCACGGCGGCGTGCTCGACGCGCAAACCATGGCCGACACCTTCAATTCGTTGCGCTCAAACGACCTGATCTGGAACTACGTCGTCGATAACTACTATATCGGCAAGCACCCGCCGCCGTTCGATCTGCTCTATTGGAATGCGGATCAGACGCGGATGCCGAAGCAACTGCATCTCTTCTATCTGCGCAAGTTCTATCGCGACAACGCGCTCTCGGCAGGCAAACTAACGCTGCTCGGCGAGAAGCTGTCGCTGAAGGACGTCACCATCCCGATCTTCATGCAGAGCTCGAAGGAAGATCACATCGCGCCCGCACCCAGCGTCTATAACAGCGCGCGTGCGTTCGGCGGGCCGGTTGAATACTTGATGGCCGGTTCGGGCCATATCGCCGGCGTCATCAACCACCCGGCCGCCAACAAATACCAATACTGGACCAACAAGAACCTCGCCGGCGCTCTCGAAGATTGGCAGGCCTTCGCCATCGAACATCCAGGCTCGTGGTGGCCGTACTGGGATCAGTGGCTCCGCCAAATCTCCGGCCCAGACGTACCCGCGCGCACGCCGGGCGACGGTGAACTCGAACCATTGTGCGATGCGCCCGGCGAATACGTGAAAGTGCGGTCGGGTGATTGAGCGTCAGCTCAGCCCGGCGCCCTCGTCCAATCCCAGCGCCAAGTTCAAATTTTGAACGGCCGCGCCGCTCGCGCCTTTGCCGAGATTGTCGAGCAGCGCCACGAGGCGCGCTTCTTCGTCATGACCGAACACGAAGAGCTTCAGCGCATTCGTGCCGTTCAAGCCTTCAGGATCGAGCGTCTTTAGCGCACGTGACTCTTCCAGAGTCGCCACGCTGATGAAGCGCTCGCCTTTGTAAGCAGCATCGATGACCCGATGCACATCAGCCAGCTTCGAGCCGTTGGCGATTGCCGCAAGCGGCAGCGGTACTTCTACGATCATGCCCTTGTAGTAACGCCCGACGCTCGGCGCGAAGATCGGCGCGCGCATCAGGCCCGCATACTTCTGCATCTCCGGCACATGCTTGTGCTTTTGCCCCATTGCATAGATGCGGAACGGCGCTCGCGTGTAAGTCGGATCCGTCTCGTTTTCGAACTCTGCAATCATCGCCTTGCCGCCGCCGGAATAGCCGCTGACCGCATTGACGCTCAGCGCCCAATCACGCGGCAAGATGCTGGCCTCTACCAACGGCCGCGTTAGCGCGATAAAGCCTGTCGGATAGCAGCCAGGATTGGAGATGCGTTTCGACGCCGCGATCTTTTCACGCTGGCCCTTCGCCATCTCAGCGAAGCCATAAGTCCAATCCGGTGCGACGCGATACGCCGTCGACGCATCGATCACCTTCACGGCGTCATTCTCGATCAGCGCCACAGCTTCACGCGCCGCATCATCCGGCAAGCACAGGATCACCGCGTCGACGCTATTGAGCAGCCGCTTGCGTTCATCCGCGTCCTTGCGCTTGGCAGGATCGATCGAGACGAGTTCAATGTCGCGACGGCCTTCGAGGCGTTCGCGGATTTGCAACCCAGTCGTGCCGGCTTCGCCATCGATGAAAACGCGCTGCGCCATGTGAGATCACCCAAAACAAAACGGGCGCTCCGTTTCCGAAGCGCCCGTCGAGAACCAGAAGGAGAAGCGGCTTAGCGCTTCGAGAACTGGAAGCTCCGGCGCGCTTTCGCACGGCCGTACTTTTTACGCTCAACCACGCGGCTGTCGCGGGTGATGAAGCCAGCGTGCTTCAGCGCCGGGCGAAGCGCCGGCTCATAATCGCAGAGCGCCTTGGTGATTCCGTGACGCACCGCGCCGGCCTGGCCCGAGAGACCCGAACCGACGACCGTGCAGAACACGTCGAACTCGCCTTCGCGCTCGGTCACCTTGAACGGCTGATTGATCATCATGCGCAGCACCGGGCGCGCGAAGTATGCATCGCTCGGCTTGCCGTTGATGATGATGTTGCCCTTGCCAGGCTTCACCCAAACGCGCGCGATGGCGTTCTTGCGCTTGCCGGTGGCGTAGGCGCGGCCGAGCTTGTCGACCTTGCGCTCGCGCGTGATGGCGATGTGTTCGGTGCCGGCGCCCGGCGGGCGGCCAGTCATCTCACCCAGTGACTCAAGACCTTGTCCAGTATCGCTCATGATCAGGCGGTCCTCGAGTTCTTGCGGTTCTTGGATTTGAAATCGATCGACACGGGGTTTTGCGCCGCGTGCGGATGATCGGTCCCGGCGTAGACACGAAGCTTGCCGAGCTGCTTGCGCGCAAGCGGGCTTTCCTTCGGCATCATGCGCTCAACGGCTTTTTCCAGCACGCGCTCAGGGTGCTTACCACCGAGCACTTTGCCCGCAACGCGCTCCTTGATGCCGCCCGGATAGCCGGTGTGGCGATAGTAGATCTTATCGGTCATCTTCTTGCCGGTCAGCGAAACCTTCTCGGCATTGATGACGACGACATGATCGCCAGTATCGATGTGCGGTGTGAAATCAGCGCGATGCTTGCCGCGAAGGCGCAGCGCGATGAACGAAGCGAGACGGCCAACGACCACGCCTTCAGCATCCACCACGATCCAGCCGTGGGTGATCTCCGAGACCTTGGCCGAGCGCGTCGAGGTGGTGCGCATGGGGTAAGTGTCCTAACGAAACGAAGGCGCGCGTGTATTGCAGCGCAGAATTGGCGTCAATAGGCGACGTTTTCCTGAGTAACTTCCGTAAGTTACATTAGCGGTATTATCGTACCACGCACAATTACCGCCATGCCAGCCGAGCGCTGACCAGCGCCGCCGCCCAAAGCGCCACCGCCCCGGCCTGGTGCATAAGGCTGAGCGACAGCGGCGACGCCGCCAGAACCGTCAGCACGCCCAGCCCGACCTGAACCAGCGCGATCGCGCCCACCGCCGCGCCCGCGATCCGCGCCGGCCCCTGCCCGCGCACCAAAGCCGCGCCTGCAATCATCAGCGCAATCAGCGCAACGACGTAGCCAAGCGTCCGATGCAGCAAATGCTGCGTCGCGTGATCTTCGGTCAGATTGTGCCACCAGGGTTCGAGCATGAACGCGCTCGATGGTACCCACTCGCCCCCAATGCGCGGCCAGTCAGCATAAGCCGGCCCCCCGTCAGCGCCCGCCATAAACGCCCCGAGCATCGCTTGCACGAACACCAACGCCATCAGCAGCACCGGCGCCCAAGCTGGCGCGCCTAAGCGCAAACCTTCGCGTGGTGTGCCGAACGCACCAATCGCAACCCAAAGCGAGAGCGCCAGAATGATCAGCGCCATGCCCAAGTGAATGGCTAAGCGCACAGGCGAAACATCGAGCCGATCGAACAGCCCGCTCGTCACCATCCACCAGCCGATCGCGCCCTGCGTTGCGCCGAGCAAAAAGAGCAGGCCTGTCACGCGGAAACGCCCGCGCAGGCGGCCGGTGATCAGAAAGAACAAAGCCGGCAGCGCGAACACGAGGCCAAGCACTTTGCCGAGAAAGCGATGCCCCCACTCCCACCAGTAGATGTGTTGAAACTCGGCCAGGCTCATGCCGTTGTTCTGCGTCTGGTATTCCATCGTACGCTGATAAAGCGCGAACTCTTCGGCCCAGCGCGCATCGCCGAGCGGCGGCGTCAAGCCTTTGCCCAGATCCCATTCCGTGATTGAGAGCCCGCTATCAGTCAGCCGCGTCGCGCCGCCAACCAGGATCATCGCCACCACGAATGCGGCGACGACGAGCAGCCACACACCCACCCATTTGTCGCGTGGCGGCCAAATGTCGTCTGCGCTCATGCTTGCCGGTCCCTCTGCGCACACCCATAGAACCATCAGATACAGGCGCAAACGCGGCGCGCCGCCGCGCGGGGTTGCTTCATGAATGCGCGGACACGCAAGGCGATCGGTTGTTTCGCGCTTTTGGCCTATCTCGCGGCCTACGCCGTGCTTGCAGCCGGCCTGGGCGTCGCCCTCGCGCCGGTGCTGCCGGCCTGGGCGGAGCTTGTTTATTACGCGGTAGCCGGCGTGCTCTGGATTTTCCCGCTGAAGCCGCTCTTTGCCTGGATGAACCGGGGCGCATAGAAAAACCGCCCCGGGCGAGGCCCGAGGCGGTTCTTTGTCATCACGACGTCGGCGTTATTGGCTGAGCAAGATGCTCAGGATGACGCCAGTGGCGATGCCGACCAGAAGCACTTCGCCGCGGTCGTCGCGGACGTAGTGGTAGCCACGCGGCGGTTCACGCAGACGATCCCGGCGCCAATCGACCTGACGATACTGCTGACGCGCATACGTCGGGAGACGGTCGCCACGGCGCCATTGCTGATAAGCCGGGCGATAGTCGCGACGTTGCATGTGCTGTTGAGTCGGTTGGCCGTAGTAGAAGCGGTTCGCGACGTAATAGCCGTTGTGCTGACGCTGATTCCAGCGCTGCGCTTGTCTGCGGTCTTGACGATCTTCACGGCGATCCTCACGGACCTCGCGACGGTCGTCGCGTCGATCGTCGCCGCGGTCACGCGCGTCCTGATTGATGACGCGTCCGCCCAGCGGGCCATTGAGTTGTTGCGCCGAAGCGGCGCCAGCAAGCGGTCCGACCAGTGTGAGCGCGGCCGCTGCAACGATTGCAATGCGTTTCATAATCTTGCTCCTCTAGACGAGACCTCGTTCTTCATCTCGTTGACCAGAAGCTAACGTCTCGGCTCTGAATGCGTTCTGAGGAGGTGTGTCCAACCTCCTGAAAAGCGGCGCCAATTTGTGTCACGCGCGGCGATTGGCGCATTTCGGCGCAACAACTTTCGGTGCGCTCGATTGGGAACAAATAGCCCTGTTCCGCGTTCATTCCTCGCTGCGTATGGCGCGCCGGGCCGGTGGATTTCTACGTTCGGACGTTGACGCTCGCGAGGAGCGATATGCGTTCACTTTACATGACCAAACCTGAGCCACTGCAACACCCGCCGCTTCTGCGTCCGAACGCCGACGCACTCTTCCTCGATCTCGACGGCACGTTGCTCGATATTGCCGAGCATCCTGATGACGTGCGCGCAAGCGCGGAGTTGCTGGCCCTCCTCTCACGTTTAACTTCCCCAATGGGCGGCGCCGTTGCGCTCATCACTGGCCGCTCCGTCGGCGACGCAGATGCAATTCTCAAAGGCGCGGTTGGCGCCGTTGCGGGCGTCCACGGCGCCGAAATGCGCTACACCGTCGCCAGCACGGTGCAGTGGAACTCGGATAACGCGCCAGTCTGGGCCGCACGTGCGGATGCGTACGCCCTCGCCGGCCGGCTGAAGCTCCTCGTCGAAGACAAGCGCGGCAGTCTCGCGCTCCACTATCGCCATGCGCCCGAAGTGGCGTCGGAGACACTCGCCGGCGCCGAACAGATCGCGGCGCGTTACGGCCTGCGCGTGATGCAGGGACAGATGGTCGTTGAGCTCATCGCCGGCATGCGCACCAAAGGTGACGCTCTCTCTGCATTCATGAACATTGCGCCTTTCGCCGGCCGCCGCCCCGTCGCAGTCGGTGACGATGTCACTGACGAAGATGCGTTCCAGAGCGCGCACGCTTGCTGCGGTTTCGGCGTCCTCGTCGGTCAACCGCGCACGACCGCCGCCACCTTCGGACTCGATGGCCCCGCAAGCGTCGCCGCTTGGCTGGAGGCCAGTGTCAGCGGGCCCGCCTGACATGAGCTACGGCAATCTCGATCTCGCCCCCATCGGCAACTGCGCCGTCAGCGCGCTCATTGACCGCCAGGGCCGCTACGTCTGGGCCTGCGTCCCACGCGTCGATGGCGATCCGATGTTCTGCGCTCTCATGTCCGGCCGCGATCCGGCTGAGGAGCAAGACGGCGTTTGGGCCGTCGACCTGATCGATCAGGTCAACGCCGAGCAGCGCTATGAGCGCAACACGCCGATCCTCATTACGACGCTGACGGATTCGCGCGGCGCGTCGGTCGAGATCATCGACTTCTGCCCGCGTTATCGCCGCCATCACCGCACCTATCGCCCGAACGCGTACGTGCGCATCCTCCGCCCGGTCAACGGCGTGCCGCGCGTGCGCATGCGCTTGAAGCCCGCCGCCGATTGGGGCGCGCGGGCAGCCGAGGCGACCACCGGCTCCAACCACATTCGCTACCATGTCCCCGGCAGGATGCGCCTGAGCTCATCGCTGCCGATCTCGACCATCCACGAATCGCGCGATTTCCGGCTTGAGCAAGAACACGTTTTCTTCCTCGGCCCGGATGAATCGTTCGCCGATGATCTGCGTACCGGTGTGCACGAAATGTACGAGCACACGCGCTTCTATTGGCAGCGCTGGGCTCGCGGCCTTGCGACACCACTGGAATGGCAAGCCGACGTCATCCGCGCGGCGATCACGTTGAAGCTTTGCGTCCATGAAGAAACCGGCGCCATCGTCGCGGCGCTCACCACGTCCGTGCCGGAATTCCCCGGCAGCGGCCGCAACTGGGATTATCGCTTCTGCTGGCTCCGCGACGCTTACTACACCGTCCAAGCGCTCAATCGCCTCGGCGCCGCCGATATCCTCGAAGGCTATCTCTCTTACCTCCGCAACATCATCGACGCGACCCCGAGCGGCCGCATCCAGCCGGTGTACGGCGTCGGCCGCGAGCCGATACTGCAAGAAGCGGAGATCACATCACTGCCCGGCTATGCCGGCATGGGCCCGATCCGCGTCGGCAACCAGGCTCACGAACACCATCAACACGACGTTTATGGCCAGATCGTACTCTCCACTGTGCAGGCCTTCTACGACACGCGCTTGCTGCGTCCGCCGACGCTGGAAGATTTCCGCGCACTCGAAAGCGTCGGCGATCGCGCCTATGAAGTGCACCTGAAGCCGGACGCAGGCCTTTGGGAGTTCCGCACCAAGGCCGCCACACACACCTACTCGACGCTGATGTGTTGGGCCGCGTGCGACCGCCTCGCCAACGCGGCCGCGCAAATGAACTTAGGCGACCGCGAGCAACATTGGCGCGGCCGCGCCGACGAAATCCGCTCCGCCATCGAGACGCAAGCCTGGAACGCCGATCTCGGTCGCTACGCCGCCACGCTCGGTGGCGGCGAGATGGACGCGAGCCTGCTGCAAATGCTCGACACGCGCTTCCTCAAGTCAGACGATCCGCGCTTCGCCTCGACGCTCAAAGCGTTGCAACAGGACTTGCAACGCGGCGACCACGTGCTGCGCTATGCCGATGAAGACGATTTCGGCAAGCCAGAAACGGCGTTCAACTTCTGCACCTTCTGGCTGATCGAGGCGCTCTATCTTGTCGGCGAACACGCCGAAGCGCGGCGCCTGTTCGAAGCGATGCTGGCGCGACGCACGCACGCGGGCCTGCTCTCGGAAGATAGCGACCTCACCACCGGCGCACCCTGGGGCAACTATCCGCAAACCTATTCGCTCGCCGGCCTCATCAATTGCGCCGTCCTGTTGAGCAAACCATGGAGCACAGTGCGTTGAGCAGATTGATCGTCGTTTCCAACCGCATTTCCGCACCAGCACCGGAAGGCGCTGCAAGCCAAGGCGGCCTCGCCATGGCGATCTCGGCGGCGCTGCGCCAGTCGAGCGGCATATGGTTCGGCTGGAGCGGCAACGCGATCGACGAATTCACCGGCCAGATCTCGATGCAACGCGAAGCCGGCGTCACCATCGCCACCATCGATCTCGAAGCGCAGGATATCGACGAATATTATAATGGCTACGCCAACCGCACGCTCTGGCCGCTCTTCCACTATCGCATCGACCTGACGCAATACGAGCGCTCCTTCGGCGAGGCCTATGCGCGCGTCAATAAACGCTTCGCCGACACGCTGCTGCCGCTCATCGGTCCCGACGATATCGTCTGGATCCAGGACTATCACCTAATCCCGCTCGGCCGCGAATTGCGTGAGCGCGGCGTCAAGAACGCCATCGGCTTTTTCCTGCACATTCCCTGGCCCGCGAGAGAACTCATCCTCACCCTGCCGCGCCACCGCCAGTTGGTGGAGAGCCTCTTCCACTATGACGTCGTCGGCTTTCACACCGAAGAATGGAAAGCCGCGTTCCAATCCTATGTCATCAACGACGCCGACGGCATGGCGCTGTCAGACGGGCGCCTCACCGCTTTCGGCCGCACCGTCCGCCCCGGTGCCTTCCCAATAGGCATCGACGCGCAAGGCTTTAAGGACCTCATACAGTCGCCGGTCGCGCAAGAGAGCTATGACCGCATCATTGAGAGCAAAGCCGGCCGCAAAATGCTGCTCGGCGTCGATCGGCTCGACTATTCCAAAGGCATAGATGAGCGCCTGCTCGCCTACGAACGCTTGCTCACCGATAGCCCAGAGCTGCGCCGGCAAATCTTTCTGCTGCAGATCTCGACCTACACACGCAGCGAAGTCACCGCGTATCAGGACATGATCGAGCGCCTCGATTCCATCTCGGGACGCATCAATGGCGCTCACGCGGAGATGGACTGGATCCCGATCCGCAACGTCCACCGCATGCACTCGCGCGAAGAACTCGCCGGCATCTATCGCGCCGCCGACGTCGCTCTCGTCACGCCATTGCGCGACGGCATGAACCTGGTCGCCAAGGAGTTTGTCGCCGCACAGGATGAGGCCAATCCCGGCGTGCTCGTACTCTCGCGCTTTGCCGGCGCGGCCTGGCAGATGCGCGACGCGCTCATCGTCAACCCGTTCAGCCAAGAAGACGTCTCCGACGCGGTGAAGCGCGCCCTCGCCATGCCGCTGAAGGAGCGCCAAAGCCGCTGGCGGGCGCTGATGGACGGGGTCGAACGCGACGACATCAACGCCTGGCGCGACAATTTCGTCGCCGCCATGCACGAAGCTCGCGACCAAGGCCGCAAACCGCCGCGCCCCCGCATTGCGGCAGCGCGCAAGGACGGCTAAGGAGGCGCCCTCCGCGCGCCCAAGGTGCGCGGAGTGTCGGAGCGTGGCGCAGCCCGGTTAGCGCACCTGTCTGGGGGACAGGGGGTCGTGGGTTCGAATCCCGCCGCTCCGACCATATTCACGCACACGGCAACGTCGTCCTCAGCGCCCACTCTTGCGCCTTGTGGGTTTGAAATCGTGATCGCGCAGGAAAGCGCTTCCAGAAGCGCACTGCGGACGGTGACCTCGGGCACTTGTCTCACGCCAAATCATCCCAGGGTCGGCATCGCTCCGTTGCGCGCGCGAGGACACGGCCGCCCTTGAAAACACGTGATTTTCGCTCGAAGAGACGCGCAAAAATGCGAATTTTCACCCGTTTTGACGCCACGCTCAGCCGAGGTTTTTATTGACGAGCCTGTAATCTTGGCCGCTACTCACAAGCGCGCGGTACCACAACTCGGAGGAGGTCGGGCTGATGGCCGACATATCGAACGCGACCAAAATGGGTGTCGCGGCAACGGGACTATTGGCTCTGCTCGCGATTAGCGCGGTTGCTGTGGGCACGTTCCTGCCGCCGAACGGCTTGTCGTCAGGCACGATTGCGCCAGTCGATCGCTATCGTGACTCGCAGGTCGGCTCAGAGGACATCACGCTCGGCGATCAGACCGTCCCGCAATTGATGCAGACCGACATCTTCGATCTGATGGTCAACGATCCGTCGTTCCGTGCCTTCGCAAGTTCGCCCGGCTTCGCAGCACTTGCACAACATCCGCAAGCGCTTGCCGCCATGGCGCAGGATCCGCAGGCGTTCGCAGCGCTAGCTCGCGAGCCACAGGCGTTCGCCGCACTTGTACAGAGCGCGCAAGCGGCCGATGCGCAATCCTTCGCCGCTCAAGGCGTCAATGCACAGGCCTTTGCTGCGATGGTGCAGAACGCGCAAGCGTTCAACGCCCTCGCCCAGCATCCGCAAGCCTTCTCTGCTCTTGCGCAGCATCCACAAGCGTTCGCTGCACTCGCTCGTCATCCGCAAGCGTTCGCGGCAATGCTCAACAATCCGCAAGCCTTCGCCGCTTACGGCCGCGACGCGCAAGCCTTTGCCGCCGCGTCGCGTGATGCGCAAAACCAGGCGGCGATGTCGGCCAATGCGCAGGCGTTCCAAGCGCTTGGGCGGGACGCGCAAGCAATGAGCGCGCTCTCGGCTGACGCGCAGGCCTTCGCGGCGCTCAACCAAAACGCTCAGGCGTTCCAAGCGCTCGGTCGCGACGCGCAGGCGTTCGCAGCGTTGCAGAGCGCTGCCGCGTTCCAGGCGCTCTCGGCTAACGCACAAGCCTTCCAGGCGCTGGCGCAAGACGCCCGCAGCTTCGCGGCCGCCGTTCAAAGCGCTCAGTCGTTCGCGGCTCAGTCGCGCGACGCGCAGGGCTTCAACGCCGCCGCAGGCTTGGCGCTGGCGCAGAATGCTCAAGCCTTCGCCGCGCTCTCGCAGCATCCGCAAGCGTTCGCGGCGTTGGCCCAGCATCCGCAGGCCTTCGCCGCCTTGGCTCGCCACCCGCAAGCGTTTGCGGCGATGGCCAACAACCCTCAAGCCTTCGCCTCCTACGCTCGCGACGCTCAAGCTTTCGCCGCCGCCAGCCGCGATGCACAGAACCAAGCGGCAATGCAGGCAAACGCCCAAGCGTTCCAAGCGCTCGGCCGTGACGCTCAAGCCATCGCTGCGTTGCGGGCCGACGCCCAGGCGTTTTCGGCGCTGGCGTCCAACGCTCAGGCGTTCCAGGCGCTTTCCCGCGACGTGCAGGCGTTCGAAGCCATGGCGGCCAACAACGCTCAGATGTTTGCGGCGATGAATCAGAATGCCCAAGCCTTCCAGGCTCTGGCGCGCGATGCCGACGCTTTCCAAGCGCTCGCATTCAACGCCCAAGCCTTCCAAGCACAGGCGGCGATCGCGGCTTCGGCCAATGGTCTGAACGCACAGGCATTCGCAGCGATGTCGCGCTATCCGCAAGCGTTCGCGGCCATGTCGCAAAACCCACAAGCGTTCGCCGCACTCGCTAGCAACGCTCAGGCGCTGCAGGCGCTGGCGCGTAACGCGCAAGCGTTCGTGGCGCTCGCCAACTCGCCGCACTTCGCCGCCCTCGCTCGCGAGCCGGCCTTTGCTGCGATGGCGCGCGACGCCAGCTTCGCCCGCGCGATCCAGGCGAACTAGCTCACGCGCCTCGCCCCCTCCTGGGGAGACTAGGCTCGGGGGCAGTCAGCGCGTGGTAGCGATGGGGCATGGGGATGCGCGCGCTGATGTTCTCGTTAGCGGTAGCGACGCTCGCTTCGGCGGGCGTCGCGCACGCGCAAGACGAGCCCGCTCCCGCGACCGAAAGCACGATCGTCACCGATCCGCCGGTCGAACAATCCGAGCCCGAGGCGCCCGCGCCTGACGCGCCGCCGAGCCGCGCGCCGGAAGATGTGCCGCTCATCGATCTCAGCATGATCCGCACCGAGGATATGCGGCTGCTCTATTTCGATCCGTCGGAAACCTATCTCGTGCCGTACGTCGGCCGCAGCTTTCAGAACGCGCTCGATTTCCAGCAGCGCATGTTCAACTGGGAGCCGTGGGATCCGGTCACGCTGCTGCTGAAGGACTTCTCGGACTACGGCAACGCCGCCGCGCGCGCTTCACCCAACAACGCGATGCTGATCGACATCGCCCCCTTGAGCCTCACTTACGAGACCTTCAGCCCGGGCGAGCGCTTCTTCACCTTATCAAACCACGAAGTCGTCCACGTCGCGCTGATGGATGTGTGGAACGAGCGCGACGCGTTTTGGCGCCGCGCCTTCTTCGGCAAGCCGATGCCGGTACAAGAGCAGCCACTATCGATCCTCTACAATTATCTCGCCACGCCGCGCGTGAACGTGCCGCGCTGGCATCTTGAAGGCAGCGCCGTGTTCATGGAAACATGGATGGCCGGCGGCTTCGGCCGTGCGCAGGGCGCCTATGACGAAATGGTCTTCCGCGCCATGGTGCGTGACGACGCGCACTTCTATTCGCCGGTCGGTTTGGAATCCGAGGGCATCTTCGTCGACTTCCAAGTCGGCGTGAACGACTATCTCTACGGCACGCGGTTCTTCTCTTACCTGGCCAACACCTACACGCCTGAGCGCGTCGTCCAATGGCTGCGCCGCGATCCGGAGAGCGAGGCCTATTATCTCTCCGACTTCCGCCGCGTGTTCGGCCTAGGGCTCAACCAGGCTTGGCGGAATTGGATCGAGTGGGAGTTTGATTTTCAACGCGAAAACCTCGCCGCGCTTTCGCAATACCCGCTGACGCCGGTAACGCCTCTCGCCAACCGCGGCCTTGGCTCCGTCTCGCGCACCTTCGTCGATCCACGCAGCGGCGATCTGATCGGCGCATTCCGCTATCCAGGCGTGATCGGCCACCTCGGCGTGCTCTCGCGCGGCAGCGGCGACATCCGCCATCTCACCGACATCAAAGGCGCGATGCTCTACCGCGTCACCTCGCTCGCTTACGACCCCGCCGCCAACACCGCTTGGTACACGACCGACAATTACGCCTATCGCGACATCATGCAGGTCGATGTCGCCACCGGCGAAGAGCGAATGCTGCTGCGCGACGCCCGCATCGGCGATCTGGTCTTCAATCCCGCCGATCGCGCGCTCTGGGGGCTCAGGCACCTGAACGGCTTCGTGACGCTCGTGCGTATCCCGCACCCTTACACGCGCTGGAATCAGATCGTCACCTTCCCGTTCGGACGCGTGCCGTTTGATCTCGATATCTCACCCGATGGCGCGCTGCTGTCGGCCTCTGTCGGCGAAGCGAGCGGTGAACAAAGCGTGCAAGTCTTCAACATCGCCGATCTCATGGGCGGCAACGCAACGCCGACACACACATTCAGCCTCGGCACATCGACGCCCGAAGGCTTCGTCTTCTCGCCCGACGGCCGCTACCTCTATGGCAGCGCGTACTACACCGGCGTTTCCAACATCTTCCGCTTCGATCTCGAAACCGAAGCCGTTGAAGCAATGAGCAATTCGGCCACCGGCTTCTTCCGCCCGATCCCGCAAGCTGACGGCTCGCTCATCGTCTACGAATTCACTGGCGACGGCTTCCGCCCCGCCGTGATCCAGCCGCAAGTGCTGGACTCACTCGGCACGGTGCAGTTTCTCGGCGCCCAAATCGCAGAGCGCCATCCCGTGGTGCGCGGCTGGACCGCGGGTTCGCCCAGCCGCGTCGATCTCGATGCGTTGATCACCGAACGCGGCCGCTATGTGCCGCGCGATGAAATGCGCCTCGCCGCCGCCTATCCGATTGTCGAAGGCTATCGCGGCCAAGCGGCGGTCGGCTATCACGTCGTGATCGAGGATCCACTGCAGTTCAACCAACTGCACGCAACGCTCTCCTACACGCCGGAGTCCGACTACGAGGACCAGGACTGGCACCTCGACCTCATGTACCAGACGCTGCGTTGGCGCTTCCAATATCGCCACAACGGCGCCGACTTCTACGATCTCTTCGGCCCCACCGAACGCTCGCGCGCGGGCGATGCGCTGATCGTGGGCTATCGCCGCTCGTTCATCTACGACCCGCCGCGCCAACTCGATTTCAACATCGACGCGGCCTACTATACCGGCCTCGATACCCTGCCCGGCGCCCAAGAAGTGTCGACGCAGTTCGACACGCTTTATTCGCTCAACGCTGAACTGCACTATACGAACACAACCCGTTCACTCGGCGCCGTCGATCACGAGCGCGGCTGGCGCTGGACGCTGGCCGGCGCGCTCGATCACACCAACGGCGAAACCTTCCCGAGCGCCCGCGCCGGCATCGATGTCGGCGTGCCGCTGCCGCTGCCCAATTCATCGGTCTGGCTCTACACCGCCGTCGGCGCCGCGGGCGGCGACCGCAACAGCCCACTCTCCAGCTTCTACCTCGGCGCCTTCGGCAATAATTACGTCGATGACCGCGAAGTGAAACGCTATCGCGACTATGACAGCTTGCCCGGCTTCGAGATCAACGAGATCGACGCACGCAGCTTTGGTCGCGCCATCGCCGAGGTGAACTTGCCACCCGTTCGCTTCGAGGATGTCGGCATCCCAAGCCTCTATCTCAACTCGCTTCGCACCGCCGTTTTCGTCGGCGCGCTGGAAGTCGAGCCCGCTTACGGCGAACGCCGCTCACTGCAATCGATCGGCGTGCAGGCGGACTGGAATTTCACCTTCGCCCACCGCTTGCCAATGACGTTCTCCATCGGTTACGCGGAGGGCTTCGAGGATGGCGAGAGGCAGGGCAGCGAAGTGCTGATCTCCCTGAAGATCATGTGATGGACGGCACGCTGCTGGTGAAGGCGCTGATGGCGCTGTCGCCCGTCGTTCTGCTACTGATGTTGTTCGATCGCCTCGACGTCTTCAACGTCATCCGCATGCGCACGATTCTGGCGCTGCTGGGGGCTGGCGGCGCCATCGCCGCCTTCAGCTTCATCGCCAACTGGCGCGTCATGGACGGCTTTCCCATCGGCCTGGGCAATTACAGCCGCTACGTCGCGCCAGTGGTGGAAGAAACGCTGAAAGCCGCCCCACTGCTCTGGCTCTTCTTTCACAACCGCATCGGCTTCAAACTCGACGCCGCCATCGCTGGCTTTGCCATTGGCGCCGGCTTCTCCGTGATCGAGAACCTCTGGTACCTTTTCACGCTGCCCGACACGAACGTCAGCGCTTGGCTGGTGCGCGGCTTCGGCACAGCCGTCATGCATGGCGGCGCCACGGCGCTCTTCGCCATCATCTCGCACGAAATGACCGAGCGCCAATCAGAGGCCTCAGCCGCGACCTACCGCTTCAACCCGCTGCTCTTCCTGCCAGGTCTTGGCGTCGCGATCGTCGTCCATTCCGCTTTCAATCACCTTGGCGGCCAGCCGCTCTTGGCGATGGCGGCAACACTGCTGCTTATCCCGGCGACGTTGTTTCTCACTTTCGCGCGCAACGATCGCGCCGCGCGCCAGTGGCTGAAGACCGATCAAGCGCGGCACATCCAGTTGCTGGCCGACATCCGCGCTGGCCATTTCGCCGACACGGACGCCGGCCATGCGCTGACGGCCCTCGCCGCCAAGCTCCCGGCCCAACGCGCCAGCGCGCTGATGCAGCACGCCGAGCTCAACATCGAAATGGTGTTACGCGCCGAAGAGCTGATCCTCGCCGCTCAAGAGGGCGGCTCAGTCGCCATCACCGACGCAGATCGAGAAAAGCTGCAACGCCTCGCCGCCAGCGAACACGAGCTCGGCGCCGCCGCCGTGGCTGCGCTCACAGCCGCTCTCGGCCTCACCCGCAACGATTTGTGGGAGTTACGAAGCTTCCGCCAACGCGCGTTTGCGAGTGCGGCTTAGCCTGCTTACGGAGCGCTCGCGCGCACCGTGATCCGCGCCACCCGACGCATGGGCCTCGGGCCTTCCTCGGTGACCGCGCCTGCTTCACCGGCGGCCAGCGTCTCGATCTTGTCGCGCCAAGCTGGATCGAGTTCCATGAAATCCTCGATCCGAAGCGCCCGCTGACGAGAGAGTTCGAAATTCTCAGCCGTGGCGCCAGCCGCTTCCGCGAGTCCGAGAACGCGCACGCCATCGATGCGGCAGCCGCGCAGTTCGTTTTGAACCGTGCTGATTGCTTCGCGTGCGGCGGGGTTGAGATCGGCCTCTTGCGGCTCAAAATAGAGGTTGAACGAGCGCTCATAGCAGGCGGTCGGATCAAAGTCGGCCGGCGCTTCTGGCCCCGTCGCGCACGCCGCCAGCCCAAGCACGCTCATCGCAGCAATCAATCGCTTCATCTGCTTAGTTCCTGTTCTGCGATGCGGGCTTAATTCTTGGCGCGCCCGCGCCCGCCTTTTTCCACGAACTCGCGCAGCATTTGCGAGGGTCTAAACGTCACTACGCGACGCGGCGTGATCGGCACTTCTTCGCCCGTCTTCGGATTGCGACCAATACGCTGGCGCTTGATGCGGACGTTGAAATTGCCGAACCGCGATAGCTTCACCGTATCGCCTTCGACCAGCGCATCCTGCATCAATTCGAGCATACGCGTGAGCAAACGATTGGCGTCAGCGCGCTGCATGTTGGCGCGTCGCGCCAGCGCTTCGACCAGATCAGCTCTTGTCACAGTCTTCGCAGTCACCGGAGCCCCCTCCGCAACGCGTCCTCGCGCAGGGGAAAAGCTAGTCGGCTCTGTGGGTTAGGTCAATTAATTGCGCGGACGTTACAGTCTAACGAGCGCCGCGCCCCAGGTCAGGCCGCCGCCCAAAGCTTCCATGAGCACCAATTGCCCAGGTTTTATGCGCCCATCGCGCACCGCCACATCGAGCGCCAGAGGCACCGAGGCAGCAGACGTGTTGCCGTGCAGCGCCACCGTCGAGACGACCTTATCCACAGCAATGTCGAGCTTACGCGCCACCCCGTCGAGGATGCGCTGATTGGCCTGATGCGGCACGAACCAATCGACCTGGTCGAGCGACACGCCGGCGCGCGCGCACGCCTCCAGCATCGCCCCGGAGATGTGCTCCACCGCGTTGCGGAACACGGCGTTGCCGACCATCCGCACTTTGCCGATCGTTCCCGTCTCGGATGGGCCGCCATCGACATAGAGCAGATCGTGCATCCGTCCGTCTGTGCGCAAGAACGTAGAGATCACACCGCGATCATCATCGCGCTCCTGCGCTTCCAAAACCACCGCGCCCGCGCCGTCACCGAACAGAACGCACGTCCCACGATCGGTCCAATCGACGATCCGCGAAAACGTCTCGGCGCCGATAACGAGCGCGCACTTGGCTTGCCCGCGCACCAGAGCGTTGTCCGCCGTAGCCAACGCAAAGATGAAGCCCGAACACACTGCTTGCAGATCGAAGGCCGCACCCTTGTTGATCCCCAGCGCCGCCTGCACGCGCGCGGCGGTCGCGGGGAATGTCAGGTCTGGCGTTGTCGTGGCGACGATCACCAAGTCGATGTCGTCCGCCGTCCGCCCTGACGCCTCAAGCGCCTTGAGCGAAGCAGCGCAGGCGAGGTCCGAGGTCTTTTCGTTCTTGCCCGCAATGTGGCGCTGGCGGATGCCGGTACGCTCAATGATCCATTCGTTATTGGTATCGACGCTTTGCGCCAATTCTTCATTGGTGAGAATGCGTTCGGGCAGGAACGAGCCCACCCCCAGCAGCACGGAGCGTAACGCCATCAGCCGGCGTCTCCGACCTTCGCGGTCTCGGCATGAGCGCTGGCGAGGCGGACCAGATTGTGCGCGATCTCTTCACGATAAGAGCTGCGCGCCATCTTCTCGGCGACACCGATTGCAGCGGCGAACCCGGCGCCATTGGCGCTGCCATGGCTCTTCACCACCAGCCCGTTGAGACCGAGGAACAGCGCGCCGTTGAAGGTGCCGGGATCCATGCGTTTGCTCAGCTTCTTGAGCGCCGGATAGGCGATCAAAGCGCCGAGCTTGGCCATCAGGCCGCCGGTCAGCGCTTCCCGAAGAAACTGCCCGACAAGACGCGCGGTTCCTTCGCCGGTCTTCAGAGCAATGTTGCCGGTGAAGCCGTCAGTGACGACCACGTCAACCGTCCCTTTGGCGATGTCGTCGCCCTCAACGAAGCCGCTGAAATTCAGATCCACATCGGTGTCGCGGATGAGCTGCGCCGCCGCGCGGATTTCTTCGTGCCCCTTTTGCTCTTCGGCGCCGACATTCAAGAGCGCCACGCTCGGCCGCGCGGTGCCGTTCACAGCGCGCGCAAACGCTTCGCCCATGATGGCGAATTCAACGAGCTGCTCGGCATTGGCTTCGACATTGGCGCCGACGTCCAACAACACCGTGTAGCCGCCCTTGGCGTTCGGCCAGCGTGTGGTCAGCGCCGGGCGGTGCACACCCTCCATTGTGCGCAGGCGAAACATCGAGATCGCCATGAACGCGCCCGTGTTGCCGGCAGAGACGATGGCGTTGGCGCGGCCCTCCTTCACGGCCTCAACCGCATTCCAGAGGCTTGAGCCTTTGCCCTGACGCATCGCCTGCGCCGCCTTGATCTCCATGCCTATGGCTTTATCCGCATGCTCGACGACGCTGGCGGCCTTGGCCGCTGGATAGCGCTCCAGCAGCGCATTCAGCCTGACGGCGTCGCCGTGGAGCAGGAAGCGCACGCCGGGGCTGCGCTGTGCGACGATGTTCACGCCTTCCACAACGATGTCAGGGGCGTTATCGCCGCCCATCCCGTCGATCGAGAGTACGAGCCCGTCGGTCATGCAGCGTCCTGAAAGGCTGCGGCTCGGCAGCGGGTCGGACCATAATCGCCACGTAACGGAAAGCCAAACGAGGGCGTCACGGCGTGCGTGCAGTCCAGGCGCCCAGGAGCGCCGTTACGGGCTGACTGGCCTGTGCTTGTGCCCTCGCTAGCACCTGTGACGCCAGTTCGCCGGCAAAGGCGCCATCGGCCCCCAGATTGCGCGCGATCGCGTCCGCAAGGGCTGGAGCGTCTGCGACGGCTACCGCGGCAGCATAGGCTTCCAACCGTCCGTAAAAGCTACCGGCCAGGGCGCGCATCTTCTTCGGAACGGTCAGGTCGCCCACCCCGGACTCTCGGAGCCCCGCATCGAAGCGGCGGAAAAGCTTATCGGTGAAATGTTGCGCCAACGAGGCCGCCGAAGGCTCGGCGCGGAGCCGGATGAGGGCGAGGGCCGAGAACAGCGTTATCGCCTCGAATCGCCCTTCCAGCGTGTCCGGGACCCGCCCAGGCCCATAGAGCGCCGGCTGGCGGCTCGCCGCCTGCACTTGCTCGAGCAGCGTTTCAGCGTCCTGGCTCGCGTGCGAGCGGGCGAATGGCCAAATCCCCATGCCCTATCCTGTGCTCCCCTCTTGCCCGCCCGCGCGGTCCGCCTTACCCGTTGCCTCAATTCATGGGGCCGAAACGCCCACGAGGTGAAACATGGATCGCGGTTTCTTGCGTCTTTCTGCGGCGGCTTTGGCTCTCAGCGTGGCGGCGGCCTGCGCGCCGGTGACGACTTACAGCGGCTTCCGGCCAGAGCGCAACGATGTGGTGCTGGCGGACCCGCAAGTGGGCGTCGATACGCGCACTACGGTGCAAGCACGCTTTGGCTCGCCCTCCACCACCGCCGTCTTCGACCAGACCGCGTGGTACTACATCAGCTCGGTGCAACAACGCATCGCGTTTTACACGCCGCAGACTACCGAGCGCAGCGTGATGATTGTCCGCTTCGATGGCGACACCGTCGCCGCCGTGGAAAAGTTCGGCATGGAGCGCGGTCGCGTCATCAATTACAACAGCGAGGAAACGCCCACGCGCGGCCGCGAACTCGGCATTATCGAGCAGCTGCTCGGCAACGTCGGCGCAACGCCAACGCGCAACACCGAAGACGAACAAGGCCCGCGCCGCGAGCGCTAAGCGCGAACGCTAGATCACAAAAAGAAACGCCCCGGCTTTTGGCCGGGGCGTTTTGCTTTTCGGGGTAAGCCGATCAGCCGTTCCAGTGCGCCAGCACCGCCAGCAACAAAAGTGCGACGATGTTGGTGATCTTGATCATTGGGTTCACCGCGGGGCCCGCCGTATCCTTGTAGGGATCGCCTACAGTGTCGCCAGTGACGGCGGCCTTATGGGCTTCAGAGCCCTTGCCGCCGTGATGGCCTTCTTCGATGAGCTTCTTGGCGTTGTCCCAAGCGCCGCCGCCCGAGGTCATCGAGATGGCGACGAACAAGCCCGTCACGATCACGCCGACCAGCAGCGCGCCCAGCGCGGAGAGGCCCTGCGCCGGACCAGCGATGGCCCAAATGATGAAGAACAACGCGATCGGCGCCAGCACCGGCAGCAAGGACGGCACGATCATTTCCTTGATCGCCGCTTGCGTCAGGATGTCGACGGCCTTGCCGTAGTCCGGCTTGGCGGTGCGTTCCATGATGCCAGGGATTTCGCGGAACTGCCGGCGGACTTCTTCGACCACCGCTTGCGCAGCGCGGCCCACCGCCGTCATTGACCAACCGCCAAACAAGTACGGCAGCAAGCCGCCGATGAAGAGGCCGACGATTACGTACGGATTGTTGAGCGAGAAGTCCGGGACGATGTTGGCGAAGAACGGAAACTCACTCGCGTTCGCGGCGTAGTATTTCAGGTCTTCGACATAAGCCGCAAACAGCACCAACGCGCCGAGACCAGCGGAGCCGATTGCATAGCCCTTGGTGACGGCCTTCGTGGTGTTGCCGACGGCGTCGAGCGCATCGGTGGTGACCCGCACTTCCTTCGGCAATTCAGCCATTTCAGCGATGCCGCCTGCATTGTCCGTCACCGGGCCAAACGCGTCGAGCGCAACGATAATGCCCGCGACCGAAAGCATGGTCGTGACGGCAATGGCGATGCCGAACAAGCCAGCGAGCGTAAAGGTTGCGATGATGCCAGCGACGATGGTCAGCGCCGGCAGCGCCGTCGATTCCATCGAAACCGCGAGACCTTGGATCACGTTCGTGCCGTGGCCCGACTTCGAAGCCTCGGCGACGCTCTTCACCGGACGGAAGCCGGTGCCGGTGTAGTATTCCGTGATCCACACGATCGCGCCGGTCACCAGCAAGCCGATGATGCCGCAGATGAAGAGGTCTTGGCCGCTAATCGCGGCCAGATCGCTCCCAGCACCGACGCTCGGTGCAATGGCGCCCCAGCCCACCGTGCCTTGAATGGCGATCGCCAGACCGATGGCGGAGAGAACGCCAGCCGCGACGAGGCCCTTATAAAGCGCGCCCATAATGTTGTTGGACGGACCAAGCCTCACGAAGAACGTGCCGGCAATCGAAGCCAGGATGGCGATGCCGCCAATGGCCAGCGGGAGCATCATGATCGACGCCACTTCCGCTGCTTCGCGGAAGAGGATCGAGCCCAACACCATGGTCGCTACTGCCGTCACCGCATAGGTTTCAAACAGGTCCGCCGCCATACCGGCGCAATCGCCGACGTTGTCGCCGACGTTATCGGCGATGGTGGCTGGGTTGCGCGGATCGTCTTCCGGGATGCCGGCTTCGACTTTACCCACCATGTCGCCGCCGACGTCCGCACCCTTGGTGAAGATGCCGCCGCCTAGACGTGCGAAGATCGAGATCAATGATGCGCCGAAGCCCAACGCAACGAGCGAATCCACAACCGTACGGCTGGTCGACTCAAGGCCGAGAAACTGCGTCAGCACGAGATAGTAGAACGCCACGCCAAACAGCGCGCCGCCGGCAACCAGCATGCCCGTCACCGCGCCGGCTTTAAACGCCATGTTGAGGCCGCCCGCGAGCGAGTGACGCGAGGCTTCCGCCGTGCGCACGTTGGCTTGCACCGACACGTTCATGCCGATGAAACCCGCCGCACCCGAAAGCAGCGCGCCGATGATGAAACCAACGGGGATCTGCCACGTCGGCCAAAAGGCGATGCCGAGCACGATCACAACGCCAACGCCGACATAGGCGATGGCGCGGTACTGGCGGTTCAGGTAAGCGCGCGCACCTTCTTGGATGGCGGCGGCGATTTCCTTCATCCGGTCATTGCCGGCCGGCGCCTTCATGATGACTTGGGTTTCGAGGAAGCCGTAGAGGCCTGCAACGAGGCTGCAGACAACCACGAGCCAAAGCATGATTTCGAGGCTCATATGTTCCGATCCTGGGCGTGGGGGAGACCCCCGGCGCCGGTTGGGGAAATGGGTTGGCCGCCGCCCGGCAAATTCTTGCCAGCGCGCACGCTTCCCCCAGAGGTCGGGCGCGTGTCTGCCAAAAGCCGGGCTTTAGTGCAATGGGAGCTTTATCGCAGGCGAGCTGCTCAGACGCCGCCGCCCTGGCTGGAGTATGTCGCCACGATGGAAATCGCGCCGACTGCCTGGGCGCCGAGCGCCTGGATCGCAGCAGCGCGATAGACCTCGATCGCGCGCGCTTCGTTCAAGGCATTGTTGTCGCTCGGATCGGCCAGATCGTTGGCATGGCTAGCGCGGACCAGCGCATCACGCAGGAAATGCGCCTTTTCGCGCGTCTGCCAGAGGTCCACGCCGGGCGCGACTTCGATGCGGATCGAAACGAAGAGATAATTGGCAAGCTGCCCGTCGCGCACCACAGGCACGGCCAGATAAGGCGCATCCATCGAGCGCGCGGTGGTGGCCTCGCCCTCTTCGCCCGCCGCGCCGCCTTTTTCCTTCTCCGCACTGCCACCGCCGCCGCCAGACGCGTTTGCCAGCCCCGCCAGCAGCGTTGACGCAATCAGCGCAGCCGCCATGGCGCGCGCAAGGGCGTGCTTCCTGTTCATGCAGCTCAAGTTCCGCGGCGTCGGTTAATGAGGTGCTAACGGCCGAGTTTGTGGCAATAGCTTTCGGCCTCGATCGGTAAGGGTTTTCCTGACCGATCCAGCACCGCCACGCCCTCACCCGTTTCCACGCGTCCAATCCGCGTCAAGCGCAACGAATGGTCCAGGTCCATGCCGAGGAGCGCTTCGCGTTTCGCATCCGGAGCGGTAAACAGCACGACGTAATCATCGCCGCCGGTGATCAGCTTGCGAAAATCACCGCCGCTGAACGCCCAGCGCTCGGCCGGAATCGAAAACGGAATTGCGTTCGCTTCAATCTTGATCGCCACGCCCGAGGCCGCGGCCAACTTGGCCGCATCGCCGACCAATCCGTCCGACACATCCATCGATGCATTGGCATAACGCGAAACGATCGCGGCCGCTTCGGTGCGCACGAACGGCGCCAGATAGGTCGTCATCAGCCACGCCGCTTCAGCGTCGAAGTCCTCGCCTTTCAGCGTGAGATAATCCGGCATGGCGTCGCGCATCGCGCGTGAATCACGGAGCGCGGCCTCTTCATCGCGTTCGCGGCGCAGCTCGCTCAACGCCATGCGCCCGGTACGCAATTGCAAGCCCATCCAAGCCGACCCGATCTCGCCGCCGACGAGCCACACGTCATCGCCAATCTGCGCATCGGCGCGCGATGGCGTGCGTGGACCCAGCGGCGTTCCGAATGCGGTGATGGAAACAGTCAGCGGGCCAGGCGTCGATGTCGTGTCGCCACCCAATAGCGTCATGCCGAACAACTGAAGATCGCGCTTCAACCCATCGGCAAATAGCGCGATCTCGGACGCGGGCCGTGACTGCGGCCAGACCAAAGTCAGCAACGCCGACTCCGGCCGCGCGCCTTTTCCGATCAAATCGGAAACGTTCACCCGCAGCGCCTTCATCGCGACCGTGTCGAGCGGATCGTCCGCAAGAAAATGTACGCCCTCGACAAGCGCGTCTGTGGTCACAACCGTAGCGCCCGCGCCATCGAGGATAGCTGCGTCATCGGTCAATCCGCGCGCTCCCGCGCTCGTCGCGAGCGGCGCAAAGAGAGAGCGAATAATTTCGAATTCGTCGGCGGACATGATCGTACCGGCTTATGCGCCTTGTTCGTCGGAACGCAAGTCACGCGCGACCGCTTCGAGCGCGGCATTTATGAAGCCGGGCTCGGGCCCTTCAAAGAACGACTTGGCGATCTCGACATATTCGTCGAGCACAACCGCTTTCGGAATGTCGCGCCGCTGCTCCAACTCGGCCGCGCCTGCGCGCAGAATGGCGCGCGCCACCGCGTCGATGCGCTCAAGCCGCCAGCCTTTGCTCAAATGCCGCGCAATGGCGCGGTCGAGCGTCGCTTGGCGTTCAACCGCTTTTTCCACGAGCACCTGGAATAATTCCAGATCGCCTTCGCTCTCTGTATAAGTCGCCTCGGTTTCGCGCGGCAGCTTGCCGGCCACAAAGTCGGCGACCACATCCGCGGTCGAGGCGCCGGAGACTTCCATCTGATAGAGCGCCTGCACGGCGCCGAGGCGCGCGGCGCGGCGCGACGCGATGTCCGCGTCTTTCATCGCGACGTCTCCGCGAAGCGCCGCTTCAGCGCAATCATCGCCAAGGCCGCGCGCGCGGATTCACCGCCTTTATCGCCGCGTTTCGGATCGGCGCGCTCTTCGGCTTGCGCCAACGTATTCACGGTCAAGATGCCATATCCAATCGCCAAACCGTCGCGGATCGACAGATCCATCAGCCCACGCGCGCTCTCGCCGCAGACATAATCGTAATGGCTGGTCTCGCCACGCACGACGCAGCCCAGCGCCAGAAAGCCGTCATACAAATTCGTGCGCGCTGCATGCGCGATCGCCGCCGGTATTTCAAACGCGCCGGGCACGAACACGCGATCCAGCGTCGCTTGCGCTTCTTCGGACGCGGCTTCTGCGCCACGCTGCATCATGTCGGCGACGCCGGTGTAATAGGGCGAAATCACCATCAGCAGACGCGCGCCGGGGACCGACGCCACCGGAAATTTTTCCTGGTCTTTCTTCACGTCGTGAACCCGCGCCAGCCGTCGATCGACAGGCCATAGCCTTCAAGGCCAACCAGCTTCTGCGGCGTGTTTCCGAGCACAACCATACGCCCGACACCCAGTTCGCGCAGGATCTGCGAACCCAAGCCAATCACTCGCAGTTCGTCGTCCGCCTCGCGCTCCGCCGGTTCACCGCTCAGACGGCGCGACACGGCGTTCGGAACCAGATCGCGCAGGATCACCAGCACGCCCGCGCCTTCTTTCTCAATCTCGCGCAGCGCGCAATCGATCATCCCCGCGCGCGCGCCATAGCCGCCCATCACGTCGGCGGCGAAGTCAGTGCGATGCACGCGCACCAATGTCGGCTGATCGGCTTTGATCTCGCCCTTCACCAAAGCGACGTGTTCAACGCCATCGAGCTTGTTGCGGAACACGACCAGCCGGAAATTCTTACCGGCGCGCACCTCAAACGGCTCGTCACCGATTTGTTCGACCAGCCGTTCATGAATGCGCCGGTAGGCGATCAATTCATCGATCGCGCCGATCTTTAAATTGTGAAACTGCGCGAACGCCACCAGCTCCGGCAGCCGCGCCATGGTCCCGTCATCGTTCATGATCTCGCAGATCACCGCGGATGGATTGAGTCCCGCCGCGCGCGCAATATCGACGCTCGCTTCTGTATGTCCCGCGCGAACCAACGTGCCGCCGTCGCGCGCTGTCAGCGGAAACACGTGACCCGGGGAGACGATGTCGCGGCGATCTTTCGTCGGATCGATGGCAGTTGCGATGGTGTGCGCGCGATCGTGCGCAGAGATGCCGGTGGAGACGCCTTCTCGCGCTTCGATGGACACCGTGAACGCCGTGCCCATGCGCGTCTGGTTGCGCGGGGTCATTGGATCGAGGCCGAGCGTCTCGGCCCGCTCCGGCGTCAGCGCCAGGCAGATGAGGCCGCGGCCGAACTTCGCCATGAAGTTGACTTGCGCGGGCGTTGCGAACTGCGCCGGGATCACGAGGTCGCCCTCGTTCTCGCGATCCTCCTCATCGATGAGGATGAACATGCGGCCTTCGCGCGCTTCTTCGATGATTTCCGCGATCGGCGAGATCGCGCGCTTCATCTCAGAGAGGGGAGACGGCGCAGCCGCCATTATGTTTTGCTCCGCGCTTCGATGAGCCGCGCCGCATAGCGCGCCATCATGTCGGCTTCCAGATTGACCTTATCGCCTGCCTTCAGCTTCGACAAAGTCGTAACTGCCCAAGTGTGCGGAATGATCAGCACGCCGAAGCCCTCGGCATCGACTTCGTTAACCGTCAGCGACACGCCCGCGATGGCAATCGAGCCCTTGGATGCGAGCAAATGAGTGATCGAAGCGGGCGGCTTGATCCGCAAGCGCCAGCCCTCGCCGTCCCGGTTCACCGAGAGCACCTCGCCCAGCCCATCGACGTGGCCCTGCACCATATGCCCGCCGAGCTCGTCGCCCACGCGAAGCGAGCGCTCGAGATTCACCTTGTCGCCCACGCCAAGCGCACCGGCCGTCGTCAGCGCCAAGCTCTCGGGCGCGACTTCGACGACATAGTCGGCGCCGCCGGCGCGCGGCGCTTTCTCGACCACCGTCAAGCAGCAGCCATCGTGCGCAATGCTGGCGCCGATATCGATGCCAGCCGCATCATACGGCGCGCCAATCGTCAGCCGCAGCAAGCCATCGCGGCGCTCGGCCGCGCGCACTTCGCCCAATGCGGAGACAATTCCAGTGAACACGCGTTTCGCCTTTCAGGCCCGCTCGTAGCTTTCCCAGAGATCGGGGCCAAGCTCACGCAACGCAACCCGCTTGAAGCGCGGGGCATTGGCCAGCGCATCATAGCTCAAATCCGCCAAAGCGGGGCGGCCATCGCCGCCGAGTACGAGAGGCGCGCGAAACCACTCGATCCGGTCCACCGCGCCCGCCTCGATCAACGACGCCGCGAGCCGCCCGCCGCCCTCAGCCAGCACGCTGCCGAACCCGAGCGCGCTCAGTCGTTCCAGCACCGCGGCCACGTCGACGCCGCCCGCGCCCGTCTCAACCGCCTCGATCCGCGCGCCCACCGCTTCCAGGATCGCGTGCCGCGCCGGGCTCACGCGCGGCATGCCGAACACGATCACCGGCGCTGCGGCGATATCGCCAAACATCTTCGCATCCGGGGGAATATCGAGCCGCGTCGTCACGATCACCCGCGCCGGCTGTTTCGCGGGCGGCGGTTCAGTGCGTGCAAGCAAGGACGGATTGTCCTGCCGCACCGTCTCCGCGCCCACCATCACCGCGTCATGCGCCGCACGCAGCTTTTGCACCTCAGCGCGCGCGGCCTCGCCGGTGATCCACTGGCTTTCGCCAGTCGCCGTCGCGATCCGCCCGTCGAGCGAAGTGGCGAGTTTTAGCGTGATGCGTGGGCGAGGCATGATGCGCTTGTCTATCAGGCCCCAAACGCCTAGTCGCCGCCCTTGCCCCGCTGGGGCGATTTCTCGGCTTCCTCGATGAAGTCGGCGAAATCAGACGCCTCACTGAAATCGCGATAGACCGAGGCGTAGCGAACGTACGCCACGGAATCGAGGTGCCGCAGCGCCTCCATCACCATGCCGCCGATCGTTTCAGACGTGATCTCGCTTTCGCCCGTGCTCTCAAGCTTGCGCACGATGCCCGAAATCATCTGCTCGATCTGATCTTGCTCAATCGGCCGCTTGCGCAGCGCAATCGAAAGCGAACGCGCCAGCTTGTCGCGATCGAACGGCACGCGCCGCCCCGAGCGCTTCAGCACCACCAGATCGCGCAATTGCACGCGCTCAAACGTCGTGAACCGCGAGCCGCACTTGTCGCACTGGCGCCGCCGCCGGATCGCCGCCCCATCCTCGGTCGGGCGGCTATCCTTCACCTGGGTGTCTTCGTTCTGACAAAACGGGCAGCGCATCGGCGGTACTCGGGATTGGGGATTCGGGACTGGGGATTAGGTAAGCGGAGTCGCGCCCCAAGCCCTAATCCCCAACACCTAACCCCGTTTAGTAGATCGGGAAGCGCGCCGTCAGCTGCTCAACCTTTGCCGCGACCGCTGCTTCGACGGAGGAATTGTCGCCATTGCTTCCCTGCAGGCCATCCAGCACTTCACAGATCAGATCAGCCACCTGCCTGAATTCCGCAGGCCCGAACCCGCGCGTCGTGCAGGCGGGCGAGCCCAAGCGGATACCGCTCGTCACGAACGGCTTTTCCGGATCGAACGGGATGCCGTTCTTGTTGGTGGTGATCATTGCGCGTTCGAGGCTGTGCTCGGCCACCTTGCCGGTCGCGCGCTTGGGGCGAAGATCGACCAGCATGACGTGGCTATCGGTGCCGCCCGAAACGACCGCCAGACCGTTCTCGATCAAGCGCGCCGCCAGCGCACGCGCATTTTCGACCGTGCGTTGCGCGTAGAGCTTGAATTCAGGCTGCAACGCTTCGCCGAAGCTCACGGCCTTCGCCGCGATCACGTGCATGAGCGGCCCGCCCTGGAGGCCCGGAAACACCGCCGAATTGATCTTCTTGCCGATGTCTTCCTCGTTCGAGAGGATCATGCCGCCACGCGGGCCGCGCAGCGTTTTGTGCGTCGTCGTGGTGACGATATGCGCGTGCGGGAGGGGAGACGGATAAGCGCCGCCCGCGATCAGCCCCGCATAGTGCGCCATATCCACCATGAGATAAGCGCCGACTTCATCGGCGATCTCGCGAAAGCGCTTGAAATCGATGTGACGCGAATAGGCGCTGGCGCCGGCCAAAATCAGCTTCGGCTTTTCGCGCCGCGCAATATCGGCGACTTCGTCCATATCGATGAGATGATTATCCTCGCGCACGCCGTACGCGACCGGATTGAACCACTTGCCGGAAATGTTCACCGGCGAGCCGTGCGTCAGGTGACCGCCGCAGGCGAGATCCATGCCGAGAAACTTGTCGCCCGGCTGCAGCAGCGCGAAGAACACGGCTTGGTTGGCGTTGGCGCCTGAGTGCGGCTGCACGTTGGCGAACTTGCAATCGAACAGACGTTTGGCGCGCTCGATGGCGAGACGCTCCACTTCATCGACGAACTCGCAGCCGCCATAATAGCGCCGCCCCGGATAGCCCTCGGCGTACTTGTTGGTCAGCACCGAGCCCTGCGCTTCGAGCACTGCCTTGGAGACAATATTCTCCGAGGCGATCAGTTCGAGTTGCCGTTGCTGACGATTGAGCTCCGCGTCGATCGACGCCTTCACGTCAGGGTCAGCGCGATCCAGCGCCGCCTCGAAAAAACGGTCGCGTTCACCTGCGGAACGTCCCGCGGCTTGGGTCATCTCGGCCTCACTACAACTTGGGGTATCGATTCACCCGAAAACATAGGTGTCCGACCGCTTTTACGCAAAGCGACCGATGAGCACTTTGCGAATACCAATCATCAGCAAGCTCTGACCGGTAGGCCAATAGTAATACTTGCTTCAAATCAGCATCGAGGCTTATACGCCATCGTGAGGGCGTTGTATTAGCTAGGAAAATAGCTTGGCTATACGGGACGAAGACGAGGCAACAGGCGTCGGAGACGGCGATGCCTTGCGCATGACCGCTGACATCGTCGCCTCATTTGTCAGCAACAACAAAGTCGCGCCCGAAGAATTGGGCGAGTTGATCCGCACCATTCACAAAACTGTCGTCGGCCTCTCCGGCGGTGTCGAGGCGCCCGCCGAGCGCCCCAAGCCGGCCGCTCCGATCAACAAGTCGGTTCAGCACGATTTCATCATCTGCCTGGAAGACGGCAAGAAGCTCAAAATGTTGAAGCGGTATCTGCGCTCCACTTACGGCATGACGCCGGACGAGTATCGCAAGCGCTGGGGCCTGCCCGCCGATTATCCGATGGTCGCGCCGGCCTACGCCGCCCGCCGCTCCGAGTTCGCCAAGAAAATCGGGCTGGGCAAAGGCGTGCGGCGGAAAGACTAGACGATTTTGCCAGGCCGATCCGCTGGCGGCGGCGTATCGTCAGCGCTGAGCGCCCGCTCCAGCTTTTTCAGCACCAGCATTCGCACATCCGCCAGCGCCGCATTCGCCGGCGCCTGCACGACGACCTCAATACCGGTCGCCACGTGCACAGCCGCAACCCGCTGCACATCGCCCACGCGCGTGATTTCGATAATGACTTCGCCGAGAGCGTCGCCGCTCACGCCGCCGGCGCCACGTGCACGGGGCACATGGCCCACACGGTTTTGAACGCTTCGAGCAGCTTGTCCATCAGCTCGTCGTCATGGAATGGCGACGGCGTGATGCGCAGACGCTCGGTGCCTTTCGGCACTGTCGGATAATTGATCGGCTGCACGTAAATGCCGTGCTCCAGCAGCAAAATATCCGAGATCTTCTTGCAACGCGCCGCGTCGCCCACCAGCACCGGCACGATGTGTGTGGTCGATTCCGACATCACCGGAATGTCCGCTTCGCGCAGCAGCGCCTTCAAGCGCTCCGAGCGCTCCTGCAAGCGATCGCGCAAGTGCGGGCACTCGCGCACGATGCGCACGCTCTCCAACGCAGCCGCCGCGATCGAAGGCGCGAGCGAGGTGGTGAAGATGAAACCAGACGCCGTCGAGCGGATCGCGTCCATCGCCACGGCCGGGCCGGTGACATAGCCGCCCATAGTGCCGAACGCTTTGGCCAGCGTGCCTTCAATGAAATCGACGCGGTGCATCACGCCGTCGCGCTCGGCGACGCCGCCCCCGGTCGGGCCATAGAGACCGACGCCGTGCACTTCATCTAGATACGTCATCGCGCCATAAGCTTCGGCGAGATCGCAAATTTGTTCGATCGGCGCGGTGTCGCCGTCCATCGAATAAACGCTCTCGAACGCGATCAGCTTCGGAACATGCGCCGGCGCTTCGTTGATCAGCGCTTCCAGATGCTGAACGTCGTTATGACGGAAGATGCGCTTTTCGCATTTGGCGCGGCGGATGCCTTCGATCATCGAGGCGTGGTTCTGCGCGTCCGAGAAAATCCAGAGGTCGGGGAAAAGCTGCGCCAAGGTCGAGAGCGTCGCGTCGTTCGACACATAGCCCGAGGTAAACAGCAGCGCGCTTTCCTTGCCGTGCAAGTCCGCCAGCGCACTTTCCAGATCGACGTGATAGCTGGTCGTGCCGGCGATATTGCGCGTGCCGCCGGCGCCGGCGCCAACCTTGTCCAAAGCCGCATGCGCCGCGTCGAGCACTTCGGGGCTTTGGCCCTGGCCCAGATAATCGTTCGAGCACCAGACCACGATGTCGCGCATCGAGCCGTCCGCCATGCGCAGGCGTGCGTGCGGAAACCGCCCGCGTTCGCGCATGATGTCGGCGAACACGCGGTAGCGCCCCTCGTCGCGGATCGACGAAACGGCGCCTTCGAACACCTTAAGGTCTTGGTCTCTCACATCGGCCTCTTGGATTCTGTATAAGGGTTCGACAGGCGCGGCGAAACTGCTGCGTCTGCGGCCATTTCGAACGAAAGTTGCGAACGACTCGCATGAGCTACACAGGACGCTACCCGAACGCCCGCCCGCGCCGCCTGCGCCAGACCGATTGGGTGCGTCGCCTCACGCGCGAACACACGCTCTCGCCCGACGATTTGATCTGGGCGCTGATCGTCCATGACGGCGCCGACGCGGAAGTTCCAGTCGCGGCCATGCCGGGCGTCGCACGCCTCAACGTGCGCGCCGCCGCCGACGCCGCCAAACGCGCCGCCAAGCTCGGCATTCCCGCAATCGCGATCTTCCCGCACATTGACGGCGCCAAGAAAGACGCCGCCGGCAAGGAAGCGCTCAACCCCAACGGCCTCGTCTGCAGCGCCGTGCGCGCCATGAAGGACGCAGCGCCCGATGTCGGCATCATGGTCGACGTCGCGCTCGATCCGTTCACAGACCACGGACATGACGGCCTCCTGGAGGATGGCCGCATCCTCAATGACGAAACCGTAGCGGTGTTGGCCGAGCAGGCGCTGATCCAAGTCAAAGCCGGCGCCGATATCGTCGCCCCCTCAGACATGATGGATGGCCGCGTCGGCGCCATCCGCGCCGCGCTCGATGGCGCGGGCCACCAAGACACGCTGATCATGTCCTATGCCGCCAAATACGCGTCGGCCTTCTACGGCCCCTACCGCGAAGCCATCGGCTCAGCCAAAGCGCTGAAAGGGGACAAGCGCACCTACCAAATGGATTTCGGCAACACCGACGAAGCGCTGCGCGAAGTCGCCATGGATGTCGCCGAAGGCGCCGACATGCTGCTGGTGAAACCAGGCATCGCCTATCTCGACATCGTCACCCGCGTGAAAGCAACGTTCGGCCTGCCCACCTACGCGTTCCAAGTCAGCGGCGAATACGCCATGATCAAGGCAGCAAGCGCGAACGGTTGGGTGGATGAAGATCGCATCGTGATCGAAACGCTGACCGCGTTTAAGCGCGCGGGGGCGGATGGGGTGGTGACGTATTTCGCGCCGAAGGCGGCGGAGATGCTGGGCTAAGCGTTAGAGAGGGAGACAATGCAGGACAACAAGCGTTTCAAATGGGGCACATTGGGCATGGCGCTCGGCATTGGCGTCGGAATGCTGCTGTACCGGTTTCTCTTCGCCTAGCGCGCAGACCTAAAACCTAGCCCTTATACGCCGGCAAAAACGCCGCCAACCTAGCGCCCATTTCCGCGCCCACCGCTTGCAGACCATTCAACGGCCGCACCATCACTTCGAAATCCGTGATCAGGCCGTCCGCATCGAACGCAATCAGATCGATGCCCTTCAACCCTCGCTCACCGACGCGCGCGCTGAACTCCAAGACAACGCTCAGCCCATCTTCGCTCACCAAAGTCCGGTGATACGCGAAGTCCTCGAACACAGTCATCACCGTCGAGATGATCAGCACCACCGCCTGCGCGGAGTGATACGGCTTGAACGCCATCGGCGAGCGGAACGTCGCGTCAGCATGCACGATCTCGCCCAAGCCCGACATATCCCGCGCCGCCACCATCGCGTGCCACTTCGCCAGCGTTGCAGCCGCGTTTGCGTTCAAACCCATGCGCAAATCCCTCAAGCCGACAGCGGCACACCTTCGAGCGTGATGCGATGCATTTCGCGGCGATGGCCTTGGTAATCGTTCTTGGCGTAGTGCCAGGTGGAGCGATTGTCCCAGAACGCGATCGAGCCCGGGCGCCACTCGAACTCATAGACAAACTCTGGCTGCGTCGCGTGCACGAACATCTCCGCCACGAACGCGCTCGTCTCCGCTTCGCTCCAGCCGATGATCTGCGTCGTGTAAGCAATGTTGACAAACAGCGCCTTCTTGCCGCTGAGCGGATGCGTGATCACCACCGGATGCACGCTATCCTCGAGCTGCTCAGCGACATCTTCGTTGCCGATGCGATCGCCGCGTTCCTTGTTATAAAGCGCCGCTTTGCCGAAAATGCGCTTAGCCGAATGGATCGCCTTCAGCGGCGCGAGCTTTTCCTTCATCGCGGGCGAGAGCGCGTCGTACGCTTTATACATCGAAGCAAACAACGTGTTGCCGCCTTCCGGCGGCAGTTCGCGCGCCACTAGGATCGAGCCCATCGCCGGCGCGTGATCGTAGGACTGATCCGTGTGCCAGGCGCCGCCGATATTCTCGGTTTGGTCCGCCTCTTTGCGCAGCACCGCGATCTCCGGATAGCGCTCGTGCGCGCCGAGAAAGCGATTGATGTTGATCGGCGCCCAACGCCGCGCGAATGCGATGTGCTCTTCTTCGTTGATCTCCTGATCGCGGAAAAAGATGACGCCGTGATCGGCATAGGCTTTGCGGATGGCGGCGAAATCGTCGTCCGACATCGGTGCGCCCAGGTCGACGCCGCCAATCTCAGCGCCGCAGCCTGGAAGGGGTGTGATGGTGAGGCTCATGGGCGCGCAGTCTAGCACTCCGGCGCCGCTGCGCCAGCGAGCCGATTCAATTCCTGAACTGGCCGCCGCCGCGTAAACCGGCCAAAACGGCCCCATGACCCAAGAGTTTGAAGCCGATTACGTCATCGTCGGCGCCGGCGCCACGGCGCTCGCCTTCGCCGACACCATGCTAAGCGAAAGCGACGCCAGCATGATCATCGTCGATCGCCGCGATGCGCCGGGCGGCCACTGGAACGCTTGTTACCCGTTCGTGCGCCTGCACGGCCCGTCGCTCAATTACGGCGTCAACTCGCGCGAACTCGGCACGGAGGAAACGGATGAGGAAGGCTTCAACGCCGGCCTCCACCAACTCGCCGCAGGCCCTGATATTCGTGCCTATTTCCACGCCGTGATGGCCGAACGCCTGCTGCCCAGCGGCCGCGTCCGTTATTTGCCGTCGCACGAGTACGCCGACGGCGTCGCCACTGGCCCCAACGGCGCGATACGATTGAGCGCGCGCAGGAAGCTGGTGGACGCCACCTATACCGGCACGCAATTGCCGAACGAACAGCCGCCACCGTTCACCATCGCACCCGGCGTCCGCTGCATCCCGCCACACGCGCTGGAGCGCGCTGACGCCACTGCGCGCTATGTGATCATCGGCGCCGGCAAAACCGCGATGGACACTGTCGTCTGGCTCATCACCAATGGCGCAGCACCCGAGCACATCACTTGGATCCGCCCGCGCGATGCTTGGATCCTGTCGCGCGAGACCGTGCAACCGAGCTACGCTTTCTTCGCCGCGACCTACAACGCACTGGTCGCCGAGATCGAAGCCGCGCGTGACGCCGAAAACGCCGCCGATCTTTATCTGCGGCTCGAACAAGCCGGCTTATGGCGCCGGCTGGATCCCGCGGTGATGCCAGACATGTATCGCTGCGCCATCGCCAGCGCGGGTGAAGTCGCGCTATTGCGCCAGGTCACTAATGTCGTGCGCAAGGGCCGCGTCAAAGCCATCGACCGTGCGCGCATCGCGCTTGATGCGGGCGAGATCGAGACGCCGCCTGACGCGCTCTACATCAATTGCAGCGCCGATGGCATCCCGCGTCAGCCGCCACGCCCAGTCTTCGCCAACGACCGGATCACGCTGCAATACGTCCGCCGCTGCTCGCCAACCTTCAGCGCCGCTTTCATCGCCTTTCTCGAAGCGACGATGTCGGACAATGACGCCAAGAACGCGCTGTCGGCGCCCGTACCGATCCCGGATGCGCCGATCGATTGGATCAGTTCGCGCCTGGCCGAAGCGCGCAATCGCTACCTTTGGCAAAAATCGCCAGGCGTTCTGGAATGGGTCGCGCGCTCGCGCCTCGATCGCTTCAGCGCGATGGCCGCCCGGGCGATCAGCGAAAACGATCCGGCGCACACGAGCATTCTCGCGCGCTACAGCGCGGCGATGAAGCCTGGGCTCGCAAACTTAACGCGGCTGCTCGAGGCGGCTTAAGCCGCGCGTTGCATCGCCGCTTTGCCGACCGCCATGCGTACGCCTTCGGCGATCTCTTCACGCCGCTGCGCTTGGTCGGCGCCCAGCGCCACCAGCTTCGCCACGCCGTTGACGCAGACATCGAGCGAGGCCTTCACCGCTTCCGGACGCAAACCCTTGGCCGAGGAGAGCTGCAACGCAAACGCCGCACACGCCCGCATCAGCGGCCCGTCGCCGGCGTTTACGGCATAGGCTTGCACATTGCGCAGCGCGACTTCGCACGGCTCCAGCATCGAAGTGTCGCCGGCAAAGGTCGAAGCGGCGGCGCGCAGCGCTTCCACCGCATCCTGCAGCGTGAACACATCGCCCGCATCCGCTTCGTCATCGCCCTTGCGGCGCTTTGTCGGCGCGCCCGCGGTGACGATGCCGGCGCGGCGGCATGGGCCGACATAGCCGGCTTCCGTATCGATGAATTCGCGCGGCTGGCTCAGCACTTTGGTGATCGTGGCCATTAGCACTTTCGCCGAGAGCGGCTTGCCGATCAGCGCGTTGCAACCGGCGTGGCGGCATTCTTCCGCCATGGCGCGCGAAAACGAACCGGAGGTGATGAAAATCGAAGCCTTGCGGCCGGGCAATTTCTTGTTGCGGCGGTAAGCGCGCGTCCACGCGGCGCCATCGAGCGGCGCCATCTCGTACGACGCGATCACGACATTGGCGTTGTAAACTTCAAGCAGATCGAGCGCCACATCTTGGCACTGCACGACCTTTATCTTATCAACGCCAGCGTTGCGAAGCAGGTCGAGGATGATTTGTCCCTCGAACTTGTTCGGCTCGACGATGAGGACGGTCAAGCCCTTCGCGCTCATTCTTGTTATCTCCGCCAGAGCCGCGGAAACTAACGCATTTAGCTTAAAAGACCTTGAAGTGCGCCGTAGATCAGCCCTTAGGCCGCTCCAGGCGCGCGATCAGGCTCGACGTATCCCAGCGTTTGCCGCCCATCGCCTGCACGTCTGCGTAAAACTGATCGACGAGTTCGGTTAATTCCAACTTGGCGCCGTTAACTTCCGCTTCCGCGAGCACCAGCCCCAGGTCTTTGCGCATCCAATCGACAGCAAACCCGAAATCAAAGCGGCCTTCGTTCATGGTCTTCCAGCGGTTCTCCATTTGCCAGCTTTGCGCCGCACCCTTGGAGATTGCCGCGATGACCTTCTCAACATCTAAGTCCGCGCGCTTGGCGAAATGGAGCCCTTCCGCCAGCCCCTGCACCACGCCGGCGATACAGATTTGATTCACCATCTTCGCCAGCTGGCCTGAACCAGCAGGGCCGATCAAAGTCATATTTTTTGCGTACGCCGCCATGATCGGCTGCGCTTCGGCGAACACGCTCGGCTCGCCACCCGCCATCACCGTCAGCGTCCCCGCTTCGGCGCCCGCTTGTCCGCCCGAGACCGGCGCGTCGAGAAAACCGAAGCCCAGCGCCTCGGCCTTCTCCGCCAGTTCGCGCGCGATCGCGGCGGATGCGGTGGTGTGGTCGACGAAGATCGCGCCTTTGCGCATGCGCGTCGCCGCCGCTTCGAACACTTCGCGCAGGTCGCGGTCATTGCCGACGCAGGAGAAGATGATGTCGGCGCCATCGGCCGCGCTGGCGACCGAGCTATAGGTGCGGCCCTTATGTTTCTGCGCCCAATCGCGCGCCTTCTCTTCGGTGCGGTTATAGACCGCGACGTCGTGCCCGGCGGCGGCCAGATGCCCCGCCATCGGCGCGCCCATCACGCCCAGACCAATGAAAGCCGTCTTCGCCATGACTGCTTAGCTCCCAGATTTCTCTCTCGGATCGGCGGCCTCACCATAGAGCCCGCGCAGAAATGTCAGCACCGCGCCCGGCTTGACCCTGAGATCAAGCACTTCACCAATGATAATGAGATGGTCGCCAGCTGCGTGCCTATCGTGCGTGCGGCACGCGACATGCGCCACCCCCATTTGCAGCACCGGCGCGCCAGCGAACGTCGCCGCTTCGCCCAGCTCGATCGCCTCGGTTTCAGCGCGCGCGAACCGCCGCGCTGCCGCCTCATCATCCGCGCCGAGCACGGTAACGCCCCACGTCTCGGCCGCCGCGAAGAAATCGTAGCGCGCGGACTCGTAGCCTAAACACCACAACAAAAGTCGGGGCTTTAGCGAGACCGAGGTCAGCGAGTTGACGGTGATGCCCGCCATGCGCCCGCCTGCGCCCGCCGCCGACACCACGGTCACGCCCGTCGCGAACGCGCCCATGGTGCGGCGAAAGAGTTGTTCGGGCGTCTCGTCCATCCGCGCTTCGTTTCCTTTGTTCAACGCGATCTTAACCCCGTTCGGCGACGGTCGCGCGTTTCCACCAGAATGGTTGGCCCAATGAGCACTGCGACCAATCAACGCCCCATCATTATCAAGAAGGTCAAAAAGGTTGTCGGCGGTGGTCACCACGGCGGCGCCTGGAAGGTCGCCTATGCCGACTTCGTGACCGCCATGATGGCCTTCTTCCTGCTCATGTGGCTGATCAACACGACAAGTCCAGAGCAACGCCGCGGCATCGCTGAATTCTTCGCACCCGCCAGCGTCAGCCGCGTCTCCTCCGGCGCCGGCGGCCTCCTCGAAGGCACAAGTTTCGCCGAAGAGGGCGTGCGCCACGGCCACTCCGCACCGGTCGCGCCCGCAAGCGAGCCGCAATACACCTCAAACGCCGATGCGCAGAACGAAGCGCAAGAGGGCGCGACGCCCGGCGGTCAGCAAGATCCCAACGCCGAGAGCCTCACCCGCGCCCGCACCTTGCGCGAGACGGCCGAGTTCTCGCGCGCGGAAATCGCCATCCGCCAAGCCATGGCCGACATGCCCGACGTCGCCGAGCTCTCGCGCAACGTCATCATGGAGCAAACGCCCGAGGGCCTGCGCATCCAGATCGTCGATCAGGAAGGCCGCTCGATGTTCAACGCCAATGACGCAGCGCCGAACGATCGCGCGCGGCGTCTGCTTGTCGCCATCTCAGGCGTCATCGCGCAATTGCCGAACCGGCTCACCATTTCCGGCCACACCGATGCGTCACCGCCCGGCGGCCGCTACGGCTCGAACTTCGAACTCAGCGCCGCGCGCGCCAACGAAGCCCGCCGCATCCTCTCGGCCCAAGGCATCCCCTCTGGCCGCATCTACGAAGTCGCCGGCCGCGCCGACAGCGAACCGCTCTTCCAAGACGACCCCACGCTGCCGGGAAATCGGCGCATTGCGATCACGCTGCTGAGAGAAGCGCCGCCGCTGCCGGCTGATCACGGGCTGTAAGAGACGCTGGGCGGATTTTTGCTTCTGGCCCATTCGGGACGTTGACCTTTTCTCGTTTCAATCCGCATCATCTCGAAATGACTTGGGACCTTATGACCTGGGAAGAGTTCTTAACCATGTCGGAGCATGAGCGCGCTTGCGCGTTCAATCAGCTAAACCCTCATGACGATCCGCGCTCTCCGATCTTCGAAGCCGTGCAATCGGCGTTTTTGAGTGCACATCCACAATTTGGTCCACCGAATGAGGTTGAGGTCGGTGAGATTGGACGGGTTGGTCCGTTCAACGGGATAGTCGTTAGAGTGGCAACGGACGCCAAGCTAAGGGTGCCTCGGAAATTTTTGGGATTGCGCGTCGAAAAGGTCATTCGCTTGAAGAATGGGAGCTGGAGGCCAGCTCGTTGAATGTCACGTGCTAATGTCTGCTTCCGGCGAAAAGCGGACCAATAATATGAGGATAGAATCACATCTATCCGACCGCATCCAAACCCGGCGTATCATCGCCCCATCATCTTCGCAGGAGGGCAGTTGGGCACTGTTCAGGCAACGCGGAGATGATGTGATCGAGCGTGATGCAATTGCTGTTTCTCTTTCATGAGAAGGCGCCGCGAAGAGACGGACAGACCCCTTGGACGCCCTCCCGTCGCGTACCGCATCGAAAGTAGAAGCCAACGGGGTCGCAACCGTTGGAGTACGTACCGGGGCCGCGCGGATCGAACACCGCGCACCTGCACGCCGTCGGCCGCGCCGCCTCCTGGAGTGAAACACCTCCAGCGACGGCGCCGATGAAGCCGATCACGGAGACGCGAGCGAAAGCGTCCGGCAATGCGCAAGCAGCGCGCACACTGTAGCTAACCTTAGACGTGATCCCTCGCGTCTCCGCCCTCCGATCTCGCAAAGCGAGATCGTCTGCCGCAGCCTTGGCGAAGGCGGACCTAACCCCGCCCTTGCTACTCTTGACATCCTTCCCAGGCCCCTATACCTTTTTCACACAAGGTAGCTTTATGTCATCCGCAGACGAACAATTCGCCGGCCTACGCAAAGGTCTTCTGGAGTTCGCGATCCTCACGATCGTGTCCGGCCGGACGGTCTATGTCGGCGACATTCTGGCCGCTCTCGCGCCGACCCCGTTCGCGACGCAGGAAGGCACGCTCTACCCGCTCCTCTCCAAACTCCGGCGTGAGGAATACGTCGACTACAATTGGGTCGAGAGCGGCCAAGGCCCGCCGCGCAAATACTACCAGCTCACCGACAAAGGTGCTGCGCGCCTCGATGAGCTCGGCGCCTATTGGCGCCATTTGACCGCCACTCTGGAGGGACTGGGTCGCTAATGGAACGCGTCGTCACCATCAATCTCAACGGCAATTCCTATCAGTTGGAAGAGCCCGCTTATGACGCGCTGCGCGCTTATCTCGGCCGCGCCGAGGCAGCACTCGCGGCCAACCCCGACAAGGCCGAGATCGTGCGCGATCTCGAACAAGCCATCGCCGACAAGTGCGCGGCGTATCTGAACCCAAGCAAGACAGTCGTCTCCGCCGCCGAGATGACGCGCATCCTTCTAGAGATGGGTCCGGTTGAAGGCGACAGCGCCGACGGCGGCGAGCAACGCGCATCGGCGTCATCGTCGGTCCCGCCGCACAAGCGCTTGTATCGCGTCAAGGACGGCGCGGTGATCTCGGGCGTGTGCTCAGGCATCGGCGCCTATTTCGATCTCGACGCCAACCTGATCCGCTTCCTCTTCATCCTGACCGCGATCTTCACCGGCGGCGCGACCATCATCCTCTACATCGCCATGATGTTTCTGGTGCCGTCAGCGCACACCAGCGAGGAATGGTCCGCCGCGCACGGCGTGCCATTCAACGCGCAAGAAGTGATCGATCGCGCCAAGCGCGAATATTCGCGCTTTACTGAAGAGAATAGCGGCACTTGGCGCGCTCAGATGCGCGCGCAACGCCGCGCCTGGCGTGAGCAGATGCGCGGCTGGCGCCAAGGCTGGGATCGCTGGGACCACGGCGCAGGTCCGGCTGCTGCGCCTGCGCAGCCGGTCGGTTACGTCACGCGCGTTATCGCCGGCCTCTTCGCTTTCATCTTCAGCATCATCACGGCGGTGCTGCTGATCGCCTTTTTGATCGCGCTTTTTTCGCTGCTGGGTGATGGCTCGATCGGCGGCTGGACGCCGCCGGATGACGTGCCCTTCTGGCTGGTGCTGGTGATCCTCTGCATCGCCTACGCGGCCATCTCGTCGCCGTTCAGTGCGCTGCGCCGCACCTCATTCGCGACGGTGAGCGGCCATCGCCAAGTGCAAGGCGGCGACGGCTTCGTCACGCTCGTCATCGTTGGCGTGCTCGGTTGGTTTGCTTGGTTCTACGTCCCGGAAGCGCGCGAGATGATGGAACAGGCCTACGTCGTGTTGCGTGACTTCGGTAACTACGTCCGGGAGACCTGGCTCACCAACTGAAGCGCTATCAAGCTCCATAGCCTAGGGCGCGGCGGCAACGTCGCGCCCGTTTTTTTCTTAGCCCCAAGGCCCGGATTTCCCACCCGCGGGCGCTTCAACGGGCGCTTCCGCAATGGGCACGCGCCCGCCTGCAAACTTCGCCAGCGCCTCGATCCGCTTTTCGATCGGCGGATGCGTCGCGAAAATGCTGGCGAAATCGGAGTGCGGATTCTCGATGAACATCTCGCGCACTTCCGAAGGGGCGTTGACGACGGCATTGCCTGAGATCTTCTGCAGCGCGGTGATCATGGCGTCAGGGTTTTTGGTCAGCTCAACCGCGCCTGCGTCAGCCAGATATTCGCGCCGCCGTGACAGCGCGAAGCGGATAACGATCGCGAGCCCATAAGCGATGGCAATGATCGCGAGCCCGGCAAGAATGGCGATGATCGCGCCGCCGCCGCTATTTCGTCCGCCGCTTGACCGCCGCGAACCGCCAGACATGCCGCCAAAGCGCAAACTGCGAAACGCCAGTTCGCCAACAAAGGAGAAGATGCCAACGAACACCACGGCGATGACGAGGAGCCGCACGTCCGCATTGCGGATGTGCGTGAGCTCGTGCGCCAGCACGGCCTCCAGCTCTTCATCATTTAATGTGTTCATCAATCCCCGGGTCACGGTGATCGAGTATTGTCCTTTGTGGAGGCCGGTCGCGAAGGCGTTCAGCGCATCAGTCTCCATGATCCGCAGCGCCGGCATCGTCAGCCCCCGCGAGATGCAGAGGTTTTCGAGGAGATTGTAGAGTTTCGGTTCAGCGATGCGTTCGACCTTCTTCGCGCCCGTCGCCGCATCGATGATGTTTTGGTAGAAGGCGTAGGCGATGCCGAACCACAGGATCGCGCCCGCAATCGCAAAGGGCCAAGCCTGCGCCAGCGCCTGCCCCGCCCAGATGAAATAGCCAGCGACCTCGTCCTTGCCGACCGTCATGCCGGAGAAGCCGGCGAACAGCAGGAAGAGCGCGTAGGTCAGCAGCATCAACAAGACTGGAAAACCGGCCATAAGCAGGACGGTCTTCCAGTTGTTGTTCCAGATATGTGTCTGGAGCCCGTAAGCGCCGCCCACTGGCTTTGGCCTTTAGTTGAACTTCACCTGCGGAGGCGCGGCATCCATCTGCGCGCGGGTCTCTTCGCCCACGTCGAAGAAGTCGCGCGGGCCGAAGCCGAACATGCCGGCGAAGATAACAGCCGGGAATTGTTCGCGCGCGGTGTTATATTCGCCAACAGCGTTGTTGAAGAAGCGGCGCGCGGCAGCGAGCTTGTTCTCGATGTCCGAGAGCTCGGCCTGCAGCTGCTGGAAGTTCGTGTTGGCCTTGAGGTCCGGGTAGGCTTCCGACAGCGCGATCAGGCGTCCGAGCGCTTGGCCCAGAATGCCTTCGGCCGCACCCATGGCTTTCGGATCGCCGGTGCGTTCGGCGCTGACCGCGGCGTTGCGCGCTTTGATCACCGCTTCGAGCGTGCCGGCTTCGTGCGCGGCGTAGCCCTTCACGGTCTCGACCAGGTTCGGGATCAGATCGTGGCGCTGCTTCAGCTGCACATCGACATCGGCGAAAGCTTGGTTGCAGTTCTGCCGAAGCGCGACCAACCGGTTGTAAATGCCGATCAGCAGCACCGCCAGGACGACGACGACGATCAACAGGATCAGTAGGACGGTCATTGACGCTCCCTCTCACCCGCACGCTCGCGAGTCATGGCGCTACATATAGGAAAGGCGCCCGGGAATCACGCATTTCCGCGTGTGACCGCCGTCGCAGCGCCTATGCGCCAAACGTGCTTGCCCGGCGATTAGCCAATCACGTCGGAAAAGCGCCCGGAGCGGGAGAAGCCCTTGGGCGCGACTTTGCCGGCGCCGCCGCGCTTGCCGCGAAACTCCTTCCACTCCGCCACCACCCGCGTCCGCCCCGCGCCATCCTCCCAGGTCAGCCCCTCGTCCTTCGAAAACACCTTCACATCCGCCAGCCCCCGGTCGAGATAGCTCTGCAGCTTCACGCCCTTGCCTCGCGTCATTTCCGGCAATTCGGAGAGCGGGAAGATCAGCAACTTTTTGCGCTCGCCAATCACCGCGACCTGATCGCCCTCGACCTTCGCCGCCTGCATGGCGCGGCCGTTGAGGATTTGTTTGCCCGAGCGCTTCGAGGCCAGCATCTCGCTTTCGGCCACGATGAAGCCGTAGCCCTCGTGGCTGGCGACCAAACGCTTGGAGCCTTCTTCGTACTTGAACAGCGCCACAGCCTCGTCGATGTCGCCAAGCTCGACTTGCAAGCGCACCGGCTCTCCATGTCCGCGACCGCCCGGCAGCTTATGCGCATCGAGCGTGAACGCCCGGCCATCGGAGGCAAACAGCAAGAGCTTATCGGTCGTCTCGCACTGTATAATGTGCTGCGGCCCGTCGCCTTCTTTGTATTTGATCTCGGTGAGATCGGCGACGTGGCCTTTCAGAGCGCGTACCCAGCCCTTCTCCGAAAGCACCACCGTAATCGGCTCGCGCGCAACGAAGGCTTCGACATCGATGTCGGCGGAGACCGCGGCAGCTTGCCCAAGCTCGGTGCGCCGTTTGCCCCATGCGGTGCCAGGGCCGAACGCTTTACGGGTTTCCTTCAGCTCCGCCGAAATCTTACGCCATTGCTTGCGCGTGTCTTCGAGCAGGCCTTGCAGCTCCCTCTGCTCTTCGCGGAGCGCTGCATCCTCGCGGCGGATTTCCATTTCCTCGAGCTTGCGCAACTGGCGCAGACGCGTGTTCAGGATCGCTTCGGCTTGCGTGTCGTTAAGCTTGAAGCGCTGGATCAGCTTGCCCTTGGCATCATCCTCATTGCGGATGATGCGGATGACTTCATCCAGATTGAGATAGACGATCAGCAGTCCCGCCAAGACGTCCAGGCGCTGCGCGATCTTGGCCAGACGATGCGCCGTGCGCCGCTGCAGCACATTGCGGCGGTGAGCGAGGAACGCGTTCAGCACGTCCTTCAGGCTCATCACGCGCGGCGCGCCATCGGCGTCGAGCACGTTCATGTTCAGCGAAATGCGAGTTTCGAGGGCCGTGAGCTTAAACAAGCTCTCCATCAGGATTTCCGGCTCAACGGTGCGCGATTTGGGCTCCAGCACGAGGCGCATTTCTTCAGCGCTCTCATCGCGGACATCGCCCAGCAGCGGCGCCTTCTTCTCCTCGATGACAGCCGCCAACGCTTCGACCAGCTTCGACTTCTGCACCAGATGCGGAATTTCCGTGACGACGATACGCCACATGCCGCGCCCGAGATCTTCCGTCTGCCAACGCGCGCGCACGCGAAAGCCGCCGCGGCCAGTTTCGTAGGCCTCGCGGATATTCTCCGGCGGCTCGACAACGATGCCGCCCGTCGGAAAATCCGGCCCCGGGATCAGCTTCAGCAGATCGTCCGTCGTCGCCTTCGAATTCTCGATCAGCAACAGCGCGCCATCGATCAGTTCGGCGACATTGTGCGGCGGAATGTTCGTCGCCATGCCGACGGCGATGCCGGACGATCCGTTCGCCAACAGATTCGGAAACGCCGCCGGCAACACGACTGGCTCTTCCTTCGAGCCGTCATAGCTGGGGCGAAAATCAACCGCGTCTTCGTCGATGCCGTCGAGCAGCAGCTCGGCTGCCGCAGTCATGCGGCTTTCAGTGTAGCGCATGGCGGCGGGGTTATCGCCGTCGATATTGCCGAAATTGCCCTGCCCGTCGATCAGCGGATAGCGCGAGTTGAAATCCTGCGCGAGGCGCACCAACGCGTCGTAGATCGATTGATCGCCGTGCGGGTGGAAGTCACCCATCACGTCGCCGACGACCTTCGCCGATTTCCGGAACGCAGCATCGGGGCCGAGGTTCAAGCGGCGCATCGCGAACAGCACACGGCGGTGCACCGGCTTCAAGCCGTCGCGCACATCCGGCAGAGCACGGCTCGTAATCGTCGAGAGCGCATAGGCGAGATAGCGCTTGGCCAGCGCTTCGCCGATCGGCTCATCTACAATCCGCCCGCCCTCTTCTGGCGAGCGGGTACTGTCGTCAGCCATTCTTGGCTCTCCGAAACGAGTGGGCGCGGTTCTGCGCCGTTAGATCAGAGTCGGCCTGCAAATCCTAAACGCTCGATCAGCCGGCGACGGTCGTCCGGCATGCCTTCGCCTTTATGGTCGAACAAGCGCCGATCCAGGAAATATCCAGACAAAGCGAACGCATCAGCGACATCGCCTGACTTTAGTTCCGCTTCCGGATCAACCAGGAACGGCGGCAGCTTCAGCAACAAGTCCGCATGCGGCGCGCCCGCTTCTTGTGTCGCGGCGCGGCCTGTGCGCGGGCTGACCCAAGCGAGATTCTCGGTCGCCCCCGTCACCGCGCAACGCGACAGATCGAGCCCGTAGCCCAATGCGGAGAGCAAGCCCAACTCGAAACGCGTGTAAATCGCGGGCCATACCTCGGTGTGCGGCATCGCTTCGATCAGCACGATCAGCGCGTCGTACAGCTGCGGGTAAGCTTGCCGCTCCGGCGTCACCGCGCGGATCAGCGACACTGCCGACGATAAACCGGAGAGCGCACTGGGATCGTCAAGCAGCCGAGTCGCGTGCGGTTCGACCAGTTCGAGCGGATTGTAAAAGCCAAGCTGCTCGGAAAGCCGCGCTTTCCATCCGGCATGAACGAGATTGCCAGCCTGCAGGATCGGCTGCGACTTGCGGCCGGCGTGCACAACACCGCCGTATCGACCATGTTCACGCGAAAACACCTCGGCCACCAACTTGCCCTCGCCGAAATGGCGCGAGCCAAGCACGATGGCGTTGTCCACCCATTCCATTAGGCTTCGTAATCCAGCCCCAAACGCTGATAGAGCGCGCGTTCTTCGCTCCAGTTTTCACGGAGCTTTACGTGCAGGAAAAGGTGGATGCGCCGGTCGAACGCCGCTTCCATTTCCTTCCGCGCCAATTCGCCGATGGTTTTGATCGTCTGCCCTTTGGCCCCGATAGCGATTTTGCGTTGGCTTTCACGCGCCACGAAGATTGTCTGATCGATCTTGGCCGAGCCGTCCTTGCGCTCTTCCCAAGTCTCGGTTTCGACCACCAAATCGTATGGCAATTCATCGTGGAGGCGCAGCATCGCCTTTTCGCGCGTGATTTCAGCCGCCAGAACGCGCGCGGGCGCGTCCATGGTTTGATCTTCCGGAAAGAGCCATGGGCCTTCCGGCGCGCGCTCGGCCAACACGCGCATCACATCCTGCACGCCATCACCCTTCCGCGCCGAGATCATGAAGACGTCTGTGTAGAGCCCCTCTTCCACCAGCTTCGTCGTCATCGCCAGCAAGGCTGGCCGCGCAACCGTGTCGACTTTGTTGAGCACCAGAATAGATGCGATCTCCATCTGCTTCAGCTTAGCGGCGATGGAATGCGTGTCCGCGACCGAGTGTGCGTCGGCGCCGGTTCGCGCGTCCGCCGCGTGTGCTTCCGCATCGACCACGTGGATAATCGCGTCCGCGCCTTCGAGCGCGCTCCAAGCGGCGGCGACCATGGCGCGATCGAACCGGCGCTTCGGTGCGAACACGCCGGGCGTGTCTATCAGGATGATCTGAGTCTGGTCGTGCATGGCGATGCCGCGGACGAGCGCGCGCGTCGTTTGCACCTTCTGCGTAACGGCGGCGACCTTCGCGCCGACGAGCGTATTCACCAGCGTGGATTTGCCCGCATTGGGCGCGCCGAGCACGGCGACGACAGCGCAGCGCCGCTCAGCCATGGACGCCACGCTCGCGCAGAAACTGCGCCGCAGCCGCGCGCTGGGCGTCACGCTTGGAACTGCCCTCGCCGCGCGTTGGCGGGAAGCCATCGATCTGCGCTTCGATCACGAAGTGTGGGGCGTGTTCGGGGCCCGATTGTTCAATCACGTGGTAGTGCAATCCCTTCTTGCGCGCCGCAGCCCACTCTTGGAGCGCCGTCTTTGCGTCGCGCGGGGCGGTCTTAGCATCATCGAACGCCTCGCCCCAGAACTTCATGATGAAATCGCGCGCCGCGCTGTATCCGCCATCGAGATAGAGCGCAGCGATCACCGACTCGCAAACATCACCCAGAATGGCTTCCTTGTTGCGACCACCATTGGCCTCTTCCGAGGGCGAAAGGATGATCGCTTCCCCCAAACCAGCCGCGCGCGCCGCATGCGCGCAAGCGTGGCGGTTGACCAACGCGTTATAGCGCGGCGCCAGTTCGCCTTCCTGTTCGCTCTTGTGCAGCTCCAGCAGGCGTTCCGCCACGACGAGGCCGAGCACGCGGTCGCCCAGAAATTCGAGCCGATCGTAGTCTCGCCGTTTCTTAGAGCCCTCGGAAGCGCTGCCATGCGTCACCGCTTCGCGAAGCATGGCGACATTGGCGAACGTGTAACCGATACGCTCCTGCAGCGCTGCGAGCGCCGCGTCATGCTTGCGTGGCCCGCTCATGCCTGAGCGCTTGAGCGGTCGCGCGTCAATCGACGGACTTCAGGAAGCGCTCGCCGCGGAAGCCGGTGAACAACGTCCACGGCCGGAAGAGCGATGTGGTGCTATCGAACGAGGCGACGACAAATTGCGCGGGGCCGACGAGATTGTCGTACGGCACGTAGCCCACAACCGACGGCACGCGGCTATCAGCGGAATTGTCGCGATCGTCACCCATCATGAAATAATGGCCGTCCGGCACGACAAAGACGCGCGTGTTGTCGAGTTCACTGCGCGGGTTGCGATCGAAGACGACATAGCTCGCGCCATTCGGCAACGTTTCGCGATATGCCGGAATGCGTTCGACGAAGCCGGCTTCATTCTCAAAATCGATCGTGCCGAGCGACTCACGCTCGACCGCCTGGCCGTTAATGTGCAAGGCGCCGTCGATCATCTGCACACGGTCGCCCGGCATGCCGATGACGCGCTTAATGAAATCACGATCCGGCTCTGGTGTTGGACGGAAGACGACAACGTCGCCTTGCGCCGGCGTCGAACCGAACAAGCGGCCCTGCGGCAGCAAACCTTCGAGCGGTGCGAACGAATAGCGACCGTAGCCATACGACCACTTAGTCACGACGATATAATCGCCGACCTCCAACGTAGGCTGCATGGAGCCCGACGGAATGCGGAACGGTTGCGCGATGGTGAAGCGCAGCACCATGGCCAGCGCCAGCGCGTAGAGGATCGTCTTCACGTTATCCCAGAAGACATCCATCGCCGGCTGCGAAGATGAGGTGCTGCTCATGGACATGCGTTTCTCGCTCGTGGCCCGGAATGACGGCGTGCGCCTCCCGAGAACCAGTCATTGACGTGGACGCCCCCACGGCGGCCAAAGGTTTCCCCAAACGAGCGGACCCCGATCATTGGTCGGGTTCCTTCCCGTCTAACTCCGCCGAAATGATGACGAATGCGACAGCATAGGGGTAATCGTCGCTGAGGCTAACGTGGATGTGCGGGGTGTGACCTAGCGGGGTCAACTGCTCCAGACGCCGCGCCGCCCCACCTGTGAGGTGCATGGTTGGCTGGCCGCTAGGCAGGTTGGCCACCCCCATGTCTCGCCAAAAAACCCCTTGTTTCAAGCCCGTACCGAGAGCCTTGGCGCACGCTTCCTTGGCCCCGAAGCGTTTGGCGTAGCTGGCGGCGCGGTCGTGGGCTCGGCGTTCGGCCCGCGCTCGTTCCTGCTCGGTATAGATGCGGAACGTGAACCGGTCGCCGAACCGCTCAAGCGTGTGCGCGATGCGGCGGATATCGGTGATGTCTGTGCCCACGCCAATAATCATGGACGGTGCTTAACTGCCGACCCGCGCGGCGTCGATCCGGCGCCGCATTTCAGCCACCGCTTCGGCTAGCCCCACAAAAATCGCCTCGCCGACGAGGAAGTGGCCAATGTTCAGTTCCGCCACCTCCGGAATGGCCGCGATCGGGGCGACCGTGTCGTAATCGATGCCATGGCCGGCATGAATCTCGAGGCCGAGCGACGCGCCCAGCGTTGCCCCTGCTCTCAGCGCTGTGAGAATTTCAGAAGCTTGCGCAGCCTCGCCATCACGCGCGGCGTCGCAATAGGCGCCGGTGTGCAACTCGATCACGGCGGCGCCGGTGCGGCTCGCGGCTTCGATCTGTAAAGGATCGGCGCCGATGAAGAGCGACACGCGCGAGCCGGCGTCAGTGAGCTTCTGCACGAACGGTGCAATCCAGTTGTGCCCGCCGGCGACATCGAGCCCGCCCTCAGTCGTGCGCTCCTCGCGCCGCTCAGGCACCAGACACACAGCGTGCGGGCGATGCTTCAGCGCGATCTCAAGCATCTCGGACGTGACGGCCATTTCCAAGTTTAGCGGTCGTCCACGCTCGCGCAGCATTGCAGCGAGATTGGCGATGTCGGCGTCCGAGATGTGGCGGCGGTCTTCGCGCAAGTGCGCGGTGACGCCATCAGCGCCGGCATCGAGCGCCACGATCGCGGCGCGTGCGGGATCGGGATAAGCGACGCCGCGCGCGTTCCTGATCGTCGCGACGTGATCGATATTGACGCCGAGGCGAACGCGTTGGCTCATGCGGCGAGACCGCGCGAACCCGGCTTGATCGCAGGTATTGCCGCAAGCTCTGGCGGCAGCTGATCGGCTGGGTACGCCGGCGCGCTGACGCTCGCGAGCGAGACCAATTTTACGCCGATGTCAGCCTTGCCGCCGGAGCGATCGATCAGGCACGCGGCGCCGACGAGTTCGCCGGGATGCCCGCGGATTGCATCGAGGCACTCGCGCGAGGACAGGCCGGTGGTGACGACGTCTTCCACCATCAGCACGCGCTCGCCGGGCTTGATCTCAAAGCCGCGCCGCAGCTGAAACTCGCTCTTCTCGCGCTCAACGAACATCGCGCGCGCGCCCAGATGCCGCGCCGTTTCGTAGCCCGGAATGATAGCGCCGACCGCGGGCGAGACGACGACGTCGATCTTGCCGAACGACGCTTGCGCTTTTTCAGCCAGCGCCTTGCACAGGCGCTCGGTGCGAGCCGGGTCCATGAAGACCGCGTTCTTTTGGAAGAACACTGGCGAATGCAGCCCCGAAGAAAGGACGAAATGCCCCTCCAGCAACGCGCCGGCAGCGCGGAATTCGTCGAGCACTTGATCCTGATTCATGGGAGCGATGTAGCACCGGGCGGCGGCGGCGAAAACTAGCCCTTCACGCGCTCCACATCCTTCACCGCTTTGCTGGTGCGCAATGCGGCCAGGATATTGGTCAGGTGACGGGCGTCGGCGACTTCGATGTCGAAGATCATGTCGAAGAAGTCGACCGTGCGCGTGGCCAAGCGCAGATTGATGATGTCGCCTTCGTTCTCGGCGATAATGCCGCAGAGCTCAGCCAAGACGCCGCGTTTGTTTTCGACCGTGACCAGAATGCGCCCGACCGCCAGCGTGCGGGTAAGCGCAGTCGGCGTCCAAGCGAGGTCTACCCACTCGGCCTCGCCCTCTAGCGCGGCCAGTTGTTCGCAATCGATGGTGTGGATGACCACACCTTTGCCTGGCGTTTGCACACCCAAAATACGATCGCCCGGGATCGGCGTGCAGCATTCAGCGAAGTGCAGCGCCACGCCGGCCGTGAGATCGCTGCCTTTGACGTAGAGCTTGGCCTTCTCGGTCTCCATCGGCCGGCGGCTATCGTCCTTGCGGACGCGCTCTTCGAGCCCAGGGAAAGCAGCGACCGCCACGGCGCTCGCCTTCAGCCCGCCTTCGCCAACGGCGATGAACAGTCCTTCTTCGTCGTGCTTACCCAAGCGCTCAGCCGCGGGCTTCAGCGACGTTGCGGCGAGATCGTGCCCGTAGCGATGGAGTGCGTGCGAGACGAGTTCACGGCCGAGCTTGCCGAATTCCTCGCGCCGCGCGTGACGCTCCAAGCGGCGTTGCGCGGACTTAGCGCGGCCGGTTTTCGCCAGCGCCTCGTATCCCGGCACGGGCGCAACTCTGTCGCTCGTCAGAATTTCGACCACGTCGCCATTGCGCAGCGCCGTGCGCATCGGCCGTTCAACGCCATTGATGCGTGCGCCGATCGAGCGATCGCCGACATCGGAGTGAACGGCGTAGGCGAAATCGAGCGGCGTCGCGCCTTGCGGCAGCGGAATCAGCGCCCCCTTCGGCGTGAAGGTGAAAACGTGATCGGAATACATTTCGAGCTTGGCGTGCTCGAGAAACTCGCCGGGATCGCCGCCGTGTTCAGCGATTTCCATCAGTGAACGGATGGCTTCGCGCGCGTCGAGGCCGGCCGATTGCGCGGTCTCTTCGTCATAGCCGTACGCTTCGTTTTTGTAGCGCCAGTGCGCGGCGACGCCGTTTTCGGCGATCTGATCCATCTCTTCGGTGCGGATCTGGATTTCGACGCGCACATTCCCGCGTCCGATCACCGTTGTGTGGATCGAACGATAACCATTCGGCTTAGGGTTCGAGATATAATCTTCCACCTGATCAGGCACGCAACGCCAGCTTTGATGGATGACGCCAAGCGCGCGGTAACAATCGTCCGGATTCTGCACGATGACGCGGAACGCATACACATCGGCCAGATCGGAGAACTCGACGCTCTTGCGGCGGAGCTTCTTCCAGATCGAGTACGGCGCCTTCTCGCGGCCATAAACCCGCGCTTCGACGCCGGCGAATTCGAGCACCTCCTTGATCGTGCCGTCGATGTTGGCGACATTTTCGCCTTTGTCGGCGCGCAGCTGTTCAAGCCGCTCGTTGATCGCGGCTTCCGCTTCCGGGAACGCTTCGCCGAAGGCGAGTTTTTCCAACTCGCGCGCCATTTTCTCCATGCCGATACGGCGGGCGAGCGGCGCGTAGATTTCAAGCGTCTCGAGCGCGATGCGCCGGCGCTTGGCGGCGTTTGGAATATGCGTCAGCGTGCGCATGTTGTGCAGCCGGTCAGCCAGCTTCACGAGCAGCACGCGCACGTCGCGCGACATCGCCAGAATGAACTTCTGCAGGTTCTGTGCCTGCTTGTTTTCTTCCGACTGAATTTCGAGCTTCGAGAGCTTGGTCACGCCCTCAACCAGATCGGCGACTTGCACGCCGAACTTCGCCTCGATGTCTTTGCGCGTGACTTCGGTGTCTTCGATCGTATCGTGCAAAAGCCCCGCCACGATAGTGGCGGCGTCGAGTTTGTACTCGGTCAGAATGCCGGCGACTTCGATCGGGTGCGCGAAATAGGGATCGCCGGAATGGCGCGTCTGGCTGCCGTGCGCGGCGGTCGCGTAGATGTAGGCGCGGTTGATCAGGCTCTCGTCGACGGACGGATCGTAGGCGCGAACGCGCTCCACCAGTTCGAACTGGCGGAGATAACGCGTGCGCACAGGTGCGGCGCCCGCGCCAGCCTTAGCGAGACCAGCCGGGGGTTTGGCGGCGACTCCGTCACCGCCGGCCATGAACTAGTACCGTTCGTCGCGCTGGGCTTCGGCTTCTTGCTGAAGCGCGCGCAGGACGTCTTCTTCGCTGGTCTCAACCGGCGCGGCGATAGCCAGGCGATCCTGCTCTTCTTCGGCCTGGGCGGCAGGCTGCACGTCCTGGTAGAGCATGACGTAGCTATCGCGGAGCTCTTCCACGGTGATGGCGCCGTCGCCGATTTCGCGCAGGGCCACGACCGGGTCTTTATCGCGGTCGCGGTCAACCAACGGCTCGGCGCCGGAGGAAATGTTGCGAGCGCGATGGGCGGAAAGCAGAACCAGCGAGAACCGGTTTGGGATTTTTTCTACGCAATCTTCGACGGTTACGCGGGCCAAGGCGTGCTTCCTCTCGGTTCAAACAGGACGGATTAGTCGAATAACCTAGTCGCTTCGGCGGCTTTTCGCAATGCGAAGAGGCCGCCAAATGCGCAACCCCGCCCTACCCGACCAGATCGGACACACGGCGGTAGCGGGAAACCGGCAGGTCGGCGAGGAGCTCGGCGGCCGTTCGGCTGAGTATCGGGTGGCGCCAATCGGGGGCAATTTCGGCCATAGGGGCGAGGACGAACGCCCTCTCGTGCATGCGGGGATGGGGCAGCTCCAGGCCTTCGAAGGTTCCGACGAATCCGTCCATCGCCACGATATCGAGGTCGAGCGTGCGGGCGGCGTTGCGCTCGCGGCGTTCACGGCCAAAGCAGCGCTCGATCGCGCCCAGCGCTTCGTAAAGCTGTTGCGGGGCGAGCCCTGCCCGGTCTAGCTCGACCACGGCGTTGTAATAGTCCGGCTGACCACTCTCGGGCGGCCAAGCGGCGGTTTCCCAGATACCGGAAAGCGCGCGCGGGTTGAGCCCCGCGGACCGCAACGCCGACACGGCGAGCGACAGCACCGCACGCGCCGGCGCGCCTTCGAACGGCAAGTTGGCGCCAAGGGCGACGAACGTCGTGTCCGGCATAGTTTTGTTTCTATTCGCGCGTTTTGCGCACAACGGATTTTGTTATGACCGTGCTCGACCGCCTGATCCACCCCGACGAACGCGTCGCCCTCTTCATGGACGGCGCCAATCTCTATTCCGCCGCCAAGTCGCTCGCCTTCGACATCGACTATCGCAAACTCTTGGACGAGTTCCGCAAACACGGCCGCTTCATCCGCGCCACCTACTACACCGCGCTGGTGGAGGAGCAGGATTTCTCACCGATCCGGCCGCTGGTCGATTGGCTCGATTACAATGGCTACAGCGTCTCGACCAAGCCGGCGAAGGAATACACCGACACCAACGGCCGCCGCCGCTTCAAGGGCGACATGGATGTCGAAATCGTGGTCGACATGCTGCAAGCCGCTGAGCATCTCGACCACGTGTTCCTCTTCTCCGGCGACGGCGATTTCGCCGCTGCAGTCGAGGCCGTGAAGCGCAAAGGCGCGCGCGTCACTGTGGTGTCGACAATCAAGTCCAATCCGCCGATGGCGTCCGACGACATCCGCCGCGCCGCAGATAATTTTCTCGACATGACGGAGCTCATGAGCCTCGTCGGCCGGCCGCCGCGCGAGCGCAGCGCAACGCACTACACGCCAGCGGAAGAAGACGACGAAGCGTGAGCGCCGTACCGCCCGAACCGCCAAAGGATTGCCCGCTCTGCCCGCGGCTCGTCGCCTATCGCGCAGAAAACGCGCGCAAGGAGCCGACTTGGTTCAACGGGCCGGCGCCGTCGTTTGGCGACGCGAACGCGCGTCTGCTGATTGTTGGGCTTGCACCGGGGCGCACAGGCGCCAACCGCACTGGCCGCCCATTCACTGGCGATTATGCCGGCGATTTGCTCTACGGCACGTTGAAGAAACTTGGCCTCGCAGACGGCGAATACCGCGCCGATCCGAACGACGGCTTCAAGCTCAAAGGCGCGATGATCACCAACGCCGTCCGCTGCGCGCCGCCGGAGAACAAGCCGACGCCCGCGGAAATCGCGACGTGCCGTCCCTTCCTCACCGCACGCGCCGAGGCGTTGCCGAATGTGCGCGTGTTCTTTGCTCTCGGCTCAATCGCGCATGAGAGCGTGCTGCGTGCGTTTGGCCTAAGGCCGAGCGCGGCGAAATTCGGACACGGCGCCGAAGCTGATTTGCCGGGTGGCCGCAAGCTCATCTCCTCCTACCATTGCTCGCGCTACAACACGCAGACGCGACGGCTAACGGCGGAGATGTTCGAGACGGTGATGGCGCGCGCGAAAGCGTTGGCGTTCGGCTAGGCGCCGTAGCTTGCGTAGAGCGCAGTCACGCCAGGCTCGGCGATCTCGGCGGCGCGGAAATCCGCCTCCGCTTCCGCGATCAACCCCAGTCCACGGCGCGCGAGACCGCGACCGTAAAGATAGTGTCCGCGCCCAGGCTCCAGCGCCAACCCAGCCTCGTAGTCCGCCAGCGCCGCCGCGAACGCGCCGCGCTTCACGTTGACTAGGCCACGACTATCGAGCGCCGCCGCAAAATTCGGATTCTGCAGCAGCGCCGTATCGCAATCAGCCAGCGCAAGCTCCAGATCGCGCCCCGCAAGCGCGCGCACCCAGCAGCGATTGTTGAGTAATTGCGGGTCGAGCGGATTACGGATCAGCGCTTCGTTGAGTTGTGCGATCTGCACGGAATAAGCGTCAACGCGTCCCGCCAACGCGAGATCGCGCTCCTCCAGCGCGCGCTGGTGCCGCGGCGCGATTGCCAAAGCGGCATCGAGATCGCGCAGCGCCGCGTCATGAGCGCCACGGCTGACGTGAACCGCAGCGCGCCCGACCAAAGCATCCACCAGTTGCGGATCGATACGCAGCGCGCGGCCGAAATCGGCGACGGCCCGTGCATGTTGGAAATACTCAGCCCGCAACCCACCGCGCAACACCAGCGCCGCCGCACGCCGCTCCGGCGGCGCGGCGCGATCGTCAATCACGGCAGAGCACGCGCCGACTTGATCGGTCGTGAACGTCTGTCCCTCGCAAGCCTGCCATTGCGCCTCGGTATGGGCGCGTTCGCCGGGCGGCGCACAGGCCGCAAGCGCCAGCGCGAGCGCTGCCGCCACGGCGCGCATCAGCCGCGATCCTTCATCAGGCGCGATTGCTGGCGCTTCCACTCTCGGTCTTTGGTGGCGGCGCGCTTGTCATGCGCCTTCTTGCCCTTGGCGAGCGCGATCTGAACCTTCGCGATGCCGCGATCGTTGAAATAGAGCTTGAGCGGCGCGAGCGTGCGGCCTTCGCGCTCAACGGCGCCCATCAGTCGCTTCAACTCACGACCCCGCACCAAGAGCTTACGCCTCCGTCGTGGCTCATGGTTGAACTGACCAGCCGGCGGATACTCAGGGATCGTCGCGTTGATCAGCCAAAGCTCGCCCTTCTCGGTATGGGCGTAGCTCTCGGCGATATTGGCCCGCCCCGAGCGCAGCGATTTCACCTCGGTGCCAAGCAGCTGGATGCCCGCCTCGAGTGTATCCTCGATCGCGTAATCGAAGCGTGCCCGACGGTTTTCCGCGATCAGCTTGTTGTTGGGATCGGATTTCTTGGCCATCAGATCAGACCAGCCTGGGTCATGGCGGCTTTGACCTTCGCCTTCGCCGCATCGCTACAGGTCAGCAGCGGCAAGCGCACTTCATCGGTGCAGAGACCAAGCAGCGAGCACGCATATTTCGTCGGCCCCGGCGATGGCTCGACGAACAGCGTCTTGTGCAGCTCCGACATCACGCCATCCAACTTGCGCGCTGCATCGAACGCGCCTTGCAACGTCGCCTCCTGCATCTGCGCAAACGGCTTCGGCGCGACGTTCGCCGTCACCGAGATGCAGCCACGCCCGCCAAACGCGTTGAAGCCCAGCGCGCTGGCATCGTCGCCAGAAAGGAGGATGAAATCTTCGCCGCACAGCGCACGATGACGCGCGACACGTCCGAGATCACTGCTGGCATCCTTGATGCCAATGACGTTCTTCAGCTGCGACAGCCTACCGACCGTCTCGGGCGCGATGTCGATCACCGTCCGGCTTGGCACGTTGTAAGCAATGATCGGAATATCGACCGCGTCGCTGATCGCCCTGAAGTGCGCGACGATCCCATCCTGGCTCGGCTTGTTGTAATAAGGCGCCACCACCAGGACCGCGTCCGCGCCGGACGCCTTGGCGTGACGCGCCAACTCTATCGAGTGCGCCGTGTTGTTGGAGCCTGCGCCGGCGATGACAGGCACGCGCCCGGCCGCCGCCTCGACGCACAGTTCCACAACCCGAACATGTTCTTGCAGGCTCAGCGTGACGCTTTCGCCGGTGGTGCCGCAGGGCACGAGCCCATGTGAACCTTCGGCAATCTGGCGCTCCACCAGCTTTTGGAACGCGCGTTCATCTACGATTCCGTCTCGGAATGGCGTAATGAGAGCCGGAATCGAGCCCTTAATCATCTGGTGCGCTTTCCACGGTGGCATTGGCGCGATTCCTGCCACACTGTCGGGCGAGGTTAAATAGCGGCTCGCCAGCCCCCAGCTTGCGGGCCGCCGCTGTTTCGAAGCGAGGCTAGGGGAACATGATCGCTCCCAAACTGATCCGTATCGGTGTGCTGACCGCCGCGTCGTGCGCCATTCTGGTGGCGTCCAGCGCCAGCGGACAGCAAGAGATCGCCCCCGGCCCAACCCCGGCGAGCGCCACGGTTTACACCCCGCCCCCGCCTTTGCCGCCCGCGGCAGAGCGCATGCGCCTGCGCGACGGCCTCGCAGCGGCCGAGAATCGCGACTGGATCGGCCTCAGCCAATTGCGCGACCGCGCCAGCGACCCGCTCATCCGCCGCATGCTGCAATGGCGCTGGGCCACGGCCACCGACGCGCCGCTCTATTTCTCCGACATCTCCCAGGCGCTGACCGAACTTCAAAGCTGGCCCGGCCGCACCACCATGCGCACCCGCGCCGAGCAAGCCATCTTCGATTCGGCGCTTTCGCCGCGCGAGCGCATCGAGTTTCTGCGCCAAGAGGGCGGCCCGATCACCGGCGACGGCCGCATCGCTTTGGCCCTGGCGCTGCGCGACAACGGCCAGCGTTCCGAAGCCAACGACCTTGCCCGCGCCGCCTGGCGCGACGATGCGCTCACCACAGCGGCAGAAGATCGCGCGCTTGCAGAGTTTAACTCTGCCTTCACCGCTGAAGATCACGCAGCGCGCGTCGCTGGCCTCCTTTGGCGCGACCAGCGCACCGCAGCGCAGCGCCTACTGCCTCGCCTCTCTCCAGCCGACCGCGCGCTGGCGCAAGCGCGCATCGCCGTCCAGAGCCGCGCCCGTCGCGGTCTGCAGGAGGCGATCGATGCCGTGCCCTCTTCGCGTCAGGACGATCCGGGTCTCTTGTTCGACCGCACGCAATATCGCCGCCGCACGGATCAGCCGATCGACGCAATGGCGATGGCTTCTCGGATCAACGCACGCGAAGCGCCGCTTGCGGCGCGCGACGAAATCTTCCGCGAGCGCCGTCTCTACCTCCCCCGCGCCCTGCGCGCCGGCAATTATCAGCTCGCCTATCAGCTGGTCACCAATCACGGCCTGACCTCAGGCGAGAGCTTCGCCGACGCCGAATGGCTGGCCGGCTGGCTTTCATTGCGCTTCCTCGATCAGCCGCAACGCGCGCTCGAACACTTCTCGCACCTGAGCGAAAACGTGTCCTCACCTGTGAGCCTCAGCCGCGCGCTCTACTGGCGCGGTGAAGCGGCTCGCGCGCTAGGCAACACCGGCGAATCCGAGCGCCTGTTCAACGAGGCCGCCCGCTTCTCCTTCACCTATTACGGCCAACTCGCGGCCACGCGCGGCAATCGCTCGGCGACGCTGTCGCTGCCGCAAACGGCGCAAGTGACCGACGCGGCGCGCGGTCGCTTCGAGAACCGCGAACTGGTGCGGGCGCTGCGCCTCATGGCCGAGGTCGGCGCTCAGCGCGACTTCGAGTCGATCGCCTTCTATCTCGACGACACGCTCGACGATCCCATGGAAATCGAACTGCTCGCGGCGATGGCGCGCGAGCAATCCTATGATCGAACGGCGCTGCGCAGCGCCAAAGCGGGCCTCTTCCGTAACGTGGTCGCCGTCAACGCGGCTTACCCGCTGATCGAACTGCCGCCTGCAGTGCGCAGTGGCAGCCGCATCGAACCGGCGCTCGTGCTCGCCATCATCCGTCAGGAAAGCGAATTCGACCCGCGCGCCGTCTCGCACGCTAACGCCCACGGCCTTATGCAGCTGATCCCGTCGACGGCGCAGTCGCAAGCACGTCGCGAGGGCATGACCTATCAGCGCGGCTCACTGACCAGTGATCCGCAATACAACATGACGCTGGGTTCTGCGCACTTGGCCGATCTGGTCGACAGCTTCAACGGATCGTACGTTCTGGCGATCGCCTCGTACAATGCCGGCTCAGGCCGCGCGCGCGAATGGATCGCCGATTGGGGCGATCCGCGCTCGCCCGCGATCGATGTGGTGGATTGGATCGAACTCATCCCGTTCTCCGAAACACGCAATTACGTGCAGCGCGTGACAGAGAACCTGCAGGTCTATCGCTATCGCCTCGCCGGCCAGCCGGTCGAAATCCAGCTTGAGCGCGACCTTCATCGCGGGCGGCCCTAAACCGCCAGCGCGCGCGCAAACGTCTCGGCATCGACATTGCCGCCGCTGGCGATGAGGGCCACGGTTTGACCTTTGAGGTCGAGCCCACCTTCAAGCGCGGCCGCGAGGGTAATTGCGCCTGATGGCTCCAGCACCAGCTTCAAATGCCGAAACGCGAACTTCATCGCGCGCAGCGCAGCGTCGTCTGAGATTGCGATCGCGCGTTCGAAACGCGCGCGCGCGATCGCGAACGGGATTTCGCCCATCTGGTCTGTCAGCAGCCCATCGCAGATGGAGCGTATCCCCGGCGCGTTCTTTTGGATTGAACCCGCCGACAACGTGCGCGCGATGTCGTCATGGCCGACGGGCTCAACGGCTATGATGCGCGATTTCGGCAATGCGAGCGCAACGCCGCTCGCCAAACCGCCACCGCTGGCAGGCGTCAACACAACGTCAGGCGCGATCTCTTCGCCGATCTCCAGGCCCGCCGTGCCTTGGCCGGCGATTACGAACGGATCGTCGAACGGCTTGATGAGGCTGGCGCCAGTCTCGCTGGCGATGCGCGCGCCGATCTCTTCTCGGCTTTCGTTGACGCGATCGTAAGTGACCACCGTCGCGCCGTTCTCGCGTGTGGTGTCGAGCTTGATCTTGGGCGAGTCCGCCGGCATCACGATGGTCGCGGGAATGCCAAAGAGGCGCGCAACCGTCGCCACCGCGATCGCATGATTGCCGGATGAAAAGGCGATCACGCCCCGCGCGCGCACCTCGGGCGACAGCGCCGAGATCGCGTTGCCAGCGCCGCGCATCTTGAACGCGCCGCCACGCTGCAAGCACTCGGCTTTCACCCACACCTTCGCGCCGGTCGCCGCGTCGAGCGCATCGTTGCGCAGCAGCGGCGTGCGGATGGCGATGCCCTTGATGCGTTCGGCCGCGGCCTTCACGTCGTCAATCGTCGGGATCATCAGGAGCCTCTTGGTTTGGCGCGGCGGGTCGGCGGCGCTGTCAGCGGATCGTCTGGCCAGGGATGTTTCGGATAGCGCCCGCGCATCTCGCTACGCACCGCTGCATACGATCCGCGCCAGAAGCCCGGCAAGTCCTTCGTCGTCTGCACCGGCCGATGCGCCGGTGAAAGCAAGCGCAAGGTCAACGGGGCGCGGCCGTTGGCGACGCTTGGATGGCGGTCGACGCCAAACATTTCCTGCAAGCGCACTTCGACGGCCGGGCCGCCCTCAGCCTCGTAATCGATGAGCAGCGATGAGCCCGCCGCCGTCTCGAAACGCGGCGGCGCCTCGGCGTCAAGCCGGCGGCGCAAATCGTAGGGCAACGCATTGAGCAACGCCTGCGCCACCTGTACGTCGCGCAGGTTCGACGCCATCGCCGGCACCAACCAATCATCGAGCGTCGCTTGCAGCGCCGCGTCGCTCCAATCCGGCCACGGCTCGCCCTCGAGCGCCCGCATCAGCGCCACGCGCGCCCGCACCTGACGAGCGCTCTCATTCCAATCAAGCAGCGCCAAGCCATCATCGCGCACAGCGTCCAGCAGCGCTTGCTTCATCTCCTCGGCGCTGAGCTTCTCCAGCGGCGCTTCCGAAAGTACGACGCGTCCCAGCCGCCGTGTCCGCCGCCCGCGCACAGCGCCAGAGGCCGCATCAACGGTAACAGCAGCGCGTGTCTCAATCTCGCTGCCGAACATCGCCTCGATGTCCGCCAGAGCGATCGGCGCCGCGAGCAACACTTGCGCACGGCCCGCGCTGCCAGCGATGTCGGCGATCACCAGGAACGGCTCGCGCGCCAGCGGCGAGGCACCATCCACCGCCGCGGCGCGTCCGTTGACCATCACGAAACTGGCGCCACGCGCTTTCGCGATACGGTCCGGGAAAGCCAACGCCAGCACTGCGCCGGCGCGCGCTTCGTCCATTGGACCGCGGGCCTTCAAGCCCGTATGCGCGCCTGAAGACGCGCGGTCCGCAATCCGCTCAGCCAATTTCCGCGCTGCATCCGCGCGCTGCCCGCGTTCGCCTTCGAAGCGATGCAAACGATGCCGCAAGTCAGCGTCGCGTCCGCCGAGGCCTTGTTCGGTCAGCAGCATTGCAATGCGCGCGGCAAGCAGCGCTTCACCGTCCGCAGCCGCGGCGATCACCATGTGCGCCAAGCGCGGCGGCAGCGGCAAACGCGCCACGGCTTCGCCATGCGCGGTCAAGCGCCCGCTCTCTTCCAAGGCGCCGATGCGCTTCAATAACGCCAACGCCTCGTTCCACGCCGGCTTCGGCGGCGAATCGAGCCATGCCAGCGTCGCCGGATCGCTGACGCCCCAGGCCGCGAGATCAAGCGCGAGCCCGGCAAGATCGGCGTCGAGAATTTCAGGCCGCTCGAATGCCGGCAGCGAACGCGTTTCGCCCTCGCTCCACAGCCGCCAACACACGCCCGGCTCCAAGCGTCCAGCGCGACCGGCGCGCTGCGTGATCGCCGCTTGGCTGGCGCGCACAGTTTCAAGACGCGACAAGCCTAGCGCCGGCTCGTAGCGCGGCCGGCGCGCAAGCCCCGCATCCACAACGATACGAACGCCGTCAATTGTGAGGCTGGTCTCGGCAATCGATGTGGCCAGCACCACTTTGCGGCGGCCAGCTGGCGCAGGTGCGATCGCAGCATCCTGATCGGCGGCGCTCATCGCGCCGTAGAGCGGGCGCACATCGACGTTTGGGTCGCGCAGATCAGTGCGCAGCGCTTCCGCCGTACGCTCGATCTCGCGTACGCCGGGCAAAAACACGAGCGCACTGCCCCCCTCGGACGCCAACGCAGCACGCACTGCCGCCGACACTTCTTGCTCCAGCCGCGCCCGCGGATCGCGTGGGCGATAGACATGCGCGACTGGAAACATACGCCCTTCGCTAACGATCACCGGCGCATCACCAAGCAGCGCTGCGATGCGCGCTGCATCGAGCGTTGCCGACATCACCACGATCTTCAAATCAGGCCGCAGTGCGCTTTGCGTATCGCGCGCCAGCGCCAAGCCAAGATCGCCTTCAAGGCTGCGTTCGTGAAATTCATCGAACAACACCGCCGCGACGCCCTTCAGCTCCGGATCGTCGAGCACCATGCGTGTGAATACGCCTTCGGTGACGACTTCGATGCGTGTCTTCGGGCCGATGCGTGAATCGAGGCGTACGCGATAACCAATCGTATCGCCGACGCGCTCGCCCCGTTCGCTCGCCATACGCGTCGCCGCCGCGCGCGCCGCGATCCTGCGGGGCGAGAGCAGCACAATCTTGCCGGCGCGGGCCCACGGCTCATCGAGCAAGGCCGGTGGCACGCGTGTCGTCTTGCCGGCGCCCGGCGGCGCGACGAGCACAGCCTCGCTCCGCCGCGTCAAAGCGGCGCGCAAATCGGGCAGAACCTCCTCAACCGGCAGCATGAGCGGGGATTAACCCGTCACGCCGTCCATGTCTTGCCGCATTGGCGTGGCTTGGTCCGCCGCGCTATAGGCAGGCCGAACAGGTTCCGGAGCAGGACATGGCGCAGCGTTTCGAACGCTTCTTGGTGGCAGGTTTACTCGCGTTCGCGGTGGCGGCGTGCTCGACCGGCCGCACCTCCGACACACGGCGCGGCGTGAGCGACGCCGCCTACATCCCGTTCCGCGATGTCGGCCTGATCCGGCCCGAAATCCCGCTGCTCCTTCGCAATCTCCAATATCCCTACGCCACGGCGACGCTGACCAATTGCGCCGCGGTAACGCGCGAGATCGGCCAGCTCGATGCGGTGCTGGGCCCGGAGAGCTATCAGCCAGGTCCCAACCGTAACATCTGGGACCGCAGCGGCGACTTTGCCGAAGAGCAAGTCATCGACGCCGCCCAAGACACAGCGCAAGACCTGATTCCATTCCGCTCTTGGGTGCGGCGCATTTCGGGCGCCAGCCGGGCAGAGCGCGACGCGTTACGTGCAGTGGCGAATGGTCAGCAGCGGCGCACGTTCCTGCGCGGCTACGGCGCCTCGCTGGGCTGCCCCACCATCATCCCGCCGCCACCGCCCGGTGTTCACGCACCAGCGCGGCCGTCGAACTAATCTTCGCTGCGGTGCTGCTGCGCCGCGAACTCGGCGCGAAACTGGTCGAGCCGGCCTTCCGCGATCGCGGCGCGCAAGCGGGCCATCAGCGCTTGGTAGTAGGCGATGTTGTGCCACGAGAGCAGCACTTGGCAGAGCAGTTCGCCGGTCTTGAACAAGTGGTGCAGATACGCCTTGGAATAATCGCGGCTCGCTGGGCAATCGATGCTGGCGTCGAGCGGCGTTAAATCCTCGGCAAAGCGCGCGTTCTTGATGTTGAGCGGGCCTTGATCCGTCCAAGCTTGGCCATGACGGCCCGAGCGCGTCGGCAGCACGCAATCGAACATGTCGATCCCACGCGCGACGCTTTCGACGATATCGATCGGCTTGCCGACGCCCATCAAATAGCGCGGCCGATCCTGCGGCAGAAACGGCGTCGTGAAGTCGAGCGTCGCCAGCATCTCGACATGGCCTTCGCCAACAGCGAGGCCGCCAATCGCGTAGCCGTCAAAGCCTTCCGCGACGAGCGTCTCTGCCGAGCGGCGCCGTAGTTCAGGATCGGTACCGCCCTGAACGATCGCAAACAGGTTCTGCTTCTCGCGCGCGCCGAAGGCGGCCTTGCAGCGCTTGGCCCAGCGCAGCGAAAGCTCCATCGCTTCCTGCACGCGCTCACGCGGCGCAGGCAAAGCGGGGCATTCGTCGAGCTGCATCACGATATCCGCGCCGATTTGGTCGGCCTGGATGGTCATGCATGATTCCGGCGTCAGCCGGTGCGTACTGCCATCGACGTGGCTCTGGAAGGTGACGCCGTCTTCGTCGAGCTTACGCAACTGCGCCAGCGACATGACTTGATAGCCGCCGCTATCGGTGAGGATCGGGCCATCCCAGCGCATGAACTCATGCAAGCCGCCGAGCCGCGCCATACGCTCACCGCCTGGGCGCAGCATGAGGTGATAGGTGTTGCCGAGAATGATATCGGCGCCAGTCGATTTCACCTGATCGACGGTAAGCGCTTTCACTGTGCCTGCTGTGCCGACCGGCATGAAGGCTGGCGTGCGAATGTCGCCGCGCGGCGTGTGCAAAACGCCAGTGCGCGCCGCCCCGTCGCGGGCGTGGATATCGAAGGGAAAACCGCTCATCGCGGCCGCCATAACAGGCTGGCGTCGCCATAGGAATAGAAGCGGTAGCCCTGCGCAATCGCGTGCACATAAGCCGCTTGCATCCGCTCCAAGCCGGCGAAGGCGGAGACGAGCATGAACAGCGTCGAACGCGGCAGATGGAAATTGGTCCAGAGGCCATCGACAACGCGGAAGCGATAGCCCGGCGTGATGAAGATATCGGTCGGCCCGCTCTCTGCGCGGACCACGCCCGCTTCATCGGCGGCGGATTCAAGCGAACGCAGCGCCGTCGTGCCGATCGCGATCACGCGCCGGCCTTCGCGCTTGGCGCGGTTGATGGCGTCGGCGGCATGAGCGGAAATCTCGCGCCACTCGCTGTGCATCTTGTGCTCGGCCGTGTCGTCGGCCTTCACCGGCAGAAACGTGCCAGCGCCGACGTGCAACGTCACATGCACGCGCTCCACGCCAGCCGCATCGAATGCCGCGAAAAGCTCCGGCGTGAAGTGCAGACCCGCCGTCGGCGCAGCGATGGCGCCGTCATGGGCGGCGTAGATGGTTTGGTAGTCGGCGCGATCCTGCTCATCTTCGCCGCGCTTGGCGGCGATATACGGCGGCAGCGGCATCAAACCGGCGGCGGCGATCGCAGCATCAAGATCGGGGCCTGCAAGATCGAAGGCCAGTGTGATCTGACCATCCTCGCTTTTGGCGCCTACAGTCGCGTCCAGCGCGCCCGCTAAACACGCGCGATCCTCGGTCGCGCCGAAGCGCACGCGGTCGCCTTCTTTCAGCCGCTTGCCGGGCTTCGCCAGTGCTTTCCATCGCGAGGGCGGAAGACGCTCAAGCAACGTCGCCTCGATCTCGACGACATTGCCGTCCCGCTCGCGGACGCCCTTGAGGCGCGCGGGGATTACACGCGTATCGTTGAAGACGAGCAGATCGCCAGTCCGAAACAGGCCCGCCGCATCGCGGACAACCCGATCTTCAAACCCACCGTCCTCGCGCACGTGCAACAAGCGCGCGCTATCACGCGGCCGCGCTGGACGCAGTGCGATCAGATCTTCCGGCAATTCGAAATCAAACAGGTCGACCCGCATTCGCTCCATCGCATTCTTGTTGCGGTAACGCGCTCTCGCATGCATCGGAGAACCGGTTCAAGCAGGTACGCCGCCGCAAGGGAGTTCTGGACATGATGGAGCCCGTCGAACAGCCCGCTGAAGTCAAGAAAAGCGGCCGGCCCTGGGTGGACATGCTGTTGAGCGTCTCAGCAGTCTTCATTTCTGCTTGCTCGCTCTACTTGGCGCAGGATTCCAGCCGCGCAATGGAACGGCTGGTGCAGGCCAACTCCATGCCCTTCATTCAGTTGGGCAGCGGCAACTCCACGGACGACGGTCAGCTCGGATCGCTCGCATTCGGTATATCCAATGCCGGCACCGGGCCAGCGCGCATTCACGACTTCACTTATGTCGTGGATGGCGAACCGATCGAAATGTCGGGGCACGTTGTTCGTCGTATCATCGAAGCATGCTGCGCGGCTGAGGCCGAGACCGCGCTGGCGCAAGCCGACGGAGACGCACTGCGCGCCATCGGCGCGGATTTGACGACGCCCGTCTCCAATTCCTTTCTGGCCGCTGGCGGCAACGTCAGCGCCCTTATTTGGCAGCGGACGCCAGAGAACGCTACGCTCTGGAGCGCCGTGGACGTCGCGCGCCAGCGTGGGCGCATCACTACGCGCGCATGCTATTGTTCGCTGTTCGATGAATGCTGGGTGGCCGAGGCCAACACATTTCCACCGCGGTCAGTAAACTCATGTGAGGCGGAGGATATGGCGCGGCTTCAGCGCTAAGACCGCGCCAAATCCGTAGCTCACTCCGCGCGTGCGCTGACGATCTTGCCCGGCGTACGCGGCGGCTCGCCTTTCGGGAGTGCATCGACAGCGTCCATGCCTTCTTCGACCACACCCCAGACGGTGTATTGCTTGTCGAGGAAGCGCGCGTCGTCGAGGCAGATGAAGAACTGGCTGTTGGCCGAGTTCGGATCGTTGGTTCGCGCCATCGAGCAGACGCCGCGCACGTGCGCCTCGGCGTTGAATTCCTGCTTCAGGTTCGGCTTCGACGATCCGCCGGTGCCGTTGAAGTTCTTGCCGTCGCCGCCCTGGGCCATGAAGCCCGGGATGACGCGGTGGAACGGCACGTTGTTGTAATAGCCCTCGTTCGCCAACTCGCCGATGCGCTGAACATGGGCGGGCGCCAGATCCGGGCGCAGCTTGATCTTCACCGTACCGGTGTCGAGCTCAAGCGTCAGGGTATGAAAGGTATGATCGACCACCAGCGTCTCTCTCTGTTGTTGTCGCGCGGTACGCGCGCGGGGATTTGAACGTCGCAGACCGAAAAATCCGCGGCGCGTTGGCGGCGGGTATCGTCAATCAACTCACGGAACTCTGGGCCATCGGTGCGAAGCACATAGATCGGCGCGCGATCCGGCTCCGGCACGTCGGCCGCGATGCGCACCGCCAGCATGCGATCAGGGTTTGGCGGAGGGCTGCCGACAGCGATCTGCATTACCGCTTCTTGGCCCCAGACAACACGACCGAAAATCGAATAGCGCTTGTCCAGATCGGAGTTCGGCGCACGCATGATGAAGAACTGGCTGTTGGCCGAGTTCGGGTTCTCGGAACGCGCCATCGACACGACGCCCGGGCAGTGAAGCGCATTCGCCGCGACACGGCCGTCCGCCGTCACGCTCATTTGCGCGTCCGGCTGGCTCTCGATCGGCAGCGCTTTGTAAAAGCCAAGCCGGGCGCCGCCTTGGATCGCGGCTTCGATGAACGGCATGTCCGGACCGCGGCGGAAGCGGAACTCCTCGCGGACGTCCGGCAAAGTCGATGCGCCCTCGCCAGTGCCGAGCGGGTCGCCGGTCTGGGCCATGAAGCCTTCGACGACGCGGTGAAAAATGCGCCCGTCATAAAACCCGGCGCGCGTCAGCGTCTTGATGCGCTCGACGTGCCTCGGCGCGATCTCAGGATAGAGCTCCACCACGATGCGGCCATGGACCGTGTCGATGTAGAGCGTGTTCTCAGGATCGACCTGACGCCAATTGCGCGGGTCCGGCGCCGATTGCGCGGACGCGACGTCAAAAACACCGGACAAGCCCAGCGCCAGCAGGCACGCGGCCAGAAATCCACCCAAGCGCAGCATTTAAGACACCCCGAACTTTGCCTTCAGTCGTCCTTCTACTTCTTGAGGCACGAAGTGCGCGACGCTTCCTTGCAGTCGCGCGATTTCCTTGACCAACCTGGACGCGATCGCCTGGTGCGTCGGGTCGGCCATGAGAAATACCGTTTCAATGGCGGGATTGAGCTTCTGGTTCATGCCCACCATGGCGAATTCGTACTCGAAGTCGGCGACTGCTCTCAGTCCCCGGACGATAATTTGCGCCCCTACGCTCTCGGCGAATGACATCAGCAATGTGTCAAAAGGTTGAATGACGATCTCGGCCTCGCCTTTGATCTTGGCGCACTGCTCCTCGACCATCTCCACCCGCTCTTCGAGGCTGAAAAGCGGGCTCTTTTCCTCGTTGATGGCGACACCGATGACGAGGCGATCCACCAGGGTCGCGGCGCGGGCGATGATATCCACATGCCCGTTCGTGGGCGGGTCGAACGTGCCCGGATAGAGACCGACGCGAACCCGTTTCGTCACTCGCCGGCCTCCTCAGCATCCGCCTCGCCGGCGTCAGCCGCTTCACCGCCCAGCGCTTCGAGACGCTCGGAGGCCACGACATGCTCGTCGTCGCCGACATTGATCAGAATGACGCCTTGCGTGGCGCGCCCGGCAATGCGGATTTGATCGACGGCGGTGCGGATGAGCTGGCCCTTATCGGTGACCAGCAGTAATTCCTCGGCGTCCTTGACCGGGAAGGAGGCGACGAGGCGTGCGTCGCCGGTCAAGCGGTGTGCGATCAGGCCTTTGCCGCCACGATTGGTGACGCGGTACTCGTAAGCGGACGCACGCTTGCCCAAACCGTTCGACGTGACGGCCAAGATGAATTGCTCTTGCGTCTTCAGCCAAGCGAGGCGCTCGAACGGCGTCGCTTCGCCTTCGCTCTCCGGCGCGCCCTCTTCGGCTTCGACTTCGACATCGCCGCGATCCTGCGCATCCCACTTGAAGTAATCGTTCACTTCCTTGGTGGTGACATCAACGTGCTTCAGGACGCCCATGCCGATGACGCTATCGCCCTCGGCCAGCGTGATGCCGCGCACGCCAGTGGAGTCGCGGCCTTTGAACACGCGGACGTCAGTGGCGCGGAAGCGCACGCACTGCCCATTTGCGGTGGTCAGCAGCACGTCGTCCTCTTCCGAGCAGATTTGCACTTCGACAATGCCGTCGCCCTCGTCGGGCTTCATGGCGATCTTGCCGTTGCGGTTGACTTGCACGAAATCGCTGAGCTTGTTGCGCCGCACGCCGCCGGAGCGTGTGGCGAACATGACGTCGAACTTGTCCCAATCGCGCTCGTCTTCCGGCAACGCCATGACGGACGTGATCGTCTCGCCGGCTTCGAGCGGGAAGAGATTGACCAGCGCGCGGCCCTTGGTGCGGGGATCGCCCGCCGGCAGGCGCCAGGTCTTCATCTTGTAGACCATGCCCGAGGACGAGAAGAACAGGATCGGCGCGTGCGTGGAGGCGGCGAAGATGCGGGTGACGAAATCCTCGTCCTTCATCGTCATGCCGGAGCGGCCGCGGCCGCCGCGGCGCTGCGTGCGATACGCGGCAAGCGGCGTGCGCTTGACGTAACCGCCATGCGTTACGGTGACGACCATCTCTTCACGCGGGATCAGCGATTCATCGTCGATATCGCCATCGGATTCCGAGAATTGCGTGCGACGCGGCACGCCGAACGCGTCCTTCACTGCGATGATCTCTTCGCGAATGATGCTCTGGATGCGCTCGCGTGAACCTAGGATCGAGAGCAATTCCTTGATCTCGTCGGCGATCTCGTTGGCCGCCTTGGCGATGTCTTCGCGGCCGAGGCCTGTCAGACGCGCGAGTTGCAACGCCAGGATCGAGCGCGCTTGTTCGTCCGAAAGCCGGATCTTGTCGCCATCAGCGACCACCGTGCGCGGGTCGGCGATCAGCGCAATCAGCGGCATCATGTCCCCAGCCGGCCAATCGCGCGCCAGCATGCGCTCGCGCGCGGTGGCGGGATCGGGGCTTTCGCGGATCAGCTTGATGACTTCGTCGATATTGGCGACGGCGATTGCCAAGCCCACGGTTTCATGACCGCGCTTGCGTGCTTTCGCCAAGCGGAACTTGGTGCGGCGGGTGACGACCTGTTCGCGGAAGCCGAGGAAGATTTCGAGAATCTTGCGCAGGCCCATTTGCTCGGGCTTGCCCTGGTTCAGCGCCAGCATGTTGACGCCGAACGAAGTCTGCAGCTGCGAGAAGCGATAGAGCTGGTTCAGCACCACGTCTGCCACCGCATCGCGCTTCAACTCGACCACGAGCCGCACGCCCAAACGATTGGACTCGTCGCGCACTTCCGCGATGCCTTCGATGCGCTTCTCGCGCACCTGCTCCCCGATTTTCTCCACCATCTCCGATTTATTCACCTGGTAGGGAATCTCGGTGAACACCAGCGCTTCGCGGCCGCGGATGGTTTCGATGTGGTGCCGAGCACGGATCGCGACCGAACCACGCCCTGTCATCAGCGCCATGCGCGCGCCGGCGCGGCCGAGGATTTCGCCACCGGTGGGGAAATCCGGCCCCGGGACGATGTCGAGCAGATCGAGGTCAGCGATGTTGGGATTGTCAATCAGCGCCACGGCGGCGTCGATCACTTCGTTCATGTTGTGCGGCGGAATGTTGGTCGCCATGCCGACGGCGATGCCGCCGCCGCCATTGACCAGCAGGTTCGGGAAGCGCGCCGGCAGCACTGTCGGCTCTTTGGTGGAGCCGTCGTAATTGTCCTGGAAGTCAACCGTGCCTTCGTCGATGTCATCAAGCAGCGCGCGCGCGGACTTAGCCAGACGGGCTTCGGTGTAGCGCATCGAGGCCGGCATATCGCCGTCGATCGAGCCGAAATTGCCTTGGCCGTCGATGAGCGGCAGACCCATCGAGAAATCTTGCGCGAGGCGCACGAGCGTCATGTAGATCGCCTGGTCGCCGTGCGGATGGTAGTTACCCATCACTTCGCCGACCGATTTGGCGCTCTTGCGATACGGCTTCTCGTGCGTGTTCCCCGTCTCATCCATCGCGTAGAGGATGCGGCGGTGCACGGGTTTCAGGCCGTCGCGCGCATCAGGCAGCGCGCGCGACACGATCACGCTCATCGCGTAATCGAGGTACGAGCGCTTCATCTCATCTTCGATGGTGATGAGGGTGACGCCCTTGGGGAGTGTGGGACCGCCGTTGTCGGCGGGATCGGACGTGTCTGACACGGGATCCGGTCTAAATCTGGAGTTCAGGAGTTGATGGGTAAGGCGACCAAAAAATCGCCGTCGAATCCATCGGAAGTTAACATCGTGACGCCCCTGTCGCAAACCAAGGAAGCCGCTATGCGCCCCATCGCCGCCGTCGTTTTCGCCGCCCTGCTCAGCGCCTGCGCGAGTTCCCCCGCCCACCGCGACTACACGCCCGCCGCCGCCCCGCGCACGGCCTGGATCGTTGGCGCGGAAGGCGCTGCCGTCGGCCAGGCGATCTTCACCGATGGCCCACACGGCGTGTTGATTCGACTAGAGTTTTTACCGAACGCCCTGCCGCCGGGCTGGCACGGCGTCCATTTGCACGGCCGTGGCGACTGCAGCGACTTCGCCGCCGGCTTCCAAGCCTCGGGCGGCCACATCGACATGCGCCAGCACGCCGAGCATGGTCTCATGAACCCGCGCGGGCCCGACGCCGGCGATCTCCCCAACCTGTTTGCCACACCGGCCGGCCCATTTGCGGCGGAACTGCTGGCCCGGAGCGTCACGCTCGGCGGCGAGCGGATACCCGCCAGCGCCAACCAGCACGAACGCGCCCCTCTACTCGACGCCGACGGCGCGGCGCTGCTGATCCACGCCGGCCCGGACGATCACATGACCCAGCCGATTGGCGGCGCCGGCGCGCGCATCGCCTGTGCAGCGCTGACGCCGCTGCCCTAGGCGCTATCGGGCGTTTGCGCTGGCGCGATCGGCTTGAACCGCCGCTCCGCCAGCGCCACGAGCGCGACACCTGAAAGCGTCACCGCCGCACCGATCAGGATTTGCACGCTGATGCGGTCGCCGAGAATAATCGCCGCCAGCGCAAACGAGATCACCGGCGTCAGCAGCAGATACGGCGTCGTGCGCGACACTTCGTATTTCTGCAGCAGCTTGAACATGAAAGCGTTGGCGACGATCGACGACACGATCGCGCCGAAGATGATGAACGCCCAAATACTCCAGTGCGCCTGTTGCGCTGCCTCGATGTGGCCGCGCTCGAAGGTGATCGAGGCCGCTGACAGCGTTGGCGCTGCGGCCAGCGCGATCCACGCTTGCGTCGCCCAGGGATCGAGGCCGCCGCCAAGCTTGCGCACCAGCACGGTGCCGAAGCCATAAGCGGCGGAGGCAAGGCCAACCAGGAAGAGCGGCCAGCCTTGCGCGAACACGGCAGGGTCGAAATTCATCGAAACCGCGCCGAGAAACGCCAAACCCACACCCGCCCATCGCAAGCCGCTGACACGCTCGCCCAGCAAGAGCGCCGCAAACACCACCGACGCCGGCGCCCATAACTGCATCGCCACGATCATCGGCGGCATGTCGGTGGCCATCTTCAGGCCGATCGACTGGATGGCAAAGTGCACAGGGCCGATGAAAGCCAGCATCGCTAAGAAGAGTGGCAATTGCCCCTTCGGCGGCGGCTTGATCCACCAGATCAGCGCAACCAGCACGATGGCGAACCGCGTCGCCGCCATCATCATCGCCGGCAACGCATCGAGCGCGAGCTTCGCCAGAATGTTGTTCACGCCCCAAATGAGCGCGATCGACAACAGCATCGCCAGATCGAGCGGTGCGAAAGCGCGGGAGGGCGTGGTCACGGCGCGAGCGCTACGCCCGCCCGCGACGTCGTGCAAGCGGTCACGCCGCGAGTTCGGCGCGCACCTGGGCTGCGATTTCGTAGGCCCGCACGCGCGCCGTGTGATCGTAGATGTGGGACGCCAAAATGAGTTCGTCCGGCTGGGTGCGGGCAATGAAGGCTTGCAGGGCCGCCTTCACCGTCGCGGGCGAACCGATGGCGGAGCAAGAGAGCACTTGATTCAACGATGCGCGCTCCGCCTCGCTGAGCGTCGACTCGAAATCCGGGTCCGGCGGCTGCAATTTGCGCGGGATGCCGCGGCGCAAGCTGGCGAAGGCTTGCATCAGGGACGTCGCCAAAAAGCGCGCTTCGTCGTCGGTCGGCGCGGCGAAGATATTGAAGCCGAGCATGACATAGGGCTTCGCCAATTGCTCCGACGGCTGGAACGTTCGGCGATAAATCTCGATCGCGCTCATCATCTGCGCCGGCGCGAAGTGCGATGCGAAGGCGTAGGGCAAGCCAAGTGCGGCCGCCATCTGCGCGCCGAAGGTCGAAGACCCCAGCATCCAGAGTGGCACGTTGGCGCCTTCGCCCGGCACCGCGCACACCACTTGCCGTGGCTGCGCCGGCGCCAGCAGCGCCTGCAGCTCCATCACATCCTGCGGAAACCGATCCTCGCCGCCAACAAGCGTGCGCCGCAGCGCCATCGCCACACGCTGATCGCCGCCGGGCGCGCGCCCGAGGCCGAGATCGATGCGGCCAGGGAAGAGCGCTTCCAGCGTACCGAACTGTTCGGCGATCACGATCGGCGCGTGGTTGGGCAACATGATGCCGCCGGCGCCGACGCGTATCGTCTTGGTCGCCGCCGCCGCGTTCTGGATGCACAACGCCGTCGCGGAACTGGCGATGCCCGGCATGTTGTGATGCTCGGCCAGCCAAAAGCGCTTGTAACCGAACCGCTCAGTCTGGATCGCCAAATCGCGCGAATTCGCCAGCGCCTGCGCGACAGTGCCGCCTTCAACGATGGGCGCGAGATCGAGAACTGAAAATGGGATCATGAGCGCGATATGGGCGCGAGCGGCGTCCGCTCCAACCCTGCTCGCCCTTGATGGGCGAGCTGTCAGCGCGCGCTAGCGCGATGACTGAGTGGGTTGCGACGGCGACTTCAACGAGTCTGCGCCAAAATCTTCGATCCAACGTCGCTTCAATTCGGCATTTTGCAACGCTGCCGCAATTGTCGAGCACACGGCGTCAAACTCCCGATCGACTTCTCAATTCCAGAACCGAAGAACTGCAAATCCACCGCGCTCAAGCACCGCGTCCCGAACGCGATCTGCATCGATCGCCTCCGCAAAACCATGCTGGCAGCCGTCAACCTCGATGATTAAGCGAGCGTCGAAACACGCAAAGTCGACGATGTAACCGCGAAGCGGCACTTGCCTTCGAAACTTATGACCGCTCCGTCTTAGCGGACGAAGATAGAACCGGAGTTTCACCTCTTGCGGCGTCATGTCCTTTCGGAGCTTGCGGGCGTATTCGTTCGCCATCGCGTGTCCTCAAGCTGAGGCGCCGCCACCCACTCCGACCGCGAGCAAATGCTCGCGGCCACCTCGCCCATCAGGGGCGAGGAAAGAGTTGGCGCACGTGGTTCAGAACGGAATCTCGTCGTCCAGATCTTGGCTGAAGCTTTCGCGTGGGGCGTCGCTTGAGCGCTTGGCGCCGGACTTCGCGGTGAAGCCGCCGCCTTCATCGTCATAGGACTTGCCGCCGCCGTCGCCCTTGCCGCCGAGCATGGTGAGTTCGCCGCGATACTTCTGCAGCACGACTTCGGTCGTGTATTTCTCGACGCCGTTTTGCTCGTACTTGCGGGTCTGCAGCTGACCTTCAATGTAAACGGTCGAGCCCTTCTTCAGGTATTGCTCGGCGACCTTGGCGATATTCTCGTTGAAGATCACGACGCGGTGCCACTCGGTCTTTTCCTTGCGCTCTCCGCTCTGCTTGTCGCGCCAGCTTTCGGACGTCGCGATAGAGAGGTTCACAACCGGATCGCCGTTGTTGAGACGGCGCACTTCCGGGTCCTTGCCCAGGTTTCCGACCAAAATTACCTTGTTGATGCTGCCAGCCATCGCCGACCTCCTGTTTCCTGCGCTGTACTCGATGGACGAGGCATTCGCCCGGGCTCTCCCGGTCGTATGTTCTCTCTATGTTCTATAATCCGACTCGCCCCATACGTAAAGAGGCGTTAACCAACCGAACCGAATTGGGGTGCGCCGAGGCCGAAACGATCCCGGCGCCGGAACATGCTCTTACTGACCCCTGCCGCGCTGTTCTCTAATTGTTCTTGATGTCCCGGCGACTCTGGATACTAAATATGGTGTCCGGCGCGGGCCTCGCGGCGGACCCTCGAAAGACCGGAATGACCATCAGAGCGCCCGCCCTGTTCATCGGCCATGGCTCGCCGATGAACGCGATCGAAGACACGCCCTCCGCGCGCGGCTGGGCGGAGATCGCTGCGCGTTTCGAGCGTCCACGCGCGATCGTCGTGATCTCGGCGCATTGGGTGACGGAAGGCGTACGCGTCACGTCGAACGCGCGCCCGCGCACCATCCATGATTTCGGCCGCGGCTTCCCGCAGGCCTTGTTCGACGTTCAATACCCGGCGCCTGGCGATCCAGACCTCGCGCGCGAGATCGTTTCACGGCTCTCAGCCTTCGGCGCGCAGCTCAACGATAGCTGGGGCCTCGATCACGGCGCATGGAGCGTGCTGCGGCGCATGTATCCCGACGCAGACGTTCCGATCGTCCAACTCAGCCTCGACGCGCGGCGCCCTCCGGTAGAGCACTTCGCCATCGGCCAAGCGCTGGCCGATCTGCGCGACGACAATGTGCTGATCCTCGCCGCCGGCAATATCGTACACAACCTGCCCGCCTTCTTCCGAACCAAACAGCTTGAGCCGTGGGTGCAAGAGTTTGACGCTTTCATCACCGGCGCGGCGCAAAGCGGCGACGATGCGGCCGTGCTGAACTATGCCGCGCGCCCCGATGCGCGGGAAGCTGCGCCCGATTGGGAGCATTTCTTCCCGGTTTTCTACGCGCTCGCCGCGCGCCGCGACGGCGAGAGCGCTTACGTCTTCAACCAACACTACGATCCCGGAATCTCGATGACCGCTTTCGCCTATGGCTTGCCGCAATGAGAGACGCGCTCACCCACATCCGCGTCCGCGGCGCCCGCGAGCACAATCTCAAAGGCGTCAACGTCGATATTCCGCGCAACGAACTGGTGGTGATCACCGGTTTGAGCGGCAGCGGCAAGTCTTCACTGGCGTTCGACACAATCTATGCCGAAGGCCAGCGCCGCTACGTGGAATCGCTTTCGGCTTATGCACGTCAGTTTCTGGAGCTGATGCAGAAGCCGGACGTCGATTCCATCGAAGGCCTTTCGCCAGCCATCTCGATCGAGCAGAAAACCACGTCGCGCAATCCGCGCTCGACGGTCGGCACCGTCACTGAAATCTACGATTACATGCGCCTGCTCTGGGCGCGCGTCGGCATTCCTTATTCCCCGGCCACCGGCCAACCGATCGCCGCGATGCAAGTCAGCGAAATGGTCGATCGCATCATGGCGCTGCCCGAAGGCACGCGTTTGTATTTGCTCGCGCCGGTCGTGCGCGACCGCAAGGGCGAATACAAAAAGGAAATGGCTGAGTACCTGAAGAAGGGGTACCAGCGCGCCAAGATTGACGGCGACTTCTACGAACTCGCCGAACCGCCAACGCTCGACAAAAAGTTCAAGCACGACATCGACATCGTCGTCGATCGCATCGCGGTGAAGGCCGGCATCGAAACGCGGCTGGCGGACTCACTCGAACAAGCGCTGAAGCTCGCCGACGGCATCGCCTTCGCCGAAATCGCCGGCAAGAGCGAAGACGCCACCGGCAAAGCCACGCTGAAAAACAAGGCCGGCGCGCCGGAGCGGCTGATCTTCAGCCAAAAATTCGCGTGCCCGGTCTCCGGCTTCACCATCCCTGAAATCGAGCCGCGGCTCTTCTCGTTCAACAATCCAGCCGGCGCCTGCCCGGCGTGCGACGGCCTCGGCGTGCAGCTCAAGTTCGACGCCGACATGGTCGTGCCTGATCACGAGAAAACGCTGAAGGAAGGCGCGGTGGCGCCATGGGCCAAAGGTCCGTCACCGCTCTATGCGCAAACACTCGAAGCGCTGGCCAAGCACTACAAGGCTAAGATCACGGCGCCGTGGCGGGATCTGCCGAAGGAGCTGAAGCAAGCCATCCTTCACGGCACCAAAGACCCGATCAAGTTCGTCTATGACGACGGCGTGCGCCGTTATGAGACGACGAAGAATTTCGAAGGCGTGCTTCCGAACCTCGAACGCCGCTGGAAGGAAACCGACTCCTCGTGGGTGCGCGAAGATTTGGAGCGCTACCAAAGCGAGGCGCCGTGCCCGACCTGCGAAGGCAAACGTCTGAAGCCGGAAGCGCTCGCGGTGAAAGTCGCGATGAGCGATATCGCGACTGCGTCAACGCTCTCCATCCGCGCTGCGCGCGATTGGTTCGGCTCGCTGAACGATCAGCTGACGCCGAAGCAGCAGGAGATCGCGGTCCGCATTCTGAAGGAGATCAACGACCGGCTGCGCTTTCTGGTCGATGTCGGGCTCGATTATCTCTCGCTCGGCCGCGCCTCCGGCACGCTCAGCGGCGGCGAAAGCCAGCGCATCCGCCTCGCGTCGCAGATCGGCTCCGGCCTCACCGGCGTGCTTTACGTGTTGGACGAGCCGAGCATCGGTCTGCACCAACGCGACAACACGCGACTCTTGGAGACACTCCGCCGCCTGCGCGATCTCGGCAATTCAGTGTTGGTGGTCGAGCATGACGAAGAAGCGATCATGACCGCCGACCACGTCATCGACATGGGGCCGGCCGCCGGCATTCATGGCGGCACGATCATCGCCGAAGGCACGCCGGATCAGATTCAGAAAAACAAAAACTCAATCACCGGCGCTTATCTCACCGGCCGCCGCGAAATCGCCATCCCCGACAAACGCCGCTGGGTGAACAAGAAGCGGCTGATCACTGTCAAAGGCGCGCGCGGCAACAATCTACAGAACGTCGATGCGGAGATTCCGCTCGGCACATTCACATGCGTGACCGGCGTCAGCGGCGGCGGCAAGTCGACGCTCGTGATTGAGACGCTCTTCAAAGCCGTATCGCGCCAATGGCACGGCGCCGGCGACGTGCCAGCCGAGCATGATGCCATCCAAGGCCTCGAACATATCGATAAGATCATCGATATCGATCAATCGCCCATCGGCCGCACGCCGCGCTCGAACCCGGCCACCTACACCGGCGCGTTCACGCCGATCCGTGATTGGTACGCGGCGCTGCCGGAATCGAAAGCGCGCGGCTACGGGCCGGGCCGTTTCTCGTTCAACGTCAAAGGCGGGCGCTGTGAGGCGTGCCAGGGCGATGGCGTCATCAAGATCGAGATGCACTTCCTGCCGGACGTTTACGTCACCTGCGATACCTGCAAGGGCAAACGCTACAATCGCGAGACGCTTGAAGTGCTCTACAAGGGCAAGTCGATCTCCGACGTGCTCGATATGACAGTCGAAGAAGGCGCCAACCTCTTCAACGCCGTGCCGAGCATTCGCGATAAGTTGGAGACGCTAAAACGCGTCGGCCTTGGTTACGTGCATATCGGCCAGCAAGCGACGACGCTGTCCGGCGGCGAGGCACAACGCGTGAAACTCTCGAAAGAGCTTTCAAAGCGCGCGACTGGGCGGACGCTCTACATTCTCGATGAGCCGACCACCGGGCTGCACTTTGAAGACGTAAAGAAGCTGCTCGAAGTGCTGCATGAGCTGGTCGACAACGGCAATTCCGTTCTCGTGATCGAGCACAATCTCGACGTCATCAAAACCGCCGACTGGGTTATCGATCTCGGCCCCGAAGGCGGCGATGGCGGCGGCAAGATCGTAGCGCTCGGCACGCCGGAAGATGTGGCCAAGGTGAAAGCCAGCCACACCGGCCGTTACCTCGCCGATGCGCTCAAACGCCACGGCGAGCGCAACAAGGCGCACGCACCGAAGCAAAAAGCCGCCGCCGCTGAAGTGGCGGCGCCGAAGACGCGAAAGAAGAAAAGCGTCGCGGGTTAAGCGACTCTTATTCCCGCGGCAAACGCTGCACGTTCGGCGCGCCGGGCGTGATGCGGATCACGGTGCGACCCTGAATTTCGACCGGCGCTCCGCCATCGGCGCCGCCGGGCGGCATCACTGTGAACGTGTAGGCCGTCGTCGTCTCGCGCGCCATGCCGGTGGTGAGATCGACGATGCCGGTGGTGGTCTCCTCGTAGCGCAGACCGATCGCGCTTACGATCGGCTCGATCACCGCGCTCAAGCTCGCCGCGCCATCGGGATCGCCGCTCGCCGCCGCGACCGGTTGCACGAGGTTTGCCGTCAAGAACTGGCTCATCGCCAACACCGTCGCGCGCGCGCTGGCTTCATCGAGCGACACTTGCCGCACGATCGTCGCCGTGTTGTCGCGCTGATTGATCCGCTCCAGCCGCATCGTGCCGACATAACGCAAAGGCGGCGCGCCGAACGGCATTTCAAGATCGACCGCCACCGGCACGGCTTCACGGCGTGTCAGCGTGCGGCCTTGCAGGAAGGCGGGTGTCTCGATCATCGCCAGCGAGGCGCCGGCGTCGCGGCCATCGACATTGTCCAGCAGCGAAGCGATGCCGCGCAACACCGGCCCGCGCAACGTCGCCCAATCAACCGCCGGCGTGGCCGCTTCGACCATGCCTTCTTCATCGCTCTTGCGCCCAGGCGCAACCGGCTCGATCGCAACGGGCACTTCGTCGCCCGTCGCCGCTGACGCCGGTATCAGCCGCGCGAACGCATCGGCCATCAGCACCACGTTTTCCAAGCGATCGCGCCAGAGCGGCCAGTTGGCCATCTCCAGGCAGCGGCCATATTCATCCACGCGGCATTCAAAGCCGACATCGGTGCCGACGCGCAGGGCGGCCGACACGGCTTGATTGATCACTGTCCAATCGAACGCCGCCGCTTCCTCTTCAAAACCGAAGCCGGTCGGCATGGCGTAGCTCATGCTCGCCGGCATGTAGCGCCACACGCGGTTCTCGGCGTCGACGATGTGGAGCGCGTACACGTGAGCCAACGTTGCTTCGACGTTTTGCCCGGCGACATCGGTTGTCTGCGTCTGCTCGACGGAGACCGTATAGACCTCGCCCGTCCGCACTTGCAGCGGCACGCCGGCGGTTTGCGCCGATGCAGGCGCGGTCAACAGCGCGCCGACAAGCGCCAACGACGTCACAAAGCTACGCATATCGTCTCCCCACTGAACGGAATTTGTCTCGCTCCCGGCGCGCCTAGCTCGCGGGCGCTATCTTGCCCTCTTCGAGCGCTGCCTGCGCCGCGCGGGCGTTGATGCCGTAAGTAGCGAGATAGGTGAACGCCATCAGGATCAGGCCGATCACTTGCAAGACGCCAATGACAACCCAGTTCTGCGGTTGGCTGAGCGACTGCAGATAGGCTTCAAACGCTTCGAGCATGACAGCGTTCATGCGCTGCGGATCGTTGGCGACCGACGCCAAATCCGGCCCCACACCGCCCAAGATAACGGTGAACCAAACGACGGCGAGCAAAATTGAAACGATAATGTAGATCAGGAAGACCAACAGGAACGAGCCGAGCAGCGCCAAGAAGCGTCCCTTGGTCACCGTCCACGCTTGGAAAAAGGAAAACTTGCGCCGCGCCACCGATGTCGCCGCCGCCGGCGCGAGCCGCACCGCGAAATATCCCATCAAGGCATATTGGAAGAGGTAGAAGGCCGGCAGCACGGCCACCATGGCGGTCGCATCACCCGAGGCGACGAACACGCCGGTCATCACACCCATCAACACGCTCATGACAATCGAGAACGCGATGTTGAGCAGAAACCACATCCAGTATGTCGACCACACACGGAAGGTCGGCGCGCCGAGCGACAGGCCCATGAACCCAACACTCTCACCGTGGATCATCCAGCGAAGACAAGCCGCCTCGTAAGCTGCGCACAGAATGTAGAATGGAAACAGCCACAGCATCAGCGCGCCAATCAGCGTGAACAAGCCGGGCGGCATCGTCACGTTCTGCATGGCGGCGGTATCGTTGGCGGCGGCGGCGGTAATCACCTCGCCGTACCATTCCACCGCTGGCATGAGGCTGGCCCAGAAGACGCCGACGAACGCCCCGAGCAGAACGACCATGCCGACCACGAACGCGATGGTCGTGCCGAGCAGCACGCCGCTGCGCTCGCGCTTGCGAAACGCGAAAAACGTCGCGTTCAGAGCTTGCTTGTCCGCCATCTGTTCCCCCCGTACCGCGCTGGGCGAGCATGGCGCGAAGGAAACCAGAGATCAATCGGGCTTTGGCGAAAGCTCGATCATCAAAGTGGGCACCCCGCACGTGCCGTCCCGCACCGTGAAAACGCGCGTACCCGGTTTCATGCCGACGCGCACGTCGGACACGGCAAACCCGGCGCCCGCTAAGCGCGAGCGCGTCACATCAGCGTCACGGACGCGCCAGGAAAGTCCCCACAGCCGGTTGCCGGCGCCAGCGGCGTCCTCAACGACTTCCACAATCAGATCGCCACACCGGAAGAACATCAAACGCCGGGCGCCCACCATACGGTCGAGCCGCATGTCCAAACCAAGCCGCGCACCAAAAAGTGCTGCGGCCCGCTCCATGTCGGCGGCGCGAACGACGAGGTGATCGAGCGCCGCGACATCGCTCGCTGCATCAGCCGAAAGCGGCGCTTCGCGCTGGATGAAGAACAGGCGCACGCCGCCTGCCGAGTTTATGTTGGCGCGAAAGCGCCGCCAGCGCAGCGCCCCAGCTTCGCCGTCACTGATCGGTTCCGGCGAGAGCCCGTTGCGCTCGATGCGCCGATGCGCGCGGTCGATGTCGGATACGGCGAAGGCGATGCTCATTAGGCCTTCGCCGCTCGCGTCGATCGCCGCCGATAGGCGCCGCGCGGTTTCGCCGTCGCCAGTAGGAGCGATCAGTTCGACGGCCATATTCGCCGTGACGATCAGCGCAGTCGCAACGCCGTCTCGCTCGTAGCGATGGGCGACGCCTCGGGCGAGCAAACTTTCGTAAGCCGCAACGCCGGAATCCAAATCACGCACGCCGATCACGACATGATCGACGCCGGTGATCAGCGGCGTTTCAATCGCAGCCGTCACGGCGGCCCTGGAACAGCACGCGTTCACCGCCGCCGTCGAGAATGGCGATGCGCAAGCGCTCGCCGTGCGCATCGATAAAGGCGCGCCCGCCTTCGAGCGACCCGCTCTCCGCCTGCGCTACAGCCCAGCACGCGCCGGCGCCGCCCTCAGTCGTTTCGCAGAGCGTCCACGCGATTGCGGTTTGGCGCAGCACGTAAGATTCGCGCCCGCCGGCGCCGGCGCTCGTATAGCGTAAGAGATCGCCATTGACTTCGCCGGCCGCGCCGGGCAGCCAGCGCATCGTCACCGCATCGCCGCCGTCGCCGCGCGCAATCCAGCAGCCAGCTACGCGCTCATTCGGCGCAAGGGGCGGCGTTGTGGCGCAAGACGCCAGCGCGACGAGGGCAACCAAGGCTCTCATGCAGTCGGCAACTCCCCGGCGTTTTCGAGTTCGACCGGCCCGGTCATCAGAACCCGGTCATCGCCCGCGCGCCATTCAATCTCAAGTGAACCACCGTCCACCAGGACATTCACCTTGCGTCCGGCGAGCCCCTGGCGATGAGCGGCGACGACAGCGGCGCAGGCGCCGGTGCCGCAGGCCTTGGTCAGGCCCGTGCCGCGCTCCCAGACACGCAGCCGGATTTCTTCGGGCGAGCGCACCTCGGCAAAGCCGACATTCACCTGCTGCGGAAAAAGCGGATCATGTTCGACTCTGGGCCCGAGCGTCTCGATCGGCACGGCGCGCACGTCGTTGACGAAAAACACGACATGCGGATTGCCCATATTGACCGCGCCGGGCGCCGCGAAGCCGCCGGCTTCGAAGTCAAGCCGCGTCGTGTCCATCGCGCGAGAGAGGGGAATTTCTTCCCAGCGCAGCAGCGGTGAGCCCATGTCCACGGTGATTAGATCAGGGCCGCGGCGTTCAGCGTAGAGCATGCCGGCTGGCGTCTCGATCCGGCGCGTGGCGGCGCCGCCTTCTTCCATCAGCAGCCAGGCGACACAGCGCGTGGCGTTGCCGCAGGCGTCGACTTCACCGCCATTCGAATTCCAGATCCGCATGAACGCATCGCCGCGCATCGAGCGCTCTACCGCGATCACCTGATCGCATCCGATACCGGTCTCGCGATCGGCGATGGCTTTGGCTTGCGCCTGTGACAGAGGCAGGCTGCCGCGCGAGCGCGCGTCGATGATGACGAAATCGTTGCCGCAGCCGTTCATCTTGAAATAGCGCATCGTCGCCAATGTATGCGCTTCGCGCCCTAAACGCACCCCTAAGCCGTGGGCAGCTTGCCACAGCCCGTCGCCTTGCCCTTGCCCCCAAGGGTCGCGATCTGCTTGGGTGCGCCCAACATCAGGGGTGCTTCCATGCGTTCTGCCGTTCTCGCGGGCCTCGCGGCCGTCATCCTCGCCTCGTGCGCCACCACCCAGAGTTCACAACCCATGACTGAAGACCCCTATCTGTGGCTCGAGGAAATCGAAGGCGAGCGGGCGCTCACCTGGGTGCGCGAACAGAATGCGCGCTCACTCGGCGTACTCGAAAGCGATCCGCGCTTCGCGGGGCTCTATGCCGATGCTCTGGCCATCGCCAACAACCGCGACCGCCTGCCGCTCGGCGGCATTCAGGAGGGCTACTACTACAATTTCTGGCAGGACGAGACGCACGTGCGCGGCATCTGGCGCCGTTCGCCGCTGACCGACTACGCGCGCGGCGCGCCGGTTTGGGAAACGCTGCTCGATGTCGATGCACTCGCCACGGCCGAAAGCGCCAACTGGGTGTTCCAAGGTTCGGACTGCCTCGAAGGCACGACGCGCTGCCTGATCCAACTCTCCGATGGCGGCCGCGACGCCAACACCGTGCGCGAATACGACATCGCCACGCGCAGCTTCGTCGCCGGCGGTTTCGTCGTGCCGGAAGCCAAGAGCTCCGTTGCTTGGCTTGATCGCGACACGCTGCTCGTCGCCACCAACTGGGGCGACGGTTCGATGACCGAGAGCGGCTACGCCATGATCGTCAAGCGCTGGCGGCGCGGCACGGCGCTGGAGAGCGCCGTCGAAGTCATGCGCGGTCAGGCCAGCGACGTCGGTGTGTTCATCGGCGTATTCCAAGACACGGACGGGTCGCGCCTGCCGATCGCCTATGAAGCCAACACATTCTTTGAAACGGCGTATTGGCGTCTCGACGGCGCGCTGCCGCAGCAGATCAATCTGCCCGCGAAGTCCTCAATCGCCGGGCTTTTCCAGGGCAATCTGGTTTTCACCTTGAACGAGGCTTGGCGCGGTTTGGCGCAAGGCGCCCTCGCCGCCTATCCGCTTGCCGACACCGGCGCCGAGGCGCCGCGCGCCGCCGCGCTATTCACACCGACCGAACGTCAATCGGTCGAAGGCGTGGCGATCACGCGCGATGCGATCCTGGTGGCCGGCTACGAAAACGTGCGCGGCCGCATCCTGCGCTTCACGCCTGAAGGCGCTGGCTGGCGCCAAACGCAGATCGAACTGCCGACCACCGGCTCGGTCTCGTTCGCCGGCACCTCGCCCACGGAGTCGCTCGCGTTCGCCACCTACCAAGATTACACGACGCCCTCGACGCTTTACGCACTTGAAGACGCCGCAACACGCGCGCGTCCAATCCGCTCATTGCCGGCGCTATTCGATTCATCGCGCTTCATCGCTGAACAATTCGAAGCCGTCAGCCGCGATGGCACGCGCGTTCCATATTACGTCGTGCGCCCGCGCGATATGCAGCTGAACGGCGAAAACCCGACGCTGCTTTACGCCTATGGCGGCTTCCAAGTCTCGTATCCGCCGACCTACGGCGCCTCAACTGGCAAGCTTTGGCTGGAGCGGGGCGGCGTTTATGTGCTCGCCAACATTCGCGGCGGCGGCGAGTTCGGCCCCGCATGGCACCAGGCTGGCCTGCGCACCAATCGCCAAGTGATCTATGACGATTTCTACGCGGTCGAGCAGGATCTCGTGAACCGTCGCATCACCAGCCCCCGCCGTCTCGGCATCATGGGCGGCTCGAATGGCGGCTTGCTGATGGGCGTCATGCTCAATCAGCATCCTGAGATGATCAACGCCGCAGTCGTACAAGTGCCGCTGCTCGACATGCTGCGCTACGACCAGTTGCTCGCCGGCGCCTCGTGGGTCGATGAGTATGGCTCGCCCAACAATCCGGAAGAGCGCGCGTTCCTGGAGACGATCTCGCCCTATCAGAACCTGCGCCGGCGCGACGATTTCCCGACGCCGTTCGTGCTGACCTCCACCAAGGACGACCGCGTCCATCCAGGACACGCGCGAAAATACGTCGCGCGCATGCTCGAACTGGGCATGCCGGTTCTCTATTACGAGAACATCGACGGCGGCCACTCGGCGGCAGCGAATTTGAACGAAGCGGCGCGTCGCCGGGCGCTCGAATACACCTATCTGATGCAACGGCTGATGGACTGAACCCGGCGTCTTGACGGGCCGGGCGTTCGCGCCAACAAGCGCGGCAGGCCGATGAAGCGCGGCAGGAGAGTGAAGCGATGAACGTTGTCCGCGCCGCGATCGGCATAGTGGGGCTCGCCCTGCTCGGCCTGGTGATCTGGGCCTTTGCCGCCAAGCAAGAATTGCACGGCACGTTCTTCGATCAGTTCGCCGTGGTGACGACGCTGCCTTGGGGCGTCGTCGCTCTGGTCGATCTCTATATCGGCTTTCTCTTCTTCGCCGTGATCGTGTTCCTGACCGAGCGCTCTTGGATAGTCGCGGCTTTGTGGGCGGCGCCGATCTTCATCATCGGCAACATCTGGGCCGCGCTCTGGCTGGTGATCCGCTTGCCGCATCTGGCTAAGCAATTGTCGAAGCCCGACTGGCCCACCTCCTAGAAAAGGCTGCGCAACACGTCCGCGAGCTTGCGCGCTTCATCTTCGCGCGGTCCGCCCTCGCGCCACGCCACGCCGATCGAGCGTCCGATAATCGGCTCGGCGAACGGTCGGATCGCAACGTGCGCACCGACTCCGACGCCCGCTTCCGCCGCGATCTTCGGCAACAGCGTCACACCCATACCGCCGCCAACCATCTGCACCAGCGTGTGCAAGCTGGTGGCGCCAAGTTCGCTCGACCGCCGCCCCGGCGCAATTCTGCAGGCTGAAAGCGCGTGCTCACGCAGGCAGTGCCCGTCCTCAAGCAGCAGCACGTCCTCACCCTTCAGATGCTCGGGCGAGAGATCATTGCGTTGCGCCAGCGGATGCGTGTCGGGGCAGAGGAAGAGAAACTCATCCTCCGCAATCGGCGCGCTCGCTATGCCGTGCGCATCGTAAGGCAGGGCGATCAATGCGGCGTCGAGCGTGCGTGCGCGCAATGCATCGACGAGACGCGCCGTGAGATCCTCGCGTATCTGTAAACGCAGCTTCGGAAATGTTCGCTTCAGCAGCGGTAGCGCGCGCGGCAGCAAGAATGGCGCGATCGTCGGAATGGCGCCGAGACGGAAGACACCCGCGAAGGGCTCGCCCGCGCTTTGCACAGTACGCACCAATTCCTCGACTTCACCCAAAGCGCGCGCCGCGCGTTCGGCTGCATCCTCGCCCGCCGGCGTCAGCACCGCCCCATTTCGCCCGCGCTCGACCAACACGGCGCCGAGTGTCGTCTCCAGATCCTTGATCCCGGCCGAGAGCGTCGGCTGCGTTACGCCGACCGCATCAGCGGCGGCGACGAAGCTCCCCTCGGCCCGCAGAGCGAGAAGAAACTGGAGTTGCCGGAGAGTCGGCATTGCGGAAGCGGGAAGGCGGTCGTCCATAGGCCGGCTCTATATAACGCGCCCGAACCCATAGCGCATCCCCTGCCTTATGCGGAACTCAGCTCAGCCTTCGACGTTATTTCGGCAGACCCCGACGCTCCCCCGCACCAAGGCGCACCCTCTCCCCCTCGGGGAGGGGGCGGGGTTCTCCCCGAGATTTCAGGATTAGGCGGCCGCGCGGACCAGTTGCGCGGCCTTGGCGCGCAGCGGCGTGCGTAAAGTGAAGGTCGAGCCAGCGCCCAGTTCGCTCACCACGCCAACATCGCCGCCCAGCGTATGCGCCATGCGCTGCGCGATCGAGAGCCCAAGCCCCATCCCGCCCTTGCTGCGCGTCGAGCCCGTTTCGATTTGTGTGAACGGCTTGAAGATCGCCGACATCTGGTCCTTCGCGATTCCTGCCCCGGTGTCCGACACCGCAATCATCAGCATGTCGTCAGCGCCCGTCCGCTCGATGTCAGCCGTCACCGCAATCAGCCCTTGCGACGTGAATTTCACCGCGTTCGACAAAATGGCAGCCACCGCGACGGCCAGCTTGTTGCCGTCAGTATGAGCATGCTCGGCCTCTGCGCTTACGCGCAGTGAAATGCGATTGCCGGCAACGCGCGCCTCGTCCTGCATGCTGGAAATCGCGTCCTCCAGAAGCTTGCGTACATCAACCTCGCGCAAAGCCAGCGCTTCCTGGCCTGCGTCGATACTGGAGAGATTGAGAATCTGATCGATCAAGCCAAGCAGATGGCGTGCGGAGTTGGTGATGCGGCCCGCATCGTCGGACAATTCCGTCCGCCCCTCAGCGTCGAGCTCTTCCTGAATGATTTCGGCGTAGCCGATGACAGCGTTCAGCGGCGTGCGCAATTCATGCGTCATCACTGCAAGAAACTCGGATTTAGCCCGGTTGGCCTCTTCGGCTTCGGCGCGCTTCACTTCGGCTTCGAGGTGGCGCTCCTTGGCGGCCTGATTGGCGGCGCGCCAACCAGTGATCATCTTGGTGTTGTTCAGCGCCGAGCGGCCAATGTAGGCAAGAAAGCCAACGACGCCGCAGCCGACGCCGAGCGCGCCCTGCAACGCGCTCGCTGGCGCTTCGTGAAACGGGATGAACGGCATCGCCAGCAACGCCACCACCGCCGGCGCCGCCGAGAGCAACATGAAACGCGGCGCCTGGAAGGTGAATAGCATCACGCTCACCAGCGAGCTTGCCGCCATCAGCACGCCCAGCACTCGCCCCGGTCCGCCGCCCATCGCCGCAAGCACGAGCGGCATGGCCGAGAACACGCAAATGCTGAACACGCAGCCCCAAACGAAAAGCGCGCCGCCCGTGCGACGCGCTTCGTCTCCGCGCGCTTCGAGATAGGAGTGGCCCAGCATGGTGTCGAAGCCCATGGCCAGGCAGAGCACCAGGTACCAGCTGAAACCGGCAGCCATAGAATCGAGCACGCTTGCCGCGCCCAACGCGAACAGCGCTCCGATCACCATGCGCCATCTCAGCGTCGAGACACGCCCTCGCGCAGCCGACAGCATCGGTGGATCAGAAAACTTGAACACGCTCGCCTCGCCCTGCATCACACCTAAGGCAAGCTGCTTTCGTTTAGATTAACTGGTCGTTTGTAATCTCAATTTCATCCAAAGTTTTCGATGCCGTTTGGTAACTTTTCATGAGTGATTGCGACGCCCTCATCGTCGGCGCTGGCGCGGTCGGCCTTGCCACCGGTTACGCCCTGGCGCGGCGCGGCTTGAGCGTTGTGGTGATCGAAAAGGAAACGCGCACCGGCGCGGGCGTCTCGTCGCGCAACTCAGAGGTGATTCACGCCGGGCTGCACTACGCGAGCGGATCGTTGAAGGCGCAACTCTGCGTCGAGGGCCGCCGCCTACTCTACGCCTTCCTCGACGCGCATGCCGTCGCTTACGACAAATGCGGCAAGCTGATCGTCGCTACCGAAGAGGCTGAAATACCGGCGCTCGAACGTTTGGCCACGCAGGCCGAGATCAATGGCGTAGAAGGCGTCCGCTGGCTCACCGGCGACGAGGCCCGCGCGCTCGAACCCGAACTCCGCGCCGTCGCCGCGCTCGAAAGCGCCGAGAGCGGGGTGATGGACGCGCACGGCTACATGCTGGCGCTGGAAGGCGAGATCGGCGCGCATGGCGGCGCGATCGCGCTGAACGCACCGTTCCTCGGCGCAACGCCGAACACCGAGGGCTATGACGTCCACGTCGGCGGCGAAGCGCCGATGACGTTGAGCACGCGCTTCCTCATCAACGCCGCTGGCCTTGGCGCGCAAGCGTGCGCGCGCGCGATCGACGGCTTTCCGGCTGACCGCATTCCCGCGCTACACTTCGGCAAGGGCAATTACTTTGCGCTGCAGGGGGCAAAAGCGCCGTTCAAGCGCCTCATCTATCCCCCGCCCATTCCAGGCGCCCTCGGCACACACTATCGGCGCGATTTGGGCGGCGTCGCCCGCTTCGGCCCCGATCTCCAGTTCGTCGATCACGAAGACTACGCCGTCGATCCCGCCCGCGTCGGCGCCTTCTACGAAACCGTCCGCCGCTTCTGGCCGTCTCTCCCAGACGGCGCGCTGGCCCCCGACTACGCCGGCATCCGCCCCAAACTCCACGGCCCCGGCGAACCGCAAGGCGACTTCGTCATCGACGACAGCACGCCCAACACGATCTGCCTCTTCGGCATCGAGAGCCCCGGCCTCACCTCATCGTTGGCCATCGGCGAAGAGGTGGCGCGACGGCTTGGCGTTTGACCGCAACCCTCCGAACCCCTAAACACCCGCTCACGCGCTAGCTTTAAGCTGCGCTTTGACCGGCACACGACCCATATCAGGGTCCGGAGGCTGGCGAGGCACCCCGCCCGACGTGATCGTCCGGCGGGGTAAAACTGCTTTTGGCGCAAGGAGATACTGTTGTTTGAGGCCCTGACAGAACGCCTAGGCGGCGTTTTCGACAAGCTCACTGGGCGCGGCGCGCTCAGCGAGGCCGATGTCGATGCAGCGCTGCGCGAGGTCCGCGTGGCGTTGCTGGAGGCCGATGTCGCGCTGCCGGTGGTGAAGGATTTCATCGCCAAGGTGCGCGTCGAGGCCGTCGGCGAAAACGTCATCAAGGCCGTCAAACCCGGCCAGCAGGTCATCAAGATCGTCTATGACGCGCTGGTCGATACGCTCGGCGGCGACGGCGCGCCTGAGGGCCTGCGCATCGCCGGCGAGCCGCCGAACGTCATCATGATGGCGGGCCTGCAAGGCTCCGGCAAAACCACCACCACCGCCAAACTCGCACTTCGTCTCTCGAAGACCGAGAAAAAGCGCGTGCTGATGGCCTCGCTCGACACCCGCCGCCCAGCGGCGATGGAGCAGCTGGCCACACTCGGCAAAAGCATCGGCGTCGACGTGCTGGCGATCGTCGCAGGGCAGACGCCGCAAGAGATCTCAAAACGCGCCCTCGCCACGGCCCGCGTCTCGGGCCACGACGTTCTGATCCTCGACACGGCCGGCCGCACTACGCTCGATGACGAGATGATGGATGAGGCGGCATCGATCGCGCAGATCGCCAAGCCGGGCGAAGTCCTGCTCGTCGCCGACAGCCTCACCGGCCAGGACGCGGTCGAAACCGCCAAGCGCTTCCATGCGCGGCTGCCGCTGACCGGCCTCGTGCTCACCCGCGTCGATGGCGACGGTCGCGGCGGCGCAGCCCTCTCGATGCGCGCCGTCACCGGCCTGCCGATCAAGTTCCTCGGCGCGGGCGAACGCCCCGATGCGCTGGAGCCTTTCGACGCGCGCCGCGTCGCCGGCCGTATTCTGGGTCAGGGCGATATTGTCGGACTGGTCGAAAAAGCGGTCGAGAATGTCGATCGCGCCGAAGCCGAGCAGATGGCCAAGAAGCTGGCCAAAGGCCGCTTCGACTTTGACGACATGGAAAAGCAGCTCGGCCAAGTGCTGCAGATCGGCGGCCTGAAGGGCGTCATGGGCATGCTGCCGGGCGTCCAGAAGGTGAAGAGCCAGATCTCCGACGCCTCGCTCGACGATAAGCAGCTGCACCGACAGATCGCCATTATCCGCTCAATGACCAAGGCTGAGCGCTCCAAGCCCGACCTGCTCAACGGCAAACGCCGCGCCCGCATCGCCAAGGGCTCGGGCGTCGAGGTCGCAGAGGTTAACCGGCTCATTAAGATGCACCGCAACATGGCCGACATGGCGAAAGCCATGGGCAAGGGCAAAATGCCCTTCGGCATGCCGGGCATGGGTGGAGGCGGCATGCCGTCCCCCGAAGCCCTCAAACAGCTCGGTTCTGGCAAGTCCCTACCCGGCCTTAACCCTCAATCTGGCCTTCCAGGCCTGCCGGGAGGCCTTCCAGGGCTTCCCGGGAGCAACAAAAAAAGCTAAGAGTTCAAAGGAGAAGCACTGAAATGTCCCTGAAAATCCGTCTCGCCCGCGGCGGCGCCAAAAAGCGTCCGTTCTACTCCATCGTTGTAGCCGACAGCCGCAGCCCTCGTGATGGGCGTTTCATCGAGAAAGTTGGCACTTACAACCCTATCTTGAAGTCCGACGACCCGGCTCGGGTCACCCTCAAGCTCGAGCGGATCCAGGACTGGATGAAAAAAGGCGCTTTGCCGACCGATCGCGTCGCCCGGTTCCTTGACCAGGCCGGCGTGTTCACGCGCCAAGCCAAGAACAACCCCAACAAGGCCCAACCCGGCAAGAAAATGACCGAGCGCGCTGCTGCCAATGCGCCGGCCCCTGCTGCCGAGGCTGAAGCCGCGCCGGAGGCGTAAGGAAAGCACGTGCCCGAGAAGAAGACCGCCACGAAGGCCGCCGCGAAGCCGGCGCCGAAGTCCGCCCCGCCGGCCGCCAAGAAGGCAGCGCCGGCGGCTGTCGCCAAGAAGGCTGCGCCACCGGCAAAGCCGGTAAAAACCGCAAAGGCGCCTGCGCCTGCGGCTAAGCCCGCGCCTGCGCCAAAGCCAGCGCCAGCGAAAGCGGCCAAGTCCGCAGCCCCGGCGCCAAAGCCGGAGGCGAAAGCCAAAGCGGCGGTCCCCAAGAAGGCCGAAATCAAACCGGCCGCCAAACCGCAGCCGCCGGCCAAAGCTGAAAAGGCAAAGCCGGAAGCGAAGGCGTCGAAGCCCGATCCGAAGGCGAAGCCCTCGAAAGCCGCGCCAGAGGCTAAAGCCGAGGCGAAGGCCAAGCCCGCCGCCAAAGGCAAGCCGGCCCCCGCTCCAAAAGCTGTGAAGCCAGAACCGGCGCCGAAGCCGGCAAAGGTGAAAGCCGAGAAGCCGCCGAAAGCGCCCAAACCACCGAAGCCGCCCAAGCCGCCGAAGCTTGCGCCGGTCGCGGCCGCGTTCGCTGGCCCTATTCCGTCAAAGCCGCTGGCCGTCGCCGCCGGCCGAGCTCAGCCAGTGACACGTGCGCCGATCACAGCGCCTGTTCGCGCTGCGCCTAAGCCGCTGGCCACACCGAAGCCGGTCGCCGCTGAACCCGAAGTGATCGGAGAACTGCAAGCCGTGCCTGCATTCAAAGCCAAGACTGGCGGTAAGAGCGGCATGGTGCTGGTCGGCGCTGTCGCCGGGGCCTTTGGCGTCAAAGGCGAAGTGCGCCTGCGCGCCTTCACCGAGAAGAAGGACGGCGTCATCGCCTACGGTCCGCTCTACGGCGAAGACGGCAAGATTTTGCTGAAGCCGAAGAGCTGGCGCGAGTTGAAGGACGGCGTCGCCGTCGTCGCCGCCGAGATCAAATCTAAGGAAGACGCCGACAAGCTGAAAGGCACGCGCCTCTTCGTGCCGCGCGCCAATCTGCCCGCGCCGCCGGAAGACGAATTTTACATCGTCGATCTGCTCGGCTGCAAAGCGGAGTCGGTAGACGGACAAGTGCTCGGCGAAATTTGCGCAGTGTGGAATTTCGGCGCCGGCGACATCATCGAATATCGCCCGCCCAACGGCGCTCCCAACGTGCGCATTACGTTTACGCGTGAAACCGCACCATTGGTGGACCTCCCCGGTAAGCGCGTCGTGTTGGACCCGCCGCCGCCCGAGCCAGCTAACGGGAAGTAGCGCACGGCGTATCGTGCGCGTACGGATGGCACGATGTTCGCCGCGACTATCATAACGCTCTTCCCCGAAGCGTTTCCGGGCACGCTCGGCGTCTCGCTGATTGGCAAGGCGCTGCGTGAAGGCGCGTGGTCACTCGACACTGTGCAGCTACGTGATTTCGGCCAAGGCCCGCACAAAAACGTGGACGACACGCCGGCCGGCGGCGGCGCTGGAATGGTGTTGCGCGCCGACGTGGCGGCGGCGGCGATCGACTCTATCCCGCGAAACAACCGCTCGCTCATCTATCTCTCGCCCCGCGGCAAACCGCTGACTCAAGCCATGGCTGCCGCGTGGGCCGCAGGGCCGGGCGTCATTCTCTTTTGCGGTCGCTTTGAAGGTCTGGACGAGCGCGTCATCGAGGCGCGCGACATGCAGGAGGTCTCCGTCGGCGACGCCGTGCTGGCTGGTGGGGAAGCCGCTGCGCTGGTGCTGCTAGAGGCTTGCGTTCGCCTCCTGCCCGGCGTGCTCGGCAACGAAGCCTCCACCGTCGAAGAGAGCTTCAGCGACGGCCTGCTCGAGCATCCCCAATACACACGTCCGCGCGAGTGGGAGGGCCGCGCCATCCCTGAAATCCTGCTCAACGGAGACCACGCCAAAATCGAAGCCTGGCGCAAAGCCGAGCGCCAACGCATCACCGCCCAAAGACGGCCCGATTTGACCCGCAACGGAAAGCGCGAATGATCCGCGCCGCCCTCATCGCTCTGCTCTGCCTTGTTGCCGCGCCGGCTCTGGCGCAAACGCCGCCTGCCGCCTCAAGCCCCGAAACAGCGCGCGCCACAACAGCGCTCTCGGCCCTGTGGCGGCCGATCGCGTCTCTCACCAATGCCGAGATTGCCTCCGCCTGCGGCGGAGCGGCGGAAGAAGTCGAAGCCGTGGAAGCGGCCCTGCCCCCGGTGCTGACGCCGGACTCGCTGGCCCGCGTCCGCACGCTACGCGGCTTGCTCATCATCCCGACCGACGAGCCCGGGGTATCCTACTTCTTCCCGGACATGAGCATGCCGTGGTTCACCGCGGGCTTGGGCGATATCGGCGTAATCGACGAGGCCGAGGGCTTTATCGGCGTCCGCGATGCCGAGGGCCACGAATTCGCGCTTCAGATCGGCCGGGCCGGAGAGCGCGGCATTTTGCGCTTCCGGGACCCCGAAAACCGCATCCTGAACTTTGTCGCCTGCGCCCCGACGGTGGCTTCCTAACACCCCTCGACAGGCCAGCCCGCTTCCCTTATACGCCCCGCTTTCCCGTAGTTTCCAGATGGAAGCGCCGGCCTTTAGCCTGTGCGCTCCGGTAGTGCCGATGAACCTGATCCAGACGCTCGAACAAGAAGAAGTCGCCCGCATCACCAAGGGCAAGACCGTCCCGTCTTTCGATCCGGGCGATACGCTGCGCGTGAACGTCAAGATCAAGGAAGGCGAGCGCGAGCGCGTCCAGGCCTATGAAGGCATCTGCATCGCCCGCTCCGGCGCTGGCCTCAACGCCAACTTCACCGTTCGCAAGATCAGCTTCGGCGAAGGCGTCGAGCGCGTTTTCCCGCTCTATTCGCCGACCGTAGAATCCATCGACGTCGTCCGTCGCGGCGCCGTGCGCCGGGCTAAGCTCTACTACCTGCGCGATCGTCGCGGTAAGTCGGCGCGCATCTCCGAACGCAGCGGCGGCGCCCGCGAAGAAGATTTCGTCGGCGAAGCGGTGGACAGCGCCGAAAGCTAAGATCGTTGCGCCGCGCGCTACTGCGCTTCCTGCGCGCGACTCATCTCATCCAGTTCGCAGACCGCACGGTCGCCATGCGCGCCGTGGCGGGCAACGCACGTCGCAACGAAGCCTATCGCGCAGCCCATCCCGATCGCACATTTCCCGATCCGGCTCTGGTGTTTGAGACAATCGGCGAAGCCGACCTCGAAGTGTTCGACAGTGGCGGCGCAATCATCGCCCGCTTGGTCGCCGATCACCTCAATGCAGCAGACCTACCGCAAAGCCCTCGTATCCTCGATTGGGGCGCGGGCGCTGGCCGTCTGCTCGCGCATCTGCCGGCGCTGATTGATGCGCCTGACGCGCGCTTCTCCGGCTGCGATCCGAACCCGCGCGCGGTCGCACACGTCAGTCGCGCCCTGCCGTTCGTCGATATGCGCCGCAGTGAGAACGCGCCGCCAGCGCCCTACCCCGCAGCCTCATTCGACGCGATCACCGGCGTTTCGATCTTCACTCACTTCTCGGAAGCCCACGCCCGCGCCTGGAGCGGCGAACTGGCGCGGCTTTTGAGCGATGACGGCGCAGCAATCGTCACCAGTCACGGCGCCATCGCCGCCGCGCGTCTGCCTGCTGACAAACGCGCCGCCTTCGACGCCGGCGCCTACATCGCCCTAGGCGGTGCGCCGGAGGGCAGCCGCACCTACGTCTCCTATTTCAATGAAGCGGCTGGGCGGCGGCTGTTCGAGCCGCATTTTGCTGATGTCGCGTTCCATCCCACATCGGCCATTTTCAACCAGGATCTATGGGTTTTACGCGCCCCGCGCAGGCCCAGCGCTTGACGTGACGGCCCGTCGCGCGCACCTCCCCTTGGTCCCATGAACGCGCCTACAACGCCCCCGCAAGCGGACGTCGAGATCGTTACGCTCGGCTGCCGCCTCAACGCCTATGAGAGCGAAGCCATGCGCGCGCTCGCGGGCGAAGCGGGGCTGGGCAATGCCGTGATCTTCAACACCTGCGCCGTCACCGGCGAAGCTGTGCGCCAAGCGCGTCAAGCCATCCGCCGCGCGCGCCGCGAACGGCCGGACGCAGAAATCATCGTCACCGGCTGCGCCGCACAGATCGATCCGCAAAGCTTTGCTGACATGCCCGAAGTCAGCCGCGTCATTGGCAACGCCGAGAAGATGCGAGCGACAAGTTTCGCGCAACAACATGAGCGCGTCGCCGTGGCCAACATCATGACAGTGCGCGAAACTGCGTCGCATCTGATCGACGGCTTCCACGAGCGCACCCGCGCTTACGTGCAAGTGCAGAACGGCTGCGATCATCGCTGCACGTTCTGTGTGATCCCCTACGGACGCGGCAACTCGCGCTCCTCGCCCGCTGGCGAAGTGGTGGAGCAAGTGCGCCGCCTTGCCGCCAATGGCGTGCCGGAAGTCGTGCTGACCGGCGTCGATCTGACCTCGTGGGGGCATGATCTTCCCGGCCAGCCGCAACTCGGCGCGCTCGTCGCCCGCATCCTGAAGCTCGCGCCTGATTTGCCGATGCTGCGTCTTTCCTCCATCGACGCCGCGGAACTGGATGATCAACTCTTCGACCTCGTCACCCAAAACGAGCGCATCGCGCCACATCTGCATCTTTCGTTGCAACACGGCGATGACCTGATCCTGAAGCGCATGAAGCGCCGTCACTCGCGCGCGCAAGCCATCGAACTGTGCGCGCGCCTCAAAACCGCGCGACCCGACATCGCGCTCGGCGCCGATCTCATCGCCGGCTTCCCGACCGAAGAAGAGTCGCATTTCGCCAACGCGCTCTCGCTCATCGACGAATGCCAACTCGCCTACGTCCACGCCTTCCCCTACTCCCCGCGTCCGGGCACGCCCGCCGCGCGCATGCCGCAAGTGGATCGCGTCGTGATCAAGCAACGCGCCGCACGCCTACGCGAGGCTGGTGAGCGTGCGCTGCGGAAGCATTTGGATGCGTGGGTGGGCAAGGAAGCAGACGTACTGGTCGAACGCGAAGGCTTCGCGAGGCTCTCCGACTTCAGCACCGTGCACTACGGAGCGCCGGCGTCTCGCCGGCATGCACCGGCGCCGGCCGGCGAGGACGCCGGCGGTCCATACCAGCGTCTGCGTTTCACACATCATGACGGCGCGCACCTGATCGGTGAGCCGGCATGATCTGGGGTCTGTTCAACAAGAAGAGCCCGGCTGAGCAGGCGCAGGCGAAGCAGACCGAGAAAGGTCTGTTCGACGGCCTACGCAAATCGTCTTCGAAGCTGGCCGAGAGCATCGGCGCGGTTTTCGCCAAAGAGAAGCTCGACGCCGCCGGCATCGCTGAACTGGAAGACGCACTCGTCGCCTCCGACATGGGCGCAAGTGCCGCCGCCCGCATCGCCTCCGCCCTCGCCGATCAGCGCTTCAGCAAAGAACACGGCGACACTGAAGCACGCGAAGCCCTCGCGGCTGAAGTTGCGCGCATCCTGAAACCGCGCGAAGCCGCGCTCGATCTTTCAACCGGCGCGAAGCCGCGCATCGTGCTCGTCATCGGCGTCAACGGCTCCGGCAAGACGACGACGATCGGCAAGCTCTCCAAGCTGCTCGCCGACGCCAACGCTAAAGTCGTCATCGGCGCCGCCGACACCTTCCGCGCCGCCGCGATCGAGCAATTGCAGGTTTGGGCGCAACGCACCGGCGCGTCGTTCGTCAGTTCACATCAAGGCGCCGACGCCGCCGGCATCGCGTTCGAAACCGTAAAGCGCGCCAAAGAAGAAAATGCCGACGTCGCGCTGATCGACACCGCCGGGCGCCTGCAGAACAAGACCGAGCTGATGGCGGAGCTCTCCAAGATCGTCCGCTCGATCCGCAAGATCGACGAAGACGCGCCGCACGAAACCCTGCTCGTGCTCGACGCCACCGTCGGGCAAAACGCGCTCAGCCAAGTCGAAAGCTTCCGCGCGGTGACAGACATCACCGGCCTCGTTATGACCAAGCTCGACGGCACCGCCAAAGGCGGCGTGCTTGTAGCGTTGGCTCAGCGCCACGCCATCCCGATCCATTTCGTCGGCGTCGGCGAAAAAGCCGAAGACTTGCAGCCTTTCGACGCGCTCCGCTTCGCGCGCGCGCTGGTGGGGCTCAGTTAGCCCGCACGCGCACCGGCAGCGGCACGTTGCAGAGATTGATCCGGCCCACCGGCTCCAGGAACCAGCTCTCGCGCCGAAAGCGGCGTGACTCGATCACGGCTCGGAACGTCGCGCTTTCGGTGCGCAGCGCTTCCAGATTGACGCGCTCGCTCGCCGGCACGTCCGACGCCATGCGCACGCGCGGGATCGGCGTGCGCTGCGCTTCGTCCTCGTAGAAACCGAGCGGCCCAGTTCCGCGCGGCATCACCGACAGTAACTCCATGCCCTGCAACACGCGGCCAACCGTTGCGATGTTGCGATCCAAGTGACGCGGCGCGTGACCGATGACGACATAGAGTTCGCCACCGCTGCCGCTTTCCGCCGTGTCGCCACGACCAGCGCCAACCATGGCCGGACAATGCGCCATCCACGCGTCGCGTCCATCGCTCGCCATCGGGAAGCCATCCACGAAGCCGACTTCGCGTGCGTAGGAATCGGGATCAGGCAAGCGCGTGACGTTCAATCCGCGACGCGGGCGCGAGAATTCTGGCGTCAACGTCGCGGTTGCCGCACCCATCGGGCCCGGATCGTCCTCGTCGCGGCCCCATTGCACGACATAGTTTTCCTGGCTGCGCACGATGTTGGCGCCGTTGAACCAGCCGGCGCGCACCAGTTCGCGGATATTGCGCGTGTGCTCGGGCGTGAACGTTGCTGAGAGCTCGATGATCACCCGCCCGGCGGGCAGATCCATATAGACGGTGTTGTCGGGATCGATGGCGCGCCAATCGGCGGCCGACGATTGTTCCAAGATTTCGGCCAGCGAGGGTGCGGCCTGCGCCTGCGCGTCCGCCTCAGGTGCGGCGGTGCTCGCACACGCCGCCAACGCCAAAGCCGCCAACAGAGCCCCAATCCGCATCGCGTCCTCCCGATATTGCCCGCGATCTGGGGGCAGAACGGCGTTCAGCGCAAGCGGCTGGTCTCTTTGGCCCGGTTCGGCGTATCAGGACGCATGAGTGAAGACCTGACCGCCCTCGATACCGCCAAGCCCTTCAAGAAGGGCGGCATCAACCAGATGCTGATCGATCTGGGGCCTGTGGTCGTCTACGTCGTCGCTTTCAACATCCTGCAGCGGATCGAGGCGACGAAGGATAACGCCGTCTATATAGCGACCGGCATCTTCATGGTCGCGACGCTGATCGCGCTCGCTTATTGCTGGTTCAAACACAACCGCATCCCGCCAGTGCTGATTGTGACCGGCGTGCTCGTCACCGCCTTCGGCGGCCTCACGCTCGCCTTCCGCAATCCCGACTTCATCCAGATCAAGCCGACCGTCACATACGTGTTTTATGTTGTGGCTATCGTGGGCTCGCTGCTGTTCGGCCACAACGTGTGGAAGCTGCTCTTCCGGCACGCGTTCGAATTGCCCGATCGCATCTGGAATATTCTCGCGTGGCGCTGGGCCGGATTCTTTGCGTTTCAGGCGGTGTTGAATGAGATCATCCGCAACACGCAGACGTTCGAGTTCTGGCTCAACTCGCGTCCGTTCGTCGTCTTTCCACTTGTCGTTGTGTTCGCCGTCATCAACACGCCGCTGGTGCTCAAGCACGCTAAGGATGACGATGCGACTGCACCGGAGGCGCCGGTCGCCTGATTTGGCTGATTTCCGGCTGAATTTCGCCTTTGTGGCGAATGACGCTCGTTGTCATGATTGATCGCGCTCGCTGCGGCGTTAATGTCCCGCCTGATTTTGGGGCGGGACAATCATGGCTCGGTCGATGACGGACCATCCTGAGTCCGAGCCGTACAGGCTCGCGACGTCAGCCAGCCACTTGCTGCACCGCGCCGAACAGCTCGCGTCGGAGCGCTTCACACAACTCGTCAACGGCGCCGTGACACTGCGCCAGTTCGCGGTGCTCGCCGCCGTCCACGAAAACTCCGGCCTCAGCCAAAGCGATCTTGTACGCGCCACCGGCATCGATCGCTCCACCCTAGCCGACATGATGAAGGGACTGGAGAACCGCGGCCTCGTTGTGCGCACGCCATCGACGGCGGATGGGCGCGCCTATTCCGTGCGACTAACGCAATCAGGCGCGGCCATCCTCGCCGCTGCAACGCAGCACGCACGCGCGGCCGATGCCGCCATTCTCGACCTCTTGCCGCGCACGAAGCGCAAGGCGTTGGTGGAGACGCTCACCAAGCTCTCGAAACTCGCCGCCGAAGCCGCGGAGAAGGCCGAACGTGCAGCCAAGCGCCAAGCCAAGCGGCAAGCGCGGCAAACGCGTCAGAAGGCAAAAGCCGAAACGGCGAAGGCCGAGGCCAAGAGCGGGAACCGCAAACCGCGCCGCTAGCGCTGGGCCAAAGCTGGTCGGATGGTTTGCTCGATCACCTCGGCGGTAAGTGGCCCACGATGCACGGCGCGGATGGTGCCGTCCGGCCCAATTACGAACGTCTCCGGCACGCCGACAATGCCGAGTTCAATCCCGAAGCGCCCGTCAGGATCTTGACCCACGAGCGTGAACGGATCGCCGAGATCAGTCAGGAACGCCGTCGTCGCTTCCGGGCGATCCTTGTAGGCAACGCCGAGAATATCCACGCCGCTCGCTTGCAGCGCCATCAACTGAGGGTGCTCGGCGCGGCACGGCGTGCACCAGGACGCGAACATGTTGACGACATAGGCGCGGCCGGCGAACGCGTCGCTCGTCACCAATGTCTCGCCATCCAGCGGCGCCAGTGCGTACGTCGGCGCTGCGCGGCCGATTCGGCCAGCGGAGAACGTCTCGCGCTCAGTCTCGCGCGTCAGCATGAATGCCGCCAACGCGACTAAGATCACCAAAGCGACAACGGGAACGAACGCCAGCCAGCGGTTCATGCGCGCTCATCTTTCTTCGGCTCAAGCGCCCGCGCGCGTTTGGCCCAGTGCATCGCGCGCAGCGCCACCACGACCGTCACCACCAGCAGAGCGCCAATCGTCACCGCGTACGCCGGCCACACATAGTCCCAGCCGCCCTCGATCATGCGCCCGCTCCACGCAGTTCAGCTGCTTCGACGCGGCGGCGGAAGATCGCCGCGCGCATGTTGTAAAGCGTCAGCGCTCCGAACAGCGCCAGAAACGCGCCAGCCATCGTCAGCAACGGCCCCATCATGCTCGGATCAATTGCCGAACCGCCCGAGCGCATGATGCTCGCCGGCTGGTGCAATGTGCTCCACCAATCGACCGAGAATTTGATGATCGGCAGATTGATCAGACCGACGAGGCAGAGGATCGCCGCCAGACGTGCGGCCTTCTCCTCATCCTCGACCGCGCTCCAAAGCGCGAGATATCCCAGATAAATTATAAACAACGCCAGCATCGAAGTGAGCCGCCCGTCCCACTCCCACCACGTGCCCCAAGTCGGCGCGCCCCAGAGCGAGCCGGTGACGAGGCAGACGCCCGCGAACACCGCGCCCACCGGCGCTGCTGCACGCGCCGCAATATCGGCCAGCACATGGCGCCAGACGAGGCCGACGAAACTGGCGCCGCCCATGAACGCGTACACGCCCATCGCCCACCACGCCGCCGGCACGTGCACGTACATGATGCGCACCGTCTCGCCCTGCTGGTAATCCGCCGGCGAGTAGAAGAGCGCCCATGGCAATCCCACTGCGAACAGCACAAACGCTAGCACCGCAAACAGCGGCGCGGCCCAGGCCGAAAAGCCCATGAAACGTTGCGGATTGGCGAGATAGCTCAGCATGTCAGGCAGGTGTCCGGTGTCAGCGTGTCAGGTGACAGAAAAACATGGGCAAGAGCAGTGGACATTCTGACACCTGACTCACTCCGCCTGCAGTCGCAAAGCCGCCGCCGCCGCGATCGGCCCCAAAGCCAGCGCCGCCAGCGCGCATCCTGTGAGAATGGCCAGCGCCGCGCCAACCTGTTCACCCGCCGCGACCGCCGAGCCGAAAATGATGGGCGGCGCGAAAAACGGCAGCACGATAAGCGCGATCAAAACGCCGCCCCGCTTCACGCCAGCCGTCACCGCAGCGCCAACCAAGCCTACCCCGATGAACGCCGCCATCCCCAACCCTAAGCTGACGACGATCACCCCAATCCGCTCCACCGGCGCTTGCAGCGCGATGGCTGCTGGCGCGCCTGCAAGGGCAAGCGGCAAACCCACCGCACACCAAAGCGCCAGCCCCTTCGCCAACACCAAGGCTTCCAGCGGCGCGCGCGAGAGCAGCGTCTGCTCCAATGAGCCGTCTTCGAGATCGGCTTGAAACAGCCGCTCCAATGTCGCCAACACCGCAAGCGCCGCAGCGATCCAAACCAGCGGCGGCCCCGCGCTTTGCAGCAGCGCCCGCTCCGGCCCCATCGCCAGCGGCACCAGCATGGTGGCGCCGAGAAAAAATCCCAGCGGCGCCAGCACGCCGCCTCCGCCCCACATCAGCGCCAGATCGCGCCGGAACGTCACAAGAAATGCGCTCACGAGCCGACCGTCAGCGTTTGTGAAGGCGCAGGCCCGAGCGGCTCATGCACCGCAGCGACGACAACGCCGCCTTGCTTGCAATGCGCCGCGATCAAATCGCCAACCATCGCGCGCCCAGCATCGTCCAAAGCCGCGGCGGGTTCATCGAGCAGCCAAATCTTTCGCGGCGCGACGAGCAAACGCGTCAACGCTAAGCGCCGCGCTTGGCCCTGGCTCAGCGTGCGCGTGAGCCGCTCACTCATTCCAGCGAGCCCAACGCTTTGCAGTGGGATGTCCCATCCGGGCGGGGCGCCGAACAAGCCAGCCCAATACGTGATGTGCGCACGCGCGCTCACATTGGGCTTCAGCCCATTGGTGTGGCCGATGAAGTGGAGCGCCAACGCCGGCTCGTCTTCGCCGTCGAATTCGATGCGTCCTGCGCGGGGTTTCAGAAATCCCGCCAGCGCACGCAGCAAGCTTGTCTTGCCCGCCCCATTGGCGCCGCGCAGTTCGACGAACTCTCCTGCCGACGCGGCAAAGCTCATGTTCTCGAACAGAACGCGTCCGCCCCGCGCGATGGAGAGCCCATCGACCCGTAAAGCCGGCTTGTCTTGGAAAGGTCTGGCGGCGCTCATAATGCGGCCCCGGTTCTAGAAAGGGTTGCGCAATACGCCAAGCGGGCCTTGGGTGCGCGGCGAGGGAGGATCATCCATGCGTCGTTTTGTGGCCGGACTGGCTTTAGCTGGTCTGCTGATCGGGTGCGGACAGGCCGACATGGCCACCCAAGCGCCCGCCACCGAGGAAAGCGCCGCCTATGGCGGCATGGCGGATATGGCCGCAGGCGAAGCGGCGCCCGCACCACCTCCGCCCATGGCGCAGCCGGCGCCCGCCGAGCCAGGTCGCGGCGTCGATGTCGATACCGAGGAGCGCCAACAGGGTCCAGGAACGCCAGGCTCCAGCCCGTCCGCGCCCGCCCCGGTCCTTTATCTCGCTTACGCCTACGCCATGGGCCTCGAAGTTCCGAGCGAGCGCCTAGCTGGCGTCATGGATCGCCACGTCCAGGCCTGCCAGACCGCCGGCCCGCGTCTCTGCCAACTCATCGGCTCCAATCGCAGCGGCGATCCCGAGAGCTACATGGAGGGCTACGTCCAGCTGCGCGGCGAGCCGCAATGGCTGCGCACCTTCATGGGCGGCATGAGCGCTGAAATCGACGCCGCTGGCGGCCGCGTCATTTCGCAAAGCACCAATGCCGAAGACCTGACGCGCCAAATGGTTGACACCGAAGCCCGCTTGCGCGCGCAAACCGCCCTGCGCGATCGCTTGCAGCAATTGCTGCGCGAACGCCCTGGCCGTTTGGCGGATCTGTTAGAAGTCGAGCGCGAACTGGCGCGGGTGCAGTCAGAGATCGATTCCGTGCAATCGACGCTGGCTGTCATGCGCACGCGCGTGGCGATGTCGGAACTGTCTCTGCAGTACCGCTCAGCCCCCCGCTCCGTCGGCAGCGACACGTTCGAGCCATTGCGGCGCGCGCTGGCCAGTTTCCTCGGCATCATCGTCGCCGGTTTCGCAGCGATCATCACCATTATCGCGGGCCTGATCCCGGTCGCGATCGTGGTCGTGCCGATCGTCTGGCTCGCCCTACGCTGGCGCAAACGCCGGGGCGGACGGTTCTTCAACCGCTCACCGCCGCCTCCGCCGGCGGCAACCTGACCTGTTGCGAGCGGTTTGCGAGCCGCTCGCAACAACTTCTTCGCCGGCTCAATTGCACCTGCGAGAAACGGCGTTACATAAGCCTTGCCGCGCGCGCTCGGTCTGATTCCGGGCTTGGGGCGCTCCCCAACGCGCTTGCATCTCTGAAGCTCTCCAGCCGGATGCAGACCCATGCCTTCTCTGAACTCGTTCAACGCCCGCTCCACGCTTAGCGCGGGCGGCAAGTCCTTCACTTACTTCGATCTCAACAAAGCCTCGGCCGGCGGTCTCGGCGACATCTCGAAGCTGCCGATGTCGCTCAAAGTGCTGGTCGAAAATCTGCTGCGCACCGAAGACGGCGTCGCGGTGAAGCAAGCCGATATTCTCGCCATGACATCGTGGCTGGTGAACAAGGGCAAGAACGAAGTCGAGATCGCTTTCAGCCCCGCGCGCGTGCTGATGCAAGATTTCACCGGCGTGCCCGCCGTCGTCGATCTCGCCGCCATGCGCGATGCTGCGGCCAAGCTCGGCGCCAATCCTGAGCGCATCAATCCGCTGGTGCCGGTCGATCTCGTTATCGATCACAGCGTCATGGTCGATCACTTCGGCGCAGCCGGCGCGTTCAAGCAGAACGTCGAGCTCGAATACGAACGTAACGTCGAGCGCTACCAATTCCTGCGCTGGGGCGCACAAGCGTTCCAAGACTTCCGCGTCGTCCCGCCCGGCACGGGCATCTGCCACCAGGTGAATCTCGAATATCTCGGCCAATCGGTGTGGGTGCGCGAGATCGATGGTGAGACTTTCGCTTACCCCGACACCGTGGTTGGCACTGACAGCCACACCACCATGATCAACGGCATCGGCGTGCTCGGCTGGGGCGTTGGCGGCATCGAAGCGGAAGCGGCGATGCTCGGCCAACCGATCTCCATGCTGATCCCGGAAGTCATCGGCTTCCGTCTCACCGGCAAGCCGCAAGAAGGCACGACCGCCACCGATCTCGTGCTCACCGTCACGCAAATGCTGCGCAAGAAGGGCGTTGTCGGCAAGTTCGTGGAATTCTACGGCCCCGGCCTCGACACCATGAGCGTCGAAGACCGCGCCACCATCGCCAACATGGCGCCCGAATACGGCGCCACCTGCGGCTTCTTCCCGGTCGATCAAAAGACCGTCGATTATCTCCGCGCCACCGGCCGCGATCCCGCGCGCGTCGCGCTGGTTGAAGCCTACTGCAAAGCCCAAGGCCTCTGGCGCACCGATGTCGAGCCCGAGTTCACCGACTCGCTCGAACTCTCGCTCGCCGACGTGCGTCCCTCGCTTGCAGGCCCGAAGCGTCCGCAAGATCGCGTCGTCCTCGGCGGCGTCGCCGATGGTTTCACCAAGGTGATGACCGACGAATTCCGCAAAGGCGGCGAACTGAAAAAACGAGCGCCTGTCGCCGACGCCAATCACGATCTTGGCCACGGCGATGTCGTGATCGCCGCGATCACATCGTGCACCAACACATCGAACCCCAGCGTCATGCTGGCCGCCGGCCTGGTCGCGCGCAATGCGCGCAAGAAGGGCCTCGATGTGAAGCCGTGGGTGAAAACCTCGCTCGCGCCAGGCAGCCAAGTCGTCACCGATTATCTCGCCAAGTCCGGCCTCGACGATGATCTGAACGCACTCGGCTTCAACCTCGTCGGTTATGGCTGCACCACCTGCATCGGCAATTCGGGCCCGCTGCCGGCTGCGATCTCCGCGACGGTGGCGGAGCAGGATCTAGTCGTCGCCTCGGTGCTCTCCGGCAACCGCAATTTCGAAGGCCGGGTGAACCAGGACGTGCGCGCCAACTATCTGGCCTCGCCGCCGCTGGTGGTCGCGTATGCGCTCGCAGGCTCGGTCTATGCCAATCTGGAAACCGATCCGCTCGGCACGGGCACCGACGGACAGCCGGTTTATCTGCGCGATATCTGGCCCTCGAACGCCGAGATCGAACAAACCGTGCGCCAATCGGTGACGCCCGAAATGTTCGCCTCGCGCTACGCTGACGTGTTCAAGGGCGATGAGCACTGGCAAGGCATCAAGGTCGGCGCCGGACGCACTTATGGGTGGGACAGCAAGTCCACCTACGTGCAAAACCCGCCCTATTTCGAAGGCATGAGCATGACGCCGACGCCGCCAACGGACGTGCGCTCCGCCCAAGTGCTCGGCCTCTTCGGCGACAGCATCACCACCGACCACATCAGCCCCGCAGGCTCGATCAAGAAAGTCAGCCCCGCCGGCGCCTACCTCACCGAGAACGGCGTGCCGCAAGCGGAGTTCAACTCTTACGGCGCGCGGCGCGGCAATCATGAAGTGATGATGCGCGGCACCTTCGCCAATATTCGAATCAAGAACCAGATGGTGAAGAACGAAGACGGCTCGGTCGTCGAAGGCGGCTACACGATCCACCAGCCGTCCGGCGAGCGCATGTTCATCTATGACGCCGCCATGCGTTATCAGCAGGAAGGCAAGCCGCTCATCATCTTCGCCGGCAAGGAATACGGCACCGGTTCGTCGCGCGACTGGGCCGCCAAGGGCACGACGCTACTCGGCGTTCGCGCGGTGGTCGCTGAGAGCTTCGAACGCATCCACCGCTCCAACCTGATCGGCATGGGCGTGCTGCCGCTGCAGTTCATCGACGGTCAATCCTGGGCGGGCCTGGGCCTCACCGGCGCCGAAACCGTGTCGATCGACGGCGTCGCAGCACTTGGCCCGCGCCAGAAGGTGACGCTGCGGATTGCACGCCCCAACGGCCAGACCGACGCGGTCGAGGTCCAATGCCGGATCGACACGGAGAACGAGGTCGAATACTTCCGAAACGGGGGTATTCTGCACTATGTGCTTCGCGGTTTGGCCCGTTCTTCCTGAGGTTTCACCGTCCCGTCACGCTGGTTTGATTCGAACCGGCGTGACGGGCCGGTCATGGTCGGCCGCATGATCGGCCGCATCATCGCAGTCGCCGTGCTCGCGCTGACGCTTTTCGCCCCCGCGGCGAACGCCCAGTCGCAGCAGGCCGACGTCGTGGTGGAACTCTATACCAGCCAAGGCTGCGCCCAGTGCCCGCGCGGCAACCGCTTAGTCGGCATGCTACTGCGCGAAGAGCGCACGCTGGCGCTCACCTTCCCGGTCGGCATCTGGGATTATCTCGGCTGGCGCGACACCTTCGCTCAGCCGGAATTCACGGAGCGCCAGCGCGCCTACTCACGCGCCTTGAACGTGCGCGGCCGCTTCACGCCGCAGCTCATTATCAATGGCTCGAACCAGATCAGCGCGTCCTATTGGGACGAGGCGCGCGCCGCGTTCGATCAAGCGCAGGCCCGCCCACTCCGGCGCGTCAACATTTCCATCACGCGGCTGCGCTCGAACCGCGTGCGCGTAGCGCTTGGCAGCGGCGCAGCGCATCCTGGCGCAGACATCTGGCTGATCCCGTATGACACCGGGCCGATCGACGTAGTCGTCACGCGCGGCGTGAACAGGCAGCGGCGCATCCTGCACTACAATCTCGTCACATCGGTCGATCGCATCGGCAGCTGGAACGGCAGCGCGGTCTACTACGAGGCCGCGCGCTGCGCCCCACAATGCGCCGTCATCGTGCAGGAACCCTATGGCGGCCCAATCCTGGCCGCCGCCTTCACCACCCCGCGATGATTATTCCGGCACGCTCGGGATGAGGTCGCCCAGAGGCGGCGCCAAATTGGCCGCATCCAGGTCGCTCAGCCCATAAGCCCAAGCGGCGACCCGGTTGTTGATCGCAAGTGCGGCGTCTTCCTGCTCGGGCGCTTGCGCGCGCGCCACCAGCTTCAGCCACGGACGCCCTTCGCTCTCGATCACTTCAGCGTCGATGGCGACGCCATCGAAGGTGATCGCTTGCACGCGCGCCCGCACCGCGCCTTGGATTGCGGGGGCCGGCTGCACGTCCACGGGCGTCAGCGCGGTGATCTGTTCGGCGGCCGCCGTCACGCTCGATTGCGCCAGTGACGCAAGCGCGGGCGTGGCGATGCGCCAAGGCTGATCGGCGGCGTCGCGCGCCAAAATGTAGGCGCGCCCGATCGCTGGTGAGATTTCGACACGCGCCAAGCGCTCAGCCGGCAAATCAATCGGCCGCAGCTCGAGCCAGGAGGCCATGTCGCGGAGCGGCGGCAGTTCGCCTTGCGCCGCCCAGGTCTGATCGCCGTCCGGCCGACGCACATAAAGCCCGCTCGGCTCGACGCCCAGAATAAGGTTCACCAGCAGCGCACCGCGCCCATCCTCGATCTGAACCAGAATGCCGCGTCCGCCCTCGCGCGGATCGTCAACGCCGAGCCGCGCGTGCTTGGACGCATCGCTGGTCATCCGGCGCGTAAAGCGCAATTGCTGCAAGCCTTCTGTGAGCTGCGCCAGGCGCGCCGGCGTCACCGGATAGTCGCCGCGATCGCGCATCACCCACACCGATTGCTCGCCGCGTTGCGCGCGTTCGATGCGATATGAGCCGTCAGCGCTTTGGATCGTGATGCGCGTGCCGCCGCCGATCGTCTCGCTCAGGGCCGGCACAACCAAGCCTGACGCGAGATCGGGCCGCGACGAGCGCATGTTGATCGCCGTCGTCACCGCCGCGATGACCACCAATGCGCCGGCAATCAGAAACAGCGTGAGGATGCGCGCTTTGCGGCGCTCAGCGAGCTGGGTCATGACCGCGCCCTCCCGCGCCGTTGCCTGCGCCAAAACAGGAAGATGCCGACGGCCGCGATCAGCAGCGGCGCGAGCCAGATGTTGATGAACACAATCAGCGTTTGCAGCCGATCGATGTCGCCGCGCAAATCGCGCTCGGCGCGACGCAACTCCCCGCGCACCGCAACGACACGCTCGCGGAAGCTCTCGATCTCCGCATTCTCTTCCGGCGTCATTTCCGCGCCGAGATTGCCGGAGAAAAAGCCCGAGCCGCGCCCGCGCTCTTGCAACTCGGCCAGCCGCGCTTCGGTCTCGCGCAATTCCAGCTGCAATTCTTCCTGGCGCGTACGGATGCGCCGCTCGGCGTCAGCCTCCATATCGTCGACCAATTCCATGCGACGCAGTGACGGTGCGCGCGAACGCAGCGACACCAGCGCATCCGAACCGCCCAACACGTCGATCGCATTGAGCGCAAACGAGGCATTGTCAGCAGCTGCGCCGCCGCTTTGCGGATCGACGTAGAAATCGTCCTCAAGGAAATCGACATCAGCCACGACCACGATCTGCGCCGGCGTCGCCGAGCGCGCGAGATGTTCGACGGGCTCGGCTTCTTCCGAAGCGGGCGCCGGCGCCGCCGTCGGCGCTTCAACGCCCTCCACGGGCGAAGGAGGCGGCGCGGCAGGTGCGCCATCGGGAAACGCGGTTTCGAGATCGCCCGTGAGACGCAGCGCAATCGTTTCGATGCGGCCGCCCGCGGGCGGCCAAATCGCGGCGATGTCGTAGGGCGACGGCCGCGCCAAAGCTTGCGCGGCGGGCAGACGCATCGTCTCGCCGCTGGTGCGCGCCAGCGGCAGAACCTGCACGCCCTCGCGCTCGCTCCAGCTCAAGCCACCCGCCAGGCCAAAGTTGATGCCGCGGCGCAGCCACGCCGTCATCAGGTCTTCGCGGTCCAGCGCCTCAGCCGGCACCGTAAAGAAGAGCGGTTGCGGCGCTTGGCCTACGCCGCCGGTCGTCGGGTCCTGTACCTGCACAGGCAGCGCATTCTCGGCGTCGAGCACAACGCTCGGCGTCATCGCCACGCCCCACCGCGCCATCAGCGGCTCGAGTGTCGATGCAGTCGGGATCGGCGCGACAGGGTTGAATGGATCGAAGCTGGTTTGCGCGCCGCGCATCGCAGCTGGATCAAGCGCGATGAACGCGCGCCCACGGCGCAGTACGAACTGATCGATCGCATAAAGCTGGCGCTCGTTCAGCGCGCCCGGATGGATGATGGCGAGCACGTCAGTGTCGGCGGGGATTTCGGTAAAGCTTGCATCGAGTTTGGTGACGTCGAGCAAGCGGCCCATTTCCATGGCGAAGAGCGATTGGCCGAGCGCAGTTTGTGGATCGGCGGCGGCGGCCGGATCGATCGGCATCGACGTGATCAACGCGACATTGGTGCGATCGGGATGCTCAAGTTCGAAGATGAGCCGGGTGATCTCGTACTCAAGAAACGCTTCGCGCTGCGGGTCGAACAGCGGGATGACGCGCTGATCGTCGATGGCGTTGGCGCCGGTGAGGCCGAAATAGATCGGGTCGGCGCCCTCGAACGGACGCACTGGCTCGATGCCGGCCTCCACTGCCGCATCCTCTTCCTCTGAGAACGCCTCGACGTCGATCTCAACGAACCGCACGCGGCCATGACTACGAGCTGCGAACGTCTGCAGCATTTCACGCACGCGCGCGCCGTAGGCTGTCAGTTGCGGCAAGGGCGCCGCGGCATCACGCGAATAATAGAGCGTCAGCTCAACCGGCTCGCTCAGTTCATCCAGCGTCTGCTGTGTGCCGCGCGAGAGCGAGTAGAGCTGGTTCTCGGTGAGGTCCAAGCGCCAGGAGCGGAACCACGAACTCGAAGTCACGTTGGCGGCGACGAACGCGATGAAAATCGCGAGAGCGGCCAGAAGGGCGTAACGGCGTGCGCTCATGACTTAGCCCCCCCGCCGTGCATCGACCGCGAGCGCCGTGAAGCCGAGGCAGAGCGCAATCAGCGACGCGAAGTAGAAGATCGAGCGAAACTCCACGACACCGCGTTGCGCCGCATCGAAATGGTGCAGGATCGAAAACCGCGCCACCGCTTCCGCGCCAGCGCCGCCGATGAACCCGGAAAAGAAATCCAACACCAGCGGCAAGCCGAGCGCGGTCAGCAGAAACGACACCAGCACCGAGAGCACAAACGCAATCACCTGCGCCGCCGTCAGCGCCGACATAACTGTGCCAATCGCAATGTAGGCCCCCGCCATCAGCAAGCTCGACAGATAAGCCGTGAAGATCGCGGCGTTATCGGGCGAGCCCAGAAAATTCACCGTGATCCAGAGCGGGAAGGTCAACACCAGCGCCACCGCCGCGATCGTCCAAGCGGCGAGATACTTGCCCAGCACCAGCGACCAAGTCGGCGCCGGCAACGTCATCAGCAGCTCGATTGCGCCGGAGCGGGTCTCTTCGGCCCAGAGGCGCATCGCCACCGCCGGCAGGAACACCATGAATATCCACGGATGGAAGCTGAAGAACGAGGTGAGATCAGCCCGCCGCGCTTCGAAGAATCCGCCAACTTGGAACGTGAACAACCCAATCGCGAACAGAAACACCGCGATGAACACGTAAGCGGTGGGCGTGGTGACGTAGGAGAGCAGTTCGCGGCGATAGACCGCCGTCATGCTGGCGAGACCGGGACGTTTTTTCAAACCCGTTCCTCCCCACGCGTCAGCGTCTGGAACGCGCGTTCGAGGCTGCCGTGTTCGTCGATCAATGCCGCCGGCGTCTTGTCGGCGACGATGCGGCCCTGATCGATCACGATAGCGCGCGTGCACACCGCTTCGACTTCTTCCAGCGAGTGCGTCGAGATAATGAGCCCGCGCTCTTCGCCGAGCTTGCGGATGAGATCGCGCACGGCGTGGCGCTGGTTCGGATCGAGGCCGTCCGTCGGCTCGTCCAGGATCAGCAGCATCGGATCGTGCAGGAGTGCTGCGGCGAGGCCGACACGGCGGCGGTAGCCTTTGGAGAGCGTCTCGATCGGCTGATCGATGGTTTCGCCCAGACGGGCGTCCTGCGCGGCCCGGCGGACAGCATGGCGCGCGGCCTCGCGGCTCATGCCGCGCGTTTCGGCGACGAAGCGCAGGAATGTCCACGGTGTCATTTCGCCGTAGAGCGGCGCGCCTTCGGGCAGATAGCCCACGCGCTCCTGCGCGCGGCGGCGCTCCTGGGCGACATCGATGTTGAAAATCTTGGCGGTTCCTTCGTCGGGCTCGAGATAGCCCGCGATCATGCGCATCGTCGTCGTCTTGCCAGCACCGTTGGGGCCCAAGAAGCCCACGATCTCGCCGACATCGAGTGAGAACCCGATGCCGTCGACGGCCTGGCGACGGCCGAATCTTTTGCGCAAGCCATCGACCTGCAGCAGCATGCGGATGCCCATCCCCGTCAGAAAAACGAGCGCCGCTCTTACGGCCCTTCGCGCGAAAACACCACCGCTCTTTATCCACAGAAGCGCGCCCGCGACGGCGAATCACACGCACGCGATTCGAAGCCGTTGCCGACCGGTTAAGACGATTCCGACGGACGCCGCCGGTCGCACACTGGCGTGACGCGAACGGCAAAGGCGTGCTGGAATGTGTGTCCGTTCGACACGCGAAAAGCGCGACTACACGCGGAAAATAAGGGGCCTTAAACGCACAAAAGCCCGCGTTTGGCGCGGGCTTTTGGAAGATAATGTGTGACCGACCGAAGCGCGTACTGGGGGGGCTGGGGGGGCTGATGGATACCCAGCACGAGCCTTTCTCCGGCCGGCCACATGAGTAAGCTCGCGCTCGAACGGGGCGTAAGCAAGGCTAAAACGGGACTTAGTCTAAGAATTAATAAACCCATTGATCTCGCAGCGAAGTTGTACACAGGATGCTCACATGAAGGGTTGTTCGGCATGAGCGGACAGAAGGTTTTCTTCTCCCGTCCTGAGTTCGATTTCTTGATGCGCTTCTACGGCCGCATGGTCGCCGCCGGCGAGTGGCGCGACTACGCGCTCGACGCTCTGCCGGACCGCGCCATCTTCAGCGTCTACCGCCGCACCAGTGAAGCGCCGCTCTTCCAGATCGAGAAGCGCCCCGAGGACGCGCGCCGCCAAGGCGCCTTCTCCGTCCGCGCGGTTGACGGCCGCATTCTGCGTCGCGGCGCCGAGTTGGATCGCGTCGTCGCCGTGCTTGAGCCCAAGCGCATGCAGGTCATCGGCGACTAAAAAGCAAAACGCCCCGGCGTGAGGCCGGGGCGTTCGCTTTTTCAGCTGTTTCCAGACTTAGTTTCGCGAGCTCATCAGGCTCAGGATCATCTGGAAGATGGTGATGAAGGCGATGTAGAGGTTCAGCGCGCCGAAATTGGTCATCACAGCTTGGCCGCGTTGATCGTTGGCCAGGTAGTAATAGCTCTCACGCAGCTGGTTGGTTTGCGTCGCCACCAGCACCGAGAACACAATCAGCGTCACAACCTGCATGCCGATCTCGAACATGCTGGAGCCTTGGATCCAGCCCATGCTGACCGCGGCAAAGTTCAGGATGCCGATAATCGCCAAGCCCCAGATGGCCATGATGACCATCGAGTGCAGGCCCGACAGATTGCGCTTGGTGGTGTAGCCCCAGAGCGCCAAGCCGCCGAAGGCCGCCGCCGTCACCAGGAACGCTTTCGCCATATTGGCGAACGTCACCGTTACGGTGCGGCCGCCGAGCGTTTCCGCGCTCACCGCGTTAGCGGCCAGGAAAACCCAAACGCCAAGGCCGAGGCCCATAAGTGTGACAACGGCCCAATAGAGTAGCCCCGATGCAGCCGGGGACGCGTTGCGCATGAAGAAGCTGGAACCCAGCAGCAGAACCAGCGGGCCCCACTGCACGATGTAAAGAACAGGCGGCGTCAGCACCGTCTGCGTCACCTGCGGGATCATGCCGACGGCGAAAGCGAGCGCCGCTGACCACGCCAGGCCGAGGCCCATCTTGGTGTAAACGCCGAGCATGAAGCGGCGCAGACCGGGGTCGATCGCCATCTCCTCGCGGCCGATCGGGATCGATCTTGCCCCTGAGTGGTAGTCGCTCATCAGAATAAACCTCCTTGACGTAGGGGCATTCCCCCGAACCGTAGACCCATATATGGCGGGCTTCCCCCACTGCATCAAGCCGAACCGGGCGCCGCTTGTTATTGCGAAACTGCCAGGACAAGCCCAATTTCTCTTTTACGAGGAGCGCGGGAAACTGGTTCCCTCATTCGTGCGTTTGAACAATGGGCCCGCGCCTGCCTGTCTTGGGCGGGACCTGCGGAGAATCGCGCTACCTGGGGCGCGGAGGTTGAGCCGGGGTGGCTGACGAAGACGAACCGAAGACGCCGGACGATCCGTCCGGCCCCCCCGAACAGGGCGAGCCTCCGCGCGCCGAAAACGGCCCGCCGGAGCAACCGGTCAATGAGACCCCTGACGAGACGCTGTTCGAAAGCGAGCCGGAAGAAACCCTCGACACGGCGCCGGAGCCTGAGCCGCCGATCGAAGATCCGGTCGTAGAAGAACAGATTGCCGAGAGTGAGATAGAACAACCGATCGCTGCGCGCGAAGAAGCGCCGCAACAGCCGTCCGATCTGCCGCCGCATTACTTCCGCGCCGCTGGCGATCCTGACGAATCCGAAGCTGAAGCGCCGCCGTCGCAACTGGGGCGCCTGCAAGCGCGCATCGAGCAAACGACGCGCGATGCGTGGTCGGTCATCGAGCCGAAATGGGTGGCGTTCTGGGGCGCGGTGCGCGGCTTCTTCATCGCGGTCTGGCATCGCCTCCGCGGCATCCGCCAACCGAAATCGCTGCGCGAAGCGGCGGTGTGGAGCGGTTGGCTTGCCGCTGCCGGCGTTGGCTTCGTTGTCGCGTTCTTTTTCTTCGTCACCTGGGGCATGCCCTCGACCGACGATCTCTGGGAAGCGCGGCAAGGCCAGTCGATCACTTTCCTCGACCGCAACGGCAATGTGATCTTGCGCGAAGGCGCCCAGAACGCACCGCCTGTCGATCTCGAAACGCTGCCGCCTTATGTCGGCCAAGCCTTCCTCGCGATCGAGGACCGGCGCTTCTATGATCACTTCGGCGTCGATTTCGGCGGCATGATGCGCGCCGGCGCCGAGAACTTGCGCGCCGGCCGCGTGGTGCAAGGCGGCTCGACCATCACGCAGCAGCTGGCGAAGAACCTCTTCCTCACCAACGAACGCTCCTGGCGCCGCAAGGCGCAGGAAATTATGCTGGCGCTCTGGCTCGAGAGCCGCTTCACCAAGGACGAAATCCTCGCGCTCTATCTGAGCCGCGTCTATTTCGGCGCTGGCGCTTATGGCGTGGAAGCAGCATCAGAACGCTATTTCGACCGCCCCGCGCGCGAACTGACATTGCTGCAAGCATCCATGCTTGCCGGTCTCGTCAAAGCGCCGTCGCGTCTCAATCCTGCGCGCCAAGACATCGGCGCCGCGCGCGATCGCGCCAGCGTGGTGCTCAATGAGATGGTGGCGATGGGCTATATCAGCGCCACCGAACGCGACGCGGCGATGCAAGAGGAGCTCGTCATCAGCCGCCGCAATCCAGCTGGCGTGCTCTCATACTATCGCGACTGGATTGATCCGCTTTTAAACGAAGTGATCGGCCAGCAGCGCGACGACTTCATCGTCGAGACCACGATCGACATCGCCGCTCAACGCACCGCCGTCGAAACCGTCGAAGCCATATTGGCCGAGCAAGGCGAAGACCGCCGCGTCGCGCAGGCGGCAGCGCTCTTCATGGACGACGAAGGCGGCGTGCGCGTCATGGTCGGCGGGCGCGACTATGACGAAAGCCAGTTCAACCGCGCCACCCAAGCGCGCCGCCAGCCCGGCTCGTCGTTCAAATACTTCATCTACCTCGCCGCGATGGAAAACGGCCTGACGCCGTGGAGCGTGCGAGAAGATGCGCCGATCACGATCTATATCGACGGCCAGCCGCCCTGGACGCCGGGCAACTACACCAACGAATTCCACGGCGCGGTGTCGCTCAACTCCGCTTACGCCAATTCGTTCAACATGGTGGCGATCCGCGTCGCCAATGAAGTCGGCGGCCAAAATGTCATCGACGTCGCGCGCCGCCTTGGCGTCCGTTCGCCGCTGCACAATTACCATTCGCTGGCGCTCGGCGCCCAAGAGATCACGCTGATGGAAATGACGCAGGCTTACGGCGCGATGGCGTCAGGCGGCTTCCGCGTCGAAGGTCACGGCGTCGCGCGCATCCGCCGCGCCAATTCGAACGAGACGATGTGGAGCTGGCGCCAGGACAACCGCGTCCGCGTCATCGAAGAGCGCCCGCTCCGCTACATGAATCTTATGATGAGCCGCGTCGTCCAAGCCGGCACCGGCACGCGCGCGCGCATGACCACGCACCAAGTCGGCGGCAAGACTGGCACCGGCAACGATTATCGCGACGCTTGGTTCGTCGGCTACACGCCCGGCATGGTCGGCGGCGTGTGGGTCGGCAACGACAACTTCACCATCACCGGCCGCGTCACGGGTGGATCCATACCGGCTGACATATGGGCCCGCATCGCACCCGTCGCGCTGCGGAACACGCCTTCGCGTCCGCTCGAAATGCCGCGCGACGAAGACTACGACGTCGGAGTTCCCGATCCCATCGCGCCGGAACTCACCGCCGTTGGCGCACCCGTTGGCGCCACTATCGGCGCGCCGATCGATACGCCGCCCGACACGCAAGATCGCTCGCTCGATTTCGGCCCTGAAGGCTAAAGCGCACTTGCGACGCGTTGGCGCCAAAGCGTCGCGCATTGCTCAAGCCTTTGGAGCGCCTACACTGCAGCCTTGAACGAGGTTCAGCATGCAGTGGACAAACACCAAAGACGGATACGGCTGGCTTTCGATCGCACTGCATTGGCTCGCCGCGATCGCCGTCGGAGTCATGCTCACCACAGGCTTCCAAGCCGATTTCGCGGGCGACGCCGGTGACCGCGCCGCGCGCGCGACGTTGATGTGGTGGCACATCAGTTTCGGCGCGACGTTCTTCATCATCCTGCTCGCGCGCGTCATCTCGCACTACACGCAGCCGCAACCGACGCCGCCCAAACAAGCGCCGATCTTGATGTTTCTCGCGTCTGCCACGCACCACATCTTGCTGGCCGCGATCCTCATTCAAATCATCTCAGGCCCGCTCGCGATCTGGTCGGGCGGCCGCGCGATCAATATGTTTGACGTGCTCTCGATCCCGAGCCCCTTCGCCACGCGCAATGAAGGCGTTCACGAAATCGCGGAGACTTTGCACGCAGTCGGCCGCTGGGCGTTGGTCGGTTTCATCGGCCTGCACATCCTCGGCGCACTGAAGCACGTCTTCATGGATGATAGCGGGCGGTTCCGGATGGCGACGCCTGGCAAGCGCTCTTAACGCGCAAACCCCACGGCGTGCAGCGCGCAGCCATGCTGGTGCAGCCAGTCCCGGCCACGTTCGTAGTCGGGCATGCACTTCTTCACGTGCGCCCAAAAGCGGCGTGAGTGGTTCATCTCACGCAAGTGCGCCACTTCATGCGCGGCGAGATAGTCCAGCACGTAAGGCGGGGCCAGGATCAGCCGCCACGAAAACGACAGCACGCCATCGACCGAGCAAGAGCCCCAGCGCGAGCGCAACTCCTTCACCTGGATTTTCACCGGGTTCACGCCCAGCGTCACCGCATGGTGCGCGACGCGATCGATCAGTTCTTCGCGCGCGCGCTCCTTGAAAAAGCGGATAACTCGCGCTTCGAATAGCGCTGGATCACTCGCCGGCACGACGAGGCGCGGGATCAGTCCCGGCTCCACGCGCGCGACCCCGCGGCCTCGCTCATAGGTCAGCTCGTGCTCAACACCGTGATAGGTCACGAACGAGCCCGGCGAGAGCGACACGCTCTTTGGCAGTCGCGACAATTCCTGCGCAATCCAGCCCGCGCGCTCGGCCGCGAACTGCGCCGCGTGTTTCAGATAGCGCTTGGACGGCGCCGTCGCGATCGCCTGACGGCGCGTCGGATCAATCCGCACCGACACGTGCCGCGCGCGCGGATTGACAATCAGCCGCACGGCCATGCGCCGCCCGTCGATCGTTTCGATCTCGGTTTGAGTTGGCTCTTCTGCCTTGCGTCGCGAATCGAAGCGCATACGCAAGAATCTCATGCTTCGCGGTTTCTCGCACCCATCGCCGCCGGTTAAGCTGCTGAGGAAGGTGAGCACATGACGCACTATCAAGGCTCCTGCCATTGCGGCGCGGTCCAGTTTGAGATCGAAACCGAAATCACCGAAGTCACGATGTGCGATTGTTCGCTCTGCAGCAAGAAGAACGCGCTCATGTGCACGGTGCACGAAAACGGCTTCAAGCTGATTGCGGGGGAGGACAAGCTCTCGCTCTACACGTGGAATAGCGGCGTCGCGAAGCACTATTTCTGTAGCGTCTGCGGCATCTATCCGTTCCACAAGAAGCGCTCGATGCCCGACCATTACGGCGTCAACGTGCGCTGCCTTGAGGGTTTCGATCCCGCCAGCGTGCCGCTTCGCGCCGCTGAAGGCCGCACGATGTCGCTCGTCGATCCTGTGTCGAAGGCCTAGGCTTCGACGACCTTCAGCGCCGGCTTCTTGCGCGAAGACGCCGACTTGAACGAGCGCATGAAATCGCGCACGCGCGGATAAATCTCCGTGCGGAAACGGCGGCCCGAGAACACGCCGTAATGGCCGACCCCCGGCTGGATGTAGTCGCTGCGCATCGCTTCAGGGATGTTCGAACAGATGTCGTGCGCGGCCTGGGTTTGGCCGATGCCGGAGATGTCGTCGTTCTCGCCTTCGACCGTCAGCAGCGCAGTCTTGGTGATCTTGCTCGGATCGACGCGGCGGCCGCGATGCATCATCGTGCCGTTGGCCAGCGTGTATTCTTGGAACACTTCCACCAGCGTCTGGATGTAGAACTCTTCCGAGAGATCCATCACAGCGAGATATTCATCGTAAAACAGGCGGTGCTTATCGGTGCTGTCGCCGTCGCCCTTCACCAGGTTCTGGAAATAGGCGTTGTGCGCATCGACATGGCGCGAAAGGTTCATGCCCATGAAGCTCGCGAGCTGCAAAAAGCCTGGATAGACGCGGCGAAACACGCCCGGATAAAGCCCAGGCACGGAATGGATCATGTTCTGCTTGAACCATTCGATATCGCGCGTCTCGGCCAGCTTGTTCGGCGCCGTCGGCGATTTGCGCGCATCGATCGGCGAGCCCATGATCGTCATCGTCGCCGGCGTGCACGGATCGTTTTCTTCCGCCATCAACGCCACCGCCGCCAGCACGAGCGGCCCCGGTTGGCAAACAGCGATCACATGCGTCTCCGGACCCAGCGCGCGCAGCATCGCCATCACGTGATCGATGTAATCGTTGAGATCGAAGCGCCCGGCCAGAACCGGCACCATGCGCGCGTCCGACCAATCGGTGACGTAAACTTCGTGCTCCGGCAAAAACGCGCTCACCGTATCGCGCAGCAGCGTGGCGTAATGGCCCGACATCGGCGAGACCAGCAACACCGCCGGATCGGCCTTATCGCCGCGCGCGCTCTTCAACACGTCAGCGTCGCGTTCGAAATGGAGCATGTTGCACCACGGCGAAGACCAGACCGCTTTCGGCGTCACCGGCACATCGACGCCGTTCACTACCGTCGTCGGCAGGTTCCATTCCGGCTTGCGGTAACGGCGGGTCACCGACTCGAACAGGTCGGAAGCGGCGGCGGCCGTGCGCGAGACCTCGGTGTCGACCATCGGGTTCATGGCCGAGCGCAACACCGTGGACTGCATCAGTGCAGCGATGCGGAGCGGCGCGACCGACAGGTGGCCCAGTTCGTAAAGCGAGTAGAGCATTAGGGCCCTTCCGTGCTGCGCTGCAGCAATCCGACTCAGGATCGTGCGCGCGCCCCCGTTTCAAACAAGCTAAGACGCCTGGTAGCCGCAAACGCTGCACTGCGGCACCAGACGGGCGAACTAGGCCTACGCCCTAGCCGGCCCCGGGTTCCCCACCCGGCGCCTCGGCCTAAACGTAATGTCAGTTATTAACCACGCAAGCGCCGAAAGCGGCCCACGTTTCCCATAATCAGGCGCCCGCCCGCTCCAGCCCGGCCGCGATGCAGGCTGACATCTGGTCCGGCGTCGCCCGCAGCGTGTTGACGATGGCGCGTGTCTGCCACTGGCCGTCCAGCACATAGAGGAAGGACGAGTGATCGACATTGTACGTGCCCGCCGGCGCGCCCTCGACGTCGGCGCGGGCGCTATAGACATGGAACGCCGCCTTCGCCGCATCGATCTGCGCACGTGTTCCGGTCAGCCCAACCAGGCCGGGCGGAAAGCCGGAGGTGCGCGCATAAGCGCCCATCACCTCTGGCGTATCGCGTTCCGGATCGAGGCTCACCAGAACTGGCTGCACATCGTAGCCGCCCGGCGCGGCGAGTGCGTCGGCCAGCGTATACATCGATGTCGGGCAGATATCGGGGCAGTGCGTGAAGCCGAAATAGAGCACCGCCGGTTCGCCAGCAAAATCCGCTTGCGTGACAATCGCGCCATTGCCGTCGACCAATTCGATCGGCCCGCCAACTTCTTCGGCGCCCTCGAGAATGCAGTTTTCGACGACCGGCGTGCCTGCCGCTTTTTCCGCGCCATTGCGGCCGACAAGCAGCATCGTCACGAACGCAGCCAAAGCCGCAGCCGCCAGCGCGGGCACAACCGCCCCCGTCAGCCTGCGCCGCGGCGTTTCAACCGGTTCGTTCATGGAAAAACTAAGCCGTTCAAACGACGCTCAAGCAACGCGGCGCGAGCGCACAGGGGGCGGTATGCCGCAGCTTTAAGCGCATGTTACAAAACAAAGACGCGGCGGCTCCTTTCGAAACCGCCGCGCCCTCATGCGACAAACGCTGCTTAGGCCGCGCTCGTCGCCGTCGTGATCGTGGCTTGCGCTTCGATGAGCGCGGGTTGGGTTTGCATGTCGCCGGCGTGAATTTGATCGGCCAAGCCCATCAGCACCGGCCCGGTAATCGCGCCATTCTGCGGCTCTTCCTCGACCCACACGCCGCGGCGGCGTGCGATTGCGTCATCCCACGCTGTGCGCACGCCGGCCCAGTACTCTTTCGTATCGTTCCAATACGCATCAGCGGCAGCGACCGGATACTCGCTGAAGCGGTCGTACGTGTTGACGCCATCTTCGTGCACTATCGCCACTTGCTGGCCATCGCGCGTGCCGATCTTCTCGTTATCCTGCTCATGCACCCAGCCAGTTGGCGTCAGCGCATGACGGTTGATCGAGTTGTAGCGATTGTAGGGCGGATTGCGGATCGCATCGCGCCGCGCCAGCGGACGCGCCGTCGGCCCGCTATTCCAGATCGTGCGGCCGGCGTCGTAGTTCCATTGGCCGACCCCGCCATAACGCGGCGAGTCATCCGTCTGCCACACCGTTTGCGACCAGGCGCCGCGACGTTCGGCGGAGGGCACACTCTCCAGCGCCCAATAATTCAAGCGATCGTATACGAGCACGGTGCGCGGCTGGTAGGTCCAGTCCTGGCGCCAATGCTTGATGATGAACGTCTGCCCTTCGTGTTCCGCGACGAGCATGTGTTGCAGCATGATGAAATCGCCGCGATCCTCCACGACGCGGACACTTTCGTAGCCGCCACTGCTGGTCGGCTCGCGCGGCGTGTAGTCGCTGACGAACGGCACGGTTTCATCGAAATTGAACCGCACGCGATAATCGCCGGCCATCGCCAAAATCGATTGCCGGTCGCGCTCGACACCCGCCGGCAAGCGGCGCGTAGTTTGCGCCCAAGCCGGGCTCGCCGCCGCAACGCCCGCACCGGCAAACGCCAGCAGGGACGCGCGCCGCGTCACTGATATTTGCATCTTTCCGTCCTCCTCAGAAACGATACGCCAGAGAAACTGAAACGTTGCGGCCCGGCTGCGTGTAGGCGTCGCGCACCGCTGATGTCGCGCTCAGGCCGCGCGCATCGCTCCACCACCAATATTCTTCGTCCGTCAGATTGAAGACGCCGACGCGCAGGGTCGCTGCATCGGTCAAATGCCAGTAGGCGGTGAGATCGAGAATCGTGAACGCATCGGGACGGAACGCCGTCGCGGGCGATTGCACGTCGCCTTCATCCTTGCGTTCAGAATACGTGACGATTGCTTGGCCGCCCCAATTGCCACCCGACGCGTCGTAGGAAAGCCCCAGCACGAGTTTGAACGGATCAATCGTCTCCAAAGGCGCGCGCCCCGCCGGCGTGATCTGCTCGCCTTCCGCATAGGCCGCTGAAAGGTTGAGCCCGAAGCCGTTGCTCCATGAGCCACTCAAGCGACCTTCGACGCCGGATATCTCGACCTCGTTCAGATTGATGTACTGATAGACGAACGGATCTGGCGCCGAACCCGAGCCGCTGACGATGTCTTGGATGATGAAGTCGTCATAGAAGTTCGCGAACGCCGAAGCGCTCCAATCCCAACCGGCGCCGAACGCGTTCCATCCGCGACCGCGAATGCCGAACTCATAGCCTTCGCTGGTTTCCGGCTGCAGCGCAGGATTCGGGATCGAGGTGTAGGCTTGGCCGAAACTGGAGAGCGTCAGGTTCTCGAAATAGTTGTTCACTTCGCTCGGCGCGGGCGCTTTGAAGCCGGCGGCGTAATTGAAGAAGACGCCGAACGTATCGATCGGCCACGCCACGACGCCGAACTTCGGCGAAACATGATCGCCGCTCTGGCCGGCGAGCGCGCCGAAATAAAGCGCATCAGCCTGCGGCTCGAGTTCATATTCGTCATAGCGAACACCTGGGAAGAGCAGTAGCGAGCCATTGAGCAGGCTGATCTCATCCACCAGGAAGAGGCCGGTGCGCGTATATTCCGTTTCCGGGAACGGGCGCTCAGGGAAGACCGCGGGCGGTGTCGGCACAGTGCCATCGCGGATGGCGCCTTGCGTCGTCACCGAATAATCGAGGCCATAGACGAAACGGTGCTGCACCGTATCGGCGCCGAACACGCTCTCGCCCTGCGCCGTCACGCCCCAGACGTCGTTGTCATAGGTCGTTTCGCGCGTGCGGTCGGCGGAGGTGTTGCGATCTTCGGCGGTGAACTGGCGCAGCCAGCTCTCTTGCGCATAGACCGCGACGAACGCGCTATCGATGAAGCCGCCCTCGTTTTCATAAGTCCAGTCGAGCGTAATGCGCTGACGCTCGCTCTCATCCTCGCCGTCGAGATCGATGACGCTGCCCGCGCCAAGCGCCGGTCCAGCCGGCGGCAACACGGCGCGACCTGACAGCGCTTCCGTCGTCGTGTAGCGATCGCCGTAATCGCCGGTCAGACGGAAACGGTGCGCATCGTTGGGCTCGAACACGAGCCGCGCCAGCACGGCGTTCGACTCGTAATCCTGCGGGTTCGGGATGGTGCGGCGCGAATCCGGCGTATTGATCTCGCCTTGGTTTTCGCTCTCATGACCATCGCGGCGGGTGTAGGCGAGCAAGGCGGACCACTGATCGTTCAAACGGCCAGCGCCGGTCAAATTCCAGGCGATGCTTTCATCGACGCTCGCATACGAAACCCGCGCCCGCGCGCCGAAATTTTCGTCCTCGCGCAGAAAGTCCACCGGATCGCGCGTGATGAAGCTCACCACGCCAGCCAAGCCGTCACTGCCATACAGCGCCGACGCCGGGCCGCGCACGATCTCGACCGATTGCAGCAGATCGAGATCGACATAGTCGCCGCGCCCGAACGCGTTCGGGCCGAAGCTAAAACCGTCCGGGATGCGGATGCCATCCACCTGCAGCAGCACGCGATTGCCGCCCATGCCGCGAATGGTGAAACCGGAATTGCCGTCACGGCCTGTCGCGCCCAGCGCCGCGCCGAAGCGCGACGGCGAGGTCGGCACCGAAACGCCCGGCTCGAAGCGGATCAAATCCTTGATGTCGGTCGCGAGATTTTCTTCGATCTCTTCCGCATCGATCACGCTGACTACGCTCGGCACATTGAACACGTCGGCTTCCGAGCGCGTCGCCGTCACCGTGATCTCGCCGCTATCGGCGTAAAGCTGCTCCTCAGCCACCTGCGCCATGGCCGTTCCGCTGGCCGCCAAGCCCAGCAGCGCCGCCAGCGCCGTCGTCCCCCAAAGTCCCCGCATACGTCCGCTCTCCTTCAGATGTTCGCCTCCTTATTGCGAACGCTTCGCAGAATCAATAACAACTTCTGTACGGGATTGCCGCGCCGGCCCGGGCCGCGCATGAGGGGGCATGGCCCTGCCTGACGTCCGGATGCCGCCCCCCGCCGTGCCGAGTTTCTGGACCGCCCAGAGCCGGGTACGGGTGCGCACCCTGCTTTTGCTCCGTTGGCTTGCGATTGCCGGCCAGACCTCGGCCGTCCTGTTCGTCCGCTACGGGCTCGACGTCGAGTTTCCGCTGGCCTGGGCGCTCGCCGCGATCGGCGTTTCGGTTTGTCTGAACTTGGCCTTGATCGCGGCGCGGCGGTCGCAAGAACTCGCACGCGAATGGGAAGCCGCAGCGCAGCTCGCCTACGACGTTATCCAACTCGCTTTCCTATTGGCTCTCACTGGCGGCTTGCAGAACCCGTTCGTGTTTTTGTTCGTCGCGCCGGTCGCGGTGTCGGCGACCATTCTGCGCCCGGCCGTCACCGCCATGCTGGCGACGCTGACCTTCATCTGCGTCGGCGCGATCTCGGTGTGGCGCTTGCCGCTGCCATGGCCAGCGGACTTGTCGTTCGATCTGCCGCCGCTTTATCAAATGGGCATCGCCGCTGCCGTGCTGGTCGGCCTCGGTTTCACCAGCGTTTACGCATGGCGCGTCGCGGCGGAAGAGGAACGCCTCAACATCGCGCTCGCCGCCGTGCAAGCTGTATTGGCGCGCGAACAAACGCTCTCGGCGCTTGGCGGGCTCGCCGCCGCCGCCGCGCACGAACTCGGTACGCCTCTCGCCACCATCCACCTCGTCGCCAAGGAAATGGCGCGCACCATGCCGCCCGACGATCCTCGCGCCGAAGATTTGCAGCTGCTGGTCACCCAAAGCGAACGCTGCCGGGCCATCCTCGCCCAACTCTCGGCCAACCGCGAAGCCGGCGACGTCATGATCCAGCGCGCCCCGATCAAAGCGCTGCTCGAAGAAATCGCTGAGCCGCATCAGGGCCTCGGCGCCGAGATCGCGATAATCGCCAACGGCGAGGGCCCGCTGGAAGTCCGCCGCATGCCGGAGATCGTACACTCCCTTGGCGGCATCGTTGAAAACGCCGTCGGCTTCGCCAACACGCGCGTGGAGTTCGAAGCGCGCTGGGATGCAGAGATGATCGAGATCGTGGTTCGAGATGACGGCCCCGGATTCGCCCCTGGCGTGCTCAGCCGCCTCGGCGAACCCTATTTGACCGAACGAGACGATGAAGGCGCTGCCGGCGGGCTGGGCTTGGGCTTCTTCATCTCGAAGACGTTACTGGAAAGAACCGGCGCAAAACTCGAAATGCGCAACCGCCGCCCGCCCAATGTCGGCGCTATGGTAAAAGTGCGTTGGCCGCGTGCGGCAATTGAAGCGCCAACGCTTTGATCTTGCGTGAAATGCGCTACATACGGCCCATCGGAGCTGGAACGGCCATGACCCTCGAAGCGCCCATTGAAGGCGAAAAGACCCTCCTCATTCTGGACGACGACGCGCCCTTCCGCACGCGCCTCGCACGCGCGCTTGAAGGCCGCGGGTTTGAAGTGACGGCTGTCGGCTCCGTCGCTGAAGCGAACGACATCGCCATCAAGACGCCGCCCGCTTACGCCGTGCTCGATCTGCGTCTCGAAGACGGCTCCGGCCTGTCCGTGGTCGAAGCGCTCAACAAACATCGCCCCGACGCGCGCGTCGTGATGCTGACCGGCTACGGCGCCATCGCCACCGCAGTGGCGGCTGTCAAAGCCGGCGCGCTCGATTATCTCGCCAAACCCGCCGATCCCGAAGACATCGTCAAAGCCCTGCTCGCCTCGCCCGACGAAAAACCGGAACCGCCGGACAATCCGATGTCGGCCGATCGTATCCGCTGGGAACACATCCAACGCGTCTACGAACTCTGCGGCCATAACGTTTCTGAGACCGCGCGCCGTCTCAACATGCACCGCCGCACGCTGCAACGCATCCTGGCCAAACGCGCGCCGCGCTAGGGCCGAAAATTTTGACCAAGCGCTGAGACGAGCTATCTGCTCCGCGGACTAAACACCTCGCCGGGGATTGATGGCTTCCAAGACGAACAACACAGCAGACCCGCTGGCCTTTCTCCAAGGCGGCGGCGCCATGGGCGCGCTCATCCGCGCCTACGCATGGAACAAGACCGCGCTCGGCGCGCCAGAAGCCTGGCCGCAATCGCTGAAGACGCTGAGCGCCCTGATGCTTGGCTCGACCCAGCCCATGTTCATCATCTGGGGCGCGGAGCGCGTCTGGCTGCACAACGATGCAATGATTCCAGTGATGGGGAAGAAACACCCCAGCGCGCTCGGTCAGCATGCTTTGGAGGTGGTCTGGACTGAAGCGCGCGAAGCGCTGGCGCCACTCTTCGCCAACGTCTTCGCCGGCACGCCGGTGCAGATGGACGACATCGCACTGCAGCTCGACCGCCAGGGCAAACTCGAAGAAGCGCACTTTTCGTTTTCGTACACGCCCATTCGCGACGAGAACAACGCGATCGGCGGCCTTTTTGGCGCCTGCATCGAAACCACGGAACGTGTGCGAACGGAACGGGAAGCCAAGGAAGAAGGTAAAAGGTTTCAACAACTCTTCGACCAAGCGCCGACCTTCATGGCCGTGCTGCGCGGCCCCGAGCACGTCTTCGAGTATGCCAATCCCGGCTACCACGCCCTCGTCGGTCACCGCGAAGTGCTAGGCCGCAGCGTCGCCGAAGCGCTGCCGGAGGCCGCCGCCCAGGGCTACATCGCGCTTTTGGACAACGTCTATCGCACCGGCGAGGCCTATAATGGCCGCGGCCTCAAATACGCGGTGCAGATCACGCCGGGCGCCCCGTTCGATGATCGCTATGTGGACTTCGTCTATCAGCCGATCCGCGACGCGCGCGGCGATATCGACGGCATCTTCGTCGCTGGCGTCGATGTCACCAGCCGCGAATTCGCCGCCGTGCGCAACAAGGCGCTCGCCGAACTGGCCGATTGCATCCGCGATATCGAAGACCCCGACGAACTCGCCTACGCCGCCGCCGAAGTACTCGGACGAGCGCTTGAAGTCAGCCGCGCCGGTTACGGCACCATCGACCCCGCCACCGAGACCATCCACATCACGCGCGACTGGAACATGCCGGGCGTACAAAGCCTCGCCGGCGTGCTGCACTTCCGCGATTACGGCAGCTACATCGAAAATCTAAAGCGCGGCGAAACCGTCGTCGTCGCTGACGCTTACGAAGACCCGCGCACCGCAGCCGGCGCAGACGCCCTGAAAGCCATCAGCGCGCAAGGCTTCGTCAACATGCCCGTCACCGAACAGGGCGGCATGGTCGCACTTCTCTATCTCAACCACGTCGACGCGCGCCGCTGGTCAGAGGAGGATCTGGCCTTCATTCGCGACGTCGCCGAACGCATCCGCACCGCCGTCGAACGCCGCCGCGCCGAAGCAGAGTTGCGCGAGCGCGAGCGGCGGTATCGCGCCTTGTTCGACGCCATCGATGAAGGCTTCTGCATCATCGAGTTTATCGATGGCCCAAACGGTCCGCTCAGCGATTACATCCACGTCGAAGCCAACCCTGCCACCGCCGTGAACGCCGGCATGCCCGGCGTGGTGGGCATGCCGGCCAGCGAATTGCTCGGCGCCGAGGCGAGCGAGTGGGTCAATATGTATGCCGGCGTCCTGCAAACGGGAGAGCCGATCCGGCTTGAGCGCGAGTTGGAAACGACGAACCGCTGGCTCGAGATCGCGGCGTTCCGCATTGAGCCGCCGAGCCGCGCGCAAGTCGCCGTCATCTTCCGCGACCTGACCGACCGCAGGCGCGCCGAAAGCGCGTTGCGCGCCAGCGAAGAAAACTTCCGCACCCTCGCGCGCGCCATGCCGAACCAAGCCTGGACCGCCGATCCAAGCGGCATGCTCGATTGGTTCAACGAGCGCGTCTACGCCTATAGCGGCGCCGAAGCTGGCGCGCTTGACGGCGCCGGCTGGGGCAAGCTCGTCCATGCCGACGACATTCCCGCCGCCAGCGAGCGCTGGGCCGACGCCGTGCGCACCGGTGAAACCTACGAAACCGAATTCCGCCTGTGCCGCGCGGACGGCAGCTATCGCTGGCACATCGCCCGCGCCGTCGCGATCAAGAACGACGATGGCCAAGTTACCCGCTGGATCGGCACCAACACCGATATCCACGAACAGAAAGAAGCCGCCGCTCTGCTGGAACAGCGCGTCGAAGAACGCACGCGCCAGCTGATGCAAGCTGAAGAAGCCTTGCGCCAATCGCAAAAAATGGAAGCCGTCGGCCAACTCACCGGCGGCCTTGCGCACGACTTCAACAATCTGCTCGCCGGCATTTCAGGCAGCCTCGAACTGCTCGCCAAGCGCATCGCCGAAGGCCGCACCACCGGGCTCGAGCGCTATCTTTCCGGCGCCCAGGAAAGCGCGCGCCGCGCCGCATCGCTCACTCAGCGCTTGCTCGCGTTCTCACGCCGCCAGACGCTCGATCCGCGCCCGATCGACGTCAACAAACTCGTCGCCGGCATGGAAGATCTGGTGCGCCGCTCGGTCGGCCCGGACATCACGATCGAGGTCGTGCAAGCGGGCGGACTTTGGGCGACTCGCATCGATGCGCCGCAACTCGAAAACGCGCTGCTCAATCTCTGCATCAACGCGCGAGACGCGATGGCGCCTGGCGGCGGTCGGCTCACTATCGAAACCGCCAACAAATGGCTCGATGAGCGCGCCGCGCGCGATCGCGAACTGCCGCCCGGCCAATACATCTCGCTTTGCGTCACCGACACCGGCACAGGCATGACGCCCGACGTCATCGCCCGCGCCTTCGATCCGTTCTTCACCACCAAGCCGCTCGGCCAAGGCACCGGGCTTGGCCTCTCCATGGTCTATGGCTTCGTGCGTCAATCAGGCGGCCAAATCCGCATCTATTCCGAAGTCGGCGACTGCACCACCATTTGCCTCTACCTGCCGCGTCATCACGGCGAAGCCGAAGAGGTGGCGCCAAGCGACGCCGCGGACGCAATCGCGCACGGCCATGGCGAACGCGTTCTTGTCGTCGATGACGAAGTCGTGCTGCGCATGCTGATGCTCGATATTCTACAAGAGAGCGGCTACCGCGCCATCGAAGCGCATGACGGCCCGAGCGCACTCAAAATTCTCGACTCGGATGCGCGCATCGACCTGCTCATCACCGATGTCGGCCTGCCCGGCGGCATGAACGGGCGCCAGATCGCCGACGCCGCCCGCAAGAAGCGCCCTGACCTCAAAGTGCTGTTCATCACCGGCTACGCCGAAAACGCCGTCGTCGGCAACGGCCACCTCGACCCCGGCATGCAAGTGCTCACCAAACCCTTCGAAGTCGCCGTCTTTGGGCAAAAAGTGAGCGACATGCTCGACGGCTAGACCGATCCGTCAGCCGGCCGGCGTAACCCCGCTTGCCTCGCATCGGCCCCTGCGCGAGCATCGCTGCGATGGATTCCTCGGTTGCACCTGAGTCGCCGGCGCGGACTGCGTCGCGCTCGAACTTGAAGACCCAAATCGTCGTCGTTGGCGGCGGCGCTGGCGGGCTTGAACTCGTGCGCAAGCTTGGCGCCAGATTCGGCCGCGAGCGGCACGACATCATCCTGGTAGAGCGCGACGCCACCCACATCTGGAAGCCGCTGCTGCACGAGGTCGCCGCTGGTTCGCTCGACGCCAATCTCGATGAAGTTGGCTATCGCGGCCACGGCCGGCGTTGGGGCTATCGCTATTTTTCCGGCGCCATGTCCGGCCTCGATCGCGCCCGCAAGCGCGTGAAGATCGCGCCGCTCGTCGATGAGGACGGGCGCGAAGTGATGGGCGCGCACGAGATTCGCTACGATTATCTGGTCGTCTCCGTCGGCTCCGTCTCCAACGATTTCGCCACCCCCGGCGTGCGCGATCACTGCATCTTCCTCGACACCCGCACCCAAGCCGATCGCTTCCGCCAGCGGCTGCTGAACCAGTGCCTCCGCGTGTCGCGCACCGTCAGCGCCGACCCATCGTCTGACGCAACAGTCCGCGTCGCCATCGTCGGCGGCGGCGCAACCGGCGTCGAACTCGCCGCCGAGCTTTACACCTCCGCCGCCGGCCTCCGGCACTACGGCCTCGAAGTATTCGACGAGAGCCGGCTCAAAGTGACGCTGATCGAAGCCGGCCCGCGCATTCTGCCAGCTCTGCCGGAGAAGCTCGCACTGGCCGCGCATAAAGAACTCGAAGCCCTCGGCGTGCGCGTACTCACGGGCGCCGCAGTCGTTGAAGCGCGCGCTGACGGGATCGTCACCAAGTCCGGCGAAGTCATCGAAGCGGAACTGCGCGTCTGGGCCGCCGGCGTCAAAGGCCCAGACGTGTTGGCTGATCTCGACGGCCTCGAAGCGACACGCTCCAACCAACTCGTCGTCCGCCCGACGCTGCAAACGACGCGCGATGACACCATCTTTGCGCTCGGCGATTGCAGCAGCTGCATCCTGCCCGGCGAAACCCGCCCAGTGCCGCCGCGCGCGCAAGCCGCGCATCAAATGGCCGACACGGTGTTCGACAATCTATGCGCGCTGATGCAATCGAAGCCGCTCAAACCGTTCAAATACGTCGATCACGGCTCGCTCGTGTCGCTCAGCCAGTTCTCGACCGTCGGCAGTTTGATGGGCAATCTGATCGGCGGGCGCATGGCGATCGAAGGCCGACTGGCGCGCTTCGTTTATGTTTCGCTCTATCGCATGCATTTGCTCGCGATCCATGGCTGGCTACGCGGCCTCGCCATGATCGCCATCGGCCACGTCAACCAGATCGTGCGCCCGAAGCTGAAGCTGCACTAAAGTCCGACGACACGAACGTGCCGCCGCTCGATGGCGCCGACATCGTTGACACCCGCCAGCATCATCGTGCGATCAAATTCTTCGGTGAGCAGCGTCAAGGCGCGATCGACGCCCGCTTCGCCGCCCGCGGCGAGCCCATAAAGGTAAGGCCGCCCGATCGAGCACGCCGTCGCGCCGAGCGCCAAGGCTTTGAAGATATCCGAGCCGCGCCGCACGCCGCCTTCACAGATCACATCCGGACCATCGCCCAACGCATCGCGCACCGCAGCCACTTGATCGACTGGCGCCGGCGCGCCATCGAGCTGGCGTCCGCCATGATTGGAAATCATGACGCCGCTCGCGCCGCTTGAGATCGAGCGCTTGGCGTCTTCGGGACTCATCACGCCTTTGATCGCCAGCGGCCCGCCCCATTCGCGCGCCAACCACTCGACATCTTTCCAGGTCAGTGAGCGATCGAACTGACTGCCCATGTACTCAACCACGCTCATCGACGTCCCCGCCAGCGCATCAACGCGGTGGCTCACATTGGCGAAGTCGAATTTCTTCCCCGTCAGCGCCGGCAGCGACCAGCCGGGATGCAGCGCGAAACTCACCATCGAACGAAAGGTGAGCCGCGGCGGCAGCGACAGCCCATGCACGCGGTCGCGCTCGCGATTGCCCGCCACCGGCGTATCCACCGTGAGCGCGAGCCCGTGATAGCCCGCCGCTTTGCAACGCGCGACGAACTCACTGGTCAGACCGCGATCCTTGAAGATGTAGACCTGAAACACTTTCGGCCCGGCGAACTGCTCGGCGACCTCTTCCAATCGAATCGTGCCGATGGTCGACAGCCCAAACAGCAAGCCGTGCTTGGCCGTCGCGCGCGTCACCGCATGCTCGGCGTCCTCGTGGAACATGCGATTGAGGCCTGTCGGCGCCAGCATCAGCGGGCGCGCAATGGGCTGGCCGAACAGCGTGGTCGCGGTCTTGAGCTTGGAGACATCGCTCAGAACGTCAGGGATGATTTCATAGCGCTGAAACGCACTCGCGTTGCGCCGCATCGTCCATTCATCGTCGGCGCCGCCATCGATGTAGTGAAAAATCGGCGGCGGCAGTCGCTTGTAGGCCAGCTTGCGCAGATCGCCGATATTGTAGGCCCGATCGAGCCGGCTCATGATGCGGCCCCGCGCGCGCGGCCGGCCATCCACGCGGTCTGCGCGCGCCGCTCATCCATCAGCGCTTTCAACAAGCCCAGCTTCATGTCGGGGGCCTGCCCGCGCCCGATGCGGCGCAATTGCTGGTACTGCCAATAAAGCGCGCCGAAACCATTCAACGCGCGCAGAGTTTTCGACGGCGAGCGCTGACTGAAAAAGCCAGGCCCCAGGCGCAAGCGCTCTTCGTGGCGATCGAGCGACGGCGCACCTTCCAGCAAACGCCGCGGCGCATCGGGATCGACCACCATCGGCCGACCAATGCCGATCAATGACACGCCATCGCGCTCGATCACCTCGTTCATCGCCTGCGCCGTCCGCATCCCGCCCGTCACCATCAACGGCGTTTTCACATGCTTGCGTAACTCCACGGCAAAATCCAGGAAGTAAGCCTCACGCGCCGCTGTGGAGGCCGGCAAGCCGCTGACATCGGCGGCTTCAAGCCCTTCCATCTTCATCATGCGCGGCTGCTCGTAATTGCCGCCGGACACTTCCAGAAGATCGACGCCTTCCGCTTCGAGCCATTGCGCCACTTGCATGCTCTCGCCCGGCGCAAAGCCGCCGCGTTGAAAATCCGCCGAATTGAGCTTCACCGCGAGCGTGAAATCGGCGCCAACCGCCGCACGCGTCGCGCGCACGATTTCCAACAGCAGCCGCGCGCGGTTTTCCAACGCGCCGCCCCATTCGTCTTCGCGCTTGTTCGCAAGCGGTGAGAGGAATTGAGAAATCAGATAGCCGTGCGCGCCGTGTATCTGCACGCCTGTAAAGCCCACCTCGCGCGACACCGCCGCTGCTTCGGCAAAGCTGCGAATGACGGCGCGGATATCGTCGCCGCTCATCGGCACAGGCGCGCCGTAAAGTTTTCCCGGCAATGCCAGCGCCACGGCGGAAGGCGCCTTCGGCGTTGGATTGACGAGCGCGGGCGTCTGGCGCCCGGCATGGCTCAATTGAATCCAGAACCCGGCGCCGCCGGCACGCGCGGCCTGTGTCAGCCGCCGCAGCGCCGCTTTCGCCGCTGCATCCTGCGGTCCCGCGATGATCACATTCCCCGGCCGCTCCAGATGCTGCGCATCGACCGGCACATTGCCGCTGATCAACAGCCCCGCGCCGCCGCGCCCCCACGCTTCATAAAGACGCACGAGATCGTCCGATGGCCGCCCTTGGAGATCGGCCATGCCCTCTGTCATCGCTGCTTTCGCCAAACGGTTCGGCAATGTCTCGCTGGGCAACTGAAGCGGCGCGGCGAAAGCGGGAGTGGTCATGGGGGGTCTCGTCAATCGAGAGTCTGCTGTGACAGACTGAAAGCGGAAGCGCCACTCCAGAGACGGGCGGCGCATCCAATGGCGCGCCCGCCCGCATCATCGAACCAGGAGGGGACTAATGCGCACCATTCTCATCGCCGCCGCCATCTTCGCCGCGGCGACTACCACCGCCCACGCCCAGCGCGCCGCCGATCCGCTCGACGCCAGGATCGAAACCGCCGACGTCGACGCCTTCTTTCGAATCTATGACGCCGCCAGCGGCAGGCCCGACGCTGCAGCGCTTCAGCCCTACATCGCCAATGGCAGCGCTGGCGTGCGCGGCTTCATTCCGAATCGAATTGTCTCAGCCGAGAACCTCGCCGCGCGCGTCGCGCAGCGACCGCAAATCTACAGCGACGCACGCACCTGCGCACAAAATCTTGGCGATGTGCGCGCCCGCGTCCGCGCCGCGTTCCTAGCGCTAGAAGCGCTCTACCCCGAAGCGACCTATCCACAGACCTATATCCTCATTGGCGCCAACAATTCCGGCGGTACGGCCAACAGCGAAGCCTTGATGATCGGCCTCGAAGTCATGTGCCGCAGCGGTTCGCCCGACACCTCCGCACTCGACATTCGCCTCACCCACATCATCGCCCACGAAATGGTGCATTCCCTTCAGAGCAGCTTCGCGGGCGAGACGGTGCTCTCTCAATCACTCAACGAAGGCGCGGCCGAATTCATGGCCGAACTGATGACCGGCCGCATCTCAAACGGCCATCTCATCGAGTGGACTGCTGGCCGTGAAGCCGAGATCGAACAGCGCTTCGCCGCCGACATGGACAACCGCGATCTCTCAACATGGCTCTATAACGGCGTCGGAACGCCCGAAGCGCCTGGCGATCTTGCCTATTGGGTCGGCTATCGCATCGTGCGCGACTACTACGAACACGCGCCCGACAAGCGCCAAGCCATCCGCGATATTCTGCGCGGTACGGACGCCCGTGCCTTCCTCGCGGCAAGCGGCTGGCGGCCGGGCGCTCAGTAGATCAAATACTTCGCCCGCGCCGCCGCCCACGCTTGCTCGTCCGGCAGCGTGATCGCGTCGAGATCGCCGGGGCCGGTGTTCGGATCGTCGACCCATTCGCGCAGCAGCGGCGAGCCGTTGATCACGTCAATCGGCAATTTGCCGAACGCGTACTCGTACGGAAAATCGCGCCAGAGATTGTAGTCTGGATAGAGCCGGCGGACCGCCTTGAAGGCGAGCGCTTGCACGCGCCACGGCTTGAAGGCGTGATGGTTGTAATGCGCCGGGTCCTCGACGTGGATCTGCACGCCGCTGCACAGTTGCTTCACATGCTTATGAAACGTCGGCTCGAAGAAGCATTCGCGCAGCAGGCAGCCATCGAGCCAATGCGGCGCGAACGCGCGCATTTCCGCAATCACGTCGCGCCCATTGATATCAGGCGCGCCGAACAACTCCAGCGGCCGCGTTGTGCCGCGGCCTTCGCTCAACGTTGCGCCTTCGAGCATCACCGTGCCGGCATAGGCGCGCGCCATCCAAAGGTTCGGCGCGTTCGGCGACGGGTTCACCCACGTGCGCTCACCGATCGGCCAACCGTAACCGGGCGCTTCGTCGGGCTTGTAGCCTTCCATCTCAATCACGCGATACGGCACGTCGAGTTTGAAGTGCTCGATAAACCAGTGCCCCAATTCGCCAAGCGTCAAACCATGCCGCATCGGCATCGGCCCCGCGCCGACAAAGCTCTCCCAGCCGGCGCGCAACGTCAGCCCTTCAATTGGCCGCCCAGCAGGATTGGGGCGATCAAGCACCCACACTTCCTTGCCATGCTCAGCCGCCGCTTCGAGCATGTAGAGCAGCGTCGTGATGAAGGTGTAGATGCGGCAGCCTAAGTCCTGCAGATCGATCAGCACGACGTCGAACGTCGACAGCATCTGCCCGGTCGGCCGGCGTACTTCGCCGTAAAGCGAGAACACCGGAACGCCGTAAAGCGGATCGGTATAGTCGTCGCTCTCAACCATATTGTCCTGCTTCTCGCCGCGCATGCCGTGCTGCGGACCGAACACGGCCGTGATGCGAATATCATCGAGCGCCATCAGCGCATCGAACGAATGCGTGAGATCACGCGTCACCGATGCGGGATGCGCCACCAGCGCCACGCGCTTGCCCTTCAGCGGCGCGCGGAGCTTCGCATCTTCCAACAAACGCTCGATGCCGAATTTCATGTCAGCTCCAACTGGAATGCGTCGCCATGGTGGAAGTCCGGCTTGCCGGGCGCGTGCGCCAGCGCCCAGTACGATTTCCGCCCATCCGTTTCTTCAATCACCGCCGATAGGCCAACGCGCCACGGCCCAACCTCGCCCGGCGTCACCGCCGCAATCAGTTCGAACGAGTCCGGCCCTGCATTGGTCTCGACATAAAGCGGCGCCACTTCGAAATCGCGCATGCCGGCGCGGTAGCCTTCAAACGCATACGCCGCCCAGCGCGACGAGGGCGCGAAGTTGAATTCGCAATAGGCCTCGCCCGCCCCGCGCACGAACGCCTCGAAGCAGGTCTCTTTCCAAAGTTCATCGGCGCGCTCGAAATCCGCCGCCGCCGGTACGAGCAGCTCATCCATCCGCCCGAGCGCGCGATACTTCAGCCGCAGCACCCCGCCTTCCCGCACGACCTCCACCTCGATCGCCGTCACGGCGTTCGCGGGCGTGTCGGGGTGGGGTTTCAGGGCGACCTGCATAGCGACACCTTAGACCTGATCTCCTTTAACGGGACGTAGCTTCGACACGTGAGCCGCCCCATGCTAAGCGCCCGCGCCATGACCACCGCCTCCTCCCCCTTCCTGCGCACGGCGATCGCGCGCGGACAGTTTCACCAGTGCACCGATCTTGAGGGCTTGGACAAAGCCGCCGCCCGCGGCGTGACCGGCTATATCGGCTTCGACATGACCGCCCCGTCCCTGCACGTGGGCAACCTCACCCAGATCATGTACCTGCGCCGCCTGCAGCAGGCTGGCGGCAAACCCATCGTTCTGCTCGGCGGCGGCACCACCCGCGTCGGCGATCCCTCCGGCAAGGAGGAGATGCGTCAGCTTCTCTCCGAAGAGCAGATCGTCAAGAACACCGCCTCGATCCGCGGCACGTTCGACAAGTTTCTCAGCTTCGGCGACGGCAAGTCCGACGCGCTGCTCGTGGACAATTCCGAGTGGCTACTGCCGCTCAACTATCTCGATTTCCTGCGCACGGTCGGGCGCCACATGAGCGTCAACCGCATGCTCTCGATGGACTCGGTCAAGCTCCGTCTCGAGCGCGAGCAGCCGATGAGCTTCATCGAGTTCAACTACATGATCCTGCAAGCCTACGATTTCGTCGAGCTGAAGCGCCGCTACAATTGCGAGCTGCAAATGGGCGGCTCCGATCAGTGGGGCAACATCGTCAACGGCGTCGAATTGGGGCGCCGCATGGAGAGCTTCGAACTCTTCGGCCTCACACAACCGCTCATCACTACAGCGAGCGGCGCCAAAATGGGCAAGACGGCGCAAGGCGCGGTCTGGCTCAACGCCGACATGGTGAGCCCCTACGAATATTGGCAATACTGGCGCAACGCCGAAGACGCCGATGTCGGCCGCTTCCTCAAAATCTTCACCGACCTACCGCTCGAAGAAATCGCGCGCCTGGAAGCCCTGCAAGGCGCCGAAATCAACGACGCCAAGAAAACGCTCGCCACCGAAGCGACGGCATTGCTCCACGGCCGCGGCGAAGCGCTAAAGGCCGAAGAAGCCGCGCGCGCGACGTTCGAACAAGGCGCGCGCAGCGACAACCTGCCGACTATCGTCATCGCGCAAAGCGAATTCGCGGGCTTGCGCGTCGCCGCCGCGCTGGTGAAAGCCGGGCTCGCCGCCTCCAACGGCGAAGGCAAACGCGCCATCGCGCAAAAATCCGTCAGCGTGAACGATGCGCTGATCACCGATGAAGGCGCCGAGCTTTCACCCGCCGACATCGTAGACGGCGCGATTAAATTGTCGCTCGGAAAGAAGAAGCACGCACTGCTGCGCGTGGAATAGCGACCGCCGCTTAGGGCGTGACGGCGAGCGCTTCGGCAACACGCGGCGGCGTACTGGAAACATCGCCCGCTGGCGCATCTTCGGCAGGCGTCTCAGTCACAGCCTCTGGCGCAACCTCCGGCGGGGCTGGTTCAACCGCTGGCTCCTGCGTCCACGAATGCGAGCCGCCGGGCGCAGCACTTTCGCGCGGTTGCACCGGTTCGAAGATGCGGCGCAGAATTCCCGGCGTCAGCGCCGACACTGGATTGACGCCAACGCGCGGCTGCTCGGCGCGTCCGTTGATCGAATAGGTCATGCCGAACACGCCCTCGCCGCGGCGCGACACCAGCAGATCGCCGATCAACGGAATTTCGCCGAGCATCGACAAGTTCAGCACCGGCGACGGCGCAATCACGCCGTCGATATCGAGATTGTCACGCCTGATGTCGTAGCTGCCCGCGCCTGTCAGCCCCATCGCCGGGCCGGCCATGCGGCCTTCGCTGAAGGCGATGCGGTTGTTGGCGAACGTCATCTCCGCATCGAGCGCGCCAAAGCCGATGCCTTCGCCGTTCAACGTATCGACCAACCCCGTCAGCGAACCGGCCGAGGACAAAAGCTGCGCCATCGCCGGCAAGCGCACGACTTGGAAGTCACGCATGCGCACCGTGAAGCGTGCTTGGCTAGGCGGGCCGCCACGCCAATCGCCGTCAGCCGAGGCGGTGCCGCCAATGACGTTGTCCATCCCGGTGAGCGCGCGCACGGCAAAGCCTGCATCGTCCGAACGGAAACGCACGCCGCCGCGCGGATCGGTCGGGCGCGGACCCAATGCGAGTGAAAAGGCGCGGTTATCGGGTGAGCGCCCTTCAGCAATCAGCGTCGAAAGCGCGCCGCGCAACATGGTGAGATTCACCCGCGCATCGCTCAACGTCGCGCCGCCGCGCAACTTCAGACGATCCACCTCGACCGTTGCGCGCAGCGGCGCTTGTGGCGGCGGCACGGTCGCATTAGCCGGCTGAGCTGCTGCCTCCGGCGGCGCATCGTCGCCGCCCATGAACGGCGCGCCGTCAAACAGCGCCCCGCGCACGGCAACATCGAGGCCGCCATCGGCGGAGCGCGTCGCCGTCAGCCGTGCATCAGAGCGGCCTTCGATCGCAAGCCGTGTCAAATCCACGTCGATCAAACGATTGTCGCGCGCCAGCCGCATGCGCCCTTGCGCGGTCAGCCCGCCGCCGCGCGCATCGATGCCATTGAATGCGAGCGAACCATCGCTCTGACGCTCGACATTGAAGCGCGCCGATGCGGCGACGCCGGCGCGCTTGACCCAAAACGCACGCGGCAATTCAACTGCGGCATTGGTCAGATCAAGATCGATGCGCGCATTGTCGACGTCGAAGCCGCGGCCTTGGCCCGTCACCGTCACGCCGATGCGACCTTGCGCATATTGCGCCACCGGATAGCCCAGCCGCTCCAGATCATCGGCTTCGAAGTCGCCGGAGACCTGATACTCGGAGCGCCCGTTTTCACCGTTGCGCCCGATATGCTCGGTCCAGCGCACTTCCTCGATCGCTGACGCGCCGGCGCGCACCGGGCCGGACACGGTCACCGCGCGCTGGTCACCACGCACTGTGAGTTGGCCTTGCGAGAGCGAGATGCGCCGGTCTGTCATGTTGCCGGTAAAGTCGCGGATGGTGCCGTCCACCGAGAAACGCCACGCCTCGAACGGCGCTTCGCGCACCATCGGCCGTTGGATGCGTAGATTGACGTTGGCGCGTCCGGTCGCAGTGGCCGCATCGACGGGCATGCGCTCGCCCAGACCGATCGGCTCTTGGGCTAGAATTTCCAGCACGTTGCGGGCGCTGCCATCGACGCGCGCGCTGATCGTCGCCATCGCGCCGCGCGGCTTGAACTGCGGAATCTCGACGCGGCCGTTGGTGATGGTGAGGCCGTGTATGCTCGCCTCGGGCACCGTCATCTCAAAACTGTTGCCGCGCAGAATGCCCGACCCGCGCGCGTTCACCACCGGCGACATGGTCGAGACGAACTGCATCGACGCGCTCGCCACGTTGAAGCGCACATCCACCGCTTCGTTGCGCCAGGCCTCGGCGACGCGGTCGGAAGGGCGAATATCGAGCCTGGCGACGATGTCGGTGACGCGTCCGCCTTGCACTGATCGCGCCAGAAACTCGCGCGCGCTCTCGCCCACGCCCATCGGCCAAACTTGCGTGATGACGCGCGCATCGACCGCGCCATCGACGCGGCCTTCGAGTTCGAGCCCCGTCCGCATGCGGCGATCTTCGCCCACGCCCGCCGCCGCCCAGTAGAGACGCCCCGTCGCGTGCAGCACGCCTTCGCCGGTTTGCGCCGTCAGTTGCGTAAAGCGGATGCTGGGCTCGGCGCTGACGATCGAGCCGACCAGCCGCACATTCGAGAACGACACCGGCTCGGAGAACGTGCCCGGCATCGCAAGACGCATCGCTGGCAGCGAAATGTCAAACGCCGCCGGTTGATCCGGCGCGGGGCGGATGATGCGCGAGACATCGCGGATGCGGACTTCGCCGTCGATGCGGGTGCGGTCGCCAGCGAACGCAATTTCGTCGATGATCAGTTCGTCGCTATCGATATCGTAGCGACCATGCAGGCGCCCGCCCTCAAGATCGAAGCGGCCATCACCCATCGCTGCCGAGCCGGCGCCGAACGCGACATCGCCTTCGAAGCGATTGACGCCGACGTCGCGGTCGAGCCCGATCGAGATTGTCGCCGTCATGGGCGCATCCAAGCCGCCGAACGGCCCGAGCGCGTCTTGCGAGAAGACGGCGCGCGGCCGCACGTTCTCGGCCCCGAATTCAATGACGGCGCTGCGGAAGCGCGTGTCGGTGGTGATGCGCAGGCTGGCCGGCGCCAAACCGTCAGCGCCTTCCAAGCGCGCCACCGCCGCCAGCGTCAGCGTGCGGCCGCGCCGGGCAAGATCGAAATTGGCGGCGTCAGCCGTCCAGCGACCACCGCCATCGTTGATGATGAGCAGATCGGCGCCGCGCACGCTGACCTCGCGCAAGCCGCCGCCCGGACCCACCGGCCGGAACGCCGCCTCCATGCTGTCGAGCACGCGTGCGACACGCTCTTCGAGCGTCTCGTTCGGCGGCGGCGGATCGATGATGATGTCCGCCGGCGCGCCTTCGGGGCCGAAGGCGATATGCAGAGCGCCGTTCACCTTGCGCGTGAACGTCATCGCCCCGCCGGTAAACTCCGCCCGCCGCAGCGAGATGCGCCCAATAAAGAGCGGCAGCACGTTGAGTTCGATGCGCGCCCGCTCGAGTTCGGAGAGCACGCCGCCACGTCCGTCCTCGATGGTGATGCCGACGGCCAGCAGTTCGAGGCCGTTGCTGCTCCAGGCCAGCTGCACGCCCTCGATGCCGACCGGCCGGCCGCCTCGGGCAGCCGAAAGCTCGGACTGCACGTGTTCGCGCATGGCGTTGAGTTCGATCGGGCCCTGGCTCAGCCGCCACCACGCAATGCCGACGCCGATCGCCAAGGCGGCGACCAGCGCGAGCAAAATCTCGACAGCAATTAGCGTCGAGCGGCGTATCATCCGCACAGCTCCAACGCCCCGCCGCGATATCTAGCGCGGGAAGCCAATTCATAGCAAAGCAAAGCCCCAGCGCTCGCGCAGTGGGCGGAGCGGCGGACGGCCCTTTGGCCGGCGCCCCCCGTCATTGCCATTGGGAGGCCGGACTTGGCGAAAGAACTCAAACCTGGCGACCCCGCACCCCCCTTTGATTTACCAACGGCCGGGGGCGGGCGCGTCAGCTTAGCGGGCCTAAAGGGCCAGCAGGTCGTGCTTTATTTTTATCCTAAAGACGACACACCTGGTTGTACGCAAGAAGCCCTAAGCTTCACTGAAAAGGCGAAGGCCTTCGCAAAAGCGAAGGCCACGATCGTCGGCGTATCTCGCGATAGCGTCGTAAAGCATGACAAGTTCGCGGCTAAACACGGACTGGCGGTCACGCTTGCGTCAGACGAGGACGGCAAAGTCTGCGAGCGCTACGGCGTCTGGACCGAGAAGAGCCTCTACGGACGCAAGTTCATGGGCATCGAGCGCTCGACCTTCCTGATCGACGCCGCCGGCCGCATTAAGCGCGTTTGGCGCAAGGTGCGCGTGCCAGGACATGTGGAAGACGTCTTGAAAGAAGTTAACGCCAAGCCGGATAAATAGGCGCTTTTTACTTAATAGGCGCAGATTTGGCGTGGTTTTCGCAGTCTAGTCGTTAACGAGCCTGAAATTCCTGTAAACGGCGCCTAGGCACTGTTGCAATTCGGGAGGGTTTCGGGTTTGGTTGGTTCTGGCGGGGCTAAACGACATTTTTTTGGTACTGAGTTAGTGGGTGGCGGCGGACCATGAGCCAGTTCGGATCACGAGCGCGGGCGTTTTTCGACCGCATGTTTCCAGAACGACAGATTTACCATCGTAGCGGCGGGACCGTTCGCTACGTTTCTTTGTCTCCCGGTAAGCAAGCCCTTTTGGCGCTGAGCGCCGTCGGCATCGCCGGCTGGTGCGTTTACGCCACCACCAACACCATCCTGGAAGGCCCCCAAGCCACCGCCTCCAACGCCGAAATTGAGCGCGAACGCGCCAAGTATGACCGTTGGCTCAACGAATCCCGCGCCCAAGCCGAGGCCGCCCAGGCCCAGCTCGACGAGCGCTCCCGCCAGTTCGACCGCGCCACCGCTGAGTTCGAGAGCCGCCACGAAGTGCTCCGCTCGCTGCTGGAATATGCCGGCGGCTCCGGCCTCCAGCTCGCGGCCTCCCGCCCGATCGAGCGTGACGGCGCCCGCATCATCATGGCCGCCTCGGTCGATGAAGCCGAAGCCCGCCAATCCCGCGCCATCACCTCTGAGTCCTATCAGGTCCAAACCGTCGGCTTCCGCGCCCGCGGCGAGCGCCTCGAGACCGACCAGGAGCAAACCCTCGCCGAGCTGGAAGACCAGGTCGTTGAGCGCTCCGAACAGACCCGCGGCGTCCTGCGCCTCACCGGCGTCTCGATGGCCAACCTCGAAGGCACTGAGAGCGACGGCCAAGGCGGCCCGCTCGTGCCGCAAGATTTCGTCGCTTATCTGCGCGATAGCGGCCTGAACCCGGCTTTCGCCCAGCGCGTCGCCCAGGTCGCGGCCCGCATCGGTGAGTCCCGCCGCCTCGGCGCCATTGCCGGCGCCACGCCGCTGGCCGCCCCGGTCGCCGTCGACTACCGCACCACCTCAGGCTACGGCCAACGGATCGATCCGTTCAACGGCCGTCCCACCTTCCACGCCGGTCTCGACCTCGCCGCCTTCGAGCGCGCGCCGGTCGTCGCCACCTCCCCGGGCACCGTTTCCTATGCCGGCGTGCGTTCAGGCTATGGCAATGTGGTCGAGATCGATCACGGCCACGGCTTTAAGACTCGGTACGCACACTTGCGCGATATCCAAGTGCAACGCGGTGATCGCGTCGCCATTGGTCAACGCGTCGGCTCGATGGGGTCTACGGGGCGAAGCACTGCAACCCACCTTCACTACGAAGTGTGGTTCCGCGGCAGGGCGGTTGATCCTGTGAATTTCTTGAGGGCAGGCCGGCATGTTCACGAACAAGGGTAGACCAACAGATTCGAGCGTGCCTGCTTTGCCTGATCCAACCATCCAACGTCGTTCCGCCCCGAGCCGCAGCGGCATCGCGTCGATCATCGCCAATGGCGTGAAGATCACCGGCACGATCGAAGCCGATGGCGCCGAACTGCAAGTCGATGGCGAAATCGAAGGCAACGTCCGTGGCGGCTCCGTCACCGTTGGCGACACCGGCATGATCAAGGGCGACATGGTCTCCGAAAGCGTGACCGTGCACGGCCGCGTCGAAGGCTCGGTCCGCGCCCGCAAGGTCATGCTCGCGCGCAACGCGCATGTGCTGGGCGACATCGTCCATCAATCGCTCTCCGTCGAGATGGGCGCCGTGTTCGAAGGCCAGTGCCGTTACCTGCAAGATCCGTTGTCGCAATCGGGCCCGGGCACGCCAGCTGCGCCGCAAATCGTGCAAACGCCTGAGCGTCCCGCGCAGCAAACCTCTTTCGGCGGCTCCGTCTTCGGCGAGCCGAGCAACGATGACCGCATGGTCTCGGGCGTGATCGTCACGGGCACGTCGAACTGATTTTTCGTTTTGGGTTGGAATACAAAACTCAAAAGCCCCGGCCTCGCGCCGGGGCTTTTTCTTGGTCAATCCAGTGCAGTACTTGCGTCAAATATTATAGCGCCTGTCGCGAGCCGACGTCATTTTTACCGCATGGGCGACGATCAGCGGCGGGGGCCGCCTCCTTACTGGATACCGGCTTTGCTAGCGGCTGCCTGGGTGGTGGTGACGCTCGCTTGGTTTTGGTGGGCGTTGAGCCACTGACTCGGAATGCGGGGATAGAGCGCCGCCAATCCGACCGGGTTCGAGGCGGCTTTATACTGCGCCTCCATGTCATTGCCCCAAGATCATCGCAAAGCGCCGCTTGAGCTATGGCGCGCCGCCGGCGCCCTGCTGCGGACGCTGTTCAATCTCTTCGGCGCGCCGGAAGAACTCGCGGCGAGGCACACGCTCACCGGCCCCACCTACCGCCTGATCCTCAACTGGCTGCACTGCGCCGAAGCGATGCTCCGCCATCTGCTGTTCATCGAAGCCAGCGCCTACCCGCTGGGCGTTGCGAGCACCGCGAAACGCGCGCACGCCCAACGCCAAAGCCGCGAGATGAGCTTCGATGCCGACAAGCCCGAAGACTGGCGCATAAGTTTTCGCTGTTTTATGGAGCGCGGGCGTCCCGCCCGCCAGCACCGGCGCATGCCGGCGAGGACGCCGACGGTCCATATGCGCTTCCACTCCGCTTGGCCGTTAGCTGAGCGCTTCGAAGCGCTGCTGCGCGTCCACAACGATCCCGCTCCGTTTGCGCGCCGGCTAGCGCGCCGTCTCCACGCGGCGCCGCGCATCATCGCGAAGTTCCTTAACGCACCCGCCCAACTAGCGCCGCGCATCGGCGAAGAGATTTTCGCAACGCTTCGCGTTTTCTGCGGTCAAACCAAGCCAGTCTTCGATTCAAGCTGACGCGCGCTGTCGCTCGTCACTCGCTCTCAGATGCACGCTCGTAGTCGATGCGCATCAACGCAACCCATGCGCCATTCTCGAACCGCTCCGACACCGTGCTGAAGCGCTCGCCCTCAATCGTCCAGACCGAACGCAAGCGCAGCTCAGCGCCATCGGGGCCGCGATAGGTATGCGGCGGAAACACCAATCGTCCCGCTTCCGGCGTCAGCACGCCATTGCTGCGCCCGCCATCGCTGGCCGCATAGGCCCACACGATTTCATGCTGCGCATCGTCCCAATGATAGGTCGTCTCGCCGGAATACGTCGTCGGCTGCACCGTATGCACATCGGCAACATGTGCGCCCAGCCGCTCAAAGCAGCGCTCGTCATAAATGTTCGGCTGCCCCTCGAACGTCCCGCGCCAACAGCCGAGCAAAGGTTGCAACGGCGCCATCGGATCAACTGGCGCCGGCGCGGCGCACGATGCGAGCGCCAACGCCAACACCACCGCGCGCATCAAAACGCGCCCAGGATCGCGCCGATCAATGTGAACTGCAGCGTGTGATAGCCGCCATTGATCAGAAACAGTTGGAGGCTCTTGCGCTCGAACAAATAGTTGATCCCAAACGATGCGCTCACCCAGCTGAGCCCAGCGGTGACCCCATAAAGCGCGCCCGTCGCCGCATCGAGGTTGGGTCCGAGAAACACCGCGAACGATGCGGACGCAATCAGCGCCAGCACAAACGAGCCGCCAAAGATAATCGCTGGATTGCCGCTTCGGGCTTGGCCTCAGTCAGCCCGGCGACTTGCATCCAAGGTTTCGCGAACAAAGCCGAATACCAGAGCCCGCCCAGCAAAAACGAACTCGCCGCCGCCGCGACCACCGCGATCCAATTGATATCCATTGCCGCCCTCCCGCTTCACGCCGCTTGCTTGGCGGCCTGCTCCAGCAACGCAAAATGCGCGCGCAATTGCTCAACCGCGCGATCGAAATAAGCGACGTCGCGATGCGTACGCGCCTGCATCACGCCGCCTTCCATCGCCGTCAGCACAAACTCGGAGAGCGCGTTGGTGTCCGTGCCTTTCGGCAAACGCGGCCCGGCCGCCTCCAAGCAACGTTGCACCGCCTTGACCCAATTCTCGAAATTCACCGCCAACAGATCGCGCACTTGCGGATCGGGCTCATGCAGCTCCAGCGCCAGCGAACCGATCGGGCAGCCATAGGTGCAATCGCTTTCAGCGATCATGGTGCGATAGCCGCCGAGCAGCGCGAAAATCTTTTCGATCGGATCGTCCACCTGCCCCCAGGCCGGTTCGAGCAGCATCTCTTCGATGCCGTCGCGATAGGCTTCAAGCACGCCGATCAGCACGTCCTGCTTGGACGGAAACACATGATAGAGGCTGCCGGAATTGAGCTGCGTCCGCGACAGCAAATCCGCGATCGAGGTGGAGTTGTAGCCCTTCAGCCAAAACAGCTCCATCGCCGCGTGAATGATCTTCTCGCGCGGCGTCATTGCGCAGCGCTCCAATCCGTCGGCCCCGCACTCACGCGCGCCGCCAGCGCATCGAGCGTGTACGCATTGCCCCACTCGAAATGGCGATACAGCGCGTCGAACCCTTCGCCGTCGCGATATCCAAGCATGGTGACGCGCACGCGCGTGTGCGCCTCATCGACGGGCTCGAACGCGATCACGGTGACCAATTCGCCGACGAGATCGGCGTGCGGAAAGTTCGGCGGCGCGCCGGCGACTTGGATGATCAGCGAACGCTCCGGCGTGAACGCGATGACGCGATTGCGAATGTTGCCGGCGTCGCCCAGACGCGCGGCGCGGTCGTACGAGCTTTCCCACATGCCGCCCGGCCGCAGATCGATCGCCGCCACCGGCGCTACCCAGGACGCCAAACCCTCAGTCGTCGCAAACAGCGCCCAAACCTCGGAGACGGGCGCTGCAATCACCGCCTCATGGCAGAGCGTCCGCTCGCCGCTAGGCTCGGTGCGAGAGCAATTGTCCGGCGCGGCAAAAGCGGGCGTCGCCGCCAGCGCAAAAGCCCATCCAAGAACCGCCAGAAGTCGCCGCATCGCCGTCCGCCTGTTGTTTGAACGCTCAATCAACAGGCGGATCGAGCTGAAGTCAACAGCGGACGTCTCAGCCCGAAAGAATGGCCGCGTACTCCGCCTCGCTCGGCGAGAGCGACCCCAAGGGCAGCGGATTGCCCTGCTCGATCAACACGGCGAGGCGCTTCTTGAAGATCGCGCCCTCGATGTAAAACAGCGCCGCGCGCGGGCCCTTATCGGTCTCGACCCGAAAGCCGAAGGCCTGCACGTCCGGCCCCTCGGGCCACACCTCGCGCAAGCGCGAAGCGCCCATCACCCGCAAGCCGCCAAACTTCAGCCCCGCCATCTCGCACAAAGCACGCGCCGCCTGAAACGCCGGATCGGTGCGTTCCTTCTCTTCACGCAAGCGATCCATCTCGGCTTTGCGTTGCGGACGCAATTTGTTGGGCTGCACCAAACGGCCCATGTGCTTGGTCATCTCGGCGTCGGGGACGAACTGCACTTTGCGCAAGCTCTTCAGCCACGTCTTGTGCCGCGCCATCAAAGGTTCGCGTGCTTCCAATTCGGCGAGACGTTTGTCGAGATCGCGGATGGCGGTCTCGACATTGCGATATCCCTTTTGCACCGCCAACTTCCTCGCACCAGGCGGCGGCAAACGATGCAAGCGCGCGCCGAGATTGAAAATCTCCAAGTGCGGATCGGCGAGCATGCTCTTCAGCCCCTGCGCCGCGCACTTCAACGCAAGCTCATTATTTCTGCGCCGCGCAAAATATGCGCCGTGTCCGCCCGCCATCGCTTGCACGAGATAGTCGTGCGCGAAAAAGCTAAACGAGGATTCCGGTGCGAACTCACCGTGGATGTAGAGCAATTGCTCCACCATCGCGTCTGTCCACGTACTCGACGCCAAGACAAGAACGGAAGGATCGGCATTATCGGCGGCCGATTGCGGCAGCACGATCTCGTCGGCGAGCAAGCCCTGGTACGTCGTCAAAGCCATATCGCCCGCGCAGCGGCCGCGCTGAAATTCAGCCAACCACCCGCCAGGCTCGACAATCGCAGTTTCCACCGTTTCGCTCATGGCCCCCACCAGACCGGAACTCTAATCGATATCTTCGACCACTTTATCGCCGGCCCCGCTCACTCTAGCAGCGAGCGACGCCGCCATGAATGGGTCGAGATCGCCGTCGAGCACGCCTTGCGTATCCGAGGTTTCAACACCTGTCCGCAGGTCTTTGACCATTTGATACGGCTGCAAGACGTACGACCGGATCTGCCTGCCCCAACCGATCTCGGTTTTGCTGTCGGCCAGCTGCTGGGCCGCGGCCTCGCGTTTCTGCAACTCCGCCTCGTAGAGCCGCGCGCGCAGCATGTCCCAGGCGGCGGCGCGGTTTTTGTGCTGCGAGCGCTCGGCCTGACAAGCGACAACGATGCCAGTCGGCATGTGCGTCAGGCGCACGGCGCTATCGGTTTTGTTGATGTGCTGACCGCCGGCGCCGGAGGCGCGGTAGGTGTCGGTGCGGACGTCCTTGTCGAGAATCTCGATATTGATCGACTCGTCGACCTTTGGATAAACCCACACGCTCGCAAACGAGGTGTGGCGGCGCGCATTCGAGTCGTACGGGCTGATCCGCACCAGGCGATGCACGCCGGCTTCGGTTTTCAGCCAACCATACGCATTGTCGCCACTGACGAGCACGGTGGCCGACTTGATGCCGGCCGTGTCGCCGCCTTGTTCTTCCAGCAACTCCGTTTTGAACCCGCGCGCGTTGGCCCAGCGCAAATACATGCGCAGCAGCATCTCGGTCCAATCCTGGCTCTCAGTGCCGCCGGCGCCGGAGTTGAACTCGATATACGCGTCGTTGCTGTCGGCTTCGCCAGAGAGCAGCGCTTCAAGTTCAGCTTTCGCGGCGCGCGACTGCGCGGCCTTCAGCGTCGCGAACGCTTCCTCGACCAGCGATGCATCGCCCTCGGCTTCCGCCATTTCGGCGAGTTCGAGCGAGTCATTCAGATCGCGTTCGAGCGCGAGAATATTGTTCATGCCCGCTTCGAGCTTGTTGCGCTCGCGCATGAGCTTTTGCGCCTTTTCCGGATCGTTCCAGAAATCGGGGCGCTCGGAGAGAGCGCTCAGTTCGTCAAATCGGACCTGGGCGCGATCCCAGTCAAAGACGCCTCCGCAGCAAAGCGACGGCGGATTCGATCTGTTCAGCGAGGGCAGCGATATCGGCGCGCATTGGAGGTGCTCGGGACTAGGGATGAGGGACTAGGTTCGCGGTTGGATGTAAGGGACGCGCTTCGAAACGCAAGCGTCGTCCCCTCGTCCCTAGTCCCGAAAACCTCGTCCCTAATAAAGCCCGCCCAAATCCTCGGACTGCTCTTCCTGCAGTTCGCGTTGCGCCCGTTCGCGCTGGCGATCGTCGCCGTAATCGACGTCGAGGCCCGAGAGCACGCGGGGATCGATCGGATCGGTGCCGCCAAACACGAACGGCGACGAGACCACATCGCGCGACGGTTCGGTATCCGGACGGAAGGCTTCGAGGATGGTTTGCGTCGTCGTAGCACTCGGCAGCAGGCCGGTTTGATAATCGACGCGCACGAGCCGCACGCCATTGGGAATACGGAACGGCATCGGCTGGGTGTCGCGCAAGGCGTCGCGCATGAAGTCGCGGAAGATCGGCGCCGAGATGCGGCCGCCGGTTTCGCCCTCGCCCATGTCGCGCGGCTGATCGAAGCCAGCCCAAACGCCGACGACGAGGTCCGGCGAGAAGCCGATGAACCAGGCGTCTTTATAGTCGTTCGTAGTGCCGGTCTTGCCGCCGAGCGGGAAGCCGAGATCGGCGATGACAGTCGCGGTGCCGCGCTGCACGACGCCTTCGCTCATCGAGACGATTTGATAGGCGGTCACCGGATCGAGCACTTGCTGGCGCGTATCCGGCAGAGAAGGCGCGCGCAGACCTGGGCGCCAATCGGCGGTGCAATCCGGGCAATCGCGTTGGTCGCGGCGGAACACAGAACGGCCAGAGCGATCCTGGATGCGGTCGATAATGATCGGCTGAATGCGGCGCCCGCCATTGACGAACATGCCGTAGGCCGTCGTCATCCGCATCAAGGTGGTTTCGCCAGCGCCGAGCGCGAGCGCAAACACCGCCGAGGTCTCATCGCCATAGACGCCAAGCCGGCGGCCATATTCGAGCACGCGCTCGGGGCCCATTTCGTAAGCCACGCGCGCCGTCATAGCGTTACGCGAAAACTCCAAGCCGCGGCGCAAGGTCGTCGGGCCGTAATATTCGCGCGAATAGTTTTCCGGCGACCAATTGGTGCCGTCGCCCGCTTCAATCGCGAGCGGGCCGTCATCAACAAGCGTCGATGGCGTCAAACCGAAATCGAGCGCTGCTGCATAAACGATCGGCTTGAACGACGAACCGGGCTGACGCATCGCTTGCGTTGCGCGGTTCAAGCCGTTCGCATCGTTGAACGAATAGCCGCCCACCATCGCCATCACACGGCCGGTGTGCGGATCCATGGCGACCAGCGCGCCCTGAATTTCGGGCACTTGGCGCAACGTGTAGCGCCCGTTCGAGCCGCGCGTCGCATAGATGATCGCGCCGACGCGAAGCGCGCGCGACGCTTCGCTGCGCGCGCCTTGGGCGGCCCACGATGCGTCATCGCCATTGAGGCGGCCGGTTGCGCCGTTTTCGTCGGTGACCGTGATGCCGCTGCTGCCAGCGGCCGTGACCATGGCGCGCACCCAGCCCGAAAGCTGCGGCGGCGCGGACGCTTCACGCAATTGCGCTTGCACATCGCCAGACGCATCGCCCGTACCAATCGGACCGCGCCACGAGCGGCGGCGATCGTACGATTCAAGCCCCGCACGCAAAGCGCGCGCGGCGGCAAGCTGCAGGCGCGTATCGATGGTGGAGCGGATCGAGAGGCCGCCATTATAGAGCGCGTCCTCGCCGTATTGCGATTGAATCTGGCGGCGCACTTCCTCGACGAAATGCGAAGCAGCGACGTATTGGTCGCCCGCCAAGCGGTTGACGACAACGAGATCGGCGGCGCGGGCGGCGGTTGCTTCTTCGGCGTTGATATAGCCGCGTTCCAGCATGCGCCCGATGGCATAGTTGCGCCGATCGATGGCGCGCTCGCGGTTGCGCGGCAGCTGATAGTTGGCCGGGCCCTTCGGCAGAATGGCGAGATACGCAGCTTCCGAAACAGTGAGTTCGGAGAGCGGCTTGTTGAAATAGTTGAGCGAGGCAGCGGCCACGCCATAAGCGCGGTTGCCGAGATAAATCTGGTTCAGATAAAGCTCGAGGATGCGATCCTTATCGAGCACGCGCTCGATCCGTTGCGCAACCAAGCCTTCGCGCAGCTTCGTCCACACCGCGCAAAACACACCGCCAATACCGCCCGAGCACGCAGCGGCGCGGCCGGTCAGCATGTTGCCGGCGACCTGTTGCGTGATCGTCGAGGCGCCCTGAATGCGGTTGCCTTGAATGACATCGAGCGGAATGCGCAGCACGGCGCGCGCCAAGCCCTGATAGTCGAGGCCGGAGTGCTCGAAGAAGCGCGCGTCTTCAACCGCGACGAAAGCGTTCTTCACGTGATCGGGAATTTGCTCGATCGGCACGAACACACGCTGCTCGCGCGCGAACTCCGCCACCAACGCGCCGTCGCCGGCGTGGACGCGGCTTGTCACCGGCGGTTCGTAGTTTTCGAGATCTTCGAGACTCGGCAGCCCTTGCAGTGCGGCGATGATGAAGCCCACTACCGCGAGAAACCCGACGGCGATGAAGATGCCCAAACCGATGAGCACTTTGCGCCATGGAAACTGGCCGCGCGGCGGCTCGCGATAATCGTCTTCGCGATCATGACGGCTCCAGCCGCGCTCGCTATAAGCATCGTTTCGCATTGCGCCCCGCATTTTGCGCGCTTCAACCAATCGGCTCGGCCTCGCCCCCCAATACGGCGCGATTATGGCCGGCGCAGCATCAGGGTTGTAGCTGACCCTAACGCAAGAATCGCACCCATTTTAGGCGCTCGCATACAAAGCTGGCGCAGCAAAATAGGCGTCCACACCCCGCGCCATCGCCTCCGCCATGCGCTCGCGGGCGGATGGATCGGCCAAGCGGCGCTCGTCGGTCGGATTGCTCAAAAAGCCGGTTTCGATCAACACCGCCGGCACGTCTGGCGCGAGCAGCACGAAGAACCCTGCATTGCGGTGGGTATTGCGCAAAAGCGGCGCGACCTCGGCGATGCGAGGGATCACAGTTTGGGCAAACAGCGCCGAATTATTGATGGTTTCGCGCTGGTAGAGATCGAGCAGAATGTCGTGCGCAACCCCTTCGCGCGGCGCATCGCCCAGATCGACGTTCCAGTTCTGCGCGCCCATCAAGCCTTGCGCACGATCAGCGCCGCGTTCGGACAGCGTATAGACCGAAGCGCCAGCGGCTTCAGGATTGGCGTGGGAATCGGCGTGAACCGAGATGAAAAGGTCGGCGTTCTGCGAGCGCGCAAAACGCACGCGTTCGGCGTGTTCGACAAAGCGATCAGCGTCGCGCGTCAAGCGCACCTGGTAGCGGCCGCGATGTTCGAGCGCTTGGCGCAGCTTTAAAGCCGCGTCGAGCACCACGTCCTTTTCGCGCACGCCAGTCGTGCCGATGGCGCCCGGATCGCGTCCGCCATGGCCGGCGTCGATGACGATCGTGCGCACCTGTGCGCCACGGCCTCGGCGCTCAACGGCGGCGGGCGGCGGCGCGAGCGGGCCGGTAGCGGCGAGGTCGAAGCTCAATTCGGGCGAGCGGCGGCTGCCAAGTTCCTGGCGCACAAGCGTGGCAGGCGCGGCGAGATCGAGCACCAGACGCGAGGCGCCGCCAGGCTGCGGCGCGTACCGGTATCGGCGCACCACGCCATCACCAGGGCCCTCGCCGGTGGCGCCCTGCGGCAGAGCGAGACGTGAGTTGGCGAGATCGATGACGAAACGATTGGGATCAGCTAGGAAAAATGTCCTAGCGGTGGTCAGCCGATCGAGCGCCACCGTGATCCGCGACGACGGGCCGGACGCCTGCACCAGCACGGCGCGGACGGCAGCCGGATCGTCCGCCCAAGCGCGTCCGCTCAGCGCGGCGCTGCCAAGGGCCGTGAAACCGGCTAGGGCGAAGGAACGACGGGTAACGTCCATGAAGATCGGGAAAGTAGCCGAGCCGGCCTACTATCCAGTTGAAAAGGAAGGTGAACGCCCCGGTAACTGCAGTTGGGGGCCATTCATCGCATCGCCGCTTGAGTACGAACATGAACCCTGCTCAACCTTACGGCATGCGGGTTTTGAGCGCCTTACTCTTCGCCGCGTTCACCAGTTTCGCCCTGCCCTCGGCGGCGCAGGACGTCATGGCGGCCTCGAGCGCCTATCGCGAGCTTCAGGAGATCTGCGCCGATGATCGCGGCCGGCTCTGGGGCGTCGATCTTTGCGGCCCCACCATCATCGTGGACCCTACGACCCGCGGCGCTTGGGCGAGCGAAAGCGATAGCGCCGGGGTCTTGCGCAATAGCGGCGCCGGTTGGGTCGGCGTGCTTCCGGCGGATGCGCCGATGGCCAACACCGCGGTCGAATGGGGTGGCCGGCGTTGGATCATGCTGCTCGCGCCTCTGCCCGCCAACGAAACCGATCGCCGCGTGCTGCTCGCCCACGAAGCTTGGCACCGCGTCCAACCCCAGCTCGGCCTTGCCGCGCAGCGGGGCGCCGATGCGCTTCATTTGGATGATGAACGAGCCCGCGTGTGGCTTCGCCTGGAGTTTCGGGCCCTGGCGACGGCCCTGCGCTCCCGGGGCCGGGCCCGCGAAAACGCCACCCGGGAAGCGCTGATGTTCCGCGCCACCCGTCATGCGGCCTATCCAAACGCGGCGGCTAGCGAAGCGGCGCTCGACCGTAACGAAGGGTTAGCCGCCTATACCGGCGTCAAACTCGGCGCCGGCGATAATGCCGATCTTTACGCGGCTCGCACCCTCGACAATTTCGACAGCCACGAAGCTTACGCCCGCGCCTTCGCCTACGCTTCCGGGCCGGCCTATGCGCTCATTCTCGACCGCATGGACGAAAACTGGCGCGCCAATCTCGGCGCTTCGACCCCCGCCGACCTGCTAGTCGCCCGTCTCCGCCCCCGTTTCGGCAATGCGGGCGCCTTCCGGCGCGCCAGCGAGAGCTACAATGGCGCTTCGATCACGGCCCAGGAGCGGACCCGGGCCCAAGCTTTGGCCGTGCGGCTGGCCTCGATCCGCCAAGCTTACGCCCAGGGGCCTCGGCTCGAATTGCCGCTGATCAGCATGCGGATGGAGTTCAACCCCAACCAGATCACGCCAGTCCCGGAACTCGGCGCCTTCTATGGAACGCTCACCATCCGCGACGCTTGGGGAGAATTGCGGACCACTGAAGGGGCGGTCATCAGCAGCGATTTCCAGCGCGTCATCGCCGCATCGCCCGACCAAAGCGGGCTTCAGGGCCCTGGCTGGGGCCTCAGCCTCAACGCCGGCTACCAGCTCGTTCCGCCAAGCCCGAACGGGGTCTGGACCATAGCGCCGGTCAGCGAACCCGCCGACGCCGACTAGCTCCCAGCATACCGCTACCGAAACAGACCCAAACGCTTTCAATCCCAAGTCAAATCATGCATGGTGCGTCATCGTTGGCTGCGCCGTCAGGGGACTCCCCCAAGAGCGCCCAGCGCGCTCCCGCTAAGCGGATCGGCGAACCAGGCCCTGCGGCGCGCTGCTTTCTTGCGCCCGCGTTCGGACCCGAAGGCCATCCGTCGCCGGAGCGTAAGCGCCACCTTCTTTAGGCGGCGTCAACTCGGAGCAACCTATGATCTCGTCCGCGATCGATTTCAGCGCCAGAGGCCTCCAAGGCCCGGGCGGCGATCGCGCAGGATCTTTTCTCATGACTTTGCGCCCCATCGCCGCTTTCGCCCCGGTTCTGACCGGACGTTCGAGAGCCTGTGCGCCCGGCGCTCACGGAGCCCAGTTTAATGGCCAAGACAATGCTGATCGACGCCGCCCACCCGGAAGAGACCCGGGTCGCGGTGCTCGACGGAAAAACGGTTGAAGATTTCGATTTCGAGGTCGCCAGCAAGAGACAGCTCAGAGGCAATATCTATCTCGCCAAGGTGACGCGCGTTGAGCCGTCATTGCAGGCGGCCTTTGTGGAGTATGGCGGCAATCGCCACGGCTTCCTCGCCTTCTCGGAAATCCACCCCGATTATTACGCGATCCCGCACGCCGATCAGGAATCGATCAAAGCCGAACTCGCGGCGGCCGAAGCGGAATCCGAGGGCGAAGACGAGGATGAAGAGGCGCTCGACGAACGCCGTCGCCGCATCCTGACGCGCCGCTATAAAATCCAAGAGGTCATCCGCCGCCGCCAGATCATGCTGATCCAGGTGGTGAAGGAAGAGCGCGGCAACAAAGGCGCAGCACTCACGACTTACCTCTCGCTCGCTGGCCGCTATTGCGTGTTGATGCCCAACACCGGCCGTGGCGGCGGCATCTCGCGCAAGATCACGCAGGCGACGGACCGCAAGCGCCTGAAGAAGATCGCGCTCGATCTTGATGTGCCGCAAGGCCAGGGCCTGATCATCCGCACGGCAGGCGCAAAACGCACCAAGACCGAGATCAAGCGCGACTACGAATATCTCTCGCGCGCCTGGGAAACCATCCGCGATGAAACGCTGAAGAGTGTCGCGCCGGCGTTGATCTACGAGGAAAGCTCGCTGGTGAAGCGCGCGATCCGCGATCTCTATGACAAAGACGTCGATGAAATTCACGTCGACGGCGATGGCGCCTACAAGGAAGCCAAAGATTTCGTCCGCATGCTGATGCCTTCGCACGCCAAGCGCGTGCACTTGTGGAAGGACGCGACGCCGATCTTCGCCAAGCACGGCGTCGAACGGCAATTGGATTCGATCTATTCGCCCGTCGTGACGCTGAAATCGGGCGGCTATATCGTCATCAACCAAGCCGAAGCGCTCGTCGCCATCGACGTGAACTCCGGCCGCGCCACGCGCGAACGCAATATCGAGCAGACCGCGTTCAAGACCAATATGGAAGCCGCTGACGAAGCGGCGCGCCAAATGCGTCTGCGCGACCTTGCCGGCCTCATCGTGATCGATTTCATCGACATGGAGGATTCCAAGAACGATCGCGCCGTCGAAAAGCGAATGAAGGAAAACCTTCGCTTCGATCGCGCGCGCGTTCAGATGGGCAAGATCAGCGGCTTCGGCCTGCTTGAGCTTTCGCGCCAGCGCCGCCGCACCGGCGTGCTGGAAGGCACCAGCCACGTCTGCGAACATTGCCAAGGCTCAGGCCGCATTCGCTCGATTGAATCGGCAGCACTCGCTCTCCTACGCGCGCTCGACGAAGCCAGCGCCAAGCAGAAAAACCACACCATCGAAGCGCGCACGGCCACCGATGTCGCGCTCTATCTGCTGAACGAAAAACGCGAAACGCTCGCGACGATCGAAGAAAACCGTCACGTCCGCGTTCGCGTCATCGCCGCTTCGGGGATGAACTCAGGCGATTTCGAGATCAATATCGGCGCTGACACGTTCGAGGATGACGAGCGCGAAATCGAAGCGCCGACGCGTCGGGCGCGCGACACGACCGCTGAGGAAGCCGCCGATCTTGAGATCGAAGACGAAGTCGATGTTGAGAGCGAAGACGAAGAAGAAGCTGACGAGGAAGCGGAAGCCAAGCCGCGCCGCGTCGTCGCCGATACTGAAGGCGAAAGCGACGAAAAGCGCGGCCGCAGACGCCGTGGTCGCAGAGGCGGACGCCGCCGGCGCGAAGAAGGCGATGCGAGCGAACCGCGTGAAAACGGCGAAGCCGCCGCCGAACCGGGTGCGGCGCGCGCCGAACGCCCCGAGCGCGAAGGGCGGGGCGAAGGTCGTGGTGATCGCAACGAACGCGGGCGCAACGGCAAACGCCGCCGCCGTGGTCGTGGCCGCGGCCGTCGCGTGTATGAAGTCGATGGCGGCGAGTGGCTCGATTTCGTCGGCGCCGATCTCAAATCGCTATCGCCGCGCCCCGAGGGCCGTCATCGCAGCAATGGCGATGCGCGGCCGCACGTTGAGCCGGAAGCCATCGCTGAGGAATCCGCACCGCAAGCGGAAGCGCCAGTTCACGTGGAGGCGGAAATCATCGTCCATCCGGCAGCGGCGGCCGCTTACGAGCCTGAGCCGGTCGCAGCTCCGCCCGAACCCGTCATGGCCGAAACTGCGGAACCCGCAGCGCCACGTTATGATGATGCAGCGGCGCTCAACTACGAGCCCGACCAGGAGCGCCGTGACAAGTTTCTGTCGCGTTTCTCCCGCTGGGCGAAGAAGGGCGAATGACGAAGCGCTAACGCAGCCGGCCTTGCTCCTGCCGCAAAACGGGGGTGAAACCGGCTGCAATTGGCATCGATCAAAGGAGCGGGCATGACCGCGTCTCTCAGCTTGGCGTTGAAGCACAGTCTGCGCGGCGTCGCGGTGACATGCGCGGCTGCCCTCTTTGCGGTCGCGACAGCCGTCGATGCAGCGGCGCAAGGCTTGATCCGAGACGCCGAAATTGAAGAGACGCTGCGCGTCTACACTAACCCGCTTCTGGTGGCCGCCGGCCTCGATCCCAACGACGTCGATATTTACATCGTCAGCGACAACAGCCTGAACGCCTTCGTCTCCGGCGGTCAAAACATCTTCGTGCACACCGGTCTCATCATTGCCGCTGACAACCCCAACGAACTGATGGGCGTCCTCGCGCACGAAACCGGCCATATCGCTGGCGGCCACTTGGCCCGCTCGCGCGAAGCTCAGCGGCAAGCGATGGGCCCGGCGCTAATCTCAATTGGCCTGGGCGTTTTGGCGATCGCCGCTGGCGCGAGCCAAGCCGGCGTGTCGCTTATCTCGGGCTCTTCGGCCTTCGCGATGGGCTCCTATGTGCGCCACACGCAAGTGCAAGAGTCGGCCGCTGACCAAGCCGCGGTCGAATATCTCACCGCCACCGGCCAGTCATCGCAGGGCCTGCTCGACTTCTTCAACGAGAACATTCGCCCCTACGAATTTCTCGCGCGCCGCGCCCCGCCCTACATGATGACGCACCCCTTCACCTCCGATCGGGTTGAATCGTTGCGGGAACGGGTCAGCGCGAGCGAGTTCGCAAACACGCCAGACACAGACGACAATCTACAGCGCTTCGCGTTCATGCAGGCCAAGTTGATCGGCTTCCTGCGCACGCAAGGGCAAACCATGGCGCGCTATCCCGAAAGCGATCGCTCGGCGCCGGCACGCTATGCGCGCGCGGTGGCGTACTATCGCGTCGCCGATTTGCCCAACGCACGGCGCGAACTGGATAGCCTGATCGCCGAAGAGCCGCGCAATCCGTTCTATCAGGAGCTCATGGGGCAGATTCTTTTCGAAAACGGCCGCGCTGAAGAGTCGATCCCCTATCACGAACGCTCGTTGCAAGAGCGTCCGAACGAAGCGCTGTTCCAGATCAACCTCGCCCGCGCGTTGACGGCCGCGCGCGGTCGCGAAGGCGCGGACCGTGCTGCTGAGATTTTGCAGGCGGCGGTGCGTATCGATCCCGATAACGGCTTTGCCTGGCGCGAACTGGCGCAAGCACGCAGCGTTCAAGGCAACGAGCCACTGGCACAGCTCGCCTCCGCCGAACAAAATTTCTCGATTGGCAATTACCCGGCCGCCCTCAGCTTTGCCGAGCGCGCACGCCGCGAGCTGCCGCGCAACACCACGGATTATCAGCGCGCCGTCGATCTCGTAACCTTTGCCGGCAACGAGGTGCGCGACCAGCAGTCCGAGCAGCGGCGGCGCTAAGCTTGCCGAGGCGCCTAAAAACGGCCATGTGAGCGGCTTCGAATGAGGAGATGCCGCTGATGGCGCGCTGGATCTATGCCGCTTTACTGGCGCTGTTCGCTTTCGTGCTGCCCGCCTCGGCGCAGACCTTTAATGCGCAGGAGCAAGCCGAAATCCGCGCTGTCGTGCGCGAGTATCTGGTCAACAATCCCGACGTCTTGCGAGAAGCGTTGGATTCGCTGGCTGAGCGGGCTCAGAGCGAGCGCTGGCAGCGCGCCAAATCCGACCCGCGCGATTTCAGCATCGGGCCCGCAGATGCGCCGATCGTGATCGTGGAATTTTTCGACTATCGCTGCGGCTATTGCCACGCGGCGCTCGAATGGGTATCCGACATTTCGCGCACGCGCCGCGACGTGCGCATCGTGCTGAAAGAGTTTCCCATCCTCTCGGCGGAATCGATGCAAGCCTCGCGCGCCGCGATTGCGGCGATGCCGCAGGGCCGCTACTGGCAGTTTCACCAAGCGCTCATGGCGTTTCGAGGCGATCTTAATTCCGCGCGCATAGACCAGATTGCGCGCGAATCCGGCATCGATGTGCCGCGCATGCGCCGGGCGATGGAGAGCGAGACGGTCACGCAATTGCTGCAAGACAATCGCGCCCTCGCCATCGATCTCGACAACACAGCGACCCCGCTCTTCCTGATCAACGGCGAAATGATCGCCGGCTTCGACCGCGCCCGTCTCGACGCCCGCCTGCGCGAAGTGACGCGCGAAGTCCGCGAAGCGCGGGCGCGCTAGAGCCTGCCCGTCGCCGATGCGACGATCAGGCGAAGCTGACGCTCGATCAAAGATGGCGGATTAGCAGAAGCACTCAGATAGCGCGGCGTGAGCGCGACATACCCCACCGCTGGAAAGACCCGCGCCGGCAAATCGCGCGCCACCTCATGCGCCTCGGCATAAGCAGCACGCACAACAATGCGCAGATCTTCCGCGCTCGAACCTGCCGGCAACAACGTTCTGCCACGCGCCGCCCACACAGGCGCTGCGCGCAAAAGTCCGGTCAAACCCCATGCTCGCGCCGCTGACGTGACGAAGGCCGGCGCCTGAAACTGTGCGTCGCAGACGGCGATCGCGCTCTGCATCAGCGATCCTGCTGTCTGATCGACATAACGGATGATCGCATCCAGGCTCTCGAACGGTGCGAGTTCGAAATCGGCGCCGCGCGCCTCGATCAACGCGGACCACGAGGCCTCGAGATAAGGCGACGTCCGATGCGCGGCGGCATACGCTTCAAGCGCCGGATGCGCGCGCGGCGATTTGCCGGCATGAATTTCATCCAGCCCTTCGCGCCACCACGCCAGACGAATATCGCCCAACGGCGCTGCACGCACTGTCTCCGCCGTGCGGGCGATTTCGTAGTTCACCGCGTAGAGCGCGATAAGCCGTTGACGCACATCAGCCGGCGCGAAGCGGCTGGCAAGCCAGCGATCTTCGTCAACGCGGCGAACGGTGTCAGAAAGCGTTTCCACGGGATTGGGGATTAGGGATTGGAGATCGGGTTGCAACAGAAAAGGGCGCGCCCAAACGGCCACGCGCCCTAATCCCTGGTCCCCAGAACCCAATCCCTAGAACAACGTGCTCGCCCCAGTCATCGCGACCAGCATCGGCACAGAGAGGAACGTGTTGGTGCGCGAGAACAGCATCGCGGTTTTGCCTGACGCGGCTTTCGTGGCGGCGTCGAGGTCGGGATACTTGTTGCCGATATTCAGCGCCTTCTGCTGGTTCGGCCAGATGATGAACCAGACATTGAACGCCATGATGAGCGCCAGCCACATGCCGATGCCGATCAGAATGTGTTTGGGCGCAGCGAAGCTCGGATCGCTGGCGCCGCCGAGCGTCAGCGCTTCCAGCAGATAGTTCTGATTCCACGCCAGCAAGAGCCCGGTGAGCACCGTCAGCGCCGCGCCCCAGCGAAACCAATAGAGCGCAGCCGGCGCGATCACTTTGGTGACGGCGGGTTTCTGCTCATCCGGAATCTTCGGCATGTTCGGGATTTGCGTGAAGTTGAAATAGTAGAGATGGCCGATCCACATAATGCCGACGAGCACATGGCTCCAGCGCAGCGCCGCTTCCCAGAAGACGCGGTCGCCGAACGGATAGCCTGCGACGCCCATCGCGAAATAAATCAGCATCAGAACGCCGACCGCTAGCGCGGTCCACGCCACGTAGCGCAGATTGCTCAAAAACACAGCCATGTGCTCTCCCCTTCAGCCCACGCGGGAAACGCGACAGCCTAGCGAGCGGGCTGCGGCGCTGCGCGCGCTTCGCCGCCTTCACGTCCGCGCCGCACACCCCACAGCAGGATGACCGGCGCCGCGACGTAGAGCGACGAATATGTTCCGCAGATAATGCCGAACAGCATGGCGATCGCGAAGCCCGAAAGCGCTTCTCCGCCCAGGAAAAGCAATCCGATCAGCGCAAAGATCGCCGTGCAGCCGGTGATGATCGTGCGCGAAAGCGTTTCGTTTAGGGAAAGATCGATCAACTGGCCGAGCGGCATTTTCTTATACTTGCGCAAATTCTCGCGCAGGCGGTCGAAGACGACCACGGTGTCGTTGATGCCGTAGCCGATAATGGTCAGCAGCGCCGCGATGATGGTCAGCGTGAACTCGATGCGGAAGAACGAGAAAATGCCGAGCGTCAGGATGACGTCGTGCAAGAGGCCCAACATAGCGCCGACGCCGAATTGCCATTCGAAGCGGAACCAGATGTAGATCATCATCAGCAACATGGCCAAGCCAAGCGCCATGAGACCGCCGGAGAACAGTTCTTCGGAGACCTTGGCGCTGACGGCGTCGACGTTGGTGATGCGCGCGCCTTCCGCGACGGTTGGCAGTCCGCGACGGATTTCTTCGACCGTGGCGGACTGATTTGGCGACGTTTCGAAATTCAGGATGGCGCAATAAGGAGGCGCGTTTGCAGGCCGGCACGTCGTGCCTTGCACTTCGACATCGCCTTCTTGCGCGCTATTGCCCAAGGCGCGCAGCGCTTCTTGATCAATCGGGTTCGGCGCTTCGATCAGCATCGAGGTGCCGCCCCGGAAATCGATGCCAAGGTTGAAGCCGTGCTCCATGATCGCGCCGAAACGCGCGACCGGACTGCCCTCGGCCTGCTGATAAACTTCGATCGGATTTTCGCGCAGACCACCGGTGAAGATCGACACCAGCGATGCGACGCAAAGCGCGATCGAGACGAACGCGGCGAAGCCCGCGAACTTCACGTAAGTGAGGTTTGTTTTCTTCGGCAAAAGCCGGATCAAGGGCCACCAGGAAGAAGCCATGGTCTCGTTCCCCTTAAATCGGCATGGTCTTGGGCCTGGCGATACGGAACCACCAAGCCACAAGAATTTGCGTCACCAGCACGGCGGTGAACACTGAGGTGATGACGCCGATCGACAGCGTCCAGGCAAAGCCGCGCACGGGCCCCGCGCCAAACTGGAAGAGGATCATGGCGGCCAGGATCGTCGTCAGGTTGGCGTCGAAAATCGTGATCATCGCGCGGTTGAAGCCGGCATCGATACTGAGCGCTGGACTTCGCCCCGTCGCCGCCTCTTCGCGCATGCGCTCATAGATCAGCACGTTGGCGTCGACCGCCATGGCGATGGTGAGGATGAGGCCGGCGATGCCGGGCAGCGTCAACGCCGCGCCGATCATCGACATCGCCCCGATGATCAAAGTGAAGTTCACGATGAGGGCTAAGCACGCGAAAATGCCGAACACGCCGTAGGCGAGGATCATGAACACGAACGTGACCAGGCCGGCGACGGCCGAGGCGCGGGCGCCGGACTCAATCGAGTCTTGGCCGAGGCTTGCGTCAACGGTGCGTTCGTCGATCACGGTGAGCGGCGCGGGCAGCGCGCCGGCGTTCAGCATCAGCGCCAGTTCGCTGGCAGACTGCGCGGTGAAGTTGCCCGAGATTTGCCCCTGCCCGCCGCAGATCGGTTCGTTGATGCGCGGCGCCGTGAGCACCTGATTGTCGAGCAGAATGGCGAAGCGTTGGTTGGTGTATTCGCGCGTGATGCGACAGAAGATGCGCGCGCCTGTGCTGTCGAGCTGAAAGCCCATGACGAACTCGCTGGTTTGCGGGTCCGTGTTGACGTTGGCGCGCACGAGGTGCTCGCCGGTGAGACGCGCGCGGCGCTCAACCACTTCGCTACCCTGGCCGATCGTGCCGTACGGGCCGGCGACCATCGTGCCCGGCGGCAAGATTCCGCCCGCGGCTTCCTCGGGCGAGACTTCGCGCACGAGATGGAACGTCATCAGAGCGGTCTGGCCGATGCGCTCTTTCAGCTGTTCAGGATCGGAGACGCCCGGCGCTTGCACGACGATGCGTTGATCGCCCTGACGCACGATCGAGACTTCGCTGGTGCCGGTCGGGTCGATGCGGCGGCGGATGATTTCGATCGATTGCTGCGCCGCTTGGCGGCTGAGCGCGCGCATGTGCTGCTCGTTGATGCGCGCTTCGATCAGTCCATCGGCTGATTCCGTGTAGGCGTAGATCGGGTCGGTGCCACCGGTGGGCGACACCGCGATGGCGCGCAACGCGGTGCGGGCGCGCTCCATTTGTGTGGGATCGATCAAGCGGATACGGGCAGTGTCGCCCACGACGCCGCGACCGGTGAAGCGGATCTGCGGATCGGCGTCGCGCAAGGCGGCGGCCATCTGATCTGCGACATTGTCGAGCTGCTGGGCGCGCAGGCTATCGATATCGACTTCCAGCAACAACTGCGAGCCGCCGCGCAAGTCGAGCCCCAGATTGATCCCCTGGCTGGGCAGGAAATCGGGAATGCTGTTGCGCAAGCGCTCCGGCACGAAATTGGGAAAGGCGAATGCGATCCCCATCGCGGTCACGACCGCGACCAGGATGATGCGCCAGCGCGCGACTTGCAGCATGGGTTTTAGTCCGGCTTGGAATCGTTGGCGGGCGCGGGGTCGGTCTTGGAGCGCACCTCGGCGATGGTGCCGCGCACGACGCGGACCTCGACGTTAGGCGACAGCTCAACCCGCACTTCGTCGTCGGCAATCGACCGCACCTTGCCGATCAAGCCGCCGGAGGTGACGATGATGTCGTTCTTCTTCAGCGCCGTGATCATTTCCAAGTGCCGCTTGCGCGCTTGCTGCTGCGGGCGGATCAGCAAGAAGTACATGACCAAGAAGACGAGAACGATCGGCGCGAGATTCATGATGAGAGCGGTGGTCGAGTCACCGCCGCCGGCTGCGCCTGCCGCATATGCATTAGAGATGAACATTGATCCTCGCTAGAAGCGGCGTGGTCACGCCGTCCGGACACATAGGAATAGGGTCGCGGAGGGCTCCGCGGAAGGCCGGGACTATAGTGTCCGCCCCCGCCGTTGCAATCGCCGCGCGCCGCCATTGCGCGCCGTTTCGCCGCAGTTCAGGGCGCGGCCATCAGTGGCGCGGGATCGACAGGCTCGGCGCCGCGACGGACCTGAAACAAAAGCCGTGGCCGGCCCTCGGCGCGGGGGCCCAGTTCAGCAATTCTCTCGCCTGCGCGCACGCGCTGGCCCTCGCGCACCAGCGCACGGCGCGCATAGGCATAGGCGGTGACGTAATTGTCGGCGTGGCTGACGAGGATCAGCGTCCCGTAGGACGGCAGATCGGAGCCGGCATAGACCACCTCGCCGTCAGCGGCCGCGGCGATCACATCGCCCTCGCGGCCTGCGATCTCAACCCCATCCAATCGCCCGCCGCTCGGCTGCGCTCCAAAGCGCGCCACCACCTCCCCGCGCAACGGCCAAGCGAATTGGCCGCTGCCAACCGGCAGCGGCGCGACAACTGGGCTCGGCGTGGGCGCAGGCGGCGGCGCAACTTCGATCGCGCGCGCCATTGCCGGCAGAACTATGCGATCGCCTTGGCGCACTTGATACGGCGCCTGCATGCGGTTCAGGAGCGCCAGCGAGCGCGTATCAACGTTATAGCGCCGTGCGATCTCGGAGAAGTTTTCGCCCCGCGCGACGGTGTGGAAGCGCGGCGGCGGCAAGCGCAATTCGCGGCCTGCGCTCAGCGCATACGGCGGTTCGAGATTGTTCTGATCGATCAGCGCGCGCAGCGGCACTTGATAGCGCGTGGCGATGTCATAGAGCGACTCATCGGCGCTGACGCGGTGTGTCGTCGGCAGGTTTGCGGGATCGAACGGCTGCACGTCGCCGGGCTGCAACGCGAAAGTAGAAAGCGGCGTCCCCTCGCCATCGGCCCAATCTGGCGGCGGCTCTTGCGGCGCTGGCGCGCGGACAGGTGTTGCGGGCGGCGGCGTTTCAGTGCGCCGCTCGATCGGCGCGCGGGAGCCTCGGTTCGGTGGCGGCTCATAGGCGGCGCCGCCACTCCCGCCGTATGAAATCGGCGCGGCCGCGCCCGACGCGCAAGCGCCGGTCAAAAGCGCAAGGATCAGGGCGGCGCGCGACATCGCGTCCAGCATCCAGCAGAATCAGCACCGTGCGCAAATTACACCGGCGCCGGATCGCCCTCTTCGACGCCGCGTTCCAGCGCCGCGAACTTCACCGGCCCCAAATCCGCGCGCACACCGTTGCGTAGCCGGATCAAACGCTGTCCGCTCGCATCGCCAATCGGCGCCAGCATGACGCCGCCGGGCTTCAACTGGTCCGCCAGCACAGGCGGAAAATCTTCCACCGCCACGTTGATGACGATGCGATCGTACGGCGCTTCATCGCCCCAGCCCTCATAGCCATCGCCGACATGCGCGTATGTCCGCATCAATCGCGCCGTGCCGAAGCGACCGCGGGCATCGGCTGCGAGATCGCGCCAGCGTTCGATGGTGATGACCCTGTGCGCCATCGCTGACAGCGCCGCCGCCTGAAAACCTGAGCCAGTGCCGATTTCGAGCACGACATCGTTCGGCTGCGCATCGAGCGCTGAGATCACGCGGCCGATCAGCGAAGGCTTGGTCATCGTCTGCCCATGCGGCAGCGGCAGGCCGACATCGTCGAGCGCCAACCCTTCCAGATGCGACGGCGCATAATGCGTGCGCGCCGTGCGCTCCAACGCCGCCAGCGCGCGCGCATCGGTGACGCCGGCCTGGCGCATCTCAAGCACGAAACGCATGAGGCGCTCGAAGTTCACCGCATCACCCGCTCTTCGGCGGCGCGCCGCCCAGCACGCCCTTGAGTTTGTGCACCGTTTCCATGTGCGTGAGATCGATATGGAGCGGCGTCACCGAGATGCGGCCATCATAGATGGCGCGCAGATCGGTGCCCTCGGGCGGATTGGAAAGCTTGCCCCGAAAGCCGAGCCAGAAATACGCGCCGCCGCGCGGGTCGGTGCGTTTGTCGGCGTAGATCACATGCTGATCGCGCACGCCTTGGATCGTTGTCTCAACCTCTTTGACCTCATCGGGCGGCACGTCGGGAAAGTTGATGTTGATCAGCACATCCTTCGGCCAACCGACTTCCAAGAGCTTGCCGACAATGCCGGGGCCGTAGGTCTCCGCCGTCTCCCATGGGATCGCCGCCTCCTCGCCGCGAAAGCCGCGCGCTTGCGACAGCGCGATGGCGCGAATGCCAAGCTGCATGCCCTGCATGGCGGCGGCGATGGTGCCGGAAAATGTCACGTCCTCAGCGATATTCTGACCACGATTGACGCCGGAGAGCACGAGATCGGGCGCAGCCCCTTCGATCAAATGCTCGACGCCGAGCAAGACGCAATCGGTCGGCGTGCCGGACACCGCAAAGCGCTTGTCGCTCACCTTGCGCACGCGGATCGGCGCCGTCAGCGTCAGTGCGCGCGATGCGCCGGATTTTTCCTCTTCCGGCGCAATCACCCAGACATCGTCGCTAAACGTCCGCGCGATCTTTTCCAAGACCGCGAGCCCGGTTGCGTGAATGCCGTCGTCATTGGTGCAGAGAATGCGCATGGGCGCCCGCTTAGCGCGAACGGCCATGGGAGTCGATCAAGGCTATTTCCATGCCGCTAGGATCGCGCCCGCTGCGGCGTGACTGAGCAGAAAATGCGCACTGTCGAGGCCAAAGAGCTCGGTCGGTTCAAACGAATAAACCCAGCCGTACATGCGCCCAGCAATGGTGATGAACACCGCAACCAATGCGCCAGTCATCAGCCCCGCCATCCAGCCGGACGCATTGCGCCACTTCACGATCATCGAAAGCCCGATCGCCGTCAGGAACGGCATTACGATCATAAACGGCATGCGCGCGCCGCCATCTTCAGCTACGGCGGCTTCAGTGATGCCGGTCCATTCCATCCACTGCGCCTGGAACAGCACGACGTAGATCAAAAAGCCAATGGCCCAGATCGCGATAGCCGCCGCGATGATCGCCAACACGTTATGTCCTTGCACACGCATGAGCATGCCCTCCCTTGCGGGCGAGTTTAGCTGAGTCAGGCGTGTTTCAGTTGAATTGCGTGCGGAACGAAGCGTCGACTACGATCCCTCCCCGCCAGGGGAGGGTGTCGCGAAACTTGTTTGGCGACGGGCGGGGCGGAAGCGCCGTTGCTATCAAACACCTGCGCCTTCATCCCACCCGTCAGCTTCCGCTTACGCGCAATCTGACACCCTCCCTTTTCAAGGGAGGGACCGGTTCAAGAGCGGCAGTCGACGGCCCAGATGTCGTAGGTGGGATGATCGACGGCGGAGAGACCGGGACTCGAAGCGAACAGCCAGCCGTGGAAAATCTCGCGGCGCTCGGCCTCTTCGCCTTCGCGCACCGGCGGCGTGTCGAACACTTCGACATAAATGCGCACTTCCGGCGTTTCTTCCGGCGCGCTGCGGTCGCAGGCGCGAGCAATCACTTCGAGCGATCCGATGCGCACCGAGCGGCCAACCGTGATGGTATAATCGCGGGCGTGGCCGGTGACCTTATCGAGGCCGCGGATCACGGCGCGTTGCGCGTAGGCCGGGCCCACGGCGGCAAACAAGATCACAAGCGCGGCGACGAAAGCACGGATCATTGAACGGGTTCCTCAGCGTTGGCGTCGCCCTGCCCTTGCGCGAAACTTGCGAACAAGGTCAGCAGATCGACCGCGCCTTGCGTGTTTGGAATTTCAGCGCCAGCTGCCAGCGCGTCCATGCCCGCCGGCTCGATGGCGATATAGGCGCCGCCGAGCAAACCATCGGACGCAACACGCGCCGTGCTATCGTCCAGCACTTGCACGCCTTCGGCGATGGTGAGCGTCAACAGCGCCATGTATGTGTCAGGATCGAGTTCGACGCTGCGGACGACGCCGACTTTCACGCCGGAGACACGCACGTCCGAACCGACCGCGATGCCATCAACGCGCTGGAAGCGGCCGATCAGTTCGTAACCGCCGCTCGCGCCTGTCTGCCCCGCTTGCGCGCCGGCGAAGACGAAAAAGCCAACGGCGACAACCGCGACTGCGGCGCCGAGAATGGTCTCGCCCCAACGCTCGAAATTGATCTTCACGGCTGCTTCTCCGAATCACCAGGCGACCAAGCCTCGTAGTCGGCCGTTGACGCCTGCCTAACGCCGCCGCGCGCGAGCGAGCCTTTCGGACGATAAGCGCGGATCGTACCGGTCAGGTTCGGTTCGTGCGGCTTTTCCCACTTCTGCCGCTTCAGTGGCGAGACGGTCGGCGGATCGATCATCGTGTGGTGCATCCAGCCATGCCAATCGGGCGTCACCCGCGAGGCTTCGGCGAGGCCGTTATAAATCACGTAGCGGCGCTTGCGCCCTTCGATGCTTGGGCGGCGCTCCTCGTAATATTTGTTGCCTTGCTCGTCTTCGCCCACGAAAGCCCCGCGCCGGCCAATATCGAACAGCGCGCCCAGGGTGGCGCCATTCCACCAGGTGAAAATCCGTTTGAGCATGGGCTTTTGTGAGGCTCCCGAGGGGCCGGATTCCGCACCGGCCAGCAAATCGCGGCGCACTATGGCGAAGCGACTTATCCCCGTCCAGTCCGCCTGCGCAACAATCAGTGGGGGTTATTCCCAATTGTCACATACTACATATTGATTGCGGCGCCGAAGCAAGGGTATCTTCGCAGCCGCAAGAGGGAGGCGTCGATGGCCCAGGAGTTCGACCAGGAGACACGTCTGGCGGCGCACGCGCCCCCGGCTTGGTCCGAGACGATGATCCAGGCCGCGCTTGAGGCGGGTCTGGCGGTCGAAACTTCGTCAGGTCTGAGCGTGAGCGACGCTATTGAGCGCCTGGCCGCGCGGCTGGCCAACTGGGCCGACAATGAGGGCCTGGCCGACCAGCTCGAGCACCTGTTGAGCGCCGGCAAGATCATGTTCGATCCGCCGCTCATGCGCGCTGCACTCTCACCAGGGGCGGAACTCACAACTTCGATCGCGCTGCTCAACTGGCCAGCGGAGCGTCGCGACGAACTCGAAGCGCTCGCCCGCGCGCAAACCCTGCTCGCGGCCGGCGCACGCATCGGCATTGCCGGCGCGCCAAGCCAAGCAGCACTCGACGCGCTCGACGCAGCCGCGCGCATCGCCGACCCATCCGCCACACAGGGCGCGGCCATCCTCGTACGCCCAAGCACCGACGCAGCGCCGGCGCTGATCGCCGATGATCTCGCGCGCACACGCGCCAGTGCAGCACTGGCAGCCGGCGCACGCGCGCTCGATGCAGCGCTCGCTGAGCTCGCTATCGAAGCCGTGCGCAACGGCATGAACTTCGAACATGGCGGCGTTCAGCGCAAAGCCGCCGCTGCGCGTCTCGTCGGCGCGCCGGATGGCGACATTGTCGCAGCGCTCGCCGGCGCCGTCGCGCGCGGCGCATATAGCGCAGCATTGGACGCCGGCGCCGACAGCGCGCGCCGCCGCATCGTCATCGCCGCACCAGAAGCGAGCGCGCACGCGATCACGGCGCTCACGCCTGGCGCCATCGATCCAACAGGCGCCGCATCGTCGGACGCCGAATGCAGCGTCATCGCCGCAAGCGTAGCGCTACCGCGCTTCCATCACGCCGACACCGGCTTCGACAGCGACGCGTTCGATACCGCCATCCGCGCCATCTGTCGCGCAATCGACGGCGCACATGGCGGCCATAGCGCATCACCACGCCGCCCAATTCTGATCCGCCTCGAAGGCGTGGCAGCACTGATTATGCGCGCAGGCCTAGCTTATGACAGCGACGAAGCCCGCACGCTGGCCGCCAGCGTCGCAGCGCTGGCGCATGCAGCCGCGATTTCCGAAAGCGTCACGCTGGCGCAAGCGACGAGCGCTTATCCGGATTGGTCGCGCACGCGCCGCGCCGAAGAGAACGCCGTCAAAGCGGCGCGCGATGCAGCCGCGACGCTCAAAGGCGAGATCGCCGGGCGCGCGCAAGCGATCTACCGCGCGCTGCCAGCCTCCAAGACAAGCGGCCTGCGCCTGTCCGTCGCCATCGCGTTCGCCGACGATATCGCCAGCGCCCGCCGCCTCGGCGCGAACGCCGCCGGCATCGCGCCGCGTGCTGCACCGTCAGCCTATGGCGAACGCGAAGACGGCGGCTTCGGCCGCGTTCTCACCGATGACGCACGCGTCGGCCTCGCCGCGCTCGGTTATGATGGCGATGCGATCGAAGCGCTGGCGCTCCACATCGAAGGCCGGCGCACGCTGCGCGGCGCGCCGGGCGTCAGCCTCGATGCGCTCGCCGCCAAAGGCCTGACCGAGCCCGCGCTCGAAGCCATCGAAGAAGCAGCCGCCGACGCGTTCAATCTGCGCGCCGCCGTGCATCCGCTCGTGATCGGGCCGGAGCTTTGCGAAGACGTGCTGAAGTTGCCGCCGGACGTGGCGGCCGGTAAGCGCGGCGATTTGCTGATGACGTTGGGCTTCAGCGAAGACGAAATCGCCGCCGCTGAAGCCTATTGCATGGGCAGCGCCGATTTCACCCACGCAAGCGCGCTTGCGCCCGCGCACGCCGCCGTGTTCGCCACCGAGCACACCATCAGCCCGGACGCGCGCATCGCCTTCGCGGCAGCGGTCTCACCGTTCGCCCGCGCTGCGCTCACGCTGACGCTGGCCGGCGCCGACATCGAACGGCGCGCGATGCTGTTGGAGTCAGCGCAAGCCGCGAACGCATCGCTTATCGCCATTCACGTCGAAGCGCCGCCGATCACGCTGACGCTCGCGCCGATCGAAGAAGATTCGCTTCCGGCGCCAGCTTCCTCGCCCGCGGCTGCGGAGACCAAGGCGAAAAGTGCCGGCGAGACGCCGGCGGCCCATGAAGGACGCCGCCGCCTGCCTGAGCGGCGCAAGGGCTACATCCAGAAATCCGTCGTCGGCGGCCATAAAGTTTATCTGCACACTGGCGAGTACGATGACGGCGAGCTCGGCGAGATCTTCATCGACCTGCACAAGGAAGGCGCCGCCTTCCGCTCGCTGATGAACAATTTCGCCATCTCGATCTCGATCGGCCTGCAATACGGCGTGCCGCTGGAAGAGTACGTGGACGCCTTCTTGTTCACGCGCTTCGAGCCAGCGGGCGAGGTCAAAGGCAACGAAACCATCCGTCACGCCACCTCGATCCTCGACTACATCTTCCGCGAACTGGCGGTCTCCTATCTCGGCCGCGGCGATCTCGCTCAGGTCGATCCGTTCGACGCGCGCGGCGATGGCTTGAACAAGCGCGCCATCGATGCCGAGAGCGCGGCGCGCCTGATCTCGCGCGGCTTCTCGCGCGGCGCCTCGCCGGACAATCTCGTCATGCTCCGCCCGAAGACGGCCGTCGAAAACATCCGCGACCGCCGCGAAGCCAAGATCGCACCGGCTAAACCGGCAGCCACCGGATATCGCGCCGAACCATGCGACGCCTGCGGCCATTTCACGGTTGAGCAAACCGGCGTCTGCGCCGCTTGCGGGGCGAAGGGCGAGGCGAGCGGCGGCTAAGAGCCCGAACGGCCAACACGGTCAGTCCTGCGCTTGACACAAGCGGGCCGGACATGCGCCTGTCCGCTCGAAATTTCGCCACGCTCGACTCGGTTTTGGAGCCCCTATGCACGCCTACCGTACCCATGACTGCGGCGCCCTCCGGCCGAGCGATGCCGACAAGGACGTGCGCGTCTCCGGCTGGGTCCACCGCAAGCGCGACCATGGCGGGCTGTTGTTCATCGATCTGCGCGACAATTACGGGCTGACGCAGATCGTCATCGCGCCATCTTCGCCCGCGTTCGCGGCGGCGGAGAAAGTGCGCGCCGAGAGCGTGATCCAGATCGACGGCAAGGTGGTCGAGCGCACCAAGGAAACGGTGAACGCAAACCTGCCGACGGGTGCGATTGAAGTGCAGGCGACGGCGCTCGAAGTGCTTGGCGCGGCCGAAGAGCTGCCGCTGCCGGTATTCGGCGAACCCGATTATCCGGAAGAGCTACGCCTCAAGTATCGTTTCCTCGATCTGCGCCGCGAGAAGCTGCACAAGTCGATCCTGCTGCGCAGCCAAGTGATTGCTTCACTGCGCCGGCGCATGATCGATCAGGGCTTCACAGAATTTCAAACGCCGATCCTGACGGCGTCGAGCCCCGAAGGCGCGCGCGACTTTCTGGTGCCGTCGCGTCTGCATCCCGGCAAGTTCTACGCGCTGCCGCAGGCGCCGCAGCAATTCAAGCAGCTGCTCATGGTCGCGGGCTTCGACAAGTATTTCCAAATCGCGCCCTGCTTCCGCGACGAAGACGCGCGCGCTGACCGCAGCCCGGGCGAATTCTACCAGCTCGACTTCGAGATGAGCTTCGTCACGCAGGAAGACGTGTTCAACGCCATCGGCCCAGTGCTCGCCGGCGTGTTCGAGGAATTCGGCAACGGCAAGCGCGTGACGCCTGCGGCTGAGTTTCCGCGCATTCCCTACGCCGAAGCCATCGCCAAGTATGGCTCTGACAAACCCGACTTGCGCAACCCGCTCATCCTGCAAGACGTGAGCGACCATTTCCGCGGCGGCGGCTTCGGCCTGTTCGCGCGCATTTTGGAAAAGCCGAAGACGGCAGTGTGGGCCGTGCCCGCGCCGAACGGCGGCTCGCGTGCGTTCGCGGATCGCATGAATTCCTGGGCGCAAGGCGAAGGCCAGCCGGGTCTGGGCTATATCTTCTGGCGCGAAGGCGAGGAAGGCGGCGCTGGCCCAATCGCCAAAAACATCGGCGCGGAAAAAGCCGAAGCGATCCGCAATCAGCTTGGCTTGAAGGTCGGCGATGCGGCATTCTTCGTCGCGGGCGATCCGAGCGTGTTCTACAAATTCGCCGGCATCGCGCGCAACAAGGTCGCCGACGAACTGAACCTCTCCGACAAGGAGCAATTCAAGTTCTGTTGGATCGTCGACTTCCCGATGTACGAGTGGAGCGAGGAAGAAAAGCGCATCGACTTCTCGCACAACCCCTTCTCGATGCCGAACTACGACCATGAGAAATTCTTGAAGCTCGACGTCAACGACCGCGAGACGATCGAAAAGATCACAGCGTTCCAGTACGACATCGTCTGCAACGGCGTTGAGTTGAGCTCAGGCGCGATCCGCAATCACAAGCCCGAGATCATGGTCAAGGCGTTCGAACTCGCCGGCTATCCGCAAAGCGTCGTCGAAGACAAGTTCGGCGGCATGCTGAACGCCTTCCGCTATGGCGCGCCGCCGCACGGCGGCTCGGCCCCGGGCGTGGACCGCATCGTCATGCTGCTCGCCGGCGTCGACAACATCCGCGAAGTCATCGTCTTCCCATTCAATCAGCAAGCCCAAGACTTGATGATGAACGCGCCGGGCGAAGTGACGCCGAAGCAGCTGAAAGAACTGCACATTCGGGTGGTGGAGCAGGCGAAGAGTTAACGCGTCGGTTGCTCAAGAACTCACCGACGTTCAGCACCACCGTGCATTCATGGCGCGCGCCATCGAATGTGTAGTAGTCGCGAAACGATGGATTCTGTTCGATCGGCGTCGTGAAACGCCACATGCGGCCTTCGGCTTGATACTCGGCGCCAATGCCGGGGCTCCATGTAGCAAGCGCGTCGTAGAAACTCTGCGCCGACGCGCCGTTGCAGTGGAACCGCAACACATTCGCTTCGCGGTCGAAGCTTGAGTCCGCGATTGAAGCGCTGATGCACTGGGTCAGGAACCGAGCCTGAGCAGGCGCCGGTTCACCAGCGTTGACGACAAAGCTAGGCGCTGCCGCAGGCTCGCTCCCGCCAGCCGTCGCGCACGCGCCTAGCGTCAGGACCGCTGCAAGCAAAATCGAAAATCTCATCGCAAAGTCCCCAGCCGCAACCGGCTAGCGACACTGCCCTACACGCAGCCCGCGCGGCAACCGCGTTCGCGCATCGCCACAGGCTTCATCCAGTTGCGCTTGCGTCAGCCCGCGCGCGCCGCGGAGATCGGCGCCGGAGATATCCGCGCCTTCGAGGTTCATGTTGCTAACGTCAGCGCCAGCAAAGCTCGCGCGCGAAAAATCCGCCCCGCTGCCGTCAGCGTTCGCCAACATCGCGCGTTCGAAGCGCGCGCGCGGACAATAGGCGTCTACAAACGTGGCGCGGCGCAAGTCCGTCTCGGTAAAGTCCGCGCCTTCAAACTCTGAACCCGAGCCATCAACGCGCGTCATTACCGCGCCAGAAAAATCGCTGCGATTGAACACGGAGTTCGTCATCTTCGCGCCGACCAGCAATCGGCCCGACAGATCGCAATCTTCGCAGACGCCGCCATAAGCCGGCGCGATCGCAATGCGGGTGACGCCGCCGAACGGCCAGAACGCGAGCGCTTGACCCGTCCACACTGTCGCCAGCATGGCCGCCACGATCAGCGCGAGGCGAAATTGTGTCAGCACGGCGCCGACGTAGGCCTGGCCAAGTGTTCCCGCTACTAAACATGCAGTAAGCGAGGATTGTTACTTATTGTTTCAGCAACGTGGGATAGTCATCCCGGCGGGCAGCGTGGTTGTTCCGTCACCGCAAGCAGTATTCAGCTGTTCCTGGGTCAGCCCGATCGCATCGGAAAGTTCCGCGCCGGACGCATTGGCGCCCGTCAGCACCGCCTCACCCATGCGCGCGCCCCCAAAATGGACGCCCACCAAAGACGCGCCGGAGAGGTTCGCGCCGGTGAAGTCGGCGCGAGTGGCGCGCATGCCAAACATGTTGGTCAGCGAGAGGTTGGCGTCCGAAAAATTGGTCCGGTCGGCGATGGCGATGGTCAAATCGGCCTGGCGGATACGCGAGCCATGGAAATCGCGACCGGAGACATTCTGGTAGGCCAGATCGATCTGGAAGAGGTCGCAGGAGGCGCACGAGGCCCCGCCTCGCACTCGCTCAGCGATGGCGTCGCGTACGGCCTGGTCCGTCATGGGCCCGCCCGTGTCGGCGACCTGCGCGAAAGCGGGGGTCGTTAAGGCGAACAAGGCGGCAAACAGCGCGGCGCGTTTCATATCGGCGCAACTCCAGATCATTTCGGAACCAGTGTCGCAGGAGGCGGGCCAAACCAGCGCCGGCCCTTGACCCAGCCGCCCGGTGGCCGCAACCACCCTTCCAATGCGCGTCATCACCAACACCGCCGACCTTGAGGCGATATGCCAGGAATGGGCCGAGCAACCCTTCGTGGCGGTCGACACCGAATTCATGCGCGAGACCACCTATTGGCCCAAGCTCTGCCTGATCCAGGCGGCGGCGACGGGGGTCGAGGGGGTAATTGATCCGCTCGCCGAGGGCCTCGATCTGGCGCCGTTCATGACGCTGATGGCCAATCGCAACGTGCTGAAGGTCTTCCACGCCGCTCGCCAGGATCTGGAAATTTTCCTCAAGCTCGGCACGACGCTGCCGCATCCGGTGTTCGACACCCAAATTGCAGCCATGGCCTGCGGCTATGGCGATACCGTCGCCTACGATGCGCTGGTGCAGCAGGTGCTGAAGCGGCGCTTGGACAAGTCTTCGCGCTTCACCGATTGGAGCCGCCGTCCGCTCTCGGAAAACCAACTTGCTTACGCGCTGGCTGACGTCACCCACCTGCACGATCTCTATCCGAAGATGCACGACAAGCTCGAACGTGAGAACCGCTTGAGCTGGCTCGATGAAGAACACGCCAACCTGCTCAATCCCGACATCTACGACACGACGCCGGAGAACGCCTGGGAGCGCCTGAAGCTGCGCAAGACGACGGCTGACTATGTCCTCGGCCTGCAAGTCGCCGCCGCTTGGCGCGAGCGTCAGGCGCAATTACGCGACGTGCCGCGCGGACGCGTGGTGAAAGACGAAGCGCTTTACGAGATCGCCGAGCTGCGCCCGAAAAACGCCAGCGACTTCGATCGCATGCGTGCGGTGCCGCGCGGCTTCGGCAATTCGCGCGGCGCCCAAGAGCTGATCCAGGCGCTCGAGCGCGCCTTCAACGATCCAGACCGCGCAGTTTACAAACACGAACGGCTGCCGCCGCTGCCGTCAGGTCTTGGGCCGACAGTAGAGTTACTCAAAGTGCTGCTACGCTTTGAGGCCGAGCGCCATCAAGTCGCGCCGCGTCTGATCGCCTCCGCCGCCGATGTCGAAGCAATCGCTGCCAGCGACGACGCCAATGTCGCCGCCCTGCGCGGCTGGCGCCGGCAAGTGTTCGGCGAACGCGCCCTGGCGCTAAAGCACGGCAAGCTGGCGCTGAAGCTGAAAGACGGCAAAGTCTCGGTCGACGACGCTTAAACGAAACGGCGTCCAGCTTTTGACCGGACGCCGCTCTCTTCGTTTGTGCCGCGCTTAGAAGGCGTAGCGAGCGACCAGCTGGTAAACCGGCCCCGTCGATTCCGTTTCCAACTCGTACTCGTCATAGAGACGATCGCGCTGGAACTCTTCCGTGGTGAACTTGTCGAAGACCTCGTCCTTCGATGAGTCCAGCAGGTTTGAAGCCGTGAAGCGCAGCGACAAGCGCTCGCCGAAGCGGCGCTCAACGAATGCTTCGAGGTCCGGGCCGTACGAGATCAGCCCTTCCTCGGTGACGATGCGGAAGCGCGCGTCGCCCTGCTCACGGTAGGTCGCGCCGAAGGCCATGTCCCACGTCGGCATTTCGTGGATGAAGCCGGCGTTGAACACGTACTCAGCTTGGTTGTTGAAGCGACGCTCGCCGAATTCGTCCTCGATCTGGCTGTCGAGCCACGAATAGTTCACGAACACGCCGGTGTTGGGAAGGCCCACGAAGGTCAGCGGCGCAGAGAGGTCGAGTTCGATGCCCCAGACTTGGCCGTCGCCTGTGTTGCGCGAGCTGTAGATGTAGACCAGCTCCTCACCTTCCGACGTGGCATAATCTTCGATCGTCCCGACGAAGCCGTCATCGTTGACGGCGTCTTCGTAATCCTCGACCAGTCCGGTGGCGTAATCGCCGGTATTGTAGAGTTCGATCACGTCTTGGACGTCGCGATAAAACGCGTTGATGCCGATGACGCCGACGCGGCCGATGCGGTGCTCGTAACCGATATCGATGCCCCAAGCCGTTTCCGGATCGAGGCCCGGATTGCCGCGGAAATCGTTATCTTCGAATTCTTCGAGGAACGTCGTCGGCATGATATCGCGCGTGCTTGGGCGGCGCACGCTGCGTGCGACGCTGAAGTTGACGCGGTCGTCTTCGGTCAGGTTCAGACGGAGGTGGGCCGAAGGCAGCAGCGTCGAGTATTCGTTGAATGCCGTCGTCCCGAGGGCGCGGTCAGTGACGTCCACCTCTGTGGTTTCGTAGCGCAAGCCCACTTCCCACTCGAACGCTTGGGCTTGGCCGGTTAACATCACGTAGGGATCAAGCCGGCGCTCTTCGATCAGGAAGTCGCCGCCATCAGCAAAAAACTCGTCCACGTCGGCGTCTGGATCGGCGAAGGGGTCGCCACCAGTATAGGGCGGCGGGTCACCCACGGGTGAGACACCGTCAAACTCGAACTCGCGTACGAACAACGTGCCGTCACGTTGCTTGTCGCCATAATCGACGCCGAATTCCAATTGCAGCGCAGCATTCAATTCGAAGCGCTGAGCGACAGAGACGTTCCACTCAGTGTCGGTGAAATCCAAACGCTCATCGCCGCCTTCGAAGGCATCGATCAAGCCGCCATCAAGTTCGGTTTCAGTTTCGCCTTCAATGCTGTCTTCTTCGAAGCCGGCAAAGCCCAGATCGATTTCCAGTTCGCCGCCGAGGAATGGATGGTCGAAATCGGCTTGGAAGGAATAATTGTCCTGCTGAATGAAGGCGTAGCCCGGCACCAGGACTGAGAGATCGACACCTTCGTCATATTCGAAAGAGTTTTCGATCTCTTCACGGTCGGTGCGGACATAAACGCCGCTCAGCTCAAGCTCGCCACGGCCGACGGGGAATGTGATCGCCGCATTCAGCGTGTAGTCTTCGCCGTCGCGGACATCGCTCTGTACTTCGGTGTCGTTGAGCTGGAACGCCGGATCGCCTTCCCAGTTCACGCCGCCCGGGGGCGAGGTGTAGCGCTCGGAGAATTTGTCCTTCGGGTTGTGGCGGCCTTGGAAGCTGGCGCCGAGCAGCAGCCGCACGCCATTGCCCAACTCGCCACCCCAGACGCCAGCGAAGGAACCCTCCGTCTCGCCATCGCTATAGTGCAGCGCGCCAGCGCGGACATAGCCGCCATCGAGCGACAGGCCGTCGCGCAACACGATGTTGAGCGCGCCCGCGACCGCATCACCCGAGCGGTTGGCGGAGGGCGAGCGATAGATTTCGACGCGTTCGACCAGTTCGGCGGGAATGCGATCGACGAAGAAGGTGCGGTCGAAGCCCGAGCCCGGCACGCGCTCGCCGTCGATCAGGACTTGCGTATAGCCCGCGCCGAGGCCGCGGATTTGCACGTCGTCAAATTCGCCCATGTCGGAACCAGCAAACGCCGCGCTCGGCGTGCGCTTCAGCATGTCGCCGACTGTGCGCGGTTCGAAGCGTTGGAAAAAGTCGAGCCCGTATTCGAGCACCGGCGCCGGACCTTCGACCCGATCGCGATACTGAACCTCGCCGGTGATCACGATGTCTTCCGACGTGGTGATCGGCTCGTCGGCCCGATCTTGTGCGCGCGCATTGTTCGCGCCGGTCAACGCCAGCAGCGCGCTCGCCGCGCTCAACAGCCAAGTCTTCTTTCGCAGTTTCATGAAGGGCCCCTCGTTTTCCGAAGGGGCGTTTAAATTTTGAGTGTGACACTCCGGCCAAATTTTTGTGATGCTAGTGTCAAGAAACTCGTGCATGCGGCGCGCTCACAAGTTCTCGGGGATGCGCGTCTAATGCGACACATGTGGATTATTCTTGCCGCGGCAGCTTTGGCGGCATGCGGCCCGCAAACGGTTACTGTGCCGGCTGCTGTCGAGACGGCCCCCGTTAACGAACCCGATGATGCGGCGGACGATCCGGCGATCTGGGTGGCGCCTGATCCAACGCAAAGCGTTGTCATCGCCACGCAAAAACAAGGCGGGCTCTATGTGTTCGATCTCGCCGGCGCCATCGTTCAAGAACTGCCGGGCGGTGAGCCGAACAATGTCGATCTGCGCGATGGCTTTGGCTGGCCGGAAGGCGCCAGCCCCCTCGTCGGCGCAAGCGATCGCACCGATAACGCACTCGTCTTCTGGCGTTTCGATCCGGCGACGCGTCAACTCGATCCGCAGCCGCGCGCGCGCATCGCCACCGGCTTTACTGAAATCTACGGCTTTTGCATCGGCCGCATGGGAGACAGCTACGTCGCTATCGCCACCGACAAAGACAGCGGCGAGGTCGGCGTCTGGCGGTTGTCGCTCAGCCCAGAGGGCGTCATCGGCGGCGAGCGCATCGTTACCTACACGCTCGGCAGCATCGCCGAGGGCTGCGTCGTCGATGACGAGGCGGGTGTCTATTATGTCGCGCAAGAACTCGAAGGCATATGGCGCGCGACACTGGACGACGCGGATGGTTCAGAGCGGCGCGCTGTCGGCGAAGTCGGCGATGGACAGCTCGTCGGAGATGTCGAGGGCCTGACGATCTGGCGTGGCGGCGATGGCGGCGGTTATCTGATCGCTTCGGTGCAAGGCGCTTCGCGTTTTGCCGTCTATGACCGCGGCGGCGAAAACGCCTATCGCGGCTCGTTCCGTATTGGCGCATCCGCTGACGGCAGCGCCGATGCTGTGCAAGGCACCGATGGCATCGACGTCGTCTCAGCCCCACTCGGCGCGGCTTTCCCGCAGGGCCTGTTCGTGGCGCAGGACGACGAGAACACCGATCCGGCTGAGCTGCAGAACTTCAAGTATGTGTCGTGGGCTGAAATCGCGACGGCGCTGGCGCTCGACTAGAGCGCCGCGACAGCGTCGCGGCCGGCGGCTTTGAAGTCGTAAGCCGCCTCCGCGGCGCAGTCCGGCCACTTTTTGCTTTCTAGCCAGTATTGCGCAAGCCCGAGGCGCGCGGCCAAGCGCGGGAATCGGGCGTGCGACCAGATCGGCGGCCCGCCATTGTTGACGAACAATTGCAGTGGCGCTTGCGCGCGCGCCATGCCGAAGCCTTGGTGATTGTCCGGACGGATGGGGCGGCCCGCGTCGAGCGCGGCGTCCAGAAGATCGAACGCCGCATCGGCGCAACCGGCGCCGGCGGCGAAAATTACGGTGGAGAGCGGCAGCGGCGCATCAGCGCCGGCAAGCATGGCGAGTAACCGCTCACACGCGCTCTGCCGTTCGCTCTCACTCATCCGCAGTAGCGCCACGTAGTTGCGCAGCACCGAGACATCGCCCTCAGCGACGCCGAGCTTTGGCGGCACGCCGGGGGCGCCCAGTGCGTCCGCCTCATCAAGCCGCCGCGCGGCGCACAGCGTGCTCCAGGTGATGTACCAAATGAACGCGGAATCCGGCCAACGCGCCCAAGCGCCTTTCATGATGTCGATGGCAGTCTCCGGCTCGCCGCGCGCCGAGATGAGACTTGCGCGCAGGCCCTCGACCGCAGGGCCGAGCGGATCGAGGCGGCTCGCCACCTCCAACGCGCCCATCGCATCGCGCAGGCGCCCAACACTATAGAGCCACGCTGTCCGCGCCACATGCAGCGAGGAATCGTTCGGCGTGAACTTGAGCGCCTCGTTGACGAGCCTCAGCTTCTCGCCGTGATCGGCAAACGCCGGCTTCAGCAGCGACAGAGCCGCCAACGCCTGCGCACATTCGGGGTTAAGCGCCAGCGCGCGTTCAGCGGCGGCGAGTGCGGCATCGTGAGCGGGCGTGCCGATCAGATCGCGGTCGCGCGGCAGCAGGAAAGCGCGGACGCTCGCGAGTGCGGCCCAGCCATCGGCAAAATCCGGCGCCAGCGCCACGCAGCGCTCTAGCAACACCTCCGCTTGATCTTCTTCGACGTCGCTCAGCATCAACCAGATCTGGCGCGCGCGCAGATAAAGCTCGTGCGCGGCAGGATTGATCGCCACGGTCTGGCGCTCCGAGTGGAGCGAGCGGCGCAGCGAACTGGCGACTTTGCCGGCGATTTCGTCTTCCAGCGCAAACGCGTTGATGCGCGGGCCCTCATAGCGTTCGCTCCACAACGCCATGCCGCTGGCGGCGTCGATCAGTTGCGCATTCACGCGCAGCGCCGACGGGCTGCAGCGGACCGAACCGTCGAGCACGTGCGTGGCTTTGAGCGCCGCCGCCGCAGCGGTTTTACGATCGCCGCGGAACTGGAAGGCAGAGGTGCGGCCGATGACTTTGACGTTGGATTGGCGCAGCAAAGTGAGGATGATTTCGTCGGCGACGCCATCGGAGAAATAATCCATCTCCGCTTCGTCGCTCTCATTGTCGAACGGCAGCACGGCAAGCACCGGATCGGGCTTGCGCACACGCGGCTTGTGCGTGGCGTGCGTCTCCAGTGTGAACACTTCGAGCGTTTCGCTCATCTTATCGAGATGCACCGCCCCGGCTGATACGAGCCGCGTCGCCAGCTTGCCGCGCACGGCGCGGCGCACATCCATCGACACGACGACCGCGCCCGGCTCTGCCAGCTGCTGCAAGCGCGCAGCGACATTGACGCTATGACCAAAGAGATCGCCGTTCGGCGCGGCCAAAACGTCGCCGACATGGACGCCAATGCGCACGCTGCCGCGCTCGATGCCGACCCACAATTCGTCGACCGCGCCGAGCGCGCCGGCGGCGCTGCAGAATTCGAGCATGAAGCCGTCGCCGGCTGTGTTGAAGATGCGCCCGCCATGGACGAGGGCCGCGCCCTCCAGCACGCCGCGCAGGCGTGCCACCGCGCCCACCGCCTCGCTCTCATCGATCTCGCTAAGCGCCGAATAGCCGACGAGATCGATCGCCATGATCGCCGCCAGCTTGCGCGCGCCGGGTTCCTCGCTCACGGGCGTTCCCCTTCAAGAGACGCCAGACTAGCAAGCCAGCGCGGCCCGCACAGGCCTATTCGCCAGCTTCTCCGCCCTCGGGCGCACGCCAGTAGGGTTCCACCGTACCGGAATACTTGATGGTGAGCTGCTTGCCGCGGCGGTCGAGCGTCTTGCCGACGGCTAGGCGCACCCAGCCCTCGCTGACGCAATATTCCTCGACGTTGGTTTTGTCCTGGCCCTTGAAGCGGATGCCGACGCCGCGCTCCAGCACGGCCTCGTTATAGTACGGGCTGTCGGGATCGACGGACAAACGGTCGGGCGGCGCATCACTCATACGATCTTCGTCTCCGCAGTAAGGCCGAGCGCTTGGGCGACGGCGTCGAGCCGGCGCGATGCGGTCTCGGTGACCAGATGCGCCGCTGCTTTCTTCACACGAAGCACCAGCTTGCCGTCAACAGCGCGCGCCTCGAAAGATGCGAGCAAGGGCTGGCTACGGCCGGAAAGATCGGCGCCGAGCCGAAGCGCCGCACCGAGAGCGGCGGCGGCGGCCTGCTCGTCCTCGCTGAGCAGCCGCAAATACGCATCGGCGTGGCGCGGCGGCAGCTTGGTGTAGCGGTGATGGATGGCGGCGGCCAAGAACGCTCGCTCCTCGTGGCTGATGGCGGCGAGCGGGGCGCGCAAGATGAGATCGAACATGATCTCGACGCGCTGATCGGGGTGGAGCGGGCCGCCGACATCGGCCAAACGCGCCGCCGCCCCGCGCAGCACTTCGTCACGCTTTTTGCCAAACACCGGCGGCTGACCGGCGAAGATCGGCGCGATCCAATGTTCGAGCGCCTGCCCGAAGGCGCGCGTACGCGACCAACGGCCGGCCAAGGCTTCGGCTGCGGCGATCAGCGGATGCACCGACAGCGCCTGCTCGCTCATCCGCTCCATCAACACGCCTTCCCGCAAACCGTACGCCGAGACGATGACGCGGTCGAAATTACCCGCGAGCATCACACGCTCAAGCACAACGGCAGCATAAGGCAGCGTATCGGCGCGCTTGGCCGCAGCTTCTTCGAGCTTTTCGAGCGAGCGCTTGCTCTGCTTGCGCACCACTTCCACGACCCGCAGCACGGACGCGCGCTTCATCTGGTGATGATGCAGCACGCCCAGCGGGTGATTGGAAAGCGCGATGTCGATGCGCCCAAGCGCGCGCCAGGCGCCGCCGACGGCGTAGAAATCGCCACCGCGTTTGCCGAGTAGCTTGGTGGAGGAGAGCACCTCTGAAACATGATCGCCGACGCGCGCATAGTCGAACTCATCGTCGCGCGCGAGCGTCAGGGGACCGAGCGGAAACGTCTCGCCGCGCCCCACGCCCTTCGGGCCAACTTCGACCAGTTCGAGACTGGCGCCGCCGAGATCGCCGACAAGTCCTGTCGCATCGGGCGCACCGGCCGTGACGCCGAGCGCGGAGAGACGCGCTTCGTCCTCGCCGCTCAAAATACGGAGCTTCAACCCGGTCTCTTCGGCGATCTGCGCCGCGAAGGCGCGGCCGTCCTCCGCTTCACGCACAGCGGCGGTGGCGACCGGATAGACATCCTTGATGTCGAGCGCTTCGATCAGGGTGGCGAAACGCTTGATCGCCGCGCGCGCGGTCTCCACGCCGGTGCGTGAGAGCTTGCCGGTGCGCATCACATCGCGCCCGAGGCCGGCCATCACTTTTTCATTGAGGATCGGCGTCATCGCGCGGCCATCGATGCGATAGACGACCAAACGCACCGAGTTGGAGCCGACATCGATGACGGCGGCTTCCTGGCCATCGCGGAGCGTGCGGCTCATGACCGGCGCTCCGCATTAGCGCAGCTAAGAGCCGCGTGCGCCAATGTGATCGAAGGCGACAGGCGCGTCGCCCTTGAGCGCGCGGCCGCGCCCCGAGAGGCTGGGGTTGCGCATGAAGTAAAGGTGCGCGGAGAACGGATTTTCGAGCTTCGAGACATCAACGCGTTTGAACACCCCATCCTGGTCCATGTACCAGGATTGCGCCTCGTCGTTGAGGTTCGCGACCATGATCTGGTCGAGTACTTGCTGGTGTACGGTGGGATTTTCAACCGGCGTCATGACTTCAACCCGCCGTTCCAGGTTGCGCGGCATCCAATCGGCCGAAGACAGGAACACTTTGGCGTCCGGATTGGGGAGTTTTCGCCCGGCCCCGAAACAAACGATGCGCGTGTGCTCGAGGAACCGGCCGACGATCGATTTGACGCGGATGTTCTCGCTCATGCCCTTCACGCCCGGACGGAGGCAGCAAATGCCGCGCACGACAAGCTCGATCTTCACGCCTTCGTTGGAGGCGCGGTAGAGCGCGTCGATGATCTCGGGATGCACGAGTGCGTTGAGCTTGGCCCAGATGGCGCCGTCACGGCCTGTGCGGACGTGATCGATTTCGTCCTGGATCAGCTTCAACAACGTCGCCTTCAAAGTAAGCGGCGACATAGCGATCTTTTCCAGCTGCGCGGGCTTGGCGTAGCCGGTGACGAAGTTGAACAGCCGGTTGGCGTCGCGCCCGAGCGCGGGATCGCACGTGAAGAGCGAGAGGTCGGTATAAACGCGCGCCGTGATCGGATGGTAGTTGCCGGTGCCAAAGTGCGCATAGGTGCGTAGGCCATCGGGCTCACGGCGGACGACGAGGCTGACCTTGGCGTGCGTCTTATAATCAATGAAACCGTAAACCACTGATGCGCCGGCGCGTTCGAGCTTTTGCGCGACGCGGAGGTTGGCTTCTTCGTCGAAGCGAGCTTTGAGCTCAATCAACGCCGTAACATTCTTGCCCGCTTCAGCCGCGGCGACCAAAGCCGCCACGATCGGTGAATCGCGCGAGGTGCGGTAAAGCGTCTGCTTGATGGCGACCACGGCCGGATCGGCGGCGGCTTGGCGCACGAACTGGACCACCGAGTCGAACGACTCGTAAGGGTGATGGACGATGATGTCCTTAGCGCGAATGGCGGCGAAGCTATCGCCGCCGAAATCCTTGATCCGCTCGGGAAAGCGCGGCTCGTAGCGCTTGAACTTCAGATCGGGCCGCTCTTCGCTCACCAGCGCCGACAACGCCGACAAGCCCAACATACCGTCGATGACGATGACATCGCGGGCATCGGCTTCGATTTCGCGGATGATCGAATTGCGCAGATCCTCAGCCATGGAGGCTTCGATCTTCAGGCGCACGATATCGCCGAGCCGGCGTTCCTTCAGGCTGCGTTCGAACTCGCGCACGAGGTCTTCGGCCTCTTCCTGGATTTCGATATCGCTGTCGCGGACGACACGGAAGGCGCCTTGCGCTTCGACATCATAGTCCGGGAAGAGTTCGCCGAGGCACGACATGATCGTGTTCTCGAGGGTCAGAAAGCGCCGTTGCGGCCGCTCGCCCGGTGCGAGATCGACCTGCGGATGCGCCAGCGTCACATCAATGAAGCGCGCCACCTGGCTCGGCACCGGGATCAGCGCATTGAGCGCGCGGCCATCGCTGCGGCGCTTCAGTTTAAGCGCGATCGCAAAACCCAGGTTCGGGATGAACGGAAACGGGTGGGCCGGGTCGACCGCGAGCGGCGTCAGCAGCGGGAAAATCTCGGCCATAAAGAGCGGCGTCAGAAACGCGCGCTCTTCGTCAGTGAGTTCATCGGGATCGAGCACGGCGATGCCGGCGCCGCGCAACTCATGGCGCAGCACGCGCCAGCACTTCTGCTGACGCTTGATCAATTGTTCGGCGGCGGCGTGAATCTGGGTGAGTTGCTCCGCCGGCGTCAGGCCGTCGAGACTAAGCACCGAGGCGCCGGCCTTCACCTGTTCATGCAAGCCGGCGACGCGGACCATGTAGAATTCGTCGAGGTTGGAGGCGGAGATCGAGAGGAAGCGCAGGCGCTCCAACAGCGGGTGGCTCTCGTTCTCGGACTCTTCAAGCACGCGCGTGTTGAACGCGAGCCACGAGAGTTCGCGATTGATGAAGCGTTGCGGGCTTTCCAGCATCGGCGACTTCTTCGCCGCCGCGCGCGGTTTCTTGCGCGTCTTCGTCATATGTTAACCGTCTCCACCACCCCAAGCGGCCTGGACTTTGAGAAGCGCCGCACGCGCCGCCTTCATCGCGACGGGCTTGGCCCCTCTGACCAGTTCCGCATCCAGCGCCGCCGCCACCATGTGCGCAGCCGCAAACGACCGCGGCAGCCGGAGCGCCAAATATTGAGCCGTATCATCGCGCAAGAGAATGAATTGTTCGCGACAAACGCGGCGCAAAACCACCTCCATCAGCGCCTGATCGGGCTCTTGGAGGCGGGCGACGGCCAGGGATTTCAGCCTTGAGGCGAGATCGGGGATGGTCACCGGCCATGAGCCGGGTGACGTCTCGCCCACCAAAAGCACCGCGCCGCCCTCGTTGCGGGCCATGTCGAGCAGCCGCCAGAGCATGGCTTCGTTGCGCGGCCCGTCGGCGTCATCGACGACCAGCCGGCCTTCACTCTCGCGGAAGAGCGCCGCTGCCTCATCGGGCGCCGCGTCCGGCGGCAGTTGACGGGAGCCCGCTTCAAGCGCCCAGGCGAGCGCCAGATGCGTCTTGCCTGAGCCGGCGGGCCCCACCAGCGCCAGCGCCCCGTTGGGCCAGGCGCGCCAGTGGGTCAGCAGATCGGCGGCGTCGCGATTGGCCTCCGTCACCACCAATGTGTCGGGCGAGCGCTCGCCCATGCGGAACTCGAACAGGCGCGGCTGTTGCGCCGCGCTCACCGCCCAGCGACGCGCAGGGTGGGCCCTTGCGCGGTGTCGGCGAGCGAGATGCCGCGTCGCGCCAATTCGGCTTCTAGCTGTGCGCGTTCACCCACGAAGGAGAACGAGACGAGCGCCCCTTGTCGGCCAACCGCCTCGATGCGGATTTCGGAGATGAGCGTTGCGGCCGAAGCCTCGAGCGCATCCTTGATCTGCTCCCACTGCGACTGCTCGCTATAGAGCGCCGAGGCCGAGATGCGCCCGCGTTGACCAGCGCCGGTTGCGACACGCGCTTTCCACTCGTTCTGAATGCGCGCCGTCGCCTGTTCAGCGAGCGATACAAGCGCTGCGCGGATCGCAGTGTCGCCATCGATGCGCGAGACCACCTCGCCGCGATCGCGGCGTGCGTTGGGGTCAACTTCCACAAGCGCCGCCGTGACGGTCCCACCTTGCACGCGCAGCGTCGCGTAAAGCGCAGAGGCGGCAGCTGCTGCTTGTGCTGCGCTGGAGGCCGCATCCCAAGCCGGCGCGCCTTGCAAGCCTTCCGGCGCAACAGCGAATGGCACCAGTTCGTCGCCAAAGCCGCCCTGCACCCAAACTTCGCGCCACAGCGCCGCGGTCTCGGGCGAGACGCCATCTGAACTCACCGGCACGACAAGGACAGGCGCGGTGCGCGTATCGACAACGGTCAGCCCTTGTTGGCGCAGCAGTCCGCGAATGCCGCTCGGATCGAAGCGCACGGTGAGGCGCCCAATATAACGCGTGCCGGAGCGGCGCTCCTCTTCGACATCGACGCTGAGCACCAGCGCCTCGAGCGCCGCGCCCTGCACCACAGGCATGCCACGCCGAACCAATTCGTCGGGCACCGTCAGCCGCCGCACGAGGCGCTCGAAGCCTCGTTGCTGCGCGGCGGCAAAGCCCGCTTGTTGCGCAGCCGAGGCGTTGGCGGCGCTCTGATCCACATAAATGCCGCCCACCGCGTAGACATTGTCGCGCGTTTGGGCGCTTGCGAGGCTGGGCGTGAACGCGCACAAGGCCGCCACGAATAGCGCGGCGACGGCGGCCAGGGGCGAGCCCAAAGGCATAATTCTCATGCTGAAACCTCGTTGCGGGAGCACTGACACCCTAACCGGCGCGGAATCGCCTATCAATGTGGCGGCTTCGGGACTCATGACGTGACCAATAATCCAAACGGAACCAACGGCCTGACCTACGCCCAAGCGGGTGTGGATATCGACGAGGGCGAGCGCCTGGTCGATTTGATCAAGCCTGCGGCGAAATCCACAGCCCGGCCAGGCGCGGAAGCGGCTCTGGGCGGATTCGCCGCCGTGTTCGACCCCAAGGCCGCAGGCTTTAAGGATCCGATCTTCCTCGCCACCACGGACGGCGTCGGCACCAAGCTCAAAATCGCCATCGAAAGCGGCCGCCACGAGACGGTCGGCATCGATCTCGTCGCCATGTGCGTGAACGACCTAAGCGCCCAGGGCGCCGAGCCGCTGATGTTTCTAGATTACTACGCCACCGGCAAATTGAACGCCGAGGAAGCAGCGAAAGTGGTGCACGGCATCGCCGAAGGCTGCCGCCAAGCGGGCGCGGCGCTCGCAGGCGGCGAGACAGCGGAAATGCCGGGCATGTATGCGAAGGGCGATTACGACCTCGCCGGCTTCTCCGTAGGCGCGGCCGAACGCGGCACGCTTTTGCCGCGCGTCGAAGAGATGCAAGCCGGCGATGTGATTGTCGGCATCGCATCGAGCGGGCCGCATTCGAACGGCTATTCGCTGGTGCGCAAAATCGTCGAACGCTCCGGCCTTGCCTGGGATGCGCCGGCGCCGTTCGCCGCGGGCCAAACGCTGGCCGAAGCGCTGCTGACGCCGACGCGGATTTACGCGAAGGCGCTGAAGCCAGTGTTCGAGGCGAAACTCGCAAAGGGCGCCGCACACATCACCGGCGGCGGCCTGGTCGAAAACACGCCGCGTGCGCTGCCCGATCATCTCGCCGCGGAATTCGATTGGGACGCATGGACACGGCCCTCCGTGTTCGAGTGGCTGCAATCGACCGGCGGCGTCCCGGAAGAAGAGATGCGCCGCACCTTCAATCTGGGCGTCGGCATGATCCTGATCGTCGCGGCGGAGAAGGCCGACGAAGTCGTCGCGATGATCAACAGCGGCGGCGAAACCGCGTTTAAGATCGGCACGCTGAAAGCCGTTTGATGGCGGACCACAATCCAATTCTTCCGTCATCCCGGACGCGCGGAGCGCGATCCGGGACCCAGGGGCCGCACGTGCTGCGCGCTAGGTTCTCCTGGGTCCCGGCTCTCCCTTCGGTCGGCCGGGATGACGGCGTGATTTTGCTTGAGGACGTGTGGGCGTGAAGAAGCGGGTCGCCGTCCTCATTTCCGGCCGAGGGAGCAATCTGCAAGCGCTGATCGACGCTGAGCAGGACGCCTACGAGATCGTCGCCGTGGTTTCGAACATCCTCTGCGCCGCGGGCCTCGATCGCGCGCGCGCGGCCGACATCGAAGCGCTGACCCTCGATCACAAACCCTTCGGCAAAGATCGCGAAGCGTTCGAGCGCGAACTCAACGCACTGCTGCAATCGCGCAAGATCGACCTCATCGCCCTCGCCGGTTTCATGCGCGTGCTGACGCCCTATTTCGTCAACGCCTGGCAAGAGCGGTTAGTGAACATTCACCCTTCGCTCCTGCCCAAATTCCCCGGCACCAAAACGCACGAGCGCGCGCTTGCGGCGGGGGAGAGCGAACACGGCTGCACGGTGCATCTCGTGACGGAGGAGATCGACGCCGGCCGCATCCTCGGCCAAGCGCGCATGCCGATCCACGCTGATGACACGCCGGAAACGCTGGCCGAACGTGTGCTGACGTTGGAGCACAACCTCTATCCGCGCTGCCTCGCCGACTACGCGCGCACGCTTTAGTCGTTAGCCGCTTCCGGCTTTGGCAGCTTCGCTGCAATCGTCGCGATCGCCGCTGTCAGCAGCGCCAGATCATCGCCATAACCAAGCACCGGCACGAAATCGGCGACCACGTCAGTCGGCACGATCAGATAGCCGAGCACGCCGATGCACAGACCCTTCACCCAGATCGGCGTCTGCGGATCGCGCAGCAGCGCGTGAATTTGCTTGGCCGCATCGATCAATTTTTCGAGCCCTGCGATTGTGCCGAGCTTGGATTTGAAAGCGCCTTCTGAGTACGCGCTGGCGTGTTCAGTCATCCCCGACTCCGATGTACGCCAATAAAACTAATCAAAATCCGCGCCAGCGCACGCAAGAACTGCAGATGCCGCGAGTGGCTCGCAGTCTCAACAGATCGTCATGGTTCCGCCTGCTTCCGCGCCCAACGCAACGGCAGAGGGATCGCCATGCTTATCCGAACACCGCACGCGACGCGCCGTAGCCTATTGCTCGGCGCCGCATCCGCCGTCCTCACGCCAGCGCTCGCCAACGCCACGCCGGGCGCATTGAGCTTTCTCGTCGTCGGCGATTGGGGCGATCCGCACGAAGACGTCCAGCGCAACGTCGCGAGCGCTATGGGCGACGTGGCTCAGCGCATGGGCAGCAACTTCGTCATCTCCACGGGCGACAATTTCTACAATAACGGCGTCCGCTCCATCCACGATCCGCAGTGGCAGGCGACGTACGAGGACATCTACACCGCGCCGTCTCTGCAGACGCCCTGGTACGTGGTGCTCGGCAATCACGACTATAACGGCTCACCAAGCGCCGAGGTCGATTACACCCAGGTCAGCGCGCGCTGGCGCATGCCTTCGCGCTATTGGCGCCAGGACATGACACTGCCGGATGCGACACAAGCTGCGTTCTTCTTCATCGATACGACGCCAATCACGCTTCTCGTCGGCCTGCGCGACGCGGTCCCGCAAGCCGATTTCGGCGCGCGCGATCAAGTCATGTGGCTGGAACGCGAACTCGCCGCCTGCACGGCGCCCTGGAAGATCGTTGTCGGCCACCATCCGATTTTTTCCAGCGGCCAACACGGCCGCTCGGCCGGCGTCGCCGAACATGTGCGTCCCTTGCTCGAACGCTATGGCGTGCAGGCTTACCTGAACGGCCACGATCACGACCTCGAACATCTGAGCGCCGGCGGCGTCGCCTACATCTGCTCCGGTTCAGGCTCTGAAGCGCGCGCCCTACGCGCCGCCGTCTCTCAATCCCGCTTCGCGATGGCGCGGGCAGGCTTTGTCCGCTGCACGCTGACCCGCGATGCCCTCGACGTTTCCTTCTTCAACAGCACCGGCGCATCCGAATACGTCGCCACCATCGCGCGGGCCTGACGTCCGTTTTCCGCAGGACGGGACGGGGCAAGCGGTGCGACTATCCTGGCGCCACCGCTCGCACCTGCTGCCTGCCCGCCCCCTTACTGCGGGTTGACGACTTCGACCGGCAGGCCGAGGCGATCGAGTTGTGGGCGGACGACTGACGCGTCGCCCACGATCACCCAGACGAAATTGTCGCCGTCAATGTATTGGCGCGCGACTTGGTCGAGGCCTTGCGTGGTCATGCCGCGATAGCGATCAGCAACCGTCTCCCAATAATTGTCCGGGCGATTGTAGAGCGCGTTCGATTGCAGCGCGCCGAGGATAGCAGGCGAAGTTTCGAACTGGCCTGACAATTGGCGGATGTTGCCGGGGATGTTGCGATTGAGTTCATCAGCACGCACGCCATCGTTGGTGAGGAAGGCGTTGATCTGTTCCAAGGTGGCCGCGATCGAGTCACCCGTGCGGTCGGCCTGGACCGGCGCCTGGATAAGATACGGGATTTGGTGCTCCATCAGCTGAACCGAGCCACGCGCGCCGTAGGACCAGCCGCGGCGTTCCCGGAGTTCCATGTTGATGCGCGCGAGGAAGCCGCCACCGAGCACTTCGTTGGCCGACTGAAGGTTCAAGAGATCGTCCGTCCCCTGCGCGTTCAGAACTTGACCGGCTAGGATGAAGGATTGCGGCGATTGCGGACGGTTCACCAGCACGATGCGCGGACGCATGGTTGGGATCGCTGCGCCGAAATTCTTCGTGCCGCGTGCGACCGACGGCGCCGCCCAGTTGCCGAAGGTGCGGTTGAGGGCGGCGGTGACGCGGCTGAGCGGCAGATCGCTGACGACATAGATCGTCGCGGCGTCCGGCCGAATCCAAGCTTGGTGGAAGGCGATCAACTCGTCGCGCGTCAGCGTTTCCACCACGCTCGCCGTACCTGTGCCTGAGAACGGACGGCCATAGGGATGGTCGGCGCCGTAGAGCAGCACGGGCAGCGTGCGGCGCGCGATGGCGTCGGGACGCGTCATTTCCGAAGCGATGCCGGCGAGTTGCTGGCGGCGAATACGCTCCACTTCCGACGGCTCGAAAGCCGGGTTGCGGATGACGTCGCCCAACAGCGCCAAGGACGGATCGAGGTTGGTGCTGAGCGAGGTCAGGCCAACAACGGTGCGATCGAGCGTTGCGCCGTTATAGACGGTGGCGCCCAGACGCTCCTGCGCTTCGGCGAGCTGGATCGAGTTGAGAGTCGTCGTGCCCTCGTTCAGCAGATTGAGCATCAAAGATTGCGTGCCGAGACGATCGGCCGGATCGGCGGCGACGCCAGCATCGAATTCCACGGTGACGTAGGTGATCGGAACGGCCGTGCGCTGGGCGTAGATAACTTCAATGCCGTTCGCGAGCCGGCCGCGCTGTACGTCCGGGAAATCGAGCGAGGCATCGGCGGCGACGGCTGGCATCTGACGCGGCGGACCCGCGACATAGTTTGACGGCGGGCTTGCTGGAGCACGCCCGGTTGCCGGCGCTTCGGCATAAGCGGCACGCTCGCCAGGCACGACCCGGAGTGCGTAGACTGGGCGCGTGAGCCAGCGCTGCATAGCGACGCGGACTTGTTCCGGCGTGATCGACGCCAGCTCTTGCAGGCGCTCACGTTCGAAGTCCGGGTTGTCGGCGTAGAGCATGCCTTCGGCGAGCGCGACTGCTTTGCCGTCAAAGCCACCAACTCGCTCAAGGCCGCGAATGCGGGCAGAGAGCGTGCGCATCACGGTGCGGCGCACTTCGTCTTCAGTCGGACCGTTGGCGACGAACTCCGCGATGATTTCGTCGAGGCGGCGCGAGACCGCGTCGGCGTCTTCGCCAGGCTTCACGTCGACATCGACTTCAAACATAGACACGCGCTGGAATGGCAGCACGCTCGAAGACACGCGGACGGCGGTCTGTTCGCCACGCACCAGCAAATTATCGAGGCGCGAACTTGCGAGACCGCCAAGAATGGTCGCGCCGACTTGCAGAGCGACTTGGTCTTCATCGGTGAGGCCAGGCACGACCCAGTTGCGATAGAGCCGCGTGGTGGCGACGCGATCGTACATGGTTTCATCGACGCGGCTCGGCAGAGTCGGGACGTCAGCGGCGGCCGGCGTGTTCACTGGGCCACGTTCGATATCGCCGAAATAACGCTCAACCAGTTCGCGCGCTTCGGCGGTGTTGACGTTGCCAGCGAGCACGAGGACGGCGTTATTCGGGCCGTAGTTTTCACGGAACCAGGCGTGCACGTCAGCCAGCGAGGCGGCCGAGAGATCCGCCATCGAGCCGATGGTGGAGTGGCGATATGGATGGCCCTCCGGGAAGAGTGCTTCGAGTTGGGCGTACTCGACCATGCCGTACGGCTGGTTGTCGCCTTGGCGCTTCTCGTTTTGCACGACGCCGATTTGGTTATCCAAATTTTCCTGCGTCACGGCGCCGAGCAGATGGCCCATGCGGTCGCTCTCCAAGAAGAGCGCGCGCTCAAGCGCTGAGCGCGGGACGGTTTGGAAATAGTTGGTGCGGTCGAACCAGGTGGTGCCGTTCAAATCGGTCGCGCCGATTTCACGAAGCGGTTCGAAATAATCGCCAGGCGCATTTTCCGAGCCGTTGAACATCAGGTGTTCGAACAGGTGCGCGAAGCCGGTGCGGCCAGCGGGCTCATCCTTCGAACCGACATTGTACCAGATGCTCACCGCAACGACCGGGGCCTTGTTGTCCTCGTGAACGACGACGCGGAGGCCGTTGTCTAGCGTGAAGGTCTCGTAGGCGATGTTGACGCGGTCGAGCAGCGCTTCCACCGCCGCCCGGTCATCGCTCGCTGTCGGTGCGGAAGAAGAAGCGCAACTCGAAAGCAGCACGCAAACGCCAAAGGCAATGCCAGTCAGGAAACCACGCACGGCTATATCCCCGTATTCACCGATAAAATGCGGAGCCACTAAACGCGGGTGAAAGCAAAAGCCAACCCCCACTCGACCAGTTGGGGGTGATTTCGCGGGTCGGATGCAGCCTGGTCCGCCGGCCCTCCACCTCGATTGGGCCCGAAACGGTCTATACCGCTTCAAACCGCGAAGCCCGCACGCCCTGGGGACGCTGGAAAGAGGATGAAGAACCTCCCTCCGGCGCCCAGCGAGCACAGATCATGACGGGGCGCGTGCGACGCGCAGGGCGCTGCGTGAAGCAGCGTTACTCGGAACTAACCCGGCGCTTCCCACGCGCCCCGCCTCCTGCCGCGCCGAAGCGCAAAGCGCGAAGGCGGGTCCTGCCTTTGTCTCGTCCGCTTACGGCGAGACGGCGCCAGCGCGCGCGCCTATATCTCCGCGAGAGGAGACCACCCCATGGCTGAACGCGACTACGTGCTCGGCACGCATGATGACGAAATCTACCGGCTAGGCTTTCAGCACCGCGTCTGGCGCCCGCGCGCGCTCGATGCGTGGTCACGGGCCAGGATCGGCGACGGCTGTAAGGTGATCGACTTTGGCGCGGGGCCCGGCTTTGCGACCATGGACTTGGCCGAAATGGTCGGCCCGCAGGGCGAGGTGCATGCGCTCGAACGCTCGCGCCGTTTCCTCGACACGCTGGAGGCGCAAGCCAAGGCGCGCGGCTTTATCCAAGTCAAAGCGCACGAGATCGACGTGATGACGGACGCAATCCCGGTCAGCGGCGCCGACGCTGCCTGGGCGCGATGGATTTTTGCGTTCCTGCCGCGTCCAAAGGAGGCGCTGAAGAAGTTGGTCGACGCGCTGAAACCAGGCGGCACGCTCGTGTTCCACGAATACATTGACTACCAGACGTGGAAACTCGCGCCACCGGCGCCGAACTTCGAGAAGTTCGTGGACGAGGTCTCCGCCAATTGGCGCGCCTCCGGCGGCGAACCGGATATCGCACGGCACTTGCCCGCTTGGCTGACCGAAATGGGTCTGAAAGTGGAGAGCTTGAAGCCCTACGTCGACGTCGTCTCGAAGGACGACAATGTCTGGCGTTGGCCGATCGGCTTCTTCGAGATCCACATCGATCGGCTTCTGGAACTCAACCGCATCACGCCGGAACTGGCCAAGGACATGCGCGACGAGTTCGCGCGCGTCAGTGAACAACCGGGGACGCTGATGGTGACGCCGCTGGTGCTCGAGATCATCGCGAGAAAGTAGCTGGCGCGTTTTCAAAGCCGGGCGTAGCGTTTCGTTGCTCACCGACGGAGGCGCACATGGCAGACAAAAGGGGCGGCGGCTCGATGCCGAAGCAAACCGGCACGACGCAAAAGGGAGCGGCGGCGCCGGGCAAGAGCACGCCGGCGGCGAAGCCCGCCCCCAAGGGCGGCAAGAAGTGAAATGAAAACGGGCGCTCCTCACAGAGCGCCCGTTCTGAGTTCTGACATTTGAGCCTGGCTCAGCCGACGATCTCTTGATCGTTGAAGAAGAACGCTATCTCGCGCTCGGCGTTTTCGAGGCTGTCGGAGCCGTGCACCGAATTGGCCTCGATCGATTCCGCGAACTGCTTGCGAATGGTGCCGTCGGCGGCGTTGGCCGGATTGGTTGCGCCCATCACGTCGCGATAGTTGGCGACAGCGTTCTCGCCTTCGAGGACCTGAACCACCACCGGGCCCGAGATCATGAAGTTCACCAGATCGCGGAAAAACGGCCGCTCTTTGTGAACCGCGTAAAAGCCCTCGGCTTGGCCTTCGGAAAGCAGCATGCGCTTTTGAGCAATGATGCGCAGGCCGGACTTTTCGATCACGGCGTTGATCGCGCCGGTCAAATTACGCTTTGTCGCGTCCGGCTTGATGATCGAGAAAGTGCGTTCGACGGCCATGTGATCCCTGGGCTCCGCTTGAATTGGGAGCCGGGTCTATAGCCGTGCCTCTAGCCCCCGCCAAGTGCGATAGAGTCGCCAGAGATCGCTGTCTGGCGCCCTATTCCGCAGTGTCGCGAATTGTTCACCTTTGAGGCGTGCGCCTCAAAAGCAGCGCATCGACCCGACGATGCCGTTCGTGCCGACCATGATGTTCAATCGCTCGGCGCGAAAATCCATGGTCACGGCCATTTCTGGCGTGATCACCCGTGTGCCCTGCGGCAGCGTCGCGCGATCGATCTGATCGGCGCGCGTGCCGATCAGATGCTGGAATCGGGCGATGCCGCATGTATCGACCTGGGTCGCGTCTTCTGGATTGTCGGGCTGCGTCGCGGGCGGTGTCGCGCACGCTGACGCGAGCACCGCCAACCCTGCAATCAGCCAAGCGCGCATCAATAGCACTCGACAGCGGTGATGATGCCGCCGGCATCGACGATGATGTTGATGCGCTGCGGATTGAAGTCCTGCGTCACCACCGAGTCCGGCTGGATGATGCGGATACCGGAATCGGCGGGCAGCGTCACAGCGGCGAAGTTCGAGCCGACAAGGCTGCTATACTGAGAGCCGCCACAGGTATCTTGCGCAGTGGCTTCAGCGGCGGTCTGCGGGCCAGTTGGCGTTTCAACCACGGGGGCCTCCGGTGGCGGCGTTTCAGCGGGCGGCGTGCAAGCAGCTGCGAGCAACGCCAACGAAATCAGAGATGCGCGGATCATTAGTAGCACTCCAGAGCAGTGATGCGGTCGTTCGCATCGAGAAGGACGTTGAGGCGTTCGCGGCGCAGATCGCGGGTGACGGCGTCGCCCGGGCGGATAACGCGTGAGCCAGCAGGCGGCTCCCAATCGCCGATAATGGTTCCGATACGGGCACGGTGGGGCGTGGCGTTGCAGGTGTCTTCGCGCGGCGCGAGCGGGCTCACGCCTTGGCGTTCGTATTCGGCCCCGATGCGTTCAAGATCGCGGTTGGTCGGCGGGACGGTTTCGCACGCCGCCAGCGCCAGCACCGCGACTGCCGCCATCACACTGCGGATCATGCCTGCTTCTCCCATTTTCCAGCCGCGCTCTCGCGCCAGTAGGAGGCGACGATGCCGTTCTCTTTGGCCTCTTTCCAGCGCGATCGGGCCGAAACCAAGGCGGCTTCGTCACGGCCGTCGAAAACCAGACAAGCTCGCTCGAACGCCGCGATGTCGCCAGCCTCGGCCCCATCGAGGAGGAAGAGCACCTGGGCGCCGTTCGGGTTGCCGCCCTGCGTGGTCAGCCAGACGGGCTGCCTGGCCGGATCGGCCCCGGCTGCGCCATCGACCGCATGCGGGACAAAGCTATCGTCACGAAACGTCCAGAGGCCAGTATCGAGCGCATCGAGCCGATCTTGCGAGCCGCCACGCACCAGCGCGCGCCAGCCGCGCTGCAGACACTTCTCCAACAACGGCCCCAGCGCCCGCTCCAACTCGGAGCGCTCCAAATGGTAGAACCAGAGTTCAGCCATCAGTCCTCGAAGCGACTGGCGATGAGGCGATTCAGCAACCGCACGCCATATCCCGTCGCCCAAGCCGGTGAGAGCGGATCTTCATAGGGGCCAGGCTTCCACGCAGTGCCGGCGATATCCAAGTGCGCCCAGGGCGTCCCGTCTTTGACAAAGCGTTTTACGAATTGCGCGCCGACGATCGAGCCCGCCACCGGCTTGCCGGCGATGTTCTTCATGTCGGCGTTCGGGGTGTCGATCAGCTTATCGTACGCGGCGCTCAGCGGCAGACGCCACACGGCTTCGCCCTCCGCCGTGCCCGCCGCGATGATCGCTTGGGCGAGGTCTTCATCGTTGGAGAAGAGCCCAGCATTCTCGTGGCCGAGCGCCACGATCACGGCGCCCGTCAACGTCGCCAGATCAATTACCGCAGCCGGATCGTATTTATCCTGCGCGTACCAGACCGCGTCAGCCAGAATGAGTCGGCCTTCGGCGTCGGTGTTGAGCACTTCGATCGTCTGCCCCGACATTGTGGTGACGATATCGCCCGGACGCTGGGCGTTAGAGCCCGGCATATTTTCCACCAAAGCGACGATGCCGACGACGTTCGCCTTCGCTTTGCGCAGCGCAATGGCCTTCATCGCGCCAGCGACAGCGGCCGCGCCACCCATGTCGCCCTTCATTTCGTCCATGCCGCCGGGCGGCTTGATCGAAATGCCGCCTGTGTCGAAGGTGACGCCTTTGCCGACGAGCGCCAGCGGCTTGGCCTTCTTCTGCGACGAACCGTTCCAGCGCATCGCCACCAGAAAACCAGGCCGCGCACTGCCTTGCGCCACGCCGAGCAGCGCACCCATGCCGAGCTTTTCCATCTGCGCGGTGTCGAGCACGTCGACTTCGACGCCGAGCGTCTCCAGATCGCGCAGTCGTTCGGCGAAGCTTTGAGGATAAAGCACGTTCGGCGGCTCGCTTACGAGATCGCGCGCAAAGAAGACGCCCTCGACAATCGCTTCGTCCTGTTCAGCCCGCGCGCGTGCAGCGGCGGGGCCGTCCATGGAGATTTCCACCGCCGTCAGCGTCGGTTTCTGATCCGGCTTTAGCTTGGTGCGGTAGGTGTCGAACCGATAAGTGGCCAGCCGCGCGCCCATGGCGGCGTGTGCGCCCGCCTCGGCTTTCGTCACCGCCGGCAATGCATCCGGCTGCAAAACGAGTTTTTCCGCGCCCGATGTCAGCGTCCGCTTCACCGCGTGGCCGGCCCAGCGCTCCACCGCCATGCCGTCGGCGGCGTCGGGCTTACCGAGCCCGATGACCAGCACGCGGGCGAAATCCACACCCTCCGGCGCCAGCACGTCGACCACCTGGCCTGCGCCGCCCTTGAAGTTGGTGGCTTTGGCGGCTTTGGAGATGCGCCCGTTCGTGGCCGCGTCCAGCGCCTTGCCGGCCTCCAGCAGCTCACCGCCTTCAGTCGCCATAACCGCCACAACGTCGCCGCCACCGGCGGTCACAAATCGAATGTCCATTAAAGTCCCTCTGGGAGGTTGGGCTGAACGTGGGCGGGTTGGCCCGCTTCAACCTGGGTCGCGGCAGTGGTAGCCATGCCCGAAGCAATTGAAAAGCTGAGTGCGGCGGTTAGGGATGCGGACGCGACCGCCGGGTCCAGCAAAGGGACATGAATGAACACAGTCTCCGCATACGTGTTCCGGCAGGCGCTGGGCCCGCTCCTGGCGATCCTAGGGGCGCTGGCGGCGATCGCCATCCTGACCCAAGGCCTCAACCAGCTCGACATCATCATTACCAACCGCCGCGCCGGCTTTGCATTCGCCTGGGTGACGTTGCTGGCGCTGCCGCAACTGATCTCACTCGTCATGCCAATCGCGGTGTTCATCGCGGTCGTCTATGCGCTCAACCGGATGCAGTCCGAGAGCGAGGTCGCGGTGCTTTATGGCGCCGGCGTTTCGCGCCAACGCATTGCGCGACCGATCGTGCAGCTGGCGGTGCTCGCTGCGCTCCTGCACCTCACCATCAACGTGATCGTGCAGCCGTGGGCATTCGAGCAAAGGCGGCTGACATTCTACGAGCTACGCACCGACATCGCCTCGAGCCTCATCGAAGAGGGCTCGTTCACCTACCCGAGCGAGGACCTCACACTCTACGCCCGCGAGCGCGGCGGCGGCGGCGAGCTGCGCGATCTCTTGATCAATGATGCGCGCCCAGAGTTTCCGATCACCTACACCGCCCGCGCCGGCGCCATCGCTACGATTGACGGACGCCCGGCCATCGTCATGCGCGACGGCCAGATCCAGCGCCAGATCGAAGACGGCACCGTCGATGTGCTCGATTTCGACCGCTACGTTCTGCAGATCGATGGCACGATGGAGGAGCCGGAGTATTTCTATCTCAAGGCCTCCGACCGCACGCTGCATCAATTGCTTATGCCGGACATGACGGCGCACTACGACATCGGCACCATCGATCGCTTGCAGGCGGAAGCCCATGCGCGGCTGTCATCGCCGATGCTGAGCATCGCGCTCGCGATGATCGCATTGGTGAGCGTGCTGGGCGGCGAATTTAGCCGGCGCGGCTATGGCCGCCGCATCATGATCGGCGCCGTGCTTGCGCTGTTGGTGCGCGTGCTTTCGCTCGTTATCGCCTCGGAGGCGATCGGCGATCCACGCTTGAATATCGTGCAATACCTGCTGCCCATCGGCGTGATCCTCGCCGCTGGCTCGATGTTAGGCGGCAAGGCGTCGCGGCGCAGGCGCCAATCGGACGGCCCCTCAGTGCTGGCGGAGACCTGAGATGGGGTTTCTGCTTTCCCGGCTTGGCCGTTACGTGATCGCGCGCGTGATGATGGGCGTCTTGATCGCGCTCTTCGCCGTGCTCGCCTCGATCCTGCTGATTGATCTCGTCGAGCAGATGCGCACCGTCGGCACACGCGCCGACATCACGTTGTGGGATGCGCTTCGCCTCACGCTGCTCAAGACGCCGATGCTGGTCGAGCAGACGCTGCCGTTCGTGGTGCTGGCCGGCGTGATGATGTCGATCATCGGCCTCAATCGTTCGAGCGAATTGGTGGCAATGCGCGCGTCCGGCGTTTCGGCTTGGCGGTTTCTGGCGCCGGCAGTGTTCGTCGGCATGGTTCTAGGCATTATCACGATCACCACGCTTAATCCGGTGGGCGCACATCTCTTCAGCACGTTCGAAGATGAGCGCTACGACGAACTCTCGCGCGACAATGGAGAAAACGCTTCCGGCGTCTGGATCCGGCAGGGCGACGAGGACGGCCAAGTCGTCATTCACGCCGAGAGCGTCGACGCCAATGGCTCGACGCTGCAGGGCGCCACGTTTATGTTCTTTGAAGAGCAGCAGGAGTCGCTCCGCTTCACCCGGCGGATATTCGCCGAGCGCGCCGTCCTGCGGCCGGGCTTCTGGCAGTTGGCGAACTTAACAGAGGCGACGCCGGGCGGCCGCCCGGTGCGTCACGAGAACCTGGCGATCCCGACAACGCTCGACGCGACCGAAATGATCGACCGCTTCGTAACCCCCGCGTCGCTATCCTTCTGGCAGCTGCCGCTCTTTATCCACGAGGCGCGCGCGGCGGGCTTCGCTCCGACCCGCTATGAGCTGAAGTGGCAGACACTCTTGGCCTACCCGCTGCTGCTGGCCGCGATGGCGGCTCTGGGTGCGGCGTTCTCGCTGCAATTGCAGCGCCTGGGCAATTTGGCGCAATGGGGCGCCGCGGGCGTGGGGATCGGGCTTTTCCTCTTCTTCTACGCCCAGCTCGCCGGGGCCTTTGCCATGACCCAGACGGTTCCCGCGGCGGTAGCGGCCTGGAGCGCGCCTTTTGCCGGCATGTTCATAGCGCTGGCCCTGGTGGCCTTCCTGGAAGACGGCTGAGGGGCCACACCTGCGCAAGAGATTCCCCCGGACGGCCTACGGCCCTGGACGCCTTATGCGCCAGACGGTTAGGTAAGGTTCGGGGAGTCGATCAGAGGGATTGAATGCGCCGTTCGGGGGAGATGGCCGATCGCTCGGCTGAACGCGCGCCGTTCGGCTGGGCAGCGCTCGCGGCGGCCCTGGCGGTCACCGTCAGCCCCGCCGCGCTTGCCCAAACCCAACCGATTACCGCGCCGGCCGAAGATCAGACCGATCGCGTCCTGCTGGAAGCCGATCAACTCGTCGACGATCAGCTCGCCCGCACCATCACGGCCGAAGGCAACGTCAACGTTCGCTACCAAGGCCGCACGCTGCGCGCCGATCGCCTCGTCTATGATTTGAACACCGGCGCCATCCGCGCCGTCGGCAATGTCGAGATCGTGCTCGAAGACGGCTCGATCACTTATGCGAACGAAATCGAAGCCGACGAAGCGATGAATGTCGGCGCCGCCACCGAACTGCGCGCACGCCTCGGCGAGTCGGGCACGCTCGCTGCGCGCCAAGCGCTGCGCCACGGTGAGAACGAAAGCGAACTCCGCAACGTCATCTACACAAGCTGCCCGATCTGCACGACCGGCGATCGCCCGCCGACATGGACGCTGCGCGCACGCCGCGCCATCCAAGATCGCGAGACGCGCACCATCTCGTACCAAGGCGCCGTGCTCGAAATCGCCGGCGTGCCGGTGCTCTATCTGCCGTACATCGCCCATCCCGATCCGAGCGTCGAGCGCGCGTCCGGCTTTCTGCCGCCGGACATCGGCCGCAACCGCCGTCTCGGCTCGTTCTACGAGCAGCCCTATTATTGGGCGATCTCGCCGTCCTCCGATTTGACCACGTCGTTGCGCGTACATGGCAACGTCAATCCACTCATCGGAGTCGAGTATCGCCGGCGGTTCTGGTCAGGCATGCTGGAGCTCGACACCACGTTCACGCAAGAACAGGTGTTCGATACGGACGGGACGACGTTCGGAGACGAGCTTTTCCGCTACAGCGCCTTTGCCGAAGGCCTTTTCGACATCAATGACGATTGGCAATGGGGTTTCGGCGTCGAGCGCACCTACGACGATGAATACCTCCGCCGCTACGACATTGACGGCGCCGGCGAACGTCGCGGGCCCTACATTGGCCACGACACGCGCCTGATCAGCCAGCTGTTCGGCATTGGCCAGACGCAGCACTCTTACGCATCAGTTGCGTTCGTCGGTTTCCAAGGGTTGCGCGAGGAAGATACCTCCGACCTGCTGCCGGTGATCCTGCCATACGCGCAGACCGACCACGTGTTCGGCATGCCGGTGCTCGGCGGCCAAGTCCGCGTCGCCACCAACACGGCGGCGCTGTTGCGCGACGACAATCCGGCCACGGTCGATTTCGAAGGCAGCGACGCGCGCTTCTCGGCCGTCGCCACATGGCGCCGCGACATGGTGTTCGGCCCCGGCATGGTGCTCAGCCCATTCGCGCAAGTGCGCGGCGATGTCTTCCATGTCGAAACCACGCCTGACGAATACGAGACCTTCGGACGCGGCCTCGGCCTAGCCGGCGCCGAGATCAGCTGGCCGTTCATGCGACCGGGTGAACGCTTTGATTTGATCGTCGAGCCTGTGGTGATGGCGGCTTGGGCCACCAACGACGCTGAAGACCCGCGCATCCGCAACGAAGACAGCCTCTCCTTCGAACTCGATGATTCCAACCTTTTCCGCCCGAACGGGGCCCCGAACTACGATCTGTGGGAGCCGGGGGGACGGGTGAGCGCCGGTTTGCGCGCTGTGGCGCGCGCGCGCACCGGCGAAAGCGCTTCGCTCCTCTTTGGACGCCGCTGGCGCGAGGAACAGGCTGACGGCTTCACCGCCGCGAACAATTTGGCTGGCGAGACCTCCGACTGGGTGGGCGCGGCTCAAGTGGATTTCGGCTCCCGTCTCGGCGCCGAGGCCCGGTTCCGGATGGCCGACGACACCTTCGACCTGCAGCGGATCGACCTGGGCGTGCGGGCCGCGGCCGGCCGGTTCAACGTTTCGGCCCGGTATTTCAATCTCGATGAGTCGATCGCCACCCCGGGCGATCCGACCGAGGAAATCACCGCCGCGGTCGGCGTCGACATCGCCCGTGGCTGGCGTGCGCAGTTCGGACTGACCCGCGACCTAGATTCAGACATAAATCTGCGCCAGGAAATCCGCGCGATTTATGAGGACGATTGTACGTTCCTCGAGATTGCCTACACCCGCTCGGAAACGCAGCGGGGCACAATCGGCCCCGATGAGGGGCTCCAGATCCGGATCGGGCTGCGCTCGCTTGGGGTGTTCGGCGGGAGCTGAGGCGGAGAAATGATGAGCGTGAAAAAGTTTCTTGCAGCGGCGGCTGTTGCAGCGGCCCTGGCCGGCGCCGGCTCGCCAGCGATGGCGCAATCCGCCGAAGGCGTGGCCGCCATCGTCAACGACCGGGTTATCTCAACCTTCGACGTTCGCCAGCGCGCAAACCTGCTCATGATGTCGGCGGGTATCGACCCGACGCCGGAACTGGAACAGCGCGTGCGCACTCAGGCGTTGCGCGACTTGATCGACGAGACGCTGCAATTGCAGGAAACGGCGGAGTTCGACATCGCCATTACCGATCCGGAAATCGATCGCCGCCTTGCCGATATTGCCCGTCAAAATGAAACCGATGTCCCGACGCTAACAGCGTCGCTTGCCGCGCGTGGCGTTTCGGTATCGACACTGCGTGCGCAGATCCAGGCGGACATGGCCTGGAGCCGGCTCATGGGCGGCCTCTACGGGTCGCGTCTGCGTATATCAGACTCCGAGATCACCGCGACACAGGAGCGGATCGCGGCAAACCTGACGCGGCCACAATACCAGATTTCAGAGATCTTTCTGCCGGCCGAGAACGAACGCGAGTTCTCCGAGATGGAGCAAGGCGCCCTGCGGCTGCTGCAGGAAATGCAGCGCGGCGCACCGTTCCCGTTGGTAGCCCGTCAGTTCTCGCGCTCCCCCTCAGCCGCCGCCGGTGGCGACATTGGGTGGATCGCCGCAAACGAGCTTTCCCCCGAACTTCAGCCGATCGCCGAGCGGCTGCAGGCAGGCCAAGTTTCGATGCCCGTGCGCACGCCAAGCGGCGTCTATCTCATCGCCGTGCGCGACAGACGCGCGGGCGGAACCGCGGGCGCGTCTTCGCAAGTGCTGCTCTATCAGGTTACTGCACCAGCAGAGCGCCAAGCGGATCTTGAGCGCGTGCGTCGCCGCGGCGAAGGCTGCGCCAACATAGAGCGTCAGATCGCCAACATTCAGGGCGCGGCGTTCACCGACCTCGGAGAGTCCGCCGAGTCCGATCTCTCGCCGGCGATCCGTGGTCGCATCTCCGGCATTGCCTCCGGCGCTGCGTCGCCGGTTGTCGTCAACGGTGCGCAGGCGGATATGATCATGGTCTGCGCGCGCGAAACCGGTGGCGGCGGTGTGCCGGATCGCACTGAGATCGAAGCGCGCCTGCGCGAGCAGGAAATGAACATGCTGGCCGAGCGCCACCTGCGCAACGTGCGCCGGGAAGCGACGATCATCACCCGTTAGGAATGTCATGAAGCCGCTCGCCGTTTCGATGGGCGATCCAGCTGGGATCGGCCTCGAACTGGCAGCACGCGTGTGGGCCGAGCGCGACGCCGGCACGACGCCCTTTTTTCTCGTCGGCGACGCTGATGCTTTTGCGCGCGCGTGTAAGCGGCTCGGCGTGGCCATGCCCACGCTTAATGTTGTCACCAGCGCAGAAGCCGTTGGCGCTGGCGATGCCCTGACCGTGCTCCATACCGCACTCGCCGTGGAAGAAACGCCGGGCGAGCCCGATCCCGTCAACGCCGACGCCGTCATTAGAGCGATCGAGCGCGGTGTCGAAGCGGCGCGCACGGGCGCGGCCTCAGCGCTGGTGACGCTGCCGATCGCCAAAGCGGTGCTGCACACTGCCGATTTCGGTTTTCCGGGTCACACCGAATTCATCGCCCATCTCACCAAAGACGATTCTTGGCCGCAGGCGCGCGGGCCTGTGATGATGCTCGCGGGACCCTCGCTGAAAGTCGCGCTGGCGACGATCCACACGCCGCTGGCGCAGGTCGCCGGCAAGCTCGACCGCCTCTCGCTGGTGCAAACCGGCCGCGTCGTCGCCGAAGCGTTGCGCCGCGACTTCGGCATTGAACACCCGCGCATCGCGCTCTGCGGACTCAATCCGCATGCCGGCGAAGAGGGAAACATTGGCCGCGAAGAGATCGACACGATCAATCCCGCCGCCGCGATCCTGCGAACCGAAAGCTGGAAGGTCAGCGACGCACAGTCCGCCGACGCACTCTTTCACGACGCCGCACGCGCCAAGTACGACGCCGTCATCGCGCTCTATCACGACCAGGGCCTCATCCCGATCAAGACGCTGCACTTCTGGGACGCCGTGAACGTAACACTCGGCCTGCCGATCGTGCGCACGTCGCCCGATCACGGCACCGGTTTCGACATCGCCGGCAAAGGCATCGCCCGCGCGGACAGCTTTCGCGCCGCACTGACGCTCGCCTGGCAGATGGCCGAGCGCCGCGCGCGCACATGAACGCTGACGAGCTTCCGACGCTGCGCGACGAACTCCAAACCCACGGCCTCTGGGCCAATAAGGGCCTCGGCCAGCATTTTCTGCTCGATCTCAACATCACCCGACGCATCGCCAAGACCGCAGGCGATCTCGGCGGCAAGCAAGTCATCGAAGTCGGCCCGGGCCCGGGCGGATTGACGCGCGCGCTGCTCGAAGCTGGCGCGCATGTGATTGCGATCGAAAAGGACGCTCGCTTTCTGCCGCTGCTTGAACCGTTAGTGAAATGGAGCGACGGGCAGCTGCGCATCGTTCACGGCGACGCGTTGGAAGCGGATGAGGCGGCCTTGCTTCAAGCGGGGCGCGCCGCCGTCATCTCCAACCTGCCCTACAATGTCGGCACGCCTTTGTTGGTGAAGTGGCTCAAAGCGGGCCCGTGGCGCGGAGACATGACGCTCATGTTCCAGAAGGAAGTGGCACAGCGCATCGTCGCAAAACCGGGCAGCGACGCGTACGGGCGACTTGCCGTGCTGGCGCAAGCGCGCTGCCAGGCGCGCCTCGAATTCACCGTCCCCGCGCGCGCGTTCACACCGCCACCGAAAATCGCCAGCGCGATCGTGACGTTGAAGGACCGCGCCGATCCCTACCCGCACCTCGACACGCTGGAGCGCGTCACCGCCGCCGCGTTCGGGCAACGCCGCAAGATGCTCCGCTCGGCGCTGCGCTCGCTGACGCCGGATGCGGAGGCGCTTCTGAACGAGGCTGGATTAGAGCCGACCGCGCGCGCCGAAGAAATCGATCAAGCCGGCTTTCGCAAACTCGCCGACGCCTGGCGCGCGCGCGCCGCTTAACGTCGGCGCAGCGAGCCGGACCAAAGGATCGACGGGCCGCCGATAATGCCTGCGAAGAAGCCGATGTCGTAAATGACGCCGCCGCCCTCTTGGTACATGCGCGGCGCCCATGGCAGCGCGCCGCTGGCAAATTCATTGATCGCTGACACGAGAAGCGTGAGCGGCGCGATCAGGCCGTGCCAAAATCCGAGGACGAGTAACGCGACGCCGCCGGACTCTGCCGCCTCCTGGGAATCGCCCGAGCCAGCCGCGCAGGCGCCGAGGCCCACTGCCAACAACGCAATGCCAACGTACTTCGCAGTCTTGTTTGGCCCGAAAGCAAGCTTACGCGGCGCGACATGATCAAACATGGATGGTCTCCCCTCCGCGGCGCGACCACATGCGATCAATCAAATTTTGAGAAAGCAGAGGCGCTGAGCGCGGTAGATGGTGAACGACTGGGAACCCCTAAAGTTCCATGATCCGCGCGCCGCTCAAATTCCCTGCTTCAATCGCTCCACATGAATCTTCAGCCAAAGCTGGCGCGCGCGCTTTAAGCGTTCGGCGGCGAGGATTTGTTTGATCTGCGTGAGCGTCTGCTCGAGCAGCGTGTTCACGAGCACGTAATCGTACTCTTCCCAGTGCGAAATCTCATCGAGCGAGCGCGCCATGCGCTTCTGGATCACTTCGTCGCTATCCTCTGCGCGCGCATGCAGGCGCCGTTCCAGTTCCGACATCGATGGCGGCAAGATGAAAATGCCAACCACGTCGAGCGGCTCTGCCGCGCGCAATGCACGGGCGCCCTGCCAATCGACGTCGAACAATACGTCTTTGCCTTGGATCAGCATGGCTTCGACTGGCGCGCGCGGCGTGCCGTAATGATTGCCGAAGACGAGCGCGTGTTCGAGAAACTCACCGGCATCGGCCATTTCCTCGAACTGGTCCTTGCCGAGAAACTTGTACTCGCGGCCATCCACTTCGCTCGGCCGCGCCGGGCGCGTCGTGGCGGAGACGGAGAGCGACATGTTGTCGTCCGCTTCCAAGAGCTTTCGCGCCAGCGTTGACTTGCCCGCCCCAGATGGGCTCGACAGCACGAACATAAGGCCGCGCCGCGCGACGTGTTCATTCAACATTGGCGGCTTGCTCCTTGATCTGATCGACCACGGTTTTGAGATCGAGCCCGATGCGCGTAAGTTCGAGATCCGCCGACTTCGAACACAACGTGTTCGCTTCGCGCGTAAGCTCCTGGCTCAAGAAGTCGAGCCGCCGGCCGGCCGGCTCAGGCTTTGTGATCAGCGCCCGCAATTCGCCCGCGTGCGCCGTCAACCGCTCCAGCTCTTCGGCGACATCGGCGCGCATCGCCGCCATCGCCGCTTCCTGCGCCACGCGCTGCGGATCGAGTTTGATGTCCGGCGCCAAACCTTCGAGCCGCTGCTTGATCCGATCAAGCGCAGCTGCCGGTGCAGCGCCCGCGGTTTTGCGCGCCGCGGCGATTAGAGCGTCGAGCTTGTCGGCGGCGTCACTGAAGATCGCCGCCAGCGTGCGGCCTTCGGCTTGGCGCGCTTCCGCCAAACCGGCCAGCGCCGTTTCGAACCCAGCCAACAATGCTGCTTCAAACGCCGAGCGCTCTTCTTCGCTCACCTCGGCGGCGTCTTCGCTAAGCAACACGCCGCGGATACTTAGCAATCCATCCCAGCGCGGCTTTTCGATCTTGCCTTCGCGCACCAATCCTTCGCCGGCATCGATCAATCGATCGACCAATGCAAAATCGATCTTCAACGGCGCGGCCACACCCGGATCGCGCGCCAGATTGAGCGAGGCCTGCAAGGAGCCGCGTTTGAACTTGGCGTTCGTCGCGGCGCGTGCTGGCGGTTCCAACGCGTCGAACCCTTGCGGCAAGCGGAGCTTCAGATCGAGCCCGCGCCCGTTGACGCTTTTGAGCTCCCACGTCCAACGCTGCCCAGCGTGTTCGCCTTCAGCCCGCGCAAAGCCGGTCATGCCTGAAATGGTCATGGAGGCTGATTACAGGGGAATCAGCGGCGGCGCATCCCCGCGCTTAGCGGCCCGCGCGCTCGGCGGCTAAACGCTCAGCCTCGATCTCGCGCCAGCGGCGGACATTGGCTTGATGCTCGGCCAAAGTGGCTGCGAACAAATGCCCGCCGGTGCCGTCGGCGACGAAGAAGATCGCGTTGGTGGCGGCCGGGCGCGCCGTGGCTTCGAGCGCTGCGCGGCCGGGATTGGCGATCGGCGTCGGCGGCAGGCCGTCGATGCGATAGGTGTTGTAGCCGGTGTCGAGTTCGATCTCGCTCTGGCGGATGGTGCGGCGATTGCCTTGTGCATCGACCAAGCGCCCATCGCGGCAGCGCGCCGGAAAGCGCAGGCAGACGCCGTAAATTATGGTGGGGTCGGTCTCCAGCCGCATCGGAATCCGCAAGCGATTGATGAACACGCCCGCCACCGTCGCCCGCTCCGACGGGATGCCAGTCTCGCGCTCGACGATAGACGCGAGCGTGACGAAATCCTCCACCGTCGTGATCGGCAAATCGGGCGCGCGATTGGCCCAGATTTCCGCCACCGCCTCATCGTGCGCGTCGCGCATCAGCTGCAGCAAAGCCGCACGCGTCATGCCACGCTGCACGTGATACGTATCCGGCAGGATCGAACCTTCTGGCGGCGCCTCGGGCATATCACCGGTCAGCACGTCGCTTTCTTCGATGATGCGCATCACCGCGCTCATCGTGATGCCTTCGGGAAAGGTGAGCGCGTGCTGCAGCGCATCGCCGCTCGTCATCATCTCAACGATCTCGCGCACCGAAGCACGCGCCGGGATTTGATATTCGCCCGCCTGCAACACGCCGCCGCCGCCATAGAGGCGGTTGGCGATGCGGAAGAGGAAGTCGTCGTTGATGAAGCCTTGTTCTTCGAGGTCCGCCCCGATCGCCGCACCTGAGGCGCCGCGCTCAACCATGAAGGCGCGATCTTCCGCGCTGGGCCCGGGGCGGCTCAGCGCGCTCGAGAAAAAGAAGTAGGCAAAAATGACCGCCGCTGCGCCGAGCGCCAGCAGCCAGAACAGGAAAGAACCGCCGCCACCGCGGCGAGCGGGTGCGCGCGCCATTAGTCCACCGCGGTCAGGATCACAGCGGCGTTCGTGCCGCCGAATCCAAACGAATTTGACATCGCTGCTCTCACTTGCCGTTTCTTGGCTTTATGAGGCGTCAAATCTATGGCGCTTTCGACTGAAGGATTGTCCAGGTTCAGCGTCGGCGGGACGATGCCGTCGCGGATTGCCAGCGCGCAGAAGATGGCTTCAACAGCGCCGGCGGCGCCGAGCAAATGTCCGATCGCTGATTTCGTCGATGACACAGATAGATTAGCGGCGGCGTTGCCGAACAAGCGCTCGATGGCGCGCAACTCGATCTCATCACCCAGCGGCGTCGAGGTGCCGTGGGTGTTGAGATAGTCGATATCGCCCGGCGTCATATTCGCATTTTTCAGCGCCGCCTGCATGGCGCGGAAACCGCCATCGCCATCTTCGGCGGGCGCGGTGATGTGATAGGCGTCGCCGGAGAGGCCATAGCCTTTGACCTCGGCGTAAATCTTCGCGCCGCGCGCCTTGGCGTGTTCGTATTCTTCCAGCACCAGGCAGCCCGCGCCCTCGCCCATGACGAAGCCATCGCGATCCTTGTCGTACGGACGCGAGCCCTTCTCGGGCGCATCGTTGAAATTGGTCGACATCGCGCGCAAGGCGCAAAAACCGGCCATCGCCAGACGGCAAACGGCGGCCTCGGCGCCGCCGGCAATCATCACGTCGGCGTCGCCGTACATGATCAACCGCGACGCATCGCCAACTGCATGCGCGCCAGTGGCGCAGGCCGTCACGACTGCGTGGTTTGGCCCACGGAAACCGTGGCGAATGGAAACTTGGCCGGACGCCAGATTGATCAGCGCACTCGGAATAAAGAACGGCGAGATCTTGCGCGGGCCGTCGCGGTCCAAAATGGTTTGGTTGGCGCCAATCGCTTCGATGCCCCCAATGCCGGAGCCGATCAGAACGCCGGAACGGTTCTTATCTTCGTCGCTCTCGGGCTTCCAGGCGCTATCGGCCACCGCTTCGTCAGCAGCGGCGATGGCGTAGAGGATGAAATCTTCGATCCGGCGCTGTTCTTTCGCCGACAACGTGTTGTCAGGATTGAAGGCGTGCACATCGCCCGTCCCGCCGGCGCGGCCATCGCTGCGCGGCACCACGCAAGCGATCTGGCACGGCAGATCGTCCACCTTGAAGTGTTCGATCCGATTTGCGCCGGACTTGCCTGCGAGCAGCCGTTCCCACGTGGCTTCGCGGTTCGCGGCCAGCGGGGTAACGAGCCCTATGCCAGTGATGACAACGCGCCGCATCAGCGCGGCAGGGCCTTAGCCCTGCTTCTCCGAGATGAATTTCACCGCGTCGCCGACGGTCTGAATGTGCTCAGCCGCGTCGTCCGGAATCTCGATCCCGAACTCTTCTTCAAACGCCATGACGAGTTCGACATTGTCCAAGCTGTCGGCGCCCAGATCGTCGATAAAGGAGGCCTTCTCGACCACCTTTTCCGGCGGGGCTTCGAGGTGCTTGATCACGATCGCCTTAACGCGCTCAAAAACTTCCGACATGCACGCCTCGCCAAGTGCTGAAAAATTGGTCACGTCCCGAAGAACGCTTGTGAGCGGCCTTTTGACCACAGCAGGGCCAGGGCGCAAGCCCTTTTCACCACCCCCCCTGCAAGGCGGCCCCTCAGATCATGGCCATGCCGCCGTTCACATGCAACGTCTGGCCGGTCATGTAGCTCGCCTCGTCGCTCGCCAGGAAGACAGCGGCGGCTGCTACATCAGAGCCCTCACCGAGCCGGCCGGCTGGAATCTTCGTCATTAGAGCCGATTTCTGCGCCTCGTTGAGCACGTCTGTCATCGGCGATGAGATAAAGCCCGGCGCGATGCAATTGGCAGTGACGTTACGGCTGGCGACCTCGGCCGCCATCGCCTTGGTGAAGCCGATCATGCCGGCTTTGGAGGCTGCATAATTCGCCTGTCCGGGGTTTCCAGTGACGCCAACGACCGAGGTGATGCCGATGATCCGGCCCCAGCGGTTCTTCATCATCGTCTTCAGCGCCGCGCGCGAGAGCCGGAAATAGCCCTCGAGATTGATCTTCAGGACGCTCTGAAAATCCTCGTCCTTCATGCGCAGCAACAGCCCATCCTTGGTGATGCCGGCGTTAGCCACGAGGATATGAAGGTTGCCGCCCAAAGCTGCTTCAGCCTGCCCCACCAGCGCATCGACCGCCGCCGGATCGGAGAGATTGCACGGCGTGATCACGTGATCGCCGCCGAGTTCAGCTTTGATCTTTTCGAGTGCTTCGATGCGGGTACCCGACAGCGCGACGCGCGCGCCTTGCTGGGCCAGCGCCTTTGCAATCGCGCCGCCAATGCCGCCCGAAGCGCCCGTCACGAGCGCGGTTTTTCCGCTAAGATCGAACATGGAGAACCCCCTTCTGCGGCCCTGTTATTCCGCGCGCACCGCCGCCGCAAGTTTCAACACCGTGTTCCAATTTCGCGCCGTACCCAGCTTCGGCGTCTTCAGCTTCGACTGCCCCTGACCTTTCGGAAACTTGATGTAGAGACAGCCCCTGCCCTGAGCGAACTCTTCGCCAGTGAGCGCGCTTTTCTCCATCGCCTCAACCTCGGCCTTGCTCGCGGGCGCACGCATGAAGGTCACGACCATGAAGGTCGGCGCATCCTTCGTGAACGCCTTGAACGGATTGGCGGCAATGATCGCATCCAGCTGTGCGGCGTCGCGGACGAACACGTCCGTCTTCAGCCCGAGCCCTTCGAGGATCACTTCTTCTAGTTTCGCCTCAAGCTTCGCGCCCTTGAGCGCCGACGTAAGCACCACATTCCCGCTCGCGAGCAATGTGCGCACATCTTCGAAGCCCGCTGCCTCAAGCACTTCGCGCAGCTCCGCCATCACGACTTGCCGCTTGCCGAGGTTCACCCCGCGCAGAAGGGCGACTTGGCGCGTCACACCGTCTTCGCGAACGCTTCCAAATCCGCCGGCTCATTCAGCGCCAACGTCTCGACGTCCGGCGCGTTGCGCTTGACCATGCCGGAGAGCTGTTTGCCGGCGCCAACTTCGATGAAGCGCGCCACGCCGCCTTCACTCGCCATCCACTCGACGCTTTCGCGCCAGCGGACGCGGCCCGTGACCTGCTCCACCAAAAGCTTGCGCACCGTCGCCGGCTCATGCACCGGCCGCGCCGTTATGTTGGCCACGAGTGGCGGCGCAAACGTAGCGATCGCAGCGCCTGCCAGCGCTTCCGCCATCGCGTCCGCAGCCGGTTGCATCAGTGGCGAGTGGAACGGCGCGGAGACGTTCAACGCAATGGCGCGCGCGCCCTTTTCCTTTGCGTACGCCAAAGCTGCATCGACGCCGGCCTTCGAACCGGAGATGACGACGTTGCCGACATTGTTGTCATTGGCGACCACGCACGGCCCGGCTTCGGCGCCCTTAGCCGCGATCTCCTCGGCCAGCGCCACATCGACCTTGCCGATCAGCGCCGCCATCGCGCCCTCACCCACTGGCACGGCCGCCTGCATGGCGTTGCCCCGCACGCGCAACAGCTTCGCCGCATCTGCAATTGAAAATGCGCCAGCCGCCGCCAGCGCCGAATATTCCCCAAGCGAATGCCCGGCCACGAAGGCGGCCTTGCTGGGGGCCACGCCAAACTCCCGCTCCAGCGCCCGCATCGCCGCCAGGCTCACCGCCATCAGCGCCGGCTGGGCGTTGGCCGTCAGGGTCAGCTCATCGGCTGGACCCTCAAAGATGAGCCGCGAGAGCTTTTCCCCCAGCGCTTCATCGATCTCCTGGAACACCTCGCGGGCGGACGCGAACGCGTCATGTAGACCCCTGCCCATACCGGGCGCCTGGCTTCCCTGGCCTGGAAAAATGAAGGCTATGCTCATGGGGCGCGGCTTAGAGCATGGCTGGCGGGGCGACAACCACCGGCCCGGCCTTGCATTCCTGGTTCGTTTCGCCTAACTCCCCGCCTTCGCGATCGGCGGCCCCGGGGCAAATCCTTGCGCCCGGGGTCCATCGTTTGGGCAGGTATCTTCCCCTGCCTGGGCGCCGCCGATCTTCAGGAAGGCTAAAATGGCATTCTACGAACACGTGCTTATTGCGCGGCCAGAGATCTCGCCGCAGCAAGTCGATGCGCTCATCGAAGAGATCACCAACACCATCAAGGAACTGGGCGGCGCCACCACCAAGACTGAGTATTGGGGCCTCCGGAACCTAACCTACCGCATCCGCAAGAACCGCAAGGGCCACTACGCCCTGATCAACATCGATGCGCCGGCGCCTGCCGTGCACGAGTTGGAGCGGCGCTTGCGCATCAACGAAGACGTCCTGCGCTTCAAGACCATCCGCGTCGAAGAGCTGGACGAAGAACCCTCGCCGATCCTGGCCCGTCGCGACCGCGACGAGCGCCGTCGCGCGCGCCGTGAAGGCGGCCGCGACGGTGAAGATGGCGGCGAATTTGAAGGCGGGGAGGACTAAGCCATGGCCCAGAAGATTCAAAAAGGCGCCCCGAAGTTCAACATCTCGAACATTCCGGCACGCCGTCCGTTCGGCCGCCGGCGCAAGGTTTGCCCGTTCTCGGGCGATGCGGCGCCGAAGATCGACTACAAGGACGTGAAGACGCTCCAACGCTACATCAGCGAAAAGGGCAAGATCGTCCCGGCGCGCATCACCGCCGTTTCCGCCAAGAAGCAACGCGAACTCGCGCGCGCCATTAAACTGGCTCGCGAACTCGCTCTGCTTCCGTTCGCCGTTCAATAAGGGAGACAGGCACATGCAAGTCATCCTGCTTGAGCGCGTCGAGAATCTCGGCGCCATTGGCGACGAAGTGAAGGTGCGCGACGGTTTCGCCCGCAACTTCCTGCTGCCGCAAAAGAAGGCGCTGCGCGCGACGGAATCGAACCGCAAAGTGTTCGAAGAACAGCGCGCACAGATCGAAGCCCGCAACGCCGAAGCCAAAGCCGCCGCCGAAAAAGCGTCGGGCAAGGTCGATGGTCAGAGCTACATCCTCATTCGCTCAGCCGGCGAAGCGGGTCAGCTCTACGGTTCGGTCTCCTCGCGCGACATCGCCGACGAGATGGTCAAGGCCGGTGCCAAGATCGACCGCAACGCGGTCGTTCTCGACAAGCCGATCAAGAATATCGGCGTTCACGAAGTGCGCATCCGCCTGCACGCGGAAGTGTATGCAAACGTGAAGGTCAACGTGGCGCGCTCGGCTGATGAAGCCGAACGCCAAGCGAAGGGCGAAAACGTCATCACGGCGGCGCTAGAAGCCGACCGCGCCGACGCCGACGCCGCCGCGAAAGAACTGGCCGCGAACTCGATCACCAACGATCCGTCCGCACGCGCCGAATAAACGCGTCCTACTTGGACTCAGTTGAGGGGCCGTTATCCGCGAGGGTAACGGCCCCTTCGCTTATGGCGCTGACGAGCCGGAACGGCTTGCCGCTATTGATGGGCCGCGCAAACACTTGGCCCGGCGCCGCTAAAGCCACAGCGCAGATCGCGGCGTCGCGCGTGTCATAGGCGCGACCGATCGAGAAGAGATTGCGCTGAATGCCCCACGCCTCGAGCGCCGCGCGCTGACTGTGAGCGGCGACAATGGTTTCGTGGAAACCAATCTGAGTCACGAAGACTTTGTGCGGTGAGCGCGATCCGGGCATGCTGGGTAGGCGCAGCCGGCCCGGAAATGGGGTCACGAAATTTTCGGCCGGCGCGGCGTGATTCTGTTGTTCCGCGTCAACAACAAAGACCTGGGCACGACTCGCGAAAAGCGGCGTCAAGGTTTCGGCGCGTAAACGATTGCCGCCCCGAATCGCGTCATCTTGCCGTCATGTCGAACCAGCCTGCCCTCCCTCTTTCTGTTCCCAACGCGCCGCAACCGGCGCGCGCCGCGCCGCATAATCTCGAAGCCGAGCAAGCGCTGCTCGGCGCCATTCTGTTCGACAACGAGACCTACAACCGCATCAATTCGAACCTGCGCGAGAAGCACTTCTTCGACCCCGTACATGGCCGCATCTTCTCAGCCTGCGCCGATCTGATCTCCGCCGGCGAACTCGCGGACGGCGTTACGCTGAAAGAGCGGTTTGCACGCGACGGCGGCATCAAGGAAATCGGCGGCGCCGTTTATCTGATGAAGCTGATGGAGTCGGCCGCACCGCTCTCCGCCCAAGCGCAATCCTACGCCGACCTCATCTACGACCTCGCATTGCGGCGCGAACTGATCCGGGTCGGCAACGTCATCGCCGATCTCGCCGAAAACCCGCCGGACGACCACGACGCCGAAGACATTATCGAAGAAGCCGAACGCACGCTCTTCACGCTCGCCGAAAGCGGCCAGGCCAATAGCGGCTTCGCGCATTTTTCAAAGGCGCTCGCGTCGTCGATCGAAAGTGCGGCCGCCGCTTACGAAAGCGATACCGAAGTCTCCGGCCTCGCCACCAATTTCGACGATCTCGATCGCATGATGGGGGGCCTGCACGGCTCCGACTTGGTCATTCTCGCCGGCCGCCCCTCGATGGGCAAAACCGCGCTCGCGCTCAACATCGCGTTCAACATCGCCCGGAATAAGCTGGCGCACGACCAGGCGCCGGAGCACGAAAAGCCGACCACCAAGGGTGGCATCGTCGCCTTCTTCTCGCTCGAAATGAGCGCCGAACAGCTGGCCACGCGCTTGCTCTCCGACGCCGCGGAGATCGAAAGCGATCGCATCCGCCGCGGCAAGATTTCCAACCGCGAGTACGAAAAGCTCACCGAGGAGGCGACCAACCTGCAGCGCCTGCCGCTGCACATCGATGAAACCGGCGCCATCGGCATCGCCCAATTGCAGGCGCGCGCGCGGCGTCTGAAGCGCACCGTCGGCCTCGATTGCATCGTCGTGGACTACCTCCAGCTGGTCACCGGCTCGTCCAAGAAAACCGACGGCCGGGTCCAAGAAGTCTCCGAGATCACGCAGGGCCTGAAAGCGCTCGCCAAGGATTTGCACGTCCCGGTCATTGCGCTGTCGCAGCTGTCGCGGCAGGTCGAAAACCGCGAAGACAAGCGCCCACAACTCTCCGACCTGCGCGAATCCGGCTCGATCGAGCAGGACGCGGACTCGGTGCTATTCGTTTATCGCGAAAGCTATTATCTAGAGCGCGCCGAACCGCGCGAAGGCACTGACGAGCATATTGCGTGGATGCGGAGTGTGGACGAAGTGCGCAATCAGGCCGAAGTCATTATCGGTAAGCAGCGTCACGGTCCGATTGGGAAAGTGAAGCTCTTCTTTGACAGCCGCTACACCAGATTCGGCAACCTCTCCGCCCGCTCGTGAGCCGCGCAGGCTTGCGCGCTTAACGGTCGATCACGCCGCGATCGTCGAGAACTGGCGCTTCTTCAAGAAGCAGGCGCCGAACGCCGCCGTATCCGCCGTTGTCAAAGCGGACGCGTACGGCCTGGGCTCGATCGGCGCCTCACGCGCGCTCGCGCAGGCTGGCGCACGCGTCTTCTTCACCGCGACACATGGCGAAGCCGTTCTGGTGCGCAAGGCGCTCGGCGAAGGACCGCAAATCTTCGTGCTGAATGGACCGACTGCTGAGGACGTCGGCGCATTCGCATCCGCCAAGCTGACGCCAATCCTCAATTCGATGGCGCAGATCAAATTATGGGACGCCCGCGCCCCCGCCGGCCTTCACATCGACACTGGTATGAACCGCCTCGGCATCGGCCCCGAAGAATTGACCGACAGCGTGCGCGCGCTGAAAGACGTGTCGCTCGCCATCGTCATGAGCCACCTCGCCTGCGCCTCCGAAGTGAAGCACGAGATGAACGCGCTGCAGCTGAAGCGCTTCGTCGATGCGGCGACGCTCTTCCCGAAAGCGCCGCGCAGCCTCGCCTCCACCGGCGGCGTGCTCATTGGCCCCGATTATCATTTCGATCTCGTCCGCCCCGGCGTCGGCCTCTACGGCTCCGGCGGCCTCGACGCCGACAATCCGAAGCTCAACGCCGCCGCAACGATTGAAGCGCCGATCTTGCAAGTGCGCGATGTATTGCCTGGCGAAACGTTCGGCTATGGCGCGACGTTCACTGCTGCACAAAAGATGCGCACCGCCACCGTCGGGCTCGGCTACGCCGACGGCTACTTGCGGTCACTGAGTACGCGCGGCTATGGCTTCCTGGCGGGGGCCAAGCGGCCCATTCTGGGGCGCGTGAGCATGGATCTGATCATCCTCGATGTGACGGGGTGCGACGACGCACAACCCGGCGCGATGGTCGAATTCCTCGGCCCCAACGCGCCGCTCGATGACATCGCCGCCCTTGCCGGCACCGCGCCTTACGAAATCCTGACGACGTTCGCCGGCACCGTCCGCAAGACCGGCGTGCGCTGATGAACCCGTTTGCATCGATAGGCCGCGGCACCATCGGCATGTTGTCCGAGATTGGTCGCTTCTCGGCCTTCGCCGGCCGCGCCATCGCCGCCGTGTTTTCGCCGCCGCTTTTTCTCGGCCAGTTTCTGCGTCAGTGCTGGCAGATCGGTTATCTCTCGCTGCCCGTCATCGGCATCACGGCGGTCTTCATCGGTGCAGCGCTGGCGCTCAACATCTATGTCGGCGGCGCGCGCTTCAACGCTGAGCAGTTCGTGCCCAACATCGTCGTGCTCGGCATCACGCGCGAACTCGGCCCCGTGCTTGCAGGCCTGATGCTCGCGGGCCGTGTCAGCGCCGGCATCGCCGCCGAGATCGGCACCATGCGCGTCACCGAACAGATCGACGCGATGACGACGCTCTCGACCGATCCGTTCCGCTATCTGATCGCGCCACGCGTGCTGGCCGCAACGTTGACACTGCCAATCCTGGTGCTGGTCGCCGACATTATCGGCGTCATGGGCGGCTATCTCATCGCGGTGAACAGCCTCGACTTCAACGGCGCGGCTTACTTGCGCAACACGTTCGATTTCGTGGAAGCGCAAGACGTCATCCTCGGCCTCGTCAAAGCCGGCGTGTTCGGCTTCATCATCGCCGCCATGGGCGCATATCAGGGCTATCACTCGAGCGGCGGCGCGCTCGGCGTCGGCCGCGCCACCACCAACGCCGTCGTCGGCTCGATCGTGCTGATCCTGGCCGTCAACTACCTCATCACTGCGTTATTCGTGGAGTGATGTGATGGCCGCCAAACTCGAACTCGTCGGCATCAAGAAAATGCTCCGCGGCCGCCAGGTGCTCGACGGCGTCGATATCGACGTCAACGAACGCCGCTCGCTCGTCATCATCGGCGGCTCGGGCCAAGGCAAATCGGTGACGCTGAAATGCGCGCTCGGCCTGATGAAGCCGGACTCCGGCCAAGTGCTGGTCGACGGCGCCGATGTCACGCGCATGCCGCCGGAAATCCGGCAGCGCGTCATGCGCAAGTTCGGCATGTTGTTTCAAGGCGGCGCGCTGTTTGACTCGCTCAGCGTCTGGGAAAACATCGCCTTCCGCCTGATCAACGCCGACAAAGTGAGCCGTGCCGACGCGCGCGAGCGCGCCATTGAAGCGATGCGCAAAGTCCGCCTCTCGCCCGATTTCGCCGACGTACGCCCGATCGAACTTTCCGGCGGCATGCAGAAACGCGCCGGCCTCGCCCGCGCCATCATAGCCAAGCCCGACATCCTCTTTTTCGACGAACCCACCACCGGCCTCGACCCGATCACCGCCGACGCCATCAACGATCTCATCGTCGAGATGGTGAAAGAACTCGGCTGCGCGGCTGTCTCGATCACGCACGACATGGCGAGCGCGCGCAAAATCGCCGACGAAATCGCCATGCTGCACAACGGCAAAATCGTCTGGCGCGGCCCCACCGCCTCGCTCGACTCAAGCGGCAACGCCATGGTCGACCAATTCGTCGCCGGCCGCGCCGAAGGGCCAATCCAGGCTGTGGTGTGAGCGGGCGCGTTTGCTAAGCTCACACGATGAGCGAAGCTAAGCCGCCGACCCGCGAGCCTTACTACATCGACAACGAGTCCGACCACGGCTGGCCCCTCGATCAGTGCGCACGCGGCTTGTTGTCGACGCTCTGGGGCTTCGTTTACAGCCCGCGCGATTTCAAGGGCTCAGCAAACGGCCACACCTGGCTCGCGCATCATGACGAGAACAACGCCCGCATCGCCTTCACCTCCGACAAAGGCGACGGCCAGGTGCAACTCTCCACGCACGAAAGCCACTGGGTAAGGATCGAAGTCTTCGTCTCCGGCGCACTCATCTTCCGCGCCTGGGCCGACGAACCGTACGAAGAAAAAGAATTCTGGCCAGACGGCGCCGATGGCATCGTCCCGCCCGATGGCGATCCGCCCGGCCGCATCTCCAAACGGGGCAGCTGGCTCCAGATCAGGTGCGCCAACTTCCCCGGCGTGCGACCGGACGCATACGGATACTGGAACATCGAATTGGCCGATCTCGACGTCATCGTTGTGAACACACCTGAGTAAGCGCCTACTTCAGCGCATCCCTCAGGATGGTGTTGTGATCGAAGCTCGTCAGAGCGCCTTGGCGATGACCGCATCAAGCGCTTCCGGCTTCGTCGTCGGCGGGAAGCGCTTCAGCACTTTACCGTCACGACCGATCAGAAACTTGGTGAAATTCCATTTGATCTTGCGTCCGAGCAATCCGCCGCCCTTTGCACGCGTCAGATGCTCATAAAGCGGATCAGCCTTCGGCCCGTTCACATCTATCTTCGCGAACATCGGAAACGTCACATCGTAAGTGAGCGAACAGAAATTCTTGATCTCGTTCTCGTCGCCTGGTTCTTGCTTGCCGAACTGATTGCTCGGGAAGCCCAGAACCGCAAAACCGCGATCGGCATACTTGCGATGCAGCGCCTCCAGCCCCTGGTACTGATAGGTGAAGCCGCATTGGCTCGCCGTGTTGACGATCAGCAGCACCTTGCCGCGATATTCGCCCATCGAACGCTCGGCGCCGTCGATGTCGCGCGCGGTGAAATCATAGATGCTTGCCATTATTCGCGGTCTTCCTCTTCGCAACGGCGCGCCGTGATGTCGCTCGCTAGTCCGCCTACAGGACCGAACGCGCCAATGAGATCGTCCGTCACCGGCGCGCTCACATCGAGATGAAACGTGCGCGTCTCAGCAGTCGGTTCGCTTTCGCTATCGAGCAGGCTCACGCTCAATACGACGCGATTGTTGTCCGCCGTCGCCCAACTGCCGCGATACGAGATCACGTTCCCGGGCGTGGTCGTGTAATCGTAATATTGCACCAGGTCGTCGGCATCGAAGACGAGATCATAGAGCCCGCAATCGCGCTCGAACGACCACAGACCGATCAACGCTTCGGACTCCAGCGTGAACGGCGCCTCTGATATTTGACCAACGCCCGTCGATCCCGCGCTCGCGTCCTCCGGCGTTTGCGCCGGTGCGGATGTCTGCCCGCACGCAGCGAGCGCGAGCACCATCAGAGCAGCAAAAGCGATGCGCATGCGACTTCCTCCTTACATCGATTGACGCGGGCCGCGGCGGTTCGACATCGTGAAAACGCTGGCGAGACCAATCAACGGGCCGATCACAAAATAGCCAAAGCCCGCCATCGGCGACCATGGCTGCGGCAAGATCAGCGCAGCGACAACCACCAGGACGCCGGTGAACACATGCACGCCCTGCTGCCACTTCGCAAAGCGCGTCAGCTGGCGCTCGCGCGGGCTGAGTTCCAGTTGATCGGCACGGCTAAGCGCGTGCGCATAGAGAACGAACAGCATCAGGAACACCGCCGCATAGCCGCCCGACATGAAGATCAGAGCATCGCGCCCCTCGATGACCGACATCGGCGCTGTCGGCGCGCCCTGGAACACTGAGCGCAGGAAGGCCGACAACATCGTCGCCAGATATTTGAGCGGATAGACGAAAAAGAGGATGAGGAAGAGCAGCGCCGCGTTGATCGTAGTCGTCCAGCCGTCTTCGAGCGCGTAGCGGCGAAAGAAGATGTAGTGCGAATGCCAAAGCAGAAGCAGGATCGCGAACGCCGCCGCAAAGCCCGGAAAGCCCCAAAGCAAATCACGCAGCTCGCCAAACGATTCCGGCGGCGAATTGGAGACGACCAGCAGCGTCAGCGCGAACGCGAACACCATGTCAGTGAGCGCCTCGACGCGCGTCGGGTTGCCGCCGCGCCACTCAAAGTCGCGCTCGCCCTTCAGGGGATGCAGCTCTCGGATCACCATCATGGCCACGCTAGCAAGCCTATCCGCTGTCGTCCGCTCCTTATCAGAACTGGCGCACCGCACTTTTGTTCTGTATATGTTCTCGGCGCGTCAGATAGGCTGGTGTGCGGAGATTCGAGCAAACCATGGCCAAGTCCGATCACGTGTTCACCTGCCAGGCCTGCGGCGCGATCTGGCCTAAATGGGCCGGAAAGTGCGACGCGTGCGGCGAGTGGAATACGCTGGTTGAAGAAGCGGCGCGTCCAGTCGTCCCCGGCTCGCTCGCCACGCCCACCGGCCGCAAGAGCAAAGCGCTCAGCTTCGTCGAACTCACCGGCGAGAGCGATCCGCCGCCGCGCTTGGCGACCGGCATCTCGGAGTTTGACCGCGTCTGCGGCGGCGGCTTGGTGCCAGCCTCGGCCATCCTGATCGGCGGCGATCCGGGCGTCGGCAAATCCACCTTGCTCTTGCAGGCAGCCGCAGCGCTCGCGCGCAGCGGCCACAGCGTCGCTTACGTCACCGGCGAAGAAGCCGAAGCGCAAGTCCAGGATCGCGCGCGCCGTCTCAAAGCCGGCGACGCGCCAGTACAGCTCGCGGCAGAGACCGATCTGCGCAAAATTCTCGAGGGCCTGAAGGCGCTGAAGCCCGATGTCGTCATCGTCGATTCGATCCAAACCGTGTGGGCCGACGGCGTTGAGGCAGCGCCCGGCACCGTCGCGCAGGTGCGCGCCTGCGCCCACGAATTGGTGCGTTTCGCTAAGAAAAGCGGCTCAGTTTTGATCCTCGTCGGCCACGTCACCAAGGACGGGCAGATCGCCGGCCCGCGCGTGGTCGAGCACCTGGTCGACGCCGTGATCTATTTCGAAGGCGAGCGCGGCATGCCGTTCCGCATCCTGCGCGCCGTCAAAAACCGCTTTGGCCCCACCGATGAAATCGGCGTGTTCGAGATGATCGATGCCGGCTTGGTGGAAACGCCAAACCCGTCTGCGCTCTTTCTCGGCGCGGGCGGAGAACGTCCATCAGGCGCGGCGGTGTTTGCGGGCGTCGAGGGTTCGCGCCCCGTGCTCGTCGAAATCCAAGCGCTCGCCGCGCCAACAGCTTACGGCACGCCGCGCCGCGCGGTCGTAGGCTGGGACTCAGCTCGTCTCGCCATGATCCTCGCAGTTCTCGAAACGCGCTGCGGCCTCTCCTTCTCGGGGCGCGACGTCTATCTCTCCGTCGCCGGGGGCCTGCGCATCACCGAGCCAGCCGCCGATCTCGCGGTCGCGGCCGCGCTCGTGTCATCGCTGACTGACAACCCGCTGCCGCCGGAATGCGTCGTGTTCGGCGAGGTCGCGCTTTCCGGGGAAGTGCGTGCGGCCGGACGCTCGGACTTGCGCCTGAAGGAGGCCGCGAAGCTTGGCTTCACTAGCGCCTTTGCCCCGCCGCAAAAGCGCAATGGCGGCAGCGAAGGCGTGAAGGTGCGCACGATCAAACACATTGCCGACCTGGCCGCCGTGCTAGGGGCCGAACCTGGCTGATGCACGCCCGGCGCGAATCGATGGGCGCGAAATGCTCCGCTGCCGAAACGGGCGCCCGATAGGCTTTCCTTTGCCCGGCGGGGCGGTTAATCCGTCTGACGGGCGCTTCATGAACACGAAGCGGTAGGGGTGGGAGCGGCTCGAATGGATCTCGGCTTCACTTGGTTCGACTTCGCGGCGCTGGTCGTTTTGGGCCTGTCGGGCGTCATGGCCTTCGCCCGCGGCCTCATTCGCGAGGTGTTTTCGATCATCGCCTTCATCGGCGCTGTCATCGCAGCTGTGTTTTTCGCCGGCATGCTGTCGCCGCTGGTCGAAAGCTTCACCCCGCTTTCCGGGCCTCTGGCATCCGTCGCTGCAGGGCTCTTAGTGTTTCTGATCGTCTTTATCGTGATCACCGTGATCACCTCGACGGTCGCCAAAACCGCGCATCAATCCACGGAAATCGGCTCTTTTGACCGCGCTGCCGGTCTTGCGTTCGGCATCCTCCGAGGGGTGCTGGTGGTGTCTTTGTTTGTGCTGCTGATGCGCCAAACCACCGCCGCCGACCCGGCGACGCCTGCAGATCCGATGCAAGACGCCATACGCGGCGCCAGAACCTACCCTATCTATAGCGGTGTCGCTTCCGCACTTGAGGCAGTCCTGCCACAGGCTCGGGAGCGCGCGCGTGATATCATTGATCGTCGCAACGGCGAGTCGGCGCCCATTCCGCCGGCCGAGCCCGAGACCCAGGCCCCGCCTACCTGAGGACAAATGATCGCCGAGCGCCCCTCCCTCCACTTCCTCCAGGCGCCGGCAGACCCGGCCGATCGATGGGACCACGACGATAAGCCCCGCGAGGAATGCGGGGTGTTCGGGGTGTTCGGCAGCGAGGACGCATCCGTCCTCACAGCGCTTGGCCTGCACGGCCTTCAACATCGCGGCCAGGAAGGCTGCGGCATTGTCAGCTTCGATGCCGGACGCTTTTACACCGAGCGGCATCTGGGCCTCGTCGGCGAGCATTTCTCCGGCGCCGATGTCCCGGAGCGGCTGCCCGGCGCCTCCGCCATCGGCCACACCCGCTACGCCACCCAGGGCGGCACAATCCTTCGCAACGTCCAGCCGCTGTTCGCCGAACTTGCCTTCGGCGGCTTCGCCGTCGCCCACAATGGCAACCTCACCAACGCCCGCGATCTGCGCAATCGCCTGGTTCAGAACGGCGCTATTTTTCAGTCCACCTCCGATACTGAATGTGTCCTGCAATTGATGGCCAAATCGCAGCGCCGCGGCGTGGTCGAGCGCCTGGTTGATGCGCTGCATGACATCGAAGGCGCCTATGCGCTCGTCTGCCTGACCGACACGATGTTGATCGGCGCGCGCGATCCGCTCGGCATTCGCCCGCTCGTGCTGGGCGATCGCGATGGCACGCCAATCCTTGCTTCCGAGACATGCGCGCTCGACATGATCGGCGCCAATTTCGTCCGCACCATCGAACCGGGCGAAGTTATTGTCGCGGAGCGCGGCAAGTCTGGGAAAATTGAGCTCTCGAGCCACTTCCCGTTCGGCGAACGCCAAGCGCGGCCGTGCATCTTCGAATACGTCTATTTCGCGCGGCCGGACTCGGTGATCGATGGCCGCTCCGTCTACGAAATCCGCAAGCGTATGGGCCAAAGGCTCGCTGAAGAAACCGGTGTCGATGCCGATGTCATCGTACCAGTGCCGGATTCGGGCGTGCCCGCGGCAATGGGCTACGCGCTGCAATCGGGCGTGCCATACGAACTGGGCATCATCCGCAGCCACTACGCCGGCCGCACCTTCATCCAGCCCAAACAGGAAATCCGCGCGCTCGGCGTGCGCTTGAAGCACGCAGCCAACCGCGCCGCCATCAAGGGCAAGCGCGTCGTGCTCGTCGATGACTCGATCGTGCGTGGCACCACGTCGCGCAAGATCGTGCAGATGGTGCGCGAAGCCGGCGCCAAGGAAGTTCACTTCCGCAGCGCCTCGCCGCCGATCAAGCATCCGGACTTTTACGGCATCGATATGCCGGTCATCGCCGAACTGATGGCCGCGCAAATGACGCTCGAAGAAATGCGCAAGAGCCTCGGCGTCGATACGCTGGGCTTCCTTTCGGTCGAAGGCCTCTATTGGGCAATGGGCGCGGAAAAGCGCAACGCCGAGAACCCGCAATTCACCGACCACGCCTTCACCGGGGATTATCCAACACCATTGCTCGACTACGAAGCGCTGCGCGCCGGCAAGGACGAGCAATTGCCGCTGCTTGCGGACAAGGCGGCCGAGTGAGCGCAGCAGAGAAACGGGTGGCGCTCGTGACCGGAGCGTCGCGCGGCATTGGCCGCGCTGTGGCGCTCGAGCTGGCGCGCCGCGGCTGGCGCATCGTCGCCGTTGCGCGCGCACAAAAGGCGCTGGAAAAACTCGACGACGACATTCGCGCACTCGGCGGCGAAGCGACGCTGGTGCCACTCGATTTGAAGGACTATGCCGGCATCGATCAGCTGGGCGCGGCGTTGTTCGAACGCCACGGCAAACTCGATGGCCTCGCGGCTTGCGCCGGCGTGCTCGGCGCGGTGATGCCGGCGCATCAGGTGACGCCGAGCGTCATGGACGACGCGATGGGCGTGAACGTCATCTCGAACTATCGCCTGATCCGCTCCATGCACCCATTGCTACGCGCCTCAGATTCTGGGCGCGCGGTGTTTCTGACCAGCGGCATAGCCACCAAGCCGCTCGCTTATTTCAGCCCGTACGCCGCCTCGAAAGCAGCACTCGATGCGTTGGTGAAAACCTACGCGGCCGAACTCAACATCACGCCGATCAGGGCGAACCTGTTCAGCCCCGGCCCTGTGCGCACGGCTATGCGCGCCAAAGCGTTCCCCGGCGAAGACCCGATGACGCTGCCGACGCCGGCCGATGTCGCGCCCGAAATCGCGGACATGCTCGAGCCGAGCTACGCGGCAAACGGCGAGATTGTCCGCTACAGCCTCGCCTGAAAATGGCCGCGCCCTACGACGCCATCATCGTAGGCGCAGGTGCGGCGGGCCTCTATTGCGCTTTAAACGCGGGTCAGCACGGACGCCGCGTCCTGGTACTCGATCACAACGCCGAAGTCGGCGCCAAAATCCTGATCTCCGGGGGCGGCCGCTGCAACTTCACCAATTTGAATGCCAACGATCCGGCGCGCTTTCTCTCAGCCAATCCGCATTTCGCCCGCTCGGCCCTGACGCGACACACGCAACACGATTTCATCGCGCTCGTGCGCAAGCATGGCATCGCCTATTACGAAAAGACGCTCGGACAACTCTTCTGCGATGGCGCGCGATCGTCCGCTAAAATTGTGCGCATGTTGCTAGACGAGTGCGCGGCCAGCGGCGTCGAAATCCGCACCAACTGCCGCGTGAGCGCCGTCAGCAAAGGCGAGCGCTTCACCATTGAGACCAGCCAAGGCGCGTTCGAGAGCAACGCGCTCGTCATCGCCAGCGGTGCGCTCTCGATCCCAAAGCTGGGCGCGACGGGTCTCGCCTACGACATCGCCAAACAGTTCAACGTGCCGATCGTGGCGACACGTCCGGGGCTTGTCCCGCTGACATTCTCCGACGCCGATCTCGCTTGGATGAAGCCGTTGAGCGGCGTCTCGGCAGAGGTAATCGCGCGCTGCAACGGCGCGACATTCCGCGAAGCTGCCCTCGTCACGCATCGCGGGCTCTCCGGCCCGGCGATCCTGCAAGTCTCGTCTTACTGGCCGCCTAGCGATGCGATCGAGATCGATTGGGCGCCGGATGCGCCCGAGGATTGGTTGGCGCAGCGCAAACGTGAGCGCCCGAAAGCGCAGATCAAATCGCTGCTCAGCGAAATTCTATCCGACAGGCTCGCAGGCGCCTTATCATCGGCGCTGCCGAACGGCGCTGTTGGAGATTTGAAGGACGCCGCACTCATCGAAGCGATGCAAAGCGTGAAGCGCTGGCGCCTCACGCCCACCGGCAGCGAAGGCTACGCCAAAGCGGAAGTCACCGTCGGCGGCATCTGTGCTGACGCGCTTTCGCAGAAAACGATGGAGGCGCGCGCTGTGCCCGGCCTCTTCTTCGTCGGCGAGGCCGTAGACGTCACCGGCTGGCTCGGCGGCTACAATTTTCAGTGGGCTTGGTCGAGCGGCTGGGCGGCGGCGCAAGCGCTCTAACGGCTAGCCTTCGGCATCATCCGCGAACGGGTTTTTGCCGGCCTTCACGATTAAGCGGATCGGTGTTGCGGTCAGTTCGAACGCCTCGCGGATGCCGTTGACGAGATAACGCTTGTAGCTCTCGGGCATATCTTCGGCGCGCGAGCAGATCAGCACGAAGGTCGGCGGGCGGGCTTTGATCTGCGTGATGTAGCGCGGCTTGATGCGCTTGCCGCGCACCGCCGGCGGCGGGTGGCGCTGGATGGCGGCGTGAAGCCACTCGTTCAGATCCTTGGTTTTGACGCGCGCGGTCCAATCCTTGTGCGCCTTGTCGACCGCCTTCATCATGCGATCGAGGCCGACGCCCGAAAGCGCCGCAACGGTAGCAATCGGCGCGCCGCGCGCTTGCGGCACACGCTCGCGTGCAACCAGAGTGAGCTCTTCCAGATGTGCGCGCGGATCTTCAATCTTGTCCCACTTGGCGAGCACATAGACGAGCGATCTGCCTTCGCGCTCGACCAGGTCAGCGATCATCACGTCTTGCTTCTCGAACGCGTCAGCCGCGTCCATCACCAGCACGCACACATCGGCGAAGCGGATCGCATGTAATGTGTCGGCGACGGACATGCGCTCAAGCTTGGCTTGCACCTTGGCTTTCTTGCGCATGCCGGCAGTGTCGATGAGTTTGTACGGCTTGCCGCCCCACTGCCAATCGATGGCGATGGAATCGCGCGTGATGCCGGCCTCGGGGCCAACAAGGAGACGCTCCTCGCCGATCAGCGCATTGACCAACGTCGATTTTCCGGCGTTAGGGCGCCCGACGATGGCGAGTTGAATCGGGCGTTCGGCGTTCTCGTCGTCGATGCTGGCGGTGTGCTCGTGCGCAGCGATGGCGGCGTAGAGTTCGCTCATGCCTTCGCCGTGCTCGGCTGAGATCGCGATCGGTTCACCGAGGCCAAGCGCATAAGCTTCGTTGATGCCGATATCACCGGCGCGGCCTTCGGCTTTGTTGGCGGCCAACACCACCGGCTTGTCAGCACGACGCAACAAGGCGGCGAACGCTTTATCCAGCGGCGTCACCCCGACACGCGCATCGATCAAAAATAGGATCACGTCCGCCATGGCGATGGCGGTCTCGGTCTGTTCGCGCATGCGTGATTCGAGCGACGCATCCGTGACGTCTTCGAAACCGGCCGTATCAATCAGCGTGAACTGAAGGTCGCCCAGTTTGCCTGTCGCCTCGCGGCGATCGCGCGTGACGCCTGGCGTGTCGTCGACAATCGCCAGCTTCTTGCCGTGCAGCCGATTAAAGAGTGTCGACTTGCCTACGTTGGGGCGCCCGACGATCGCGAGCTTGATCGTCATGGCGCGCCATCGTTCAGCGGAACACGACGAGACGGGCGTCGTCGGTCACAACGTAGATATTGCCGTTGGCGGCGATCGGCGGAATGAAAACCGCTTGGCCGACACTTTCCGTCGCGACCGTATTGCCGCTCTCCGGGGTCACGGCGACGATGTCGCCCACGGAGTTCACCAGGATCAACCGACCGCCGACCATGATCGGCCCTTGCCAGGCGATGCGGCCGGTGCGGTTGTCTTCGTTCTCATAACGACGCAGCTGCGACACCCAATAGATGTTGCCGGTCGCCTTATCGAACGCACAAAGCTCGCCATCGACGCTAACGGCGTAAACGACATCGCCCGCCACCCAAGGCGTTTGCGTCGACGCGAACGGACGCGCCCACACGCGCTGGCCAGTGCGCAAATCTATTGAGGCGAGCACCCCCGAGTGGCTGGCGGCGTAAACGAAACCGTCTTCGACGGCGGGACGGCCGGCGATGTCGTTGATGGCGGAGAGCGAACTTAGACGTCCCGCGCGCGAGAGCGCGTCAGACCACAAGCGCCGACCGTTGGCGGCGAGGAGCGCCACCACTTCGCCGGATGCGAACGGTGCAATGACCGACTCGCCTGACACTGCCACGCTCGGCGCCGAGAGAATCCGCGCCGACTCCGCGATCGCTTGGAAATTCCAGAGCACCGCGCCGGTGCCGGCATCGAACGCCACCAGTTCGCTGTCGTTCGTGATGGCGTAAACGCGACCGCCTGCAACAGTCGGCGCCGAGTGGAACGGCGCGCCGGCCTGCTGACGCCAAGCTTCTTCGCCCGTCGTCGCGTCGAGCGCCACCATGATCCCGAAGCCGGTGCTGACAAACACGCGACCGCCAGAGACTGCGACACCACCGCCACGCGCGTTGCGATCACGGCGTTCGCCACGAATCTGGGTGTTCCAAATGCGCGAGCCGTCGGACGCGCTGACGGCTTGCACGCGGTGGTCGCCATCGAGGAAATACAGCGTCCCCCCGGCGATGACAGGCGGCGCTGCGATCTGGACGCTGCCGCTGGAGCCTGCGCCAAGATTGGAGCGCCAAGCGCGTTCGAGCACGCCGGCGCCACGCGAATTCGGCGGTGTGTTGTCAGCCGTTCCGCCAGGCTGGCTCCAATCGACTAGATCGACAGCGAGCGGCACCGTGATGGTCCGCGATTGCAGCGCGGTGTCGGGCGTCAAATCTTGTTCGAAGGCGAGGATCGAAACGCGGCCGTCCTGCGGCGCGGTTTGGCTGGGCGCCTCGCCACCATCGAACGGATTGAGCGCGCTGCCTACGCGGCTGACGGTCGAGCACGCCGACAACGCGGTCGCTGCTGCCAAAATGGCGATCGGTCCGAAACGGCTCATGGAGTTTCTCCTTCGGAAGGCGCGGGCGCAGCTGCGCCGTCCGCTGAGGTTGCCGGCGCGGGGCCGATGACTGCGAGAGCGACTTGCGCGCGCTGTTGCACCGCTTCGGGCGCGTCGAAAGCGAGCGTCAGATTTTCGAGCGTGTCGCGCGCGATATCGAGTTCGCCGGCCTCCCACGCTTCGATCGCGAGCAATTCGCGCGCGAGATACGAAAGGCGCGACTCGGATGCCACGAGCGGTGCGAGGCGCGTTTGCAGAGCGGGAAAGTCTTGCGTCTCGGCCGCGATGTAAGCGGCGCGCAATTGCGCCGTCTCGCGCATCAGCGGATCGCTCGCTTCTTCAGCGGCGGCGTCAAAACCAGCCAGCGCGCCTTCAAGATCGCCTTGCGCTTCGAGCACAGCGGCGTGTTCCATGCTCGCCATGGTGCGATAGACGCGCGGGCCTTCGCCGCGCAGCCGCTCGAACTCGGCTTTCGCGCCGTCGAGATTGCCGGCGCCCGCCAAGGCTTGCGCTTGCGCATACTCGTCGGCGGCTTCACGCGCTTGGCCCACACTGTAAGCGCGCCAAGCTTGCCAGAGGCCGACGCCTAAGATGATCGCTACGAACAAGCCAATGAGGTACGGCCCCCACCGCTTGGCGAACGTGAGCATGCGATCTTGGCGAATGCTCTCATCGACTTCGCTGACAAAACTGTCGGTTTCGTTGGTCACTAATCAGTCCTGACCGATAGGGCGCACGCGCACGCGCGCCGCCCATCCCCCTAAAATCGCCGGCAAGCTAGCCGCGCTTGTCTCCCCGGGCAACGCGGGGCTGCCGCGCCGCATTGACCCGCAGGGCATAAGTTTCGGCTGCGGCAGGAAAACGGCGGTTCCGGACATCGGCTGCATATTCAGCCACGGCCTTATCCATAGCCCCTTTGAGGTCGGCATAGCGGCGGACGAACTTGGGGGTCCAGTCAAATAGGCCCAGCATATCGTCGGTGACTAGGATCTGGCCGTCGCACTGGGCGGATGCCCCGATGCCGATGGTGGGGGCGCTGACAGCGGCGGTTATTTCGGGGGCGAGTGTTTCGTCCACGCCCTCGATCACGATGGCGAAAGCGCCGGCCTCATCAGCCGCTTTGGCCTCGGCCAGGACGATTTCGCGCTCTTCGGTGGTGCGGCCCTTGGCCCGGAACTTCCCATCGACGTTCACCGCCTGCGGCCGCAAGCCGACATGGCCCATGACCGGAATGCCGCGCTGGACCAGATAAGAGATCGTATCGGCGATATAGGTGCCCGCCTCGACCTTCACCGCCTGGGCGCCGGTTTCCTTCAAGACGCGCGTGGCGTTCGCGAAAGCCTGCTCAGCGCTGGCCTCGTAGGAGCCGAACGGCATGTCGACGACGACCATGGCCCGCTCGGCGCCGCGCATCACGGCTTGGCCGTGCATGATCATCATCTCGAGCGTGACGCCTACCGTATTGGCCATGCCGTGCACGACCATGCCGACGCTATCGCCGACCAGCAGCAGGTCGCAGTGCGGGTCAAGGATCTTTGCGGTCGGGGCCGTGTAGGCGGTCAGGCAGACAATCGGCTCGCCGCCCTTGCGTGCACGGATGTCGGGCGCGGTAACGCGGCGAACGGTTTCAGCATGACTCGACATCGGCGGGGCCTCGCTAAGCAGCGGTCAGGATTAGCCTTTGCTGCAGTGCAGCGCCAGCCGCGACCCCAGTCTGGAGAGGGTAAAGTCTGGAGGGCCCTATTCCTGGACCTGGCGATAAACCACCGCGCCGCCAGCCAGAGCGCCGAGCACCAGCAAACCTTGGCTGAGGCCAGCGCCGAGCGTCTGCATCATGCCTTGGACGCTGAAGGTGGGGGCCGAACTGATCGCGCTGTGGGCGCGGGCCACTTCAAGGCCAGCTGTGGCGAGGATTTCCTGGCCAAAGATGCCGACCAGACCATAAGCGCCATAAAGGATGGTCGCGCCAGCCGCAGCCATGCCGACGGCGTACGTCGTGTTGCGAACCTTGAGCGCCGCTTCACTGCGCGCGACGCCGCGGCCGACATTGACGGAGAAGCCGTCGTCAGCCGGTTCGTGGGCTTCCGCAAAGGAGCGCTTCAGCAGGGCGTCAAAGTCGTTCATGTCGCCGGTTCCAATAGCCGTCTCAGTTTTTCCGTCCCCCTTAGTACGTGTGATTTCACGGTGCCGAGGGGAAGACCCGTGATGTCTACAATTTCCGAGTGGCTTAACCCTTCTCCGTGGTTCAGCGTCACACACAATCTCTCAGCATCCGACAGCTTCGCAAGAGCCTTCTCCAGGTCGATCTTCGCGCCGGCCGCTGCTTCCGGAGTGCTCTCCTCGGCTGCGATTGGGGAAGCATCGTCGATCTCCTCGAAAATCGCCTTCTGCTTCCGTTTGGCCATCAGAAACGTCGTGACCGCAATCCTCCTAAACCAACCCGGAAAAGCAGCCGGGGTTTCTAGGTCTCTCAATCTATCCCACGCCTTGATGAACGCCTCTTGAGCCAGATCATCAGCTTCAGCGTGGCTGTTGCACATTCGCCTGAGCAGAGCCCGGGCCCAGCCTTGGCGACGCTTCACGAGCTCCCCAAAAGCCGCCTGGTCTCTGGCCTGGGCTGCGATAATCAGCGCAGCTTCTGTGGCCTGAGCCAGATTGAGGAACCCCCGTGCGGCCACCGATCACCACTCACTGGTCCTTCTTCTTGGCCGCATAATCCACGATGGCGAGCAGGATGAAAGCCACGCCGAGGGCGCCAAGAATAGCCGCCGCAGTCAGCATGCCGTTGCCGGAAAAGCCAGACGGATCAAACCCGCCGCTGAGGAAACTTGCCGCTACGAAACCCAGCGCCAGGGCCAGGAGGACGACACCACTGCCCAGCGTCCGGCGCGGGCGGTCCTGCTGCTGCTTTTGGCCCTCGGTCAGCGTTCGCATCAGCGCTGGATCAAGCGGCTGACCTTTTTCCAGGGCCTGCGAGATCAACTGGTGGGCGGACTGCTTGGTCCGTTCCTTCAGCCAGATCGGGACCAGAATAATAGCCCCCAGGAACGCAAAAAACGTAAACGGGACAAATACTTCGGCATCCATTATGGGTCTCCATAGCCCTAGGGACTTCGCCCCATTTACGTCATAGATGCCCGGGCGCCAGAGTTTGGATGCAGCTGCTCAGCGGGCCCCCACAGTGACTCGTTGTGACATGAGCCGGGCCACCCCGACCAGGGTCAGCATTGCCCCAGCCATGACTACCCCCTGCTCCAACGCGGCCATGTTGCCAGGAACCCACGCGAGCAGCGGCAGGACCAGCGCTGCAGCCGCCGCAGCCATCCCGGCGGTTCGAAGGAGAGCGAGCAGGGTCGCGGCTTTGAACCGGCGCTGCTCAGCGGCGCGGATAACCGCCAGGGTGAAGGCGGGATCGCGCGCTGGAGCGACTTTGGCGCCAAGGGCGCGCATTAGCCGGGCCTCACTGTCCATCACTGGCCTCCAACGCCCGCAGCAAGCGTTCGCGCCCGCGCGTCACATGCGATTTCACTGTGCCGAGCGGCATATTCAAGATCGCCGCTGCCTCACTGTGCGAGAAGCCCTCGCCAAGACAAAGCGCAACCGCCGCGCGTTGTTCATCCGGCAACTCGGCCATGGCGTTTGCAAGCGCCAGGCGATCTTCAATCGGCGCTTGCTCTTCGCCATTGTCTTGCGCGGCAAGCCAATCGCTGTCGCGCACAGCACCACGCGCATGTGAGCGCTTTGCGTCGCGCGCGATGCGAAAGCCAATGCCGCTGACCCACGAGCGGAAGCTCGAACGGCCTTCGAAGCGGCCCAGTTTCGCCCACGCAGTCACGAACGCCTCCTGTGCGATATCGTCAGCATCGGCCCAAGAGCCAGCAAAACGGCGCAAAAAACCGCGCACCGCTTGCTGGTGCGCGTCCACCAACGCTGCAAACGCCCGGCTGTCTCCCCGGCGCGCGGCGGCGATGAGACGCGCTTCGTCATGCGGACTCATCGTCTTTGCCGCGCTCACCCGGGCGCATGATAGCGAGCGCAAGACAACCCAGCGCGGTGACCGTCATTGTCGAGGCGACGACAAGAAACGCCGTCCGCTGCTCGGCCTCCGCATTGGCGAATGCAATCCAGAAGCCGAAGCCCAGCGCGGAGAAGACCACGACCTCGCTCCATGGCGGCTTCGCTTGGCTCGCTTTCGACAGCTGCTCGTAGATGATCGGCGGTGCTTCCTTGCCCGCTTCAAGCGCTGTCTTGATCACGTCCATCGCCTGCTTGCGCCGCTCGTGCTCGAGGTATTGCGCCCAAGCCGCGCCGAGCATCGCCACGGTGACGGCGCCGAAGATAAAGGCCGCCACCATCCAGTTCTCGTAGGTCCCAGAAATCATCGGACTTGAGCCTCCCAATTCAATGGTTGTAGCCGCCGCAAACCGGAACGGATGCGAGGTCTTGCCAGACAATACTAAAGCAGATACTTAAGTATAATGTTCAGGCAGGACGCGATCCTCGATCTGGCCTTCCAGGCCCTTGCCGATCCGAGCCGCCGCGCGATGGTGGACCGATTGGTCCAAGGACCAGCGACGGTCAGCGATTTAGCCAAGCCGCTGGCCATGAGCTTGCCCGGCGTCATGCAGCACTTGGCGGTGTTGGAAGCGTCGGGATTGGTGGTGTCGGAGAAAATTGGCCGCGTCCGGACGTGCCGGATTGAACCGAAGGTTCTCTCACAAGCCGAACATTGGATCGCCAAACGGCGCGCGCTTTGGGAGCGGCGACTGGATCGGCTCGGCGTATTTCTCGACGAAACCAAGGACGACTGATGCTTACGCTCTATGGCCACCCAATCTCTTCCTACACCTGGAAGGTTCTGACCGCGCTCTACGAAAACACCACGCCGTTCGAGTTCATCACGGTCGACCAAAACACCTACGTTGACTTCATTGCGCTTTGGCCGATGGGCAAGTTTCCGATCTTGCTCGATAGCGATCGCAAACGCATGGTGACGGAAACGTCGGTGATCATCGAATATCTTGACGCTTACTATCCCGGCAAAACCCGTTTCATCCCAACCGACCTCGATGCCGCACTCGAAGTACGCCGCTGGGATCGCGTGTTCGATCATTTGAACACGACCATGTCGAAAGTCGTCGTCGATAATATCCGCCCCGAGGGACAACGCGATCCATACGGCGTCGAGGAAGCAAAGCGGATCGTGCGTGGAATCTATGCCGTGATCGAAGCCCAACTTAGTCATGATGCGTTCATCACAGCCGGCAGTTTCACGCTCGCCGATTGCGCCGCCGCACCCGCGATCTGGTACGCCACACGCAACGTGCCGCTCGACGGCGCCTTTCCACGCATCGCCGCTTACCTTGAACGGCTCAAAGCGCGGCCCGCCTTCGCGCGCGCCGTGAAAGAATCCGAGCCGCTGTTTCATATGTATCCGGGAGCGTGAGCCATGCCGACAATCATTCACGCTACGCTTGTTATGGAGCGCCGGTATAGCGCTTCGCCCAAGCGCGTGTTCGACGCTTGGGGCAATGTTGAAGCGCGCAAGCGCTGGTCGGCGCCCACACCGGAGATTGGCATCGAATACGAAGCCTCTGAGTTCCGCGAAGGTGGCCGCGACGTGAGCTATTGCGTCGAAAACGGCAAACGCGCGCATCTTGCCGAAGTCACTTACCTCGATATCCGCCAGGACCAGAGCATCGTCTTCGCCGAGGCCGTATCGCTTCACGGCGCAAAGCTTTCCACCGCATTGATCAGCGTTGAGCTTCTGCCGCACGGCGCCGGCACAGAGCTTCTGCTGACCATGCAGATCGCCGCCTTCGATGCGGAGATGGAAAATGGCTACCAGTTCGGCTGGTCGGCCGCGCTCGACAATCTCGCCGAGGAGTTCGCATGACAACACGCTCCGCCACACACGCGACCTTCGTGATCGAACGCGAATACGCGCACCCGCCCGCGAAAGTGTTCGCCGCCTACTCTGACCCAAAGAAGAAGGCCAAGTGGTTCGCCGGTCCCGCTGAATGGGACTCAAGGCACACAATGGACTTCCGCATCGGCGGCAAGGAGACCTCAAGCGGCGGGCCTCCGGGCGGGACCGTTCACGCCATGAACGGCGTGCACTGGGACATCGTCGAAAACGAACGCATCGTGATCTCCTACGAAATGCATCTGGATGACACGCGGATTTCCGTTTCGCTTGGCACAACGGAGATCAAGGCGTCTGGCGCTGGTTCGACGCTGATTTACACCGAACAAGGTGTTTATCTCGACGGCTACGACGATGCTGGTCAGCGCGAGGAAGGTACGCGCATATTGCTCGATCAACTCGATCAATTCTTGAAGGCGTGAGGGGCGACCATGGGCAAGCTCATCATCTGGAACGTGATGTCGCTCGATGGCGCGTTCGAGGGCGTGACGCCATGGGATCTCTCCATGCATGAAACGGTGTGGGGACCGGAGCTGAAGAAGCTTTCAGACGATCAATTGTCGGAAGCGGCGCTGCTGCTCTTCGGCCGCAACACTTATGAGGGCATGCGCGATTATTGGGTCACCTCGACCGAACCAGAAGCGCCGGCCATGAACAACACGCCAAAGGTGGTCGTGTCCTCGACGCTTAAGGACGCCGATTGGAACAACTCCCGCATCGTGCGCTCGCTTGATGAAGTCGCGTCGCTGAAGCAGGACACGGGCGACAGGGGCATCTTCGTCTTCGGCAGCGCCAAGCTCACCGCTTCCCTGCGCGACGCGGGGCTGATCGACGAATATCGAATCTGCATCGCGCCCCTGTTGCTTGGCAAAACTGGTGGTCCGCCTCTGTTCAAGCCGGAGAACGAACGCCGACGCTTGGACCTCATCAAAGCAGAGCCGCTGCAAAGCGGCGGCGTTCTCCTGTTCTATCAGCCCGCCGCCGCGTAAAGGGCTTCCGATGAAGCCAGCCGAGATCACAGTTCCTCTCGACGGCGACGCGTCCGTTTCCGGCCTATGGCTCGCGCCGCCTGACGCACGCGTTGCATACGTTTTCGCGCATGGCGCTGGCGCTGGCATGACGCACAAATCGATGACGGCGATTGCGGAGGGCTTGGCTGAGCGTGGCGTGGCGACGTTGCGGTACAATTTTCTCTACAGGGAGCGCGGCTCGAAACGGCCTGATGCGCCGGCATTGGCGCATACCGCCGTGCGCGCTGCTGTTGCGAAAGCGCTGGAGCTTGCGCCGGCCTTGCCTTTGTTTGCCGGTGGAAAATCGTTTGGCGGACGGATGACGTCGCAGGCGCAGGCTTTATCGCCAATGCCAAACATTCGAGGCTTGGTGTTCTTTGCGTTTCCGTTGCATCCCGCTGGCAAGCCTAGCGATGAGCGGGCGAAGCATTTGGATGATACAGTTTTCATGCGCCTGCGAAATCGGGGCGGAAAGACGCTGAGGTGTTGGCTGAGATCCTTGATACGGCGGCTGCGTGGATATTTGAGCGCGCTTAGCCGAACTGCTTCGCGTAAATCTCCGGCTTGAAGCCGACGATGAGTTTGCCGCCGACATCGAGCACGGGGCGTTTGACCATGCTGGGTTGTTCCAGCATTAGCGCGATGGCTTTTTTCTCTGTCACGTTTTCGCGCTGCGCATCAGGCAGTTTGCGGAACGTTGTACCGGCGCGATTGAGCAGGATTTCCCAACTCACCTCTTTCGCCCAGCGTTCGAGCGAAGCTTTGTCGATGCCTTCGGCTTTGTAATCGTGGAACGCATACGCGACGCCGTGCTCATCGAGCCAGGTGCGCGCCTTCTTCATCGTGTCACAGTTCTTGATGCCGTAGATCGTAATCTGCTTGCTCTTGGCCATGCCCGTATTAAGCAAACCGGCGGAGGAAACGCTATGGCCGATACGCTCACTTTTTACACCAATCCGATGTCGCGCGGACGCATCGCGCGCTGGATGCTGGAAGAAGTTGGCCAGCCTTACGAAACCGTTGTGCTCGAATACGGGACGACGATGAAGGCGCCCGAATACCTCGCCATCAATCCGATGGGCAAAGTGCCGGCGATCAAACATGGCGACACGGTCATCACCGAGGGCGCGGCCATCTGCGCTTATCTGGCCGACGCTTTTCCGCAAGCGGGCCTGGCGCCTGCGATCAGCGACAAGATGCGCGGCCCCTATTATCGCTGGATGTTTTATGGCGCGGGCCCGGTCGAAGCGATGGCCTCGAACACGGCGCTTGGCGTTGTCGTGCCGGAGGAAAAGCGCGGCATGGTCGGCTACGGCTCGCGCGAGCAAGTGATCGACACGCTGGAGAAAGCCGTGAGCGGCGGCGACTATCTGCTCGGCGATCGCTTCAGCGCGGCGGACGTGTATCTCGGCGCACAGCTCGGTTGGGGCCTGCAATTCGGCACGATCGACAAGCGCCCGGCGTTCGAAGCGTATGTCGGCCGCATCATGAGCCGCCCTGCTGCTGTGCGGGCGCGTGAGATTGATGATGCGTTAGTGGCGGCGGCGAAGACGTAGGCGCGCGAAAGCGCTTCGGCACGACGCAGATTTCAAAACACGATCCCGCAAAGCGGGAGGCGGGGCGCGTACTCCGCGCCGAGAATGCCGATCTTGCGATCGGCGAGAGAGACGCATAGCACGCGCCCCGTTTGACGGCCGTTCTTCCCGGATGCGGCTACAGGAGTTGTTGGCTCGACCGCCACTCACGATGCGCGGTGATTCGATGCGGAAAGCCTACATCTAGCACGAGGCGCCCGAGAGCTTAGCTCCACGCCGCATGGCCGGTTCAACGCGCAAGACCTTCCGAGTCTTGGTCACCCCGGTTTGCATCCCCGGGGACAGCGAGATGTGATCATCCTTCCCGCGTCGGCCACCGCCTTCGACATCTCGGGGTTCGGAGCTCACGAGACCCTCCCAAACCGAAGGCGCGCGCATTGTCACTCAGGTTTGGAGGTGTGGGATAGATTTTTTTGGGCCACGAAGGTCGACAACCTTGACGCGTGCTTCTTTCCGTCCTCGGATACGCTGGGGAGGCATCAAAACATGGCTGACGGGGAACGGATCGCGACGAGCGCACTTAGCGTGCTGCCTGAGTTTGCGACGGACAGGCCGGACATCTTTCTCTCATACTCACGCGTCGACAAGCAGGACGCTGATGCGCTCGTTGAGCAGCTGCGAGACCCAGGGCGTCCCTACAATGTCTGGTCAGACAAGGGGATCGTGTCTGGTACGGACTGGCGTTCGGTTATCGATGCCAAAATCTTGCGCGCGCGCTGCGTGCTACTTTTGTGGTCTCCGGAAGCAGAGAAGAGCTGGTGGGTCGCGTACGAAGCGATGCGCGCCAATCAACTCGACAAACTTATTATCGTGAGCTTCCACGACGTTTCCGCGAAAAGTCAAAGCTGGGCGAAAGACATTCAAGCAATTCGTCTTAGGAGACCCGTCCTAAAGAAATTTTGGCAGACGCCGGACTGGAAACAGCTAATTCGCGATCTCGATCACCGGTTGCCGCGCTTTCCCTCGTATCAATTTGTGGGATGGCTTGGTGGGGGCATAGCACACGCCGGCGGCGTGTCGTCGGTGGAGTTCAATCCGTTTGATGACAACTCAATTCTTACAACCGGCAAAGATGGAAAGGCTTTCGTCTGGTCACGGCAAGCCGCACGACGCGAGCTTGAGCTAGTAAAACAAGACAACGCTGATGACACAGTCGGCACAGCCGAGACGCCGACCGGCCCTAGCGCCTTCTTCACTGGCTCCGACCAAAATGGACGGACGTGGGGCATCAATCGCGGTGGCTTCAGCTATGCGGGCGACGCAATCTTCCTCGCAACAGAGGCCGGCATAACCCAGCTCTTCCACGGGAAACGGTTCGATGGCGAGAAACGCGAACTGTCGCACCTGTCGATCGTGTACCCCACTCACGACGCGACCACACGAATGGTTGGACAGAACCAATTCAGCGGAGGCGTGGCGGACGCCGCAATCGGCAGCGACGGCTTTGTGCTAAGCATTGGAGGTGGGAAGGCCGTTCTGTGGAACTGGCGAGACGGCACCTCGCGTGACATTCAGCTACCATCGTACGCCGCTGGCCGCTCCGTCGATTGCTGCTACTCGGCGGCGACGCATACCTTCCTGGTCACAGACCGCAAAGGGAGATCCCACTCGATTGATAAACTGGGCAACCTCAAGGAAGACGTCTTCCAACCGCGTCGCGGTCCAGGTGCAGTTCTTGGTTTCAACCAACTTCACGCAGAGCGTCCTAGGGGCTCAGACTTGTGCGTGGCGTCGATGAGCCCGGCAGACCGGACGATAGACATTTATCGCGCGTCGGGCGGCGGTTATCCCGACAAACCAACTTACCAAGCGCGCGCGGACTATCCGATCAGAGCGTTAGCGGTTCACCCTGACACCAACGTCGTCGCGGCTGCCGCAGGGTATCGGCCGTTTCTGACATCTTGGGACAACAACCAGCGCATTGAGCTGTCGAACGACGGCGGAGACCATTTTGCGCCGCTGACTAGCATTGCGTTCTCTTCGTCAGGCAAATTTCTCGTTGCCGGCGGCGAAGATGGCTGCGTGTCACTCTGGCAAGACACTGTCCCTCGTCAGTAGGCTCTTCCGCTCAATCCGCGCCCAAACCCTATCGTGCAGCACGAACGCCACCGTCTGGACCGCCGGCTCGATCAGCCCCACGGCCAGGGCGGCGCGCCCAGTCTTGGGTGATGGCGTAGGTGACGGCGATCGCGATGGTCAGGTGCATCAGCGAGTAAGAGCCGGTTTTCAGGGCGAGGCGCATGGGGGTTAGGTGGTGTGTTGCGAGTGGCTCGCAAGTGTCGGGGATCGGATAACGCAGTCCCGAACCCCGAACCCCGATAACCGAACCCCGCCCCACCCACGCAATTGACGCCCGCGCCGACGCACTCCATTTCAGGCCATGGCTCAACACGCATCCCAGCCGCCCGCGCATCCAGCGGAGCACGAGCGCGTTCTCATCATCGATTTCGGATCACAGGTGACGCAGCTGATCGCGCGGCGCGTGCGCGAGAACGGCGTCTATTGCGAGATCCATCCCTACAACAAGGTCGACGGCGCGTTCCTCAAAGCCTACGCGCCGAAGGCGATCATCTTCTCGGGCGGGCCGGCCAGCGTCACCGAAGGCGAGAGCCCGCGCGCGACCGAGGATGCGTTCAAGCTTGGCGTGCCGATCCTGGCGATCTGCTACGGGCAACAGACGATGCATGTGCAGCTCGGCGGCGTGGTCGAGGGCGGGCATGCGCGCGAGTTCGGGCGCGCCGATGTCGAGATCAGAAAGGCGTCGCCGCTGTTCGAGGGCGTGTGGGAGGTCGGTGGCCGCTATCCGGTTTGGATGAGCCACGGCGACCGCGTGACGAAGCTGGCGAGCGGCTTTGAAGTGATCGCGACCAGCGAGAATGCGCCGTTTGCGATCGCCGTCGATGAAAAGCGCCGCTTCTACACGACGATGTTTCACCCCGAAGTCGTGCACACGCCGGACGGCGGCAAGCTGTTGCGCAACTTCACCCATCGCATCGCCGGCATGAAGGGCGATTGGACGATGGCGGCGTTCAAGGACGAAGCCATCGCCCGCATCCGCGCGCAAGTCGGGGATGGCACGGTGATTTGCGGGCTTTCGGGCGGCGTGGATTCGAGTGTGGCGGCGGTGCTGATCCATGAAGCGATTGGCGACCGCCTGCACTGCGTGTTCGTCGATCACGGGCTAATGCGCAAAGACGAGGCGACGCAGGTCGTCTCCCTCTTCCGCGATCACTACAACATTCCGCTCATCCATGCAGACGAAAGCGAACGTTTCATCGGCGCGCTCGAAGGCGTCTCCGATCCGGAAGTGAAGCGCAAGACGATCGGCAAGCTCTTCATCGATGTGTTCGAGGAGAAAGCAAAGAGCATCGGCGGTGCGCAATTTCTGGCACAGGGCACGCTTTATCCGGACGTAATCGAGAGCGTGAGCGCGATTGGCGGGCCGTCGGTGACGATCAAGTCGCACCACAATGTCGGCGGCCTGCCTGAGCGCATGAACATGAAGCTGGTCGAGCCGCTGCGCGAGTTGTTCAAGGATGAAGTGCGCGCGCTGGGGCGCGAGCTTGGGCTACCAGATACGTTTGTGGGGCGCCATCCGTTTCCGGGGCCGGGCCTCGCCATCCGCGTGCCGGGCGAGATCACGCGCGAGAAGCTGGATATTTTGCGCGAGGCTGATGCAGTTTATCTCGATGAGATCCGCAAGGCCGGTTTGTACGACAAAATCTGGCAAGCGTTCGCGGTGTTGCTGCCGGTGAAAACTGTCGGGGTTATGGGCGATGGGCGGACGTATGAATATGTCTGCGCGCTGCGCGCCGTGACCAGCACGGACGGCATGACGGCGGACTTCTTCCCCTACTCGATGGATTTCCTCGGCCGCGCCGCCACACGCATCATCAACGAAGTGCGCGGCGTGAACCGGGTTGTGTATGATGTGACGTCGAAGCCGCCGGGTACGATTGAGTGGGAGTGACTACGCACGGATCGCGCTGAGCGGCGCGCCGATTTGGCCTGCTACAAGCGCTGCGAGGATTTGCGGTGCGGGCGGGATGCGCGAGATTGGGCCCATGATCCAATCGCGGATGAAGACGAGCGCATCGCTGTCGGACTGATAGGCCGGCGTGAACATCCAGGATGCAGCTTGATAGAGCCGGATGTGCCAGAGGCGCAGGCGCGCGTATTCGTCGAGCGCTGCGCCGAGGTCGGACTGCCACTCCAGCGCGCGCGCCAGCGCGAACGCATCGAGCAACGCCATGTTGGCGCCCTGCCCGAGTTGTGGGCTGGTGCAGTGCCAGCTGTCGCCCACATGCACGACATCGGGCGAGAGCGGCGAACGCAGCGTGCGGTGCGCGTAAGATGCGAAGACGAGATCAGCGTGGCTGTTGATCTGCGCAAGCAACGGCTCGGTGGCGGGCCAGAGCGCGCGGACTTCGTCTTTCCACTGCGCCAGATCGCCTGAGGCCCACGCCTCGCGCGCTTTGTGCTTCAAGCTCCAGAAGAACGCCGCCTGGTTGCGCTGCGCCCCCGCAAGTTTGCCGATCGGCATGACGCCGACCATTTTGCGCGCTTGGTAGTAACGCTGCTCGAGCGCGGCGGGATCGAACGCGCCTGCCCAATCGAGGCTAGCCCACAGCGCGCCGAACGGCAGCGGGGCTTTAGGTTGCTGCGAGAGCGGCGAGCGCATGCCGAGCGCGTCGATGACGAGATCGAAACGCGGGCTCTGGCCGCCGTCGGCGAACTGGAACCGCCCGTTGGACGCACCGACCACCTCGCGACCGCTTTCGATCTCGGCGCCGGCTTGCAGCGCGGCGTCGTAAAGCACTTGAAAGAGCGCGCCGCGATGGACGCCGAGGCCCGCTTCGGCGTTCTCGCCACGCGCATCGGAGCGGACATCGAGCACGACGTTCTGGCGCGGCGTGTTGCAACCGATGAGGCGCGTGATCGGCGCGCCGAGTGCGCGCATCGCTTCGCCCGCGCCGATTTCATCGAGCACCGCCATGCCGACAGGTTGCATGATGATGCCGGAGCCGAGCGGGCGCGGACTGGCGAACTGGTCATAGATCACCACGCGCGCGCCTTGGCGGCGCAGCAATGCGGCAGCGCTTAAGCCGGCGACACCGCAGCCGGCGATGGCGATCTCACGCGGCCGCATGGCTAGCGCCGTTGCAACGCGGCGACGTAAAAGCCGTCGCACCCGGTCATAAGCGGCGTCATTTGCAAGCCGTGCGTGCGCGTGCGCGCTGGTGCGGGGGCAGCCAGCGGCTTCGGTGAAAACTCAGAATCCGTAGCGAGGAAAGCCGCGACCTGATCTTCGTTCTCTTCCGGCAGCACCGAGCATGTGACGTAGACGAGCGTACCGCCCGGCTTCACCAAGGGTGCTGCGAGCGCGAGCGCTTGGCGTTGTTCTTCGAGGCGCTTGGCCAGCGCGTTCGGGCGCAGGCGCCATTTCGAGTCAGGACTACGTCGCCACGTGCCAGAGCCAGTGCACGGCGCATCGACCAGCACCACATCCATGCGTCCGCGCAGATCTTCCAGCGCATCGCGGGTGCGCAGCGGCGGACGAATTTGCAGATTGCGGACGCCGGCGCGATCGGCGCGTTCTTTGATCGGCGCGAGACGGCGGCCATCGACGTCGTGCGCGAAAATTTGGCCCTTGTTCTGCATCATGGCGGCGAGCGCGAGGGTCTTACCGCCGCCGCCAGCGCAGACGTCAGCGATCTGCATGCCGGGCGCGGCGCCTGAGAGCAAAGCGGCGAGCTGGCTGCCTTCATCCTGAACTTCGAACCAGCCTTTGACGAAGCTCTGCTCGGTCGCCCACGGGAACGTGCGACCCTGCTTCCATGGGATTCGCACGCCTTCGGGTGCGTACGGCGTTGGCGATGGCGGCTCGGTGAGCTTGGGGCTTTCGCCGAGGGCGGCGATCAGCTTTTCGCGATCGGTTTTCAGCGTGTTGGTGCGGAGATCGAGTGACGCAGGTGCGGCAAGCGCCGCACCCTCCTCGGCGCGTTCATCGGCGAAGGCCCGCGTGAGGCTGGCGTCGAGCCATTCTGGATAATCGCCGCGCACCCAAGGCGGTGCGTCAGCGATATTGTCCGACGCAAGCGCTGCGCGTTCCGCTTCGGTGGGCGGCGATGGCGCATGCGGGTCTTCGTAGAGGCTTTGCTCGATCGCCTCGGCGCTCCAGCCGAAACCCCAGCGCAGCGCGCCCCACACCCAGGCGCGCGGCGCATCAGCCCCAATGCGCCAAGCGCTCGATTGCTTCCAACGCAGCGCCCCGAAGACGAGATCGCCGATTTCGGCGCGGTCCTTCGAGCCGGCAAAGCGATGCGCGAGCATCCATGCTTTCACAGCGTCCGCGGCAGGCTGGCGTTGGTTTTCGAGCGTGGAGAGGATTTCGATAGCGGCTTGCTGACGAGCGCCCGGACGCATGGGTGTACCCCACAAAAAAGAGAAGGCCGGACTTAGCCTAGATCGCCTGCCCAAACACCAGGAGATTCCCATCCGGCGCCAGGATGCACAATTCGCGCTGTTTGTAGGGCTTGTCCGCTGGGCCATGGACGTTGCCTGCGGGCATGGCGTCGAGAACCGGTTTCAGTTCAGCATAGAGTTTTTCGATGTCTTCGACGTCGATATAATACGCAAAGCGCCGGTTGCCGGGCGGCGCGTCGTCATCGTTCTCTTTCTGCATCAACCGCACGCCTGCGCATTCGCGCTGGACGTAGGCGTAGCCGCCCATTCTGAAATAGGTGGTGAAGCCTAGGTCGTTGAAGAATTTCAACGCCGCTTCGATGTCAGGCACGTGGATGAAGGGCGTGATACGAATGAAATTGTCGCCGCCCGTCATCGTTAGCTCCCTAGAGGATAGTTCGGCGCTTCGCGCGTAATCGCGACGTCATGGACGTGGCTTTCGCGAAGGCCCGCCGAGGAGATTTTCACGAACTTGGCCTTCGTGCGCATCTCTTTCAGGTTCGCCGCGCCGACATAACCCATCGAAGCGCGCAGGCCGCCGATGAGTTGGTGGATGATATTCGACACCGCGCCCTTGAACGGCACGCGGCCCTCGATGCCTTCGGGCACCAGCTTCATCTGATCGGTGACTTCCTTTTGGAAGTAGCGATCGGCCGAGCCGCGCGCCATGGCGCCGAGCGAGCCCATGCCGCGATAGCTCTTATAGGAGCGGCCTTGATAGAGGATGATGTCGCCCGGCGCTTCCTCGGAGCCGGCGAGCAGCGAGCCGATCATCGCCACTTCGGCGCCGCCTGCGAGCGCCTTGGCGAGATCGCCCGAGAACTTGATGCCGCCATCGGCGATGATCGGCACGTCGGCCTTCTGCGCGGCTTTCGCCGCATCCATTACAGCCGTCAGCTGCGGCACGCCAACACCGGCAACGATGCGGGTGGTGCAGATCGAGCCTGGGCCGATGCCGACTTTCACGGCGTCCGCGCCTGCATCGATCAGCGCTTTAGCGCCATCGGCGGTGGCGATGTTGCCGGCGATGATTTGGGTGTTGTTCGAGGCGCGCTTGATGCGGGTGACAGCATCGAGCACGGATTTTGAATGGCCGTGCGCGGTATCGATAACGACCACATCGACGCCCGCTTCAATCAGCGCCAGTGAACGCTCGTAGCCCGCGTCGCCAATGGTGGAGGCCGCGCCGACGAGCAAGCGGCCGCGCTCGTCCTTGGCGCGGTTCGGGAAGGCTTGCGCCTTTTCGAAATCCTTCACCGTGATGAGGCCGGAGACGCGGTTAGCCTCATCGACCACGATCACGCGCTCGATGCGGTTCTTGTGCAGGAGCTTCTTGGCTTCGCCCTCGTTGACGCCGTCGCGGACGGTGACGAGATTCTCTTTCGTCATCAGATCGGCGACGCGTTCGGTCATGTCGGCGAAGCGCATGTCGCGATTGGTGAGGATGCCGACCAGCTTGCCGGTCTCGCGGTCGACCACCGGGAAACCTGAAATCTTGCGTGCTTCCTTGATCAGGATGATCTCGCCGACTGTCTGATCCGGGAAGATCGTGATCGGATCGATCACCATGCCGCTCTCGAACTTCTTGACCATCTTCACTTGGTCAGCCTGTTCGGCGGGCGTCATGTTGCGGTGAAGGATGCCCATGCCGCCGGCCTGCGCCATGGCGATGGCGAGCCGCGCCTCGGTGACGGTGTCCATGGCGGCGGAGATGAGCGGGATGTTGAGGGTGATGCCGCGGGTCAGGCGCGTGGCGGTGTTGACGTCGGCGGGCAGCACTTCGGACGCGCCCGGTTCGAGGAGCACGTCGTCAAAGGTCAAAGCTTCACGGATTTCCATGGACGGCTGGTAGAGATTCGAGCCGGACTTGTCCAGGGTGGGCCGCTGATAGGAGCCATCCCATGCCGCAAGTCGCCCTGGAAACCGTCGCGCCGCAGATTATCGCGGCGGTCACCGCCCGCGTTGAGATCAAAGAGATCATGGGCGCGTGGGAGGCGGCGCTTTACCAGGTGAAGGCGTTCCTGGCAGAGCGGCCGGATTTGGCGGCGGGCGGCCGGCACGTGTTTTTGTACCACCACCCGACGCAGCGCGATCAGCCCATGGAGATCGATTTCGGCATCGAGGTGGCAAAGGCGTTCGAGGACGGCGGCGCGGTGAAGTGCGTGGCGACGCCGGAGGGGCGCGTGGCGATGGCGGCGCACGCGGGCTCACTCAACTCACTGCCGCAAACGCACATGGCGATCCACCAATGGTGCGCCGCGAACGGGCACGCGATCGGCGGCTTCTCGTGGGAGACCTACACCTGGGGCGACGGGGCCGATCCGGTGGAGACGATCGTGCGCTACGCGTTGCGCTAGGTCTTCCGCCCCATCGCGACGACATACACTTCCGAGCTTTCCGCCCTGCTCGCCTTCGGCTTGGCGTGTTTAACCGTCGCAAAGTTTTGCTTCAGGCGCGTGAGCAGTTCGTTGTCGAGCCCGCCTTGGAAGGCCTTGGTGACGAACGATCCGCCGGGCGCGAGATGCGCCAACGCGAAATCGGCCGCGGCGTCGGCGAGCCCGCCGGTGCGGATTTGATCGGTGCGCGAATGGCCGGTCGTGTTGGCGGCCATGTCGGAGAGGACGACATCGGGCGGCCCGCCCAGGGCTGCCATCAGCACGCCGGGTGTGGCGTCATCGAGCAGATCGAGCTGGAAGAAGGTAGCACCCGTTAGCGGCTCGATCGGCAACAGATCGACGCCGACAATTTTGCCCGCCCCGCGCTGCACCGCGACTTGCGCCCAGCCACCGGGGGCCGCGCCCAGATCCATGATGCGCGCGCCGCGCTTCAAGAGGTGAAACTGATCGTCGAGTTCGATCAACTTATAGGCGGCGCGGGCGCGGTAGCCGTCAGCGCGCGCGCGGGCGACGTAGGGATCGTTGAGCTGGCGGCGAATCCAGTTGCGCGAGCTTTCCTTGACCTTCTTGTTCTTGACGTTGGTCGTCATCTGGCGCTCACCGCTGCCTGAGGTCGGCTTGCCCGTCCAGCGGCGCTTGGGGGCTTCGTCGTCGCTCATGAGCTAGCCCCGTGCGCAGCCATCAGACGCATCAGCACGCCTTCACGCAGGCCGCGATCGGCGACACGGATGCGTTGCGTCGGCCAAACGCGCAGCACCGCGTCCAAAATGGCGCCGCCGATGACGACCAGATCGGCGCGGTCCTTGCCGACACAGGGGCTGGCGGCGCGCTCGGCCAAGCTCTGGTTCAACATGCGCGCAATGGTGACGCGGCATTCGGCGACGTCGAACCAATAGCCGTCCACGCGTGCGCGCGTGTAACGCGGCAGGCCCATGTGCACCCCAGCGAGGCTTGTCACCGTGCCTGACGTGCCGATGACATGCGCTTTGCCCGCGGCAAAGGCCGCGCGCAGATGCGCTGCGTCACCCACCGATTCAAGTTGCGCAGCAATGCGCGTGACCAAAGCTTCGTACCAAGCTTCGCGGCCCGTCGCCGGCTCCTCTTCCTCTTCGGCCAGCGTCACCACGCCAAGCGGCGCCGTGCCCCACGCAAGGATCGGCGCCTCTAACGGATTGGCGAGCACGTCTTTCGGGCGCACCCAGGAAAGCTCAGTCGAGCCGCCGCCGATATCGACGATAAGCGCCACCTCCGGTTCGGGCTCGATCAGGCTGGCGCAGCCGAGGACGGCGAGCTGCGATTCTTCCTGCGAGGTGATGACTTCGAAATCCAATCCCAAATCGCTCTTGATGCGGTTGAGGAAGGTGACGCCATTGCTTGCGCCGCGGCAGGCTTGCGTGGCGACGCAGCCGACAGCGATCGGCGACCGCGCTTCGATGCGTTGCGCACAAGCGGCAAGCGCCTGGTAGGCGCGCGCCATCGCTTCGTCGCTCAAGCGGCCGGTGTGCGCCAGCCCCTCGCCCAGGCGCACGATGCGCGAATATCCGTCGACGACGCGCAAGCCATGCTCGCCGTCCGGCGCCGCAATCAACATGCGGCAGTTGTTCGTGCCCAAATCGAGCGCGGCAAACAGCGGCGCTCTCGAGCGCGCGCTAGTCCGTCCACCGCTGCGCGACGGGGCTTGGCGCCCATCGCTGTTCATTACTAACCGTCCGGCGAAACGACCCTCGTCGCCTCGCAATTGCCTATTCGGGCCGACGTTAGCCTCTTTAAGCGCTCAAAGCAGCGGGCTTTTGCCTGTTTTCTGCCTCGTTCCCGGGCGGTTGGGCTCTGTTGGACACACATATTCGTGTCCAGGGCTCCAATCCTTGTGACAGGCGTTATCGATGCATACGTTACTCAAGCAAGGGCACAGGAGGTTAGAAGGAGGAGAACATGCGCGAAGCGAAATTCTCCATCGGGACAGTGGTCCGTCACCGGCTTTTCCCATTCCGGGGCGTGGTGTTCGACGTCGATCCAGAATTCTCCAACACGGAGGAATGGCTCGCGGCGATCCCAGAACCGGTGCGTCCGGATCCAAACCAACCCTTCTACCATCTCTTCGCAGAGAATTCGGACAGCCATTACGTCGCTTACGTCTCCGAGCAGAACCTGATTGCGGACGAGAGCGGCGAGCCCGTCGATCACCCGCAAATCGAACTTCTGTTCGATGAAACGGACGATGGCGAATACAAGCTACGCCCCGAAGCACTGAACTAAGCGCTGGCTGCAAGGCTAACGGAACGGCGGTCGCAAGCGGCCGCCGTTTTCGTTTATGTACGCTGGAACGGGTAGAAGTCGCCGCCGAGCGGCAGGATGCGCGTGAGTTCGTCGAGCGCGGTTTGCACTTCGCCGACGAGGGCTGGGTCGCCGCAATCGGCGGGCGCGATCTCTTCGCGATAGTGCTTGCACACCCAAGTTTCGAGCTGATCGGCGAGCGCGTCAGTGAGGAAGAAGCCTTGCGCCGCCGCAGCGCGCTCTTCCGCCGTCATCACGATGCGCAAGCGCAGACAGGCGGGACCGCCGCCATTGCGCATGCTTTCGCGCACTTCGACATACTCCACCTGCCCGATGGCTGAATCGGATTGCGCGACCATCTCGGCGACGTAGGCAGCCGTCTTGTTATTCTCGCGCACTTCGCTCGGCGCAATGAGGGTGAGCTGCGACGCGCCGGGCAGACGCACCAATTGCGAATTGAAGAGATAGGACGAAACCGCATCGTCCAAGCCAACGCGCGCGCTCGGGACTTCAACGAATACGGGGGCGAAGCCTTGCGCCTTAGCGCGCACTTCGGCGTAAAGAGCGGCCTTATCGGCGAAGGCGTCTTCGTGGTGAAATAGCACATGCTCATGAGCGACGGCGACGACGTCATTATGGAAGGCGCCAGCGTCGATGGCCCGCGCCGCCTGGCGCGCGAACACCGCGCTTGCACCCAGGCCATGCCGACGGGCTACGGCTTGGCTGGCCTCCAAGGTCTGGCGCGCTGGAAACCCCGTCTTGGTTTCACTCGCTGTGCGGCCATAAACGAAAATCTCAACGCCGGGCGCGCCCGAGATCGACGCCATACGCATGTGATTGGCCGCGCCTTCATCCGAGAGCGCGTCATGCGGCGTGAGCGCCGAGTGCACGGCAAAACGCGACTCGTCCGGCAGCAGCCGCCGCAGCGTGCGCTCGGTCTGCTCCGCTTCGAGTAGGCGATGCAGCATGGTTTGCAGATTGGCGACGCTGGCATGGAGCTTGCCATCGGCGCAATCAGCGCTTGGCGAAATGGTCGCCGCGTTCGCCGCCCACATGGCGGAAACAGCCAACGCCGCACGCGCAATCGTCGGCTCGGTCTTCCAGGCGCTCTCCCACACGGCCGAGTCCGTGCCTGTAAAACCAAGCGACCGAAGCCAGCCGATGTTCGGCCGCTCGTGCGGCGGCAGCACGCCTTGGCTTAAGCCCAGCGCGCGCAGGCGGCGCATTTTGGCGATACCTTGCAGCGCCGCTTCGCGTGGTCGCGCCATCGAATCGCGATTGCGCGCTGATGCGAGATTGCCTTCGGAGAGACCGGCATAATTATGCGTCAACCCGACGAGACCGTCGAAATTGATCTCTTCGGCGCCACTCATTCCGGCAGCCCAGGCGCTGCGATAGCGGTCGCTTTCTCAGCTGACTGCGTGGCGACCGGGTAAGCGACGTAGTCGGCGGCGTAATAGGCGCTCGGACGCAGCGACCCGGAAAGGCCGGGGCCGCCGAACGGCATTGCGGCCGTCGCGCCGGTCGTCGGTCGGTTCCAGTTCAAGATGCCGACGCGCAATTCGTTCTTGGTGCGCGCCCAAAGCGCCGCGTCGTCGCTGATCAGCCCACCGGCCAAGCCGAAGCGCGTGGCGTTGGCGACATCGAGCGCGTGGTCGAAATCCTTGACGCGATGGATCTGCAGCAGCGGCCCGAACAATTCTTCATCCGGTGTCGCAAGGCCTGTGACGTCGATGATGCCAGGGGACACAAACGCGCCGTCACGCTTCAGCGCCAGCACGACCTTTGCGCCGATGGCGGACAAGCCTTCTTGCATCTTCACGGCGCGGTCGGCGGCGTGGGCGTTGACGAGCGGACCCATAAAGGGCTCCGGAGAAGCATTCGCTTCTCCGACCACCAGCTTCGCCGCCAAATCCGCGACGGCTTGCACAATCGCTTCGCCGTCAGCGGTGTCCGGCACGATTAGGCGTCGCGCGCACGAGCAGCGCTGGCCGCTGCTGGCAAAGGCGGAATGGACGATGAGATTGGCGGCGGCTTTCGCATCCACTGGCGGCCACACGATCAGCGCGTTGTTGCCGCCAAGCTCGAGCGCCAGCAACACGTCGGGACGGCCGGCGAATTTGCGGTGGATCAGCGCACCAGTGTGCGCCGAGCCAGTGAACAGGACGCCATTCAAGCCAGGCGCGTCGAGCAATGCAGCGCCGGTTTCGTGCGCGCCTTGCAGCAGATTGAGCACGCCGGCGGGCAAGCCCGCCTCTTCCCAAGCTTCAGCCATGAGCGAGCCGACACCAGGCGTGAACTCGCTCGGCTTGAACAAAACGCAATTGCCAGCAAGCAGCGCCGGCACGATGTGGCCGTTCGGCAGGTGGCCCGGAAAGTTGAACGGTGCGAACACGGCCAGCACGCCGTGCGCATGGTGCGAGAGCGCCATGGCGCCGAAGGGCGCTTTCTCATCACGAGCCCCGGCCCGCTCGCTTTGTGCACGGATCGAGACTTCGACCTTGCCGATAATGGTTCCAACTTCGCCCTTGGCGTCCCACGCCACCTTGCCCATTTCAGCGCTGATCGTGCGCGCCAGCACATCGGCGTGCTTTTCGACCGCCTTGGCGAATGCACGCACTATGGCGACGCGCTCTTCCAGCGGACGGCGCGACCAAGCCGGAAACGCAAGCCGCGCCGCAGCCATCGCTTCAGCGACATCGTCGAAGTTGGCGGCGCGGCCCTCCCAAACTTTGTCGCCATTAGCGGGGTTGTGCGAGGAGAAGCGCTCGCCCGAGCCTGCGCGCCAGGCGCCGTTAATGTAGAGTTCAGTGCGCATCGCTCACCCAGATCAGCGCCTCATCGCCATCGTTAAGGCCAAGTGCTGAAAGCGCCGCGCGCGGCGCGCGGGCGCCCTCCGATACAAGTGTTGCGCGCGTCGATACGCAGCGGAAGTCGTTCAGGCGCGGCGACGCCAGCAAGGCGCGCTTGCTCGCCGCCCGCGTGTCGTCGGCGATCACGCGCACGCGGCGTGACTCGCGTTTGGTGCGGATGTGGTCGCGTTGTACGCTGACCAGCGGGCCACCGTCGAAAATATCGACGACGTTGGAGAAACTGAACCCCTCCCATTCGAGCAGCTTGCGCGCGCCCTCTCCGTCGGCGTGGCACTGACCGATCACGGCGCGCGCCTCTGCCGGCAGCAGATCGATATAGATCGGATGCTGGGGTGTGAGATCGAGGATGAATTGGTTGTCGGTTGTGGCGCTCAATTTGTCGGCTTCGGCGAAATCCATCCGAAAGAAGTGCCGGCCGACCGCTTCCCAGAACGGAGACACGCCATCGAGCGAGACGACGCCGCGCAGTTCCGAGACGACCTGTTCGCGGAAGCGATGCGGCGCGGCAGCCATCAGCATGTAGCGCGATTGCGCCAACGCGCGGCCAACGCCAGCTGCGCGGTGCTCGGGTCGCACGAACAGCGAGCCGACTTCGCTGCAGCCGGTGAAATCATTGACGCCGATCAGCACGTGCATATCGAAGCGCTGGCCGACGACGGCTGACGATTGCGCTTCGCGGATGATGCGGAAGTTGAAGAAAGGCGGCGTCTCGCCGATCGTCGCCTTCACGCCGCAACAGCCGGCGAGGACGCCGCTCTCGACATGCTCAAGCGCCAGGAAATAGCGCTCGGTCCCGGGCGTGGTCGCATCCGACGCGAAGCTCGCTGCGGAGAGTTCGAGCTTAGTCGCCATCGCTGCGTCGTCGAGCATCAGGCTGGTAAAGCCGGCGCCGGCGATGGCGCGCAATTGTTTGAAGCCTTCGAGGTCCTGCGGACCGGCGGCGCGCATCACATAAGTCACCGCCGTCACGAGCGCAGGCTCTTCACATCGAACAAACCGCGCTCGACGCCGGCCAGCATGAGAAAGGAGAGCTTGGCGCGCTCGGTGAAGCTTGGGATCAGCGCAAACTCCTGATCGCTATGCAACGCCCCGCCGCATGGGCCCAGCGTGTCGATGTTGGGGCAGCCAGCGGCGGCTAGGTTGTTGCCTTCGCAGACACCGCCAGAGGCCTGGAACTTGAGATCGAGGCCAAGCGCTGCGCCGGCGCGATGCGTCCAGGCCGCCATGGTCCGCTGTTGGTCGTTGAGCGGTTTGGGCGGGCGGGTGAAGCCGCCGTGCAAATGGGCGGAAATGCCGTCGCGCGCATTGGCGGCGGCGGCGATGCGCGCGACCTCCGCTTCCGCCCACGCTGTGGCTTCAGCATCCGGCGCTCGGGCATTGAAGCGCAACACGGCGCGGTCCGGCACGACATTGACGGCGCTGCCGCCATCGATCGAGCCGACATTGAAGGTGACGCCCTCGCGCTTGTCGTTGAGCGCAGCCAGAGCGAGAGCTGCATCGGCGGCGGCGAGGATGGCGCTGCGGCCATCGCTAAACGCGCGGCCGGCATGCGCGGCGCGGCCACGTAGCACGAGACTATAATTGGCTGAGCCCTTGCGTGCATCAACGAGCGCGCCATCGGCAAGCGCCGGCTCGAAGGTAAGTCCGAGATGGGCGCGCGCGCCCAGGACCGCGAGCAACGCAGCGCTGGCAGGGGATCCGATCTCTTCGTCCGGATTGAGCAGCACTTCATAGCCGACGCGCTTGTCGCCCGGCAGCGCCTCAAACGCTTCGAGCGCCGCCAGCATGACGGCGATGCCGCCCTTCATGTCGGCGACGCCGGGGCCGCGGATGGTGACGTCGTCGATGCGCTCTGGGTGCTGGAACGGGTGCGAGGCTGGGAAGACGGTGTCGTAGTGCCCGGTCAGCGCGATCTGGATCGGCGCATCTGGGCGCACGCGCAAACGAACCGAGGCGCCGTGTTCGATTTCACTGATCGAGCCGTCAGCGAGAACCACTTGCGACGGCGCAAGCGCCGCCTCTTCCACGTGTCCGGGCAACGCGGCCAGTGCATCGGCGAGCAATGGCCGCATCCGGGCGAGCCCCGCAAGCTCGAGCGACCCGGAATTGATCGCCGACCAGGCTTCCGTGCGGGTGAGCAGCGCCTCGCCCTTGTGATCCAGCTCTTCCAGCAAAGGCTCGACGCTGCCGCCCCAGGCGGTGCGCGCCGATTGGGCGTGTTCGATGGTCGACATGGGGCGGATACTTGCCGCCATGGTCGGCGTGTGTCCAGCCGAAGCCCTAACGCCAAAAGGGCCCGGCTTTTGGCCGGGCCCTTCCAGTTTAGTCAGCCGAGGCTGTCAGATCAGCGGAAGCTGATGGTGACGGCCGTACGGCGGTTCAGAGGCTCGCGGACGCCGTCGCGGGTCGCACGGGCGAGGTCGCTTTCGCCGCGGGCTTCCGAACGGATCGTGCCGGCGGCGATGCCGCGCGCCACGAGGGCGTCACGCACCACCGAAGCACGACGCTCCGACAGGCCGATATTGTAGGCCGGCGAACCCGACGTGTCGGTGTGACCGACAACGACGATGCCGCCGACGTTGCACTGACGCGCACGCGCCACAGCAGCGTCGATGGTTTCGAGCGCCGCTTGGTTGAGGTTCGAGCGATCCCACTCGAAGTACACGACGAATTCCGACGTCGGGCACGCAACCGGCGGAGGCGGCGGGGGCGGCGGGGGCGGCGGTTGTTGAACCGGCGGCGGCAGCGGTGCGGCGGCGGCGCCGGCGAATTGCCAACGCAGACCAACCGTCACGGCTTGCTGTTCGTAGTCAGCGTCGAACGTGGTCGGGACCAGCTGGATGCCAGTGCCCGGGCCGTCGGCGAGACCGTCGAACGAGCCGCCATTGGCGACGAAATAACGGTAGCCGATGTCGAGGTCGAGACGCTCGGTGATGCCGATGGCGAGACCAACCAACGCTTGATAGGCAAGCACGGTGTCTTCTTCATCGACGTACGTGGTCGGGTGTTGGGTCGCGGCGATGCCGAGACGCGCCGCACCAACGCCGAGGCCGATATAGGGCTCGATGGCGCCGCCACGATTGAAGTCGTAATAGCCGTTCAGCATCGCCGACCAGACGCGGACATCGCCGTCGTCGAGAACGTCTTCGCCGAAATTGTTGAAGCGGTGGCCGAGTTCGCCTTCCAAGCGGAAGCCGTTTTGGAACGCGTAGCCAAGACCCAGATGCTGGGTCCAATCGTTTTCGAGTTCGAACTCGTCACCGCCGTCGAACTCAACGGCGCCGTCGGTCGAATAACCAACGTCGGCACGACCGTACCAACCTTCGGTGGCGTGCGCCGAACCGGCGGCCCCCACCATCAACGCCGCCAAAGCTAGCGACTGCTTCAATTTATTCGCCATGATGGTCCCCTTATAGGATGAGCCCGTCGATCGGCTCCCGCTCCGATCTTCGGCTGGTTATAGCCGCTTCGCCGACGCCGTTAACCCAGAATCAGGGGGGGCCAGCTGTTTTTTTGCCGTAATGTGGCTGCTGTGCCAACAAAAAGGGCCCGGCTTTTGGCCGGGCCCTTCCAGTTTAGTCAGCCGAGGCTGTCAGATCAGCGGAAGCTGATGGTGACGGCCGTACGGCGGTTCAGAGGCTCGCGGACGCCGTCGCGGGTCGCACGGGCGAGGTCGCTTTCGCCGCGGGCTTCCGAACGGATCGTGCCGGCGGCGATGCCGCGCGCCACGAGGGCGTCACGCACCACCGAAGCACGACGCTCCGACAGGCCGATATTGTAGGCCGGCGAACCCGACGTGTCGGTGTGACCGACAACGACGATGCCGCCGACGTTGCACTGACGCGCACGCGCCACAGCAGCGTCGATGGTTTCGAGCGCCGCTTGGTTGAGGTTCGAGCGATCCCACTCGAAGTACACGACGAATTCCGACGTCGGGCACGCAACCGGCGGAGGCGGCGGGGGCGGCGGGGGCGGCGGTTGTTGAACCGGCGGCGGCAGCGGTGCGGCGGCGGCGCCGGCGAATTGCCAACGCAGACCAACCGTCACGGCTTGCTGTTCGTAGTCAGCGTCGAACGTGGTCGGGACCAGCTGGATGCCAGTGCCCGGGCCGTCGGCGAGACCGTCGAACGAGCCGCCATTGGCGACGAAATAACGGTAGCCGATGTCGAGGTCGAGACGCTCGGTGATGCCGATGGCGAGACCAACCAACGCTTGATAGGCAAGCACGGTGTCTTCTTCATCGACGTACGTGGTCGGGTGTTGGGTCGCGGCGATGCCGAGACGCGCCGCACCAACGCCGAGGCCGATATAGGGCTCGATGGCGCCGCCACGATTGAAGTCGTAATAGCCGTTCAGCATCGCCGACCAGACGCGGACATCGCCGTCGTCGAGAACGTCTTCGCCGAAATTGTTGAAGCGGTGGCCGAGTTCGCCTTCCAAGCGGAAGCCGTTTTGGAACGCGTAGCCAAGACCCAGATGCTGGGTCCAATCGTTTTCGAGTTCGAACTCGTCACCGCCGTCGAACTCAACGGCGCCGTCGGTCGAATAACCAACGTCGGCACGACCGTACCAACCTTCGGTGGCGTGCGCGGCGGTGACGCCGGTTGCCATCAAGGCGGCCAGCGCGACCGTCTTCGTGATGCGCGATTTCATATGTATCCCTCTCAAGCGTAATCCCCTGCGCCAGAGAGACCGCTTTCAAGCGACATCCCTCACGCACGATCGCAATAGGGCCTAAACGCCCCTGCTTACAACGACTGCGCCCCCAATGGGTTCCCCTACAGCGGACGCTTGATTCACTGTCGGCTTGCCCGCTCTGGAAGTCCACGCGGCCAAGCTGAAAGCACGCCACTATTCTCGTAGGAGTGGTTTTTTTATCCGTAACGAAGTGGGGCCGCGCCCCTCCCGGCACGGCCCCTTCCCCCGATCGCCCCTGCGTGACCGATGGAGACATAACGTCTCGGTTCGGCGCCCCCGCTGATAAGACCTGCTGACCTTAAGCCCCGCTGAAGCGCCCGCCGAGCCTTCAAAGGCGCCTATCGCCGCCATTTCCTCCACATGTTGCCCACACGTCACAGCCGGAACCGGCGGCGCCAGCGGGGGTTGGTTATTCAAACCCGCACCATGGAGATCTTCTCATGACAGCCGAAATGACCCCCGAACAAAACCGAGATCCGTACGCCCCGCCGCCGCGCCATAAGGAAAAGAGCGGCCCGATCCTGCGAGTCATTATTCTGGGCGGACTGCTGGCGGCTGCCGCTTGGGGCTACATGGAATTTGGCCAAGGACCGAGCTTGGTCGCCGACGCGCCGACAGAACAGCAAATCGTCGCCGACAGAGCCTATGACGCACCGGTTCAGGCCGTTCCCGCCGTCGAGCCCGATGCCGAGACAGGCGCCGCGCCGACGACACCACCCGCTCCGGCGGGCTAAGCGCGAATTGGTGAGCCCGATGGGATTCGAACCCATGACCCTCTGATTAAAAGTCAGATGCTCTACCGACTGAGCTACAGGCTCGCTAATTCGCGAAGCGCGGCACTTAAGCCGTTGCCTCGTTTCACGCAACACTCATGGCGACCCGGCTGCGGCTAATGCCGCAGCAACCGCCATGCGCCAGCCCGCTTGGGCCGATGAGCGAGAATCAGCGCTAATCCTCGGGGTCCAACGCATGCCACCCGCGCTTTCGCCGGTGTGCGTCGCCGCACCGACGCCGAGCGCGGCGAGTTTTGCGGCGCCGAGAGCTGTCACTTCCTGAAACGCCGGGCGGGCGACTTCGATTCCGCAAATGTCAGCCAGGAACTGCATCGCCCAGGCGTTTGCCGTGAGGCCGCCATCGACGAGGAGAGACTCGATTCGAGGCGCGCCATCGGCACGCAAAGCGTCGAGCAAATCCGCGGTTTGGTATGCCACCGCCTCCAAACCGGCGCGCACGATGTGATCCAAGCGCGAGTCGCGTGTGAGACCGATGATCGTGCCGCGAGCCTCCGCGTTCCATTGCGGCGCGCCAAGGCCTGCGAACGCTGGCACGAGATAAACACCGCCATTGTCCGCGAGCGAGACGGCGATCGCCTCGGAGTCAGCAGAGGTGCGGATCAGCTTTAGGCCGTCGCGCAGCCACTGCATGGTAGCGCCGGCGGAAAAGATCGAGCCTTCGAGTGCGTAGGCAAGCGCATCTTTGGTTTGGTAGCCGACGGTCGCAAGCAGTCGGTTGGAGGAACGCGGCGGCGATGCGCCCATGTTCATGACGAGGAAGGCGCCTGTGCCGAACGTCGCTTTCGCCATGCCGGGCTTCAAGCAGCCGTGACCATAGAGTGCGGCTTGTTGATCACCGGCAGCGCCGGTGATCGGGATCGCTGCACCAAAGAGCGCCGCATCCGTCTCACCGAAGCGCGCATCGCAAGGCTTTACATCGGGCAACAGCGCGCGCGGCGCACGGAAGAGCGCGCACATCTCATCGCTCCAGGCGCGCTTGCCGATGTCGAACAGCAAAGTACGCGACGCATTGGTGATGTCTGAGGCGTGGACGCGGCCCTGCGTGAGCCGCCAGATCAAAAATGATTCAACAGTGCCAAAGGCGAGTTCACCCGCTTCGGCGCGGCGCCGCAGATTAGCGTCGGAATCCAGTATCCAAGCGATTTTCGTGGCTGAGAAATATGGATCGAGCAGCAGGCCTGTCGTGTCCTGCACGCGCTGTTCGTGCCCGGCTTCGCGCAGCGCCGCACAGGTGTCGGATGTGCGCCTGTCTTGCCAGACGATGGCTTTGTGCACCGGCGCGCCGGTTTTGCGGTCCCAGATAATTGTGGTTTCGCGCTGATTGGTGATGCCGATGGCGGCGATGTTGGCCGGCCCGCCCACTTGCGCGATCACATCGCGGCAGACTTGTAGCGTGGCCGACCAAATCTCCTCCGCATCGTGCTCGACCCAACCCGGCTGCGGGAAGTACTGCTTCAGTTCGATCTGCGCGGTGGCGCGTGGCTCGAAAGCAAGATCAAAAGCGATCGCGCGCGTGGATGTGGTGCCTTGATCGATGGCGAGGATGTGTGTGCTCATGGACGCGCACAAAAGGACGGGGAGGCGCCGAGGTCAATCACGACCTTCGCGAAGACCGGCGGTCGGGGGCGGGAGCGATCTTCGGCCAGCGCCTCCCCTGTGCGGGACGGCTGACTACTGGCCAGCCGCCTCCGCAGTCTCAAGTGCTGCGCGGAACGCCGCCGAGGCCGAACGCACGCGCATCATGGCGGCGTCGATTTCTTCGCTTGTCACGGCGCGACCAGCGACGGCCATGGCTTCCACTTCAGCGCGGACGGCGCAGAGCTTGGCAGCGAGGTCGTCCAAATTAGCGCCGATCGAACCGCCCGCGGCGAGCGCCTTGGCGGCGATATCGATGATCTCCGGGGCGCGGGTGCGATGCTCAGCGGGCGCGAGCGGCAGGAATGCCGAAAGTGCGGCAAGCAGGAGCTGCAATTGCAGCATCAGATTGAGCATGATTTTCTCCTTCAGCCGCGGCGCGCGCGGACGAGGTCTTCAAGTTCACTGACAGGCGCGCGTGCTGCGTCGATGGCGTCACCGAGACGCCGGGCGGCGATGGTGAGCGCGCTTGCTGCACGTTCGAGCGCAGGCTGGCTGGCTATCGGTGGCCGCTTCGAAATCGGCGCGCGCGCCGACATAGGCGGTGACGGCAATTTGCAGAGTCTCCGCCGCCGGCGTCGCCACGCGTTCGGCCTGGCCGAGCGCGCATTTGAAGGCGAGCGGCGCGGCGGGATCGCGCACGATGTCCGTCGCCTCCTCGATGACGGCGGCATAAGCGTTCAGGAGCGCATCGGCGCGCTGATCGAGCGTGCGCGCGGCGGCGATCGGGTTCTCGATCTGCGTGCCGCCGAGTTGCAGCGAGGCGCAGGCAGGCGTGAGCGTGAGTGCGCAGGCAAGAGCGAGGGTTCGGCGAGGATGTTTCATTGTGTCCTCCTCAAACGATCGGCGTGCGCGCACGCGCGCGGCCGACGGCGACGCCGATCAGGCCAAGCGTAACGACGAGATCGACGAAGGCTGCGGCCAGCTCTTGCGCTGCGCCGTCAGGCAGGACGACGCCGAGCCGGCTTGCGGCGGCTGCGATGGCGATCGCGGCTGCGCTGCGCAGCGTCAGCGAATTGATCGCGGGTTTTTCTGTAGGTGGTGTGGTCATGTGGGCTCCTCGATGGACGAGAAGCCTAAGGGCGCTACGCACCCGGTCGGATTGATTGTCGGGACCGCGGGCCTTCAGGCCCTCACTGCGCTGTATCCGTTGAAGAACGCGAGCCCGAAGGCCCGCGGTCCTGTATGATTAGCCGGCGCACAATCCCCGCTTTGCCTCGTCATACTCGCGCTTTAGGCGCGCGATGAGATCGGCGGTTGGCAGAATCTCATGGACGCCGCCGACGCCTTGGCCGGCACCCCAGATTTCCTTCCAGGCTTTCGCCTTCGATCCTTCGCCGCCGCCGAAGTTCATCTTGCTCGGGTCGCTTTCGGGGAGATTTTCGGGATCGAGGCCGGCTTGCTTGATCGAGCCCTTCAGATAGTTGCCGTGCACGCCGGTGAAGAGGTTGGTGTAGACGATGTCACCGGCTGAGGAGTCGACGATCATCTGTTTGTAGGCCTCGGTGGCGTTGGCTTCAGTCGTCGCGATGAAGGCCGAGCCCATATAGGCGAGATCCGCGCCCATCGCTTGCGCTGCAAGAATGCCGCGTCCAGTGGCGATCGCGCCCGAGACGAGCAGCGGACCTTGGAAGAATTCGCGTATCTCGCTGATCAGCGCAAATGGCGATAGCCCACCCGCGTGACCGCCCGCGCCCGCGCACACGGCGATCAAGCCGTCGGCGCCTTTCTCGAGCGCCTTCTCCGCGAACTTGATGTTGATGATGTCGTGCAGGACGATGCCGCCATAGGAATGGATCGCGTCGTTCACCTCGGGACGTGCGCCCAGTGAGGTGATGACGATCGGCACTTTGTGCTTCACGCATGCGGCGACGTCGTGCTCCAAGCGCTCATTCGTCTTGTGCACGATCTGGTTGACGGCATAGGGCGCCGCCGGTGCATTGGGTTTGGCTTCATCGTACGCCGCGAGTTCGTCCTTGATCCGGTGGAGCCAATCGTCCAGCAGGTTTTGCGGACGTGCATTGAGCGCCGGGAACGAGCCGACGATGCCGCCCTTGCATTGCGCGATCACCAATTCAGGGTTGGCGATGATGAATTGCGGGGCGCCCACGACGGGCAGACGCAGTTTGTCGAACAGGGGCGGCAGGGCCATGCTTCTCTCCGGTTGCGCTAAGCCCTACCCTGCGCTCAAAAGCGCGTCGATGCTGACATGGCGTCAACCGGAGCGGAAATGAGCGAACGTCCTCTGCATCTTGGCGAACCAGCGGATGAGGCCGGCTGGCGCGCGCTGGTCGAGCAAGGGCTGAAAGGCGGCGCCTGGGCGCGGCTTGTGGGCAAGACCGCGGACGGTATCGCGCTGGAACCGCTTTACCGCGAAACGGACATCGCCACAGCAGCGGACGAAGCCGGCATACCGGGCGGGGCGCCCTTTGTCCGCGGCGCGCGTGATGGCGCGTGGACGATTCGGCAAGCGTTCGAACATCACGATCCAGCCGAAACCAATCGCCAGATCCTGGCCGATCTCGCAGGCGGCGTGGGCGGCATCGAACTAGTTGTTGATCCTGATGGCGTGCGCGGCGTCGCCATCCGCGACGCGCGCGATCTCGATCTGGCGTTGGCGGATGTGATCCTCGAAGCCGCGCCGGTTTCGCTGGATGCAGGCGAGCATGGCGCCTGGTTGGCTGGCCTGTTGCGCGACAAGCTGAAAGGCGTCGCCGCCAAAGGCACGAACTTCGGCCTTGATCCGCTCGGCGCATTTATGCGCAGCGGCAAGGAGTGCGCTCAGGAGCATGCGCTGGCCATCGACTTCACGGTGCGGCATGCGTCTGAGCTTCCGTCGGCGCACTTTGTCCGCGTCGATGCGCGCATCGTGCACGAAGCTGGCGGCACGGAAGCGCAGGAAATCGCATCTGCGCTCGTGGGCGGCATCCACTATTTGCGGGCGTTGGACGGCAAGGGCCTTGGCACCGGCGGCAGCGCCAAGGCGCTCTCGTTTGCCGTGGCTGTTGGGCCGGACGTGCTGATCGAGACGGCGAAGCTCCGCGCACTGCGCCTGTGCTGGGCGCGCGTGCTGGAGGCGAGCGGAGTTCCGCCGGAGGCGCGCGCGGCGCACATTCACGCTTTCATCTCGCGGCGCATGATGACGCGTTATGATGCGTGGACCAATATTCTACGCGTCACGACCGCTGCTTTCGCCGCGGCGGTCGGCGGCGCTGACGATATCACCACCTACCCCCTCACCGATGTCCTCGGCCTGCCGACGCCGTTCGGCCGGCGCGTGGCGCGCAACACGCAGCACGTGCTGATGGAAGAATGCCGCTTGGGCCACGTCGCCGACCCGGCTGGCGGGGCGTGGTTCGTCGAGAAGCTGACGCAAGAGCTCGCTGCGAAAGCTTGGGAGATCATGCAGGGCATCGAGGCCGAGGGCGGCATCGTCGCTTCGCTCCATGCCGGCAGCTTGCAAAAGCGCGTCGCTGACGCGCGCGCGGCGCGGCAGAAGCTGATCGCAACGCGGCGCGAGACGATCACTGGTGTAAGCGACTTTCCGCTCGTGGGCGCCGCTACGCCCGACTTTATCGCACGTCCCCCCGTCGTTGCTGTGGGCGGGCTCGAACCCATCCGCTGGGCCGAACCGTTTGAGACGCTGCGCGAGCGCGCCGAGAAGCACGCGCCGCGCACCTTCTTCGCAAACTTGGGCGCACTCGCCGAGTTCGGCCCGCGCGCGCAGTTCGCTCGCAATTTCTTCGGCGTCGGCGGTATCGCCAGCGTCGGCGAAGAGGACGCGTATGCGAGCATGGAGGCGCTGGTCGATGCGTTCCGCAGCACAGGCCTGCGCATCGCCGTCATCGCCAGCACGGACACCTACTACGCCGAACACGCAGAGAACTGCGCGCAGCGCCTGAAGGCGGCCGGCGCGGACTGGATCGTGCTCGCCGGCAAGCCGGGCGACGCGGAGGCCAGGTATCGCGCTGCGGGCGTGGATCAGTTTATCTTCGCTGGCGCCGATGTGCTGAAAGAGTTGGAGACGTTGCACCTCGCTTTGGGGATCGCACCCTGATGACGCCGGAACCGCTCACGCGAAACGTGTGCCGCACAGGGCGGTTGGGTCGTCAACGCGCGGTGCTGGCGGCGTTGGGCTTTGGTGTTGTCGTGGTGCTTGCGGCGAGCGTCGCCGCGCTCGGCGGCTGGTGGACGCCGTGGGCGGCGCGCTATGTACAGGGCGTCGATGTCTCGTGGCACCAAGGCCCGATCGATTGGCGCACGCTGGCTGCGGACGATGTCGCGTTCGCCTACATCAAAGCCACCGAAGGCGGCGATCACGTCGATCAACGCTTTGCCTTCAACTGGCGCGAGGCGGCGGCGGCGGGGCTTTATCGCGGCGCCTATCACTTCTTCACGCTCTGCCAGCCCGGCGCGCGGCAAGCGGCGAACTTTATCGCGGTCGTGCCGCGCGACGCGGGCGCACTGCCCGCTGCCGTCGATCTCGAACATATGGGCCCCTGCCGGCGCGGGCCGACGATGAGCGACGTCGTTGGCGAGGCGCTCATCTTCATGGACGTGCTCGAAGCGCACTATGGCGTGCGCCCCATCATCTACACCACCCGTGAATTTCACGACGCGCATTTGAGCACCGTCGAAGGCGAGCGCTTCTGGATCCGCTCGCTCGGCGTCGCACCGCGCTTCCGCGAACGCGACTGGATCATCTGGCAACACCACAATCGCGGCCATAAGCGCGGTGTTAGTGGGCCCATTGATCTGAATGCGTTTCGCGGTGATGCGGCGGCGCTAGCTCGCTTTGCTTCCTCCTCTCCTCGGCCAAACTCATGACCCTCCCTGACTTCTCCAAACTTTCGCTCTCAACAGACGTGGCGAAAGCTGCGCCGCATTCCGGCGAACCCTGGCTCTCACCCGAAGGCATCGCGGTGAAAACCGCTTACACCGCCGCCGATCGCGCGGGGCCGGACTTTGTCGACGGCTTCCCAGGCATGGCGCCGTTTGGGCGCGGTCCCTACCCGACGATGTACGTCCAGCAGCCGTGGACGATCCGGCAGTATGCGGGCTTCTCGACGGCGGAGGATTCGAACGCCTTCTATCGGCGCAATCTGGCGCACGGGCAGAAGGGCCTCTCCATCGCCTTCGATCTCGCCACCCACCGCGGCTACGATTCCGATCACCCGCGCGTTGTCGGCGATGTCGGCATGGCAGGCGTGGCGATCGATTCCATCCTCGACATGCGCACGCTCTTCAACGGCATCCCGCTCGATCAGATGAGCGTGTCGATGACGATGAACGGCGCGGTGTTGCCGATCATGGCGCTCTATATCGTCGCCGGCGAGGAGCAAGGCGTGCCGCACGCCAAGCTCAGCGGCACGATCCAGAACGACATCCTCAAAGAATTCATGGTGCGGAATACGTTTATCTATCCGCCGAAACCCTCGATGCGCATCGTCTCGGATATCTTCGCCTACACCGCGACCGAGATGCCAAAGTTCAACTCGATCTCGATCAGTGGCTATCACATGCAGGAAGCCGGCGCGACGGCGGACCTCGAGCTCGGCTACACGTTGGCCGACGGCGTCGAGTATATCCGCGCCGGCGTCGCTGCGGGTTTGGACATCGACAAGTTCGCGCCACGGCTCTCCTTCTTCTGGGCCATCGGCATGAACCCGTTCATGGAGATCGCGAAACTGCGAGCGGCGCGGCTGCTGTGGTCGAAGCTGACGGCAGAGTTCAATCCGAAGGACGATAAGTCCCGCGCGTTGCGCACGCATTGCCAGACGTCCGGCTGGTCACTGACGGCGCAGGACGTTTACAACAACGCCGTGCGCACTTGCGTCGAAGCGATGGCGGCCGCGTACGGCGGCACGCAATCTTTGCACACCAATTCTCTCGACGAGGCGCTGGCGCTCCCGACCGATTTCTCCGCCCGCATCGCTCGCAACACGCAGATCCTGTTGCAACAAGAAGCCGGCGTGACGCGGCCCGCCGATCCGTGGGGCGGCTCTTATTATGTCGAGCGCCTCACCGCCGATCTCGCCGCAAAAGCGTGGGCGCATATCGAGGAGGTCGAGAAGCTCGGCGGCATGTCGGAAGCGATCGATCAAGGCCTGCCGAAAGCACGAATCGAAGAAGCCGCCGCACGCACGCAAGCGCGCATCGATACCGGCCACCAAACCATCGTCGGCATCAATAAATATAAGCTCGGCGAGAAAGAGGACGTGCCGGTCCTCAAGGTCGATAACGCCAAGGTGCGCGCGATGCAGCTGGAGAAGCTGACGCGGCTGAAGGCGGATCGCAAACCGGCGGACGTGGCGGCAGCGCTCGAAGCGCTTGAAGCCGGCGCGCGCGGCAAGGGCAATCTGCTTGAGCTTGCGGTGAACGCCGCGCGCGCGAAAGCGACGGTCGGCGAAATGTCATCGGCGCTCGAGCGCGCGTTCAATCGCCACCAGCCGCCGATCCGGCTCGTCACCGGCGTGTTCGCGCGCGAAGCCGGCGACGATGCGTCGCTCGAACGCGCGCGCCAAAGCGTCGCGGCGTTCGAGGAAGCCGAAGGCAAACGCCCGCGCATCCTCGTCGCCAAAATGGGCCAGGACGGACACGACCGCGGCCAAAAGGTTGTCGCGTCCGCATTTTCTGATTTGGGCTTCGAAGTCGAGATCGGACCGCTCTTCGCCACGCCCGAGGAGGTCGCCGAACAAGCCATCGCCAAAGGCGTGCACGTCGTCGGCGTGTCCTCGCTGGCGGCGGGACATTTGACGCTCACGCCTGCTTTGCGCGCGGCGTTGGTCGAGCGCGGCCGCGGCGACATCATGATCGTCGTCGGCGGGGTTATTCCGCCGGAGGATGTCGCGACGCTGAAAGAGATGGGCGCAGCGGCGGTGTATCCGCCGGGCGGCGTGATTGCGGATATCGCGCAAGACTTGCTGGCGGCGCTGAACGAGAAGCTGGGCTATGCGCAGCCGGCGCGGCGGGATTAAGCGTTGACCAAAATCCTCGGCGCCCTCTCCGCCATCCTAGCCATCGCCTACGGCGCGTTCGGTTCTAGCCTCTACGAAGGCGCGCCGCCTTATGTTGTCGGCACGATCTTCAAAGCCTCGAGCATCATCGTCCTCGCCCTCATCGCGCTGCTCGCGCGGTCGCGCCTGCTCGCCGCTGGCCTTCTCTTCGGCGCGTTGGGCGATGCGTTGCTGGCGTGGAGCCCCGACGCGTTCCTCTATGGCGCGCTCGCGTTCCTAATTGGACACCTCTTCTACATCACGCTCTTCCTGCGCGCTGGCATCGGCGTTGGCGCCGCGTTGAAGCAACCGCCGCGCCTCCTCGGGGCGCTCGCGCTGATCGTCGCGGCGTTCGTGATGACGTGGATGCTGGTGCCGCGCGACAATGCGATGTTCGCGCCGCTCAGCGTCTATACTGGCGTGCTGACGCTGATGGCGCTTTGCTCGTTCACGCTGCCGGCGGCGCGCTGGCTGGTGATGGCGGGCGCGGTGTTGTTCTTTATCTCCGACGGCTTCGTCGCCTGGAACATGTTCCACCCCGATCCCGATCCCACGCTCGCCTACTGGCGCAGCTTTGCGGGGTGGATGGCGTATTGGGGCGGACAAGCGGCGATTTGTGTGGGCGCGTTGGGGTTGCACAAAGCGAAATGATTCCGTCATTCCGGGGCAATGCGCAGCATTGAGCCCGGGACCCAGGGGCCAATGTCGCGCTTGTTGCTCCTGGGTTCCGGATCGCGCTCCGCGCGTCCGGAATGACGGGTGTTGTTGTGAACTGACTTCGTGTGCATGTAGCGCGCATGACCGATCTCACCGCCGCCCGCGAAACGCTGCAACGCGTGTTCGGTCACAGCGAGTTTCGCGGATTTCAGAGCGACGTGATCGCGGAAGTGCTGGAAGGCCGCGACGTGATGGCGGTGCTGCCGACGGGCGGCGGCAAGAGCTTTTGCTATCAGATACCGGCGATCCTGCGGCCTGGCGTTGGTCTCGTCGTTTCGCCGCTCATTGCTCTCATGCAGGATCAAGTGGCGGCGCTACGCGCGGCTGGCGTCAACGCCGCGCGGCTCGATTCCACTATCGTTTCAGACCAACGCCGCGCCACGCTCGATGCGGCGCGCGCGGGTCAACTCGATCTCTTGTACCTCTCGCCCGAAGGCCTGTTCGCGCAGGGCTTCCTCGATTTTCTCGAAGAGTGCCCGCTGGCGCTCATTGCCATCGACGAAGCGCACTGCGTCAGCCAATGGGGGCACGACTTCCGCCCCGACTATCGCGCGCTCGGTCAACTTGCCGGCCGCTTCCTCGGCGTGCCGCGCACGGCCGTCACCGCCACGGCTGATCTGAAGACACAAGCCGACATTCGCACGCAACTCAAACTCGAAAACGCGCGTGCGTTTATCGATAGCTTCGATAGGCCTAACCTCGTGCTCAGCGCGGAGCGCAAGAGCACCCAGCCGCAGGACCGCATCTTCGATCTGGTCAACGCGCGGCGCGGCAAGTCCGGCATCATCTACGCCGGCACGCGCGACAATGTCGACAAGATCGCCGCGAACCTGTCCGCGCTGAAAGTGCCCGCGCTCGCCTATCATGCGGGGCTCGATGCAGGCCTGCGCGCCGATCGGCAGCATCGTTTCCAGGAAGAAGATGACGTCGTGATGGTGGCCACCATCGCCTTCGGCATGGGCGTCGATAAGCCGAACGTGCGCTACGTGATCCATGCGGATTCGCCGAAATCGATCGAGGCGTACTGGCAAGAAGTCGGCCGCGGCGGCCGAGATGGCGAGATGGCGGAGGGCTTTTGCATCTACAGCGCCACCGATCTCCGCCGCGCCATCATGTTCGCCAACCAAGGCGCCGCGACCGAACAAGTCAAAGCCGTGCAGATCAAGAAGGCGCGGCAGTTGTTTGCTTATCTCGACGGCCTCACCTGCCGCCGCGCCGGCGTGCGGCGTTATTTCGGCGAAGAGAACGCTGAGCGGTGCGGCGTATGCGATATCTGCACTGATCCGCCGGTTTCCATCGACGCCACCGAACTCGCGGCGAAAGCGATCTCCGCCGTCATGCGCATGGATCAGCGTGTCGGCCGCGGGCGCGTGGTGAACCATTTGCTTGGCCGCACCGGCGACGGCCTCGACGAGCAATACGCGACTCGCACCACGTTCGGCATTGGCGCCGATCAACCCGAGCCGGTGTGGCGCAACGTGATCGAGCACTTGTTGTTCGAAGGCGTGCTCAGCGAAGGCGACGATCAACGCCCGACGCTCAGCATTGGCGACGATGACACCGTGCGCGCGATCTTTCGCAAGGAGCACGTCGTGCGCATGCGCGAAGCAGCGCCGCCGACGCGTCGCAGCAAAGAAGATCGCCGCGCTACTCGCGGCGCCAAGGACGCGGTGCGCGAGGGCTTCAAGGGCGAGGACGCAAAGCTGTTCGACGCGTTGAAATCCTGGCGGCGCGAAACGGCGCATGCGAGCGGCGTGCCGCCCTACGTGATCTTCCATGACGCGACACTGGCCGCGATGGTTCGAGACAAACCCGCCGATTTCGCAGCGCTCGGGCGCGTCTCCGGCATCGGCGAGGCGAAGCTCAAGAAGTACGGAGCCGAAGTGCTGGCGGTGCTGATCGCCGGCGTTTAGTCGTTCCCTTTTTGTTCTTGCGTTTGATTTGGTCTTGGTGTGTAGTGGCGCCGGGAGGATCACATGATCGGCTACGTCACCATCGGCTCGAACGACATTACGCGCTCGTGCGCCTTCTTCGACGCCGCATTCGAACCGCTCGGCTACAAGCGCACCTTCGAGGGCGGCGGCTGGGCCGGCTATGGCCCTGACGGCAAGAAAGAAGGCCTCGAAATCTATCTGGCCACGCCCGAGAACGGACAAACCGCCTGCCTCGGCAATGGCTCGATGCTGGCGTTCAAGGCCCCGTCGCGCGCGGCTGTTGAAGCGTTTCACGCCGCAGCACTCGCGGCCGGCGGCAAGGACGAAGGCGCGCCGGGCGTGCGCGGCGAAAGCGATCCGCCTTTCTACGGCGCCTATGTGCGCGATCCGGAAGGCAACAAGTTCTGCGCCTACTTCAAAGGCTAGATTAGTCGACGCCCTCTTCGACGATGCGGCGGGCGGCACGTGGGCCCTCTTCTGCGAGCGCTTGCGCCTGTTCGACCCATTCCTCTTCCTCGATGCGGCCCTGCAGGCGCAGATAGCCGTCGACCCAGGCGATGTGATCGGGCGACCAGGCGGCGATCTGGTCGAAGTGAAACACGCCGAGCGCGTTGAGCGTGCCCTGCTGCAACTGGCTGACGCTGTCGATCAGTGTCAGGTCATCCGGCGCGCCGTTACGCGCGGCGGCGAGCACAGGCGGTTTCGCGCCGCGGCGCGTGCGCGGCGGCGGCGCTGGTGGCGGTGCTTCGACGTCCGCCGCACGCTCGGGCGTCGTCACTGGCTGAATTACTGGCGCGGACGGCGCCGGCACGGCTGCGGCTCGATCCTCCAGATGACGCACGCGCGCTTCGAGATAACGCGCGCGCCACTTCCAGCGATCGGGGTCGGGGCCAAGGTCGACAGCGGGTGAAGGCGCCAACACGCGTTGCGGCGCAACGACCGGCGCAACTGCAGCTGCTTCCTGCAAATACGCCACCCGCCGCTCCAGGTAGAGCAAGCGCCAGCGCAACAGCACATCGACATCGGCATCCGCCGCAAACGGGGTCGTCTCTTCAGCCGCAGCAACGGCAGGCGCCGGCGCGGTTGCTTCCCGCAGTGCTTCCTCCAAATACTGAGCGCGCGCCTCGGCATCGCGCACGCGCCATTCCGCAAGCGGCGCCTCCGGCTCAGCGGCCGCCAACGGCGGGGGCGTCTCCGCGCTCGCGCGGGCTTGCCCCTCTAGGTAGCGCACGCGTTGTTCGAAATAGCGCAAGCGCCATGTCTGCAGGGCGATTTCGTCCTCGGCAGCCTGCGTCGATGGCTCTTCCACCGGCGCAGTCTCTACGTCGATAGTGCGCGCCTGTTCGGCATCGTGATCGGCGACGAGTGCGCGCAGACGCGCGAGTTCGGCGCTTTGATCTGACTCGCCCGGCCCACGCCGCTGCAATTCCGCCAAATCGCCCGCGAGATCGTCAGCGCGGGCGCGGGCGTGCTCTAGCGCGCGCTCAAGTTCAGCAATGCGGCCGTTGCGCAGTTCGAGTTGACGGCGCACCGAGTCCGTTTCGCGCTCGCCTTCCGCGCTCGGCTCGCCGCTCGCGTCTTCCGAGGCCAGCCGCAGCAAATCGCTCAACAGGTTCTCGCGCTCGCGCCTTTGCGCGGCCTGCGCCGGCGCTGCGCGCTCGGCGGCGAAAGCCCAGCCGGCAATCGCTGCAAACACCAGCGCCAGCAGCAACCAGACCCACAATTGGCTGATGAGGTAGATCATCTCAGCTGCTCACATAAAATTCGATGCGCCGGTTGGCGGCTTGGCCTGCTTCGGTGGCGTTGCTCATGCGCGGACGATCAGGGCCGTAACCACGTGCTGTCAGACGCGAGCGCGCCACGCCCTGGCCGGCGAGATAGGCCGCAACCGCATCGGCGCGGGCGCGTGACAAGTCCATGTTGAGATCGCGCCCGCCTTGATTGTCGGTGTGCCCGCCCACTTCGATCGAGAAGCGATCACAACGCAACGCCACCGAAGCGAGTGCGTTGAGGATTTCGCGGCTCGACGGATCGATCGCCGCAGAGCCCGGCGCGAAATTGATGACGTTACGCTCCATCATCCGATCGAACGCGCGCTCACAGGTTTCAGCATCGCCGCTGGCTAGATTGAGGCCTTGCAGTTCCGGGTGTTCTACATCGAGGCCGTCGATGGTCACGGCGAGGCGCGAACGGAATGGCGCGCCCGGTGTTTCGAAACGACGGCGGATGGCGTCGACGCTGGCCTGGTCGCCATCGCCGATGAAGACGATCTGGTTATCGACGATGCGCGCCTCGCCCGTGCGCAGGCCTGCAAGCAACCGAACAGCGTCGCGCGCCATATCCGCAAATAGCGGCGACGGCGCGCCGCCCGCGACGTGCATTTCGTCCACCGCTTCCGCATTCGGGAACGCCTGGCCAACAGCGCCGAGCAATTCAGCGCGCGCTGCTTCGCTCGGTGCGGCGCCCGAGAGCGTCACGCGATCGTCGCCGCGGCGGATGCTCCACACATAGGGGCGATCGAAGGCGCCGACTTGAACATCGGAGGCGTCCACAGTGGTGACGCCGCCCGCCCATGCGCCGCCGGCGCCGGCGGCGCGCAACGCAGCTTGGCGTGCGGCGGCGATGTCGTGTTCGTCTTCGACGATGCCGCGCAGGCGCGCGTGTTGGCCATCCATCTCGATATCAAGGCCGGGATAGCCGGCCGCCGTCAGCGCAACCGCCACGCGGTCGCGCAAGACGCCTGGCGCTTTCCAGACCGCGCCATTGTGCGGCGCGAGCATGCCGAGCAGCGTGGCGATGACCACGCCTCCAAGGCCTGTCCAAAGCAGTGTCCGGCGCGGTGTTTCGTCGCCGGCGCTCATGAAATTCTTGCTCGCCGCACTTGCAGATCGCTAAGCGCGCTGCGCAGACGCTGAACCTCACGCGCCTCCTCGCGGCGGCGCTCGCCCGCGATAAACACGAACGCACGCCAGCCGATCGCGAAGCCGAGCAATGCGGCTGTCGCGAAAAGCACCACCTCGGACAAGAACAGGCCGATCATAATTCCCGCGTCACGCGCATTTGCCCCGCCTTAATGCCCTTCTAATGCCCCGCGAACTAAGCGAAAACCACAAACACCCCCGCGGTTGAGCGGCGATACAGGATCCCATGGCGCACCAGATCACCAGCGCGTCCAATCCGCAGATCAAGCTGCTGAAGAGCCTGCACCTGAAGAAGGCGCGGGCCGAGACCGGCTTGTTCCTGGCGGAAGGCGCGCGGCTGGCGGTGGAGGCGGCTGATCTTGGCGTTTGGCCGGAGATGCTGGTGTTCTCGCCGGCTGCTTTGGCGCGCGATCAGGTGCGCGCTTTGATTGCTCAGGCCGAAGCGCGGCGCGTGCGCGTGATCGAGACGAACGAGACGATCCTCGCCCAAATCAGCAAGCGCGATAACCCGCAGACGGTGATTGGCGCCTACAAGCAGCAGCTTTCATCGCTCGACGCTTTGGATGGCGCCACCATCGTCGCGCTCGAAGGCATCCGCGATCCTGGTAATTTGGGCACGATACTGCGCACCGCAGATTCTACCGGCGCCGGCGGCGTTGTTCTGATCGGCGACAGCTGCGATCCGTTTTCGGTGGAAGCAGTGCGTGCGAGCATGGGCTCGCTGTTTGCAACAAAGTTGGCGCGCGCTTCGTTTGAAGAGTTGATGCGCTATAAGACGGCGCGCGGCGCGGAGATGTTTGGGCTGTCGCTCAAAGGCGCAGCGCAAGACGGTGAAGCGCCGCCGCCTGCTAAGGCCATCGTGCTGATGGGCAACGAGCAATCCGGCTTGCCCGAACATATGGAAGCGGCGTGCGATACGTTGGTGAAACTGCCGATGCGCGGGCGAGCAGACAGTTTGAATCTTGCGGTCGCAACGGCCGTGATGCTCTACGATCTTTGGCGGAGACGCGGATATGACGGCGCCAAAGACTAACGTCGTGCCTGAGATTTTGGTCGCCGACGATTGGCGCGATTACCGGCTCTTGGATTCCGGCAATGGCGGCAAGCTGGAGCAAGTCGGCCCGTACCGGTTCGTGCGGCCGGAGCCGCAAGCCCTGTGGACGCCTGCGCTCGCTGCAAGCGAGTGGGATGGCGCGGACGCGATCTTCGCGCCGGCCGCCACAGGCGACGAAGACGCTGGCCGCTGGCGCTTCAATCGGCAATTGCCGGAGACATGGACGCTCACCTGGGATGATCTCAAATTCATCTCGCGCCCGACGCCGTTCCGGCACCTTGCCTTCTTTCCCGAACACTCCGTGCATTGGCGCTACGCGCGCAACTACTTGAAGGCACATCGCGGCACGCAGCCCGAGGTGTTGAACCTGTTTGGCTATACAGGGCTTGCTTCACTTGCGTGCGCGAAAGCCGGCGCGAAGGTGACGCACGTTGATGCGTCGAAGAAAGCGATCGGCTTTGCGCGCGACAATCAGGCGGCCTCTGGCTTGAGCGATGCGCCGATCCGCTGGATTTGCGACGACGCGCTGGGCTTCGTGAAGCGCGAGATCCGGCGTGGGCGGCGCTATGACGGGATCATTCTCGATCCGCCGAAATTTGGGCGCGGGCCAGATGGTGAGACCTGGAAGCTTGAGGAGCAACTCGCCGAGCTTCTCGACAGTTGCCAGACTTTGCTGCGCACCGATCCGAACGATCGCGCCAGCGCCGAGGGCTTCATGATCGCGACCGTGTACGCCGTACGCTTGTCGTATCTGGCGCTGGCGCAAACCGCGCAGCAATTGTTCGTCGGCGGCGAATGGCAAACCGGCGAGATGGCGCTACCGCACGACGGCCGCGACATGCTTCTGCCGACGGCGATCTTCGCGCGCTGGCGGGGTTAGTGAAGCGGACTGCGGCTCTTCAGACCCGCATATGCGTCGAGTGAAGAGCGAGCCTAAAGGCTCGCGGTCCGGCTAGTGAAAGTTACGGCCTTTCGGCATCACGTCTGCAGCTTTCTTTACATCAAGATTGATGCGAACGTTGCGAGGATGACGCTGCCGCGCATCGCCTTCGCCGCCACGGCGCGGCTCGTCGGTTGGACCAGAGGCGTCGATTTGGACCCCGTGCGCCGAGAGCTTCGCTAGCAGCGGCGTATAATCATGCACTCGCTCGGCGATGACATGGATCACGCCGCTTTCGCTTTGCACGGGGCCGTCCACGGCGATGAGACGCCCGCCAAGAATTTCGGGGCGGAATTGCTCGAACACTTTCGGCCAGACGACGATGTTGGAAATCCACGTCTCGTCTTCGAGGGTGGCGAAAATCACGCCGGAGGCTGTGCCCGGGCGTTGACGGACGAGCACGAGGCCAGCGACGCGGACGCGCTCGCCATTCCGGATGTCCTTGAGTTGCTCGGCGCGGATTACGCGTCGACCCGTAAGCTCATCGCGAAGCAACGCCACGGGGTGTTGCTTTAGGGAAAGGCCTATCGTTCGGTAGTCCTCAACGATATGCTCCCCCAGCAGCATGCGGGGCAAAGCGAAATCCGGCTCGCGCGTTGGATCCGGCGTTGTCGTGAACAAAGGCAAATCCTCCTGGCCCCCAACGCGGTTCAAACCGCGCGCCGCCCACAGCGCATCGCGTCGATCAAGGCCAAGTGAGCGGAATGCATCGATGTCGGCGAGACGTTCGATCGTGGACGCGCGCACACCGCCCCTCAGCCAAACATCGCGTACGGAATCGTACCCGTCGCCGCGATTGGCGACGAGCACGCGCAGCTCTTCTTCCTTAAAGCCTTGCGCTTGTCGGAAACCAAGTCGCAATGCGTGCGTCGATTTAACATCGCTCGACATCTCAGCATGACGAGAGTGAAGTCGTTTCGAAGCAGGCCCATCGCCCGCAGCGGGGCTTTCCAGAATGTTATCCCAATCCGAAGCATTCACATCGATGCAACGAACCTCGACTCCATGCTCTTGCGCATCACGCACAATTTGCGCTGGCGCGTAGAAACCCATCGGCTGCGCATTCAGAAGCGCCGCAGCGAAAACGTCAGGGTAATAGCACTTCAGCCAGGATGAATTGTAGACCAGGATAGCAAAGCTCGCAGCGTGGCTCTCAGGGAAACCGTATTCGCCGAAACCTTCGATCTGAGCGAATGAGGCTTCGGCAAAAGCACGCTCGTAGCCATTGCCAATCATGCCTTCGATAAATTTCTCCTTGAGCTTTCCGATCGTGCCTACACGCTTAAACGTCGCCATCGCTCGACGAAGTTTATCCGCCTCGGGAGGCGTAAAGCCCGCAGCAACAATGGCGATCTGCATCGCCTGTTCCTGAAAGAGCGGCACGCCTAGTGTGCGCTTGAGGACCTCCCATAGCTCCGGCTTCGGCGCTTGCGCTTTTTCCTGCCCCTGACGCCGCCGCAGATAAGGGTGCACCATACCGCCCTGAATTGGGCCGGGACGAACGATCGCGACTTCGATAACTAGGTCGTAGAAGTCTACGGGCTTGAGTCGCGGCAGCATCGACATCTGCGCGCGGCTTTCGACTTGGAACACGCCGATCGAATCCGCCCTGTGCAGCATCTTATAGACACGATCATCATCCGTTCGGGACGTGAGCGTGATGCACTCCTTACCCGGATAGTGCTGCCCCATGAGATCGTAGGCTTTTTGCAGGCACGTCAGCATTCCGAGGCCGAGCAGATCGACTTTGAGAATGCCTAGATCCTCTAGATCGTCCTTGTTCCATTCAACGACGGTACGATCGTCCATCGCCGCATTTTGGATCGGGACGACGTCGTGCAGCTTCTCACGCGTGATCACGAATCCGCCGACGTGCTGCGACAAATGCCGCGGAAAGCCTTGCAGTGCGTTAGCTAGCGACACGCATTGCATGAGCTCCGTATCGTTTACATCCAGCCCCTGCTCGATGAGGTCTTTGTTCTCCACCCCTTGGGACCACCAGTGTAGAACTTTGGCGAGACTTCCAATGCGGTCCTGCGAATAGCCGAAGACCTTCGCCACCTCGCGTATAGCGCTCCGCCCGCGATAACAGATCAGCGTGGCGGCCAATCCAGCGCGATCTCGGCCATATTTCTTGTATACGTATTGGATAACCTCTTCGCGTCGCTCATGCTCGAAATCGACGTCGATATCTGGCGGTTCGTTGCGCTCTTCCGACACGAACCGATCGAACAGAAGCGTGTTCTTTGCCGGGTCGACTGAGGTCACGCCAAGACAATAACAGATGGCGGAGTTCGCCGCCGAACCACGTCCTTGGCAAAGTATGGGTTTGGTTGGTTTTCCGTCCTTGTCAAAGCCTGAGCGTGCGAACTCAACGATATCCGCCACGGTCAAGAAATACGGCGCGTAGCGCTTGCGCTCTACGATGCCGAGTTCGCGCGTGAGCGCTTCATGCACTTTCTCGGGGATACCTTCAGGGTACTTCGACTTGGCGCCAGCCCAGGTGCGGGCTGCTAGTGCTTCTTGTGGATCGGCATAACCTTCGGATGTCTCCTCGGGATATTCGTAGCGCAAATGCTCCATCGAGAAGGCTATGCCTTCGAGAAAACGCAAACTCTCCGCCACTGCCTGTGGCGCTAGCTGATAAAGCCGCGCAATCTCCTCCGGCGGCTTGAGTTGCCGTTCGGCGTTTTTCGCCAGCAGCGCGCCAGCCTCGGAGAGCTTCTGCTTCTCCCGGATACACGTCACCACATCGAGCAGTGGCCTGCGATCGCCGCGATGGATAAGCGGTTCTGTTGTCGCCAGCAGACGGGCGCCCGTTTCCGCCGCCACCTGCCGTAGCTTGCGAATGCGCCTGCGATCTTCGCCGCTGAACTGGAATGGCGCTGCAAGCCACACCATGCTGGCGGCGCGCTTGATCGTTCGCAGATATTCTCCCATCGCCAAAGGTTCATCGCCGAGATCGAACGCGGGGATGAGAATCGTCTGCAGCCCTTGTGCGTGCGCCAGATAGTCCGCGAAATCGAGCCAGCACTGCCCTTTCGGCGCGCGACGATTGCCGATGGTGAGCAGCCGCGTGAGATTTGCGAAAGCGGCGCGGTCCTTAGGATAAACGACAAGGTCCGGCGTCCCATCTCGAAATACGAGGCGTGAGCCGACAATGACGCGAATGTCGGCGCCCATCTCTTCCTTGACCGCTTTCGCCTTCATGTGTGCGCGCACTACACCGGCCAGTGTGTTGCGGTCCGCAATGCCAATCCCGGCCAGTCCAAGCACAGCCGCCTGCTCCACCATCTCTTCCGGGTGCGAGCCTGACCGCAAAAACGAGAAGTTCGTGGTGACGCAGAGTTCGGCGAAGCTCATGCGAACAGCCCGTGCACGAACCAGCGTGGCGCCGCATCGCCTTCGCCGTAATGGCCTTCGCGGTAGAGCCAGTAGCGGCGGCCCTGTTTGTCTTCGACGCGATAGTAATCGCGCATAATTTCGCGCTTCAGCCAATCGCCGGCGATGCGCTCTGGGCCCTCGGCGCGAACGACCTCGCGCGTCACACGCCGCCAGCGGAAGCGGATGGGCGGGCCATCGGGGACGCTCGCCATAACTTCGATGGTTTGCGCTGGCGCAAACAGCCGGATCGGGCGGCGCTGTACCCCATCGCGAGCGGGTTTGACGACAGGCCCGCTTTTCTTCGGCTTGCCGAGCGCTGAGCGCCAGCCGGCGGCGCGCTCCGGCGCGTGCTCGTCATGCACTTGAGCGCGCAGCACACGCTTTGGGCCGAGCCGCGCGCTCAGAACATCGACGATGCTGCTGATTTGCTCGGCGCTTGCGGCGGTTTCTTCCACGCCAGCCAATGTCCGCGCGCTTTCGTCAATCGTCGCCAAGCGCACCACATCAAGGCGCGCAGCTTCGAAGCCGAACTCGGCATCGAGGTTTTCGGCTATGACGTTGAGTTTTTCGCGGAAGAGCCGCATGAGCGGCTTCACGGCGCGCAGCGGGCGGCTGACATTCACGCCGATCACGCGGTCGCGGCCATCGACGCCGAACAAGATGAGCTCCGCGCGCAATACGCCAGCGCCCCGCAGTTCCAACTTCTCCGCAGCATCTGCGCATAAATCTTCTGCGACCCTGAGCACAGCTTCGGCGCTGAAGATCGGCTCCACAAACCGGCGCAGCGCAAACACCATCGGCGCGGGCCGGCGCGGCGTCAGAGCTTCTTGTGCGCGGCCAAGCGCTTGATCGAGGCGCAACATCGCCTGCGCGCCCGCGCGCGCGGTGAAAGACGCGCGCGGCGCTTGCATCACTTGGCCGATGGTTTTCAAGCCTAGGCGTCGCAGCAAAGCGGCGGGCTGGGGGTCGAGGCGCAGTGCTTCGACTGGAAGCGGCGACAGCTTTGCCGCCACGCCTTCATTTGTGTCCGTAAGCGAGGCTTGGAGCTGATCACGAAGATTAGCCGGCTTTTGCGTTGCATGCCGCGCAAACGCCCACGCAGCGCCTGGCGTTGGGGCGATCGCCGCGCGGGAGACGAAGCCTTGCGCGCGTAGGCGGGTCACGATGTGCTGGCGCAGTTGCTCTTCGCCGCCAAACAAGTGCCCGCAGCCGGTGATATCCAGAAACAAACCTTCCGGGGAATCGAGCACGACCACCGGCGTGAAGCGCTCACACCACGCCGCAATATTATCGAGGGCGCGGTTATCTTCCTCCGGATCGGCTTCGACCGCTTCGAGCGATGGCTGCATCGCGCGCGCATCGGCGAGCGACATGGCAAGGCGCAGGCCCAGCGCGCTTGCGCGGGCGTCCACGCCTGTTAGCTGATAGGCATTGGCTTGCTTGGCGTAGACGACAAGCGCGCGATCATCGTCCGGGGCGCGCCCGGATCGGATCAACCGATCGGTCGCCAGACGCGGCAGATAGATCGCCAGCCAGCGCGCGCCGTTCATGCTTGACGCGCTTCCGGACGTAAAACCGCTTCACACTTTTCCTGGGAGCGCTCGGCGAAACTGTGCTCATGCGCATTCCATTCCAAAGTGAAGCGAGCGCCGGATGGGCCGGCGCGGTTGCGTGTGAGTTCAGCGGCGAACGCTGTAAGACCGAGATCGCGCGGGTCTTCCGATGCGCTCTCGGCCGGCGCGATGCGCCAGCGTGTCCAGGCCGCACTCGGTCCGTTCTCCGGCTGCAGCAGAAGACAGCGCGAGCCGGAGCGCTCGGCAAACAGCAACAAACGGCGGCTGGCTTTGAGATCGAGCGGTTTGCCTTGCGCGCCGAGTGCGCAAATCACCACCGCGCCGCGCGCCGCCAAAGCTTGCTCGGCCGCCCACAACGCCTCGTCGCGCTTCTTGGCGCGGACGACGATGAGTTGGTCGAGCGCGACGCCGTACTGCGCCAGTCCCACAGGGTAAGGACCGCCCTCTTCCCCGAAGGCCGCATCTTCGCCGGCCCAAAAGAGACCGGCCGGCCCAACCCAGGTCGCAGCGAGCGCCAAAGTGAAGCCCAGAGCCGCCGCCTCGGCCCCAGGCCCGGCGGGACCTGCCTCGTGCAGAGGCTGGCCGGCCATAATGGCGGCTAGACCGGCGAAACCGGGCTCTGCGGCGGCTAGACGCGGACTCATGTTCTCTATATGTTCTACACCCCTGAGTCCTCCCCGGCAAGGCGGTAGCGCAACGATGTTCGCCTATTCCCTCTTCGACACCGCCATCGGCCGCTGCGGCCTCGCTTGGGGTCCGCGCGGCGTCGTCGGCGTGCAATTGCCCGAGCACAGCGAAGCCACGACCGTCACCCGCATCCTCCGCCACTGCCCGCATGCCGATGAGATCGCGCCGCCGAAAGCGCATGCGCGCGCGATCGAGGACATCCAGGCGCTGTTGAGCGGTGAGAAGAAAAGCCTGCGCACCATCACGCTCGATCTAAGCCGCGTGCCGGCCTTCAACGCCCGCGTCTATGAAACCGCGCGCGCCATCCCGCCGGGCACAACGCGCACCTATGGCGAAATCGCGCGCGCCATCGGCGATCCGGACGGCGCCCGCGCTGTCGGCCAAGCCTTGAGCCGGAATCCGTTTGCGATCGTCGTCCCCTGCCACCGCGTCGTCGGCGCCGATTTCAAACTCGTCGGCTTCAGCGCAACGGGCGGCATCGCGACAAAGCTGAAGCTACTCCAGATCGAAGGCTGGAGGGCGAAAGAGCCGATGTTGTTTGAGGGGTTGGTTTGAGCCTGCCGGAGGGAACAAAGCTAATCCCCGCCGCTTTAGTCCCAACGCAAAGGGACATCCATGACCGGCTTCGTCGACAACATTGAAAAGCTGACCACCGAGAACACCGATTTTCGTCGTGTGATCTATACCGGCAATTTCCTCCAGCTAGTGCTGATGTCGCTGGAGCCGGGCCAGGATATTGGCTCGGAAGTACACAAAGATCACGATCAATTCTTCCGCATCGAGAGCGGCAAAGGCGCGGTCGTGATCGAGGGCGAGCGCACCGAAGTGAAGGATGACGACGCCATCATCGTGCCGGCTGGCGCCAAGCACAACGTGATCAACACCGGCTCCGAGCCGCTACGGCTCTACACCCTCTACGGCCCGCCCGAGCACGAAGAAGGCGTCGTCGCCGAAGACAAGGCAGATGTCGAAGAAGAACACTTCGATGGTCGTACAACTGAGTAAACGGGAGCGCCGAAACGCTCCCGTCCGACTACTCACTGCCAAGTCGTAAATGACAGCTCAAGGGAAGCGTTGCCATTCAATGGCGATACTCTGAGCATAGTGATCCGCAATTCGCCGACACGGCCGTCACCGGTGATGTAGCATGCATGGGCGCCGTCGGCCGGCACATTGACCTGGGCGGTCACGTAGTTCGCCGACATGCGTTGAGCGAAACAGGCGGCGTAACCGCGGGCGGTTGCGTTACCCACCCAAATCTTTGCGCCGCCGCCGGGCGTGAGGAAGAACGTGCCGCCAGAACGCGAAAACACCAAGTCTGCGTTCGCGGCGGGCGTCACGGCGCCTGCGTCAAAGTCGAAGCCTCCGTTAAGTCCCGTACTCAAACTCCCGCTGCGATACACAACCGGATTAAACGCGTCCTGATCGTTCAGAACACCAGGTTGCTCGCGGCCGTCATCGACGCGCGTAACGCGGAAGCTGACTTGGTAGTCACCATTACTCGCCGTCTCGGTGAAGCACCGGCATGCGGGATCAACCCGGGCCAGGATATCGGCAACCGCATAAGAGAATGTGTGTTGGAAAAGCGTTCCAAAATTGCCGTCATAGCAATCGCTGAGATCACCCGGCGCGTCGCTTTCGCTGCACACGTTGAAGTCGCCGAAAACATTTCCGGTGTCTAACTGCTCGCTCCGTAGCGCGATCGAAAACTGCACGGGGCCCTCACGGCCCCTCGGGTCGCAGGCCCACACGCCATTGTCCTGCCCATCCGGATCAATGGCAGCCCAGGAACAATTCTGTGTCGCCGGAAACGTCACCGTGTCGCCGGTCCGGACACGGCTGTATGTGCGCGTCATCGAGCGCTGACCCTCGCTTTCGAAAGCCGCAAAAAATGCTTTGGCTAAAGGGAAGATTGTTCCTGAACGGCGCTTGGCGCGGCGGGCCGCGAACGACTGAGAAGCCAAGCACTTCAACGATGAAGCGCGGGCGGGCGATGACGCCTTGATTATTGCCGAGGCCCGTCACGCCTTCGCGCAGCGGCCGCGCAGTTGGTCGCGGCTGCGGCTCGGCCGGGCGCTGCGTTTGATAGTCGCGCAACGGCTCGGCCTGAGCGAAGGCGTTCGGAGATGGCATGAGGATTACTGTCGCCGCCGCGAGCATGACGGCCGCGATGGGTGCTAAGCGAAGCGCGTTTGTCATGGGCGACCTCCACAGGCAGCCCCCCCGCTCACGAAGATCAGCATAGACAGGTGCTAGGCGCGTTGACAGAGGTCACACGCCAACCTCAGCGCCCGCTCGGCAGATCCTTGAACGCCACGCCCTTATCGACGCGCACATCCTGCGGCAGGCCGAGCACGCGTTCGGCGATGATGTTCTTCAAAATCTCATCGGTGCCGCCGGCGATGCGTAGGCCCGGCGCGAACATGTAGCTTTGGTGGAACGCGCCTTCGAGCGGGGCGAGATCGCCGTCATTGATGATGCCGTAATGATCGAGCGCTTCGATGGCGGTGTTGCCGATGTCCATCATCTGATTGGCGTTGATCACTTTGCCGATCGAGCTTTCCGGGCCAGGCGTCTGCCCTTTCGACAGCGCCGTCATGGTGCGGAATTTGGCGAGCTTGTAGCCCTCGGCGCGCACGATCCAATCGGCGAGCTTCTGGCGGAAGGCTTCGTCCTGGATCAGCGGGCCGTCTCCGCTCGGCGCATTGATGCCTTTGGCGAACTCGAAAATCTCCTTGTAGTCGGGGCCGTATGAGCCGCCGACAGCGAGACGTTCGTTCATGAGCGTCACCAGTGCGACGCCCCAGCCTTGGCCAGGGTCGCCGAGGCGGTGTTTGTCGGGCACGCGCACGTCAGTGAAATAGACTTCGTTGAAGTCGCGACCGCCGGAAGCTTGGTGGATCGGGCGCACATCGACGCCGGGCTGCTTCATGTCGACGATGAACATGGTGAGGCCTTTGTGCTTCTCCACGTCCGGATTGGTGCGCACGAGCACGATGCCGAAATCGGAAAATTGTGCGCCAGTGGTCCAGACTTTCTGGCCGTTGATCACCCAATCATCGCCATCGCGCACGGCTTTGGTCTTCGACGCCGCAACGTCGGAGCCCGCGCCTGGCTCTGAAAAGAGCTGACACCAAATCTCATCGCCGCGCAACGCCTTGGCGACGTAACGATCCTTCGTCGCTTCATCCGCGAACGCGATCACGGTCGGCACGCACATGCCGAGGCCGATCGAGAACGGCGCAGACGGTGCGTCGAACTTCGCTTCTTCCTGGTTGAAGATCACAGAATAGATCGGCGGCAGCCCGCGGCCGCCCTGCTCCTTGGCCCAAGTGATACCGGCAAAGCCGTTCTCGGCTTTCTTAGCCTGATAAGCTTTCGCCGCTTTCAGATACTCCGCCGGCGTTAGCTTGCGCTGCAGGCGCTCTTTGTCAGAGCTTTTCGGCGTGAGGTTGGCTTCAAGGAAGGCGCGCGCTTCGGCGCGGAACTTGGCTTCCTCGGGTGTATCGTTGAAATCCATTGTGATCCCTCAAGCCGCGTTACGTTGTTCGAGACGCTTCACCAATTTTTCTTTCCACACCGCCGGTGCGCCCGCTTGTACGGCGAGCAGTTTGGCGCGGCGGAAGTAGAGGTGGCAGTCGACGTCCCAGGTGAAACCCATGCCGCCATGCGTCTGGATGTTTTCCTTGGCGCAGAGATAGTACGCGTCGCTGGCCGCCACGCGTGATGCCGCCGCCGCGAACGGCATTTCCGCCGCCTCCGTCGAAAGCGCCCAGGCGCCGTAATAGGCGTTGGAGCGCGCGACCTCGATCGACACATACATATCCGCAAGCTTGTGCTTAATCGCCTGGAACGAACCGATCTGGCGCGAGAAGGCGTAGCGCTCCTTGGCGTAAGCCGTCGCCATTTCCAGGCACGCCTGCGAGCCGCCGACTTGCTCGAACGCCAGCAACACGGCAGCGCGATCGAGAACCGCTTCCGCCAAATCCCAGCCTTGGCCAGCCGCGCCGATGCGCTCGGCCTTCGCGTTCTTGAACTCAAGCTTTGCGTGGCCGCGCGTTGGATCGAGCGTCTTCAGCGTCGTGCGCGTGACGCCCGCCTGATTGAGATCGACCAGAACCAGCGAAACGCCAGCGCCCTCTTTGGCGACGACGACGGCATGTGACGCACAATCGCCGTCCGTCACAGGAATTTTCACCCCGTTCAGCGTCGCGCCATCGAACTTCGCCTGAATGCTCGACGCGCTCGGCGCGCCCGGGCCCTCGCTCAGCGCGAAGCAGCCGATCACTTCGCCCGCCGCAACTTTCGGCAACACCGCTGCCTTCTGCGCATCGCTGCCCGCAAGCATCAAAGATTCAGCGAAGAAATACACGGTGGATGAGAACGGGATCGGCGCCACAGCGCGTCCCAGTTCTTCGGCCAGCACGCAGAGTTCAAGCCGCCCAAGACCCAAGCCGCCGTGCTCTTCCGGGATGGCGGCGCCCAGCCAGCCCATCTCGGCGACCGAGCGCCAGAGGCCATCGTCATAAGAAACAGCTGCATCATCGAGCACGCGGCGCGTCACCTTGGCGCCGGCCTTGTCGGCCAGAAACCTGCGCGCCTCGTCCTTCAGGCTCTTCTGGTCGTCGGAAAAATCGAAATTCAACCCAACCTCCCGGGTTTTATGGTTGCCGACACTCTAATGCCCGCGGCATGCCGGCTGAAAGAGTGTCTTGGCGTCAACGTCTGTTCACGAAGGCTCAATCGCACTGCGCTAGGGTGAAGGTTCAGATTTTGGGGTGAATACCAATGGCGAAGGCCGTCTTCCACAAGGGTCAACGCGTCTACGTCAAGCCGGTGGCGACGTGGGCGGTGATCGAGAACGTCCATCCGCAATGGGTCAAGGGCGTCGAAGAACCGCTGCGCGTCACCTATGACGCAGGCCTCGGCCGCGATTTCCAAGCCCACGAACTGGCCGCCGAAGAGCGCGCGCCGGACAAGCCCGACCTGATCGAGACGGAAAACTGGCGCATCCTGCGCGCCGTCAACCGCCTTTCCGCCGACGCACGCGATCCGCGCCACCCCTTCCCCGGAACCTTCCCGGTCGTTGTCACGGACGAGAAGGATTGGGGCGGCTGGCGTGTGCCGATGGCCGAGTACGACCGCGACCCGCAACGGATCGAGCACCAGTCACGCGTGATGTCGAATGCGCTGCGGCTGATGCGTGTGACGCGCGAGCTGATTGAGTTTACGCAAGATTACCCACACGAAACGCCAGGCCAACTCATGGAGTTGGCGAAGCAAGCTGAGATGGTGCTGGCCGCCATTTATCATGACGCTGCGCCGAAGATGGATGTCTCCGTCGCCGCTGAATAAGGCGCATTGATTTTCGCGGTTCCGCGGCTCATGTCAGGGCTTCCCCTAAGGAGCCCCGAATGCGCGACGCAGAAACCGCGACCGTCCGTCTCTCCGAATACCGGCCGCCCGCTTATCTGATCGACGAAATCGCGCTCGTCTTCTCGCTTGAGCCAGAGGCGACGATCGTCGCGGCCAGCAATTATGTGCGCCGCACGACTGCAACGCCCGAGCCACTCGAACTCGTCGGCGAACGGCTTGAGTTGCAGAGCATCTCGATCGACGGCGCCCTGCTCACGACAGACCAATACAGCTTAGAGCCAGGCAAGCTCATCATCGCCAATCCGCCCGGCGCCTTTCGCCTCGATATCGTCACGCGCATCAATCCGGCGGGCAACACCCATCTCGACGGCCTCTACATGTCGGCCGGGCGCTTCTGTACGCAGTGCGAAGCCGAAGGCTTTCGCGCCATCACCTACGCGCTCGACCGGCCGGACGTCCTGGCGCGCTACGCTGTGCGCATCGAGGCCGATAAAGCTGCGTACCCGACGCTGCTCTCCAACGGCAATCTGACCGAGAGCGGCGATATGGAGAACGGGCGCCACTACGCGATCTGGGTCGATCCGCACCCGAAGCCCTCTTACCTCTTCGCGCTCTGTGCGGGCGCCTACGAGTCCATACACGACAGCTTCACGACCAAAGGCGGCCGCACGGTTGATCTCGGCATCTATGTCGATCGCGGCGATTCAGGGCGTGCGCTCTACGCGATGGACGCGCTGAAGCGCTCAATGAAGTGGGACGAGGACAAGTTTCAGCGCGAGTACGATCTCGACGTCTTCAACATCGTCGCCGTCCGCGATTTCAATTTCGGCGCGATGGAGAATAAGGGCCTCAACATCTTCAACTCGTCGCTGATCCTAGCCGACGCCGAGACGGCGACCGACGGCGATTTCGAAGCGATCGAAGCGGTCGTCGGCCACGAGTACTTCCACAATTGGACCGGCAACCGCATTACCTGCCGCGACTGGTTTCAGCTTTGCCTGAAAGAAGGCCTCACGGTATATCGCGAGCAAGAATTCTCCGCCGACCAGCGCTCGCGGCCCGTTCAGCGCATCAAGGATGTGAAGCGCCTGCGCGCGCGCCAGTTCGGCGAAGACGCTGGGCCGCTGGCGCATCCGGTGCGACCGTCGAGCTATCAGAAAATCGACAACTTCTACACCGCGACCGTTTACGAGAAAGGCGGCGAAGTCATTCGCATGCTGAAGCGCATCCTCGGCGCTGAGGTGTTCGACGCCGGCATGCAACTCTATTTCGAACGCCGCGACGGCACCGCCTCGACTGTCGAAGATTTTATCGGCTGCTTTGAGGAAGCCTCAGGCCGGGACCTCTCGCGCTTCATGGGCTGGTACGAACAGGCCGGCACGCCGACACTCACTGTGTCCGGCGTGTACGATGCCGCGGCAAAGACGTACGATCTCACCGTCGCGCAACGCACCGCGCCGACACCGGGCCAGCCGCTGAAGAAGCCGCTGCCGATCCCGCTGCAGATCGGCTTCATCGCCAAGGACGGCGCGGTGATCGCGAGCACAGCTGAGGGCGATACGGTGTCTCGCGCCGAGCACCACGTGATCCTTGAAGAGGCGCAGCACACGTTCCGCTTTACCGATGTCGCCGAGCCGCCAATTCCGACCGCGCTGCGCGGCTTTTCGGCGCCGGTGACGCTCGAGCAGAACCTCACGCTTGAAGAGCGCCTGGCGCAGATCGCTCACGACCCGGACCCGTTCACACGCTGGGAAGCCGGCCAATCGATCGCGCGCGCCATTCTGCTGGGAGAAGCGCCCGAGGCCGCGCCCGAACTTGCGCAAGCGCTCGGTCGTGAACTCGATCGCGCACAAGAAGATCCCGCATTCGCAGCGCTGGCTCTACGCTTGCCGGACCTGAGCGAGCTGATCCTCGCCGCGCCCTCGCCTGATCCAGAAGCGCTCTATGCCGCGCGCGAAAACTTGCGGCGCTCCATCGCAACGTCACTCCGCGCACGGCTCGAACCGATCGCCAGCGCGCCAAGCGAAACGCCATTCTCGGCCAGCGCTGAAGCAGCAGGACGCCGCTCGCTGAAGGCGGCCGCGCTCGACTTGCTGGCCTCGCTCGGACCGGAGCTTGAGCCTGTGTTCATGCAAGTGTTCGATACCGCACTCAGCATGACGGAAAGCGCCGCAGCGCTCGATGCACTCGGCGCCTCCAACAGCGCCGGCTTCGATACAGCGTTGGCGCGCTTCTACGAGCGCTGGAGCGCCAATCCGCTCGTCATCGACAAATGGTTCGCAGTGCAAGCCGCTGCATCGCGCCCGGATGCGATCGAGCGCGTCACGCGTTTGCGCGATGACGCCGACTTCAACATGCGCAACCCCAACCGTGTGCGTGCGCTCGCAGCGGCGTTTGCCATGCGGAACCCGCGCGCTTTCCACAGCGCCGACGGCGCCGGCTATCGTTTCCTCGCCGATCTGGCCGAAGCAATCGATCCGAACAACCCTGCCCTCGCCGCACGGCTGTTGACACCGTTCGAATCGTGGCGCCGTTTCGATTCGACTCGGCAATCACATGCCCGCGACGCCCTGGAACGCTTGGCTGCACTGCCCAATCTCTCGAAAAATACCCGCGAGATGGTGGAACGCACGCTGGCATGAGTCCTTTTGGCGACACACGCCGCCGCAGTGCGCTGGGAATAGAATCCAGCGGCGGCTCGACATGGCGTTAACGCCCTCATTACGATTACAACTCTTGAGGATTCCGAACGGCGATTCGGGGCTGCCGGGGAATACTTGTGTCGAAGGTGAGAACAAACGACGTCGCGGCGGGTATGGCGCCACCCGATACGTCCACGCGCCCATTCATGTGGCTCGTGTTCCTGTTCATCACGGCATTCGCCGCCGCGATGACCGCACAGATCAAAGCCCACCACGATGACGCCGCCAACACCATTGTCGCGGCGCAAGCATCGTCGGCTGGGTTGATCGCCGAACGCGTCAACGCAAACCTCGCCGTCGCACTCGGCGCCAGCAATGGCGTCGCCGAACTCGCTCGCGAAAATGGCGCCGATGCGCAAAGCCTCGCATCCGCCGCCGCCAGCACCGCGCCCGCAGATGCCGCGGCCATCGTCGGCGGCAATGGCGTGATCGAAGCGATCACCGATGCCGGCCGTTCACAACTTGTTGTCGCCGCAGCGAACGCCGCCGGCGGCGCCCCAAGCTGGATTGGCGCCCCAGAGATGGGCGAGCTTGCCACAGCGCCAGCGATCGTGCGCCAGATCGGCGGCCGCGCGCTCGTGGTCGTCATCGATCCAGCGCGCCTCTTGCCCGATCTCGACGCCGACGCGCGCATTCTCATCGCCTCCCCAGGCGGCGACGTGATTTACGCCTCACCAGCCTTGCAAAACGCGGGCGTCCGCGCGCAGCAGCAGGTGCTTTCCGCGACACGCGAGAGCAATGTCGGGGCGCTCATCAGCGACGGCGCCGGCGCGACTTGGGTCGCGGCCGAAGCGCAGGCGCCGATCGGCGAACTGCGCGTCATGAGCGCGGCTCCTGCACCGAACGATCTGGCGCTGTGGCTTGCGGCGTTCCTGCGATTTGCGCTTGTAACTGCCGCGCCCTTGGCGGCCATCGCCGTGCTTTATTTGCTCATGCGCCAGAATGCACAGCGCGCCCGCTTCGCCGAGGCCGAAGTCGTACGCGCGGAGACGCATTTCCGCATCGCCGCCGACGGCGCCAAGGTTGGCGTAGTCGAATGGCGCGCCGCCGCCGACGAAGTGCAACTCTCCGAACAAGCCGCGCGGCTGCTGGGCACGCCGCGCGATACGTTATCGCTGCGCGAATTCCTGGAGCTGATCGTCGCCGAAGATCGCTTCACAGTGGAGGAAGAATTCCGCCGAGCCCGCCAGTCTGGCATGCTCGATGCACGCTTCCGGGTCGCGCGTGGCGGCGGCATGGCGTGGATCGAAACGCGCGGCGCCGCTGTCGAAGATTCAAGCGGCCGGCTGGAGACGCGCGTGTTCGGCACAGTGGTGGACGCCACTCAACGCCACGAAGCCGAAGCGCGGGTATCACGGCTGGAGCAGCAACTGCGCGCGGCCATCGAGAACTTCTCCGGCCCGTTCGCACTCTGGGATTCGCGCCGCCGGCTGCTGCTCTGGAATCAGAGCTTCGCCAACGCCTTCAAGCTCGGCGCCGAACTACTGCGCCCGCGCGCCTCTTACGAGGCGATCGCCGCCGCCGCTGCGGCCAACATCCGCCGCGAAAAGCACGATCCGAGCAATCCCGATGTGCGCGTCATCGAACTGCAAAACGGTGAGTGGCTGCACATCGTCGAGCGCCGCGCCGCGGACGGCGGGGTCATCACCGTTGGCGTCGACATCACGCCGCTGAAGCGCAAGGAAGAAGAGCTGGCGAAGAACGAACGCCGGCTGCAGGACGCGCTCTCGCGCGCCGAGAGCCAGGAATATCGCATCAAGGCGCTCGCGCGCGAGGCGCACGAAGAACGCCAGCGCGCCGAGGAAGCCAGCCGCGCCAAGTCGAACTTCCTGGCCAATATGAGCCACGAACTGCGTACGCCGTTGAACGCCGTGATCGGTTTCTCCGAGATCATGGCGAAGGAGTTGTTCGGCCCGCTGCAGAACCCGCAATACAAGCAGTACTCGACCGACATCTTCGAGAGCGGCAACCACCTGCTGGATCTGATCAACGACATCCTCGACATGGCGAAGATCGAAGCCGGCAAGTTGACTTTGTCGCCGCGCCCGCTCGATCCGACCGTTGCGATCGAGCAAGCCGTGCGGTTGCACAAGCGCAAGGCCGAAGAAAAGGGCCTATCGCTCGTCACCGATGCAGAGGACCTCGGTGAGATCGAAGCCGATCATCGCGCGGTCAAGCAGATCCTGCTGAACCTGCTCTCGAACGCCGTGAAGTTCACGGATCAGGGCGCCATCATGGTGCACGCACGCGGAAACACGGCCGGCCTCACACTGCGCGTGGTCGATACGGGATGCGGCATCCCGCCCGAGCACTTGCCGCGCCTGGCGCGCCCGTTTGAGCAGGTCGAGCAAGAACTCACGCGTACGAACGCCGGCACCGGGCTTGGCCTGGCGCTGACGAAATCGCTCGTGGAAATGCACGGCGGCAAGCTCTCGATCCAGAGCGAAGTGGGACGCGGCACCATCGTGACGGTGACGCTGCCGCGCAACTTTGGCGGCCGCCAAGAACCGCAAGCGACGGCGGCTGAATAGTTAGGGCTGCTGCTGACGCTGCTCTTGCCGCTCGCGCCAAGCGCGGCGGCGTTCGCGCATCCGCTCGCGGAGGGCCTCACGGCCTTCCCCATCAATCGTTGCGCCGTCGCCTGCTTCATCGACCGGCGCCAGCACTTCCCGCGCAGCCGGCGGTGCGCGACGCAGGCGCGCCAAAACATCGCGGCGCTGCTCGGGCGTCAAATCGGCGAACACGTCGGCCATGTTGTCGTGGAAGACGCCAATCACGGCTTGATCGGCAGCGCGCAGATTGGCGTAGGCAGCGCGCACGCGCGCCGCATCGTAGGGCTCGGCAGCAGCCGCCTCGTACGCCTCACGGCGCGCATCCATGGCGGCGCGGCGCAGATCGCGCGTCTCGCGCCAGCTTTCGCCAAACTCGCGCCGAATGTGCGGACGCGCCTCCGGCGGCAGCGCGGCCAAGAAAGCGCGCACACCCGGCGCGCGCGCGACAATCGCTTCTCCAGACTCACGCTGCACCCGCACGCCCGCGCTATAAGCGCCGACGACCGCGCCGATCACGAGGAGATTGATTGCGACGGACACGAAAAGAAGCGTCCGCCATGGGAAGGCGCCGGCGCTCATCCTTCGTCTCCGTCATAGTCAGCGAACGGCGTTTCAAAGGCCGAAGCGAAATAGTCCCCGTCATCAGCCACCGGCGCCAACAAGCCTCCGCCATAACCGAGCGCCACCCCAAACACCGCGCACGCAGCCAACGCTGCGGCGGCGCGCCAGTCGAGGCCAGCACCGCGCTGACGTTTATGCGCGGCCAAGATGCGAGCGCTCAGCAGGTCGGGCGTGGGAGCTTCGACACGGCGCGTGCCAAGGGCCGCGTCGAGCGCGCGTGCGGCCTGAAGCACCTCAGTTAATTCCGCCGCATGCGCGGCAGCGAAGGCCGCTGCGGCCTCGCGTTCGCCGTCGGGCCAGCGCGCGAAATCGGCGCCGTAAGCCTCCAGCAAATAATCGAACCTCTGACGGTCCATGTCGCTGCCCTTCCTCGTCAAACTCTCGGCACGCCGTCAGCGTCCCCGATTAAATCCTGCGCCACATCCGCCAAGGCCGCCTTCAGCGCACGCCGCCCGCGCGCCAACAGCGACTCCAAAGCTTCAACGCTGATCTCCAACGTTTCCGCCGCGGCAATGTTGGTGAGTTCCTGAAAATGCACCAGTTCGATCGCCGAACGCTGCCGTTCCGGCAATTGCGCCAGTGCCGCACCGACCTTCGCGACACGCTGTCTCGCGAGCCATGCGTCGCCGGCCGAGGCCGCGCCATCGGCAACATAAAGCCCGGCGTCTGGATCAGATTTCTCGCGTCGCCGCCGCAAGCGGTCGTAGCAGAGATTGAGCGCGACGCGGTGCATCCAAGTTTCGAACTTGGCCGCGCCCGGCTTCCAGCGCGGCGCTTCGCGCCATACGCGCAAGAACACTTCTTGCGCGACGTCCTCCGCCTCGGCGGCGTCGTTCAACATGCGACGCCCCAGCGCCACCATGCGCGGCAGATGGCGGCGCACGAGCGCAGACGCGGCCTGGGCGTCTCCAGCCCCCGCGCTCCGGACGAGATCGGCGTCCGGATCGATCATGCGTCGCCCTGCTCCTCCTCAGCGTTTAACCGCCGCCCAGTTGGGCGCGCACCGCATTCAGTTCTGCCTCGGAGACGGTGTTGTCGTCATTGCCATCGAGCCTGTCGAACATTCGATAGGGCGCAGCCATCGCTTCGGCGCGGCTAATCGTGCCGTCGCCATTGCTGTCCGCGCGGGAGAGCGCCTGAGCCGATCGGCCGCCACTGGCGCGCTCGGCTTCCGACAAGGCGCCGTCACGGTTCGCATCGAGCCGGGCGAACATCGCCGCGCGCCCACGCTCGGCTTCGGCGCGGGACACGCTGCCATTGCCGTCAGCATCGAGTTGCATGAACTGCTCAAGGGCTTGTCCACGCTGCTGCTGGGCCCAAGCGGGCGAGGCGAAGGCGAGAACGGATAGGGCTAAAACGGCGTTTAGACGCATGAGATACTCCACTTTCGGGTCTTCAACGGGTGAGCGCGGCGCTTCCGTCGCCCGGCGGGCCGACAATCTGCACAAAATCAGCGCGGACGGCCTGCTGCATGGCCAGTAGCCGAGCCTCGATTTGGCTTAGATCCGTTACGCCCGCGATCGCAGCCAACCGCGCCATCAGTGGCGCTGGCGCAGTCTCGGGCGAAAAATTGGTGGTGCTGGTCGCGATCCGGAGAACTTGCTGGAGGTCGCTGAACGTGCGCCATGCGCTCACGAGGCGTTCTCCAGCGGTCGCGTCAAGCACGCCGGCGCGCGCCAGCCGCCGAAGCGCCTCGCCGGTGTTAGCCGCGACGACGTCGGGCGAACGGCTGGCATGGGTGAGTTGCAGGGCTTGGGCGATGAACTCGATATCGACAAAGCCGCCTGGCGCGAGCTTCAAATCCCAGGCGTTTCGACTACGCCGCTCGCGCTCCATGAGGCCACGCATCTCGGCCACATCAGTCAAGGTTTTGGTGTTGTCGCGCGGGCGGGCAATGACGGCATGCGCGAGAGCGGTCACGCGCTGGCCCAAACTCTCGTCACCGGCAACAGCGCGGGCGCGTGTCAGCGCTTGCAACTCCCAGATCCAAGCCTCTTCGGCGTAATAGCGCTCGAACGATGAGAGGCGCACGGCCACAGGCCCCTTGGAGCCGGAGGGACGCAGCTTGGTATCGATCTCGTAAAGCACGCCCTCTTCTGTCGGCGCCGAAAGTGCACTGATCAGCCGCTGCGTCAGCCTCGTGTAAAAATCCGATGCGGACGCTGCCTCTGCCGGCGCGTCATAAATTAACATCAGATCGAGATCGGAGCGCTCCGCCAGTTCCCGGCCGCCAAACTTGCCCAACGCCAAAACGATAAACGCGCCCGGCTGGGCGCCGTACTGGCGTTCCGTTTCGGCCAGCGCCGCCGCCGCCATCGCGCCGACGCAAGCTTCCGCAAGATCGGAGTGCGCCAGGCCCGCCTCGGCTGCGCTTGCCTGGCCTTCAAGCACTTGCACGCCGATGCGGAAAGCTTCGTCGCGTTGAAACCGGCGTGCTGCGTTTAGCTTTTCTTCGAACGTCCCGGCCTCGGCCAAGGTCGCGCCCAACTCGTCACGTCGGCGGTTCGGTTCGTCGTGCGACAACGCGATGCTGAAGCGCTGCTCAATCAAAGCGTCCAGCAAAGCGGGCCGGCGCGCCAACGCATCGGCCAAACGCGGCGCCAGCGTTAGCAGGCGCGCAAGCAGATCAAGCAGCGCCGGCCGCGCATCGAGCAGCGACAGCACTTGGACGCCCGCCGTCATGCCGCCAAAGAAAGATGCAAAGCGCGTGAACGCCTGGTCCGGCTCGCCGGCGCCGGCAAACGCGCGCAGCAAGCGCGGCGTCAGCCGCGTCAGCAATTCACGCGCACGTTCAGACCGCATGGCGCGGATACGGCCATGGTGCCACCCTCGGATGGTCTGGCTGACATAGCCCGGCTCCGCGAAGCCAAGCTTGCCGATCGTCTCCAACGTTTCCGGCTGATCTTCGACGCCAGTGAAAATCAAGCTGCCCAGCGGATCGGCCAAGCTGTCACCGCGCCCGAACAATTGGTGGTCAATGTCGGAGACGATTTTACGCTGACGGATCAGCTCTGCGTCGAGTGCGGCGAGGTCAGAAAAATTTGCAAGCGCCGCGACGTGGGCGCGCGTCTCCGCGTCACGCGGGAGATGGTGGGTCTGGGCGTCTTGCAGCATTTGGATGCGATGTTCGACGTCGCGGAAGAACACATAGGCCGTCTGCAGCGCTGTACGCGCGGAATCCGAGATTGCGCCCGCCTCAGCCAAAGCATCGAGCGCGGCGATTGTGCCCTGTTGGCGCAGCTTCTTGTTGCGGCCGCCGAGAATGAGCTGCTGGGTTTGCGCGAAAAGTTCGATGTCGCGAATGCCGCCACGGCCAAGTTTGACATCGAACACCGGGTCGTTGAGTTCGGCGCTCTTATGGGCAGAGAGAATTTGCCGCTTGATCGAATGCACGTCCTCGACGGCGGCGAAATCGAGGTGCTTGCGCCAAATGAACGGTTCGAGTGAGGAGAGAAACTCACGTCCACAAGCGCGATCGCCAGCGGCCGCGCGCGCCTTGATAAACGCCGCGCGCTCCCAGTTTTGACCGAGATTCTGATAGTAGTGCTCAGCCGATGCGATTGAGACCGCCACCGGCGTTGACCCCGGATCCGGCCGCAAGCGCAGATCGGTGCGGAACACGTAACCGTCGGGCGTGATCTCTTCGAGCACGCGCACGATCGGCGCGACTAAGCGCACGGCGGCGACACGCGGCTCACGCGCTTGCGTCACCGCCAAAGCTTCTGGATCGAAGAACACGGAAAAATCGATGTCGCTGGAATAGTTCAGCTCGCCCGCGCCCATCTTGCCCATGGCGATGAGCGTGAAACCGGCCACAAGGCCATGCTCTGGGTCATCGCCTACAACCAAGTCACCGTGGGCTCTGCGTTCCTTGGCGCCTAGCGCCAAGGCGGCGCGTAAAGACGCGTCGGCGAAGTCGGTGAGCGCGCCAGTCACGCGGTGGAGCGGCCAAGCGCGCGCGATGTCTACAATGGCCGCAGCGAGGTGCACCGCGTCTTTTGCGCGGCGCAGCGTGCGCATGCCGTCTTCAAGCGCCGGCGGATCGGCGGCGAGCGCGTTCGCATCTCCCAAGGCTTGCGCGAGCAGTCGCTCTGGCCATTGCGCATCAACGCTATCGAGCAAGTCCGGCCGACGTTCGATGAGGCGCCGCAAATAAGGTGCATGCGTGCATGCCGCCTCCGCCGCATCGGCCCACGGCGTGCCGACGAACGCGCCACTCATGGCGTCGTCACCGGCAAGACGAGTGCTGCGGCGAGGCCTTTGCCTTCACCATTGTCGAGCCCATCGCGCAAGTGGAGGCCGCCCTTGTGCAAACGCGCGACGGCGGCGACCAGGCTCAACCCCAACCCGACGCCAGCCGTCGAACGCGCTGACTCAAGCCGCACGAAGCGCTCCATGATGCGATCGCGATCAGCGACGGGAACGCCGGGGCCGCTATCGAGCACGGTGATCTCGATGCGGCTGTCCGGCCGTCGCACAGCGCGGACTTCAACTTTGCCGCCCGAGGGCGTGTACTTGAGCGCATTCTCGACGAGGTTCGACACCGCCTGCGTGAACAAGCCTTGGTCGCCCTGCAGCACGAGGTTGTCCTGAACCTCGCCGAGGAAGCCTAGACCCTGCTCCTCGGCGACGGGTTCGTAAAATTCCAGCAACTCACGCAAGATACCGGTCACATCGACACGGTGGAACGTCCAGTTACTCGCCGTTTCGACGCGCGAAAGCTTCAACACGGCGGCGAACATGTTGAAGAGCAGATCGGCTTCATCGAGCGCTTTGCGCAGCGCTTCGCGGTCGGCGTCGGAGTTTGGCGCCTGCTCAAGTGCGGCTTCAAGCTTTTGGCGGAAGCGCGTGAGGGGCGAGCGCAGATCGTGCGCAATGGCGTCGCCCGCTGTGCGTGTTGTGTGCATCAGCTGTTCGAGGCGATCGAGCATATCGTTCATGCTCTGCGCGAGCTCGTCGAATTCATCGCCAGCGCCGCGCACCGGGGCCCGGCGCGAGAGATCGCCGGACATGACCTCGCGCGCGGTCGTGGAAAGCGCTTCGGCGCGGCGCGCCGCTTGCGTCGCCGCCAACAGGCCGCTGACCAGCGATACGATCAGGCCGACAATTGCGACGGTCCACAACACGCGGGTGATGCGTCCGGCGATCACGGCGCTATCGCCGAGATCGCGGGCGACCAAGAGAATAGGCCCGTTGATCAGCCGGCCTACACGGCCGCTGGCTCGACCGCGCACGGGCGATCCCGTCTCATCGACACGCTCGAAACTGAAATCGACCCGCTCGGGCGTCTCGCGCGGCGCGGCGGGCAGCTGCTGGAAGTCGCCGGTGACGATCGCACCGTCGCTCTCGGCGAGCACGTAAAGAAACGGCCCCTGACGCGCGGCGCGCTCGACCACTTCCTGGTTGAGGCGGCGCATGCCGCCCTCGGCGTAGGCGCGCTCTAGAGTGGCGTATTCCTGATCAGCGAGCGCGTCGGAGTCGCGGATGAGCTGACCGACCGTCGAGAAATAGACGTAGATCAGCATCACCACGACGAACGCGAGCACGACCCCGGCTTGCACCAGGGCAAGCCGGAACGTGGTCGTACGAAGGAGCGCGTCGAGGCGTGGCCTCATCCCCCGAGACGATAACCCGAGCCTCTCACGGTGTGCAAAAGGGTTTGGCCAAAATCCCGGTCAATCTTCGAGCGAAGCCGCGAGATGTGGACGTCGATCACGTTCGTTTGCGGATCGAAATGATAGTCCCAGACGTTTTCGAGCAGCATTTTGCGCGTCACCGTCTGACCGGCGTTGCGCATGAGATACTCAAGCAGGCGGAACTCGCGCGGCTGCAAATCGAGCTTTTTGCCGTCCCGCTTCACCGTGCGCGCCAGCAGATCCATTTCCAGGCCGCTGACCTGAAGCCGCGTCTGCGGGCCGGCATCGCGTCCGTGCCAAAGCGCGCGCACGCGGGCGAGAAGTTCGCGGGTCGAGAACGGTTTGCCGAGATAATCGTTGGCGCCGGCGTTGAGGCCCTCGATGCGGTGATCTTCGTCATGCAGCGCCGACAGGATCAGCACCGGCGTCGAAACGCCTTTGCCGCGCAAGTCGCGCACAATCGACACGCCCTGCTTTTTCGGCAGCATGCGATCAAGCACGATCACATCGTAGCCGCCGTCGAGCGCCATTTGCTCGCCGGTCTCGCCGTCGCCAGCATGATCGACGTCATGACTGTCAGCGGTCAGCGAGGCCTTCAGGCTTGCGGCCATATCCAGATCGTCTTCGACCAGCAGAACGCGCATGGCGCCAGCTCCCTTCATCACTCAGCGCTCACATCGACGGCGACGAAGCGGCGACCGCCACGGCCGTCGATTTGCAGCAGTAACGGGCGACCAGCAGTGCGTGCAGCGTCCGCGGCGGTGGCGAGTTCTTGCGGCGTGCGGACAGCGCGTCCGCCAGCCTGCAGGATGACGTCGCCGGCTTGAATGAACTTGGTCGCCGCGTCGCTCGACGCATCGACCGAAGTGATCAGCAAGCCGCCGGCATTGGCGCCCAGTTCGAAGCGGGCGCGGTCCGCTTGGCTGAGCGGACGCACCGACAAACCAAGCGAGCTTTGCGCCACGCCCGGTTGCGACGGCGCGATCTGCGGCGTGGTTGGTTCGGGACGATCGCTGGCGGCGAGCACTTCATCGGACGGGCGTTCGCGCAAGCGCGCGGTGACCGTGCGACGAGCGCCGTTGCGGAGCACTTCGAGGCGAACCGATTGGCCGACGGACGCGGCGCCGATGCGCTGCGTCAGATCGCGGTTGTCTTCAATGCGGCGGCCATCGAGGCTCAAAATAACGTCGCCTTGCTGCAACCCGGCAGCAGCAGCGGGGCCATCAGCCACGACCGAACCGACCAGTGCGCCGCGTGCATCGTCGAGTCCGAGGCTTTGCGCGAGATCTTCGTCGAGACCCTGGATCGACACCCCGATCCAGCCGCGCGTCACGCGGCCGTCGCGCAGAATTTGCTGCACCACTTGGTTGGCGGTGTTGGCCGGAATGGCAAAGCCAATGCCGACGCTGCCGCCCGTCGGCGAAAAGATAGCGCTGTTCACGCCGATCACGTTACCGCGCAAATCGAAGGCTGGACCGCCGGAATTGCCGCGATTGATCGGCGCATCGATCTGCAAGTAATCGACATAAGCTGAAGACCCCGCGTCGCGCCGGCCGATCGCCGAGACGATGCCGGCAGTCGCCGTGCCATCGAGACCGAACGGATTGCCGACCGCGACAACCCAATCGCCGACGCGCACATGGCTCGCATCGTCGAAGGTGACGTACTGGAAGCGTCCGCCGCCCCGCACGCGCAGCACGGCGACGTCGGTCGCCTGGTCGGAGCCGACGATATCAGCTTGGATGTCGCGACCATCGCTGGTGCGGATGGTGATTTCCTCGGCGCCCTCGATCACGTGGTGGTTCGTGACGATGGTGCCGTTCTGATCGATGAAGAAGCCGGAGCCGAGCGAGGTCGGCGCAGGGCCACCGGGTTGGCCGGGGCGTCCGCGAAAGAATTCTTCGAAGCCGGGCGGCAAGCCCTCAGGCGTCGGCGCGGTCGCGCCCGGACGCTGGCGCACTGAAATGGAGACGACCGCGGGGCGCACGCGCTCGATCAAATCGGCGAAGCTCATGGGCGCGCCGGAAGGCGGCGCGACGGACGAGGGATTGATTTCCTGGGCGATTGCTCCGCCGGACAGAAGGACCGGCCCAACCGCGAAGCCTGTGAACAACGCAACGGTCGCACCGCTCGCGATCAGCGTACGGCGCAGAAACTTCAGTGAAACTCGTTCGATCATGAAAAACCCTCGGGAGACCCGTCGATAGGAAGCTTAGCCCGGCTCTGTTGCAAGCCCCTAAGTATTCTCGGTGAACGGTGCGGTAAGCACCGTTTGGGGCGAAGTTGGGATGGATTAGGGCAAAACCCGGCGGCTTTTTTGGGACCAACAGCGGCGCGGGCGACGAGCCGGCGTGTTGACGCGACGTTTTATCGTTCGCCCTCTTCGGCGACGGCGTCCTCAACCTCGCCGTCCCGGCGCCGGCGCACCGCCAGAACCCCCGCCAAACCGCCCGCTAACAGCAGAAAGGGCGCGCCCCAGAGCGCCCAAGTGCGCGCGTCCCAAGGCGGGCGGAACAGGACGAAGTCACCATAGCGCTGGCGGAAGAACGCTCTGATCTCGGTGTCGTTATCGCCAGCGGCGACGCGCTCGCGCACAAGCGCGCGCATGTCGGCGGCGATTTCGGCGGTCGATTGCGCGATCGGCTCGTTCTCGCACTGGACGCAGCGGATTTCACGCTCCAGCGATTGCGCGCGCGCCTCTTGCGCTGGGTCACTCAGCGCGGCGGGTGCGACGATGGCGACGAGCAGCGCGATCAGACTCATGCCGCGCTCCTCCGCCGCCGCGTCAGCGCGATGAAGCTGAGCAGCCCGCCAACGCCCATCATCGACACGCCGATGAAGATCAGATGCACCAGCGGATTGTGATACAAGCGCACCGACCATGCGCCCGCGCCGTCGCGCACTGCCTCACCGAGCGCAATGTAGATGTCGCCATCGAGGCTGCTCAAGATGCCAACCTCTGTCGTCGGCATTGGCGATGTCGGATAGAAGCGCCGCTCGGCGGCGACGATGCCTGCGCCGCTTGCGCTATCAACGCGGAAATTCGCGCGCGTGGCTGAATAGTTGGGCCCTTCGACTTCGCCGATCTCGATCATTGTGATGCGGCGGCCGGCAAACGTCACGCCCTCGCCGGGCGACAACGCAACCGCCTGCTCTGAACGGAACGCTGTTTCCGCCACCGCCCCGAGGGTCAGCACACCGGCGCCGATGTGCGCAATGCTCATGGACCACACCGCCAGCGGAAGCACCGCGATCTTGGCGAACGCCGCGCCTTCGCCGCGGCGAATACGCGTCCAGAGATAAATCAACCCGCCCGCAATCAGCCAAACGCCGATCGCCAAACCAATCGCGGGCGCGGCGCGCCAGTGTGTTATCACCAGCGCGATGATCAGCGTCAGCACCGCAAGCGCGGCGGCGGGGGCGAGACGCAGCAAAGCTTGGCGCATATCGCCCACGCGCCACGTCAACATCGGCCCGAACGGCAAGACGATGAAGAGCGCGGCCAACAACGGCGCCACTGTCATATTGAAGAAGGGCGGTCCGACCGAGATGAGGCCGCCGCCGAGCGCTTCAACCAAGAGCGGGTAAAGCGTGCCGATCAGCACCACGCCGGCGGCGACGGCGAGGCCAAAGTTATTCCAAACCAGCATGCTCTCGCGGCTGATCGCGGCAAAGCCGGAGGGTTGCGCAAGCTTCGGGGCGCGCCACGCATAAAGCCCAAATCCTGCGCCCATGGCGATGGCGAGCAAGACCAACACCGCAATGCCCCGCTGAGGATCGACGGCAAAGGAGTGCACCGATGTCAGTACGCCGGAGCGTACTAAGAAAGTGCCGAGCAGCGCCAAGCCGAAACCCAGGATCGCCAGCAGGATCGTCCAACTCGCTAACGAGCCGCGCCGTTCGGTTACGATGGCGGAGTGCACCAGCGCGCACGCGACCAGCCACGGCATGAAGCTCGCGTTTTCGACTGGATCCCAAAACCACCAGCCGCCCCAACCGAGTTCGTAATAAGCCCAGTAAGAGCCAAGCCCGATGCCAAGTGTGAGGCACGTCCACGCCAGTAGCGTCCACGGCCGCAGCGCTTTGGCCCAGGCTTGATCGGCCTTGCCCTCGAGCAAGGCCGCAAGCGCCAATGAGAAGGGCACGCTCAAGCCGACATAGCCGAGATAGAGCAGCGGCGGATGCGCGGCGAGAGCGGGGTCCTGCAACAGCGGATTCAAGCCCGAGCCTTGCATCGGCGCGGGATCAAGCCGTGCAAACGGATTTGACAAGAAGAGCGTGTAGATGAGCGCGCCGGCGGTCACGAGCCCTTGTACGCCAACAGCGCGCGACCAAAGGCCAAAGCTTTGACTGCCGCGCGTCGAAGCCAGCACGCCCCCAAACACGGCGGAGACGAGGCACCAGAGCAGCATCGAGCCTTCGTGGTTTCCCCACGCGCCAGCGATCTTGTAGATGAGCGGCTTGTCGATGTGCGAGTTGGCGGCAACGGGCGCGACGGAAAAGTCCGAGCGCACGAACACGATGATCAAGCAGATGAAGGCCAGCACGCACAGCGCGGCCGCCGCTTGCGCAATTGCGGCAGTCGCTTCCGCGCGCGAGTCGCGGCGCGAGGCGGCAAGGCCGAACACGCCTTGCGCCAAGCTCAGGGCCAGCGCCAAGGCAGCGGCGAACGCACCGATTTCAGCGATCATGGCGGCGGATCGCCTTTCCACTCGCCGCGCTGTTTCAGCGCTTCGGCGACTTCGCGTGGCATGTAGGTTTCATCGTGTTTGGCGAGGACGCGCTCGGCTTCGAACGCTTGACCCGGCTGCCAGCGGCCTTCGGCGACCACGCCTTGGCCCTCACGGAAGAGATCAGGCAGCAAGCCAGCGTAGCGCACGGTGACGCTGGTGACGCCGTCAGTGATATCGAACAATGATGCGCCATCCGCCTCGCGCCGCAGCGTGCCTTCGACCACGAGCCCGCCGAGACGAACACGTTGTCCCGCTTCGGCCTTCTCGGCGAGATCGGAGGGAGCGACGAAGTAAACGACGGAATCGCGCAGGCCGGCGAACGTCAGTGTCGCCGCGAGCACGAGCACGGCGCCGGCGACGCCGATCATCATCAAACGTTGGTTGCGACGCCTCATGGGCGTTCTCCGCGGCTCATGGTTTCCGCCATGGCGCGACGCGGATCGTCCGGCGGCATTCGCGCCAGCGCTTCACGCCATAAAGGCCGCGCATCGCGCCCCGCATCCGCAGCGGCCATCGCCTGATAGAGCCAGGGCGCAGGATCGTTGCTCAGGGCGCCCGCCTGCTCGAACAGCGCCAACGCCTCTGGCGTCACGCGGCCATTTTCGATCGCGACGAGTGAGCGGCCGAGCCCCAGCATCGCTTCAGCCAATTGCGGCTCGCGGCGCAAGGCTTGGTCATAAGCTCGCGCCGCTTCTTGCGGGCGGTCCATGCGCAACAGGAGTTCGCCAGTATAGAAGTGCGAAAGCGAGTCGGTCGGATCGCTGCGCGAGCGGTCGTGCAGGATCGCCAAAGCTTCATCGAAGGTGAGCGTGCTGAGATCGCGGCTCTTGAGCGCTTCGAGGCGCGCGGCATATGGCGCGTCCGGGAGTTCAGGCCGACCGATTGTCAGGTACGCGACAAGCGCCGTCAGCGCGACCGCGCCGCAGGCCGCCAGCGCCGGGATCGGCGAGCGCGAACCGCCGCCCGCGCGGCGATAGGCGCGCAGCACCCAAAACGCCGCGCCCGCCGTCAAAACGGCGGCGACAAGCAAGACTGCCAGAGAAGTCCACACCGGGGCTGCCTACCTTGGTTTGCGCCATGGCGAAATCAGTAGCGTCGCCGCAGGCGAACTAGTCCGTAGCCGGCAGCCGCAACCGGGCTTTGAGCCCGCCCAACGCCCCGCGCTCGAAAAGCAGTTCGCCGGCATAAAGATCGACCGTCTCTTTCAGGATGGAGAGGCCGAGACCCTGGCCCGGGGCGGCTTCGTCGAGACGCGCTCCCCGCGCCATCGCCCGCGCCAGTTCCTCCTCGGAGAGGCCGGGGCCGTCGTCCTCGACCACCACCTCCATCATGCCGTCGGATTCGAACGGCGGCAGCAGCCGCACGATGACTTGGCTGCGCCCATACTTGCAGGCGTTGTCGATCAGATTGGCGACCATTTCGAGCAAGTCTTCGCGCTCGCCGCGGAAGGTGACGTCGCCCTCCGCCTCAATGGAAATGTCGACCGCTTTGGTGTGGTCGTACTTCTGCTCCATCATGAAAACGAGGTCTTGCAGGTTCTGGAGCACTGGCGTGCGGTAGGCGATGGTCGGCGCTTGCGCCCCGGCGCGGGCTTCAGCGCGCGCGGCAACGCGGGCGCGGCGGAGCTGGCGCTCCACGAACGCCTCCATCTCGTCCACTGATTGCCGCAGCACGTCGTCGGAGGTTCCGGAGGCGGCGGCGTTTTTCAGCACTGCGATCGGAGTCTTCAGCGCATGCGCGAGATTGCCGACGTGACGGCGCGCGCGCTCGACCACTTCGCGGTTGTGATCGAGCAGCGCGTTGAGCTCTTCCGTCACCGGCTGGATTTCGGCCGGGTAATCGGTCTGCAATTTTTCGCTGTCGCCCCGGCGCACGTCAGCGATGTCGCGTTGCAGGGCGTGCAGAGGCTCGAGGCCGACACGAATTTGCAGCAGCGTCACCGCCGCCACCATGAGTGCGCAAAAGGCCACGAAGACGGCGAACGCCAAGCCTACCAGGTTGGCCGCTGGCGCCAGGATCGCGCGCGGCGCAACGCCCACAAGGTATAAGTATCGGCCTTCGACCTGCGGAATTTCCTCAACGCGGGCGATTACCCGCAACGGCTCGTCGTCCGGCCCCGGCATATCCAAGAAACGGGGCCCGCGCGGAGCGTCCGGGCCAAACAGCTGATCGCGGATTTTTTTGTCGAGCGGGATGGTGACGTCGAACAAGGATGGCGAGATCATCTGCACATCGAGTTCGCCGTCGTCGCGAATACGCGCAATCTGGAAATAGCGACCGCTCAGCGGCTGCAAATAGCGTGGATCGTAGGGCAGATCCTGCAGCGCCAATTCGCCTTCGAGACCGGGGCCAGAATTGCCGATCAGATTGTCGGCGACGCTTTGAATTTCAGGATCGATCAACAGGCGCAGAAGCTGGCGATTGAACTGCGCGTGCGCGATCCAGCCCATGATCACCAAACCGATCACGCTGACAGTGGCGATCGTCACCAGACGCGCAGCCAACGAACGGCGGATCAGCCCGCGGAAGCGACCAAGGATGCCCGCGGGCGCTTGGCTCACTGTCGTTCCGCGGGATCGACCAGGCGATAGCCCAGGCCCTTTTCGGTAAGAATGCGGTTCGAGCCGATCTTACGCCGCAGGATGCCGACGAACACTTCGATCGTGTTCGAGTCGCGCTCGTGATCCTGGCTGTAGATTTTCTCGGTCAGCTCCGTGCGCGAGACGATGCGGCCGGCGTGGTGCATCAAATAGTCGAGCACTTTATACTGATAGGCGGTTAGCTTGATCGGCGCGCCGTTGACCGTGACTTGGCCCGTCGCGGCGTTCAGCCGGAGATCGCCGACTTCCAGCACTGAGGACTGGTGATCGGTTTGCCGACGCACATTGGCGCGCACGCGCGCCAAAAGCTCGGCCATGTGGAATGGCTTAGTGACATAGTCGTTGGCGCCCAGATCGAGGCCCTCGACCTTCTCGCTCCAACGATCGCGCGCCGAGAGGATCAGCACCGGCATAGAGCGGCCATCCTTGCGCCACGCCTTCAGCACGGTGAGCCCATCGACCTTAGGGAGGCCGAGGTCGAGGATCGCTAGATCATAGGGTTCGGTTTCACCGAGGAACTGGCCGTCCTCGCCATTGTCGGCGGTATCGACCGTGTATCCGGCATCCGTCAGCGCCCCGGAGAGCTGCTCACGCAGGTTCTTATCGTCTTCGACTACCAGCACCCGCATGAGCGTCGTCCTTAGCGGAGGGCGTCTACGCGGATGTCGCGCACTTCACCGTCCGGCATTCGCCAGCGCAGGACATAGACAGGGCGCGCGCCCTCCTCAAGCCGAGCGCTAATCAGTTCGCCGCCGTAACGGGACCGAAGGATATCAACCACTTCGCGCAAAGGGCGAATGTCGCGCTGTTGCTGCTGGGCCGGCATCACGAAGTTCGGCTGCACGAACTGCGCCTGGGCGAATACGTTCGCCGACACCGGAGCGGTTCCGGCGCTGAGCACGACAATCGCGCCGACAAGAAGGATGGACTTGGCCCACATCACGGAACTGGGTGTACCCGCGCCCCACTGAACGGGCCCTGAACGTAACCCGCGCTTCGCCTCAGCCTTGCGGCCTAGGCGGGACATAGTCTCTTTTGGGCCATTTCTTGACGAATTTCTTGAGATCTTCGTCGGTCGTCTCCGGCAGCACGACTTGTAGGCGGACGAACTGGTCGCCCTGACCGCCGACGCCTTTGCCCTTTAGGCGCAGCGTCTTGCCGGTATTCGAGCCGGCCGGAATGGTTAGCGTGACCGCGCCGGTTGCGGTCGGCGCTTGGATGCGAGCGCCCTCGACCGCCTCGGTCAGCGAGATGTTCAAATCCATGTGGATGTCCTGCCCCTCGCGCCGGAAGAAGGCGTGTGGCCGGACCGTAAGTTCCACGAGCGCGTCGCCAGCGGGCCCGCCTTGCAGACCAGCGCCGCCCTGATTCTTCAGGCGCAGCACCTGGCCGCTTTCGACGCCGGCCGGAATGCCGACCTCAAGTGTGCGCCCTTCGGCGAGCGAAACCCTGCGCTTGGCGCCATTGATAGCGTCGAGGAAATCGACCTCGAGCGTGAAACGAATGTCGCGCCCGCGCATGCGCGTGTAGCTGCGCCCGCCGCCCAAGCCGGGGCCAAACAGATCGGAAAAGATGTCGCCGAGATCGAACGCGTCTTGCGCGCCGGCCCCCGCGCCGGCGCCCGGACCAGCCGCGCCGGCGCCAGCGTGGGCGCGCGCGCTTTGCCTAGGCCTTGAGTTAAACGCCATGCGTTCATTGCCGTCAGCGTCGATTTCGCCGCGGTCGTAGCGCGATTTCATGGCCGGATCGGAGAGCAAGTTGAACGCCGCCGTCGCGCGCTTGAAGCGTTCTTCGGCCGCTTTGTCGCCAGGGCGGACATCCGGGTGCAGCTCTTTGGCGAGCGTCCGGTACGCGCGACGAATGTCGTCGGCGGTGGAGGTTCGGCCCAGGCCGAGCGTGGCGTACGGATCCCAACTCAAAGTGTGCGACTACGCTCCGGCCTGTCGGCAGAATCTGGCAGACGGGGCGCACCCTAACAGGAATCGCCTAACCAGCCTTCTGGTGTCCGCCTATAATGTTATGGTTAACTCCTTGTTCAACCCTGCCGTACCGTTCTCGCCCAATTGAGCCACACGGAGCCGCAACGAGCTCGGCGGCGCCCCAAAATCAGCAATCTGATCAGCGCTGACGTAGAGAAAGGACGGGCTCATGACGTCCACGCTCCGCTTCAGCGTCGAGCCGTCAAATATCTCAAGCCGGTAGGCTTCGCCCCCGGCCCCGACCGGCGGCTCACCCGCCCCCCAGGAATCGCCGCCCACCCGGGCGCACCGCACCCACTGGATTTCGACATCGCCGCCCGCAACGCGCCGCGCCCTCAGATGCGCCGGCGCCCACGGCCGCGCGGCGGCGTGAGGCAGCGTTATCGTATCAGTGGCGGCGCGTGGATCGATTGCGGCGGCGCTGGCGGGCGGGGCAGAAAAAACGAGCGCTTCGCCCCACTCATGCGCGCCGACGTCAACGCGCGCGAGCCGCGCGTCGAGCTTAACGATGCGGGCGCCAACCGGATGCGGCGCCCGCATCGCATGCGCCGAACCCAGTTACCCGCGCAGAAAGCCGGAGAGTTCGTATTCGTTCGGCGCGACCAGTTCGCACGTCCGCGTTTGCACAACCTCCCATTCGCCATCCGCTTCGATCGCGAAAATATTGGCGCCGCCCAACACAGCCTCGTGCGTCGCGCTTGCAAGCACGCCGCCATAGAGCTTGATGCGAACACAATTGCCGTCATCCCAACGATCGACGGGGCCGGGCCACAACGCCCACACTAACTCACCCATCACCGCAGGCTGCACCACGCTCGCGCGCCGTGTGAGCGAAGCGCCAGCGTGCAAATGATGCGCGCCGCGCCAAGGCGATGCGAACACCGCCGCGAGCGGGCGCTCGTCATCCTCCGCGCCGGGCAGAGGCGGCAGATCGAGCACTGCGAAGGCAGGCGTCGGCGAAACGACGGGCGGTGCGGGCGCGTTCGGTTCGCCATCAGCCACGCGCGCGGACGCCGAAGCTTGGACGCGCCGGAGATCCAAACGCAAGTGCTCTGCATCTTCAATGCGCGTCACTTCAAAGGTGTCCGCGCTGGTTTCCAAAACGATGTGGTCGCCCGGCTCAAGCGCTAGGCGCAGTGGGCTCAAGCCAATCTGCAGCGCCTCGCGTGCCGCGCGTCGGTCGGCCAGAACGGTCCAAGCGATGTCTTCAGCGCCTGCGGCGTCGAAGACGAGCGGTGCATCAAGCGAGATGACGCCGCCAGCCGCGCGATCCAGTCGCCGCGCACTGACCGCGCCAATCAAATAGTCGCGTTCAGCATCGATGAACCGCACGCGTGCTTCAACGGGTGCGTCCGCGGTGTCCCCACGACGGGCAAAAGGAGTGGCGACAATGTCGGCCGTGAGTTCGCCCAGCGCGATATCGGTTGGCGTGGCGTCGCCGCGATGGAAGAAGACGATATCGCCGCCGCGCTCAGCCGCCGCGAAGTCGTAGGCCGCCATCAGCGGCTCAAGCGCGCCGCGCGCATCGAGCGGCGCATCCACGACATAGCCGCTGACGGCGCCGACGAGCGCGGATACGTCAACTTCGCTCACGCCCGCGCGTGCACATAGGTCGTGCACAACTTCCGCCAGCGAAGACAAACCCGCTCGTCCATTCAACCAATGACCCAAGCGCCAAGACGCGCCATCGGCCCACACGTCGGCGCGCGCGGGGAAAGCCGGGTACGGGCGCGCATCCCACGCCCACAAGAATGTGTCGGCGATCATGCGCTCGCCGGTGGCGCCAGAGATCGGGTTGTTCGCCGGATCGCCCCAGTAGCGGAGATAAGCCTCTAACGCGCGGCGTTGGATGAGATCGTCGCGCGCGGCGGATGAAAACGGCGGGAGAGCGCTCTCGTCGCTCTTCGCATCAGAAAAGAGGTTCGGTGCGTTCGGCCCCTTGTCGACCGCTGGGCAGCCAAGCTCTACCACCCACACCGGCTTCATCTCCGGCGTCCAAGCGGTCGGCGTCGGAGAACGCACGCCGCCCGGACGATTATGGTGCGCAAGCGCCCAGAAGTTTCGGAGATCCTTCGCGCGGAACACCCACGGCTCGTCATGCGCGCCATCGTCGATCGGCGTGCGCGTTTGCGCGGCGCGGTCTACATCAGAGGCGTAGTACCAATCGTAATTCTCACCGGCCTCGATACGGCCTTCGATATAGGCGCCATCATGGATGCGGCGCGTGAGTGCGGCGTCGCGCACATCGTGAAAGGTCGGCCCGATCAGCGCGATGCGCCCGGCTTTGCGCCAGCGCGCCAGTTCCGAAACCCATTCGGCGCCAGCGCGCGTCTTGCCGGCGCCGCGGCCACC
>JALHQO010000001.1:0-229467 GCA_022841905.1 Hyphomonadaceae bacterium | reverse complement strand
GCGTCGCGCACATCGTGAAAGGTCGGCCCGATCAGCGCGATGCGCCCGGCTTTGCGCCAGCGCGCCAGTTCCGAAACCCATTCGGCGCCAGCGCGCGTCTTGCCGGCGCCGCGGCCACCCATGAACACCCAGGTGCGCCAATCGCCATCGGGAGCGATTTGCGCAGCCCGCGCCCAGACCCGCCAATCATCCAGCAGATCCCGTAAGCGCGATCCGCTCCAGCACCTCAGGACACGCTCCAGCGTTGTCGGCTTGAGCGAGCAAAGCCAATCGGCGGCGCAGCTCTGCGCGTCGAGATTCTTCATCGTCCTCCATGAGCCCAGCGCGGCTGGCTTCGAGTTCCGCTAGGTCGCGCTCGGCCCGAACCAGCGCCGAGACCGCCTTGGCGCATCGTTCCGCCTCCGCCGCGTCGCCGCCGGAGAGCTTGTCCAGCGCCTGGTCCATCAAGCGCCGCAGCGCCGTTTCCGTCGTCGCCACCTCTCTCTCCTCTGTGAACCCACTCATCGACCGTGCCCAAACACTACCCCAGCACCGGCCCGGTCGGATTGATTCCAGGGAAGTCGTGCCGAATCCGTGCATTGAGCGGATTGGAACATGGATAGGCAGGTGCGCTATCCGCGTTCCCCCTGGCCAGAATTCGGCCATACCTCTATTGGACACACCCTCCCGGAGACGTCCTTGCCTGACCAACGGCCAGATTTACGCCGCAGCATCGATTGGGCGCGGCTGCGCGCCGCCACGGCGGGTCAGCAGATCGCTGGCGTGCTGGGCGATCGCTCGCGCTGGAACTGGCGCATGTTCGCCAGCATCGCAGCCGGCGGCGTGCTCCTGTTCGTGCTGGCGCTGTGGGTCTGGATCTACTGGGGCTTGCCGCGCGTGCCGGACGCAGATGCGCTCTGGGCGCTGAACCGCCAGCAATCGGTGATGTTCGTTGATGCTGAGGGCGAGATCATCGGCGTGCGCGGGCCGTACTACGGACGGCGCACCAGCCTGGAAGATTTGCCGGACTACGTGCCGCAGGCCTTCCTCGCGATCGAGGATCGCCGCTTCTACCAACATGAGGGCGTCGATCGCATGGCGATCTTCCGCGCCCTGCTCGCCAACCTCCGCGCCGGCGAGACCGTGCAAGGCGCCTCCACCATCACGCAGCAGCTTTCGCGCAACCTCTTCCTGACGCCGGCGCAAACAATCAACCGCAAACTACGCGAGATGGTGCTCGCCTCCCGCATCGAGAGGCGTCTCACCAAGGACGAGATTCTCGAACTCTATCTCAACCGCGTTTATCTCGGCGAACAGGCCTACGGCGTCGATGCCGCCGCGCGGCGCTTTTTCGGCAAAACCGCTGCAGAACTTACGCTTGCCGAAGCCGCGATGCTCGCCGGCTTGCCGAAGGCGCCATCGCGCTCCACGCCAACAGAGAACTTCGAACGTGCGACCGCGCGCCAACATGTCGTGCTCGACGCCATGGTCGAAGCCGGCTTCATCACGCCGGAGCAGCGCGACGCGGCGCGAGCGGAAGAGATCAACGTCATCGAGCGCCCGAACAACGAGCGCAACATGGGCTACGCCTTCGATCTCGCGGTCGAGCAGGCCCGCAACGCCGTCGGCCGCGAAGTACCCGATCTCGTCATCCGCATGACGATCGATCGCGACATTCAGGTCGCGGCTGCCGATTCCATCCGCCGCCGCCTCGGTAACCGCGCCTTCGGCCGCCGCCCGCTGCAAGCGGCGTTGATGACAGTCGATCGCCAAGGCGCGATCGTCGCCCTCGTCGGCGGCACCGATTACGCAACCTCGAAGTTCAATCGCGTAACCCAAGCCGAGCGCCAACCCGGCTCGACGTTCAAGACCTTCGTCTATACCGCCGCTATCGAAGCCGGCCTCAACAGCGAAGATGTCCGCTACGACGAGCCGGTCGTGATCGATGGCTGGCGACCTCGAAATTACGACGCAGGCCACCGTGGCGCGGTAACGCTCAGAACCGCCTTCGCGCTTTCAATCAACACCGTCGCTGCAGAAGTCGCCAACGAAGTCGGCCCCCGCCGCGTCGCCGATTTAGCCGCGCGACTTGGCGTGCGCGGCATGCCGGAGCGCAACCAGTTCGTGCCGCCATCCATCTCGCTGGGCTCAATCGAAACAACCCTATGGGACATGACCTCGGCGTTTGCCGTTTACATGAACGACGGCCGCCGTATCGATCCGCACATTATCAGCGCGGTCTCCAACTCCGCCGGCCAGGAGCTCTATCGCCGCCCGGCTTACGAGCCGCCGCGCGTGCTCGACGAAGCAGTCGTGCGGCAAATGACGAGCATGATGGGCGCGGTCGTTTTGCGCGGCACCGGCACTGGCGCAAGTCTCGGCGGCCGAGATGTCGCGGGCAAGACCGGCACCAGCTCCGATTGGCGCGACGCTTGGTTCGTCGGGTACACCGCCGACTACACAGCGGGCGTCTGGGTCGGCCATGACGACTTCACCTCCATGGGCCGCACTACGGGCGGCACGCTGCCGGCGCAAATCTGGAACGACACGATGCGCGTCGCGCACCGCGATGTCGAAAACCACGATCTGCCGGGCATCGAACAACCGGTGAGATCGCCACGTGAAGTCGAAATGGCGACCTTCTTCGACGGCCTCGCCAGCGCCTTCGGCGATGAAGAGAGCGAAAACCTCGGCGACTTCATCGAAGATATTTTCAACTAGTCCGACGATGGCGAGGGGATCAGCACTCGCGCACGTCAAGGGCCTGCGCCTCACGCTCGGCGGCGCGCCACTGTTTGATGGCGTCTCCTTCACGCTGCACAAAGGCGAATGCGCCGCCCTCGTCGGCGCGAACGGCGCGGGCAAGTCGACGCTCGTGCGCATGCTCGCCGGTGATGCAGACACCGACGCCGGAGAAATCTCCTACGCCTCCGGCGCGACTGTCGCGTTTGCGCGACAGGAGCCTGACCTCGACGGCTTTGCGACACTGCGCGACTACGCGATGGCCCCCTCAGCGCGCCTCAGCGGCAGCCATCGCCCCGCCCCTGCGCACGCAGCAGAAGCCGAACTCGTTCTGCTCGGCCTCGATCCCGATCGCGCCCCCAGCGGCCTCTCCGGCGGCGAAGCACGGCGTGCGTCGCTCGCCCGCGCGCTGGCCGCCTCACCTGACATCTTGCTGCTCGATGAGCCCACCAACCATCTCGATGTCGCCGCGATCGAACAACTCGAACAGCGCATGGCGGCTTTCAATGGCGCCTGCCTCGTCATCAGTCACGACAGGCGTTTCCTCGAACGCGCCACCACTGCCACCTTGTGGCTGCGTCAACGCAAGGTGCTGGCGCTCGACCAGGGCTACGCCAAGTTCGAAGAGTGGGCCGAGCGGATCGAAGCCGAGGACGAACGCACCGCCGCGCGACTGGTCACGCATCTAAAAGCAGAGGAACACTGGCTCCGCCGCGGCGTCACCGCCAGGCGCTCGCGCAATGAAGGCCGCCGCCGCAAGCTTGAAGCGATGCGCGGCGAGCGGCGCGAACGCACGGCGCTTACGCACGCGCCAAAAGCCGCGCTGCAAGCTGCCAAGGGCGCGGACTCCTCGCGCTTGGTGATCGACGCTGCCAATATTTCGATCACCTACGGCGACCGGCCGATCATCGCCAACTTCTCTCTGCGCGTCATGCGCGGTGATCGCATCGGCCTCGTCGGCCCCAATGGCGCCGGGAAAACCACTTTGCTCGAATTGCTGCTCAAGAAGCGCGCGCCTGACGAAGGCACGGTGCGCCTCGGCGGCCATCTCGAGATCGCATACGTCGATCAAGCCCGCGCCATTCTCAATACGGACGATACGATCTGGGATGCGCTGACACCGCTCGGCGGCGATCAAGTCATGGTTCGCGGCGCGCCGAAACATGTGGCGGCGTATGCCGGCGAGTTTCTCTTCACCAGCGCGCAATTGCGCCAGCCCGTCTCCGCACTCTCCGGCGGCGAACGCAATCGGCTGGCGCTTGCGGTTGCATTGGCGAAACCGGCCAACCTTCTTGTGCTCGACGAACCCACCAACGATCTCGATATGGATACGCTCGACGCGCTGGAAGACATGCTCGCGACATATGACGGCACCGTGCTGATCGTCAGCCACGATCGCGCCTTTCTTGACGGCGTCGCGACGCAGATCGTTGGCCCGCTTGGCGGCGGCAAGTGGGTGGAGACCCCGGGCGGGTGGTCCGACTTCGAACGCGAGCACGGCAGCGCGCGCGCCGTCCAGCGCCGTCAGCAAGCCAGCGCCGCAAAACCAGCCGCGCCAGCGCAACCGCGCAAAGCCTCCAAGCTCAGCTACAAAGAAGAACGGCGGGCCACCGAACTCGACGCGCTGATGCCGAAGCTGACGGCTGAGATCGCCAAACTCGAAGCGACATTGGCCGCGCCGAACTTCTTCGCCGAGGCGCCCGATCGCTTTCACCAAGCCGCCAACCGGCTCGAAACCGCGCGCGCCGAGCACGCCGCCGCTGAAACCGAGTGGCTAGAGATTGAACTCCGGCGCGAGGCGCTCGCCGCGGAGGAGTGAATCCTCTATTAACCCTCTTGCGGCAGCTTGGCGCTCCATGCGCCGCCACACCGCTCTTTTCCTCGCATCCGCCTTCGGCCTGATCGGCGCGGCGCTCACGCCAGCGCTCGCCAGTTCGAGCGCGGCCTACGCCACCTTGCCTCTCCGCGACGCCGCCGCCTGTGCGCGCGCGTGCGCGGACGATGGCCTCTGTATCGCTTGGATTCAACGTGTGCATGGCGCCTGCGAACTTTCAGCGACCGCGCCAACTACATGGCCGGCGGACGGCTCGGCCGTTGGCCTATCCAGCCGCGCGCCCGCTTTCGCCGCACTGCCAGCCTCGACGCCAAGCGAAGCGCCGCCCGCCACAAACGTAAACAGCGAATTAGTGATCACCGCCGGCGCCAGCGAGAACGATGATCCCGCTTACGCCTTGCTCGGCGGCCCCGACGAAGGCGGATTAAGCCTCCGGATCGGCCGGTCGCAGTGAGTGCGCTGCAACATTTATTAACGGGCGCGGCGTATGTTCCCTGCCAATTCTGGAGCCCGTACGCATGACTCAGTCGCGGTTTGCGAAGCTGATCGATTTGGCGCGCACGCCCGATAGTGGCGTCCGCCGCGAACTGCTGCGCGAGGTTACCGATCTTTTCTTCGAAACATCCGGCTCACGCAGCGGCCGCGAAACCGCGCTGTTTGACGATGTGCTGCAACTGGTCGCGGCCGAGATGCAGGACGGCGTCCTGGCCGAACTCGCGCAAGTGTTCGCCAACGCCGATGACGCCCCTGTCGGCCTGATGCGTGATCTTGCCAACCATTCCTTCGAAATCGCCGGACCGGTGCTGAAAAACAGCAAAGCGCTCGACGAAGGCACGCTGCTCCAGATCGTGAATTACCAAAGCCAGAGCCACATCAAGGCCGTCGCGCAACGCGAAACGGTCAGCGAAAGCCTCTCGGACGCCATCGTCCGCTTCGGCGACGACCATGCGCTCGACGCGCTCCTGCGCAATGACGGCGCCGAGGTCTCGCGCACCAGCATGGAAGCCGCCGTCGATCGCGCGCGCCGCAATGAGCTGCTGCATGAATCCGTGGTCAAGCGTCGCGATATCCCGCTCGATCTCTTGAACGAGATGTATTTCGTGGTCGAGGCGCGGCTCCGCGATCAAATCCTCGACCGCAACGCCTCCGTCGATCCCGCCACTCTGGACGCCGCCCTCGCCAAGGCGCGCGCCAAGCTGAACAGCTCGGTCGGCGCGATGGATAGCGAAGCCAAGAACGCCATGGCGTTCATCCAAAACAAGAAGAACAATGGCGAGCTCAATGCGCGCCTGCTTGTTTCGCTCTATCGCGAAGCCAAGCGCATGCATTTCCTCTACGGTCTGGCCGAGATCACCAATCTCGACAACGAGACCGTCTCAAGCATTCTTGAGCGCAAAGACATCGATGGCCTCGCCATGATCTGCCGCGCCTCGAACATCGAACGCCCGCTGTTCGTCACGCTGGCGGTGCTTGCTTGCGGCGGTGAAGAAGCCATGGATCGGGCCGAAGAGTTCGGCAAGCTCTACAATGCCGTGCCGATCGAAGCGGCGCAACGCGCGCTCCGCTTCATGAAAGTGCGCAAGGCGGCGGCTTAAGCGGCGATCCGTTCCTTGGTGTCGCTGAAGCGGATGTTCGGGTTCTTGTCCTGAACATAGCCGATCTCCCACGCGCTCTTGCCCAGATAGACCGGCGAGCCATCGACATCCTCAGCCATCTGCGAGGCTGATTTGTCGAGAAACGCCTCAAGGTCAGCCCGCTTCTCCGCGCTTACCCAGCGCGCGGCCTGATAGGGCGACATTTCGAAAATCACGTCGAGATCGTATTCGGCCTTCATCCGCTCGTTCAGCACGTCGAACTGCAACGCGCCGACCGCGCCGACGACGAGATCGCCGCCCTGCACCGGCTTGAACACCTGCGTGACCCCCTCCTCGCCCAGCGACTCCAGCGCCTTGCGCAAATGCTTTTGCTTCAGCGGATCGCGCACACGCACGCGCTTTAAGATTTCCGGCGCGAAATTGGGGATGCCGCGGAACGCCACGTCGCCGCTTTGCGAAAGCGAATCCCCCACACGCAGCCCGCCATGGTTCGGAATGCCGATGACATCGCCGGGGAACGCTTCGTTGGCGATCTCGCGGTCTTGCGCCATGAACATCATCGGATTGTGGACGTTGAAGCTCTTACCCGCCGCACTCCGGAGCGTCATGCCGCGCTGAAATTTGCCGGAGCAAATGCGGAAGAAGCCGACGCGGTCGCGGTGCTTCGGGTCCATGTTGGCTTGGATCTTGAAGATGAAACCGGTGACGTCGTTGCCGCCGGGCTCGATCTCAGTCTCCGCGCCCTTCACCGCCGCTGGCTGCGCACGCGGTCCAGGCGCGTTTGCGGCAAGCCCCGCCAACAATTCCAACACCCCGAAGCGGCGCAGCGCGGAGCCGAAATAGACGGGCGTCAAATGCCCTTCGCGGAATGATTGTAAATCGAACTTGGGCAACCCCTCACGCGCCAACTCTGACGTTTCCTCCAGCTCGGCGCGCACGTCATCGGTCACGCCGTGCAGGAAATCGTTGCCGCCGCGCTTCTGGCGCTCCTCGACGCCGAAGCCCTGTTCGCCGGCCTCCAAGCGTCGGAACGGCACGAATTCGTCGCGCGTCAGATCGAGCATGCCGGCAAAGCGCTGCCCTGACGCAGCCGGCCAATACATGGGGGCTGTATCCATCGCGAGTTTGGAGTGAATCTCATCCAACAACTCGAACGGGTCGAGCGCTTCGCGGTCCATTTTATTGATGAAGGTGGTGATCGGGATGTCGCGCAGGCGACAAACTTCGAAGAGCTTCAGCGTCTGCGGCTCGATACCCTTGGCGGCGTCCAGCACCATGACGGCCGAGTCGGCCGCGGTCAGCGTGCGATAGGTGTCTTCCGAGAAATCTTCGTGGCCCGGCGTGTCGAGCAGGTTGAACACCAAGCCGTCGTGCTCGAACATCATCACTGACGACGACACCGAGATACCGCGCTCGCGCTCGATCTTCATCCAGTCCGACTTGGTGCGCCGCGCCTGCCCGCGCGCGGCCACTGCACCGGCCAAGTGGATGGCGCCGCCCGCGAGCAGCAAGCTCTCGGTCAGTGTCGTCTTGCCGGCGTCGGGGTGCGAGATGATCGCAAACGTGCGGCGGCGAGCGGCCTCAGTGGCGGGGTCGGACATAGGGATTAGGGACTGGGGATTAGGGGCTGGGGGCGCGTGGTAACAAACATCGAGCAAAGACGCCATCGCCTCACGCGGTCGACCTAACCCCTAATCCCTAGTCCCCAGTCCCGCCGTCCACGCGTTCCATGAGGAAATGGCGGCCGTACTTATCTTCGATCTCGATCACCCAGAGATCGGGATCGGTCGCCGCGCGCTTACGGGCATAGGCGTCCACGTCCGGTTCGGCGTCCCCCAACGGCCCGGCCGAGAGATCGAGCCAGATGCGCTCACCGTCCCCATCGCGGGCCGGCGCATAAAGCCGCGCCTTGCCGTTCATGGTCGCCACTTTAACCAGCACGGCGCCGGCGTCGGTGTCGCCTTTCCGGGTCACGCCGGCGAAAGCGCCAGCGATCTGCGCCCGCCGCATCAGCGCCGTCGCCCAGAAATCAGTCTTCAACTCGTCCATGACACTCCCGGCGTTCATCAGAACGCAAGACCATGAGCTTAACCTTTATCGCTCGCATGCGCCTCCTCTTCCTTGCAGCCGCCCTCGCCCTGGCGACCGTTACCGCCGCGTCCGCCGACGAGGCGCCAAACGCGCGCGCCGCCTATGCCGAGCGCCGCGGCCTGCTCGAAGCGGACGCCCAGTGCGGCCTATTTTCATCCGACATCCGCACCGCACTGCAAATCAGCGCCGCCCAAGCGCGCGGCTCGCTCCTGCGCTCGGGCTGGACCAACGCCCAGATGCGCGAGCTTGAACAAGCCGCCGTCGGCGCCGCCCGCGCGCGCGCTTGCGGCGATCAACGCACGGCGACCTCCGCCGAAGATGCGCGCCACGCTTTCGCGCGCTGGTCGGCCGCCGGCACGATGCAGTTTCCCGGCTGGGAGCGCACCTGGGTCGCGCGCCGCGCCGTCACCACCGATCCGGCATGGCGGCTGAGCCAAGCGATCGACACGCCGGTCGCGGCGACCTTTGGCGTGCGTGAACAAGACGGCGTCCAACGTTTAGTGCTGACCTTGCCTCTCGCGCGCGGCGCTACGCCGCCAGCATCGGTCACCCTCGTCATGCGCGACACCGCACGCGCGCGCGTCAGCGAAGTCAGCTTGCCGCAACGCATGTCTTATGGCCTCGCCGCCGGCGCGCCTGCGCCAAACGCTGCTGCGCGCTTACCGTCCACGCGCACGATCGAGCGTATCGAAGGCGGCCGCAGCCAAGCAGTGTTCACCTTTCCCAACACCGCCTTCCGCGATTTGTTGGCGCTAGACCCGCGTGAAAGCGTTGAGCTGCGCATCACCAATGGCCGCAGCACGCAAAGCCTCTATGCGGAAGTCGGCGATGTCGGCGCCGCCCGCGCGTTCTTGACGCTGAACTAGACAGCCAGCACCGGCATCCTAATCCGCACAAGCGCACCGCCGCAGGGCGCGTCGTGGAAGCTTAGCCCGCCGCCATGCAATCCCGCCATTGCTCGTACCAGCGACAAGCCCAGCCCCGTCCCTTCCGCATGCGCACCGCCAGCGCCACGCTCGTAAGGCTGACCTAGCGTTTCGCGCTCCGCTTCCGGAATGCCTGGCCCCGTATCGGTTGTTTCCAGATCGAGTGCGCCATCGACGGCGGCGGCGCTCACGAATACGCGGCCGCCTTCGGGGGTAAACTTGATCGCATTGCTCACCGTGTTGATCAGCATCCGCTTCAGCGCCCGCTCATCCGCGCGCACCATGAGCGGCGCCTCCGGCGTGATCATACCGAGCACAATTTGCTTTTTCTCCGCGCCATCGGTCGATAGTCGCACGACGTCTTCGACCACGCCGCGCACATCGAACGTCTCCAACTCCAACTCGTATTTACCCGCCTCGATCTTCGACAGATCGAGCAGATCGTTCACCAAACCCAGCAGATGCGTCCCGCTCTTCCGGATCAGGCCCGCATATTCGACGTAGCGCGCTCCAACTTCGCCGAAGATTTGGCGCTCGATCATCTCCGAGAAACCGAGGATGTGGTTCAGCGGCGTGCGCAGTTCGTGTGACACCTCCGCGATGCGCTGCCCGATCGCCGCCTCGCGCGCGCTACCGCCGCGCCGGCCAATCAACATCAACCCAGCCACGAACACGATCGACACCGCCGTCATGATCTCGCCGAACGGCGCGAGCGCCATGTCGTCAAACCGCTCCGTGTAAGCCGCGAACGCATAGCCAAGCAAAGCCGCACCGCCCGCCTCGCGCACCCAGCCACCGCCCAACACCAATGCCAGAGCCGGAACGATCAACAGCGCCGCCGCGAGCGGCGAACTGGCGCCGCCGGTTCCCGCGACCAAACCTGTCAGGCTTGTTAGCCAGACCGCTAACCACCCTAGAACGGCCCATTTCGAGCCTAATCGCGGTAAAAGGACGAAGCCCGTTAAGGATGGCGCCGCACCCAATGCCGTAGCCGCCGCGATATCGGCGCGCGCCGCGCCGTTCGCATCCGCGACAACCGCCGCAAAAACCACGCCTGCCAGCCAAAACCAGCACGCCAGCGCCAGCGGCGCTGCGTTTGGCGCTGCTATTGCAGGCTGGTTTGCTGCGTGTTGTGTTGACACGGAAAGGCCGCTCGCGAGTAAAAGACTTCTTAACGTGCTGGCGGACATGCTGCCCGCTCTGAGTCGCTCGCGGAAGCGGACTCACCATTCTAGGATCAGGGAGTAGAGCCGATGCGCAGCTTAGCGGTCTGGACCACCACCGCAGCCGTCGCCCTTCTTGGCGTCGCGAACGCTCAAACCACGACGGGCGACGCGCCGGCCGCTGGAGCGAGCGATCTGCAATCCGCAATTACGGCCTATGCGGCCTATCACAACGATGTCTCCGATCTGCGCGGCGGCGCGCTCGGCAACGCCGCCCAGCTCGAAGAAGCGCTGGACCGAGTCGGGCGCCACAACCGCGATGCGCTGACGCAAGGCTGGATCGCCTACGGCGCTCAACTCGCAGCCCAATCTCCGGCCTACGTTCAGGGCGTGCGCGAAGCCGCCGCCTATTACGGCCGCGACGCCGTGATCTGGGCCGTCACTGTCGACCCATCTTATGCGCGCGGCCTGCGCGGCGGCCCTGAAGCCACCCGAATTCTGCTCGATAGCGCCAACGCCGATAGCGCCCGCATCATCAACGTCGCGGATCGCTACCAGGAACTGGCTTACTCGCTGCAGCGTCAGCGCTGGGCCAATGCCGTCGCGCCGCAACAGGACGCACGCGTGCAGCGCATCCGCGCGCTCGGCCGCGTCGGTGGCCATACGCCATCGCTGCCGTCTGAAGTGTCGCCCCGCCTTTCTGTTACGCCGCTTTCCATCACCACCTCCGATCCCGCGGCCTATGGCGGCCGCCGCTTCTGGGACGCCGTGCGCGGCGGTGCGGAAGTCACTGAAGTTGCAGCTCAACCGCTCGTCACCCACCAATGGCGCGTCAACGCCACGCGCGGCGAAGCACTCGACCGCATGGCAGCTGTCGCCGCCCTGCAAGCGCTCGACGCGATGGAAAGCCACCAGAGCGCCGTTGGCCGCTTGATCGCAGACCCGCGGTCGCGCGATTGCATCGAGATGGCCCAATTACAGCTCTATCAATGCATGTCGGCCGCGCGCTTCCGTTATGAAAACGCGTTCTGCCTCGGCCAGCATGGCCTCCGAGACATCGGCACCTGCATCGGCGCTGTCGGTCAGCCCGACGTCAGCGCCATGGCGCCGATCACCACTGGCGGCGGCGGCGGTCGCGACTAAGCGCGCCTTGCCCGAAGGCGTCGCAAAGCGCATGTAACGCGCATGAGCGGCGTCGATCAGGCCATCCAGGATTTGACGGACGAATTTGCGCTCCTTCCCGACTGGGAGGAGCGCATTTCGCATGTGATCGAGCTTGCGCGCACGCTTGAGCCGTTGAGCGACGATGAACGCGTCGAAGCCAATCGCGTGCGCGGCTGCGCCAGCCAAGTCTGGCTCGTCTCCGAGCGCAAGACGGAAGCGCCTAAAAAGCTCTATTTTCGCGGCGATTCCGATGCTCACCTGGTACGTGGCGAAGTCGCCATGCTGATGCGCGTCTTCTCTGGCCGCACGCCGGGGGAAATACTCTCTATCGATCCGCAGGCGCTTTTCGATCGCCTCGGCCTCAAGGAAGCACTCACCGCGCAACGCTCAAACGGTTTGTTCGCGATGATCAAGCGCATCCAAGACGAAGCCCGTCGCAGCGCCTAGCCGCTCGCCAGTTGAGACAGAGCCAGCTTCAGGGCGAGCTTGCCTGACCTCGCCGGCCAGGACTCCGCGCGCTCTAGCGCCTCGAGCCCCTCTTCATGCAAACACACACGCTCCACCACGCGTCTCAGAGGCGGCGCCAATCGCTCAAGCGCTTCCGCTACGCGCCTGCGCGCATCGCAGAACGCGCCTGCCGCAAACTCCGCCGCATTGCCAACCGAACGTCCCGATGACGCATTCGGCGGCGCAGTCCAATCGGAACCACGCACCAGACCGCATTCTCCCATCTCCCAATCGCTTCGCAATCGCGCCGCCGCGGCGACCTCCGCCGCATCGAGCCACGGCCCGCCAGCACCGTCGCGCAACGCCGCAAGTCTACGCAGCACGGCATCCGCATCGTGTCCGCGCACGCGCCGCACTTCCCCGCCCGCGCCGAGAATGGCGCGGTCAATCACCTCCCGGTGCTGCGCCACGAACGCCTCGCCCGGCGCGGCCGCCTCGCGGCGAACACGTGCGCCACCAGGCGCCGAAAGCACGAACACGTCGCCCGCCTTCACGATGGCGCCGCTCGCTTCCAAGGCGCGGACCTCTTCAGCGCTCAGCCGCACCAGCGGGCGCCGGCGGCGATCGTTCTGCGGATAAACGCTGTAGCGTTCGCCCGCGCGCTCTTGCGCCAACGGCCAGCCCCCCCGCCGCCATGCGCGCCAGCGCACGCTCACTCCGGCTCATGCGGACACCGCACGCCCCGGCGCAGGCGCGTCACGCAACATGGCCTCAAGCGAAGCGATCCAATGATCGAATTGCGCTTCGTCGCGGCGGTCTTCGATCAAATGACACGCGTGCGCCACCGTCGAGCGATCGCGCGCAAACGCGTTCGCGACGCGCGAAAGGCTCATCTCGAACGCCGTGTGGCACAAATAGGCCGCCACCTGCCGCGCGAACGCGACTTCGGCGCTCCCGCGCGTCTCCGCCAGCAGCTCCTCGTCTGAAACGTTCAATGCAAAAGCGGCCACGCCGGCCGCTAACCGGGCCGCCGCTTCGTCGCGGACCCGCCTCTCGGACTTCCTCATCTCCACACCTCTCACTGACGCCCATGCCACCGACCAAATCGGAGGATACGGGCGCTTCAGAGGTATAGGATAGATTTTGTCCTATTAAGAGGAATTTTTTCCTATTCCGGACGACGGGCGTGCCCGAGGCCCATGCGCTTAGCCAGGTTCGAGCGCTCTTTGGCGTAGTTCGGGGCCACCATCGGGTAGTCGTGTGGCAGGCTCCATTTGGTGCGGTACTCGTCCGGCGTCATCCCGTAGCGAGTGCGCAAATGGCGCTTCAAGCTTTTGAATTTCTTGCCGTCTTCGAGGCAGACGATGAAGTCCGGGGTGATCGACTTCTTGACCGGCACCGCAGGCTCCAGCGCGCCAACTGCGACGGCTGGCGCCGAGCCGGCGATCTGCTGCAGCGCCGTGTGCACCGTGCGGATCAGCGCCGGAATCTCTTGCGGTGGTACCTGATTAGCGGACACGTAGGCGGATACTATCTCCGCCGCCATTTCTACCAAGTCATTCCTAGTGTCCATAAGCGCACGCGAAATCTGTTGAATAAAAGCTGCTGGAACAGAAGCGCCTGCAGAATAGCTCAACGGTATTTCGACTTCAAATATTTGCACAACCTTTACGCTAAATTTCGGAAAGGCTGCGAATTGAAGCTGCGGCGGTGCTAAAGATAGCGCCAGACCAAGGCGAGTGCTGTCACAGTCAGGAGCGCCGCAAACTGTAGCGCCCCGCCGCCCCGATAAGGCTGATCGCAGGCCCTGATCCACCGCATCGCCAGCCGGCCAGCGCTGACGGCTTGCGCGTGGAGCAGCGCCTGGGCGGTCCCGTAGACACGCAGCATAACCACGCCGAGCCACCGCCCCGCCCCCGCAAGCGGCCCGCGATAGAGCGCATCCACATCGCGCAGGCGCACCGGCGCTTCCACTGACGCGAGCTTGAAGGCGCGCAACGTAATGTAGGCGACGCCCGTCGCGCCCAGCAAAGCGAGATGGGGCGCCATGCGGTCGATCGCAAAGGGCGCGAACTCCAGCGCCGTCGGCAACAGGCCATAGAGCCAACGCGGCGCAACGCCGACGGAGAAGCAGAAGAACACGGCGATGGCCGAACCCAACAGCATGGGGAACGGCGCCTCCTGCAACGGCACGCGTTGCGGCACGGCGTTGAACGCCGCAAGCGACGGGCGCAGGCACAGAGAGGCAAACAAGCCAGCCGGCACGCTCGCCACCAACAGCCAAGCCCACTGCAACTCCCACTGCGCCAACGCTTCGAGTGCGATCGAGATGGTCGTGTAGGCCGCAAACAACGGCGCACCTGCAACGGCCAGACCCGCAGCAAGCAGCAGCGTCGCCGTCAGCGGCATGACACGCGCCACGCCTTCAATGTCGGATGCATTCACGCTGCCGCGCCGCCCGAGTATCGCGCCGAGGGTCAGTTGCAACGCTGTAAACGCGAAGATCGCGGTGAAGGCGTGCCCTTCAGCAGCCGCCAAGGCCAGCGGCGAGCCCAAGCCGATCAGCGCGACACAAACACCCGTCTGCGCCGTAAGCCCGCTCGCAGCGGCGCGACGCAGGTCGTCCTCCGCCATCGCGTAAGCAAGCCCGATCACGATCATGCCGGCGCCAATGAAGATCAGAACCGGCTCGGCCGGATAAAGGCGCGCCAACGCATAGACGCCCAGCATCGTCGAGAACGCGCTGAGCGCTGCAGCGCCCACCGGCGAGGCGTGGGCGACTGCGTCCTTCAACCAAACATGCGCCAGGGGCGCGCCGGCGCGGATCAGCAGCGCCGCGAAAATGAAGCCGCCGCCGATCGAGGTGGCGTCGAGCTGCGTAAAGATCGAACTCGCCGCCCCGGCTGAGAGGTGGAACGCCACGCCGACGAGGAAGAGCAAACCCTCCAAGCCCTGCCAGATCAGCAACCGCACCCCGCTCCGCGCCGAGCGCGGCAAGGGCGAAGCAAACACCAGCCACGCCGATGCAAGCCCAGCGAGGGCGGCGGCGCCAACGAAACTAATCAGATCGCCGACGAAGAGCGCCGACACCGCTCCGCCGGCCATGAGCAAGATGGCGGTGTCCTCCGCGCGGCTGCGGCGCGCGCTCGAAGCCATGGCGATCACGATCAACGCGATCAGCATGGCGATGCCGAATATCCGGTTGAGCGCATCGAGATCGAGCAGCACAACGGGTACGCCCATTTGCGCCGCCGCCGCCGCCGCGCCGAAGTCGCGGTCGAGCATCAACCACAACGCCGCCACAGCGGAGGCGGCCATGATCGGCGCGCGCGCCACACGCGGCGCCGCCAGCGTCAGCAGCGCAGCAAGGATGCATACAAAGCCGGGATTAAGCGTGATCGCTGGCATCGCCGCCCCCGTCTTTCCGCGAGGCCAACAACAGACGCATGACGTGCGCCAGCAGCACCAGCACACACGCGACCAGCACACCCAGAATTGCGCGCCCGCCAGGTTGCGCGATCACGCTGAAGCGCGCCGAGGCGCCGTTGATGAACTCGAAACCCACGCCGGCCACGAGCGCGACGACGCAGAACAGCAAGAGCATCGCAGCAATGCCGCGCTTTTGCGGAGGGGGCGGCTTGATCATCGTGGTGTCCACACCGGCGATAGAAACGAAGCCAGCGGATCAGCCAGCACGAGCAAGCCAAGCGTGCCCGCCGCCGCCAGGATCACGGGCGCCACAAGAAGGATCGACGCGCCGTCCGGGCGTTTGAATGCATCCGTTGGCGCGCGGCCGGCAAACGCATTGGCGGCGAGCGGCCCCAGATGCGCGAATGTCAGCACAGCAGCGGCGCCGACGAGCCCCGCCGCCCAGATCACGCCGGTACTGGCGGACGCCGTGATTAGCCAAAGCTTCGCCCACGCGCCGGAAAACGGCGGCATGCCGATCAAGCTCGCGCACGCAATGGCAAAGCCTGCGAACGTCCACGGCATCACCCGCCCGAGGCCAGGATAATCGAGCGTGTTGTGCCTGCCCGTCACAGCCGCTGTTGTGCCGACCGCCATCAGCAACGTCGTCGCCGCACAACTGGTCGCCACGATCTGTAGCGCCGCAGCAAACAATCCGGCTGGTGCGGCGAGCAGCCCGCCAACGATCGCCGCCAGCGATTGCGCCCAAAGGGAATACGCCAAGCGCTCGCGCATGTCGGTCTTGGACAACGCAATCAGCGCAGCCGTGCACATGGTGACGCCGCATACGGCCAACAAAATCTGCGTCGCCGGGGCTGCCGTGATCAACGCGGAGCCGAACACGTAGGCGAACACTTTTAGCAAGCCGATGCCAGCCGCCGGCAGCACGGCTAACCCCTGGACCAAAACGAGCGACGGGTACGGCGCGGTGAACGAGACAGTCAGCCAGCGGTGCATGGGCGGCGCTGCCGCGCCCGCAATGCCGAGCACAAACAACGCCAACAGAATGTTGGCGCTCAACTGATCGACGCGCCCCGCCAACACGCCGCCGGTTTGAAACTCAAGCGCGCCGGCCAGCGTGTAAGTCCAGATCATCGCTGGCAGGAGCAATGCGATCGAGGCGCCGAGCAGCACAGCCAAGAACGTGCGCGCCGAATTGCGCGCCTCATCGTCGCCGACATGCGCGACCAGTGGAAACGCCGCCAGCGCCAAGGCTTGGTACGCCACAAAGAAGCTAAACAGATTGGCGGAGAACATCACCGCCATCGCCGCCGCCGTCGTCAGCGCCGAAAACGCCATCAGCCGCGCCGGCGCTTTCTGGCCGGTGGCGCGCACCATGCCAGACGTGTGCACCGCGTGCAGGAAGCCCAACCCAGCCAGCACCGCCGCCGCCAGCGTCCCCAGCGGTTCGATCGCAAACGCCAATTCAACATTCGGCAACGGCTGCGCCAGCACGATGCGCGCGGTCTCCCCTTGCGCCACGGCATACACAAGATAGCTCGCGAACACCGCCACCAAGCCCGTGCAGAGCACGTGCACGACATCGCGCAGGCCTGGCGGACGCGAAAGCGCCAGCACAAGCAGAGCTTGCGCCGCCGAAACGCCGAGCACGCCAGCGAGAGCGAGTTCGGCGTTCATGCGCCAAGCCCCAGCGCCAGCATCGACGCACGCGTGGCCAAGTCGAGCAGCAAAGACGGCGCAAGCCCGCAAGCGATCGCCGCGATCGCAGCCGCCAACACTGGCACACGCGCCCAACGCCACACATCGAGATCAAACGCCGCCGCCTCGGTGGCGCGGCGGAAATAGATGCGCTCGATCAGACGGCCGCCGTAAAACACCGCCGCCAGTGATGTCACGATCGCAGCGCCCGTCGCCCACCACCACCCGGCGCCGACGCCCGCCTCGATCAAGCGCCAGCGGCCGAGGAAGCCGATGGTGAGCGGCGCGCCCATGAAGCTCAGCGCGCCCACGGTGATCGCGACGCCCGCGAACGGCGCGCGCCGGCCTAAGCCATCGAGCGCAGTCAAAGCCGCGTCCCTCGACGCAGCGATGCCCGCAAACAACGCAAACGCGCCCGCGCCCCATGCAAACACCTGCACCAGCGCCGCCGCTAGGCCAGCAGGCGACTCCAGCGCGATCGCCACAAGCACGCAACCCGCTTGCGCCGCGCCCGCATAAGCAATGAGCCGGCGCACGTTCACCGCGCCAATGGCTTGCACCGAGCCAATTAAAACGCTGGCGATGCCGACGCTCACCAGCACCACCGAAACACCCTCGGCCACCGCCGGCGCCGTCGCCGCAACCGCCGCCAGCCGCGCAATCACAGCCAACGAGGCCAGAGCGCCCATGGTCAGCGCCAGCGTGGCGTCCGAGCGCCCGTACGCCGCGCCCATCCACGCATGCAGCGGCGCGGCTCCCGCCATCAGCATCAGCGGCGCAAGCAACAGCACAAAGCCCAGCGTCGCCATCTGCGGCGATGAGATCATCGCGCTCGCTGCGGCGTTCACAGCCCCGCCGCCCGCCGCATACGTGATCAGCCCAATGCCAGCGAGCATGAACGCAGCGGCTGCGCCGCCCGCTGTCAGCATCCGCAGTGCGCCATTAAGCGCGCCACGCTCAGGCGCCGTCGCCACTAAGCCCGTGAGCGCCAGCCAACCGACGTTCACGCCGACGACCAAACCAACAAGATCTTGCGCGAAGAGCGCACCGATCCAGCTCGCCGCGCCGGCCAAGTGCAACGCCACTGCATAGGGTTGCGTTCGCGCGACGCGCTCCCGCAACGCCGCACCTTCAGCCATGATCACAAACGCCGCGAGCGCGGCGATCAACGGCGCTGCGAATGCGCTCACGCCATCGACGGTGAGCAAAGCATCCGGCGCGAGCGCCGCGCCAGACGTCAGAAACCGCCACGATAAATCCGCGGCCATCGCGACAGCGGCGATCGCAGCCGCCAACGCCAGCGTCCAACTCGCGCGCCCGTTCGGCGTCACAAGCGCAAGCGCCGCGCCCACCAGCAGCATGCCCAAGATGACGGCCGGCGCGTGTGCGCGTGCAAGATCGAGATACAAACTCACGACCGCGGCTCCCGCGGTTCTTCCGCAAAGTCGGCTTTGTTGGCCTCCGGCGTTTCCGCCTCGCCATAGGCTTCCTGCACACGCACCAGCAGCGCCGCGCCGATCGCGCAATAGGCCAACGCGATTGCCACCGCCGCCACCAATGTCTGCGCGCCCGCGCCGAGCGCAGCCAAGCACAACATGGCGCCAACCAACGCGATCATCACGCCGGCAATGCGCTTGACGATATTCGCTGAGACAAGCGCCGTCGCTGCGCCGGCAAACAGCATCGCCAGAGCGACGCCTAGCACCAGCGTCAAGGCAACGGCTTGCGCGGTCACGACGCGTCCCCATCGCGTAATGTCGGCGCGCGGCCGAAAAGCACCGCGAACACCAAGTGGAGGCCGCTTACAGTCACTAAGAAGAGTCCGGCTTCGCCGATGCGTGGCGCCAGCGCTCCGCCCACGCCAAGTGCGCCGACCACAACCGGAATCAGCCCGCTAGCCAGGAGTGCGCGCGCGATTGTTGGAGGAAGGGCTTTGCGCGCCTCCGCTGCGCCAAACACGAGCGCGTGGGCAACAAGCGCCATCGCAAACACGATCCCACCGACAAATCCAACGCCACCACCAGGCGCGCGCAGCACCAGCATCGTCAGCGCAAGCAAAACGATGAGCGGCGCATAGAGCCGCACGGCGGCCAGCAGAGAAAGGTGCGATGGGCGCATCACGCGTCTGGCCCCGGCTCAGGCCGTTGCAACACGCCGCGCTCGCCATAACCCAGCACAGCCACACACGCCGCCGCGGCCACGAACACCAAGGCGCCTAGCCATAGCGAGATCGGCGCAGAGGAAGGCGTCGCCGCCGGGCCTGCGCCTAATTCCGGTGCGATCGCCACGGCCGCCGCGACGCCTGCCACAACGGCGACGGCGCTGATCCACAATCCGCCTCGCGTCGTTTTCGCTGTGCGCGCGCTCAACAGCACACCGGCCATCACAATGACCGGCGCGAGCGCCACGCCAAACGCCGCCATCGCCACGGCGCCGTCGCCGCCGCCCAGCAGCAACGCTGCTGCCGCCGCCAACGCAGCGACGCCGGCCAAACAAGCGGCGGTGACGAACAACGAGCGCGCGCGCAATGCAGCCACGGCGAGCACGCCCGCGCCCAGCGCCAGCACGCCGGCAAGCCATGTCACCGCGAGTGCGACGCTCATGTCTCGCCCTCTTCGCGCTTCACACCAGGGCGCGGCGCCGTGTAAGGGCCGGACAGCGGCGCGAGCCCGCCGACATGCGCTGAGTTAGCCGAAAGCTGCGCAATCAAAGGCCCAAGGGCCGCGATCAGCACCGCCAACAAAACCAAACGCAGCGCCACCTCGCCGTCGCGCGCGAGAATTGCCAAACCGACGCACACCAGAACCGCGCCAATGCCATCGCTGGCGCGCTGCGCGTGCAGGCGCGTGTAGAAATCCGGAAAGCGAAGAATGCCGAGCGTCCCGCCCGCGATGAAGAGCAGGCCGGCGATGGCGATTAAACCGCCTAGCCCCGAACGTACGAGATCGAGCGCGGCATCCATCACAGCAGCTCCTCTAGGCGCGCCAACGGCGCCTGGAACGTGCGCGCACGGAAAAATTTGAGCGCCGCTGCATTCAGCACGAATAAGCCCAGCACCATCACCAGCGCCGCGTCCGCACCTTCGACTGAACCCAACGCAGCAGCCCCCGCCGCACAGACGAGCGCCGCCTGAAGCACGATCGTGTTCACAGCCAGAGCGCGGTCATACAGCGTCGCGCTCGTAAACAAGCGCAAGCTGGTGAGCGCAATAGCGACCGCCAGGAGCGCGCCGATGCCAAGCGCGATCATGGCCGCGCTCCCCCGTCGAACGCCGCCACCACGCGCGACTCCAAGGCGCCGATTTCCGCCGCGTCGATGGCATCTTCGTCGGTGACGTGAACAAGTGCGGCGTCCGGCTCGTTCTCAACCACGACTGAGCCCGGTGTTGCGCTCACCAAATCGGCCATGACCGCCCGCGCCAAGCCGGTCTGGGCGCGCGCCTTCACGCGCACGAGCGCAGGCTTCAACGTGACATCAGCTGCGAGTGCGCTGCGGATCACTTTCAGCGCGCCGCTAAGTACGGCGCCACTGCGCAGGGTGCCCAACACAAGCGCCTGCGGCGCGCTCATCACGGTTGCGCCGAGGCCGCCGAAGCGCGCCGCGAATGCCACACCCGCAGCCGCAAGCACAGCCGCAAACAACGCCGCTTCCGCCAGATCACGCTGCGCGAAGGCAAGCAAAGCCAAGAGAAAAAAACCGATCAGCATCGCTGCGGCGTGAAGCATGGATGCGCCTCCCCGCGCCGCCGGCGCGCGCACCAACGCTTAGCGCCGCGCGCCCGGATTCGCCAGTTTGTGGAGCGTGTACCGCTTAGCCGTTGCGGTGGAACAACAATGCGGCGTTTCGGCGCGCGAGCCGCAGTTCGAGTTCAGGATCGTCGTACGACGCGCGATCGATGCCGACAGCATCGGCGGTGAAAGACCAATTCCAGTAGCGCAACACCGTTTGCGCCTTCGCCGTCGCCAATGTGTCAAACACGTAAACCGTGCGACCGAGCGGGTTATTTGTGGTGTCAGGATCGCCATGCGGCCGGCGTAGAGATTTCCACAGGCCGATGAGCGAAGCGCGCTTCAGGCCGACAGCCTTGCACAGTACCCCGATCGCCTCGCCGCCCGCGTCGGAGAAAATTTGCGACGCCGTCGTCGGCTTGATGCCTGCCAAATGTGCGATTTCGTTGAGCAGTGCGCGATCGATGCCATTCTCAGCTGCCGCCAAAGCACCTTCGAGCGAGCCATATGGGCTCTTCGTCGCCGCGGCGCGATTTCGCTGGCGCCGCTCGATCACTTGCAGCGTCTTGCGCGTATCGGGATCGGACCAGCCTTCGGCCGCAGCTAGCGCGAAGACATCGCCAAGCTCTTGCAGCAGAACGTTCCGATCGATAGCGAAACGGCGTAGGATATGGACGCGGGCTTGGAAATCCGCCCACCAAAACAGCACCAGCGCTTGGGTTGGACGCAATTCCGTACGCGCAACGAGATACGCAGGCAGATGCGGCGCTTGGCGCGCGCGCCCGACAGCGAGATCAATGGCTTGTGTGGACAGCCGCGCCCCGGTGTTGCGCAGCACCACTTCGATCACCTCAACGTCGCCGGTTTGCAGCAAGGCGTCGGCGACCGGTTCAGAGAGTGAGCGCCTGCGCGCGATCGCAAGCCAATGCGCCGCCATACCGGCGCGAACGGTGGCGATCAGATCAGAATCATCAAAGCCGACGCCGTCCTCGAGCAGTGGCTGAGCCACGGTGATTTCGTCGCGCGCGAGGTAGCGCAGCAGCGTCTTCGGCGCGTCATTGATCCGCGTCAGCCCTTGCGCGCAGCGGCGGCGCAATTCCACGTTGCTGGTTCGCAACAAGCCCACGAGAATATCGGCCGCGAGCTGGCGCTCGTGCGCAGGAATGCGGCTTTCCGGCCAGGACACGAGATCGCACAGCCGGTTCACAAGCGCGTCGCGCGCCTGAGGCTGGTTCGCCTGGGTGAGCTCCAAGGGCTCTACCGGGTCATGATTCGCGCGCAGCATGTGCCCGCCGACGTCACCACGTCCGGCCTTAACCGGTCGTCAACGAGATTGCGAAGGGTCTGGACGCGCCCGCCTTCACGCTGCTTATGGCAAGCCTGATGGACGCGCCGCCTGAGCACGCACCGCCCGCTACCCAGCCCGGGGACGTTCCCGAGCTTGGGCTCTATTACGCGCTGGTCGGCTGCTACTTCTTCGCGTTCGGGATGCAGTTCGTGCTCTTCCCGTCGCTGGTGACGTTCTTTCTGGGCGCGACAGCCGCCGGCGTGGGCCTGGCGCAGTCCGCACTCTCCGCACCGATGTTCTGCTTTCTCTTGTTCGGCGGCCTCTTGGCCGAACGCGCCAAAGCCGGCCCGACATTGATGCAGCTAAACATCATCTTCGCGCTGTGTTCGATTGGGCTTTGCCTCATCATCGTGCTGGGATGGCTCACGTACGCGGCGCTGGTCGCGTATGCGGTTCTGGTAGGCGCGTGCGCGGCGTTCATGATGCCGGTGCGGGACGCTGCGCTCAACGGCGTCGTTATGCGCGAGTCCGCGCGCGGGCGCCCGACGTCAATCGCAACCGCCGCCGCAACCACAACCGCCGTACAAATTGGCGCGCAGATCGCCGGCATCTTGGTCGCCAGCGCCGCCGGAAGTGAACCTGCGCCCTATCTGGCGTTGCAAGCGATCGCGCTCACGCTAGGGGCGGCGATCGCGCTGTTCTTGAAAGCGCCCAAACCGACAGGCCACGAGCGCACCTTTTCCGGCGCGCTCCGCGACATGGGAGATGGTCTCGCCTACGCGTTCCGAAACCCGATCATGTCCCCCATGCTGCTTTCGTCGGCTTATGTCGGCGTGTTTGTCGTCGGCTCGTTTCAGGTGCTGTTTCCGCTCATTGTGCGCGACGCCTATGGCGGCGACGCCGATTTGCAGGGCCAGCGCCTTGGCGCGTTGTTCGCCTGCTTCTGGGGCGCTGCATTCGTGTCGGCGCTGATTTTGAGCCGCACCAAGCCGCTGGCAAAACCTGGCCGCGCCATGATCCTCTCGCACGTCGCCAGCGCCGTCGCCTTGGCGACGTTCGCCGCCGACAAGCCGTTTCTCTGGTTCATGGCGATCACAGTGCTTTGGGGTCTGGCCGCCGGTGTCGCGATTTCGATGAGCCGCACGATCGTGCAAGGCGCCGCCGGCGAACGTTATCTTGGCCGCGTGCTGGCCGTTTATTCGATGGGCTTTATGGGCGGCGCACCGATTGGCTCAGCGATCGTCGGCTTTGCCGCCAGTGAATGGAGCGCACGAACGGCGTCGCTCATCCCTGCACTAGGATTAGCGATCGCCGCTATTGCACTTGCCGTGTTTACGCCGCTGTGGCGCTTCGACGGCTCAAACCGTTAGCGAATGCGACGCCGCTGTTGCTCCGGCTCGCGCGCATTGAACGCAGCCACGGCAGCTTCCCAAGCGCTGTTGCGCTCGTTCAGCGCCGTCGCACCGGCATTGTACTCCGCGACACGCGCCTGCCACACAGCGCGCTGCGCGTCCGACTCGGCGCGGCGGCATTGCAGGTTGGCGTGATAGGCAGTCGACCAAGCCGTATAGGTGGTGTTGGCCGCATCCATGATTTCGCGCGTCGCCGTGGCAGGGTCAGGCAATGTCGGCGGAGGCTGCAATTCGCCACAGGCAGACGGCGCGACCGGACCGGTCGGCGCGACGGTGGCGCCGCCGGTTTGAGCGGCGACGGGTGTAGCAATCAGCAGCGCCACGACCGCGCCAGCCAGAAGAACTCTCATCCAATATCTCCTCGCGTCCCTCAGGACGAAGCATAACCCTCTCGACCGGCATGTGCGAGGGAAACAGGGCCAAAATTTGGTCACCCGTCGAGCCACTCGCACGACACGCCGCATTCATTCAACGCGGAAGGGAACCCGCATGCGATAGCGCCCCTCCACTGGGACGCCGTTGCGCATTGCAGGCGCCATCCTGTGGTCGGCGGCAATGCGCAACGCCGCGTCGGCGAAGCCACGCCCTGCCGGCGTTTCAGATACGACCTCGCAGGCCAGATAGCCCGACGTGCGCACCAGGCAGTCCAGCATCACATCGCCTTGAATGCCGCTCTCGATGGCGCGGCGCGGATAGTAGCGCTGAAGGTTGCTGGGCCGTTGCAGCCAATGAGGGCGCTCAATCGTGGTGACCGTTGAAGTACCGGCCGCGCCACCAACATCTGGAATTGGCTCCAAATCAACGAAATCCGTAACCGCGTGCGCCGACGTTAGCACTTCAGCATCCCGCACGACAGCCTGAGTACGCGGCGTTTGAGGACGTAGCGGCGGCGGCGCTGGCGGTTCGAGTTCCATGTCAATGGGCCGACTATCGAACGGCGGCGGCAACGAGGGCAGCGCGTACGTAAATGTGAGTGCTGCAATCAACCCTGCGCCAATAAGCGCCGCAGATGCCGCCAACGAAGTCGCACGCATGCTGAATGATTGCGTCATGTTCGCCTCCCTAACGCCGCTTGTCGCGGTCTGTGGAAGCCGAGCGTGTGCCCCGTCGTGACGTTGCGCTAATCACAGGCGCGCGAGCCGTGATCACATAATCGAGAAGCCGCGGCGTTGTTGGCGCCGCGGCTTCTGCAGTTTGCTTTTCGACGCTGTTAGCCGAGCCGCCAAACAATCGTTCGGCGAATACGACCGCCCGAAGTCGGGCGCCCATCGGCCGTCGTTGCGGCGACGCGGAAGTGGCGCGCCACACGAAGCGACGCTTCGCCGAAGCCCCAACCGGTCGGATCTTCCGACGTCACCGTGCACGATATGCGACCATCGGCAGACACGAGGCAGTCGAGCTGCACGCGCGCTTCCTGGTCGCGCTCCATCGCGCGCGGCGGATAGTAGCGCACGTAGTCGTTTGCGTTCGGCTGTTCGAGCCACGTGACACCCGTAAGCACGGCCGGTGTCGGCGGCGCTGGCGGGGGATCGACGGCCACAGGCAGCGGCGTCGGTGTCGGCGGCGCGCCCATATCCGGCGGCGGCACCCGCATTTCCGGCGGCGGCGGCGGTGGCGGACGATCCGGCGGCGGAGGTGGTGGCGGCGGAGGCGGTTTGACCTTCTCCTCGATTTCCACCTTCACCGCATCTTCGTCATCGAACATGTCGGTGACGGCGCGAAAACGGCCAGTGAACGCCAGATACGCAATGCCGGCGCAGATGATCGCCGCAAGCGTCAGAGAGATAAGACGAAGACCAATCATCGTTTAGCCCTCGCTCGCAAGTTCAGCGAAGATGCCAACTTTGGCGAATCCTTCTTCCTGAAGACGGCTCATGACGTTGACGACGTTGGCGTACGCGGTGCTCTGATCGGCGCGCACGAAAACCCGCGCCTCGGCGTAGATGTCTTCAACATCAAGCGCCGGGTTGTTGCGGATCGCATGCGTGAGCGTGGCGTCGCCGATTTCGGCCAACGGCACTGTCTCTTCATCGACGTAGATGACCATGCCCTGCGGCGTTTCACGAATACCAACGATCGTCGGGTTCAAACCCTCGAGCCGGATCGGCACGGGGTTGGGCGGCGGCAAATCCACCCGGATATCGACAGTCGGGATCGGCGCTGTGACCATGAAGATGACCAACAGCACGAGCAAAACGTCGATAAACGGGATGACATTGGGTTCAGAGTTAGGCTGTAGGCCTTTTCTGCCTCCGCCAGATGCAAGCTTGGCTCCCATGACCTACATCCGCCGATCTTCGGCGACGAAGCCGATCTTGGTGAAGCCAGCATCTTGGAGCCGGTTCATCACACGCACCACGTGACGATATTCGAGTTCGCCGTCAGCACGGATGTAGATGCGCTGGTCTTTGACCTCATACTCGTCATTGGCAATCTGCGGCGAGTTGAGCTTCACCGCCTCGACGGTTTGCTCGCCCAAACTATCGAGCGTCGCCGCATCGTTCATAACGAAGACCTGTACGCCGCCCGCCGGGCTCTGGTTCACAGAAATCCAGGTCGGACGCGGCGGACGCTTGGACGGCTCAATCCGCGAAGTCGGCATGTTGACTTCGATATCGACGCTCGAGATCGGCGCTGCGATCATGAAGATGATCAGCAGCACGAGCATGACGTCGATGAACGGAATAACGTTCGGATCGGCCGTCACCTCGAGACGGCCTTTTCCGCCGCCTCCAGATGATAATTTACCCGCCATGGCGGTTCCTCCGATGGTTCAAAGCCTCAGCCAGCGCGACGGTCCATGTCACGCGAGACAAGCGCAATGAATTCAGAGGCGAAGTCGTCCATCTTCTGGCCTTGCTTGGAAATTTGCTTGGCCGCGAAGTTGTAGATGAGCACCGCCGGGATAGCGGCGACAAGGCCGGCGGCGGTGGCGAGCAGAGCGCCGGCGATACCAGGCGCGACGACCGCGAGCGACGTCGTTTGCGTTTTGGCGATGCCGACGAAGGCGACCATGATGCCCCAGACCGTGCCGAACAGACCGATGAACGGTGCGTTGGCGCCGATCGACGCGAGGAAGGTCATCGACGAACCGAGATCTTCAAGGTGCTCGTTCTGACGGGTCACCATTGCAGAGGCGACGCGCTGCATCGTGTGATCGCGGGCGTCGCGCATCGTGTAGAGGCCGAGGTCTTGGGTGCGGCGAACTTCGCCCATGCCCGCGTCGAACATCGACTTGATGCCGGAGTTCGGCAGCTTGCGGACGATCGCTTCGGCTTCTTCAACCGAGTTGGCCTTGCGGAAGGCCGCGAGGAATTCCTTGGTCTGACCCGCAGCCTTGCGCATCACGTAGATTTTTTCGAACAGCAGCGCGACAGCGTAGATCGCGCAGAGGCCGAGGATCACGAGAACGCCCAATTCGACGGCGTTCAGCTCGCGAACGAGCTCCATGAGGCTGACTTCGGAGTGACCGGCGGCTTCGTCTTGAGCCGTTGCGCCGCGCTCTTTCGCGGCTTCAAGTTCCGCAGCCGACGGCGGCGGCGCGCTTGGCGGCGGCGTTGCCGGTGCGCCCGTCGCTGGAGTTGCACCTGGTTGAGCGGCTGGCGCCGCGGTTTGCTGCGCAACCATCAGCAGCGAAGAAATCAAGCTCATTGTCTGCCCTTTTGCCTCTGCCTTAAATCATGTCTGGCGAACGTGAAGAGCGCTTACAGCACCCACCGCAGTCCGCCGCCTTATTCGTCTCACGCGGGAAATGACGCCTTGAAGCGACCTTGGTCCTACCCGGACCAGAAGCGCTCCTCCAATTTCGATCTGGTCTCGCCGTTACCCGCACGGTCTTTTCGCCAGACTGCATCCGAATGCCTTGCCTAAATTTTCGGAAATGGCGTCCTTGTCAACGTCTCCCACGCAGTGAGCGCCTTCGCAGGTCGCCCATCCCCCAACATGCGCTGATGCCCTGAAGGCGCGGCCATGCGCAACCAAAACTTTCGTGATAGTCATGTGTTCCGGCTTAGCCGCAAAAAGGCGACATTCCTCATGTCAGCCGTTGCCCCTACGGCTGAGGAGCCCGTCGGTCATGGCTATGTCCATTCAAGACTTGGAGAATCTTCTCCGCGAAGCGTTCGCGGACGCCGATATCCGCATCGATGATCTGGCCGGAGACGGCGATCACTACCGCGCCGTTATTCGGTCCGACGCCTTCGTCGGCAAATCCCGCGTCGCCCAGCACCAGATGGTTTACGCCGCGCTTAAGGGCGCCATGGGCGGCGAATTGCACGCCTTGGCGCTCGAGACGGGCCCCAAGACCGCTTGATGGGCGGGCCGCCCGCGCTTAAGTGCGCGATCTAGGAGCACTCATGTCAGACGCGATCGAATCCATCCGCCGCACCGTCGCCGAAAACGACGTGGTGCTGTTCATGAAGGGCACGGCCGATCAGCCCCAGTGTGGCTTCTCCAATCAGGTCGTGCGCATCCTCGACCATCTTGGCGTCGACTATAACGACGTGAACGTGCTGGCCGACGATGACCTGCGCCAAGGCGTAAAAGAATTCGCCAACTGGCCGACGGTCCCGCAGCTCTATGTCAAAGGCGAGTTCATCGGCGGCTGCGACATCGTCCGCGAGATGTTTCAAACCGGCGAGCTGAAGACGCTGTTCGCCGACAAGGGCGTCGCCCTCACCGCTTAAGCCGCCTTCGGCTCGGGCCGGGCAGTCACCGCAAGCTTGAGTTTCGTGAGCGCGCCATTGCGCAACACCGCCAACTCCACTGTGCGTCCAATGCGTTCGCGCGTCAGAACCTTATGGATTGCATCAACAGACGCTGTCGGCACGCCATCGAGCTTCAGCACCACGTCGCCTTCGACCAAGCCTGCCGCTTCGCCCGGCCCGCCGCTCGCGACCGCGACGACCAAGACGCCACTCTCCGCGTTCAAATCGAGCCGGCGCACAAGCGCACGCGACAAACCTTGCGTTTGCCCAGCAATGCCAAGCCAGCCACGCGCCACACGCCCATCGCGCATCAGTTCAGGCACGACCAGTCGCGCCGTATTGCTCGGCACGGCGAAGCACAAGCCTTGCGCCCCGCCAATGATCGCCGTGTTGATGCCGACCACTGCGCCATGCGCATCGACCAGCGCACCGCCGGAATTGCCGGGGTTAAGCGCCGCATCAGTTTGAATGACGTCTTCAATCAACCGCCCGCTCTCGCCCCGCAACGTCCGCCGCAGCGCTGAGATGACGCCAGCTGTCACCGTCGCCTGCAGTCCGAGCGGATTGCCGATCGCGATCGCAAGTTCGCCGACCTTCAAGTCGTCGGAATCGCCGAGCTCAGCTGAGGCGTGGCCGCGCCCGTTCAGGCGCAACAGCGCCAAATCCGTATCGGGATCGGCGCCAACGACATCGGCAGTCGCCACGCTGCCATCGTGCAGGATGGCCTCGATCCGGCCTGCGCCGCGCACGACGTGATTATTCGTGAGCGCATAACCGTCCGGCGAAATGATCACGCCGGAGCCTGCGCCATCATAAAGATCGCGCGCGCGGCTGGTGCGGCGCACCCCAATCACCGCCGGGCCGATGGCATCCACCACCCGGATGACTGTTTCAGAAAATCCGTCCCGGGGCCCGCGCCGACGCGGCGCCGAGACGAGCGTGCTCTTGCGTCCGAACATGTGAGCGAAAGTAGGAACCTCAGCGTTGCTGCGCTAGGGGCGCTTCCCGAGGGTGGCGGCTTACCCTACATCCGAGATCATGCCTCCCCCCACGCCGCCTGAGCGGCGCTTCAATTTCCTGGCTTGGCTGCGCAACTCGTTCCTGACGGGTGTTGCGTTGGTGCTGCCGTTTGTAGTGACGGCGTGGCTGATCTGGATGGTCGTCACCTTCATCGACACGCGCGTCGAACCTTTGGTGCCGCCCGAGATCGCGTTCTTGAAGAGCTTTCCGGGCGGCGGCCTATTGCTTGCCATCGCGGCGCTGACACTGGTTGGCGCGCTCGCGGGCAATCTGGTGGGCCGGTGGATCGTTGGCACAGCCGACGCCGGCATCGCCAACCTGCCGCTGGTGCGCACCATCTATGGCGGCGCCAAGCAGATCTTCAAACAAGTCGCCGCGCCTGAACGCACTTCGTTCAAACAAGCGGTGCTCGTCGAGTTTCCGCAACCCGGCTCCTACGCCATCGGCTTCATCACCAACGAAGACACGGGCGAAATCGCGCAGGAGATCGGCGCTGATCTCGTCGCCGTGTATGTGCCGCAAGCGCCAATCCCGACCTCCGGCTTCTTGCTCTACCTGCCGCGCTCCACGCTCCGTCCGCTCGCGATCCCGCCGGATGAAGCGCTGAAGCGCGTGATCTCGCTCGGCATCATCCGCCAAGAAGGCGGCGCGACCGGCAAATAGTTCAATCGATCTTGAAGTCGGACGCTTTCCAAGCGGGCTTTGGATAGAGCGGATTCATCGCCTCTAACGTCCGATGTACGGTGGCAGCGACGATGGCGTTGCGCCGCCACTTCTTATCCGACGGCACCACCCGCCACGGCGCGTGCTCGGTCGAGCAACGGTTGAGCACTGTCTCATAAGCGCGCTGATAATCGTCCCACAACGCCCGATCTTCGAGATCGCCAGCATTGAACTTCCAGTGCTTGTCAGGCTCGTCCAGTCGCGCCTGCAGACGCTCGCGCTGCTCGTCCTTGGAGATATGCAGCATGAATTTCAGAATGACCGTACCGTTGTCGACGAGGTGCTTCTCGAAGGCGTTGATCTGTTCGTAGCGCTGCTCGATCACCTCCCGCGGGGCAAGGTTGCGTACCTTGGCGACCAAGACGTCCTCATAGTGCGAGCGGTTGAAAACGCCGATATGGCCCCGCCGCGGCACGGCCTGGTGGACACGCCACAAATAATCGTGCGCCAGTTCAATGTCGGTCGGACGTCCGAACGCCGTCACGCGCACACCGAGCGGCCCACAGCGATTGAATACGCCGCGCACCGTGCCGTCCTTGCCGGACGTGTCGATCCCCTGCAGCACCACCAGCAACGACCGCGTGCCCTCGGCATAAAGCCGATCCTGCAAATCATCGATCGCTTTGGCGTACGCGGCCGTCGACGCCTCCGCCTCCTCGCGATCGGGAAGGAGTTCCTTCGAGACCGCGTCGCGCTGTCCGAGCTTCGATTTTACGCTGGCATCGATGCGAATGGCGTCATCGATCGCGGCCCATTCAATGGTCATGCGCCAACCCTACTCCAGATTACGCGAACACCACCGTCTTATTGCCGGTGATGACCACGCGTCTCTGCAAATGCCACCGCACCGCGCGGGACAGCACTTGGCTCTCTACGTCGCGGCCAATCTCGATCAGGTCCTTGGGCGTATGATGGTGCGCCACACGGCTCACCGCCTGCTCGATGATGGGGCCCTCATCGAGTTCGGGCGTCACATAATGCGCTGTCGCGCCAATGATCTTGACGCCGCGCGCGTGCGCCTGGGTGTAAGGTTCCGCGCCCTTGAAGCTCGGCAGGAAAGAGTGGTGGATGTTGATGCAGCGGCCGGCCAGCTTGGCGCAGGTGTCGGGCGAGAGCACCTGCATGTAGCGCGCAAGCACCAGCAGTTCCGCCCCCGTTTCCTCCAGCACAGCCAACATGCGGGCCTCCGCCTCGGCCTTGTTCTCTGGCGTCACTGGCAAGTGAAAGTAAGGCTTCTCGCGCCAGTGGGAGAAGGCCTCCATGTCGGGATGATTGGAGACGACGGCGGCAATATCACCGCCCAGCCAGCCGGTCTGCTCGCGGTGCAGCAGATCGAAGAAGCAGTGCCCGATCTTCGACACCGCCACCACGATCCGCGGCCGCTCGGTCTGATCGTAAAGCCGCCACTCCATGCCAAATCGTGACGCGATCACGGCAAACGCCGAACGCAGCGCGCCCGCTTCACCGGCGCCGCTGAACGCCGTGCGCATGTAAAATGCATCGCGCGGCAGATCGTGAAACTGCGCAGACTCTTCGATCGAAAACCCGCGCTCCGCCAGAAAGCCCGATACCGCCGCTACGATGCCCACCGCGTCAGGGCATTGCAGCGTGAGAATGTATCGGCCCTGCGTCATCGGCTCCTCCGGCAAAAAATAAGGGCCCCCGTTCGACGGGAGGCCCCTATTCCTCAAACGCGACCTTGCGGCAGCGTCGGCGTCTTACGACGCATAGTATTCGACGACGAGGTTCGGTTCCATTTGAACCGGGTACGGCACATCCGAGAGCGTCGGGATGCGCGAATAGCGCGCCGTCATGCCCTTGGGATCGACCTCGATATAGTCCGGCGTGTCGCGCTCGCCGCTTTGCAGCGCTTCGAGAACCAGCGCCATCGAGCGGGCTTTGTCGCGCAGCTCCAACACGTCGCCGACCTTCACCAGGTAGGACGGGATGGTGACGCGGCGGCCGTTCACTTTGACGTGGCCGTGGTTCACGAACTGACGCGCGGCGAAAACCGTCGGCACGAACTTACAGCGATAGACCACCGCATCGAGGCGGCTCTCGAGCAAACCGATGAGGTTTTCAGCCGTGTTGCCCTTCCGGCGCGCGGCTTCTTCGTAGGTCTTGCGGAACTGCTTTTCGGTGATGTTGCCGTAGTACATGCGCAGCTTCTGCTTCGCGACCAATTGCAGGCCGAAGTCAGAGGTCTTGCCCTTGCGGCGCTGGCCGTGCTGGCCGGGGCCGTACTGGCGCTTGTTGACGGGCGATTTCGGACGGCCCCAGAGGTTTTGGCCGAAACGGCGGTCCGACTTGTATTTGGCTTGGATACGCTTGGTCATGCGCTGAGAGCGCCTTCTTCTTTTGACGGGGACCGGCGACCTCACAAACGAGATCGCGACTGCCCTGGCGGTTGCCCGTCACCCAGTATTGCTCCGCACCCAGAATGAACCGGGCCATCGGAAAGCGGGGCTTTTGACGGATGCGGGGGCCAGAAGCAAGCCCCCGGGGCCGAAATCGCGCATCCAGACGGGCCGATCGCTCGCGAAGCCTTAACGCTTCCTCAAGCGCGACACGGCAAACGCTAGTCGAGGAGCGACGCGTCTGTGCCGATCATTGCACGCCATAACGAAGCGCTGGAACTGAACCGGGTCGACTACGCCGGATCGGTGACGCTTGCCGAGCTCGGGGCGTTGGCGGAGTTCAACTCCGCTAATCCGACCTGGCTCACCTATGATTGCCTGAACCTGGTGCTCGCCGGCGCGGATTTTCTCAGCATCGATTTCGATGCGCTTGACGCCCTCTTCAACCGCTATCGCGACATGTATCAGCCGATGAACATGTTGATCCTGCGCCGCTCGGCTTGGCTGTGCCAGAGCCCCGCCGCCGAGCGCCACGTCGGCTACTGGACCAAAGGCCGGGACGCGAAAGACGCGCTGTCGAGCGACGTCCGCCTGTTCGAAAGTTTCGAGTCCGCCGCTCAATGGCTCCTGCTGCGTCCAAACGAATTGGAGAAGCTGAAGAGCGGCGAAGGTTTCACCGAATTCTTCCGCGCCGATACGCGCGCCGCTGGTTTGCAACGCTAGGAGAGGCTTCACCCGTGCCGATCGTCCTGCGCCACAACGAAAAGCTGGAAGTCAGCCGGGTCGATTATTCGGGCGCGGTGTCGGCGCAAGATCTGCGCGACCATGCCGCCTTCAATGTCGCCAACGAGGTGTGGCTCGGCTTCGACTGCTTGAGTGTGATCCATCGCAATGTGGAGGTCGCCGGCTTCACGCAAGCCGATCTCGACGATGTCTTTCGAGCCAACCGTACGCTCTTCGAGCCGCTGCAACTCTTGTTCTTGCGCCGCTCCGCTTGGATTTGCGAAAGCCCGACGGGGCAACGCTTTCTCAGCCACTGGCTGACCAAGCGAAATGCGGAAAAACTGCCCTATGCGGACGTCCGCCAACTGGAGAGCTACGAAGCAGTCGGCGAGTGGTTTTTGCTGAGCCCTGAGGCCACTGCCGTGCTCAAAGCAGGCGATGGCTTTCGCGAAATCGCCCGCTTCGACACTACCGCGCGCAGCCGCTGATCACTCCGGATTGCTGTCCAGCTCGTACTGGCTTTGCAGGTAATTCTGCAGGCCGAGCTGATCCAAGTTCTGCAGCTGCGTCTCGAGGAAATCGATGTGCTCTTCGGTGTCGTCGAGCAATTCGGTCAGCAGATCGCGCGTGACGTAATCCTTCTTCGTCTCGGCGAGTTCGATGCCTTCCTTAATGCCGGCGTGACCAGTCTTCTCGGCGACCAAATCAGCCTGCAGCCGTTCCGCTACGCTTTCGCCGATCTGTAGCTTGTTGAGGTTTTGCAGGTTCGGCAGACCTTCGAGCAACAGGATCCGTTTTATGATCCGGTCCGCGTGCTTCATCTCTTCGATGGATTCTTCGTAGGTCTTCTTGCCAAGCTTGCCGTAGCCGTCGGACTGATACATCCGCGCATGCAAGAAATACTGATTTATCGACGTCAGCTCGTTCGTCAGAATGACGTTGAGCTTCTTGATGACGTCCGGATCACCCTTCATCGCGCGCTACTCCGCTGCGACGAGGCTCCGCTTGGCGCAGGCCATACCGCCGCTAGAAATGCCATCGGCGATCTCGGGGAGGCAGCGCCCGCAGCACGGCTCGCACCCATGATGGGCCAGCACGTCTTCCGGACCTTGCGCACCAGCGGAAATGGCTTCGTCCACTTCCGTCCGAGTCACACCGTTACAATTGCAGACGTACATCCGGCACTTCTCTGAAAGCAAAGGCGAATCTGGCGACTGAGAGTCAGCCGCAAAGAAACCTTAGCTTAGCGCGACCGCTCCTGCAAGTCATTCGCAGCAGAGGCGAGTTGCCCACCCCGGAGCGCTCAGCTCAGCGCCTTGGCCATCGCCGCCGCGCCGATATCCATCGCCATATTCTGGCCCTCGGCCGCCGCGTCCGGGAGAAAATCCACCGTCCAGACGAACCGGCTGCCCTGCCCGTCCTCAAACACCTGCGCCGAGGCGTTGTAGTGCTGGTAAATCGGGCTGTCGTTGATGGCATAGACCAAGCGCCGCTCCGCATCGTCGGCGCTGACCAGCCACTCGCGCACCTGCATGCCATTCAAAAGCGTCACCAAGCGCGCGCCCGAAGGCTCCCTTTCAGACGCCGTCACGAATCCCGCCGCCAATTCGTGCACCGCCTCAAACCGCTTCAGCACCGCCCAGACCTCATCGGCCGAGCGCGGGCTGGTGAACTCTTTCCTGATCGTCGCCATTGCAATCTTCCCCCGCCATATCGCCAGAACCGGACGCCCAAGCCTCGCCGCTTCCGGCCGCCTTCATTTAATGGCGCGGCCGACACCGGGTATCATAGGTCCAAAACAACCGCTAAAATCGATGCGATGAGCAATCTGAGCACAGATGGACCGCTTGAGGCGATTACGCATCGCATCAACTACTTTTGCGTATTCAAGGGTCGCGCTTTTGTAGCGGGCCAAGTCATGGCGGACAGCGCCCCGGCCCTCACTGTTTCACTGGGTGTGGGAGAGACTTGGGTTCCACTAAGCAGCTACGGGCCTGATGGCGTTTTCTCAGAATCCGTCGCCGTCCAGAACAGCCACGAGCTACCCATTGCGACTGCGCGTTAGGACGCAGCGTGGCGACAGCGTGATTGAGCACGCCGCCGGCACCGAACTCGCGCGCGAAAACTTCTGGGGCTTGGTCACGCCGACATTGGCGCGGATGCAGGAAAGCAAGACCGGCCGCTTTCTAGAGATCGGCTCGCGGGGTCGCAGCGGCATTACGCGGGGAGACGTGTTCGCCTTTCCGGGTTGGGACTATGTCGGTTTCGACATCATGGCCGGCGATAACGTGGACGTGGTTGGCGACGCTCATGAGCTATCCCAGCACTTTCCGTGTAATCACTTCGATGGTGTTGCGGCGTTCGCTGTGCTCGAACACATATTGATGCCGTGGAAGCTCATGCTTGAATTGAACAAAGTGATGAAAATGGGCGCCATCGGCGTGTTCGTTACGCATCAAGCCTATCCCTTGCACGATGCACCGTGGGATTTTTGGCGCTTCTCCGATCGCGCTTGGGCGGGGCTGATGAATCCCGCGACTGGCTTTGAAATCATCGAAACCAAGATGAGCGAGCCGGCCTACCTTGTTTCCAGATGGGCGCATGCCGGCGTCGATCACGGCGATTACGAAGCCTTTCAGGCGTCAAGCGTGGCATTCCGGAAAATTGCGAACACAGCGCTGTCTTGGAACGTCAGCGTCGCCGACTGCACGGGGACGCACTATCCGGGCACATAGCCGGCATCCCAAATTCTTTCGGATAACGCTGCGCCTACGCAAAGAGCTCCGCTTTCATGTCCGCCAAGCGCCCACATCGGTATCGTATTGCTCGACCGCCTGAGCCAGGAGCCCTCTGGCCGCCCGCAACGCCTTCATTTTAGCGACGCGAAGCGCAACATTTACCACCGTCTCGCGACGCGCCACACTGCGCCGGTGAAAACGGTCTTCCTTATTGTCGTGGGGCTGATCTGGACCGCGCTGACGCTCGGCGGCGATTTTTTCGCGGTCAATGCAATCTGTCAGCAATTTCGCGCCGAGCATTTTCCCACCGTCACTGGCGTGATTACGCAGAACGACATCGAGATCACACGCTCCAGCAAAGGCGGGTCAAATTACACTGCGCGGCTACACTACGCATATGCCGTCGATGGCCGCGCCTATGTCGGCGACCGCCATCGCTACGGCAGCTACGCAGCAAGCGCCGAACACGCTGAAGCGCTCGCAAGCCGCTACCCCGTTGGCGCACCGGTGATCGTGCACTTCAATTCCAGACGATCCCGCCGACGCCATTGGGCGATCGCTTCCAGCCCAAGCCGCTCACGTCTTTCCCCCGTCCAGCGGAAGCACGTAGCCAACCCGCCCGATTGCGCCACCATTCTTCAGTGCAGGCGCTTGGGAAACCCAGCGCTCTGCGCTAGAAGCCCCGCCTCAATGTCCGCAAAAGCCCCCACCATCGGCGTCGTCTCGCTCGGCTGCCCAAAAGCCCTCGTTGATAGCGAGCGCATTATCACGCGCTTGCGCTCCGAGGGCTATCAGCTCAGCGGCTCCTACGAAGGCGCCGATCTCGTCGTGGTCAACACCTGCGGCTTCCTCGATAGCGCCAAGGCCGAAAGCCTCGACGCCATCGGCGAAGCCATCGCCGAGAACGGCAAGGTCATCGTCACCGGCTGCCTCGGTAAAGAAGAGTCGCTGATCCGCGCGGCGCACCCGAAGGTGCTGGAGATCACCGGCCCGCACCAATACGAAGCCGTCGTCGGCGCCGTGCACACGCACCTACCGCAGCTGCACGATCCCAAAATCGATCTGGTGCCCGAGGGCGGCTTCCGCCTCACGCCGCGCCACTACGCGTATTTGAAAATTTCCGAAGGCTGCAACAATCGCTGCACCTTCTGCATCATCCCCAGCATTCGCGGCGACCTCGTCTCGCGTCCCGCCAACGCCGTGCTGCGCGAAGCCGAGCAGCTTGTGAAAGCCGGCGTCAAAGAATTGCTCGTCATCTCGCAAGACACGTCGGCCTACGGCGTCGATGTCAAATATGCCGAGAGCAAATGGAAGGACCGCATGGTCCGCGCCAAATTCTACGATCTCTGCAAAGAACTCGGCGATCTGGGCGCTTGGGTCCGCCTCCACTACGTCTATCCGTACCCACACGTCGATGAAGTCGTGGGACTTATGGCCGAAGGCAAGATTCTTCCCTACCTCGACATCCCGTTCCAGCACGCCTCACCCAATGTGCTGAAAACCATGCGCCGCCCCGCCAACCAGGAGAAAGTCCTCGATCGCATCAAGACGTGGCGCAAAATCTGCCCGGACCTCACCATCCGATCGTCCTTCATCGTCGGTTTCCCGGGTGAGACCGAGGACGATTTCGAAACGCTGCTCGATTTCATCGAAGAGGCTGAGATTGATCGCGCCGGCGTGTTCAAATACGAAAACGTCGAAGGCGCGCCATCGCGCGATCTCCCCGATCACGTCGATCAGGACGACGTCAACGACCGCTACGATCGCTTCATGGAAGTGCAAACCACGCTCGCGCACCAGCGCCTGCAATCCATGATCGGCAAAACGGTGGATGCGATTTGCGACGGCTGGGACGAAGACGCCGAAGCCTACGCCTTCCGCACCAAAGCCGACGCGCCTGAGATCGACGGCGTCACCTACGTCGATAGCGACGACGAAATCGCCGAAGGAACCATCACCCAACTCGAAATCCTCGGCGGCGAAGGCCACGAGATCGTTGGGGCGCTGGTCGAGAATTAACCTGAAACAAGAACGCGCATCGTCTTTGGCGCGGCTTTAGCCTACATCCCCTCAATATGCCGGTGCGCGGAAAAGCGCATCCGGTCTGAAAGTATCCAATGTCCGCCTTCGATCATGTCCATCCCGCGCTCGCCCGCGCGCTCGCCGAGCGCGGCTTTGAAGCGTTAACCCCCGTTCAAGACGCGGTGCTGGCCGCCGACGTCCAAGAGCGCGACATGGTCGTCTCAGCGCAAACCGGCTCCGGGAAGACCGTCGCGTTCGGGCTCACCCTGGGTGCTGCCCTGCTCGGCAAACGCAATCGCCTCGAACCGGCCGCCAAGCCTCTCGCCCTCATTATCGCCCCGACGCGCGAACTCGCCATGCAAGTGCGCGGCGAACTCGAGTGGCTGTTCGCGCCAGCCGGCGGACGCATCGCGTCCTGCGTTGGCGGCATGGATGCACGTGACGAACGCCGCGCGCTGAACCAAGGCGCGCACATCGTCGTCGGCACGCCGGGGCGCCTTGTCGATCACATCCGCCGGGGTTCGCTGGTGATGGATGGCCTGCAAACCGTTGTGCTCGATGAAGCCGACGAGATGCTCAATCTCGGCTTCCGCGAAGAGCTTGAGTTCATTCTCGAAGCCTCGCCCGCCGAGCGGCGCACGCTCATGTTCTCCGCCACCATGCCGCGCGCCATCGAAACGCTGGCGAAAACCTATCAGCGCGACGCCGTACGCGTCAGCACCGTCACCGGCCAGAAGCAGCACGCCGACATCGAATACCGCGCCCTCGTCGCCGCCGGCCACGAGTCCGAGAACGCCATCTTCAACGTGCTCCGCTATTACGACGCCACCAACGCCATCGTCTTCTGCGGCACCCGCGCCGCCGTCACGCGCCTGGCCAGCCGCTTCGAGAATCGTGGCCTCTCGGTCGTGTCACTCTCCGGCGAACTCACCCAGTCGGCGCGCACGCACGCACTGCAAGCGATGCGCGATCACCGCGCGCAAGTGTGCGTCGCCACCGACGTCGCCGCGCGCGGCATCGATCTGCCGGATCTCGAACTCGTCATCCACGCCGATCTGCCCAAGAATACCGAAGCGCTGCTCCATCGCAGCGGCCGCACCGGCCGCGCCGGGCGTAAAGGCGCAAGCGTGCTCATCGTGCCGTATTCCGCACGCCGCCGCACCGAGCGCTTGCTGCGCGACGCCAACATCAACGCCAAATGGGGCGAGCCGCCCTCCGTCGACGATATCAAGCGCCGCGACGATCAACGCCTGCTCGCTGATTCCGTGCTGACTGCCGGCCCGAACGAATCCGAACACGCGATCGTCAAAGCCCTGATGGCCGAGCACGAGCCAGCGCGCATCGCCGCCGCCTTCGTGCGGCTCTATCGCAAGGGCCAAGCAGCGCCCGAAGAGTTGGCGCCGACGCCGGCATGGTCGGAAACACCCAACCGCCAGGAGCGTCCCGAGCGCGCGCCGCGCGGGCAGGATAATTTCGAAGGCGGCGTTTGGGTGTCGCTCTCGGTCGGCCGCAACCAACAAGCCGAGCCGCGCTGGCTCATCCCGATGCTCTGCAAAGCCGGCGGCATCAGCAAGCGTCAGATCGGCACGATCCGCATTCAGCAGCACGAGACGCACGTCGAAATCGACGCCGCCAGCGTCGACTCCTTCTTCGCGCACCTCGGCGAAGGCGGGCGATTGGAAAAACAAATCCGCGCCACCCGCCTCAGCGGCCCGCCAGAAGAAGCGCGCCCTCACCGCGCCGAACGTGGTCCGCGACAAGAGCACCGCCCTCACCGCGCTGAACGCGGCGCGCCGCCACCACGCGCAAAGCCGCCCTACAAAGCCAAGCGCAAACCGGAACGCAACGACGCGTCAACGCCGCACAAGAAGCAAAAGTGGAATCCGGCCGATTGAGGCGCTACTTCTGCTTCTGTGTGCAACCTCTACTCCATGACCAAATCGCGCGAGGCGCTCGTCGCCTACACGCGCGCCATGCGCGACCGCACCGGCAATCAGCCGCCGCTGCCGGACATTTTTCCCGATCAGATGGCCCCGATTGTCCGCACGGCGAAAGATGGCGTGCGCGAAGTGGTGACCATGCGTTGGGGCTTTCCGCCGCCGCCTGCCGGCAAGCGCCCCGTCACCAACGTCCGCAATCTCACTTCGAGCTATTGGCGCAACTGGCTCGATAAGCCGGATTTCCGCTGCCTCGTGCCGGCGACGAGTTTTGTCGAATACACCGACACGACGCCAAAGATCGCGCATTGGTTTGCGCTTGGCGCTGATCGCCCACTCTTTTGCTTTGCCGGCATCTGGCGACCCTGGAGCGGCGTGCGCGGCAAGGAAGATGGCGAACATCTGCTCTTCTCCATACTCACCACTGACGCCAACGATCTGACGCGCCCCATCCACGCTGCGGCGAGCCCCGTCATCCTAACCGGCGACGATCTCGAAACGTGGATGCATGGCTCAGCAGAGGAGGCGCGCACGTTGGCGAAGCCGTTTCCTACAGAGCAAATGCAAATCGTTTTGACCGGACCGCGCGCCGATCCGCAGCCGAGCGACTAGAACGCGCTTATGGCCCGCACGTCCACATGCCGTCATAGCTCCGCGACGCGCCATCGTTCTGCGTTGCGGTGAGGCGCGCATTGTAGGCGACCTGCTCGTTGCCGGTCTCCGAGCGCTGCACGGTTTCGATTGCGAGCGTCAGGCCGTCACCGGTAAACGACGCGCCTTCGACCATGCCGTCATAGCCGCCGGTCGCAGTCGCTTGCAGTTCCGATGTCACGCCCGCGCGCTTGGCGAGCGCCTCGCTGGTCGCGTTCGGATCGACATTACCCATGGCTACGACCAGCACGTCGTCGGCCACCGTAAACGAGCAGCCTAATTCACCCGTGAGCTGACCCTGAATATCGTTCTGTCCCATAGCTTCAAGCGAGAACGGCGCTGGCGGCGCGGCTGGCGGCGGCGCCTCCGTCACTTCCGTCGTCTGGCCACAGGCGGCAGCGAGAGCCGCGAGCGCGGTGCAAAAGATCACTCTCATCTTGGAACTCCCACAGGAATGGTGAGAGCTAAAGCATCCGCCGCAGCGCTCTGTTCCACCGTTTAAGCGGCGAACGACACAACATTGCTGCGCGCATCCGTACGTGGGAACGTCAGCGTGAACGTCGAGCCATGCCCGGCCGCGCTTTCTACGCTGATGGACCCACCCATCGCGTCCATCAATTGCTTGGTGACGGCAAGGCCGAGCCCGGCGCCATCCTGCGCGCGCGTGATCGATCCATCCGCTTGTGTGAAGGGCTGGAAGAGATGCGTGAGCGCCGATGGCGCGATGCCGACGCCGGTATCGCTTGCCTCAAACACGACGGCGCCATCGACATCCTCGGTCATGCGCAATGCGATGCGGCCATTCTTTGTGAACTTGGCGGCATTGGTCACGAGGTTGAGCATGCACTGCCGCAACCGACGCGCATCGATCCAGGCCGATCCGATAGTCTCATCGCACTCAATCTCAATGCTGTTGCCATGCTCGACGGCCAACGGACGGATCGTTTCCGCCACTTCCATGAACAACGGCCGCAACGGCGTATGGCCCGGCATCAGGCGCAACTCGCCGGCCTCCAACTTCACGTGGTCGAGGATGTCGTTGATCATGTTGAGCAGATGATGCGCCGAGGTCTGAATACGCCGCGCATCGGCGACCGAGGTCGGCCCGCCTTCGTCCTCCTCGATGATCTCCGCATAACCGATGATGGCGTTAAGCGGTGTACGCAGTTCGTGGCTCATGCGCGCCAGGAATTGCGTCTTCGCTGCATTGGCGCCATCGGCGGCCAAGCGCGCCAGGCGTTCGTCGGCCAAAGCGCCTTGCGCGCGCTGCATCTTTTCGTTCTGGGTTAGCAAATAAGCGATCGCTGCCGGCGTCACTAAGAGCACGATGGCCGCCGTCACTAACGGCGTATAAGGCGTCACGCCCGGTGCGATGACGACGTTGATGAGATAATCGACCGCCAAGGCGACGGCGAGAATGATCGTCGTGAGAGCGACAGTCCGGATGATCTGAGCTTTTGTCATGCGCACCCGATGATTCGTTGCGCACTAAATGTCTTGCCGAAAACGTAAACAAACTGCGATGGCAGACGCCTACTTCTTTTTCACCTTCGGCTCGCCGAGCGTCATGAAGATCACCGGGCCATCCGTCGGCGCGCGATAGACGCCGTGGGCGCCGTTCACTTTCATCGCCAGCGCCGTCATCTGCCAGGCGTTTTGCTCGTCGGTTTTGAACGACTTCTGCGTCAGCTCTTCGAGGCCGTGTTTATCGCCGAACCAGCGGGTGCGTTCGGCATCGTTGCGCAAGCGTTGCACCACCATCGGGTGATCCCAGCCCCAACGGAAAATGCTCGTGCGCGGGTTCCAGGCGCCGATGATTTGCACCGGCGCGGTCACCAGTGCGCCATCCTTGCGCTCGAACTGAATGATGCCGGCGTTCTGATCCACCTGCCACGGCGCGGTCTCGAGCTTCAACTTCTTCGACAACCAACGTTGGCGATTTAGGAGGTCGATCCAGCTCTCGGCCCAAAAGCGATCGACATCGACGTGCTCCCCGCCCCATGGGACGAGTTCTTGTGAGGCCGCGCGCGGCGGTTCTTCCAAATCTGGTTTCAGGCGACGCTTTGCGTTCCGCATACGCTCTCGATGTTTCCCAGCGACCTGCCCGCCATGTGGATAAACAATTTCCCCTAGCTCGGGAAAGTCATTTCCTAGACGTCATCTTTCTTGCGCCCGCCGCGCCCGATGGTGAGCGCTTTGATCACCCCGCGCATGGTCTGCGCTTCCTGTTGGGTGAGCCGCGCCCGCAAGAAGATTGAGCGCAGATTGCGCTTCATCAGCGGGGCTTTGTCCATCGGGTGGAAAAAACGACCATGTTCAAGCTCTTGTTCGAGATGGAGGAAGAGCTTTTCCAGCTCCTCCTGCGTCGCCGGCTCGCTCTCCGTATCGCGAAACCAGGAGGGCAAATCGTGCGCCTGGCGCGCTTCGGCGTAAGCAAAAGCAAACACCGCCACTGCATTGGCTAGGTTGAGCGAGGCAAAGGCCGGATTGACCGGCAGCGTCAGGATCGCGTCAGCCCGAGCGATCTCTTCCGTCTCCATCCCCGCCGCCTCAGGGCCGAACATCACCACCGGCCGTTCCCCTTGCGCCAAAGCCGCCCGAATTTTGAGCGCCGCTTCGCGCGGCCCCCACACCGGCTTTTCCAGCCCACGCGGCCGCGCCGATGCGGCGATCACCAAAGTCGCGTCCGCGAGCGCCGCCTCCAGCGTCCATTCCACCCGCGCTCGCTTAAGCACCTCATCAGCGCCGACCGCCACCACCTCGGCTTTCGGGTTGGGCCAGCGATCACGGGGCGCGACGAGGCGGAGCGAAATCAGGCCAAAATTCAACAAAACGCGCGCCACCGCGCCGATGTTTTCCCCCATCTGGGGGCGCACCAGACACACGGCGGGCCATTCCTCCTCGATCGGGGGCGGCATGTTTCGTGCGCGTGTCATTGCTCGAGGCGATCCTGGCACATGGCGGAAAACGTCATTTCTCATCACAAGCCGCGCCGCAAGCGCGGGAGCGCGTGGGCTTGGACCACGCGTAGATTGCTGGCGCTCGCCTTAACGGTCGCGGCGATTGCGGCGGCCACTTGGGTCATACCCTATCTGCGCCCGGTCGCGCCGCGCTTTCCTGACGCGCAACTGCCGTCGGCTGCAATCACCCCAGAGCTGCCCGAACCCGTCGCGGTCGGCGAGCTTGCTGGCCCACCGGCGCCGCAAGGGCGCGCTGACCGGCGCGCCCACGGCGTTCCACTGGATGCTGACGCCCGCGGACCAGGCGAGGACTTCGAAGTCTTGAGCGCTGCCGAACTCGCCGGCATTTCCCAAGCCCGCGACTAGGGCCCGCGACGAATAGGGCAGCCGGGCCGGTTTGCCTCCGCCCCTCTTGCTGCTACCACGCGCGCCAACTTCCCGAACCCGAAAGGCGAGCGCAACGATGGCCAAGATCAAAGTGGATAATCCTGTCGTCGACATGGACGGCGACGAGATGACCCGGATCATCTGGGCGGCGATCAAGGAGCGCCTGATCCACCCCTATCTCGACATCGATCTCAAATATTACGACCTCGGCGTCGAAGCCCGCGACGCCACCAACGACCAGATCACCATCGACGCCGCCAACGCGACGAAGCTTTACGGCGTCGCTGTGAAATGCGCGACCATCACGCCCGACGAAGCGCGCGTGAAAGAGTTCGGCCTCAAGGAAATGTGGAGGTCGCCCAACGGCACCATCCGCAACATCCTCGGCGGCGTCATCTTCCGCGAACCGATCATCTGCAAAAACGTGCCGCGTCTGGTGCCGGGTTGGACGCAGCCTATCGTCGTCGGCCGTCACGCCTTCGGCGACCAATACCGCGCCACCGATTTCCGCTTCCCCGGCAAGGGCACGCTCACCATCAAGTTCGTCGGCGAAGATGGCCAGACGATCGAGAAGGAGGTGTTCAAATCACCGGGCTCCGGCGTCGCCATGGCGATGTATAATCTCGACGAGAGCATCAAGGACTTCGCGCGCTCGTCGTTCAATTACGGCCTGATGAAGAACTACCCCGTCTATCTCTCGACCAAGAACACGATCCTCAAGGCCTATGACGGCCGCTTCAAGGATATCTTCCAGGAGATCTTCGACGCCGAATTCAAGCCTGAGTTCGACAAGCGCAAGCTCACCTATGAGCACCGCCTGATCGACGACATGGTCGCCTCCGCGCTGAAGTGGAGCGGCGGCTATATCTGGGCCTGCAAAAACTATGACGGCGACGTGCAATCCGACACGGTCGCGCAAGGCTTCGGCTCGCTCGGCCTCATGACCTCCGTGCTGATCACGCCGGACGGCAAGACGATGGAAGCGGAAGCCGCGCACGGCACCGTCACGCGCCACTATCGCCAACACCAAAAAGGCGAGCCGACCTCCACCAACTCCGTCGCCTCGATCTTCGCCTGGACGCGCGGCCTTGCCCATCGCGGCAAGCTCGACAACAATCAGGCGCTTATCGACTACGCGCTGCTCCTGGAAAAAATCACCGTCGACACCGTCGAAGCCGGCCAGATGACCAAGGATCTCGCGCTGCTCGTCGGCGATCAACAAGCCTGGCTCACCACCGAAGGCTTCCTCGATGCCGTCGCCGACAATCTCGATAAGGCGATGGGCAAGGCTTGATCATACGCGATCTCCGCGCCGAAGACCGCCCGCAATGGGATGGCCTTTGGCGCGGGTATCTCGCGTTCTACCAATCCGAACTCGCGCCAGAAGTGAGCGACGCGACTTTCGCGCGCTTGCTCGATTCAAGCGAGCCGATGTTTGCGCTGGTCGCGGAAGAAGACGGCCTGTTGCTTGGCATCGTCCATTGCGTGCTGCATCGCGGCACTTGGGCGATCGAAGATTTTTGCTACCTCGAAGATCTGTTCACCGCCCCACAGGCGCGCAAACGCGGCGTCGGCCGCGCTCTGATCGAAGCCGTCTATGCCCGCGCCGATGAACTCAACTGCTCACGCGTCTATTGGCTGACGCACGAAACCAACACCGCCGGCCGCAGCCTCTACGATCAAATCGCGCGCAATCTCGGCTTCATCCAGTATCGGCGCTAGCGCATGGACCGCGCGTCTTCAGACGCGCATGCGGGGCCTGAGGGCCCGCGCTCCGCTATTCCTTGAACGGCGGCGTTGGCCGCCACGGATACGGTTGCGGCATGTCGGTTGAGACCTTATCCGGATAAACTGGCGCGCGCTTTTCCAGAAACGACGTCACACCCTCTTTCGCATCGCCCGCGCGCCCGCGCGACACCATCAGCCGGCTCTCCAAGCGGTGCGCTTCCATCGGATGGCCTGCATCCAACATATCGAGCATCATCCGCCGCGCCAACGCAACAGAGACGGGCGCAGTGTTGTCGGCAATCTCCCGCGCCAGCGCATGCGCCGCCGGCAACAAATCTTCCGGCTTGTGCAGCGAGCGCACCAACCCACGCGCATGCGCTTCTTCGCTCGTGAACACACGCCCCGTCAGCGTCCACTCCATCGCCGTTTGCACACCCACCAAGCGCGGCAAGAAATAAGACGACAACGTCTCCGGCACGATGCCGCGGCGCGCGAACACGAAGCCCATCTTCGCGCCTTCAACGGCGAGCCGAATATCCATCGGCAACGTCATCGTCGCGCCGACGCCAACCGCGGGCCCGTTGATCGCCGCGATCACCGGCTTCAGGCTTTCATAAATGCGAATGCCAACCGTGCCGCCGCCATCGCGCTGCAGCTCGGCCGCAAACGCCGCTTCACCGCGCTCCACACTTCGTTTCTTGTAGTCGAACGTTGCGCCGCCGCCGCCCAGATCGGCGCCCGCGCAAAACGCGCGCCCCTCGCCGGTGACGATCACAACACGGACATCATCATTGGCGTCGGTCTCGTCGAACGCCGCGATCATGTCGGTCGCCATTTGCGGCGTGAACGCGTTCATGCGGTCAGGACGATTAAGCGTCAGCGTGGCGACGCCCTTGGCGATGTCGAGTTTGATAGTTTCGAAGTTCGGCATTGATGCGGCTCCGCAATGAGCGGATAGGCTAGCTCAGAGCCGCAGCAACTCAACCTCTGCCGCTTGGTAAGGGTCGAGCCGGTAGATCAGCTGGCGGTGGATGGCCACCATCGCGCCGGCGCCCCAATCCTCGATCAGTTCGGCATCGTCGTTTTCGCACGCCGCCCAACGCGTACCGTCCTCGCAGATGACCACGCGCCCCGCCGCCAGCACGCAATCGATGGTCGAGACAACGCCCGACTGCGCCCCGGCGCCTAATCCGACTCGGAACACGGAGAGAATCGCGTCACGCTGCGCATGCGTGAGACGGCCCCAGTCGAGTCGCTCAAAAAGCTCTGGTCCGAGAAAAGAGGCCAGCGCGTCATTCTGTGTCATCCGGACGTCCCCACAACCGAATCGAGTCGACCAAAAACGGTTGATTTGGTTTCCGAGACGTTACCGAGGCGGATCGAGTCCTAGAGCTTGAGCTTCCAGATGTAGTCGCAGTCAGCGACGCTGCCGACCATGAAGTCCCACTCGCTGTGATCTTCGAAGCCGTAGCGGCGATAAAAACGCTGCGCGCGTTCGTTGTTTTCCCAGACGCTGAGATAGAGCGCCGAGGCGCCTTTGCCCTTCGCCCACGCGATCGTCTCGCGCAACAACGCATCGCCGACGCCCGCGCCCTTGGCGCGCTGATGCAGGTAGAGCCGATGCAGTTCGAGCCCGCGCGCATCGTCCACCGGCATATCGAGCGCGCCCATCATGCAATAGCCGGCGAGGCCTTGGTCGTCGAAGGCCAGACGGTAGCGCGTGTTTGCGTCGGCGATTTCGCGCCGCTGAATGTCGGCGCTGAACTTCGCGTCGAGAAAAGCACGCAGATCGTGCGGCGGGTACTGATGCCCGAACGTCGCCACCCAGGTGTCGCGCGCGAACGCGGACAACGCCTCGGCGTCATCCGCTGTCGCATCGCGATAGGTGTAGCCGCTCACGCAGCGCCTTTGAGCGCGGCGCGGATTGCGTCGAGCGCCTTGCCCGCGTCGGCGCCGTTGGGCCCGCCGCCTTGCGCCATGTCGGGCCGCCCGCCGCCGCCTTGTCCGCCGACTGCCGCGACGCCGGCTTTCACCAGATCGACAGCGCTAATCTTGCCCTTGAGATCATCGGTGACGCCAACAGCCAACGCCGCCTTGCCATCTTCGACGCCGATATAAGCGATCACGCCGGAGCCCAGCGACTTCTTGCCTTCATCGACGAGACCACGCAGATCCTTCGCGGCCACGCCGTCGAGCACACGCGCGAGCACTGAAACGCCAGCAACACTCTCCGGCCCAGCCGGCGCCGCTTGTCCGCCGCCGCCCGCGAGCGCGAGCTTCTTTTTCGTGTCGGCCAATTCGCGCTCAAGCTTGCGGCGTTCATCCGCGAGTTGCGAGACGCGCTCGGTGACTTCGCCGAGCGGCGCTTTGATGTTCGACGCGATCGCTTTCGCCAGCGCTGCTTGCGCTTTCAAATGCGCGAGCGCCGCTGCACCGGTCGCGCCTTCGATGCGGCGGATTCCGGCTGCAACGCCGCTCTCCGACAGGATCGAGAACACGGCGATATCGCCCGTGCGCTTCACGTGCGTGCCGCCGCAGAGTTCGACGGAATAAGCTTTGCCGTCGCCGCTCAGCGCATCGCCCAAGCGCAAGACGCGCACCCGGTCGCCGTACTTTTCGCCGAACAGCGCCAGCGCGCCTTCTTCGATCGCTTGCGCCGGCGCCATTTCCCTGATCACGCCCTCGGCGTTCTGGCGGATGACCGCGTTCACTTCATCTTCAACGCGGCCAATCTCATCTGCGCTCATCGGCGCGCCGTGGCTGTAGTCGAAGCGGAAATAATCCGCCTCAACCAAGGAGCCCTTCTGCGTGACGTGCGGACCAAGCACGTTGCGAAGCGCCGCGTGCAGCAGGTGCGTCGCGGAGTGATTGGAGCGGATCTTCGCGCGACGCGCGCCATCGATCGCAAACTTGGCCTTCTCGCCAACTTTGATCGCGCCCTTTGTCAGCCGCCCAATATGCGCATGCAGCGCGCCAGCTTGCTTTTGCGTGTCTTCAACTTCGAACACCGCGCCATTCGCGAACGTGATCACACCATGATCGCCGGCTTGGCCGCCGCTCTCGGCGTAAAACGGCGTGCGATCGAACACGAGCGCCGCGGTTACGCCCTCACGCAACTCATGCTGCTCGGCGCCGCCCGCGACGATCGCCGCGAGCCCGCCTTCACCGGTTTCGGCGCCATAGCCGAGGAATTCGTTCCCAGTCGTGCGCTCAAGGATCGACAGCCAGATCGCAGCATTGTCGCCGCCCTCGGCGCCCTGCCAGCTCTCGCGACCCTTCTCACGCTGGCGCTCCATCGCCACGTCGAAGCCCGCCGTATCTACCTCAAGCCCGCGCCCGCGCAGAATGTCTTGGGTGAGATCGAGCGGGAAGCCGAACGTGTCATAGAGTTTGAACGCGGTTTCGCCCGCGAGCTTCTCGCCCTTCGGCAGCGTCGCCAATTCGTCTTCGAGCAGGCGCAAGCCGTTGCCGAGCGTGCGGCGGAAGCGATCTTCCTCTTCGTGCAATTGCGCTTCAATCACCGGCCGCGCGCGCTTCAGTTCGGGATAAGCGTCGCCCATCTCGGCGATCAAGGCGGGCGCCAGGCGATGCATGAGCGGCTCTTTGGCGCCGAGAATGTGCGCGTGACGCATGGCGCGGCGCATGATCCGGCGCAGCACATAGCCGCGTCCCTCGTTCGATGGCGACACGCCATCCGCGATCAGGAAGCACGATGAGCGCAAGTGATCGGCGATGACGTTGAAGCTCGGCGCCTGCTCGCCTTGCGCTTTGGATTGGGTCAGGTCTTCGGCCGTCGCAATCAGCGTGCGGAAGAGATCGGTGTCGAAAACGGAATCGACGCCCTGCAGCACGCACGAAATCCGCTCGAGCCCCATGCCGGTGTCGATCGATGGCTTCGGCAGCTTCTCGCGGCGTCCGTCCGCGAACTGCTCGTACTGCATGAAGACGAGATTCCAGAATTCGAGGAAGCGATCGCCGTTCTCTTCGGGCGAGCCCGGCGGGCCGCCCCAAATGTGGTCGCCGCGATCGATGAAAATTTCAGAGCACGGACCGCATGGTCCCGTATCGCCCATCGACCAGAAATTATCGCTCGTCGCGATGCGGATAATCTTGTCGTCGGAAAGCCCGGCGATCTTTTTCCAGAGCGACGCCGCCTCGTCGTCGTCATGATAGACGGTGACGAGCAACTTATCTTTCGGCAGCGCGTAGTCTTTGGTGATCAAAGCCCAGGCCGCCTCGATCGCGCCTTCCTTGAAATAGTCGCCGAACGAGAAGTTGCCGAGCATTTCGAAGAAGGTCAGGTGGCGCGCCGTGTAGCCGACATTGTCGAGGTCATTGTGCTTGCCGCCGGCGCGCACGCACTTTTGGCTCGTAGCCGCACGCGGGTACGGCGGCTTGGCCGCGCCGGTGAAATAGTTCTTGAACTGCACCATACCGGCATTGGTGAAGAGCAGTGTCGGATCGTCTTGCGGCACCAGCGACGACGAGCCAGGCAGCTCGTGACCGCGGGACGCGAAAAATTCCAGAAACTGCCGACGGATGTCGTTGACGCTGTTCATACCAACCAAGCCAGATCAAATGTTCGGCTTGGTATATTGTAGTGCTGGCTTGAACGCCAAGCGGCGGGATTGTCGAATCGCGCCTATCCGCCACGTCACGGCGGCAGCGAGAGCGCGCCGTCTTCAGCCAGCGGAAAGTCCGGATTCCAAGCGATCTCCCAGAGATGCCCGTCAGGATCAGCGAAATAGCCGGAGCGGCCGCCCCAGGGCGCATCTTCAGCATGCTTCACGACAACCGCGCCCAGCCGTTCCGCCTCAGCAATCGCCGCATCCACCCCGTCCTTGGTGCGGACATTGTGGGCCATCGCTATGCCGCGAAATCCGCCGCCTTCGGCCGAAACCTTGGCGTCGCAGGCTAGGCTCTCACGCGGAAACAGGCAGAGCGCCATCGGCCCCGCCTGAAAGAATACGACCTCGCCGCCGCCGATGGACGAGGCCTTGAAACCGAGCGCCTCATAGAACGCTCGCGAGCGGGCGAGATCAGCCACACCCAGAGTGATCAGGGAAACGCGCGGCTCCATCGCACCACTCCCGAAAGTAATTCGCCGGCCGGCCCAGAACTCATGGCCAGGGCATGGGGTCGGGTCGGCTACACGAGCCCCGAACCAGCCGGCGAAATTCGCAAGCGTCTATTCGCCTTCAGCGGCGTCCTTGGCTTCGTCGTCAGACGGGGGCGAGTACATCGCATCCGCCACAACCGCCGACTTGCCGCGGATCTTGTCTTCAATCTCGATCGCCACGGCCTTGTTCTCTTTCAAGAAGCGGCGCGCCGCCTCCTTACCCTGGCCAATCTTCTGCGACCCGTAGGCATACCAAGCGCCGGACTTATCGATGACGCCGGCCTTAACGCCGAGCTCGATCAGCTCGCCCGTCTTCGAGATCCCCTCGCCGTAGATGATGTCGAACTGCACCTGCTTGAACGGCGGGGCGACCTTGTTCTTCACCACTTTGACGCGGGTTTCAGAGCCGATGACTTCGTCGCGCTCCTTGATCTGGCCGGTGCGGCGGATATCCAAACGTACCGAGGCGTAAAACTTCAGCGCGTTGCCGCCTGTCGTTGTTTCCGGGTTGCCGTACATCACGCCGATCTTCATGCGGATCTGGTTGATGAAGATGACGAGCGTGTTCGACTTCGAGATCGAAGCCGTCAGCTTGCGCAGCGCCTGGCTCATCAAGCGCGCCTGCAGACCTGGCAGGCTATCGCCCATCTCGCCTTCGATTTCCGCGCGCGGCGTCAGCGCCGCCACAGAGTCGATCACGAGCACATCGACCGCGCCCGAGCGCACGAGGGTGTCAGTGATTTCCAAGGCCTGCTCGCCGGTGTCGGGCTGCGAGACCAAGAGGTCATCGAGATCAACGCCCAGCTTGCGGGCATAGATCGGATCGAGCGCGTGTTCGGCGTCGACGAAGGCGCAAACGCCGCCGCTCTTTTGCGCTTCGGCGATGACGTGCAGCGCCAAAGTCGTTTTACCCGAGCTTTCCGGGCCATAGATTTCGATGATGCGGCCCTTGGGCAGGCCGCCAATGCCAAGCGCGATATCGAGCGATAGCGAGCCGGTCGAGATCGCTTCGATCTCCACCACCGGCTTTTCGCCCAGGCGCATGACCGAGCCTTTGCCGAAGGCCTGGTCGATCTGCTTCAGCGCGGCGGACAGCGCCTTCTGCTTGTCAGTTTCCACATTCGCCTCAACAAGCTTCAGCTTAGCCATCGTTTCCGCCCTCCTTAGGCCCTGAGTCCAGGGTTCGCGCCACCGACCAGGGCGCTGTATCATCAGGAATCGAATGTACCGCCTTTGTTCTTGGAACGCAAGCAGAACATCGTGCTCGGGGTTGGGTTTTGGGGATTGGACGTGGGGCGCCAAATGCAGTGGCGCGATGTGTGCATTTACCCAATCCCTATTCCCTAAACTCGGGTTCCGAGGCTTAATCGTTTCGACTGGGAAATACGGAGAGGATCGCGCCATGGCTTCGTCCTTAGCGCCAGTGCCGCCGACAAGCCGCCACCCGGCGACGCTGGAGGGCGTCACCTCCTATCGCGTGAAGACAGCCGCGCTCTCGCGCCCCGCCGGCCCAATCCAAAAGCCGAACCCGGACATGGTGCTCATCACCGGCGCCGATGGCGGCGTTGTCGTGTATCCGCCGAGCGAGAAGCTGGTGATCCTCGCCGCGAAGCGTCAGCGGCCGACTGGGCGCTAAGCGAAAGCGCTGATGTCGCCAAACTTCCCGGCGTTGAAATCCAGGATCGCCTGACGGATTTCGCCTTCGGTGTTCATCACGAACGGCCCGTACTGCACCACCGGCTCGTTCAACGGCGCGCCGCTCATCACCAAGAGCTTCGCATCGCTCTCCGCTTCGATCGCGATCGGGCCGCCCTCGCGCTCGAACACAGCGAGCTGCGACGGCCCGGCACTGTGCTCGCCAACAAGACGCACGTTTCCGCTTTGCACCAGCACAAGCAGCGTATGGCCTTCAGGCAGCGCGAGGTCAGTGCGCGCGCCGGCGTTCAGGCGCACGTCCCAGATATCGATCGGCGTGAACGTGCGCGCCGGGCCTTTGGCGCCCGCGTATGAGCCCGCGATCACGCGAAGCTGTCCTGCATCGTCTGGCAAAGCGACGGATGGGATCTCGCCATTCTGCAGCGTCTGATAGCCGGGCGGCGCCATTTTGTCTTTTGCCGGCAGGTTCACCCAGAGCTGCACCATCTCCATCGTGCCGCCGTTTTGCGTGAAGGCCGCGGAGTGAAACTCTTCGTGCAGAATGCCGGAGGCGGCCGTCATCCATTGCACGTCCCCGGGGCCGATATGGCCGCCATTGCCTGTGCTGTCGCGGTGATCGACTTCGCCACTATAGACGATCGTCACCGTCTCGAAGCCGCGATGCGGATGCACGCCGACGCCGCGCTTCTGCGCGGCGGGCTTAAACTCATAAGGCTGCGCATAGTCGAGCAGAATGAACGGGCTCACCGCCGTTCCATGCGTCTGCGGCGAAAACATCGAGCGCACCGGAAAGCCATCGCCCACCCAGTGCGGCTGCGGCGCGTTCTGCAGGGATACGAGCTTTCTCATGGGCGGCGTCCTCCGCCGCTAGAAATATGGCCCCCGCGCGAGAGCGCAATAAGGCACACGGATGACACTTACGCGGCGCGCCTCAAGCCGCCGTCGCTAGGATCTCCTTCACGCGCCCGACCAGCTGCTCCATCGTCACCGGCTTGCTCATATAGTGCACAGGATATTGCTCCAGCATGTGGCTGAAGCTTTCGGGGGCGTAGCCGGAGAGGAAGAGCACTTTGGCGTTGCCGATGAGTTTGGGATCGGCTTCTTGCAGCATTTCCGGGCCCGTCATGATCGGCATAGAGACGTCTGAGATGATGATGTCGTAGGCGCCAGGATTGCGCGCCATCACTTCAAGCGCTTCTTCGCCGTTCTCGGCTTCCTCGACCTCGTAGCCGCACTCTTTCAGATTGCGCACGATCGAGCGGCGCACGGCGGTTTGATCTTCCACGAACAGGATCTTGCCGCGGCCGGCGACATCCTTGGTCGGCGGCGCGATTAGTGCGCGTTCCTTGGCGTTGATTTCTTCGATCTCTTCCGGCGTCGGCTCGTAGGCCGGCAGGAAGATACGGAACGTGGTGCCGACGCCCATTTTCGAGCTGAAGAAGATGTAGCCGCCCGATTGCTTGACGATGCCGTAGCTGGTGGCGAGGCCAAGGCCGGTGCCTTTGCCGGCCTCTTTGGTCGAGTGATACGGGCGGAAGATTTTCGCGGCGTGTTCGGGCTTGATGCCGGCGCCGGTGTCTTCGACTTCGATCAGAACGTAGGTGCCGTCTTCAATCGGGTTGTGGCCCAATCCGCGCGCCGCTTCGGCGGTAATCGTGGAGGTGCGCACGGTGAGCTTGCCGTCTTTCGCCATCGGCGAATCTTTCGGCGTCATCGCATCGCGCGCATTGGTGGCGAGATTGACCAGCACGCGTTCGAGCTGCGTCTTGTCCACCTTCACATACGGCAGATCGCGGCCGTGGCGGATTTCGTAAGGGATCGAGGCGCCGACGATGCGGCGGATCAGCTCCTGCTTCGAGCCGATGAAATCGCCGACATCGAACACTTCGCGCGCGAACGTCTGCTGGCGCGCATAGGCGCGCAGCATTTCCGAGAGCTCTTTCGCCGTCACCGCGTGATCGGAAATCTCGCGCAGCATCGGATAATCGGCGTCGCCCACCGGGTGACGGCGCAGCAGCGTCGAGCATGTCTGCATAACGACGGTGAGCAGATTGTTGAAGTCGTGCGCGACGCCAGCGGCGAGTTCGCCGATTTCGCGCATCTTCTCGGACTGCGCGAGCCGCGTTTCGAGCTCGCGCTGCTGGCTGACATTGGCGATGTAGGCAATGCCCCGGCCTTCCGGCGAGCGCGCCAAATGCACATGCACCGCCGTCGGCGGCGCGGTGGCGAGCGTCATCTCGATTGGATCGGTCATCGCCTGACGCAAGCGATGCGCTAGTGCGTTCGGTCCTTCGGAGGCTTCGAACAAATCGGCAAACGCCGCACTCGGCGTGGCGCGGCCCTGCGTCATTTCCATCAGCGAGGCGTTGCTATCGAGCAAAGCCGCTGACGCTGGATCGGTGCCATCCAGCACAGCCACGCCAAACGGCGCATGCGCGAAGACGCCGCCATCGGCATGCGTGCCTTCCGTGCGCGGGATTGATGGCGCTTCCGGGGCTTCAGCGTCGGCGAAAAACACGAAAGTGCGGGATGCACCGTCCGCGTCTTCCGCCGGCCAGAACGACAGCGCCGAAGCTTGCGTCTCGTGACCATCGATGCCGCGCAGCGTGACGCGTGCGCGCGACGGCCCAAATCCGCGGCGATCGCGGCGCAGCAGGCGCGAAGGATCATCCTTCACGATGTCCTTCACACGCAGCAGCGAAGGATCGTCGCCCAGACCGAGCACCGAGCGCAGCGAACGGTTCATGTAAATGATCGTGCCGTCCGCGCGCGCAGCGAAGAAACCGACTGGCGAGTCATCGAGGAAGAGCTGGCGGCCTTCCGCCGTCACTTCGACCTGATCGGCCGCGCCAATTTCGCGCAAACGCCACAACACATTGCCGCTCGGCATCGGGCCAACCGAGGCTTCGTAGCGCGTGTGCTTGCCGTTCAGCACAGCTGTCGCCGGCAATTCCTCACGCCGCACATGGCCGAGTTGCGCCGCCTTCGACAACCGGAACATTGGCGCGGACAGCATTGGGTCGGCGCCGAACAGCCGGCTCATCATCGGCGGACGATCGCTATCGCCGAGGACGCCTGTGGTTTCGGCGATATCGAGATAGGCTTGGTTGGCGGTCAGCGGCGAGAGATGGCCGTCGGTGACGAGTGCGGCTTCATCGAGTGCGCCGATCAGCGCGAACTCATTGCGTCCGCTCAGCAGCGATCCTGCCGCGATCGCGCCGCGCTCCGGAAACGCGCCATACTTGCGGCCGGCGCCGCGCGAGAGCCAGAAGAAGAGCACCATGCCCGCCGCCGCAAGCAACACCAGCAAAACCGCGCCCGCCTGCCCCACGCTGGGGCCAGCCGTAATGGCGACCCCCGCCGCACCAACGCCCACGGCAACGGAGACCCAAAAAAGGATCTGGAGCGGATCGAGCCGCCCGCCGCTGCGCGGAGGTTGAAGTTCTGCATGGTCTGTCATGGGCGCGCCTGTTAACGGCGCACTTGACCCCGATTCGGGGCGCCGATCACGGCCAGACACAGAGGGAAAGCCATCTGCCATCGGTCAATCCACCTCACAAAGCCGTGCGACGGCGTCCGCGACGCCGCGCTAGGCGCATAACGAAGCCGATCACCTTCGCCACCGCCTCGTAATGTTCCTTCGGAATCGGCTGATCGATATCCGCCGTCGCGAACAAGGCGCGCGCTAGCGGCGGATCTTCCACGATCGGAATATCGTGCTCTTGCGCTACTTCCCGCATCCGTTGCGCCACCGCATCGACGCCCATCGCCAAGCAAACCGGCGCCGCCGTCTCGCCGGGCTCGTATCTTAGCGCCACGGCGTAGTGGGTCGGATTGGTGATGATGACGCTCGCCTGCGGCACGTTCTGCATCATGCGTTGACGTGAACGTTGCATGCGGATTTGGCGGAGCTTCGCCTTGACCATCGGGTCGCCGTCTTGCTGGCGCAGTTCGTCCTTGATCTCGCGCCTGCTCATGCGCTGGCGTTTCATGTAGCTTTGGCGGGTGAACACGTAATCGACCACGGCGAGCAAAGCGGCGGCGCAAGCGACCGCGAGCAATAACGCGACGACTTTATCCTTGATGAAGGGCAAAAGTGCTGCCGGCTCCAGCATAGATAGATTTTCAATCACAGCATCGTGCGGCCACAAGGCCCAGCCAACGACGGCGCCGACGAGCACGAGCTTGGCCAGCGACTTTACGAAGGACGCAAACGCCTGCTCGCCAAAGACGCGCTTGAAGCCCTCGACCGGATTGAGCTTCTCGATCTTGGGTTGGAGCTTTTCGCCGGTGAATGTCGGCCGATCCTGCACGTAGCGCGCCGCGATGCCAGCCACGGCCAGAGCCACAGCCGTCAGCCCGAAGATCGCGCCGAGCTTCAGGATAATGCTCGTCATGATCGCACGCAGCGAACCGCTCTCGACGGAGAACTGTTCAGGCATGGCGATAAAGCCAATAAAGCCGCGCGCCATCTCGGTCACGATCGGCCCTGACATGAAAGCGACGATCCCGGTCGCCGCCATCAGCGAAAGTGCTGCGCCCACTTCGGGCGTGTAAATGATGTCGCCCTTCTCGCGCGCCTGCTCTAGCTTTCGCGGGGTCGGCTCTTCTGTTTTATCGTCGTCATCCGCGCCGGCCATGGCTTACCTCAGCCACGATGCGTAGCGCTCGAGACTATCGAGCCAGATCAGCATGCCGGTCGACAAACCCAGCGCAATCACCACCAAACCGCCCATGATCTGCAGCGGCAAGGCGACGAAGAAGACTTGAATTTGCGGGATAAGCCGCGACAGCACGCCGAGACCGACGCGGAAGATCAAGCCCGCGGCGATCACCGGCATGGCGATCTGAAAGCCGACGCGGAACGAGGTCGATACCGCTTCCACCGCCAATTGCGCCGCGTCCCCCACCGGCGCCGCCGCACCTGGCGCAATAACGTCGTAAGAGCCGACGACACCGCGCAGGAACATATGATCGAGCCCGGTCGCGAAGATCAGCGCAATGCCCATGATGCTCAGGAACACCGCAAGCAACTGGCCCGATTGCGACGCTGTTGGGTCGGCGGTTTGCGCAAATGCGATGCCGACCTCGAGGCCCATGATCTGACCCGCCGTCGCCGTCGCTGAAATCAGAATGCGCGCCGCGCCGCCGAGCATGACGCCGATCAGCACTTCAGTCGCGACTTGCAGCGCCATGCCAATCGCGGAGTCCGCTGGTGTCGGCACGCGACCCGCCAAAGCCGGCGCCACGCAGATCGCCAACGCCAGGGCGAACGCTAAACGAATACGCGCCGGCACCACGGTTTCACCGAAACCCGGCAGCAGCATGATCATCGCGCCGGTGCGCGCAAACAAAAGCGCCGTCGCCCAAATCTCAACGCCGTAGAGCGTGAGGTTCATCTCAGAACGCCGCGATGCGGGTGAAGATGTCGGTCATGAAGTTGCCAAGCAGACCGCCCATGATCGGCAGGAAGAGCAGGATGGCGAAGAAGATCGAGAGGATCTTCGGCACGAAGACGAGCGTCTGCTCCTGAATCTGAGTGAGCGTCTGCAACAGCGAGACGACGAGGCCGACCACCAGGCCGACGATCATCGGCCCGGCCGCCACCAAAACCGTCACCCAGATCGCATCGCGCCCGAGATCGAGGACTTCTGCTCCGTTCATCGCGCCTTCCTGCCCGGCAATTTCTGCCGACTAAGCGCCCAAGGACGCCGTTCATGGTTAATGCGAGGTTTCGAGGTCGCGCCGCGCCGTCTTACGGCTTGGCAATGTACGAAACCGTCCACCTGAGACGCGAATCCGTGTTCGGCGCGACACGCTCGAACTCAGTTTCTCAGCGGGGCATCCATTTTGCCGATTCGCCCTCATCTTGGATTCAGGCGTGCAAGGGATGTTGAGTCGTTCCGATGCGTAGAACGCGCCATTGGAAACGCTGGACCAGAAGTGGGGCCGACCATGTTTGAAGCGATCGCCGCCTTTTTCAGGGGCCTGTTCGTCCGCAAGGACGACAATTACAGAGCCCTGCTGATCGCCGATCTCGGCATCGAGCGCTAAGCGCGCACTCGTCCTATCCACCCGGCGGCACGCCGGATGAGAACGATTCAATCAGGCTGCCCGCGACCAGTCGCCAGCCGTCCACCAGCACAAAGAAGATCAGCTTAAACGGCAAGCTCACCGTCACCGGCGGCATCATCATCATGCCCATGGCCATCAGAAGTGACGCGACCACGAGGTCGATAATCACGAACGGCACGAACAACATAAAGCCGATCTCAAACGCCCGCCTTAGCTCCGACACCATGAAGGCCGGCGCCAGAATGCGCAGCGGCGTTTCCTCGGCGCTCGCAGGCGGCGTTTCCAGACGCGCCATGTCGATGAAGAGCGCCAGATCCTGCTCGCGCGTCTGGCTCACCATGAATTGCTTGAGCGGCTCGACGATGCGCGGGAAAGCCTCATCCAGCGGCATTTCCTCGTTCATAACCGGGCCGATGCCCGCGTCATAAGCCTGCTGCCAAACCGGCTGCATTACGAACGCGGTCAAGAACATCGCCAGCGACACGATCACCACGTTCGGCGGCGCCTGCTGCAGGCCGATGGCGGTGCGCAGCAGCGAAAGAACGACAACGATGCGCACGAAACTCGTCGTCATGATGATGATGGAGGGCGCGAGCGACAGCACAGTGATCAGCGCCGTCAGCTGCAACACACGCGCGGTCAGCCCATCGCCAGTGCCGAGATCGACGGAGAGCGTCGGCGCAGCAGCCAGCGCAACGCCTGCGCCGACCGTCATCGACAGCAGCAGCGACGACGCCAGGATCATCAGCCAGCGCGGCATGCGTTCGTGCAGCGGCTTGCGCACGGATGGTCTGGCCTCGCTCACGTCTGCGGCTCCGTGCTGATGTCTGGTTTTGCTGCTTGGTCGCCGACGATAATATCACCGCCCGGACCCAGTAGGATAAGATGCTCGCGATCGTCGCAACGCACGATCACCATGCGCCGGCGCGGATCGAGCATCAGGCTCTCCGTCACCCGCAGCCGCTTAGGTCCCTGCCCTTGCGGTTGCAGCATGCCGAGCCGCCGCGCGCCCCAGGCTGCGCCGACGATGAGCGCTAAAGTGACGATGAGCGCGAAGAACGAGCGCGCCCAATCCAACCAGTCCACGATACCCTCTCCATTCTGGAGCTTCAGGCTCTTGGCTCGGCTGGTTTGGTAAATGAGACCTTAATTTGCGGACCCGAAATTAAGCCCCGCTTAACCATCGCCTGTTCGACTAGGCAAAGTTTGCAGCCCTCTGAGTCGGACCTTGGATCTCGCCAACACGCCCTTCTTCGGCCTCTTGCGCCAACGCTTGGATCATCTGAGCGAACGCCAGCGCTTGATCGCCGAAAACATCGCCAACGCGTCCACGCCCGGCTATCGCCCGCGCGATGTCGATACGGCCGATTTCGAGCGCATGGTGATGAGCGCAGGCCGCTCTGGCGGCGTGACCCTGGCGCGGACTTCGCCGGGACATATGGGCGCTGGCGGCGGATCGGGTTCGGTTGCGGTTGTGACGCGCGACGATTCCGAGACGACGATCGACGGCAACGCCGTGGTGCTCGAAGAACAGATGACGCGCGCAACCGAAACGCGGATGGCGTTTGAAACTGGCATCGCGCTTTACCAGAAGGGCCTTGAGCTGATCCGGCTCGCCGCCCGCGCGCCTGGGAGATAGCTGAATGAGCGATATCAACGCCGCCCTCTCGGCCGCCGCATCGGGCATGCGGGCGCAGCAAGTGCGGATGCGCATCGCCGCGGAAAACGTCGCCAACGCCAATTCGGTTGGGACCGATCCCAATCAAGAACCCTTTCGCCGCCGCATTCCGTTGCTTGAGAGCACGACGCTGGCATCCGGCGCGCAAGGCGTTCAGGTGCAGGGTACATCCTACGATATGAGCGCTTTTCGCCGCGAATATAATCCGAGCCATCCGGCGGCGGGCGAAGACGGCTATGTGCAATTGCCGAACGTCGACACGCTGGTCGAGATGATGGACTTGCGCGAAGCCACGCGCGCTTACGAAGCCAACCTCAACATGATCGATGCGGCACGCACGATGACGACGCGCGCGCTCGACCTTCTGCGGAGATAGATAGATGGCCATCGATCCAGTCTCAGCCGCACGGGCTTATCAGCAAGCGGCGGGCGCAACCGGCGCTGGCGGCATTGAAGCCGGCGATAGCGTCGACTTTGGCAACATCCTCCAGGATGCGCTCCGGCAAGCGACGCAAAGTACGCAAGGCGCCGAAGCCCAAGCGCTCAATGTCGCGGCCGGCCGCGGCGATATTGTCGATGTCGTCACCGCCATCGCGGCGGCGGAGACGCAATTGCAAACCGTCATCGCCGTGCGCGACCAAGTCATTTCGGCGTATCAGGAAATTCTGCGCATGCCGATTTAAGGTCGGGGTTCGGGATTCGGTTATCGGGGATCGGGCGACTCTTCCCGACAACCGAACCTCGATTCCCGAGAACCGAGCTTGGGAACCTCCATACGGAACCGGCGTTCAACGCTCGTAAGTTTCGTTAAGGAGAGTTTCCCATGCTTGGCTGGGCGATCGGCTTTTTTGTTGCAGCACTTGTGGCTGCCGTGTTCGGATTCGGCGGCATAGCGTCGGCGTTCACCGGCATCGCCATCATCCTTTTTTGGGTGTTTCTAGCTCTTTTTGTTCTTTCGCTTGTCTTCAACACGTTCGGCGGCGCGCATGCGGCGACGCACGGCGGAAGTGGTCGTACGTTCGCGACGGTGGCCCTAGTCGCCGGTGTTGCGATCCTGGTTTATGCGTGGGTCGACAATGACATGTCGGCTGAACGCGTCGGCGCCGAGATCGATGAGACGGCGGTCGAATTGGCCGATGGCGCAAGCGAAGCGCTGGGCCGCGCCGGCGACCGCGCCGAGGCTTTGGTCGATGAAGCCGGCAACGAAATTCGCCAGGACGCGTCGGAAGGTTTGGACGAAGCGTCCGACACCGTCGAACCCGAGACCAACTAAGTTTCCCCCTCCCCCCGCAACTCAACGGCCCGAGCCTCGCTTGGGCCGTTTTTGTTTTTTGAGGCAGTAGGCAATGGGCAGCAGGCAGCAGGCGTGCGCGTGCGGCGCCGTGATCCTCCTCGGACCTCGACTGCCAATTGCCTATTTCCTATTGCCCATTGCCCCCGTTCAAGACGTATCGACGCCAGCCACCACGCCGCACGCCGCGACAAGCGCCGGGCCCTTTTCTGGAACGGGATCGATGACGCGCAGGCGCGTGAGGCCGCGCTTTAGGCGGCGCGCCACGCGCGTGACGTGCGCGTCGAGATCGCGCATCAGGGTGAGGATCGCAAACAGACGCGACGCGTGATCGCGCCCGCGCGTGGCGCGGCGGAGCGCGCTGCCGAACTCGATGCGGCGCGTGACGTGATTCAAACGGCCGTGACGATTGCGCGACCTAGGCGGCCAGCGGCCCATGCGCTCGCACACATGGCGCAAAACCAAACGCCGCGCGCACGCCGCCGCAGCATCAAGCAACCGCGCATCGCCGCGCCAACCGGTCGTCATCCAAACCGAGCACGCAAACACCAAAGACTGCAACCACAGCCGAAACCACGCCGTGAGACGGCGGGTGCGGGTGCGATTGCAAGGAATGATGTCGGGCGCGATGCGCATGAGAGACGCAGTATCGCGCAGGTTTAGAGGTGTGGGATCAATTTAGGCGCGGACGGCGCGGGGCGTTGATGGCGTTGAGGTTTTTGGTGGGGGCGTGGGGGATAGGGGCTTATCCCGCACTACGCTGAACTACCTGAATGGCGTTTGCCCAAGAAGACCGCTGGTCTCAACGTATTTCACCCCCGGCGGAAGGATCGTCACAAAATCGCTTTTTCGGAGACGAACTTCTCATCCCCTTCGATTTCGACGAGGCCTGCGGCAGCGTCGATCTTGATTCTAGATACGTTCATGGCGGCATTCCCTAGGGTGATCCGCCGCATATTGGTGCCCCAAGAACTCGTTCAATAGGGCTTGCAAAGAAAAATAGAGGGTTGTTGCAGATTGTTGCCCCGATCTTGGCGGCCTAACCCACCCGCCCCGCCAGCTCCCTGAGCAACGCACCCCCATCCCCGCGCCACGCACTCCCGTGCATGCACGCCAGCGTTTCCGGCTGGAGCGCGGCTAGGCGTTCGAGGTTGGCGCGGGTGTTGGGGGCGTGGGCGAAATAGTCGAGGGGGCCGCGGAAGGCCTCGCTCGGGCCGAGGATGTCGGACTCTACGAGCGGCGGGTGGTCGTTGCCGCCTTGGGTGAAGAGATCGCCGCAGAAGAGCAGCTTGCGCGTCTCGTCGAAGATGAGGCCGCAATCCCAGCCGTGCGGCACGTGCGGGGTGTCGTACCAGGAGAGGCGCGCGCCGCCGATATCGAGCGTCTCGCCATCGGCCAGGGCGCGGGCGGGCTTGGCGTCGGCGTCGTTGACGTTCACCAGCGCGCCGATGCGGCCGCAGAGCGGCTGGGCGTTCGGCGCTTCGGCGAGAAACTCCGCCATCGCGCCGCACTCGTCGGCCTCGTAGTGCGAAAAGCCGATCCAGCGCAGCGTGGCCGGATCGAGCACGCGGGCGATGGCCGCGCGGGTGGCGGCGTGCAGCATGCGCTGGCCGGTGTGCCACAAAAGCGGCTCGTCGGCGGCGATGAGATATTGGTTGAAGGAAAAGCCAGGCACGTCCGAGGCGATGCGAAACACGTTCGCGGCAACCTCGTCGATACGGGCCTCGGCCACGTTACTTCTTGCCGCCAGAGCCGATGCCGCCGGCGGTCGGCGCGCCCTTGGCGGCCTTTTCCTTCTTCGGCTTGCGCTTCTCTTTGTTGGACTTCATCTGACCTTTGGCCATGCGAGACTCTCCGTCGCTTACGCGACGGAGAGTAGGCATTAGGTCGTGGGCAGTAGGCAATAGGAATTTCTCGTACCTATCGCCGGCCGCCGCATCCGGTCTGGTTAGTCGTTGCAATCGCTGTCGAGCAGGCCTTCATCGTTCGGGCCATTGCAGACATCGTTGTCGTCAAAGAAATAATCGACGGCGGCGGCGCCGACTGCGGCGCCGGCGGCGAGAGCGCAGCCGCTGGCCAGTGGGGCGGTCAGCCCAAGGAGGATAAACAGCGCGGCACGCGTGGTGGTCTTCATGGGGATCGGGCTCCTGCAAGCGGTAATCTGATCCAACACAGGAGCTGGCGCAGATGTTCCGTGTGCTCACGCGAATGCTCCCTGCGAAGCGGGGAGCTGGCGAGCGCGGCGCGCGAGACTGAGGGGCGTGTTGGGCGGCGGCGGCACGCGCCCCTCCCCTCGCTTCGCTCGGACCTCCCCGCTTGCGGGTAGGATCCTAAGCGCGCGCTTCGTTCACGCCGCGGCCCAGGGCCAGCAGAGCGGCGTTGGCAATGGCGTCGGCGTCGAGGCCGGCGGCGGCGTACATGGCTTCCGGTTTGTCTTGATCCTGGAAGATATCGGGCAGCGTCAGCGTGCGGATTTTGACGCCGCGATCGAGCAGCCCGTCCTTTGCCAGGAAGTGCAGTACGAACGCGCCGAAGCCGCCGAGCGCGCCCTCCTCGATGGTGAGCAGCACTTCGTGCTCGCGCACCAGGCGGCGGATCAGATCTTCGTCGAGCGGCTTGGCAAAGCGCGCATCGGCCAGCGTGGTCGACAGCCCCATGGCGCCGAGCTTGTCGGCGGCGGCGTTGGCTTCGCGCATCCGGGCGCCAAAGTTCAGAAGCGCAACGGAGGTGCCTTCGCGCAGGATACGGCCCTTGCCGATTTCGAGTGGGATGTGCGCGTCCGCTTGCAGTGCGCCGTCAGCGTCGCCGCGCGGATAGCGGAAGCAGCTGGGCGTATCGTCGATCTGAGCTGCGGTGGCGACCATGCGCGACAGATCGTTGCCGTCGGCCGCGGCCATGACGATCATGCCCGGCAGCGCGCCCATGTAGCCGACATCGAACGTGCCCGCGTGCGTGGGGCCGTCAGCGCCGACCAAGCCAGCGCGGTCCATGGCGAAGCGCACCGGCAGCTTCTGGATGGCGACGTCGTGCACGACCTGGTCGTAGCCGCGCTGCAGGAAGGTCGAATAAATCGCCGCGAACGGCTTCATGCCGTCAGCCGCGAGACCCGCCGCGAACGTCACCGCGTGCTGCTCAGCGATGCCGACATCGTAGGTGCGGTCCGGAAAGCGCTGGCCGAAAATGTCGAGCCCGGTGCCGGCCGGCATGGCGGCGGTGATGGCGACGATTTTATCGTCCTTCTCCGCTTCGCGCACGAGCGCTTGCGCGAACACTTTGGTGTAGCTCGGCGCGCTTGCGCCTTTGCTCTGCTCGCCAGTGACGACGTTGAACTTGTTGACGCCGTGATATTTGTCGGCGGCGTTTTCGGCCGGGGCGTAGCCCTTGCCCTTGGTGGTGACCGCATGGATCAGCACCGGGCGATCGGTGAATTCCTTGGCGTTCTTCAGAATGCGGCGGAGCAGATCGACATCGTGGCCATCGAACGGCCCGAGATAGTGGAAACCCAGCTCTTCGAAGAACGTCCCGCCCGTCACCATGGTGCGCGCGTACTCTTCGGCTTTCTTGGCGACGTCATGGATCGGCGCCGGCAGATGCTCGGCGATCGACTTCGCCGTCTTGCGGATGGCGCGATAGGTCTTCGATGAGGCGAGGCGCCCAAGATAGGAGCTCATGCCGCCGACCGGCGGTGCGATCGACATATCGTTGTCGTTCAGGATGACGATCAGGCGCTTGGTCGTCTCGGCCGCGTTGTTCATCGCCTCATAGGCCATGCCCGCCGACATCGAGCCGTCGCCGATGACGGCGATGACGTGGCTATCGTCGCCGCGCTTATCGCGGGCGACGGCAAAGCCGAGCGCTGCGCTGATCGAGGTGGCCGCGTGGGCGGCGCCGAACGGATCGTACTCGCTCTCGGCGCGCTTGGTGAAACCGCTGAGCCCCTGCCCTTGGCGGAGCGTGCGGATGCGGTCGCGGCGGCCGGTGAGGATTTTGTGCGGATAGGCCTGGTGGCCGACGTCCCAGATGATCTTATCGCGCGGCGTCTCGAACACGTAGTGCAGCGCCACTGTCAGCTCGACGACGCCGAGGCCTGCGCCCAAATGGCCGCCTGTGTGGCTGACGGCGTTGATGGTTTCGGCGCGCAACTCGTCGGCCAGCTGGCGCAGCTGTGTCTCATCGAGTTGGCGGAGATCGGCGGGGTTCCGGACCTGGTCGAGCAGCGGCGTTGGGGTGGCCATGAATCCTCAGCGATTTGATCTGGATCAAACCTACCCCCGTTCCCGCCCCTTGGCGACGCCTAAGCCACGGCAGATGTGTGGTTTTACCGCCCGATTTCGTGCGGCTTGGGGGCGCAGGCTTGGGAGCGTCGTCTCAGAACGAGAGCACGAGGCCTTGGTTCGGTGGAACGTCGCCCATCGCCAAGCGCGCCCAAGCGGATTGGATCGCTTCGGCGCCGACGCCGCGTTGCGCAGTCACAAAGGCGCGCGAGGCTTCGTAGAAGCCGCGCAAGTCTTGCTGCATGGCGGGGCCGAGGTCCGGGGCGGCTTTGAGACGTTCGGCGGCGTAAGTGGGGACGAAGAAAAATTCTGGCTTGGGCCCCGGCAGAAGCGCAGCGGGCGCCGCACCCGCACTTTGCCAATCAGTGATGCCGATAATGATACTGCGCGTCAGTGCATCACCGAGCGCGGTGTGGACGGCGGCGGTGAGATCGCGGCGGCCGAGGAAATCGACGAAGGTGGCGGGCGCCGGCGGGGTGAGCGTTGCAGCGTCGGCGTAGAGAACGACGCGATCGTAGAGGCCGGTGTCGCGCACATACGCTTCGTTGCCGGGCGATGTGAGGCCGATAATCTCTTGGCCGCCGAGGCGGCGCAGCTGATGCGCGGTGGCGAGTGCGGTCTTCGACGATGCGCTAGAGAGCACGACGGCGCGCGCTTGCGCTTGGCGCACACAATCGGCAGCCCACCAACCGGTGGCGTAAAGGGGGCGAAACAGCGCTTGCTCCGGTTCGAGGGCCGCATCGTAGGCGGGATCAGTCGCCGTGTCGGTGTAGAGATTGTAGATCGGCGACTTCGACGCGCGATGCGGCGCGGCGTCGAGAAAGCCGCCAGCGGTTTTGCGGACGACGACGTCGAGTGTTTCAGCGATCGGGTAATAGCCGTAGAAGCGCGCGCCTTCGGCGATCTCGGGCGCGTTCGATTCGGTGACTGTCGCGAAGCCCCAGACCGGTGTTTTGCCCCAGCCTTCCGGCGCCGGGAAGAAATCCCAATAGCCGAGCATGCCCGCGCCGAAGGCGGCATAAGTGATGTTATTGGCGGTGAGCGCGAAGAGATCGAGCTTGAGCCGCGCGGCGCCTGGAGCGAGCGCCGCCGGCGCGACATCGACCCATTGTGTCGTGCGGATGTTCCCTTTGCTGATGTGAAGCTCGCGCATTGGGTCTCTCCTCGCTCTGGTTGCCGATGCGGTAGCGGTTCCCGCAGCACGCGTCACGCCAAACATCGCACAAGGGTTGGCGCGGCGGCGCGGATCGGTAGTGTGCGCCGCGCGCCAGTGGGCCGATGGGGATTTTCGCGAATGATGAGAGTGTGCGCCTGCCTTGCGGCTTTGGTTCTAAGCGCGAGTTGCGCAACGCCGGCGACGGATGCGCCAACGCCGACGGCCACAGCAGCTGCGGTCGATCCCTATCTTTGGCTCGAAGAGGTCGAGGGCGAGCGGGCGCTGGATTGGGTGCGCGCCGAGAATGCGCGTTCGCTGGCGATCCTGGAGGGCGACGCGCGCTTTCCTGAACTGTTGCAGCGCGCGCTGACAGTTGCGGAGAGCCGCGACCGCTTGCCGCTTGGCCAAGTGCGCGGCGGCTATCTCTACAATTTCTGGCAGGACCCCGACCATGTGCGCGGCATCTGGCGGCGCGCGACGCTTGCGAGCTACGCGGCGAACGCGCCGGTTTGGGAGACGCTGCTCGATCTCGATGCGCTGGCGGCAACGGAGAATGCGAACTGGGTATGGCAAGGTTCGGACTGCGATCCCTCCGGCCAACGCTGCATGATCTCGCTCTCCAATGGCGGGCTCGATGCCTCGACCGAGCGTGAGTTCGATGTGAATGCGCGCACCTTCGTGGCCGGCGGTTTCGTTGTGCCGGAAGCCAAGTCGAACATCGGTTGGCTGGATCGCGACACGTTGCTGGTGGCGACCAATTGGGGCGACGGCTCGCTGACAGAGTCAGGGTATCCGTTCCAATTGCGGGCCTGGCGGCGCGGAACGCCGCTCGCGAGTGCGAGCGAAATCATACGCGGGCAAGCGAGCGACGTATCGCTCGGCGTGACCACGCTGGAGGATGAAAGCGGCGATCACATTGCCATCGCGGTCGAGGGCGACACGTTTTTCGAGGCGGTCTATTGGCTGATGACAGCTGAGGGCCCGCGGCGCATCACACTGCCGCGCCGCGCATCCATTCGCCGCTACTTCGCCGATCGGCTCATCGTGACGCTCGAGGAAGCGTGGAGCATTGGCGGCGTTCAGTATCCCTCAGGCGCGCTGCTTGCGCTGCCGCTGGCGAGCGCGACGTCAGCGGCGCCGCAGATCGAAGTGATTTTTACGCCGGGACCGCGCCAATCGATCGAAAACGTAGCGGCGACCAGTAGCGGACTTTTGGTTGCGGGCTTCGACAATGTGCGCGGGCGCTTGCAGCGCTTTACGTTGCGCGGCGGCGTTTGGAACGGCGAGCAAATCGCGCTGCCGCCAACCGGCGTCGTCACCATCGCCAGCGCATCGACCAGCAGCGCGCAGGCGTTCGCCGTGTTCGAAGATTTCCTGACGCCATCGACGCTCTACGCCATCGATGGCGGCGCCGCGCGCGCGGTGCGCTCACTGCCGGCGCAATTCGATGCGTCGCCTTATGTGACGGAGCAATTCGAAGCGACCAGCGCTGACGGCACGCGTGTGCCCTATTTCGTGGTGCGCCGGCGCGATGTGGAGATGAACGGCGAGAACCCGACATTGCTCTACGCCTATGGCGGTTTTCAACTGTCGCAGACTCCAAGCTACAACGCCTATCTCGGTCAGCTTTGGCTCGACCAAGGCGGCGTTTATGTGCTGGCGAACATTCGCGGCGGCGGCGAGTTCGGGCCGGATTGGCATAGCGCCGGACTGCTGACCAACCGCCAGCGCATCTATGATGATTTCTACGCCGTTGAACGCGACGTGATTGAGCGGCGCATAACGAGCCCGCGCCGGCTCGGCATTTCCGGGCGCTCGAATGGCGGCTTGTTGATGGGCGTGATGCTGAACCAGCATCCGGAGATGGTGCATGCGACGGTGATCGGCTCGCCGCTCTTGGACATGCTGCGTTACGATCAATTGCTCGCGGGCGCGTCATGGGTGGGCGAATACGGTTCGCCGAACGTGCCGGAGCAGCGCGCGTTTCTGGAGCGGATCACGCCCTATCAAAACTTGGCGCCGGGCGAGAATTTCCCGCTCGTCTTCATCTACACATCGACGAAGGATGACCGTGTCCATCCCGGCCACGCGCGCAAGTACGCGGCGCGGCTGCAGGAACTGGGCGTGCCGTTTCTCTACTACGAGAACATGGACGGCGGTCACCAAGCCAACGCCAATTTGCGCGAAGCAGCGCGGCGGCGCGCGCTGGAATACATGTATCTGACGCAGCGCCTGATGGACTAGCGCGCTACTTCTTTTCCAGAAGCAGCGTGCCCTCCTTCTTAAGCTTGCCAGAAATCTTGTCGGCGAAGCCCGCGAGCAGGCGCGGCAGATCGACTTCGATCTTCAACTCGGTGTCGCGCACATCGATGCGGCCGGTGATCGTCTGACCCAGCGCCTTGGCGTGAAAGCCGAGACGACCGTTCTCAGCCCAAGCGTGCTGGATCTTGCCCATGCCGGCTTGGCTCATCTGATCGGTGAACCGGCCAAGGCTCGCTTCGACGCGCTGGCGCGCTTCAGCGCGGCCGAGCTTATGCGGGATCGTGATGGTGATCGGTTGCGCCATGGCCGGAGAACGCGCGCAGCGTGCCTCAGGTTTCGCGCGCTGCTCAGTACCGCCGCTGGACGATGAAATCGACGGCGTCGGTGAGGATGTGAGCGCGGTGGCCGAACAGGCCCAAGTGCGCCTTGGCTTGGTTCGCCAGCATGCCGATGCGCTCGCGCGTCGCGTCGGCGCCGAGCACGGTGACGAAATTGACCTTGCCGCGATCCTTGTCCTTGCCGACGGCCTTGCCGGTGTCGCGGGCAACACCTTCGGCGTCGAGCAGATCGTCGACCATCTGAAACGCCAAGCCAACGTCGTGCGCGTAGCGCATCAGCGCCGTCTTCTCCGCCTCCGAAGCGCAACCGACCATGGCGCCGGCTTCCACGGCGAAGTTGATCAGCGCGCCGGTCTTCAAGCGGTTCATGCGGGTGACGGCGATGAGATCGGAGCCGATGTCGGCGCCGGCCATGTCGGCCGCCTGCCCGGCCACCATGCCGAGCGCGCCGGCGGCCTTCGCCAGGCCCAGGATCAGCTTGCAGCGCATTTGTGGATCGGTGTGCGTCGCGGGTTCAGCGAGCAACTCGAACGCAAACGTCAGCAAAGCATCGCCAGCGAGCAGCGCCGTCGCTTCATCGTACTGACGGTGCAAGGTCGGGCGACCGCGGCGCAGATCGTCGTCGTCCATGCACGGCAGATCGTCATGGATGAGCGAGTATGTGTGCACGCACTCGATCGCGCTCGCCACGCGCAGCAACATGCCCTCGTCGGCGTCGAACATGCGGCCGACTTCGAGCGTGAAGAACGGGCGCAAGCGCTTGCCGCCGGCGAGCGCCGAATAGCGCATAGCGCTAAGCAGACGCGACTCCGGGCCTTGGTCGCGGGGCAGCAGTCCGTCGAGCGCGGTGTTGATCCGCTCGGCGGCTTCCTTGAGGCGGGTTTCAAATCGAGACATCGGCGCCTGCCGTAGCAGAGCCCCGGCCGGGTGCAAGCGGGCGGCGCCTTCCCGCCGCGGGGGAATGGCTTGGCGCTGGCCTGTGGACTTTCCAAACACTGGGTATCCAGGGCATCATGGGGCCAGGGTTTGGGTGCGCGACCGCCACCAGCGGCGCGCTGTTGACGCTTGTATTTGAAAGAGTGAGGAAAAATGGCGACGGTGGCGATCATTCACGCGGCCGAGGACGCACTGCCGGCGCGCGCGCTGGCTGAAAAGCTGCGCCAGGCGAAGCTGACCGTCGTGCTTGAGAAACAGCCGGGCGACGAACTGCGCGGAGCCGTGAAGGACGCCAAAGTCACCGTCGCACTCTGGTCGCCGCGCTCCGTCGGGCAACAGCCGCTTGTCGATGACGCCGTGTTCGCGCGCGGCAAAAGCAAACTCGTCCATGCCGTCATGCAGAACGCCGCGCCGCCGAGCCAGTTCAGCAATGATGCGAGCGTGAACCTGACAGGCTGGCGCGGTGAAGACGATTTCGCCGCTTGGCGCGATCTGGCCAAATTGGTGACGGATAAAGCGGGCGTTGCGCCGTTGCCCCCGCCAGCGCCGCGCGGGCCGAGCCCGTTCTTCACACCCGGCATTGTGAACCCCCAAGCGGAAGCTGAAGCTGCCGCGCGTCACAGCGGGCGGCCTTCAAACGGGCCGATGAGCGCCCAACCAGGCGTCACGCCGCGCCAGCCACAACAACCGCAAGCGGCACAGCGCTCACAGCAACCGCAGCAGCGTCCGCAACAGGCGCAACAACCGCGGCCCGCCGCCGCAGCGCCTCCGCCGCGGCAAGCGCCGCCTCCGCGCCAAGCTGCGCCCGCCCCTCAATCCTCCGAGCCGAAGAAAGGCGGCGGCGCTGGTTTGATGATAGGCATCGCTGCGGTCGTCGTGCTCGGCCTCGCCGGCGGCGGCTATTATTTTTACAGCCAGTCACAAACTGCGGATTCGACTTCGGCTGCGTGGGAATCGGTGGCGCAGAATGACGCTGACGAGCTGCGCGCGTTCATCTCGGGCGATCCCGGCGAATACCGCGACGAAGCCGAAAGCGCTTTAGCGGCGCTGGAAGAACGCAGCTTCGAAGCGGCCAGTGATTCCGATACGATCGACGCGCTGGAAGCCTTCCTCAACGAATTCCCGGACAGCGAGCACGCCATTACGGCGCGTGGACGCATCGCGGAACTGCAGACGCTTGAGCCCGCGACCGAGACGCCGCCCGAGGGCCAACTGCCGCCGGAATCAACCTTGCCAGATCCCGATCTCGTGCCGCCCAACGCAACCGCACCGGATGCTGGCCCGCCCTCATTGACGCCGCCGCCAGAGCCTACCGTCGCTGAAGAACCAGAGCCGCTGCCGACCAACTAAGCGGCCCTTCTCACGCACGCGCGGGCATGCAAAGTGTCCGCGCGTGACGATGAAGGGTGGAAAATGATCAAGACAGTACTCAGCGCTTTGTGCGCGATGTTCGCGATGAGCGCGGCGTTCGCTGGACCTGCGCACGCGCAGGATTACACCGGCACATGGTACGGCGCTGTGAACTGGGAGGGCGCCGAGTACGACGGCGACACCATCGTGTGGGAGTTCGGGCGCGGCGGTTCGTTCACCGATAGCCACGGCGAAGGCGGCACTTGGAGCACAACCACGACCGGCGTCGTGCTGCGCTACGTCGGCGGCGGCCAATCCGTCTACACGGGCGATCTTGTCGGCCCGACGACCCTTCTCGGCTGGATGACCAATGGCGAAATGAACGGCCAGTTCGTTCTATCGCGCAATCCGCTCGGCACGCCTGATAATGGCGGCGGCGGCATTGCGGTTGCGGCCGGCGGCGTGCCGGAAGGCTTCAACATCGATCCTGCACGCGCCGTGCTGCGCGGCGATGTCAGCCAACTCATTTCGGCATTCGTGTGGGGTGGAACGCCCCAAGGCCATGATTATTGGTCCGACTTCCACGGCCAGGGTCGTCCGCTTACGCCCGAAGCGCGCGCCGCTGTGCAAGGTTGGATCAACAATTACGAAGCTAGCGAAGGCGGAGGCGACGACGGCCCGAAGTAAAATCGACAACCGGAAAACGGTCACAAAAAGGGCGCGGTTGAACGGCGCCCTTTTCGTGAATCTCAGTAGAGCCGCCCACCCTCAAGCGCGGGGCGATCGACGTCGAGCAGCACCACGTTGCCATTGCGATCTGGAAAGCCGAGGCAGAGCACTTCGCTCATGAACTTGCCGATCTGCTTCGGCTCGAAGTTCACGACGGCCGCTACGCGGCGGCCGAGCAATTCGCCGATGTCGTAGTTCTGCACCACTTGCGCGCTCGACTTCTTGACGCCGAGCGGATCGCCGAAATCGATCCAGAGCTGATAGGCCGCCTTCTTGGCCTCCTCGAACACCTTCACATCGACAATGGTGCCGAGGCGGATGTCCACCTTGAGGAAATCCTCGAAGGCGATAATGGGCAGGCGCGCATTGGCTTGCGGATCGTCGGCCATGGACGTTTCTCTCTCCCTTACGACCCGATCTTCGCGGGTTCTGTGCGCGGACCGTCGGGGCCCATCACGATTTGGTCAACCTCGAGCTGGGCGTCTTTAAGCTGGCCCTCGCAACGGGCCTTCAAGGCGGCGCCGCGCTTATAGATGCGAATCGAGTCAGCCAGCGGAACGTCGCCCCGCTCCAGATGCGCGACGATTTTCTCCAACTCCTGCAAGGACTCTTCGAAGGAGAGCTGGGCGGGGTCGCGGGTTTCTGGGGTCATGCCTGGCAAAATATGGGTTGAGGGCGGCTTAGGGAATAGGGCTTAGCCCTTCGGGGCCTTCTCGTAGCGGCGATAGCTCCAATACTTATCGCCCTTGTCCTCGACTTCGCGCCAGCCTTGGCGGCGCAGCACCGGACGCATCATGCGGTTAAACCAGCCATGGGCGCAGAGCAGCACATTCTGCCCACGCAGCGCCTGAGCCGTCAGGGTTGCAACCGCCGCTTGAGCGCGGAGTTCAGCGTCGGCGAGCGTTTCACCGTCCTCATGGCCGCCCAGCATCCAAGAGGCGCGGGACCATACGCCCCAATGCCGCGGGCTGCGCTTGCCTATGATGCCAGGCGGCGGCAACGGCGCTTCCACGAAAACCGGATCTGTCAGAATTTCGCGGCCGTCGGCCAGCATTTCGGCGGTGTGAATGGCGCGCGGCAGAGTCGACGCAAAGATGATGTCGCTGGCTTGCGCGAGACGCAGCAAGTCAGCGGGCGGTTTCTCATCGGGATGCAGGCGCGCCAAATCGTAGTTGCGCCACCATTCGCGATAGCCGTCGCGATCGACGCGGACCTTGCTGTCGGCGTGAGGCTGGCCGTGCCGCGTAATGACGATCGTTCCGATCTTCGCGGCTGAACGGCGATCTGACGTCTCGTCGGGCGCCATGGTCGTCGTCATTCTGACCCTGCGCGCGGCGGACTCCCCCTCCCCGTGAGCGGGTCTCACACGCGCTGTAACGCTCGCACATAAGCCAGGGAGGACTTGGCGAGCGCGGCCAAGTCGTAGCCGCCCTCCAGAGTCGAGACAAGCCGACCCTTGCAGCGCCGTAATGCTATTTCGCGCAAGCGTTGCGCCTCCCAAGCGAAATCTTCTTCCACAAGTTCCATTTGCGCGAGCGGATCGGCCCGATGGGCGTCAAAACCGGCTGAAACGAGGATGAATTCGGGATCGAAGGCATCGAGCGCAGGAAAGATTTTTGTTTCCATCGCCTCGCGCCACGCCGCGCTATCGGCCCCCGCCGGCAGCGGCGCGTTGACGACATTTCCGTTGACGCCCGTCTCATTGGCCTGACCCGTCCCAGGATAGAGCGGCGCCTGGTGGGTCGAAGCGAAGAAGACGCGCGCATCTTTCTCCGCAACAGTCTGCGTGCCGTTGCCGTGGTGCACGTCGAAATCGATCACGGCGACGCGCGAGAGGCCGTGCGCCTCGAGCGCGTGCAGCGCGCCGATGGCGACGTTGTTGAAAATGCAAAAGCCCATCGGCGCCATCGGCTCGGCGTGATGGCCTGGCGGACGCACGGCGCAGAACGCCATCTCATCGTCGCCCGCCATCACCGCATCAACGGCGGCGACGCATGCGCCGGCGGCGCGGTAGATCGCTTCGCGCGAACCGGCGGAGATGTAGGTGTCTGCATCGAGACGCACGCGCGCGTGGTTAGCCTCGGCGAAGGCGCGTTCGAGCGCGTCGATATAGGCGCGCGGATGTACACGGGCGATGGCGTCACGCGATGCGAGCGGCGCTTCTCGGCGATCGAGATCGGCATCGTCGAGCGCGTCCAGCACAGCTTGTAAACGGCCATCATGCTCGGCGTGGCCGGGCGGGGTTTCGTGGCGCAGCATGGAGGGGTGCGTAAACAACAGCATAGCGCTGATGTAGCGGCGCGCCCGCCCTCTCGCCAGCCTAGATGACGATGTGACCGCGGTGCGGCGGTGCGGTTTCCGGCGGGCCGTATTCGAACGGCTCGACGCTCTCGATCACCGCCGCCAGGCCTTCGGCGCTCACCGGCGCGATCAAAGCGGCGTCCGCGCCAGCAAGCCGTGAGAGCATCACCGGCATCGATGTGCGCACACGCTCCGATACAGACACGATGATCGCCGCAGGCGCACGTTGACGCAAATAACGGATAAGCTGCAGCCCCTACACATCGCGCACGAGCACGTTGACGACAATCACCCGTAGCGAGACTTCAGCGGCAATCTCAGCGCCGAGTTCGCCCAACGGGGTTTCGTGGGTCACGAAACCCATGCCACAGAGAAGCCGAGCGAGCTGTGCGCGGCGGACATCGTCGGGCTCAATCACACACGCCGCACCCCGCCAAGGCATGCGATGATCTTGCTTCGTCGTGCGAGCAGACCATTCCAGGGGAGCGTCCATGACGTCCTCCTCGATTGGGAAACGCGCCAGACGTCATAACGATCCAGACTATTCGTGGTTAGCGCCGAGCTACCACGTTCGGTCTATGGCGCGGTTTGCTCGCGGGCGATGGTGAGTTCGACGCGCGCGACGCGCAGGCCCCAGAGGCCGACTGTGGCGCGGTTCAGAATGTTGCCGTCGCTTGTGTTCACCAGCACGTCGCGAAAGCGTACGCGGCGGCCTGGGCTGCCGTCGTCAGAGGGCAAGCGCACGTCGTACTCGAGCCTGAACGCATTGCCGTCTTGAAAGCCGATGGCCTCGCCGATGACATCCTCGCGCGTGCCGGTGAAGCGCCCAGGCGCCACGCGCTGCAAGCGCCAAGTTTTGCGATCGCGCTCGCCGTCATCATAGACGAAGTCTTCGACCAGCGTCAGCGTCTGGCCGTCCCAGGTTCCGTTCAGCGTCGCGTTGAAACCGCGGCGGACGCCGTTGATGGCGCGGAATTCCCCGCGCGCGACAGTCTGCCCCAACAGATCCTCTTCCAGCACGAACGCGTCAGGCCCCGCCTCCTGGGGCACGGGCGGACGCGTCGCGCAGGCGGCTAGAACGATCAGACTGGCCGCGAGTGCTGCGGCGGTGACGATTTTCATGGGTGGCTCCGGGGTTCGCAAGCTCATACGGGCCCAGTGCGCCGACGGATCGTCGCTCGCCGCAACCCGCCCGCGCTTCGGCGAAAAGTCGTTGCCCGCCAGCCCCGCCCTGGTCATCAAGCCGGGTCATTCGAGGGACTCTCCATGAAATTTCGCCCGTTCGCCCTGGCCGCCTTGTTCGCGGTGCTGACGCTATCGCCAGCTTCGGTGGCGCAAACCGCCCGCGCCTGGTTCGAGAACGCGCCGACGCCGGTGCGCTACGAGATTTCAGTGACACCCGATATCGAAGGCGGCACGTTCGCCGGCGAGACGACGATCGTCATCCAGAGCGATGAGGCGCGCCGCACGATCGTGATGAACGCGCTCGATATCGAAGTGACGCGCGCCATCATCGACAATCAAACGGTCGCCTTCGCCGTCGATAACGACGCGCAAACTTTGACGCTGACGCCGCGACGACCGCTGCGCGCCGGGCGGCATACGATCCGGCTCAATTACAATGGCCGCATCTTCGATGATGCCTACGGCCTCTTCCGCGTCGAATACGATCAAGACGGCCAATCCCAGCGCGCATTGGCGACGCAATTTCAAGTCGGCGATGCACGGCGCTTTTCGCCGATGTGGGACCAGCCGAACATGCGCTCGGTGTTTTCGATCAGCGTGACAGCGCCAAGCAACTTGATGGCGATCGGCAACATGCCGGTGGAAAGCGCGACCCGCCTCGCCAATGGGCTGACGCGCACGCGCTTCCAGGACACGCCCGCGATGGCGAGCTATCTGCTCTTCCTCGGCGTCGGCGATTTCGAGCGCGTAACAACGGATGTGGACGGCGTCGAACTCGCAGTCGTGGTGCGCCGCGGCGCGACCGAGCGGGCGCGCTATGCGCTCGAGGCGGGCGTGGAATCGCTACGCTATTTCGAAGAGTATTTCGGCATCGAGTATCCGCTGCCCAAGCTCGACATGGTCGGCGTGCCGGGCGCCGGCGGCTTTGCGGCGATGGAGAATTGGGGCGCCATCCTTTATTTCGATCAGTACATTCTGGTTGACGAGAACGCGACGAGCGAGAGCGAGCGGCGCTTCGTGTTCGAGGTCGTCGCGCACGAAATCGCACACCAATGGTTCGGCAATCTCGTCACCATGCGCTGGTGGGATGATCTCTGGCTGAACGAAGGCTTCGCCTCTTGGGCCGCAGGCAAGGCTATGGATGCGCTGCATCCGGAATGGCAGCCTTGGCTCTCGCAACGCGCGGGCGGCACCGAAAGCGCCATGGGCCTCGACGCGCGCATCGGCACGCATCCAGTGGTGCAGACAGTCAATACGATCGACGACGCGAACTTGGCGTTCGACGCGATCTCTTATGAAAAAGGCTTGGCCGTCATCCGCATGATGGAAGCCTATGTGGGCGAAGACGCGTTCCGGCGGGGCGTGCACGATTATCTGAGCGCACGGCTCTACGGCAATTCGGTCACCGAGGATTTGTGGAGCGCGGTGCAGGCGGCGTCGGGACAGCCAGTGCTCGATATCGCGCGAAACTATACGCTGCAGCCGGGCTATCCCGTGCTGATGGCGGAAGCTTCGTGCGGAGCCGCGAGCAGCAACGCAATCAATGTTCGTCAGCGCCGCTTTGCGCTTGACGACGCCGCGCGCACCGCTGAACGCTGGGCGACGCCTGTGGTCGCCACGGCCATCGGCTCGTCCGCCAACGTGCGCGGCGTGCTGCCGGCGCAAGAGAGCGGGCAACTCCAGGTCCCGGATGCGTGCAATGGCTATTTGCTCAACGCCGGCCAAACCGGCTTCTTCCGCGTCCACTACGCGCAAGCGGACTTCCAGCGCCTTGTGCAAGGCTTCGCGCGGCTCGAAGACGCCGATCAGCTTGGCTTGATGCTCGACTATTGGGCGTTCGGCCGCTCGGGCGATGCGCCGCTGACCGACTACCTCGAACTCGTCAACGTCATGCCGGCTGACGCCAATCCGATCGTGGTGATGGATGCGGCGACCTCGTTGACCGCTGTCGCGGGCTATGCGCGCGGGCGCGACAGTGAGGCCGCGGTGCGCGCTTACGGTTTGCTCGTGCTGCAACCGTACTTCGCGCGCTGGGGCTGGGATCCGCGCAACGATGAAGACCCAAACATTCGCCTCGCCCGCCCATCTGTCATCTCAGCACTCGGCGCGCTGGGCGATGAGACGGTGATCGCGGAAACGCGGCGGCGGCTGACGGCAGCGGACGGCGGCGACGCATCGGCGCTGCACGGCTCGGTCCGCAGCGCCGCGATGGCGTTGATCGCCGCGCGCGCGACGGCGGCTGAGCATGAGGCGATGCTGACGCGCGCACGTGCGGAGACGGACTTCGTCGAACAACGGCGCTTGTGGCGGCTGTTGGCGTCGGCCAGCGACGAGGCTTTGGCGCGGCGCACCCTGGCGCTGACGCTCGGCGAAGACATCCCGCGCCAAATCAGGCCGCAAATCGTGCAGACAGTCGCCGGAGCGCACCCGGCGCTGGGGTGGAATTTCTTCCTAGAGAACCGCGCAGCGATCGAAGGCTTACTCGATCCGCTGCAGCGGCTCGAGTATGCCGCATCAATCGCGGGTCAGAGCACCGATCCCGCAATCGCCGAAGCGCTCGTCGCCTACGGACGCGATAGCCCCAGCGCACAAGACACCATCGCGGCCACCGCCTCGAACATGCGTCTGCGCGCGCAGCTGGCGGAGCGGACGATGCCGGCGGTCGACGCGTGGATTGCGCGGCGGAGCCCGCCGGCGCGTCGGCGGGGGCGCTAGCGTTTCTGCAAGAACGCAGAGAATGCGGCGGCGGCTTCAGGGGAGCGCAAACGTTCAGCGAAGAGCGCGCCCTCTTCGTTCATGCGCGCCATCAACGCTTCTCGGTCGCGCATGAGGCGCTTGGTGAGGCGCATTGATTCGGGCGGCTTGGCCGCGAGCTTATGCGCGGCGGCGCGCGCGCGCGCTTCGACCTCACCGCTTGGCAGCGCGGCATTGGCTAAACCCCAAGCAGCGGCGTCCTTGCCCACGAGTGGCTCGCCCAGGCCGAACAGCGCGAAGGCGCGCGTGTGGCCGAGGCGATCCACCATGGTCAGGCTCGATGCGTTCTCGGGCACGACGCCGAGATCGATGAACGGCACGGTGAGGCGCGCGTCTTCGGCGACGTAAACGAGATCGCACTGAAACAGCATGGTCGTGCCGACGCCGATGGCGTGCCCCTGCACCGCCGCGACGATCGGTTTCTCGGCCTGGATCACCTCTTCCAGGAACCGAACGACATGGCGCGGGCCGTCGAACGCGCCCATGGACTGAGCGGCAAAATCCTTGATGTCGTTGCCGGCGGAGAAAAAGTCGCCGACGCTGGTGAACAGCACGGCCCGAATGCTTTCGTCGCCCTGCGCACGCGCCACTGCGTCAGCCATCACGCCGTACATGTCGTTGGTGATGGCGTTCTTCTTATCCGGCCGGTTGAAGCGGATTTCGAGAACGGCGCGATCTTGGGCGACGATGATGTGCTCTTCACTCATGAACCGGCTCCGTTGAAGCTCAGTTCTTGAGCCTATAGCCGGTCTTGAAAATCCACCACACTGCCGCAAGGCAAACCGCGAGGAAGATCGAGATTGCCGCAAGGCTCACACCAATATTCACGTCCGCCGCCTGTTCGCCGAAGAAGGCCCAGCGGAAGCCGCTGATCAGATAAACGATCGGGTTGAACAGGGTGACCGTGCGCCATGGCTCGGGCAGCAGGTCGATCGAATAGAAGGTGCCGCCGAGGAAGGTGAGCGGCGTCAAGATCAGCATCGGCACGATCTGCAGCTTCTCGAAGCCGTCGGCGAGCACACCGAGGATGAAGCCGAACAGGCAGAACGACACGCTGGTCAGCACCAGAAACAGAATCACAGCCGGCCAGTTCTGCACTTCGTACGGGACGAAGAGCCGCGCGGTGGCCAGGATCACCACACCGATGATCACCGATTTCGTCGCCGCCGCGCCGACATAGCCGCATACGGCTTCAAATGCAGAGACGGGCGCGGACAGCAGTTCGTAAATCGTGCCGGCCCAGCGCGGCATATAAATGCCGAAGCTCGCATTGGAGACGCTCTCGGTCAGGATCGAGAGCATGATGAGGCCTGGCACGATAAAGGCGCCGTAGCTGACGCCGCCAATCTCCAGCATGCGCGAGCCGATCGCCGAGCCGAACACGATGAAATAAAGCGACGTCGACAGCACGGGCGAAAACAAGCTCTGCCCGAGCGTACGCATCCAGCGCCCCATTTCGAAGCGGTAGATGGCTTGGATGCCGTAAGTGTTCATACTCAAGTCCTTAAGCGCGCGCACGAGGTTTAACGCGCGAGGCAATCTCGCGGCCCTTTTCCGTCTCCGCTTTGGAGAGATCGTAGGCCGCTTGCAAATTCATCCAGAACGCTGGGGTCGTGCGGAAGTAGCGCGCTAGACGCAGCGCTGTATCGGCAGAGATGGCGCGCGGATTTTCGGCGCGAATGATGTCGCCTATGCGTGTCGCAGGCACCGCAAGCTCAATAGCCAAACGGTTCGCCGAGAGTTCAAGCGGCGCCATGAACTCTTCCTTGAGCACTTCGCCCGGGTGGGTGCGGATACGCGGCACGGCACGGTCTCCTAGTGATAATCCACGATCTCGACGTCTTCGGCGCCATTCTTGGTCCAGCGAAAGCAAATCCGGAACTGATCATTGATCCGAATGCTGTGTTGGCCCTTGCGGTCGCCCTTGAGCGCTTCAAGCCGGTTGCCCGGCGGGCTCAGCAGGTCACTCAAAGCGTCTGCGGCGTCGATCATGTCGAGCTTCCGCAAGGCGACCTTAGCGATTGCGCGCCACGGCCTTGGAGCGACGCCCTCACCGTGAAACCGCGCGACGGAGCTACCCTTGTACGACTTGGTCGCCATATATAACGCCTCACGTTATACGTCAACCGTTATACCCCATCAGCGATGCACCAGGGAAACGAAAATATCTTCGAGCGAGGATTGCTCGGTGTGGAGGTCTTTGAAATCGACGCCGCGTTCGGCGAGCTGTTTCAGCAGGCTGGCGATGCCGGTGTCGTCGGCTTGCGCGTCGAAGCTATAAACGAGTTGGCGGCCTTCGCTGGCGAGCGCCAAATCGTAGCCGTTGATCTGTGGCGTTTCGGTCAACGGTGATTGCAGTTCAAGTGTGAGCTGCTTTTTGCCGAGCTTGCGCATCAGCACGCTCTTTTCCTCGACCAGGATCAGTTCGCCCTTGTTGATGACGCCGACACGATCGGCCATTTCCTCGGCTTCTTCGATGTAATGCGTGGTCAAGATGATGGTGACTCCATCGGCGCGGAGCCCGCGCACCATCTCCCACATGTCACGGCGCAGCTCGACATCGACGCCTGCGCTGGGTTCATCGAGGAAGAGGATTTTCGGCTCGTGGCTGAGCGCCTTGGCGATCATGACGCGGCGCTTCATGCCGCCGGAGAGCGTCATGATCTTGTCGTTGCGCTTTTCCCAGAGCGAAAGATCGCGCAGCACTTTTTCGATGTAAGGCGGGTTCGGCGCAAAGCCGAACAGGCCGCGCGAGAATGTCACCGTATCGATGACGCGCTCGAACGCGTCAGTGTGCAGTTCCTGCGGTACGAGGCCGATGCGTTTGCGGGCCTCCTTATAGTCGCGGACGATATCGAGCCCATCGGCGGTGATCGTGCCTGTCGATAGGTTCACGATCCCGCAGGTCATGTTGATCAACGTCGTTTTGCCGGCGCCGTTGGGACCCAGCAGCGCGAAGATTTCGCCCTTGTTGATCTCGAGATTGATCGGCTTCAGGGCCTGCAAGCCGGACTTATAAGTCTTGCTCACATCCCGGATGGAGATGATCGGTTCGGACATAAAGTTGGATTTCCCCCGGGAGACGCGCCGCACATAGGCGCGCGCTTGGGTTTTCGCTAGTGCCCTTCGATATTCCGCAGGACCAACGCGGCAATCTCCGCAGTGGCGCCCTATCTTTTCGAAGACGATGCAACCCGCGCAAATCCTACACCCCCGCCCCGAGGGCCTCTATTGTCCACCAGCAGACCTCTATGTGGACCCGACACGCCCGGTTCCGCGCGCACTGATCACGCATGGTCACTCGGATCACGCGCGCGCGGGGCATGGGAGCGTGCTGGCGACGCCGGAGACGCTGGCGATCATGGCGGCGCGGTATGGCGCGGCGTTTGCCGGCTCGACGCAAGCGCTCAGTTATGGCGAGCGGCTGAAGATTGGGGACGTCACCTTCTCGCTGCACTCGGCGGGCCACGTGCTGGGCTCGGCGCAAGCGGCGGTCGAGTGCGGCGGCACGCGCGTCGTCGCCAGCGGCGATTACAAACGCCAGAGCGATCCGACTTGCGCGCCGTTCGAAGTCGTGCCGTGCGACGTGTTCATCTCGGAGGCGACATTCGCGCTGCCCGTGTTCACCCATCCCCGCGCCGAAGATGAAGTGAAGAAGCTGCTGGCTTCCGTGGCCATGTTTCCAGAGCGCGCGCACGTGGTCGGCGCATACGCGCTCGGTAAGGCGCAGCGCGTGATGGCGGAGTTGCGGCGAGCGGGTTGGGACAAGCCCATCTTCGTGCACGGCGCGCTGATTGCGCTGACCGAGCTTTATAAGGCGCACGGCGTCGAGCTTGGCGAAGTGCTGCCGGTCGAGACGGCGCCGAAGAGCTATTATGTGGGCGCGATCGTGATGGGGCCGCCGGGCGCGTTGCAGACGCCTTGGGTGCGGCGCTTTCCCGATCCGGTGACATGTTTTGCGTCGGGCTGGATGCGGATTCGCGCGCGGGCGCGGCAGCGTGGTGTGGAATTGCCGCTGGTGATTTCCGATCACGCCGATTGGCCGGACTTGCAGCGCACCATCCTGGACACCGGCGCTGGCGAGATTTGGATCACGCACGGCGAGGCGGATGCTCTGGCGCATTGGTGTGGGACGCAAGGACTGCAGGCGAAGGCGCTGCATCTCGTCGGCTATGGCGACGAGGAAGAACCGGGCGCGGCGGCATGAACCGGTTCGCGGCTCTGTTGGATCGCTTAGCCTATGAGCCGCGCCGCTTAGGCAAGCTGGCGCTGCTGGAAGCCTATTTCCGCGACACGCCCGATCCCGATCGCGGTTGGGCGCTGGCGGCAATGACAGGCGCGCTCACGTTCAAGAACGCCAAAGCGGGCCTCGTCCGCAATCTCGCTGCGGAACGCACCGATCCGTTGCTGTTTGGCCTGTCCTACGATTTCGTTGGCGATCTGGCGGAGACGGTGGCGCTGATGTGGCCCGCCGACGCAACGCGCGCGAACGCGCAACTGACAATCACGGATGTGGTTGAAGGCTTGCAGACGACGCCGAAAGCGGAGTTGCCGCGCGTCGTGGCGGACTGGCTCGATCGTTTGGATGAGAACGGACGCTGGGCGCTGCTAAAGCTGATCACCGGCGCGCTGCGCATTGGCGTCTCGGCGCGGCTGGCGCGGACGGCTTTGGCGCAGCTTGGCGGTAAGTCTGCCGATGAAGTCGAGGACGTTTGGCACGCCGATGCGCCGCCCTACCCACACGTTTTTGCTTGGCTCGAAGGCCGGGCCGAGGCGCCGAGCGTGGCGACGACGGTGCGGTTTTATCCGCCGATGCTCTCGCATCCGATCGAGCCGGAAGAGTTCGCTGGCCTCGATCCGGCAGACTTTTGCGCCGAGTGGAAGTGGGATGGCATTCGCGTGCAGGCGGCGGCAGGTAAGGACGCAGGCGCCAAGCGCGTGGCGCGGCTCTATTCGCGGACCGGCGAGGACTTGTCGGGCGGGTTTCCGGATTTGGTCGCCGGGTTCGATTTTGAAGCGGTGCTCGACGGCGAACTGCTGATTAAGCGCGGCGGAGGCGTGCAGGATTTCAACACGCTGCAGCAGAGGCTGAACCGAAAGACGGTGACGCCGAAAATAATGGCGGAGTTTCCGGCGTTCATCCGCGTTTATGATCTGCTGGCGCTCGCTGATGAGGATTTGCGTGCGCTGCCGTTTGCGGAGCGGCGCGCGAAGTTGGAGGCGTTCGTAAGCGCGCATCCCCTGGCGCCGATCGATCTGTCCCCGATGGTGCCGTTTGCAACGTGGGACGAGCTAACCTTCGCCCGCGCCGATCCGGCCGATGGCGGCGCGGGCTTTGATGCGGGCGCAGTGGAGGGCGTGATGATCAAGCGCCGCGATGCGCCCTATCTCGCGGGACGCCCGAAAGGCTATTGGTTCAAATGGAAGCGCGATCCGATGGTGATCGACGCGGTGCTGATGTACGCGCAGCGCGGCTCGGGCAAACGCAGCTCGTTCTATTCGGACTATACGTTTGGGGTCTGGACTGAAGCCGGCGAACTGACGCCGGTGGGCAAGGCCTATTTTGGCTTCACCGATGAAGAGTTGATCGAACTCGATAAGTTCGTCCGCAACAATACCGAAAACCGCTTCGGCCCGGTGCGTGAGGTGACGCACACGAAGACGAAGGGGCTGGTGTTGGAGGTCGCTTTCGAAGGCTTGCAACGCTCGGCGCGGCACAAATCCGGCGTCGCCATGCGCTTTCCGCGCATTTCGCGTATCCGCTGGGATAAGCCGCCGCGCGACGCCGATACGCTGGAGGCGTTGGAGAAGCTGTTGCCGAAGGGTGCGGAGCGCGCTTGATCGAACGCAATGCGGACGCGGTCATTAGGCGGAGGCTGACAAAGACCTGGAGGCCTTCATGCGTTCACTGCTTATGGGTGTGATTGGCGCGCTGACGCTCGGCGCCTGCATTAGCCAGACATCGACGCCGGGACCCATCAGCGTAGAAGGATCAGCTGCGGCCGGCTTTGCTTACGCACAGGCGAACTGCGCGCAGTGTCACGCCTTAGCTGCTGGCGAAACGGACTCTCCTTATTTCGGCGCTCCGACGTTCAACGAAATCGCCAACACGCCAGGGATGACAGGGCTTGCCTTGCAAGTCTGGTTGCGCAGTCCGCACGAGAATATGCCGCAAATCATGGTGGATTCGGCCTCGGTCGATGATGTGTGGGCCTATATCGCGTCACTGGAGCGGCGCTGAGTCACCAACCGCCGCCGCCACCGCCGCCTCCGCCGCCGCCAGAACTTCCGCCACCGCCCGAGCCGGAGGAGCTAGAGCTTTGCGGCAGCGCGCTGGTGACGCCTGAGCTCATGTTGGCGATCATGGCTGTGTTAAGCGTCGCCAGCGAGTGCGAGGCGCCCATCGTCGTCCAAGTCGGATTGTAGCTTGCGGCCTCCTGCGGCAGCACGCGCTCGAAATATTTCGTCCACGGCGCCTCGACGCCGAGCGCCACCGCGTACGGCAAGAAGCGTTCATAGCGTTCCTTGGTCATCATCGGCGGCTGTTCGCTGCCCACTTCGACGGCATTGAGCTGCAGCTTCTCGGCAGTTTCGAGATAGAGCTTGAAGCCCTCGATCTCGGTGCGGACGGTTTGCCCCTTCTCCGTCGGCGCCGGCAGCAGATACATGAACACGCCGTTGAGCGCAGCGAGCGCGACGAGGCCGAGCGTGTGCCAGATCGTCCAGTTCACGACCTGCGTCAGCGCAACACCCGCAACGATGATGCTAAGCGCCAGCGCGCCGAGAATGTAGCCCAGATTCCAACGGAAATATGCTTCGCCAAAGTTACGGCCGAGCTTGGTTTGAAACGCGGTGTAGGCGGAGGTGAAGCCAGCATCGTAGTCGCCGCCGAGCCTCTTGGTTGTCGCGCCGCCGAAAATGCCCTGCTCTAGCGCCAAGTCTTCAGCGGCGACGCTGGCATCTTGCACCTGGCTCGGCGTACGGACGAGCACGGTTTCCTTCTTGTCCGACGCATCGATGGTGAGCCGGCCTTTGACGGCGAGGTTCATCAAGGTGGCGATCAGGGCGCGATTGCCGTCGACCGCGCGATTGTAAATGTGATGCACGGCCGCCGGCGAATAGCCACGCGGCGCTTCGTAACGCGGAAACACCGGCCCCTTCGGCGGATCGCGACCGACACGGTTGAAGCCCTGGTAGAGAAAAAAGAAGAGCCCCGCGAGCGACACCCCGAGGATCGCCAGCGCGCCATTGCGCTGCCACCACATCGCGCTTTGATCGCTAGCCGACGGCGGATCGATTAGCCCTTTGGCGAAACCGACAGCAACGGTGAGCCCCTCGCCGGCTTGCAGCGGGCGCGTCGTCTCGAAGATGTGACGATCGCCTTCAGCGCGATAGGTGAAATCTGAGTCGGCCTTGCCGACGGCGCCGGTATAGCCAGCGGTCTGGGTGATTGTGGCGCCAGACGGCAACTGAATCGTCGCGCGCGCGCTGGCGATCGGAAACGCCCAGTAATTGCCGGTCGCGTTCCAGTAGACCTCGTCATAGTCGGCGAAGTATCTCACTTGGTTGGCGACGCGATAGCGCAGTTCGTAAGTGTGCTGGCCGTTCTCGAGATAAACGTCGGGATCGCCTATGCGGATACGATAAGCGCTGTCTTCCGTCTCGGCGTCGTAATCCTCATCGCGCCCGTCGCGGGTGACGCTTAGGATGTCGTAATCGTACGCGTACCGCTCGCCCTCGCCTTCAAAATAGCGGGGCAGATCGCGGAAGATGCCGCGTTGGATTTGATTGCCTTGCGCCGTGACGTTCAGCGTTTCGGTGACGATGATGTCGCCGTCCCGCTGAACTTCCACCAGCACGTCGAAGCGGTTGATCTGCTCTTGCGCGAGCGCTGGCGCTGCGAAGAGAAGCGCGATCAGAGCAAGGAAAGCGGTACGCAAACTCATTGGCCGGCGCCCGTGTTAACTTGCGGCACGGCGCGGTCGGCGTCGTTGCTGATCTCGAAATAGGCGCGGTTGCGAAAGCCAAAGAGCCCCGCGACCACGTTCGCCGGGAAGGTTTCAACCAATGTGTTCAGCTCGCGTACGGCGCCATTATAGAAGCGCCGCGCCATTTCAATCTTGTCCTCGGTGTCGGCGAGCGCCTTTTGCAGGTCGAGAAAATTGCCGCTGGCTTTCAGATCGGGATAACCCTCGGCCAGCGCCATCATGCGCCCGACCGGACGCGACAGCTCGCTCTCGGCGGCGCCGCGTTTGGCCGGGTCGTCGCCGGCCGCGAGGGCGGCGCTGCGCTTTTCGGCGATGTCGGCGAACAGCTGGCGTTCATGCGCGGCATAGCCTTGCACGGTGGAGACCAGTTGCGGAATGAGATCGGCGCGGCGCTTCAGCTGCACGTCAATGTCGGACCAGCCATTGTTAGTCATCTGCCGCTTTGCGGTCAGCGCGTTGAAAATCAGGATCACCGCGAGGGCGACGACGATCGCGACCCCGATCGCCACTATGTTCATCACGTCCATGATCTCTCCCCGATTACCGGCGTTACATAAGCGTGATTGGCGCCGATGTGAAACTTAAGGGAACTTTTCGCCGCGGCGGCGCTTACCGCCCTGGTCGCGAGGAGAAGGTTCCGATGAAGCTCAAAGTGTTTGCCGCCGTGTTGGCGCTCTGGACCCTCGCGGCCTGCGGCGGCGACAATGAGAATTCCGTCGGCGAATTTTCGAACGATCTGCTCGGCAACGAAATCATGGTTGAAGCTGTCCGCGATCCCGAAATTCCGGGCGTGGTGTGTCACGTCACCTATTTCGACCGTAGCGTGCTCGACCGCTTGCGGCAGGGCAATTGGTTTGAAAATCCCTCCAATTCGTCGATTTCATGCCAGCGCATCGGCTCGATCGACGTCGCGGGCGTCCGCAGCACGCGCGCGGGTGAAGAAATTTTCAACCAACGCCAGAGTCTCTTCTTCAAAAACGTGGCCGTGCGGCGGATCATCGATTTGGATAACGCCTCGATCGTCTACGTCTCGCACTCGCGCGAGATCGTCGAAGGCTCGGCCAAGATCGATCTCTCGACCATCGCGCTGACGCCTGCCGAAGTTGCAGCGGCGCGTGCGCAGTGAGGGCCAATCCATTGACGCATTCGGCTCGTACCTAAGGGCTGAATTCGCTTTTCACGCCAGGATATGCCGATGCGCCTCCTCCGTTCCGCTCTCGCCGCTTTGGCGCTGACGTTTGCCGCTATTTCGCCAGCTTCGGCCAATCTGGCTGAAGTCCGCTCTGTCATCCCAAATGCGCAAGCGGTCGGCGCAGCACCTTACCAGTTGTTCGGGATCACGGTGTTCAACGCTGAGCTTTATGCCGCCGAAGGCGCGTTCTCCTGGCAGCGCCCATTCGCCCTCTCGCTGACCTACGCCCGCTCAGCACGGCAAAACACGATCATCAACCGGACCATTAGCGAGATGAGCCAGCGCGGCGCCGGCACCGCTGAGCAACTCGCGCCCCTGCGCACGCAACTCGAAGCGTGCTTCCCGAATGTGGCGCGCGGCCATCGCATCACAGGCGTCAGCACTGGCGTGAACACGGCGCGCTTTTTCGTCAATGGCGCCGCGCGTTGCCAAGTCGAGTGGCCGAACTTCCGCCGCCATTTCTTCGGCATCTGGCTCGATGCCCGCGGCAGCCAAGCGCAAATGAGTGCGCGGCTACGTGGGGAAGCTTGAGCGCATTGGTGGGCAGTTCAAGTCGGCGCGCGCAAGACTTCAAACCCATACCAGATTAGCCATATCCCGAGCAGCACAACGCCGATCTCAAGCGCGAACAACACAGAGGCGACAAGGCGTTTCCGTCTCACGCCTTCGCCTTCATGCTGACGCCCGGCGGCAGCGGCGTGTTTTCCGGCACGAAGAAGTCCGGCATCAGGTCCTTCGTCGGATCGACGCGGTACTTGTCGAAATCGCGCTCGCCTTTTTCGTAAAGCAGTACGTCATCGATGAAGAAGTTGCCCGTGGTCTCGCGCGCGGGCGAGGTGAAGATGGCGTGGGCGGCGTCGGCCATGATGTCGACTGTGCGGCAGTGGCGTAGGCCCTCTTCGCCGGCGAGCGCGAATTCGATGGCGGCGGTGGCGATGCCGGTGCGCGGCCAGAGCGCGTTGAAGGCGATGCCATCGTCCTTGAACTCCTCTGCCATGCCCAGCACGCACATGCTCATACCGAACTTCGCCATTGTGTAGGCGACGTGATTGCCGAACCAGCGCGGCGACATATCGAGCGGCGGCGACAGCATCAGCACGTGCGGGTTGGACGCTTGCTTCAAATGCGGGATGCAGGCGCGCGAGGTGATGAAGGTGCCGCGCATGTTGACCTGGTTCATCAGGTCGAAGCGGCGAATGTCGGTCTGCAGCGTGCCTGTGAGCTGGATGGCGCTGGCATTGTTGACGCAGATATCGATGCCGCCGAAACGCGCGACGGCCGCGTCCACGGCGGCGCTGACGCTATCGGGCTCGCGCACGTCTACAACGAGCGGTAGCGCCTGGCCGCCGGCTTTCTCGATCTCCTCGGCGGCGGAATAGATGGTGCCGGGCAGCTTTTTGTGCGGCTCGGCGGTCTTGGCGGCGATCACGATATTGGCCCCGTCGCGGGCGGCGCGGAGGCCGATGGCCAGGCCAATGCCGCGGCTGGCGCCGGTGATGAACAGGGTTTTTCCGCGCAGGCTCATGATGCGTCTCCTCACTTTTGCGGCACTCTAGGCGGTTTCGGGCCCGGTTCCACTGATCCCGCTTTTGACCCGGCGCCAGCGGGGGCCTAAACTGGCATTCATGAGGGCGTACGAGTTGAGCTGGAGAGACACCATGCGGAAATCCGCGCTGGCGGCGGCGGTGATGTGCATCGGCATAATGGCGGGCGGCTCTGCCGCAGCCGAACAATGGAATGACCCGGCGGGTCGCGTCTCGTTCGACGCGCCGCGGGGATGGATCGTCGAGGTTCGTCGCGCCAATCCCGACACCATCGTGATTGCTGGCAATGCCAACAATGAATGCTTTGTGCTGGCTGTGCCGAACAGCGGCACGCGCAGCGCAAGCGTTGCGCGCGTTATCGCGGGCAATACCGCGCCGCTGTCCAATTCGGCGTGGTCGGCGCTGGCCAATGCTGCCACACCGGTGTTTCCCGATGGCAACGCACGGGTAGTTTCGCAAAGCGTCGATACGAGCGGACTGTGGCCGGTGCAGCGGGCCGAACTTTCTGGCGCGGCGCGCCCGGTCACGGCGCTGATGGTTTCACGTCCTGGAATCGAGATCACGGCGCTGTGCTGGACATATGGCGGCCCAGACGCGACGGCAACTTATGAAGCGTTCTTCCGCTCATTGTCACATCCCAACGATGCGGAGTGGGCGGCAGCAGCGCAGGCGGCGCAACCGGCGCCGACCCCGCCGCCGGCCCAATAAGCACAACATCTAGAGCAATCCTGGCGGCGCGCGTCCTTCATATGGCGCGCGCCGTCATGCTTAACGAAACCCTACCGTTCATTGACGTAAATGCTTGGTTATCTTCGCATTTACGCGCAATTCACGACGTTGGTTCATAGCCATGAACCATGAACGACAGACTCTCCGATGTCGCGCCCCTGATTGCAGCGCTGAGCGTAGGCGCCGCCGCCATGCTGTGGCCGCCGCTGGCTTTGTTGCTGCTGGCGATGCTTGGCGCGCGGGTGTTGATGCGGGGCGATATCAAGATTGATCTGGCTCAGTTAGCGGGGCCGGCGCTGGCGGCGTTGGTGGTTGGCGCGTTTGTCGGCGTTGCTGGCGCGATCGGCGTTCTCTTTATCTGGCGGCTGTTTGCGGACACGCGCTGGAGCGTGATGGAAGCAGCGCGCCTCGCCATGCGTGCGGGCCGGCCGGCTGTCGCTTCCGCGAAAGCGCTGGCGCATGCGTGGACGACGCCGCTCTACGGTTTGGCGCTCGTCGCCTTCACCGCACCGCACATGGTGGCAGGCTTGCCGCTCGATCTGCCGCATGTGCCGGTTTGGGTGCCGGTGGCCGTCGGCGTGATTGCCGTGGGCGCAGTGTTCGACTGGGGCCTGCGACGCGCGGCGGATTGGCGCTTAGGCGAACTCGCTACCGCGCCTGCGCTGCACTTGCTGACACACCACGCCATCTTCCTGGTCGCTTACGGCCTGACGCTCGACGTCTCCGCCGGCATCGCCGCGATGGCGGCTTGGCGCTTGGCGCATGCAGCGCCGTTGCGTCAGCTCAGCTTTACCGCCGTTCCATAAGCCAGCACTTCCGTCGCTTGGCCTTGGCCGGTGTCGGTCGTCTCCATACGCAGGCCGATGATCGCATCGGCGCCGAGCGAACGTGCGTGCTCAATCATGCGATCGAGCGCCTGTTCGCGGCTCTCGGCCAAGAGCTTCGTGTACTCGTGGATCTCGCCGCCGACGATCATGCGCAGGTTGGCCACGATATCGCGGCCGATGAAGCGCGAGCGCACGACATTGCCGCGCACGAGGCCAAGGTGCTCGCCGACTGTGCGGCCGTGAACATCGAACGTGGTGGATAGGATCATGTCGCCTCCTCTTGCCCTCACATAGGCATTGCCGGCGCGCGGCGGAAGTGAAAGAGAGCGGCGATGGCCAAGACCGCTCCGCACCGCTGCGCCTGGGCAGGCACCGACGATCCCCTGATGATCGCCTATCATGACGAGGAATGGGGCAAGCCCGTTCACGACGACCGGGTGCTGTTCGAGTTTCTGATCCTCGAAGGCGCGCAAGCTGGCTTGTCCTGGCGCACCGTTCTGCACAAGCGCGAAAACTATCGCAAAGCCTTCAGCGGCTGGGATGTTCGCAAGGTCGCGCGCTATGGCGAGAAAGATGTGGCGCGGCTAATGGCCGATCCCGGCATTGTGCGCAACAAGCTGAAGGTCGCCGCCGCCATCACCAACGCGCAATGCGTGATCGAAGCGCAAAAAGAGTTCGGCTCGTTCGACGCCTATATGTGGAGCTTCGTCGGCGGCAAACCGATCAGCAACAAGGTTCAAAGCTTGCGCGACGTGCCGGCGAAGACCGCCATCTCCGACGCCATGAGCAAGGCGCTCTTGAAGCGCGGCTTCAAGTTTGTCGGCTCCACCATCTGCTACGCGTTCATGCAGGCGGTTGGGATGGTGAATGATCACGAGGCGAAGTGCTTGGCGCGGAGGGGTTAGCGCTCGACGTCCCGATAGCGCTTTTCGCTGGCTTCGCCGCGTTGGTCGGCGATGACTTGGATGAGAATCCAGACGCCGCCGATCAGCATCAGCAGAAAGCCGAGGCCGGCGAGCACGGTGAGGCCGATCGCGGCGAAGACGCCGCCGACGACCAGCGCCGGATCGCCGCCGCTGAGTGCTGCGCCGATCACGGCGCCGACGCCGAAGAACCAGCCGAGCGCCGCCAGACCCGCACCCACGCAAAAGCAAATCAGCGCTCCGTTGGAGCGGCGTTCGGGATTGGCGCCTTCAGGCAACATGCGACACCGTCAATTCTGTCTCTGAGAGCGCTTGCTATTCTGCGAATAAAGTACCCACGCCCAGAATAGCGCGAGGACTACGATACCTGCCAAGCCGCCATAGAACGATAGCATTCCCAAGAAGCTCAAGCTCACCGCTGCCCATAGACCAGGTCCAGTCGTGAAGACCTGCGACCCAAGATATCCACCCAGCATCACAAATGTTAGTCCAAGCAAAGTCATCACTATTGCAATCGCGAACGACGTCAGCGGCGCGACCCAACTTTTGGAGTGAGGCGCGCCTTCAGGCGGCGACATAGCGTGTCACCCCCTGCTCATCGCGCACGCGGCGCACGAGGCCGCGGCCGACGAGGCAATTTAAGTGTGCAATGGCTTCGCCGGTCGCCATGCCGAGCAGGTCTGGGCCGATTTTGCGGGCGAACATGGCGACGAAAATGTCGATGGCGCGCTTGGGTTCGCCCAAGCGGCTCAAAATGCGCGCGAGCGATTTCTCGTGGCCTTCGATCAGATTGTGTAAGCGCTCGTGCAGACCGAGGAACGGTTCGTTGTGCGATGGCAAAACCAACACATCATTCGGCATGACCTCGAGCAGCTTCTTGCAGCTCTCGATCCAATCGGTGAGCGGATCGCCGTCAGGCTCGGTTGGAAACACCGAGACGTTGGAGGAAATGCGCGGCAGCACTTGGTCGCCGGAGATGAAGAGCTTCAGCTCCTCTTGCCAGAGGCAGGCATGCTCGGGGCAATGGCCGTTGCCGGTGATGACGCGCCAGGGCTTGCCGCCAATATCGATGACGTCGCCGTCGCTGATGCGATGGTACGCATCGGGCATGCGCGAGACGGCTTTGCCGAAACCGCCGAAGCGGACTTTGTAAGAATCGAGCGCGTCTTCGTCCCAGCCGGCGGCGCGGTAGAATTTGACGCCCTCTTCCGGCGCTTCTCGACCAGTGTCGGCGACGAGCATGCGGCCGGTGATGTATTCGAGCCGGCTCATCCAAAGCTCGGCGCCGAACTTGCGGCAGATCCAGCCGGCGAGGCCCATGTGATCGGGATGCATGTGCGTGCAGATCACGCGCGCGACCGGCTTGCCTTTGAGCGTAGCTTCGAAAATCGAGCGCCAGTGCTCACGCGTTTCTTCGAGGGCGACGCCGGTGTCGACTATGGTCCAGCCGTCGCCATCCTCTATGAGCCAGAGATTGATCCATTTGAGCGCGAACGGCAGCGGCATGCGTATCCAATGCACGCCCGGCGCAATCTCGCGCGCGACGCCCGCTTCGGGCGGGTCGCCTAGCGGATAGATGAGCGTGGGCCTCGCGGGCCGCTCGTTCGCGATGTCTTGGTCTTCGACGCCATCCATGGACATGGTCACAACCTAGGACGTCACAACTCTCCCGTCATCCCGGCCGTAGCGCGAAGCGCGGAGAGCCGGGACCCAGGGGCAACCCGCTCAACATTGGCCCGTGGGTCCCGGGTCGCGCTATGCGCGCCCGGGATGACGGTAGGTTAGGTGTCAAAATCGCCCAGCACTTCGGCGCCGATTCTGATCTCCGCCAGCCGCGATGGGGCGCGGGCAAGCACGGTGCGAGCATAGAAGCGCAAGGACCCGGCTTGGTCCGGATTGGCGTCGCGCGCGGCGCCTTTCACGAGCAGCATGCCGCCGACGACATCGCCAGCGAGTTGTAGGTAGGCATGCGCGCCAGCGAGAGCATCTTCCTGCGAGGCGCCGAGCATGTAATCGGTAGCTTCAGCGAGCCCGTCGATGGCGGCTGAGAGCTTGGGATGCCCGGAGCCGGCAATCGCGCGCGCTTCCTCGATCAGCACGCGCATCGCTTCGCCGCGATCGCCGAGCAGCTTGCGGCTGTAGAGATCAATCGCTTGGATGCCGTTTGTGCCTTCGTAGATCGGCGCGATGCGGGCGTCGCGGTAGAATTGCGCGGCGCCGCCTTGTTCGACATAGCCCATGCCGCCATGGATCTGCACACCGAGGCCAGCTGCTTCGACGCCGAGATCGGTGCTCCAGGCTTTGGCGATCGGCGTGAGCAAGTCTTCGCGGGCTTTGTCTCCGGCGTCGGCGGCGACGGCGGTGGCGTAGCAGATGGCGCGTGCGGCTTGGATTTTGGCGCGCATCGTCATCAGCATGCGGCGCACGTCCGGGTGCTCGATAATGAGCGCCCCGCCCTGCTTACGCTCGCGCGCATAAGCGAGCGCTTTTTGGTAGGCGGCTTCCGCAACCGCGACGCCCTCCATGCCGACATTGAGCCGCGCCGCATTCATCATCGTGAACATGGCGGCGAGGCCCCGATTTTCTTCGCCGATCAGCCAGCCGGTCGCGCCTTCGTAAGCCATCGTGCAGGTGGGCGAAGCGTGGATGCCCATTTTCTCTTCAAGACCGATGCATCGCACGGCGTTGCGCGAACCATCCTCGTCGCGGAACTTGGGCACGATGAACATAGAGATGCCCTTCGAGCCTGTCGGCGCGCCTTCGATGCGGGCGAGCACGAGATGGATGATGTTGGGCGCGAGATCGTGTTCGCCCCATGTGATGAAAATCTTTTGGCCGGTGATGGCGTAGCTGCCGTCAGCTTGCGGGGTGGCTTTGGTGGTCAGCGCGCCGAGATCGGAACCGGCTTGCGGTTCGGTCAGGTTCATCGTTCCGGACCATGCGCCGGAGATGAGCTTTTCGAGATAGAGTTGCTTTTGATCGGGCGCGCCGTGCGTCTCGATCGCTTCGATGGCGGCGAGCGTCAGCATCGGCAAGAGGCCGAAGCTCATATTGGCGCTGTGCACGGTTTCCATCACGGCGAGCGCCACCGCGCGCGGCAGGCCTTGGCCACCATAAGCGGGATCGGCGGCGAGGTCCTGCCAGCCGCCGGCCTTGAACGCTTCGTAAGCTTCGCGGAAACCAGGAGCGGCAGTGACGATATCGTCTTTCAGCGTCACGCCCGCGCGGTCGCCGCTGCGATTGATCGGCGCCAAAGTCTCACTGGCGAGTTGCCCCGCGCCGTCGAGGATGGCGGCCAACGTGTCGGCGTCGAGATCGGGATAACGGTCGCGCAAGCGCCACAAATCGGCGCAAGCCTCGAGCGCAAAGCGCATGTCGGCGATGGGCGCGGCGTAACTCATGGCGTCTCCTTGGCGCGACCATAGCCGCCTAGCGCCGCATTCGTCGACGCATAGTGGACGCGCCGAAGCTCCCACCTAAATCACAGTTACCTCGATGTGCCCCGGTGCCAGTCGCGGGGGAACCGTCTACATGTGCGCTTTCACTCCGGGAGCAACCTGATGAAGTATTGGACCGCCGCCGCCGCCGCTTTGGCGCTTGCCGCTTGCTCACAACCGGCCGAGCCACCGGCGCCGCCGCCAGCGGATGTCACCATCGATGCGCCTTCGGGCGAATATGCGATCGACCCGCACCACACGACGGTGAACGTACGCGCGCTGCACTTCGGGCTCTCGCACTACCAGCTGCGCTTCAATCGCGTCAGCGGCACGCTCAACTTCAACGCCGAAGAGCCAGCACAGTCGACGGTGGCGATCACCATCGACACGACGTCGCTCGACACGCCTTATAGTGGCGACCGCGACTTTGACGAAGAGCTGCAGAATTCCGAGTGGCTGGACTCCGCTGGCTTCGCGACGGCAACGTTCACCTCCACCAGCGTCGAGCAAACCGGCCCCAACACTGGACGCGTCACTGGCGATCTGACAATTCGCGGCGTCACCCAGCCGGCGACGTTCGATGTCACCTACAATTCAAGCTGGGCGCAGCACCCGATGGGCTTCCCCACGGCCGGCATCGGTTTTTCGGCGACAGGCACGATTTCGCGCTCGGCCTACGGCCTCAACGTGCTGCAGCCGCGCGCGGGCGATCCCAATAGCGGCGTGTCCGATCAAGTCGAACTCGTCATCGAAGCCGAGTTCAATCGCCCGAATCCGCAAGGCGAACTGCCGGCGCCGAGCCAGCCGGCCGAACCGGTGAACTAAGGTGAGCGAACGGGCTCAACGCTACACGGCGGTGGCGGTCGTCCTGCACTGGGCGATCGCCGCCGCGATCCTGTTCATGCTGCCGCTCGGTTTCTGGATGCATAGCCGGGCTGAGGACGGCAATACGAGCCAGGGTGTGTTTCAGGCTTATCAGCTACACAAGTCTGTGGGGCTGACGATCTTGGCGTTGAGCCTGGTGCGGCTGGGTTGGCGCTTGCTCAACCCGCCGCCCGCTTTGCCGCCGCATATGCCCGGCTGGGAGCGCTTTGCCGCCAAGGCAACGCACTGGCTCTTCTATGCGCTGATGCTGGGCTTGCCGCTGTCAGGCTGGCTGTTTGTCTCGGCGGGCTGGTCGATCCATGACGATGCCCCGCTCGCGGTGCCGACGCGTTGGTTTGGCCTGTTTGCGGTGCCGCATCTGTTCGGCCTCGACCGAGCCTCCGCCGACGTGCGCGAGGATGCGGCCGACATCGCGTTCAATACGCATGCGATCCTAGCGTTTGCGATGCTCGGCTTAGCCGTGCTGCACGTCGCGGCGGCGCTGAAGCATCATTTGTTCGACCGTGACGCCGTGCTGGCGCACATGGTCCCGGGCTTGCGCGGGCCGGGCGAGAGCGCGCCTGCGCCGAAGCGTCCGTTGCGACTGGCTCTCCTGGGCGGGGGGCTGGCCTTAGTGGCCGTGGCGGTGATCGCGCTCGGCTTCAGCGCGGTGCAGATCGCTTCGCGCGCCGCACCGGCTGCGCCTTACACGATCGAGATCGCCGAACCGGAAGCGCCGCTTGCGCCGGAGACGACGCTCGCACCTGATCCCGCCCCCGCAGGCGTGACCGCATGGCGCGTCGATCAGCGCTCGAGTGCGATCACCTTCGCTTACGTCTATGAGGACGAGAGCGGCTCGACCGATTTCAACGGCCGCTTCGCGCGCTGGCGCGCCGACATCCGCTTCGACCCCGACGATCTCGACGGCTCCAGCGTTGTTGTGACCCTTGATACCGGCTCGGCGATCACCGGCATTGCCGCGCATGATGGCGCGCTGCCAGGTCCGGAATGGTTCGACGCCTCCGCGCACCCTGTCGCCACCTTCCGCTCGACCCGCTTCCGGGCGCGCGACGGCGGCTACGAGGTCGATGGCGATCTCACCATCAAGGGCGAGACCCGCAGCATCGACATGCCCTTCCGCCTCACCATCGAAGGCGACCGCGCCGCCGCCACCGGCACGATAGAGATCGACCGTCGCGACTTCGGCATCGGCGAAGGCTCGGGCGACGACCTGATCTCGCGCGATATCGAGATCAGCTGGCGCGTGGATGCGGATCGGGTGCGCTGAGACGTACAAACGCTTCAACGCGAAGGGGTTGCGCCCTAGGTTTGGCGCATGACAACCGACCTCTACGCACAATTGGCCGCCCGCTTAGGCCCTAAGGGCTATGCCGCCGACGCTGAAACGCTGGCGCCGTACCTCAAAGAGTGGCGTGGGCGCTTCACGGGGCACACACCGTTCCTCGCCATGCCCGCAACGACCGAGGAAACGGCCGACGTCGTGCGCTTGTGCGCTGCAGCAGGCGCGTCGATCACGCCGCAAGGCGGCAACACCGGCCTGGTCGGCGGCCAGATCCCCGCCGGCGAAGTGTTGCTCTCGATGAAGCGCATGAACCGTATTCGCGCGATCGATGCGGCAAACGACTCACTGATCGCGGACGCCGGAGTGATTCTCCAGGCTGTGCAGGAATCAGCGCGCGAATCGGATCGACTCTTCCCTTTGAGCCTCGCGAGCGAAGGCAGCGCGACGATCGGCGGACTGATCTCCACAAATGCTGGCGGCGTGCATGTGCTGCGTTACGGGATGATCCGCGACCTCGTTCTCGGCATCGAAGCCGTGCTGCCGGACGGCCACGTGTTCCGTGGACTGAAGGGGCTGAGGAAGGACAACACCGGCTACGATCTGAAGCAGCTCTTCATCGGCGCCGAGGGGACGCTGGGCGTGGTGACGGGCGCCTGCCTCAAGCTCTTCCCGCGCCCGCGCGCACACCAAGTGGCGCTCGCCGCCGTCGCGTCACCGGAGCGGGCGCTGGCGCTGCTCCACCGGATGAAGGCGGCGACCGGGGCGGTGGCGGCGTTCGAGATCATGAACCGGCGCTCGGTCGATCTCGTCGTCAAGAATGTGCCGATGAGCCGCGATCCGCTCCCCGGCGCGCCGTTCATGACGCTGATCGAATTCGAGGGCATGGACGCCGCGGGCTTGCGCGCGAGCATCGAAGACGCGCTCGCCGCAGCCATCAGCGCGGGCGAAGCGGAAACGGCGCTTATTGCTGAAAACGCAAGCCAGGCGCGGGATTTCTGGCGTATTCGAGAAGACATATCGGCCGGCCACAGGCCCGAAGGCGCGCAAGTGAACCACGACGTCAGCGTGCCGGTTTCGCAGACGCCGCTCTTCCTCGAACGCGCCAATGCGGCGGCTGAGCGGATGTGCGCGGGCGTGCGCGTCGTCGCCTTCGGTCACATGGGCGACGGCAATTTTCATTACACGCTGATGCAGCCGGCAGGCTCGGACGCCGCCGCGTTCCCGGGCGAGGCGCTCTCGCAAATGGTCTATGAGACCGCCGACGCGTTGGGTGGTTCGATCTCCGCCGAGCACGGCATCGGCGTCGCGCGCGTCGCCGATCTGGCGCGCTTCAAGGACCCGGAGTCGCTCGCGATGATGCGCGCCGTGAAGCGCGCGATCGACCCGAACAACGTAATGAACCCGCGCGCATTGTTCGTCTGATCATCGTCTCACAACGACACGCGACTCACGCGACTCACAACGCAAACTTGCTTCGCAATCGAAGCGATGCGATGTTGCAATTTCGTCGCGCGGATTTTTTTGCGTGTCGAATGTGCTTGCACACGACAATGCGAAGACGTAAGCGGCGGTTGTTAACGTACTAAGAAGGAGCCAGGGCATGGCCGTGAAAAAGAAGAAGGCAGCGAAGAAGGTGGCCAAGAAGGCCGCGAAGAAGCGCGCTGCACCGAAGAAGGCGAAGACCGCAAAGAAGGCGGCTCCGAAGAAGGCCGCGAAGAAGCGCAAGGCCAAGCGCGCTTCCCGCTAAGTCGGGAACGCTCTTTGGAGATCTCGCTCAAGCGAGGCTTCTAAGAACACGGACGAGAGTCCAAAATGCGCGTCACCTTCGGGTGGCGCGCATTTTCTTTTGCCAAAAGCGCCGCCGCCGGCGCGGCTAAGTGATTTATTTCTCTTGAGTCTTCGCCGATCCCAGCAAACATCGCGCAAGCACGATGAACACCGCATCACCCCCTCCCCAAAGGCCCATCGCCGCTGTCGGCGTGGTCTGTTTGCGTGGCTATGAAGTGCTTTTGGTGCGGCGCGGTACGCCGCCGCTCGAAGATTCGTGGTCCCTGCCCGGCGGGCGGATCGAATGGGGCGAACGCGCCGCCGACGCAGCCTTGCGCGAACTCCGTGAGGAGACAAGTTGCGAGGCCGAGTTGATCGGGCTCGTCGATGTCGTCGATGCGGTGCTGAGTCGGCGCGGCGCCGAGGGCGAGCCGCCTTGGGGTCATTACGTGCTGATCGACTACGCCGCGCGCTGGATCGCGGGCGAACCGAAAGCCGGCGACGATGCACGTGACGCCCGCTTCTTCGCACCCGCCGAACTGGAAGCGCTCGGTCTCTGGGACGAGACGCTTCGCATAATCGCCGCCGCGCGGGCGATGGCTTAAGCCTCGTTAGCTGCGACCGGCTGCGCCGCCTTGCGCGCCTCGGCAATGTCCCACCCCATCTTGACCAGGGACAAGACCGCAAGACCCCAGACCGGCTGGTTCAGCAACAGCAGCAGAAAGCCGCCGAAGATGATGGTGGCGTGCAGCGCGATGATGCGCGGGTAAGGCGCGCCCATCAGTTCGAGCAAATTGACCCGCCTGACCTCGCCGCGCGCGATGAACAGGCCAAACTGCACCAGCTGCCAGAACACGATCGAGGCGAAGCCGATCAGCAGGCCGCTCTGCTGCGCGAACAGCGCCCGCGCCGCCCCGGCCAGATCGAGCATGGTGTCGCCGATGACAGCAGTCTGTCCGCCGAACAAGGCGATGACGAAAATGCCGTGGCCAAAACAGAAGAGCCCGTAGTGGAAGGTGAAGAAGGCGCCGAAGAAAAGCGCGCCTAACCAATTGACCCCGCCGACCACGGCGGCGTTTGCGATCATGCTGGCTAGCGTGCGAACGCCGATGACGACGTTCTCCAACCAGTAGAGAAATATGAGCGCAAAGGCGCTCCATCCCCAAAACAGAACGCCCGCCAAGGGGATAAGGTTAATCGCGATCGCGGCCAATACAGGCCACGTTAAGGACGATAGTGACGGAACTTTCGGCAATCTTGTGCGCTGAATCAAATTCGCGGCTCGCCTAAGGGGCTTGTGTGGGCGCGAACTTAATCAATGTCCTCTAGGGTCTGGGCAAGGAGAACTTCACATGGCTAAGGACAAAGCAGCTCGCGCGGCCGAGCTTGCCGAAGAAGCGCGTGAGCGCGCCGAGGAAGCGTATGAGGCCGCACGCGAGGCGGTCGAGGACGGTCTCGACGAGGCGCATAAGTATATGAAACGTCAATGGCGCGAGCGCCCGGTCGCGGTCGCCGCCACCACGCTTGGCGTCGGCCTGATGATCGGCCTGCTCTTGGGGAGCAGGCGCTAATGTTCGACCGCGCCATGGCCACCGTGATCGCCACGTCGGCGGCGTGCGCGGCCGCCGTGATGGCGGTGTTCTCGCTCGGCTTTTCGCTGTACGCGCTAATGCTGCCGATGGTGGGCGCACCAGGTGCGGCGTCAATCGTCGCCTTGGTGGCGACCTTGGGTGTGGCGCTCTTTGCCTTGTTCGCCGCCTATCGCCGCAAGGAGAAAGAGCGTGAGGCCGCGGCGTTGCAGGCGCAGCTGATGGAAGAGGCGCCGCTGATGGGCTTCGGCCTGGGCGACATCGCCCGCGAGCGGCCGATCGTGACGCTGGCCGTCACCGCGCTCGGCGGCTTGCTGGCCGCGCGTCATCCCGGCTTGGCGCGCGACCTGCTCTCGGTCGTCGCTCGTTTCGGTCGCCGCTAAGCTACGCCCCTCACCGCTTTACAGCGGCCGCCTCCCCGGCAAAGCTACGGCAAACGTGTGGGGAGGAATGTATGAGGCTCGTGGCAGCCGCCGTGGCGGCGTTGGTGATGGTTGGCGTCGCCGACGCACGCACTTGGCGCATACGGGCTGGGGAAGGCGCTGAGCAGGCGCTGCAGACCGCTTTGATCGAGGCAAGCCCGGGCGATACCGTTCGCATCGGGCGCGGCCGCTTTGAATTGAGTAGCGGGCTATCGCTAAATGTCGATCGCGTCACCATCCGCGGCGAGGGCGAAGGCCGCTCCATCCTCTCCTTCGACACCCAGCGCCGCGGCGCCGAGGGCCTCCTGGTGACGGCCGACGATGTCGTGCTGCGCGACTTCGCGGTCGAGAACGCCCGCGGCGACGCCATCAAGGTGCGCGACTGCGACGGCATCACCATCCAGGGCGTCCGCGTCGAGTGGTCGCGCGGGCCGAACGAGAACAACGGCGCCTACGGGCTCTACCCGGTAAATTGCTCCGACGTGATGATCCGCGACTCGATCGCGCGCGGGGCGTCCGACGCCGGCATTTATGTCGGCCAGTCGCGCAACATCATCGTTCGCGACAATCTGGCCGAGTTCAACGTCGCCGGCATCGAGATCGAGAACAGCTTCAACGCCGACGTCTTCGGCAATCGCGCCACCAACAATACCGGCGGCGTCCTGGTGTTCGACCTGCCCGGCCTGCCCCAACAAGGCGGCCATTCGGTGCGCGTGTTCGACAATGAGATCGTCGGCAACAACACGGCGAACTTCGCACCAGCCGGCAATATCGTCGCCACCGTGCCGGCCGGCACTGGCGTACTGATCATGGCCAATCGCGACGTGCACGTGTTCGACAACGAGATCGCCGATCACGGCACCATCAACGTGCTGGTCACCTCCTACCGGGCGGAGTTCACGGACCCGAACTACAACCCGCTGCCGCGCAACATCATGATCCGCAACAATGCGTTCGGAAACGTCGGCTACGCGCCGGTGGGCGATCTGGCGGCGCTGGCGCAATTGGGCCTCGGCATGCCGGACGTGGTTTGGGACGGGGCGACGCTCTATTCCGTCGGCGGCACGCCGCGCAATGAGAGCGTGCGCATCGTCATGCGCGAAAATCGCTCGACGCGTAACCGCACCGGCTCGTTCCTGTCGCTCGGTCTGCCCGTCGCCGGCTCGCCGTTCAGCGAAGCCGCGCCCGATCCGAGCTTCCCGCCACTCCTGGCGCTCGCAGAGCCGGAGGAAGTGGAGATCGACGATTGATCCGCGCACTAATTGCCGTTTGCGCCGTCCTAGCATGTGTCGCGAGCGCCACCGCACAAGCGCCGGCGCGCGTGAACGATGCGGCGATCATGGCGGCGCGGCCGGCGGCGACGCTTTCGGCTTACGGGTTCTTCCGCGACGCTGGCGCGCGTGAGCCAACGGCGCGGGTGACGCCCTATGACCTCAACACCGCGCTCTATTCGGATGGGGCGCTGAAGTTTCGCTACGTCTACATTCCGTCGGGTGCGCAGGCTGCGTACAATGACGACGGCGTGTTCGAGTTTCCGGTCGGCACCGTGCTGATCAAGACGTTCGCGTTTGCAACGGACATGCGCCGCCCGGACGAGAACGTGCGCTTTCTAGAAACACGGCTGCTGATCCGGCGCGCGGATGGTTGGGTGGCGTTGCCCTATGTGTGGAACGCGACCCAGACCGAGGCGCGCTATTCGCCGATCGGCGCGGACCTGCCCGTCAGCTTCAGCAACGAAGATGGCCAAGCCATCGCGCTCGATTGGCACGTCCCGAACGTGAACGAATGCAGCGGCTGCCATGCACGGGATGGTGAGCTGACGCCAATCGGGCCCAGTGCGCGGAATTTGAATCGCCACTTCGCTTACGCCTCGGGCGAAGCGAACCAGATCGGCCACTGGAATAGCACAGGCCTGCTCAGTCCCCTCCCGGCGAGCGCAAGCCCGCGCGTCCCGAACGCCTACGACACGAACACGCCACTCGCGGATCGCGCCCGCGCCTATCTCGATGTGAATTGCGCCCACTGCCATAATCCGGCGGGACCGGCGCATACGTCGGGACTGGATCTTTCGTGGTCGCAGGATGATCCGTCACGCTGGGGCGTGCTGAAGCGGCCGGTTGCGGCGGGTCGCGGTTCGGCTGGGTTCGAGTTTTCAATCGAGCCCGGCCATCCTGAGCGCTCCATCCTGCTGCACCGCATGGCCAGCACCGATCCCGGCGTGATGATGCCCGAGCTTGGCCGCACGCTCGTGGACGAACGCGGCGTCGCGCTGATCCGCGATTGGATCGCCGGGATGGATGCCGACGGAAGCGCTTCCGAGCGCAATTGAAATCATCACCGTCAATCCGGGGCAATGCGAAGCATGGAGCCCGGAATGACGGTGGTTAGTTCGTCGGCGCTAGTGCAGGAAGCTCATGTCGACCATGCCCACGGCCATTGCGGCGTGAAAGGCCAGCGCGGCCAGCACGAGGGACGCCGCCATGAACACCAGCCAACGGATCATGATGATGTTGACCGTCGCCTGGATCAGCGAATGGAGGATGCGCAGCACGACGTAGAGCCAGGCAAGGCCGATATTGATGGGCTGCGTCTGATCCATGAACTGGAGCGCAAAGCAGATCGCGTAGAAGAGCGTCGGCTGCTCGTGCAGATGGTTGTAATTTGAGGCCACCCGGCGCGGGCCCACCGGCAGCATGTCGAACGGCGCGCCGCCGTCCTTGATCTTCTCTGGATCGACCTTCGCCTTCGCCATCGCCGGGATGCGTGTGGCGTAGAGCCAGACCAGCATGATCATGGTCCAGATCACCAGCGCCACGACCGGCGCAATCATTCCGTGCTCGTACATTTTAATGCCCTCCCCGAGTTCAGGGATCATCCGCCCGGCCCGCTGAGCGATCAAGCCTCCCCTTGCGAGAGGCGGCTTGGCGGCGCGCGTGCGCCCCTCTAGGTTCGCGCCGCCTTTTAGGGGACCGCATGACCGAGGACATCCAACGCCGCCGCCGCACGCCGTTTCTGGAAGCGGCGATCGAGTGGATCATCTACACCAGCCGCTGGCTGATGGCGCCGGTCTATCTCGGGCTGATCGCGGCGCTCGCGATTCTGATCATCACCTTCTTCCGCGAACTCTATCTGCAAGCGCCGCTGGTGCTGACGATGGACGAGACGGACATCATCTTATTGGTGCTGACGCTCGTCGATCTTTCGCTGGCCGGCAATCTGGTGCTGATCATTCTGTTTTCGGGCTACGAGAATTTCGTCTCGAAGATGGAAGGCGCCAAGGACGATCCCGATCGCCCAGAATGGATGGGCACGCTCGATTTCAGCGGCCTGAAGATCAAACTGATCGCCTCGATCGTCGCGATCAGCGGCATTCACCTGCTCAAGATTTTCATGAACATCAATCAGTACGAAGAGCGCGACCTACTCTGGTACACCATCATCCACATGACCTTCATCGTGTCGGGTGTTGCGGTTGCGCTGATGGATTGGATCGTTGAGCTCGCACACAAGGTGCACGACAAGCACTAGGCTTACATGCGCTCCGGCACGTCGATGCCGAGCAGATCAAGCGTCAGCGTGAGCTGCTTCAGCGCTGCACCCGCTAGCGCCAAGCGCGAAGCACGGACCGCGCCCTCTGACGGCAGGATCGGGCAGTTGGCGAAGAAGCCGGAGAAGGCTTGCGCCAGCGTATGGGCGTGCTCGGCCAAAAAGTGCGGCGCCTTTTTGTCGTAAGCGGCGGTGAGCGCGCCGTCGAAGGCGTCGAGCGCCAGCGTCAGCGCCCGTTCGGCCTCGTGCTCGACTGTGATCGGCCCAGGCGCCACGCCTTGCTCTTCCGCTTTGCGCAGAATGCTTTTGATGCGGACGGCTTGGTAGAGCAGATACGGGCCGGTCTTGCCTTCGAAGCTCATGAAGCGGTCGAGATCGAAAATGTAGCTGGTGCCGCGGAAGTTTGAGAGATCGGCGAACTTGATCGCGGCGATGGCGACCTTGTGCGCGACGTCCTCGAACTCTTCCTTCGAGAAATCGGCGTCAATCTCGTTTTCCTTCAGCCGCTCGCGCGCTTTCTCTTCGGCTTGGCCGATGAGGTCATTGAGCTTCAGCACGCCGCCGGCGCGGGTTTTGAACGGCTTGCCATCTGACCCGTTCATGGTGCCGAAGCCGACATGCTCCAACTGCTCGCGCGCAATGTAGCCGGCCTTGGCGGCGGCGCGGTAAACCTGTTCGAAGTGATCGGCCTGGCGCTGGTCGACGACGTAGAGAATCAGGTCCGGCTTCTGATCGCGCACGCGCTGGACGATCGTGGCGAGATCGGTGGTGCCATACATGGCCGAGCCTTCTGACGACACCACCAGCAGCGGATCGGGGCTTTCGACCTCGACCACCGTACCGTCTTCGAGTTTTTTCTTCTTCGTCTCGCCAGGGCCCGCAACGCGCACGATGCGCGCGCCCTGATCCTCTTCGAGCAAACCCTTGGCGTCGAGATCCTTGACCATGTCAGGTATCAAAGGATCAGCATCGCTCTCGCCCAGCCAAAGATCGAAATCGACGCCGAGCGAGGCGAAGTCGCGCTTTTGCGCCGCCATCGAGACGTCGCGCATGGCTTTCCAGATTTCACGGTGCAGCGCGCTGCCGCCTTGCAGCGCGGCCGTTGCTTTGCGGGCGCGATCGCGCGTTTCGATATCGCCGCCTTTCACCTTCGCGGCGTAGGCCGGATAGATCGCTTCGAGTTGTTCGAGCGTCAGCGACTGCAGGCGCGCATCAAGCTTGGCGCGATCATCAAAGCCGCCAAGTTCATCTTCGAGCGCGGTGATGACAAGGCCCATCTGGAAGCCCCAATCGCCGAAGTGCGCGTCGCCCCAGACCTGATCGCCGCGGAAGCGATAGATGCGCCTGACGCTTTCGCCGATGATCGAGGCGCGCAGGTGCCCGACATGCATGCCCTTGGCGACGTTCGGCCCGCCATAATCGACAACGACGCGGCGCGGATGCTCGACGACGCTGGCGCCGGCGCGGGCGTCGTCGGCGATGACTTGCGCACGGTTCGCGAGCGCTTGCGGCGTGACTTTGAAATTGAGGAAGCCCGGGCCAGCGATGGTTGGAGTTGAAGCGAGTTCGGTGGCGTTCCAGGCGCCGGCGACGGATTGCGCGATCTCAGGCGGCTTCTTGCCGGCCGACTTGGCAGCCGCGAGCGCGCCATTGCACTGGAATTCGCCGAGGTCCGGGCGATCGGAGCGGCGCACTTCCGCGTGCTTGGCGTCAAGGCCAAGGGAAGAGAACACGGCAGCGTTAGCCGCAGTGAGCGCGTGCGCGAGGTCTTTCATGGCAATAGGCAGTAGGCAGTAGGCAGTAGGAATTCAAGAAACAGAAGAACCGCCTACTGCCTCACCCAATCACTGCCCCGGCGCGGGGCGCGAGCCGGCGTCGATGCGGAAGCGGCGGCCGTCGCGGTTGAACTGGAGTTGCTCGGGCGTCAGTTCGAAGCCGACGAGAACTTCGAAATTCTCGCCCGACGTATCCGGGTTGGCGCGCGGGATGACGATGCGGTCGATTTCTTCGGTGCGGGTCACGACGGCTTCGCCGCGGTCCCAACGCACGTCGACTTCGAAATAGGCCTTTTCGATCGGCGCAATGCCACGGCGCGCGACGGCGACCCAATAGCGATAGGTCTGACGATCCGAGGTCGCAGCTGGGCCTCGGCCGAAGGCCATCTGAATTTCGATCGACATGGTGATCGGATCGTCTTCGATGTAGCGGCAGAGACCCCGCACGCCCTGCATCTCGCCGGTGTACTCAATATTGGCGTAGCGCTCGTTGCCGGGGGCGGCGAAATCGACGACGCGGGAATTGTCGTACAGCACGCCCATGAGCGGGCATGGCCCGACGTTGCGGCGATCGTCCATGCCGAACATGCGCTCAAAGGCGTTCGGCGGGGTTTCTTGCGTCTCCTCCGGCATCACGCCGCCTGGCAACTCAACCACGGCCTCGCGGGAGCCGGAGCAGGCATTGAGCGCGAGCGCGCCGAACATCAGGACAAAAGCAGCGGCGCGCAGTTTCATAGAGAATCCTCTTCAGCCCCCGGGCCATACAGCGGCGGCTGCATGTCTCACCCCGCCCCGAAAGCAAATGGCGACGGGCCGTGATAGCTTTGCCCCGCCCTGCCCGCAACGGGCCCAGGCGCCTTGCCCGAAAAGTTCGCCAAAGAACCGATGACCGTCACGGAAAAACCCCAGATTTCAATCCTGTTAGCCGCCCCGCGTGGATTCTGCGCCGGCGTCGACCGGGCCATCCAGATCGTTGAGCAGGCGATTCAAAAGTGGGGGGCGCCGGTCTATGTCCGCCACGAGATTGTCCACAACCGCCATGTGGTCGAGCGGCTGGAGCGGCTGGGGGCGGTGTTCGTCGAGGAATTGGACGACTGCCCGGAGGACCGGCCGGTGATCTTCTCCGCCCACGGCGTGCCGAAATCGGTGCCGGCGGAGGCGCGGGCGCGTGAGATGATCTTCGTCGACGCCACCTGCCCGCTCGTGTCGAAAGTGCACGTCGAGGCCGAGCGCCATTTCGCGGCGGGCCACGAGATCGTGCTGATCGGCCATGCTGGCCACCCCGAAGTGATCGGCACGATGGGGCAACTGCCGCCCGGCGCAATCACGCTTCTGGAAACGGTCGCCGACGCGGAAGTGTTTCAACCGCGCGATCCAGCCAAGCTCTCTTTCGTGACGCAGACGACACTTTCGGTGGACGACACCGCCGAGATGGTCGGCGTGCTGCAGCGGCGTTTCCCCGGCATCGCCGCGCCGCACAAGGAAGACATTTGCTACGCCACCACCAACCGCCAGGACGCAGTGAAGGCGATGGCGCGCGATGCGGATTTGGTTTTGGTGATCGGCTCGCCGAAGAGCTCGAACTCGGTGCGGCTGGTGGAGGTGGCGACGCGCGCCGGCGCGCGCGATGCGCGGCTGGTCGCTTCGGCTGAGGATGTGGACTGGGCCTGGTTTGCCGGCGCGCGCGTGGTTGGGGTGACGGCGGGCGCCAGCGCGCCGGAGGATTTGGTGGAAGACCTGATCGCGGCGATCGCCGCGCGGTTCAAGGCGCACGTCGAAGAAGTTCGCGTGACCAATGAAGACGTGATCTTCAAACTGCCGCGGGTGTTGGCGGGGTGAGCGACGTCACCACCGTCCCCACGATCATTTACGACGTCATCCAACGCCAACGCGCGCTGCACCCGGATCGCCCAGTGCTGGTCGGCGTCGCGGGCGCGCAAGGGTCGGGCAAGACAACGGCGTGTCAGTTGCTGGAGATGTCGAACCGGCCGCGCTTTGCGCATTTTTCGCTCGACGATGTGTATCTCACTAAGGCCGAGCGGGTTTGGCGGGCGGATAATGTGAGCTCCTTCGATCCCTATCGCGATATGGACGGCAATTTCCAAGTCGATCACAAGCCTCGCCCAGAGATCGAGCGTCTGCTGCTCACGCGCGGCCCGCCGGGCACACACGATCTGAGCTTGGCAAAAGATGTGATCGCGCGGCTGATGCGCGGCGAGGCGACCAAGCTGCCGCGCTTCGATAAAGCGTCGGACGACCGCGCGCCGGAAGACACATGGCCGCTGTTCGAGGGACGGGCGGAAGCGATACTCATCGACGGGTGGTGCATGGGCGCAAAGCCGACAGCGCTCGCCGCCGAACCGCTCAACGATGTCGAGCGCGAAGACGAAGACGGCATCTGGCTCAAAGAAACAGAGACGCAGTTGCGCAAAATCTATGCGCCCTTCTTCGGCACGTTCGATGCGATCGTGTACCTGAAGCCGCCGAACTGGGAGATCGTACGCGCGTGGCGCGCGCAGCAGGAAGAACACTTGCTCGGCCGCGCGCTGACGGCGGATGAAGACGCGAAGCTGGATCGGTTCCTGATGTTCTACGAACGCATCACGCGCAGCATGATGGCGGGCGGCGTGATGGCTGATGTAGTGGTGGAGTTGGATGAGGGGCGTAATTCTGTGAGCGTGGAGCCCACATGAGGATCGACACGTCACTGCTTGTTCGCTTGTCAGCTTTGGCGACGTGGCCAATCGGCACCGGCCTCCTGCTGGATGTCATCGACTTCGCGCTGGGCGACCCAGCCCAAGGATGGGCATGGACCAACGCGGCGGCCATGCTACTGCCAGCAGCGACGATCGCGCCGCTTTGTGCGTTGCTCGCTACACACAGATTCGGCGCTAAAAGATCACTGCAGTTGATTTTGGCTGGCGTGGGCGTCGGGCTTCTCGGCTCGCTGCTGATCATGAGTTGGGTTCTTCTAAATACGACGCATCCGATGGCCTTTGCTTTGCGCGTTCTCGCATCTGGCGGCGCATTGGGAGGCGCCGCGCTGACGAGCTTCGCTTACATCTGGCTCATCCGCCGACCCGATCGCGATCCCGCGAATCCCCCTACATCGACGCCATGAGCAACACGGTCGACATTTGGACGGATGGCGCGTGCAGCGGCAATCCGGGGCCTGGGGGTTGGGGGGCGATCCTGCATTTTGCCGGCACGGAGAAAGAGCTCTCCGGCGCCGAGGCCGCGACCACCAATAATCGCATGGAGCTGATGGCGGCGATTGAGGCGCTCAATGCGTTGAAGCGGCCGTCGAAAGTGCGGCTGCATACCGATTCCAAATACGTGATGGACGGCGTCACCAAATGGATTCACGGCTGGAAAAAGAACGGCTGGAAAACCGCTGACAAAAAGCCGGTGAAGAACGAGGATTTGTGGCGGCTGCTCGATGAAGCCAATGCACGCCACGAGGTGACCTGGAAATGGGTCAAGGGTCACAGCGATAACGAAATGAATAACCGCGCCGATGAACTGGCGCGCGCGGCGATCGATACGGTGCGGTGATCTTGTGGACCGCCGGCGTCCCGCCGGCCAGCGCCCGCGCATGCCGGCGGGACGCCGGCGGTCCATATTGACATTGGTTCAAACTTGAACAATATAGTTTAATCTTGAACTATGGAGCTCATGCCATGTTGAACCGCCGTCATGCGTTGGCGCTTCTAGGCGCTGCGTCGTTCGCGGCTTCCTGCGGTTCGAACGGCCCGGACCCCGCCGCTGCTTGGCGCGATCCTGGCGCGGGCATCGCCGATCCGCGGCGCTTTGCGTTGGCGCATGCGATCCTCGCGCCAAGCCCTCACAACACGCAGCCCTGGCTGGTCGAGTTCGACGACGCGCTCGGCATGACGCTCTATTGCGATCTCGAACGGCGCTTGCCCTTCACCGATCCGATCGATCGCCAGATCACTTTGGGCTTGGGCGGCTTCCTCGAGCTCTATCGCATCGCGGCCTCGCATCTCGGCCAGTTTGCGGAGATCACCCTGTTCCCCGAAGGCGCGCCCTCGCCGCGCCTCGATGCACGGCCGATCGCGCATGTTGCGTTCTCGCCGGTCGTGAACGCTGCGGCGGACCCGCTATTCGCGTACATCACGGCGCGGCGGACCAACCGCAATGTCTACGATCTCGAGCGCATCCCGAACGATACGCTGCTCTTGCGCGCTACGGCGCAAGTCGCGGGCTTCCTCGGCGCGGCGCAATGGACGGTCGAGCCCACGCGTGTAGCGGCGCTGCGCGATTTGGTGTGGCGCGCGTTCGAGCGCGAGATGCAAACCGAGGGCGCGCAGCGCGAAACTTATCGCTGGCTCCGCTTCGGGCGCGAACAAGTCGCCGAACATCGCGACGGCTTGGCGATCGAAGGCCCAATGATTGGCCCGCTGAAGGCGTTGGGATTTTTCGGCGAGGACGATCTGATCAACCCCAATTCGATGGCCAGCGAAACAGCGGCGCGCGATTGGCGCGCGAAGGCGGAAAGCGCAACCGGCTTCATGTGGCTGGCGACGCCGGATGATCGGCCTGAGACGCGGCTGCAAGCGGGCATGGCCTATGCGCGGCTCAATCTGGCGGCGACCGCGTTCGGGATCGCGATGCATCCGTGGAGCCAAGCGCTGCAGGAATACGAAGAGATGGCCGATCTCTACGCGGAAGCAAAGCGCGTGCTGGAGGCGCAGGATCAAGTCGTGCAGATGCTGGTGCGCGTGGGCTACGCCGAAGCGTCCGCTCCTTCCGCACGGCGCGATGCGGATGCGGTCTTGCGCGCATGAAGGCCGATCAAAAGCTGCGCATGGCGTTTCAGACGATGTCCGAAATCGCCATTATCGGGCAATTGGCTGACAATGCGTTGCGCCAAGCGCTGCCGGAAACCCTCTCGATCGCCAGCTTCGGCGTGCTCAACCATTTTGCGCGGCTGGGCGTCGAGGGCGAGAGCCCGACCAAGCTCGCGCGCGCGTTTCAAGTCACCAAAGGCGCGATGACATACACGCTGCAACAACTGGAAGCGCTGGGCTTCGTCACGATCACGGACGACCCCGCCGATGCGCGCGCGAAAGTGGTGCGCATCACCAAAGCCGGCGTGCGTGCGCGCGAAGCTGCGATCGCCCGGGTGAATCCGGGGATGAGCCGAATGCTGCAAGTCATTCCAGCGGAAGAATTTGCGGCAGCGCTGCCCTTTTTGACGCGCCTACGCGAAGTGATGGATGCGGGTCGCGACTAGACGCGCTTCACTTTCAGCGTGACGCCATCGACGGCGGCGACTTCGACCGCCTGCCCTGCGTCCAGCGCTTCATCGCTCGTCGCGCGCCAAACGGTGTCTTGCACCTTCACGGAGCCGACGCCATTGGCGAAGTTTTGCACGACGCCACGCACGCCGATCAAAGTGGTGGAGCGCTCGTTCAGCCCGCTCGCAGCGCCTTCGTTGCGCCAGCGTCTGACGATCGGGTGGCCGAAATAGGTGAGCACGATGATGAGCAGCGCGAACACGATGAGCTCGACCGCCCAGCCGGTCGGCGCGAGCCAGGCCAGCAGCGCGGTCGCGAAGGCCGCGACGGCGGGCCAAAGCAAATAGGTCGTGCCGCTCGCCATTTCCGCGATCAGCAGGATGAGGCCGAGCACGAGCCAATGCTGCGGCCCGACCTGGTTCAGCAGAGAGATCAGCGTGTCCATGGTTCCAATGTAGCGACGCTTGGGGCGGCGCGCGAGTACTTACGGACGCGTCGGCGGCACGGCGGTGCGCGGTGCGGCGCCGAACGGACCCTCGCCTTGCGCATTGAGCGCGCGCAGGCCCTCGACCAAGCCAGCCAGACCGGAAAGGTCGGACGGGATGATCACGGTGCGCTGCTGCGGCGATGTCGCCAATTGGCCGAAGGCTTCGACGTATTTCAGGCCGAGGAAATAGCGGATGGCGTTGACGTCGCCCTTGGAGATGGCTTGCGACACCATTTCGGTGGCTTTTGCTTCAGCTTCAGCCTCGCGCTCGCGCGCTTCGGCGTCGCGGAAGGCGGCTTCGCGACGGCCTTCGGCTTGCAGGATCGCCGACTGCTTGGCGCCCTCCGCGCGGAGAACGGCGGCGGCCTTATCGCCCTCGGCTTCGAGGATTTGCGCGCGGCGTTCGCGCTCGGCTTTCATCTGGCGGGCCATCGACTGGGTGATGTCGGCCGGCGGCGAGAGATCCTTGATCTCGATGCGCATGACCTTCGTGCCCCACGCTTCGGTGGCGGCGTCGACCACGCCCAGCAGGCGCGCATTGATGCTGTCGCGCTGCGAGAGCACTTCGTCGAGATCCATCGCGCCGACGACAGTGCGGATGTTGGTCATGCAGAGATTTTGGATGGCGAGACGGAGGTTTTCGACCTCGTAGGCAGCCTTCGACGCATCAATGATTTGAATGAAGACGACAGCGTCCACCGAGACGACGGCGTTATCCTTGGTGATGACGTCCTGACGCGGCACGTCGAGCACGGTTTCCATCATCGACAAGCGCCGGCCAATGCGATCGACGAACGGCATCAAGAACGAGATGCCGGGCTTCAGCGTGCGCGTGTAGCGGCCGAAACGCTCAGCTGTATATTGACGGCCCTGGGGCACGATCTTGATGGCGCTGAACGCCAACACGAGCGCCATCACGGCGAAAATAATTACCGGCGTCATTCACTGCCCTCCACCCGCTTCTGCGGGGCGTCGCGATCGTTTCCGTCAGCTTAACTGACTGAGCAAATGCTCGGCGCTGGAAACCTTGTATTCACCAGCTTCTTCAACGTTCAGCTGAGATACCACGCCATCCTTGACAAGCATTGAATAGCGCTTCGAGCGCGGGCCCATGCCGAACTTGGAAAAATCGGCGTCGAGGCCGATGGCGCGGGCAAATTCGGCCGAGCCGTCGGCCAGCATGACGATGTCTTCGCCGACGTTCTGATCCTTGCTCCAGGCGCCCATGACGAAGTGATCGTTGACGGCCGTGCAGGCAATCGTATCGACGCCCTTGGCTTTGAACTCTGCGGCCTTGTCGCGGAAGCTCGGCAAATGGCGGGCCGAGCAGGTCGGCGTGAAGGCGCCGGGAACGGCGAACAAAGCTACGGTTTTGCCGCCGAAAATTTCGGCGGTGCGCATCTGCTTCATGCCCTCGCTGGTGGGCACGTTGAACTGCACGTCCGGCAGGCTATCGCCAATCTTGATCATTTTGGATGTCTCCTCATTCAGCCCCTATCTAGGGCGACGCGGCGGCAGATGCGAGCGCCCTCTTGCGCGAAAGCGACGGGCGCGGGAGCATGGCCCCATGACCGACACGCTGCAGGGGAAGCTTTTGATCGCCATGCCCGGGATCGGCGATCCCCGGTTCGAAGGAACAGTGATCATGATGTGCGCGCACGACGCGGAACACGCGATGGGCGTCGTCATCAACAAGCCGAAGGACGAGATCACGCTCTCCGACGTGCTCGATCATTTGGGCTTGGAGGCCGATGACGAAGAGGTCGGCGGCCGCCTCGTGCTCGATGGCGGGCCGGTGCGGCAGGATCGCGGCTTCGTGCTGCACTCGGAAGATTTCGCCGCTGGCGACGCGACGCAAAGCGTGGCGCCGGGCATCCGCTTGACCGCGACGCGCGACATTCTGGAAGCGGTCGCGGGCGAGCACGCGCCGGAACGCTTCGTGCTAGCGCTTGGCTGCGCCGGCTGGGGCGCGGGGCAGATCGAAGAAGAGCTGAAGCACAATGCCTGGCTCGTCGTCGATGTCGACAACGCCATCGTCTTCAGCGAGCGCCATCAGGATAAGTGGACCGCGGCGATCCGCGCGCTGGGTTTCGATCCATCGCAGATCATGGGCGAGACCGGACGGGCCTAAGCGCCGTTGACGATCCCGAACAGCAGATGGTCGCGCCATTTGCCGTTGATCTTCAGATAGGCTTTCGCTTCGCCCTCTTGTGTGAAACCCGCTTTTTCGAGCACGCGGCGCGAAGCCATGTTGTCGGGCTGGCAGGCGGCTTCGACGCGGTGCATGTCCAAATCCTCGAACGCGTAGCGCACGACGCAGCGGACAGCGGCGGTGATGTAGCCTTTGCCGGCATACATCTCGCCGGCCCAATAGCCGAGCGACGCCATCTGCGCGACGCCGCGGCGAATGTTGGAGAGCGTCACGCCGCCGACGAGCGCGTCGTCGTCTTCGCGGAACACGAACAGAGCGTGGGCGCGGTCGTCGCGGGAGTCTTCGGCGTAGCGGCGGAGCTTATAGCGGAACGAGCCGCGTGAGGTTTCATCCTGCGCCCAGGTCGGCTCCCAGGGGATGAGGTGGGCGCGGCTGGCTTCGCGGACGTCGGCCCATTCCTGATAGTCGCGCAGTTCCGGCGCGCGCAAGTAGACGCCCTCGCCGTCGATGCGGCGCAAACCGTCATTGTCCTTGCGCATCAGTGCCATGGTTTCAGGAGTGTGCCTCAAAGGCGGCGAGCGCGCCAAGCCCTGCTTTGGGGCCAATCGCTGCGGCGCACAGTGGCCCGGCCAGAGCGGCGCGCGCCAGCGCCTGAATTTCCTCGGCCGTTACGGCGTCGAGCTTTGCCCGGATTTCATCGAACGAAACCAGCCGGTCGCGCAGGAAGACTTGGGAGACCCGCGCTTCCGCCCGCGCCGACGGCGCTTCCAGGCCCATCAGCATCTGCGCCCGCGCCACCGCCTTGGCGCGCGTCAGTTCGGCCTCGGTCGGGCCCTGATCGGCCAACAGGGCAAGCTGGTCGCGGACGATCTCGGCGACGGTGCGGGCGTTCTTGGCCGAACAGCCGGCATAGACGCTCAAGCGCCCGTCATCCTCGAACGTGTCGAGGAACGAATCGATAGCGTAGACGAGGCCGCGGGTTTCGCGGACCTCCTGGAAGAGCCGCGAAGACATGCCGCCGCCGAAAATGTCGGAGAGCAGCCGCGCTGGAAAGAGCGCGTCGCTGCCGGCGGGCGGCGCGGGCCAAGAGAGCATCAAGTGCGTCTGCTCCAGCTTGCGCGCTTCCCCGACGCTGCCGGCTTGCGCGCGCGCGGGTGCGCGGTCGAGCGCCGGGCGCGGCGCCAGATTGCCGAAGCGCCGGGTGGCGACGTCGAGCACCGCGTCGCGATCGAAGGCGCCGGCGATCGAAATCACCACGCGCTCCGGCGCCATGTGGGCGTCGTGGAAATCGGTCAGCGTTTTGACGCTGACATTGGCGAGCGTGGCGTCCTCACCAAGGATCGGGCGGCCTAAGGCCTGGCCGGCATAGAGCGCGCTTTGGTGGAGTTCGAAAACGCGGTCGTCCGGCGCGTCGAAGGCTTCGCCGCGCTCTTGGGCGACGACGCCCTTCTCTTTCTCCAAATCGTCCGGGGCCCAGTGCGGCGCGAACAGAATGTCGGCGATCATGTCGAGCATGAACGGCGCTTGTTCGGCGACGACGCGGGCATAATAAGCGGTGCGCTCGTAGCCGGTGGCGGCATTGACGACGGCGCCGGCGTTTTCGGCCGCTTCGGCGAACTGGCGTGCATCGCGCGCGCCGGCGCCTTTGAACGCCATGTGTTCGAACAGGTGCGCGATGCCGTTCAGCTCCGCCGGCTCCCAGCGCGCGCCGACACGCTGCCAGACGCCAAGTGCTGCAGTGGCGAGCCCCGGCATCGGGTCGAGCGCGATGCGCACGCCATTCGGCAAACGGACAAGATCGAGTTCGCTCATTACTCTTCCGGCGGGCGCGGCGGCGCAAAAGAGAGCCGCCCGACGCTGATGTGATAGGCGAAGTAGATCACCAGCAGCACCAAAGCGAGGCCGTACCAGGTAATGGCGTAGCCGAGGTGGCGCGCCGGAGGCAGCGCATCGGCGCCCGGCGCCAGCGCAAACGGATTGGCGGCCGAGCGCCCGTCCGCGCCGACATAGGCGCCGGCGATGTAGTAATCGGCGACGTTCTCCAGCCCGCCATTGCGGCCCATGGCGTTGAGATCGACGGCGAACCACAGGCGCTGCAAGGGCCGTGGCGAGAGCGTCAGCGGCGCTGGCGGCTCTGGGCGGATCGAGGCGCCGGAGATGGGCGCGCCGAGGCGCAGCACGGCGGGTACGCGCACTTCTTCAGGATTGGGCGGCGCGATCTCCGGAATGAAATCGCTATCGACGAAGACGATGGTGTCGCCGAACACGACCGGCACGAAGACACGCCAGCCCTGCTCGCGCGTATCGGGGCGGACGCCGTGCACGAACTGAATCGCATCAGGCATCGCCTGATACTGCTCGATCGTCATTTCAGCCACCGGCTCTTCGGCGGCGGCGGTCTTTTCTTCGTACTTTTCCCACTGCCAGCGGCCGAACGAAATCAGCACGGCCAGTGCGACGACCGAAAACAGCGTCATCACCAGGAGTGGGCGGAAGCGGATCATTGGATGTCTTTACCGGTGGCTTCGCGGGCTTTGTGTTTCCACTGAAACGCGAACAGTAGCGCTTTGAACGGCGGCAGCATCGCCAGGCAAAGCACAATCGCGGCGACCATGGTGAGCGTCAGCGCCAACCAGCCCGGCAGATGAAGCCCGTACTGAAAGATGATCAGCAACGGCGCAACGATAGCGCCGACGACTAGAATGACGAAAACCGCGGGCCCGTCGCCAGCGTCAGCGGCTTTGAAGTCAGCGCCGCACACAGAGCACGTGTCGCGAAAGCGCAGATAGCCCGCAAACACCTTGCCTTCGCCGCACTGTGGGCAGCGGAGCCTAAGGCCCGCCACCCACGGCGAAATCGGTGCGCGTTCCGTCAATTCTGCATCGTCAGATACGGCATCACGTAAACGAAGGTGAACAGGAATAGCCACACGACGTCGACGAAGTGCCAGTACCAGGCCGCAGCCTCGAGGCCGAAATGCTTCTGCGGGCTCATCTGGCCGACGATCACGCGCAGCAAGCAGACCGCTAGGAAGATCGTGCCGATAATGACGTGGAAGCCGTGGAAGCCCGTCGCCATGAAGAAGGACGCGCCATAGACGTTGGCGTTGGTGATGTCGCCCTGATTGCCGAAGGCAAAACCGGCTTGGGGATATTCGACCGCGAACTGCACCCAAGTGAAGAGCGCGCCGAGCAGCACAGTGAGGATGAGGCCGTTGCGCGCGCCAGTGCGATCGCCGGTCTGCATGGCGTGGTGCGCCCACGTCACGGTCGTGCCCGAGAGCAGCAGGATGAGCGTGTTGATCAGCGGCAAGTGGAAGGGATCAAAGGTTTCGACGTGCGGCGGCGGCCAATTGGCCCAGGCTTGCGCGGTGGCGGCGTCCCAGGTCGGCACCATCCACTCGGCGCGGTTGCCGTGGAAGATGGTCATCTCGAAGAAGACCCAGAACCACGCCACGAAGAACATCACTTCCGAGGCGATGAACAGGATCATGCCGTAGCGCAGGCCGATATCGACCACCGGCGTGTGATCGCCGGCTTTGCTTTCCTTGATCACATCGCTCCACCAGCCAATGCAGGTGAGGACGAGGATGCCCATGCCGATCCAGAACAGCGCCCACTGGCCGTCGCTCAAGAAGAAGTTGTTCTCGTCGGTGACGAGCCCCTTTTGCGAGACGACGAAGCCGATCGCGGCAATCAGCGCGCCGATTGACGCGACAAACGGCCATGGGCTTGGGTTGACCAAGTGATAGTCGTGTTTGACCTCGCCGTGCGCCATCTCTTCCCTCTTCGCACTAGCCGCGCGCCCGAAGGCCGCGGCGCATTCAAACTTCAGCTTCCCGCGGTGGAGCGGAAGTACGTGTAAGACAATGTCACCGTGTTGATGTCGGCGGTGTTTGGATCATCGACCAGTTCGGGATCGACGAAGAACACCACCGGCAGCTCGGCTTCTTCGCCCGGCGCTAGCGTGCGGTCGGTGAAGCAGAAGCATTCGAGCTTGGCGAAATACTGGCCCGCGACGTGCGGCGTCACGTTATAGGTCGCGCGCGCCACGATCGGTTCGTCCGACAGATTGCGGATGCGATAGAACGCCAAACCGGTTTCGCCGATGCGCAGCGTTTCACTCACTTGCGACGGCGAGAACTCGACCGGCAGATCGGGCGAGACGTTGGAGTCGAAGCGGATCTCGATGGTGCGCTCAAGCGCCTGGCTCGGCGCGGCGGAGGCTTCTTGCGTGGTGCCGCCATAGCCGGTGATGCGGCAGAAGGCTTCGTAGAGCGGCACGGCCGCGAACGCCATGCCGGTCATGAACACGACAGTTGCGCCCGCGATCGCGGCCGTGACCGCCATGCGCTTTTTGTTTGGTGGCGCGCTCATAGCGGCCGCTCCAGCACGCCGGCTTGCAGCTGCGCCATGGTGATGGCGAAGACGAGCAGCACGAAGGCAGCAATCGCCACCGCGATGAAGACGTTGCGGCGCTTGCGAGCCGCGAGTTCTTCCGGCGTGAGGATGATCCCGCTCATGCGAAGCCTCGCTCAGCCAGGAGCGCTGCGAACACGGCGAAAAGATAGATGATCGAAAAGCCGAACAGGTCGCGCGCGGGCTTATCCTGCGCCGGCTCGCCATTGCCGGCGTCAGACTTGAGCACCCGCCAAGCGAGGAAAATGAAGAACGCGCCGCCGAGCGCCGCGATCGCGCCATAGATCGGGCCGCCGAGCCCGGTCAGCACCGGCGCGACGCCGAGCGGCGCGAGCAGCAAGGTGTAGGCGAAGATGTGGCGACGCGTGGATTTCGCGCCATGAGTAACGGGCAGCATCGGCACGCGGGCAGCCGCGTAGTCGTTGTTCTGCAGCAGCGCCAGCGCCCAGAAGTGCGGCGGCGTCCACATGAAGATGATCGCCACCAACAGAACGGGATCGAGCGCCAGCGAACCGGTTTTTGCGGCCCAGGCGACAGCCGGCGGCAGTGCGCCGGAGAGGCCGCCGATGACGATGTTCTGCGGCGTCAGGCGCTTCAGCCACATCGTGTAGATCACGGCGTAAAAGAAGATCGTGAACGCCAGCAGCAAAGCCGCAAACGTGTTGGCGGCGAGTTGCATCGTCACCACTGACAGCGCCGAGAGCATCAGGCCGAGCATCAGCGCTTCGTCGCGCGGCACGCGGCCGGACGGGATCGGGCGCGAACGCGTGCGGCTCATCACCAGATCAATATCGCTATCGAACCACATGTTGAGCGCGCCAGCCGCGCCTGCAGCGACCGCAATGGAGAGCACTGCGGCGAAGCCGAGTATGAAATCGCCCTGCCCGGGCGCCACCATGTAGCCGACGAGGCCGGTGAACACGACCAGCGACATCACGCGCGGCTTCAGCAGCGCGACGTAATCGCTCGCGCTGGCTGGCCGTGTGGTGGTGACGTCAAGGATCGCCATTCAACGCCTCAGTGGTGGGTGTCCGGCTTGATCACCGGGAGTTCGTTGAACTGGTGGAAAGGCGGCGGCGACGAGAGCGTCCATTCGAGCGTGGTCGCGCCCTCGCCCCACGGATTGTCGCCAGCGCGACGCTTGACGATGAACATTTCCACCAGAGTCACCAGGAACACGAGCACGCCAACGGCCGTGATGACGTAGCCCCAGGACGAGACCTGGTTCCAGTAGGAGAACGCTTCCGGATAATCGATATAGCGGCGCGGCATGCCTTGGAGACCCAAGAAGTGCTGCGGGAAGAAGATGATGTTCACGCCGATGAACATGATCCAGAACTGCAGGCCCGCGAGGAAACCGTTGTAGCGATAGCCGCTCATTTTCGGGATCCAGTAGAAGAAGCCCGCAAAGATCGCGAACACCGCGCCGAGCGACAGCACGTAGTGGAAGTGCGCGACGACATAATAAGTGTCGTGCAGCGCCGTATCGACGCCGGAGTTCGCCAGCACGACGCCGGTGACGCCGCCGACCGTGAACAGGAAGATGAAGCCGATCGCCCACAGCATCGGCACCGTGAAGCTGATCGAGCCGCCCCACATGGTGGCGATCCACGAGAAGATCTTGATGCCCGTCGGCACCGCGATGACCATCGTCGCGGCGATGAAGTAGGCTTCGAGATCGAGCCCCATGCCGACCGTGTACATATGGTGGGCCCACACGATGAAGCCGATGAAGCCAATCGCGACCATGGCGTAGGCCATGCCGAGATAGCCGAAAATCGGCTTGCGCGAGAACGTCGACACGATCTGGCTGACCATGCCGAAGCCGGGCAGGATCAGAATGTAAACTTCCGGGTGGCCGAAGAACCAGAACAAGTGCTGGTACATGACCGGGTCGCCGCCGCCGGCGGCTTCAAAGAATTGCGTGCCGAAGTTGCGGTCGGTCAGAAGCATGGTCAGCGCGCCCGCGAGCACCGGCAGCGAGAGCACGAGCAGCCACACTGTCACCAGGATCGACCACACGAACAGCGGCATGCGGTGCAGCGTCATGCCCGGCGCGCGCATGTTGAAGATGGTGGTGATGAAGTTGATAGCGCCGAGGATGGAGCTGGCGCCGGCGATGTGCAGCGACAGGATCAACAGATCCATGGACGGACCGCTATGGTGGGCGGGCGAAGTGGAGAGCGGCGCATAAAGCGTCCAGCCGCCGCCGAAGCCCGGGAAGTCGCCATTGCCCGGCACCACCATCGATAGCAGAGCCAGCGTGAACGACGCCGGCAACAGCCAGAACGAGATGTTGTTCATGCGCGGGAACGCCATGTCGGGCGCCCCGATCATCAGCGGCACGAACCAGTTGCCGAAGCCGCCAATCATCGCCGGCATGACCATGAAGAAGATCATGACCAGGCCGTGCATGGTGACGGCGACGTTGTAGCCGTGATTGCTGTCGAGGTTCAGCCAGGCAGTCATGGCGGAGCCTTCGGCGAACACTTGCACGCCCGGCTCGGCCAATTCCCACCGGATGAGACCTGACAGCGCGCCGCCGATTAGGCCGGCGATGATCGCGAAGATAAGGTACATCGTGCCGATGTCCTTATGGTTCGTCGAATAGACCCAACGCTTCCAGTCATAGAGGCTGGGGCGGTGGTCGTGAGCATCGTGGGCGTGAGCGGTTTCGGCAGTCATTGTGTCGTCCCAAAATCGAATGCGGTCAGCGCGTCGGCGTTGCGGCAGGCGTCGCCGGTTCGACGGCGGCTGGCGGCGGCGCCGGCGCTTCAGTCTCGGCGGAGGCGATCGAACCGCCTTGCGCGACAACCCAAGCGTCGAACTCCGCGCGCGTCACGGCGTGGATTTCCACCGGCATGTAGGCGTGATTGACGCCGCACAATTCCGAGCACTGGCCGTAGAACACGCCTTCGCGTTCAACATTAAACCAGGTCTCGTTCACGCGGCCCTGGATGGCGTCTTCCTTGATGCCGAAAGCCGGCACGGCAAAAGAGTGGATGACGTCGTTTGAGGTGACGAGCACGCGCACGGTGGTGTCGACCGGCACTAAGAGCGGCGCGTCGGTGGCGAGCAGATACGGGCGGCCTTCGGCGTCGGCGGTCGCTTCGTCGAGGAGGTTGGCCGTCATCATCACGCCGAGATCGGGATACTCGAAATCCCAGCGCCACGAATTGCCCGTCACCTTCAACGTCAGCTCAGCTTCCGGAATCCGCTCTTGCAGATAGATAAGCGGGAACGACTTCCAGGCGATGCCGACGAGAATAAGGACCGGGACAATCGTCCAGATCACTTCGACGAGCATGTTGTGCGTGAACTTTTTCGGCGTCGGGTTGGCGCGGCGGTTGTAGCGCACGATCACCCAGAGCAAGAGCGCCAGCACGAATACCGAGATCGCCACGATGATCCACAGCAACAAAGTGTGGAAATCCACAATGTCGCGCATCACCGCCGTGGCGGGTTCTTGCAGCGCATAACCGCGCGGCGTCGGTGCGCCAACCATGGCAAACGCCGCGCCAGCAGCGGAAAACACGCCGCCAAGCACAGCCGCGAACAAAGCCCCTCGCTTCACGCTTTTAGTCTCCATGAGATTCAGCGCCGGTATGGCGCGCGCCGTTCCCCACGCCTATAGTCCGCGGGCGCGGCATTCGACCGCGCCTTGCGGTTTCGTAACTCTCTAGCTGACGGGGTGCTAGCATGGTCGGCGCTTGGCTTCCAAGGCGCTTTCGCGCCGGGATTCCGGCGCTCGTCGTCGCCGCCCTGGTGACGATCACGCCGGCCCTCGCCCAACGCGACTCGCGTGCGGTGACCATCATCGGGGGTGATGCCTATTCGGCGCGGTGCATCGCCAATGTCGCCGCGGGCGACTTCGGAGACATTACGCTCGACACGTGCACCCGCGCCCTGCGTAACCCCCGCCTTAACGACGAGGGCGAGATGCAGCTCTTGATCACGCGCGGCATCGTCCACCTCCGTCGCGGCAATGGCGAAGCCGCCATCGCCGACTTCGACGTTGTGCTGGAAGAAGATGACGAGCATGCCGAGGCGCGCCTGAACCGGGCGGCAGCACTGGTGCAGCTGGGCCAGCATGGGCCCGCCATTGCCGAAATCACCCAGGCGCTGAGCCTCGGGGTAGCAGAGCCCCACAAGGCCTATTTCAACCGCGCCGCCGCCCGCGAGGCGCTTGGCGACATCCGCGGCGCCTACGAGGATTACTCAACGGCATTGGAAATTCAGCCTGATTGGGGCCCCGCCAGCGCCGAGCTCGCCCGCTTCGCGCGCGGCCGGCGCGACCATTTGGCCAACGTGCTGAGCGACCCCGCACCGCAGCAATAAGACCGTTTCGGGGACGCCAGCGCCCGACTCGCCCCCTATATGTCTCTCAACAGGAGACACCATGGCCGACAGCCTTCGCGCACCTTTAGATCAAGCCGCCGAGATGGATTGGGCCGCTGCCGGGGAAATCCTGGCGAACGCCACCCGCGGCGCCGATGACGGCGAACTCTTCGTTGAGGACAGCCGCACCGAAAGCTTCTTGTGGGATGATGGACGGCTGAAGTCGGCTTCGTTCGACGCCACGCAAGGCTTCGGTCTGCGCGTCGTCGCGGGTGAACGCGCAGGCTATGGCCACGCCAGCGTGCTCGATACCGAAGCCGTCTCGCGCGCGGCGGAAGCCGCGGCTGCAGTGAAACTGGGCCATGCGGGCACGCTCGATGTCAGCCCAGCGCGCGTGAACCGTCAGCTCTACGCAAACTTCGATCCGATCGAGAGCCCGACCTTCACCGCCAAGACCGATCTCCTGGCCGAGATCGACGCATACTGCCGAGCCAAGGATCCGCGCGTCGTGCAAGTGGCGGCGACGTTGGCGGGGGCCTATCGCGGCCTCACCATTCTGCGCCCCGACGGGGCCAAGCTGAACGATCACCGGCCGCTGGTCCGCGTGAACGTATCGATCACGGTCGAGCGCGATGGCCGCCGCGAAAGCGGCTCGGCTGGCGCTGGCGGTCGCGAGCCGTACGAAGTGTTCATCGCACCGGAGCGCTGGAAGGCGCTGGCCGACGAAGCGCTGCGCATTGCGCTGGTAAACCTCGACGCCATCCCTGCCCCAACCGGCGAGATGGACGTGGTGCTTGGGCCAGGCTGGCCGGGCGTGTTGCTGCACGAAGCCGTCGGCCACGGCCTTGAAGGCGACTTCAACCGCAAAGGCACGAGCGCGTTTTCCGGCATGGTCGGCGAACGCGTTGCCGCACCTGGTGTTACAGTTGTGGATGACGGCACGCTCGAAAATCGTCGCGGCTCACTAACGATCGACGACGAAGGCACGCCGACGCAGCGCACGGTTTTGATCGAAGACGGCATCCTCAAAGGCTATCTGCAGGACCGCATGAACGCGCGCCTCTCGGGCGTCGCCCCAACCGGTTCGGGACGCCGCGAAAGCTACGCGCACCGGCCGATGCCGCGCATGACCAACACCTTCATGACCGCGGGCGATCATGATCCAGGCGAGATCCTCGCCAGCCTGAAGTCCGGCGTTTACGCGGTTAATTTCGGAGGCGGTCAGGTCGACATCACGTCGGGCAAGTTCGTCTTCCAATGCACCGAGGCCTACCTCGTCGAAGACGGAAAGATCAAAGCGCCGATCAAAGGCGCGACGTTGATCGGAGATGGTCCGAGCGCGCTGACGCGCGTGAAGATGGTCGGCAACGATCTCAAATTGGATGAAGGCGTAGGCACATGCGGCAAGGCCGGGCAGAGCGTTCCAGTCGGTGTGGGACAGCCGACACTCTACATCACCGGTCTGACAATCGGCGGCGGCTGAAGCCGAGCGTGCATTTACAATTTAGAGAATCGACGCAGAGATTTGATCATCCCAATGTCTGGGGAGGTTGATACTATGGCTGCGAAAAAGAAAACGGCGAAGGTCGCTAAGTCCGCCTCTAAGGCGAAGGCGAAAAAGCCGGCCGGCAAGAAGAAGTAAGCTTCTTCCTTCCGAACGAACTAAGGAGACGCCGCCGGGGGCAACCTCGGCGGCGTTTTCGTTTGGTCGCGGCCATTTTGTAATCCATCGCAAAGCGCCACGCGCTGCCTCGCTTTCGCCCGCCCGTCTGCGTCCAACCGGGGCGCTGCAATCATCAAGCAACATGCAGCGCGCACAGAAAGCCGTGGGAGACGGCGGCGCGAGCGGGAGGGACACTCGGATGTTTGGTCGGATGATGGTTTCGGCGCTGGCTTTGACCGGCGTCGCGTATGCGCAAACCCCTCCGAGCGAGGAGACAGCGCCGGAATGCACGCCGCAGCCGACATGTGCTGTCACAGCGCCGCAAAGCAGCGCCGACCGCGTGATCTACGAAGCGGCGTACTTCACCCAGTACAATCCGCAGAACGCCAACGACATGGTCAACCAGACGCCGGGCTTTACGCTTGACGGCGGCGACGACAGGCGCGGCTTCTCCGGCGCCGTCGGCAACCTGCTGATCGATGGCTTACGGCCGAGCACCAAGAGCCAATCGCTCTCCGGCATCCTGTCGCGCATCCCCGCCAACCAAGTCGTGCGCATCGAAGTGCTGCGCGGCGGTGCGGTGGCGGGCGACGCGTCGGGGCAATCCACGCTGCTCAACATCGTGCGCACGCCAAGCGCCGGCAGCGGATTGTGGGAAGCCGGCTTCGAACTCACCGGACACGATGACGGCCCAGCGCCGCGCGGCGAACTCTCCTATAGCGGCCGCAACGGCCAAATCGAATACGGCATCGGCGCTTCGCTTTTTTCGCAACATCGCGAACTTCCAGGCTGGCGTCGCTTTTATGATGCGAGCGACGCCTATCTTGGGCGCGCGGACACGCCGTCTCCGCGCGAGTTCTACGAAGTGTCCGTAACAGGCAACCTCGCCTTTCCGCTCTGGGGCGGTCGGGTCAGTTCAAACGCTCAGATCGAGGGCTTCGACTTTCACGCTGACAGCGACTTCTTGTTCTTCGACGCTGCCGAAGCGCCGGACCTAAGCTTGCTCACCGATTTCAACGAAGGCCGCCGCGGTTTCGAGGTGGGCCTGAACTACGACCGCGATTTCGGGCCCTGGCAAATGGGCTTGATCGGTCTCGTCAATCGCGCGCAGTACGAAAGCACCGAAGACGTCGAACTGTTGGATGAGTTCGGGGCGCTCGACCAAACGCAATTGCAGGAAGTCACGCAGGATACCGGCGAGACTATTGTGCGCGGCTCGCTGGCCCGGGCGCTCAATGCGCGCCACCGCATCGAGTTCGGCGGCGAGGCGGCTTTCAACACGCTGGATCAAACGCTCGCCTTCACGATCGACGATGGCGGCGGCCCCACGCCGCTTGTGATCCCCAATTCGAACGTGTTGGTCGAAGAAGAACGCGCCGAGCTTTTCGGCTCGCACACTTGGCAGCCGGCCGAGCGCTGGACGCTCGAAACACGTCTGGCCTGGGAGACCTCCACCCTCACTTTCACCGGCGAGGACGATGAGAGCGAGACGGAGCTTTCGTTCTGGAAGCCGTCGATGCAGATCTCGCGCACCTTTGGCGAAAACAACCAGGCGCGCTTCCGCATCTATCGCGATGTAGGCCAACTCGACTTCGGCGATTTCGTCTCTGCCGCTGGCATTGCGGACGCGCTGATCAATGGCGGCAATACCGGGCTCGAGCCGCCGACGTCATGGCGCGCCGAACTCGGCACGGATTTCCGCTTCACTGGCGGCTCCGCGTTGAGCCTTACGCTGGCCTACCACGACATCACCGACGCCGAGGATCTGGTGCTCCTCAGCGCGCCGAACCCCGATGAAGACCCCTTCGACCCGGACGATGATTTCATCCTCTTCGACGCGCCGGGAAACATCGGCGACGCGGAACTCTGGATGCTCAATGTCAATTATTCGACGCCCGTCAGCTTCATTCCGGGCGGGCGCCTCACGGTGCAAGGCTATCTACGCGAGAGCGAAGTGATCGACCCGGTGACGGGCGACATGCGAACGCTCTCCTACACGCCGGAATCGCAGATCGAAGTCACGTTCCGGCAAGACATTCCGAGCTTGCGCTTCGCGTGGGGTTTCTCAGCGTTCAAGCAGGGCGAGTTCCAGGCCTATCGATTCAACGAAATCGACACGAGCGAAGAAGGCCCGTGGATCGATGTCTGGGCCGAGACGACGGCGCTGCCGGGCAACACGCGTTTGCGGGTGTGGGCGGCCAACGCGTTTGACGGCGTGATCGAACGCGACCGCCGCTTCTTCGCGCCGGATCGCACCGGCGGCTTCCTGCGCAGCGATGTCCGCCAACGCCAATTCGCGCAGGCGCCGTGGCTAATCGTGGAGCTGAGCGGCCGGTTCTAGCGGGCGCGCGTCGGACGCTTGCGAGCGGGGCCCGGATCGGCCTCGAACATCGGGTTGGCGTCGTAGAGGCCGGCGAAGGGTGCGTCTTTCAGATAATCTGGCAGACGCGCGCCTTGGGCTTTTTCGTTCGACACCGCGATAATCTGGCGATCCTTGGCCATGGCGCGCAGCACATCGGCGTTGATATCGCCGATCAGCTCGGAGCTTTCCTTCGCCATCAAATGATTGGCGACGCCGAAGAGCTGGAACACGCCGGCATTATTGAAGATCGTGCGCCAGTCTTTCGGATAGAGCCGTTGCAGTTGGCTCAAATCCTGGAAGAACGGCCACACTTGCAGACCGTAGCCGCGCAGCAGCGTCATCGATTGGCGCAGCGGGCCGAATTCGCCGAGCTGAGCGCACTCGTCCAACAGGAAGAGCGTCGAGCGCTTCGGACGGCGTTTGCGGCCCATCACCGTCAGCATGAGCGCGCCGACCCACAGGCGCAGCAGCGCGCCGTGGCTTTCGAGTTTGTCCGGCGGGATGACGATATAGATCGTCATCGGATCGCCACGCCGCACGGCGTCGAGCGAGATGGTCGAGCGCGACAGCGAACGCAGCGCTGAATCCGAGTTCACGACCTTCAGATAGCTTTGCGCGGTTGAGAGAATGCCCGAGCGGGTTTGCTCGGTGATCGGCAGGAACGAGCTGATGTTCTGCTTCGAGAGCCGGTTCAGATTGTCGTGGTTCTCGATCAGCGCGGCCAGATTGTAGACCGCGTCGTCGCTCATCAGGATTTCGCGCACACGGCCGAAATGGCGCTCGCCCTTGGGCGACACCTCGGCCACAGCCGAGATCACGCCCGACATCAGCGAGCGGCCCCAATTGTCCCAGAAGGGCTCCTTGTGGAAGCCGACATCGCCGGCCAGCAGCGAGGCCAGCATTTCAGCGTCGGCGTCCAAGAGCGCGCCGGGGCGATCGAACAGATCGAACGGGTTCAGCGCGTCGGTTTTCTTGGAAACGGCGCCGAACGGGTCGAGCAGGCGCACCTCCTGGCCCATCTCCTTCCGGCGGCGATGGGTGACGTGCCAAGTCTCGCCCTTGGGATCGATCACGATGACCGAGCCCTCGAAGCGCAGCAAGTTGGGGATAATCACCCCCCGGCCCTTCCCGGCCCCGGTCGGGGCGATGGTGAGCAGGTGGCGGTCCTCGCCGTAAAGAAGTGGAACTTCGCCCTGAATGGCGGCTTCCGGGGCCCGGGGCGCGCCGAAGCCCATGGCGTCCTTACGGTCCTCCAGTTGCCAGCCCAGCAGCAGGTCCATGACCTCGGGGCGCAATGCCTGCCCCGAAGCCTCTGGCTTCTTGCGGGAGCGGGTCGTGCGCGGGCGGGCCATTGGCGTCTCCTTCTCGGCAGCTGGGGAGCGCGACCGAGAATCGGTTGTAAGGATCGAACTGGGCCAGAGGGGCACCGGATTGCGGCGGGTCTCGCCTAATTGGTGAATCTGGCGACGGCTGCGTCCCCGCACCCGTCGTCCCTACCATCCCGGAAAATAAACCCGGCGCAACGGCTTGACGCTGTTGGGAGCAGAACTACCCAAAAAAGAACCCGCCAGTGTTACTCACACCGGCGGGTTTTGATTTTATTGATTTATTCGTTAGCGGACGTCGCCCATCCACTTTTTCAGGAAGGGCGAGATGGCCAGCAGCAGCACGCCCGCGGCGATGCCCCAGATGCCGACCTGCGTGAAGGTCGCGACGTAGGTTTCGAGCTGTGCGCCGAGATCGACGACTTGGCCCGCGACCGTATCCGACGATGTCTGTTGCGCGATGATCGCCGCGAGAATGTGCGCGAGCGAAGACGACAAGAACCAAACACCCATCATCAAGCCGACGACTCGATGCGGCGACAGCTTGGTGATCATCGAGAGGCCGACCGGTGAGAGGAAAAGTTCGCCGGTCGTGTGGAGGAGGTAGAGCAACGCCAGGAAGAGCAGCGGCACTTGATAGTCAGAGCCTGCAAACTGAGTGGCGCCCAGCACCAGCACGAAGAAGCCCAAGCCGACCTGGATCAGACCGAGCGCGAACTTCACCGGCGTGGACGGCTCCATCTTCCGCTTGGCCAACCAAATCCACATCGCGCTGAACGGCAGCGCCAGCAGAACGATGAAGCCGGCGTTGAAGCTTTGGGTTTGCGCCGCGGTCATGGTCACGCCGGGCACCACGGTGAGATCGGTGTTGCGTTCCGCGAACAGAGAGAGCGATGAGCCCGCTTGCTCGAACAGCATCCAGAAGATGACGCTGAAGAACACCATCACCAGTGCGGCCAGCATCTGGGTGCGCTCCAGGCCCTTAAAGCCGGCCAGGGCGAACACGAGCACCAGCGCAAACAGCACCGGCACCAGGATCGGCAGCGCCTGCTCCATCAGTTCGGTTTGCTGCACCAGCAGCCAAGCGGGGATCACGGCGAGAAGACCGAGTATCCAGAAGAAGCCCTCGAAGGCCGCGGAAATCGGCTTCGGCGGCTCGGCTTTGCCCTTCAGGTGCTTTTGACCCATCAGGTACTGGATGAGGCCCAGTGTCATGCCGATGCCGGCGAGGCCGAAGCCGTATTTCCAGCCATAGGTTTGGCCGAGATAGCCGCAAGCAAGCGTCGCCAGGAAGGCGCCGAGGTTGATGCCCATGTAAAAGATGGTGAAACCGCCGTCGCGGCGCGGGTCATTCTCGCCGTAGAGCGCGCCCACCGTGGTCGAGATGTTGGCCTTCAGAAAGCCGACGCCGATGATGATGAGCGCCAGCGAGAGATAGAGAATCTGTTCGTACGGGATGCTCATGCCGCCGATGTTCATCATGTCGGGGCGGGTGCTGAGCGCGTAATCGGCCGTGGCTGTGAAGTTCGGCAGCCCCGCGCTTGGATCGACCGTCATCCCCTCGGCGGTGAAGTCCACCGGGAATTGCTGGCCGTTGTTTTCAAGAAAGAGCTGACGCGCATCGCCGCGGCCTTCGCTGACGATGTCGTAGGTTTGGCCGGCAATGGTGATCTCTTGCACCGAACCGTTGCCTTCGAACGCCATGCCGAAGTGGCCCAGCACCAGGAAGACGGCGCCGATCGTCACCGCCTTGCGGGAGCCAAGGAAGCGGTCAGCGATGACGCCACCAATCACAGGGATCAGATACACGAGCGCCGCGTAGGCGCCGTAGAGGCCCTGCGCTTTGTCGTCCGAAAACAGGAAGTGCTGGGTCAAATAGATCACCAGCAGTGCGCGCATCCCGTAGAAGGAAAAGCGCTCCCACATCTCAGTGAAGAAGAGTGTGACCAGGCCACGTGGGTGGCCCATGAAAGTCTTTTCGGCGCCGCCGCCGGCAGTCGTATCGGTCATACAGCTAATCCCTAAGCGCGCCTGCGCGCGCCCCCGTCCCTAAACTGGGCGACAGACAAGCCTCGGCGCCTGCCGCGCGTCAAGCGCGCAGCGCTGGACGGAGGTCGGGGGTGAGCACCCACCAGAAGGTCTGGGCGGGATTGGAGTCGAGCCAGAAGCCCAGTCTTCGCAAGGTGCGAACAGAGGCGACGTTTTTGGCGTCGCAGCCGGCGAGGATGGTTTCGGCGCCGACGTCCTCGAACAGCCAATCGATCACCGCAGTGCACGCTTCGGTGGCGTAGCCCTGCCGACGGCGGCTGCGCGCGACGCTGTAGCCGATCTCATATTCGTTCGCCGCGCGAAGTGACGGATCAAAACGCACGTCACCGATGATTGTCCCCTCGTGACGGTGAATAGCCACCGCACGCGTAGGCGCAGGCCGCGGCCCCCAAGCGTGGCTGATCGAGCGCGCGACCAATTGCAGGCTCGACTGACACCACTCGGCCGGCGCATCGGCGCCGATCACGTCGGCAAACGCCGCCTGCCCAGCCCGCGCCGCCTCGGCAAGCGCAGGCGTCACCGGCTCAAGACGGAGCCGGTCGGTATAGAGCGGGTGATCGAGCACCTGGGTCATCGCCGGCACAATTGCGCGCCCCCTGACCGGTCGCAAAGCGAAACGCGCAGTAGGCGCGGTTGGCTCGAGCGACGTTACACAAAAGAAACACGTATTGGGTTAGCCGGTGGGGGCCGCTTCGCGAATCTGGCTGTAGCATCGCCAGGCGCGAGGACGCACTTCAGGGGATAAGAATGATCAAACAACTGACGCCGCTTACGGCGATCGCGATGGCTTTGCTCGCCGCGCCAGCCATGGCGCAAACGGGCCATATCGGCGCCGCCTATTCATCGAACGATGACGACGACACCGAAGTCAGTTCATACGTCGTTGAGGGTGCGGCAGCGTTCGCATTCAGCGATGCCTTCGGAGCGCAAATCGATGGCTCGATCGGGCAAGTTGAATACGAAGACGAGGGCGACGGCTATTGGGATATCAACGCGCACCTCTTCTACACCATGGGCGCACTACGCGTTGGCGGCGTGTTCGGTTCTTCGGAGATCGACACGGGCGGCATCGCTCCGGCCGCAACGTACTGGGGAGTCGAAGGCCAGTATTGGTTTGATCGTTTCGTTCTGAGCGGCAGTGCGATCTGGGGCGACGGCGAAGGCATGATCAGCCCCGACATCGAGTTCAACAATTACGACATCAATGGCGATTTCTATCTGACTGACAATCTCGTCATTGGCGGCACGTATGGCGTCGGCAACATCGAGACGCCCGGAGGCGACTCCGATACGACGAGCTACGGCATAAACGGCGAATGGCAACTGAGCTCGCTGCCGCTGTCGTTCCAAGCTGGCTTCCAGCATTGGGAACTCGACGTCATCGACTACGAGACTGATGTGTTGAGCGTTGGCCTTCGTTGGAATTGGGGCGGCTCAGTGATCGAGCGCGATCGCGCTGGCGTCCGCAACACGCCGACGAACCTCGTCAGCCGCTATATTGGTTTCTAACATCTAACCTTCGCACGCTGCTTGCATCGCTCGCGCCGACGCGGCAGCAAGAGCCATGGCCGAACCCAGATTGCTCATCGAACAAAAGCTGGAATCCGGCGCCGCGATTGCGCTGGATGAAGCACAAGCGCGCCACGCCGGCACGGTGTTGCGGCTGAACGTCGGCGACACGCTGCGCATGTTCAACGCCGATGACGGCGAATGGCGCGCGCGGATTGTCGAGAAGAGCAAGCGCGGCATGGGCGCGACGATTTTTGAGTTCATCCGCCCCGCACGCGCCGCACCCGATCTCGATCTCCTGTTCGCGCCGGTGAAGCGACACGCCACCGATCTCATTGTTGAGAAAGCCGCCGAGCTCGGCGTCCGCCGCATCTTTCCCGTCACCACACAGCGCACGATCGCCGAAACCGTGCGCGTCGATCGGCTGAGCACAATCGCGCGCGAAGCAGCGCAGCAGACCGAACGCTTCGACGCGCCCGAGATTCACGAAGCGCAATCCCTGCCCCGTGCGCTCGATGGTTGGGACATATCGCGGCGGCTGATCTATGCCGATGAAGCTGGCGACGACGCCAACGCGCCGTGGGGTGGGGATACGGGGCGTGCACTGCCGATTGCGGAGGCGCTTGGAAGCGGGCCGGAAGGCTCGCGGTCCATGGCGCTGCTCATCGGCCCCGAGGGCGGCTTCACGATGGAGGAGCGACGCATGCTCCGCAGCCTCCCTTATGTCGTTCCGGTTTCGCTCGGTCCGCGTATCCTGCGCGCCGAGACGGCGGCGATCGCAGCGTTAAGCGTGATCCAGGCTCTGTGGGGCGATTGGCGCCGGGCGTAACGGCTTGCGGGGCCCGGGCGGAGACGCCACATGGCGGCAAGACGCCCGGGGAGGACTGCTTGGCCGAGACAAAAGAAAAAGCCCCGGAGCTCACGGGCTTCCGCGATCTGGTCGCGCACTTCGAGTCAGGCCCCAAGCCCGATCGCACGACGTGGCGCATCGGCACCGAGCACGAGAAGTTCGCCTTCTATCGCGATACGCTGAAGCCCGTCCCCTACGAGGGCGCGAACGGCATCGGCGCGCTGCTGAACAGGCTCGCCGACAAATACGCCTGGGAGCGCGTGTATGAGGGCGAGACCGTCATCGCGCTGAAGCAAGGCATGGCCTCGATCTCGCTCGAGCCCGGCGGCCAGTTCGAACTGTCCGGCGCGCCGCTCGAAAATCTGCATCAGACTTGCGCGGAGACCGGCTCGCACCTCTCGCAATTGCGCGATGTCTGCGAAGAAATGAACATCGCATTCCTGGGGCTGGGCTTTCAGCCGCTCTGGGCGCTCGACGACATCCCGATCATGCCGAAGGGCCGCTACAAGATCATGCGCGACTACATGGGCAAGGTCGGCCGGCTCGGACGGCAGATGATGTTCCGCTCGTGCACTGTCCAGGTGAATTTGGATTTCGGCTCAGAAGCCGACATGGTGAAAAAATTTCGCGTCGGCCTCGCACTTCAGCCGATCGCGACGGCGCTGTTCGCGGCCTCGCCTTTCGCCGAGGGCCGCTTGAACGGCTACCTCTCCTATCGCGGCCACGTCTGGAGCGACACCGATCCTGATCGCACCGGCATGCTGCCGTTCGTGTTCGAGCAAGGCATGGGCTTTGAGCGCTACGCCGAATACGCGCTCGATGTGCCGATGTACTTCGTCTATCGCGACGGCAAATATATCGACGCGTCCGGCCAGAGCTTCCGCGCCTTCATGGACGGCAAGCTGCCAGCGCTGCCGGGCGAGCGTCCGAACGCGAAGGATTGGGAAGATCACCTCACCACGATTTTCCCTGAAGTGCGGCTGAAGACCTATCTCGAAATGCGCGGCGCAGATGCCGGGCCATGGTCGCGCTTATGTGCGCTGCCGGCGTTTTGGGCGGGCATCTACTATGATGACGCAGCACTGGAAGCGGCCTGGTCGCTGGTGCGCAGCTGGACGGCGGAAGATCGCGAGTCGTTGCGCCGCGCTGTGCCGGTGCTGGGCCTCCGCGCACCCATCCGCGGCAACAGCGCCGGCGACATCGCGCAAGCCGCCCTCGCCATCGCGCGCCAAGGCCTAAAATCACGCGCCCGCGGCGACAATTCCGGCCAAGACGAAACGCATTTCCTGACGGAGCTAGATGATATCGCCTCCTCAGGCGTCACGCCTGCTGAACGGCTGATCGAACGCTACCGCACCGAATGGGGCGGCGATGTGCGGCGCGTGTTTGAGGCGTGTGCTTACTAGCGCTCCACACAAAGCTAAACCGTCATTCCGGACGCGCGAAGCGCGATCCGGAACCCAGGGGCCGCCAACTCAGTGTTTGCCCCTCGGTTCCGGGCTCAATGCTACGCATTGCCCCGGATGACGGCTCGATTCAGACTAAGCCGCTTCTTCATTCAGCACATCACCTCTGCTCATCGCGTTTAGCTTGGCGTAGAGCCCGCGCGCGGCGATCAGTTCGGCGTGTTTGCCTTGTTCGACGACGCGGCCCTGGTTGAACACCAGGATGCGGTCGGCCTCGCGCACAGTGGAGAGCCGGTGCGCGACGACGATCGTGGTGCGCCCCTGCTTCAGCTCCGCCATCGCCGCCTGCACCTCGCGCTCGGTTTCCACGTCGAGCGATGACGTCGCTTCGTCGAGGATGAGGATCGGCGCGTTGGCCAGGAAGGCGCGCGCCAGCGCGACGCGCTGACGTTCGCCACCCGAGAGCTTTACGCCGCGCTCGCCGACTTCAGTGTCGTAGGCGTTGGGCAGCTTCTCGATAAAATCATGCGCACGCGCGCGCTTGGCGGCGGCGATGATTTCTTCAAGCGACGCGTCCGGCTTCGCGTAAGCGATGTTCTCGCGCAGCGAGCGGTGAAACAGCGCCGGATCCTGCGGCACCAGCGCAAGGCTTTGCCGCAAGCTCGCTTGCGTCACCGACCGCACGTCCTGCCCGTCTATGCGGATGGCCCCCGCATCCACGTCATAAAGACGCTGCACCAGCTTCACGAACGTCGACTTGCCGGAGCCCGTAGGGCCCACCAGAGCCACCGTTTCGCCTGCCGCGATCTCCAACGAAAAATCGCTGTAGAGCGCTTCAGCGGCGTTCTTATAGCCGAACGACACCGCGTCGAACGCGATATGGCCCGCGCCGCGCGCCAGTATCTTGGCGTCCGGCGCATCGACGACCTCGGCGCGCTCGAGCGAATACGCCACCACGTCCTCGATATCGGCGATGCCCTTTTGCAAATTCTGCACGTTCTCGCCGAGCGTACGCAAATAGCCGGACACCAGCAGGAAGGAGGTGATCGCAAACACCGCGTCGCCCGCCGTCGCACGGCCTTTGCCCCACTCCAGCAACACAAGGCCCAACAGGCCCGCCTGCAGAACGAACAGCAGCATATTCTGGACGATCCAAGAGTTCGTCCAGCGCATCCACGTGTCCAACGCTTCCACACGCCACGCGCCGACGACCTTGTCGAAGCGCGCCTGTTCGCGCGCCTCGGCGCCGAACGCTTTTACGGTGGCGTTCGAGGTGACGGCGTCGGCAAGCGAGGCGCCGATTTCGGTGTCGGCCTTGATGTATTTGCGCAGCGCTTCGGCGACGTAGAAGCGGCTGAACAGATAGGCGCTCAGCAGGAACGCGCCGATGGCGCCGCCGGTGAAGAGGCCGATCACCGGCCACTGCACGAACGTCATCACGGTAATGCCGATCAGCACGCCAGCCGCCGGCAGCATGTACCAGACCAGCGTATCGGAAATCGTGTCGTACGCGTTCATCGCCCGCGACACGCGCCGCACCGTCGCGCCGGCGAAATTGTCGGCGTGCCAATCGGCGGAGAAGCGTTGCACGTCGCGGAAGCCATCATTGACGATCCGTTCCATGTTGTTGGCGGCGAACGGAATCCAGAACCGCACGCCGATATTGCGCGCGGCATAGAACACCAGAGCCACCAGCGCGACGACGCCATAGCCCCAAGCCGCCGCGCGCGTGCCCTGCGCCGTCGGCCCAGCCGATAGCGCTTCGACCAAACGGCCGGCGGCGAACGGAAACGCGAGGTCCGCCAGCACAGCCAATGTAAAAAAGCCGCCAAACAGCGAAAGCTTCAGCGGCTGGCTGGACCAGTGCTTCCACATAAAGGCGGCCACTTGGCGCAAAGTGGCTTTGCGCTGGCCGCGTTCGGACTCGTCGTCAAAATCGTATGCGTCGCTCATGTGAGCACCGAAAAATATGCGCGACCGCGCGCGGGCGGCGATGCGCTAGAGATAGAAATGGGAGGCAAGAACGCGAGGTCGGCCCACCACGGCATGTGCGAAACGGAGACCCCAAACGAAATGGGGATTCTGAACCTAGGCGCGTTACGCGGCCTAGAAATTCAACGACGTCCGTTCGCGGGCGCCGTGTGCATCAGATGCGGGTTTTGCGGACGACCATGGTTGCGTTCTCCTAAAGCGGACGCGCTCATTACCGCCGAAGCCGCCTTGCGTAAAGAAAAAGCCGCGCGCATGACGCGGACGTGACCAATTTGAAACCCGCCGATGCGTTGAAGCAACATTGGACCGACCGGTTGCCGGCGGCGTGGAAGCCTTATGCGCAGCTCTCGCGGCTCGACCGGCCGATCGGCTGGCAGCTGCTATTGCTGCCATGCTGGATGGGGCTAGCGGTGGCGCGCACCGGCTATGGCTTTTACGGCGACGATCTGAAGTTCGCTGCGCTGTTTCTGATCGGCGCCATCGCCATGCGCGGCGCCGGCTGCACCTATAACGACATCCTCGATCGCGATATCGACGGGCAGGTGGAGCGCACGCGGCAGCGCCCGCTCCCCTCCGGCGCTGTTTCGTTACGAAGCGCTTGGATCTGGCTGTTGGCGCAGTGCTTCGTTGGCTTGCTGGTGTTGCTGGCGCTGCCGCGGCTGGCGCAGATTACGGCTTTGATCTCGCTGCCGCTGGTGGCGCTCTATCCGTTGATGAAGCGGATCACGTGGTGGCCGCAGGCATGGCTGGGCATTGTTTTTTCATGGGGCGCGCTTGTGGGCGGCGCGGCTGTCGCCTACCCGACCGATGGCGCGCCGCTTGAAGGCTTTGCGCTTTATGCCGGCTGCATCGCCTGGATCATCGGCTACGACACGCTCTATGCGCTGCAAGACCGCGAGGACGATGCACTCGTCGGCGTACGCTCCACGGCGCGTTTGTTCGCGGACAAATGGCGGCTGTGGACGACCGTGTTTTACGTACTCGCAATCGGATTGTGGGCGACAGCGGGCGCTATTGCTGGCGCTGGGCTTCTGCTCGCGGGTGCGCTTAGCGTCATTGGCGTCGCGCTGATCTGGCCGATGTTACAGAGCGTGGACGACAAGAGTCCGGAAACGGCGCTGCGCGCGTTCAAGCGCAACGCGCTGATCGGCGCGGCGGTGTTGTTGGCCTTTTCACTCGAACCGATCTGGCGCACCATGCGGCCCTTTCTGGGTGTGTGATGGGCGAAGCCGAGCAGCATCTGAGCACGGTGTGTAAGCGCTTTGCGCGTGTGGTTAGTGCGCACGAGCCGTATCCGACAACCTTCGAGAAGAAGCGCGATCCCTATCGGGCACTGGTGCGCGCGGTGGTGTTTCAGCAGCTCTCTGGCAAAGCGGCAGGCACCATCCATGGCCGCTTCATCGCGCTTTATCAGGGCCAAGATCACCCCGAGCCCGAAGACGTGCTGAAAACCTCCATCGAGGCGCTGCGCGGCGTTGGGCTCTCGCGCCAGAAGATCGCAGCGATCCAGGACATTTCGCAAAAGCGCATCGACGGCATCATTCCCCCGGCGAAAGCGCTGACGCGACTGGGCGACGAAGAGATCATCGAGCGGCTGACGGCTGCGCGCGGCGTCGGACGCTGGACGGTCGAGATGTATCTGATGTTCACGCTTGGGCGCCCGGACGTGCTGCCGATCGATGATCTCGGCGTACGCAAAGGCGCGGAGAAACTTTATCGCCGCAGCTTCACGCCAAAAGAGTTGGGCGCGTTCGGCGAACGCTGGGCGCCCTTTCGCAGCGCCGCCGCCTGGCACCTCTGGCGCATCGCCGACACGCTCACGCCGGAGAAGGCTGTGAAGAAAGTGGCGGTGAAGAAGGCGGCGAAGCGGAAGTAGCCTCCCTCATTGGCTATCGTGAGCCAGCCGGGAATCCGCCGGCGCCTCGTCCCGCTCCGTCATCCCATAATCCCGCACCACGTGTGCAATGCGCAGACGATAGTCACGAAACACGCACGACCTGCCCTCGCTCTGCGCGCTACGATGTGCGCCAAGTGTGCGCCACTGCGTGATCGCCGCTTCGTCGCGCCAGAACGAAAGCGAGAGGATGCGGCGATCGTTGCTCAGGCTTTGAAAGCGCTCAATTGAGATGAAGCCGTCAATGCCACCAAGCAGCGGACGCAATTCAGCAGCGATGCCAAGATAGTCATCACGCGCGCCATCATGAGGCTCGACTTCGAAAATCACCGCGATCATCGCGACGCCAATTTCAGAAACGTGCGATCCTCGCGCAGGATGAAGCGTTCGCGCTTGGCGAAATCGTAGTTCTCGCGGTCGGCCGGATCGGCAGCCAAACGTGCGCGATAGGCTTCGTATGCCGCGAGATTTTCGATGTTGTACACGCCGTACGCCAACGTCGCCGAGCCCTCGTGCGGCGCGAAATAGCCGATCAGATCGGCGCCGCAACGGGGAATGGTTTCACCCCAAACACGCGCATATTGCTCGAATTCCGCACGTCTGAACGGATCGATCTCGTAACGAATGAAACAGGTCAACATTTGTAAGCGCTCCGGCTGACGAGACCTCTTGATTAGCCGGTCCCGGCGCCCACATGGTACGACTAGCATCGAACTATGGAGCCTGCCTTGCGCGAAGGCCCTAACATCGCAGCGATCGCAGCCATGGTTGGCGACCCCGCGCGCGCCAACATGCTGACGGCTTTGCTCAACGGCGAAGCACTCACCGCGACCGAACTCGCGCTGGAAGCCGGCGTCACCAAACAAACCGCAAGTTCGCATCTGGGCAAACTCGAAGCGGCAGGCCTCGTCGCTGTCGAAGCGCAAGGGCGGCATCGCTATTATCGCTTGGCCGACGCTGATGTTGCGGGCTTGCTCGAAACTTTGATGGGCGTCGCCGCGCGCGCCAAAGCGTTGCGCACGCGCACCGGCCCGAAAGAGCCGGCGTTGCGGCACGCGCGCCTTTGCTACGATCACCTTGCCGGTGATCTTGGCGTCGCGCTCTTCGACGCGTTCATCAAGAACAAATGGATGACGCCCGGGCCGGAGAAAACATTTGCGCTGACGCGCTTGGGGCGCGTGAAAGTCGATACCTTCATTCGCGGCCTCGGCGACATCGAAGCCGGCGCGCGCCCGCTCTGCCGTGCGTGCCTCGACTGGAGCGTGCGCCGTCACCACCTCGCGGGCGCGTTGGGCGCGGCGATCCTCGACGAAGTGATGGAGCGCGGCTGGGCGGCGCAGCGCGGAACCAGCCGCATCCTCGATTTCACCCGCAGCGGCGAAGCCGGGCTGCAGCGCACATTCATGTTCACATTGGGCGCGTGAGCGAGGCGTGCTAAGCTTGGCGCATGCCGGCTGTTGCGCGCATCGACCCGAAAGACGTGTTCACGCCTGAGGAATGGGCGACGCTCTCCGCGCGCTCGTCGTGGCGCGGGCTCGCGCTCGTGGCGAGCGCTTGGGGGCTGATCTTCGCGGCTGGCGCGATGTTTGTGCTGTGGCCTAATCCGCTGACCTACGTGCTCGCCGTCATGCTGATCGGCGCGCGGCAATTGGGGCTGGCGATTTTAATGCATGACGCGGCACACGGCGGGCTGCATCCTAACACGGCGGTGAACAATTGGGTTGGCGAATGGCTTTGCGCCGCGCCGGTCGGCGGGCGGCTCGAAAGCTACCGCGCTTATCATTTGAAGCACCACCGCTTCACCGAGCAACCCGAAGATCCCGACCTTGCGCTCTCGGCGCCCTTCCCGATCACGCGCGGCTCGCTGTGGCGCAAGATCGTGCGCGATCTCACCGGGCAGACGTTCCTGAAGCAACGCACGGCGCAGCTCTTCGGCGGACGTAAAGACGGCGAAGTCGTCAATGCCAGCACGACGCATTTCCTGATCGTCAACGCACTGCTACTCGCTGGCTTGACGGCGGCGGGCTATTGGTGGGCGTATTTCGCGCTCTGGCTCGTGCCGATGGCGACCTGGCTGCCGCTGGTCACGCGCTTGCGCAACATTGCCGAACACGCGTGCGTCAACACGCGCGACGATCCGTTCACGCACGCGCGCACGACGTTGGCCAACATATTCGAGCGCCTCTTCATCGCGCCGTTCTGGGTGCACTATCACGCCGAGCACCACGTCTTCATGCACGTGCCCTGCTATTGCCTACCGCGCCTACATGCGCTGCTGATGGACAAGGGCTACTGGTCGCGCATGCAAATCGCGCACGGCTATTTCAGCGTGTTGCGCGAAGCGACAAGCAAGCCAGCGGTCGCCACCGCTTGATCGGCGACATCCCCGCCTTCATCCGCGAAAACACGCGCATCATCGCGCCGAGCCATGTGCCGGAGCTTCAGCTCTATCTCGCCGACGATGCGGTGAGCTTGTGGCAGCTGACGGAAGAGCAACTCGGTGAGCTTGGCTTGCCACCGCCATTCTGGGCTTTCGCTTGGGCGGGCGGACAGGCGTTGGCGCGCTTTGTGCTCGATCATCCGGACATCGTGCGCGGACGCAGTGTGCTCGATGTTGCGTCAGGCTCGGGCTTGGTGGCGATCGCGGCGATGAAGGCGGGCGCGGCCTCGGCGCTGGCGGTGGACATCGATGCGTTCGCGGCGCACGCGGCGGCGCTGAACGCAGCGCTCAACGATGTGCGCGTGGAAACGAGCGACGCCGATCCCGTCGGCCAGCCGACCGACGCCGAGATCATCCTGGTCGGCGATCTCTTTTACGATCGCGACCTGGCCCCACGCGTTCTCAACTGGTTGATCGCGCAACAAGCGCAAGGCAAGACCGTGCTGATCGGCGATCCGGGGCGGACGTATCTGCCGCGCGACAAGCTCGAACAGATCGCAGCGTACGATATTCCAGTCACGCGCGCGCTTGAGGATGCGGAGATCAAGCGCGCGGCGGTGTGGCGGCTGAAGTAGCCGTCACTCCATCGGACAGACCAGCGCGCGCTCTTGTTCATCTGTTTCGCGGGTGCGGGCGTCTTCGCAGACGGCGGTCCACAGGCGCTGGGTTTCGACCCCGACAGCGTCGGCGCGGGTTTGGATCTCTTCCATGGTCGGCGCCGCGTCGGCCGGTTCGGCGATCCAGACCGGCTCGTAAGCCGGACCGCAGGCGACTTCGGTGAAGAGGCCACGCGCGCACAGGCGCGAGCGCGTGATGTTGTACTGCCAGACCGTCTCACGCAGCTCGCGCGCCAATTCGCGCGGGTGGTTGTCATCGACGGGGCCGGCGCCCGGGCGATCGGCGGTGAGCGAGTTCACTTGGCCGAGCATCACATCGTAGCGGCCGATCTCGACCTGCAGATCGAACTCCCGCGCCGCCTGCGAGGCCGGCGTATCGGAACCAGCGGGGCCCTGCTGTTGTCCACAGGCGGCCAGAGAGCCAGCCAGTGCGACGGCCAAAATGAGCGCGCGAATTTTCATCGTGAGTCCTCCGCCGCCTTCATAGCGGCGCGGACGCATGCGGTCGTACTGTTTTTCGTAAGGTTCCGCTCAGTGCTCAGTATGAGGCGACATGGCGTTGTAGCCGGCGGCGAAGTCGTAGTCGCCGCCATCGCGCGCTCTACGCACGAGCGTTCTCGCGGCAACTACGAGGCCCATGCCTGCAGCTACCGCGATCATCGCCCATGCGACGACGCTCAAGAGTTCAGCGTCGATCAAACCACCCATCCCGTTGCCTTCGAGGCATCTTGTTGATGAAGACTATGACGCCGCGCGGTGAACAGGCGGTTTCCGAAAGCAAAACAAAACGTTGAAATGCAGAAGAGCGCAGGCATAGAGCAGTGGAGCGAGGGAGAGCCGAATGCTGCGACTGGAAATTGCCGCGCTCTATGCGGGCGTGAACATTCTCATTCTGCTGGTGCTGGCAGTGCTGGTGGTGGCGGGCCGGCGCAAGCACAAGATATCGCTAGGCGACGCCGGCAATGAGGATTTCTCACGCGCCGTGCGGGCGCACGGCAACGCCGCCGAATACATCCCCGCGGGCCTCGTCGGCATCCAGATCCTGGCTCTGATGGAGCCCGCCGCCCCGCTCTGGCTGCTGCATGCCGGTGGACTTTCTTTGACGGCGGGCAGAATTTTACACGGCGTCGGCCTCCACACCGGCGTTCTCAATGCCGGGCGGATGATCGGCATGGTGCTGACCTGGCTGTCTTTCGCCCTGATCGGCGGCGGCCTGCTCTATGCCGGGCTCAGCCAGCAGCTTTGAGTATCAGGCTACCGCAGTTCAGCGATTGCCCTAGGGGGCCTGCAAGCCCATGTTCGGGCCATGGCTTTCGATGCTGATTCACACGCCGCGCTCGCGGCCCTAATCGATTACGCGAAACAAGCCGGGGCTGACGGCTCCGAGGCCTCCCTGGCTTCCCGGGAGAGCATTTCGGCCGAGGTGCGCCTGGGCGAACTTGAGGGCATGGAGCGCGAGGAAGGCCGCTCGGTCGCGCTGCGCGCCTTTATCGGCAAGCGCCAAGCGGCGGCCTCCTCCACCGACCTTTCGTCCAAGGGCCTGAAGGCGCTGGCAGAGCGCACCGTCGCGATGGCGAAAGCCGCGCCCGAGGACAAATTCTGCGGCCTGCTCGATGCGCGCTATCGCGCCACCGGCGCTGCACCCGATCTCGAACAGTCCGACACCGCCCGCCCGAGCCCTGAAGAGTTGCTCGATTTGGCCAAGCGCTGCGAAGCAGCCTCGCTCGTCATCCCTGGCATCGCCAATTCTGGCGGCGCTGGCGCCTCGTTCGAGAACTCCTACTTCGTCTACGCCACCTCAGACGGCTTTGAAGGCGCTGAGAGCGGCACGTCCTACAGCCTCGGCACGCAGCCGGTGGCGGAGAAGGACGATGAGATGGAGCGCGACTATGAGTGGCGCACCAAACGCTTCTTCGCCGACCTGCCCTCCGCCGAAGAGATTGGCCGGCTCGCGGGCGAGCGCACAGCTAAGCGCCTCGGCGCGCGCAAGGTCGCCAGCCAGAAGGCCACGGTGATTTTCGAGAACCGGCTCGCCGGGCGGATCATCTCGCCGCTCTTCTCCGGCATTTCGGGCACAGCGGTCGCGCGCGGGGTTTCGTTCTTGAAGGATAAGCTCGGCCGGCGCGTGTTCGCACCGGGTTTCGAGGTACGCGAAGATCCGTTCGTGAAGCGCGGCATGGGCAGCCGTTGGTTCGATGGTGAAGGCGGCGCGGTAAAGCCGATGACGCTGGTTGAAGACGGCGTGATCACGACGTGGCTTTTGAACGCGTCCGCCGCGCGTCAGCTCGGGCTGGAGCCGAACGGCCACGCCACCGCCGGCCATGGCGGCCCGCCGGGCATCGGCTCGGCCAATATGTTCGTGAAGCCCGGCGAGCATGATCTCGCTGCGTCGATGCAGAACGCCGGCAAGGGCCTCTTCATTACCGACATGTTCTCGCCTTCGCTCAACATGAACACGGGCGACTGGTCGGTCGGCGTGGCGGGCTATTGGTTCGAGAGCGGCGAGATCGCCCATCCGGTCAGCGAAGTGACGGTGGCCGGCAATCTCTTGGACATTTTCGCGCGTCTCCGCTGCGGCTCGGACGTCGACAAACGCGGTTCGCTCGAAATCGCCAGCTTGATTGTGGATGATCTTGCAATCGGCGGCGTCTGAACTCGCATTACTTGAGGCCGCCGCGCGCGAAGCCGGAGCGCTAGCGCGAATGCTCAACGCCAAGCCGTTGGAGGTTCAGTCCAAGGGCGCGCTAGGGCCGGTGACCAATATCGATCTCGCCGTCGACGCGCTGTTGACCGAGCGCTTGCTCGGCGCGCGGCCTGACTATGGCTGGCTCTCCGAAGAAGCGCCCGACGACACGACGCGCCGCATCGGCAAGCCCCGCACCTTTATGCTCGATCCGATCGACGGCACCCAGGCGCTGGTCAACGGCATCCCGCAATGGACAATCTCGATCGGCATCGTCGAAGGCGAGCGCGTCTTTGCCGGCGTGATCTACAATCCGATGACCGATGAACTCTTCCTCGGCGCGGTCGGCGAGAGCGCAACTCTCAACAGCAAGCCGATGCGGACGACCGAGCGCGCCGCGCTTGAAGGCGCGCGGATGTTTGCACCGGGCGGACGGTTCAAGGAAAAGCGCTGGCCGACGCCGTGGCCGCACCTGGAAATCGTGCAGCGTCACTCGATCGCCTATCGCATGGCCTCGGTCGCCGCCGGCTATGGCGACGCGACGCTGCTGTTTGGCTACAAGAACGAGTGGGACATCGCCGCCGGCGCGGCGATCATCGCATCCGCGGGCGGCATCGTCTCCGATCTCTGGGGCGAACCTTTGACGTTCAACCAACCCATTCCGCGCGCCCCTGGGGTCGCGGCGTCTGGCGCTGCACTCCACCCTTTGCTAATCGAGCGCAGCAAAGCGTATCCCGATCCGCGCACGAAGACCTGATCCCATGAGCGACCAACCGCGCCAACTCTTGCACCTCGTCATCGGCGGCGAACTGAAAGATCTCGACCGGCCTGAGTTTATCGATCTCAGCGCTGTCGATTTTGTCGGCGCCTATCCGAACTACCGCGCCGCCTACGACGCCTGGAAAGGCGCAGCCCAACGCACCGTCGATAATGCGCGCATGCGCTATTTCATCATTCACGCCCATCGCCTGCTCGATCCCGGGACCGATCCCGAGGGCGAGATGTGACGGACGCATGAGCAAGACTTCCTTGTTCGCGCGGCTCTGGCGCGAGTACGTCTCGCGCCACCTGAGCGACCTCGCCGTGCTTTTACCGGCGCTCGTAATGGTTGCGGCGGCGGGCGTCTCCTACGCGCTGATCCTCAAATACACGACGGACGGCGTCACCGCGCGCGACGCCAGCGTGATCCTCTGGGCGCCGATCGCCGTGCTGGCCGCAACCGCCGTGCGCGCCGTGGCGCTCTGGGTGCAGGCGGTGGTGTCGCAATCGCTGGCGCTGAAAGTGTTGCGGGATCTGCAGCGGGCCATGTTCTCAAAACTGATGGACGTGGACTTTGCCCGCCACGCGCGCGAAGAGCCTGGCCGGCTGGTTTCGCGCTTCACCAACGACATCAACATCGTCAGCGAAGCGCTCGTTCGCGGCGGCCAATCGATCATTCGCGACACGCTGACTTTGATCGGCGCGGTCGCGTCGATGCTGTGGCTGGATTGGGTGCTGACGCTCGTCGTCGCGGCGGCCTTCGCGCTTGCCGGCGGACCGCTGCAACAGATCGCCAAACGCGCGCTGAAACAGACGCATGTGGCGCAAGAGCAGATGGGCTCGCTCTCGGCGCTGCTGATGGAGACATTCAGCTTCTCGCGCGCGGTCAAAACCTACGGCCTGGAAGAGCGGGAAAAGACACGCGCTGATGCTGGTTTCGAGGCGCGGCGCAAGATTGCGATGAAGCTGGCCTACAGCCGCGCGCGCACGGTGCCGCTGCTCGAAATCGTCGGCGGCGTGGCGCTGGCGGGCGTGCTTTGGATCTCCGGCTATCGCATCCTCAACGACCTGATGACGGTTGGCGACCTGATCGGCATGATCGGCGCAGTCGGCGTCGCAACACCAGCTGCGCGCGCATTGGGTCAAACAAACACCCTGCTCTCGGAAGCCTCCGCTGCGCTCCAGCGCGTGTTCGGTCTGATCGACGAGCCGGTGACGATCGTCGACAAGCCCGGCGTGAAACCGCTTGCGGTCGGCGAGGGACGGGTGACGTTCGAGAACGTGTCTTTCTCCTACGGCGACGCGCCGGCGCTGGACGACGTGAGCTTTTCGATTGAGCCGGGCGAGACGGTGGCGTTCGTCGGCCCATCCGGCGCCGGCAAATCCACCATCTTCAATCTCCTACCCCGCCTCTACGATGCGACAGCCGGGCATGTGCGCATCGATGGCCAAGACGTGCGCGACGTGGAGATCGCTTCCGTGCGCGAGGCAATCTCGCTGGTGGCGCAGGAGCCTGCGCTCTTTAACGACACCATTCGCGCCAATATCGCGCTTGGCCGCGCCGGCGCCACGCACGCCGAGATCGAGGAAGCCGCCCGCAACGCGGCGGCGCACGATTTCATCACCGAATTACCGAACGGCTACGACACCAATGTCGGTGATCGCGGCGCCAATCTCTCCGGCGGCGAGCGCCAGCGCGTAGCACTGGCCCGCGCCTTCCTGCGCGATGCGCCGATCCTGCTGCTCGACGAAGCCACCAGCGCCCTCGACGCCGAGAGCGAGGCCAAGGTGCAAGACGCATTGGCGCGGCTCTCCAAAGGCCGCACCGTGCTTGTTATCGCGCATCGCCTCGCGACGGTGCGCGACGCCGACCGCATCATCACACTGGAAGACGGCCGCATCGCCGAAACCGGGACGCACGAGCAACTCGTCGCTCGCGGCGGGCTCTATGCGCGCTTGAGCCGGCTGCAGTTCCGGCCGGAAGCAGCTGAGTAGTTTGCGTCAAAACGGAACAGAGCACGGCGCTTGGTGTTGGTGCGTGCAAAGGGCGGGGACTTTGCTCAGGAGTTCCCAATGCAACGTTCAATGACTTTCGTATGCGCTTCGGCGCTGATGCTCGCATTCGCCGCGCCGTCGTTTGCGCAGAGCTCACAAAATCGCGTCGTCGAGTACGGCGATGTCGATGCCTACAGCCAGCGCGGCGCTGAGACGATTCTGAACCGCGTCGAACATGCGTCCGAACAAATCTGCGGCGATCGGCCTGGCCCGATGCCGATCCCGGAACGCCAAGGCGTTGCGGCTTGCACCTACGAGACGATGGATATCGCTGTCGCCGACATGAACAACCCCGCCGTCACCGCGCGCTATTATGGTTATGACCCACAAGTCATCGTCGAGGATCCGGACGACGCCTACCTGAGCCCGAAGGGCAACTACTAAGCCGACATGAGTTGAATTGAACGACTGGAGGCGGTCCTCGCAAGGGGCCGCCTCTATTCGTCGAGCACCGCGCGCACCTTCTTCGCCAGATCGTTGAGCGAATATGGCTTCAACAGCAGCCGCGCATCCGCGTCGAGCACGCCGTTATGAACGATGGCGTTTTGCGTGTAGCCGGTGGTGTAAAGCACCTTCAGAGCCGGATAACGCGTGCGGGCTTCATCGGCGAGAACCTTGCCGGTCATCTCCGGCATTACGACATCGGTGAAGAGCAGCGCGACGCCCGGATTGGCTTCCAGCACTTTCAGCGCCGCCGGCCCGCTTGAAGCGTGCAGCACGGTGTAGCCCAAATCGCGCAGCGACGCGACGCTAAGCGAGCGCACGCGCTCTTCGTCCTCGACCACGAGAACAATCGTGCCCGGATCGCCGCTCACATCGGTCGTCACCGGGGCGCGTTCGTCGTCGGCGCTGAGTTCGAGCTGCGTGCGCGCCAAATAGAGCTTCACCGTCGTGCCGACGCCAAGCTCCGAATAAATCGCCGCATGGCCGCCGCTCTGCTTCAAAAAGCCGTGCACTTGGCTGAGGCCCAGACCGGTGCCGCGGCCGACATCCTTCGTCGTGAAGAATGGCTCGAACGCCTTGTCGCGGACCTCTGGGCTCATGCCGGCGCCGGTGTCGGTGATCGCGATCATCACGTACTGGCCGGCGCTCACCTCAAGGTTCGACGCGGCGTAGGCTTCATCGAGGTGGGCGTTGCCGGATTCAATCGTGAGCTTGCCGCCGTCGGGCATCGCGTCACGAGCGTTGACGCAGATATTGAGGATCGCCTGTTCGAGCTCTTGGCGATCTACATTCACGCGCCATAGGCCGCCAGCGACCACGGTCTCCAGCACGATCTGCTCGCCAAGCGTCCGGCGCAGCATCTCGGACATGTCGCCAAGCACGCGGTTGATGTCGAGCACGGTTGGACTGAGCGGCTGGCGGCGCGCGAACGCCAGCAAGCGGCGGGTCAACGAGGCGGCGCGGCGGGCGCCGTCCACGGCAGCATCGATGAAACCTTCCGCGCCCGGCTCGCCGCGATCCATGCGCCGGCGCGCCAGCTGCAGCGCCGACATGATGACGGCCAGCATATTGTTGAAGTCGTGCGCGACGCCACCGGTGATCTGGCCGATCGCCTCCATCTTCTGCATCTGACGGACTTTTTCTTCGGCCTGCTCGCGCGCGTGCAGCGCATCGACGGCCATGTGCTGCGCCTCGAGCGCGCTATCACGCGACGCCCGCAGGTCCCTCATCGCGCCACGGACAGTCGCCACCAAGAGCGCGCCAATGCCGATGAGCAGGAGGCCGGCGAACAAGATCACCCAGCGCAGCCGCTCGCCCGCCCGGTCACTCGCGGTCAACGCGGCTTCGAGTGCTTGCGTCTCGTGCTCGTTCGCCGCGTTCACAATGGCGCGGATGCCGTCCATCGTTTCCTTGCCTTGGTCGGAAGCGACGATCTGCAAGGCGCGACGGCGGTCGCCCCGATCTTGCAGCGTGATGGTTTCTTCCAACTCTCGAAACTTCGCCGTGATCAATTCTTCCAGACGCTCGACATGCTGCGGCGCCTCCGAATTGGCGTCGGCGTCCGCCCGGAGTGCGCGCAGCTCGCTGAGAGCATCGTCAAGCGCACCTTGGATCGGCTCCAGATAGCGTGGATCATTGGTCAGCAAATAGCCGCGCTGGGCGGTCTCGGAATCGGTAACGCGCTGCAGCAGGATGCGGTAATGGCTGCGTCGCTCGGATGACTCGCGCACCTGCTCGCCAAGCGCTTCGGTGGCGCTGCTTTGCCAAAGCGCTGCGCCGACCGTGAGGAGCAGCAAAAGCAATGCGGTGGTGAGCGCGACGACGTAGGTCGTCGCAGCCGGAAGACGGCGTCCTAGCACCTTTACCGTCATTCCGTTCTGCCCGCCGCCGTCTCGATGAGTGCCTTGTCTCCGACGTGGCGCGCTCTCGCAACTCATTCGCGCTGTAGGAGCGCATCGAGTGGGATGTTCGCCGAGAGCTTGCGCGAGAATGCCTTCTTAATCGCCTTTGGATCGGTTCCCTCGACCCATTCAAGGAACGTCTTACCGTTCCCTTCGGCAAGATAGCGCTCGAAGAAATAGTCGATAACGCCGGTCTTGCCGTGGCGAACATGCAAGTATTTGAAGCCCAGTTGCTCGACCGCGTCGGCGATCGGCAGGCCCATCTTCAGATGTTTGTAGAGCACCGCCATGGCGCCAGCGCGATCCGCGCCGGACTTGCAATGCATCAGCGCCGGATACTCAATTGTCTCAAACAGCGCCTTTGCCCTCTCGACCTGCGCAAAGCTCGGCGCCTCGCGCGAGAACATGCGCACGTCGATCATTTCGATACCGTGCCGTTCGCAGGCTTCGCGCTCGAGCACGTAGTAACCAGTGTCGGAGGGCCCACGCAGATTGAGGATCGTCTTGAACCCCTGCGCGGCGTAGCGCGCCACTTGTTCCGGCGACGGCTGATTGGCGCGCGCCATCATGCCCGGCTCGATCCAGTGGAAGTTCGAGAACCGCGCCCGCAGGAAGCCGTGGTCGCCCCAGATCAGGTCGCGCTCGGCCCGGCGCCGCCCTTCGGGCGTGCTCAGATCAAAGCGTGCGGACTTATCCGGGGGAGTCATGGTTTTCCTGGGTGCGGGGTTCTGGTGCGAAGCAGGCGCGGCCCCGTATAAGGGCGCCGAGGCCCGCCCGGAAGGCACGGCCCCAGCGGACCCATGAAGAGCCTCCTCGGAAACCCCCTTATTCAGCTTGTGATCGGCCGCCTGATTGGCGGCTACATGCTGTTTGTTGGGATCACGACGCGCTGGCGCCACGTCAACCGCGAGGTCATGGAGCCGTTCTGGCGCCCGCACGGGGGCAAATTGATCGGGTGTATCTGGCATGGCCGCTTTTCGCTGGTCCACAAGATGTGGGCCTTCGGACCGGGCGTGCCAAAAGCCAAAATGCTGATCTCGCAGTCGCGCGAGGGCGGCATCGTGGCGCACACCTCGCGCACGGTGGGCGCTGAAGTGATCCGCGGCTCGGCCGCGAAAGCTGGCCGGCGCAGCAAGGGCGGCGTCGAAGCCATGCTCTCCATGGCGCGGCACATCGAAGGCGGCGGCGTCATCGCCATGACGCCGGACGGCCCGCGCGGGCCACGGATGCGGGTCAAGCGCGGCGCCATTCTGCTGGCGAAGATCGCGGAGGCGCCGCTGGTGGCGGTGACATGGGCGACGTCCAACCGGATCGTGTTCAAGAAGAGCTGGGACCATTTCGTGCTGCCGCTGCCCTTCGGACGCGGCGCGCTGATCTGGGGCAACCCAATCGCCCCGCCCTCGCCCGATGCAGACGAGGAAGAGATCGAGGCCGTGCGGCTGGCGCTCGAAGCCGAGATGAACCGCATCGCCGCTGAAGCCGACCTGCTAGCTGGCGTGGCCGTGATCGAACCAGCGGCGAAGAACGGCATGACGCTCTCCGCGCCGGAAGAAGCGGCGAACGCAAAGTGAGCGGCTCGCCGGCCTTGTTCCTATATGGCGTGGCGACAGAGCTTGCCGGGCCGTTCGCGAACCTGTGGCTCGGCGTGCGCGCGCGCAACGGCAAAGAGGACCGTGCGCGGCTCGGCGAACGCTACGGACGTTACACACGAGCAAGGCCCGCTGGCACCCTGGTTTGGTTACATGCCGCCAGCGTTGGCGAAAGCGGCGTGGCGCTGGCGCTGATCGAGGCGCTGGCGGCGCGCGATGCTTCGCTCTCGTTCCTCATCAGCACCGGCACGCGCACCTCAGCGGATCTGATCGCCCAGCGCACGCCGGCACGAACGACACACGTTTACGTGCCGCTCGATCGCCGTGACACGGTGCGGCGCTTCCTTGCGCACTGGCGGCCTGATCTTGCGGTGTTTGTCGAAAGCGAACTCTGGCCGAACCTGATCCTGCAAACGGAAGCGACGGGCGTGCCGCTGACGCTGGTGAACGCGCGCATGAGCCCGCGCTCGCTGAGGCGCTGGGAGAGCTGGTCCAATGCGGGAAAGAGACTGAGCAAGGCATTCGCCTGGATGTCCGCCGCCGACCAGCGCACCGCCGCCGTGCTTTCGCGCCTGCGCGGAACGCCGGTCGCGGCGCTCGGCAATCTGAAGCTCGCACTCGCGCCGCCGCGCGTGGACGCAGGCGCTCGCACGGCGTTAGCGCAAGAGATCGGCGCGCGCCGCGTGTGGTTGGCGGCATCGACGCATCCGGGCGAAGACGAGATCATGCTGGCGGCGCACACGGCGCTGCGGGCGGAATTTCCTGACGCGCTGCTGATCATCGCGCCGCGCCATCCTGAACGCGGCGCAGCCGTTGCAGCCCTTGCCGGCGGCGCGCCACGGCGATCGCGGTTCGAGCCGATTGGCGCGGCATCGGTCTATGTCGCCGATACGCTGGGCGAGTTGGGGCTGTTTTACGATCTCGCGCCCTGCACTTTGATCGCGGGCAGCATGCTGGCGCATCTGAAGGGCCATAACCCGGTCGAGCCGGCGAAACTCGGCTGCGCCATTGTCAGCGGGCCAAACGTCGAGAGCTTTCAGGATTTGTTCGACACGCTGGTCACAGCCGGCGGTGTGACGCTTGCGCCGAACGCGGAGACGCTCGCTGCGGCGGTTTCCGCGCTGTGGCGCGATGAAGCCGCGCGCGCTGCGCAAGCGGAGGCCGCACGCGCTGTGATCGACCAAGGCGCCGCAGCGATGGACACAACCGTCGCGCAAATCCTGGCGCTGCTGCCGGCCCGCGCTGAACCGAGAGCCGCCAATGCGTCCGCCTGAGTTCTGGCGCGCTGACGTCAGCGGTCGCGATGCGGCGCTGGCGATCCGGGCGCTTCTAACGCCGGTGTCGTGGGTCTATGCCTGGGCGACGGCGCGGCGGATCGAGACGACGATCTCGCGCCACGTGAACGTGCCGGTGATCTGCGTCGGCAACTTCACCGTCGGCGGCGCCGGCAAAACACCGATCACACGCGCGCTGCGCGCCAAGCTCGGACCGCATGCGCATACATTGTCGCGCGGCTATGGCGGGCGCATTGCCGGGCCACTTCGGGTTACCGCTGACATGCAGGCGAGCGAAGTGGGCGATGAGCCGCTGCTGCACGCCGCTGACGGCCCCGCCTGGATCGCGCGCGACAGATTTGCCGGCGCGCAGGCGGCGGCGCAGGCGGGCGCCCATGTCATCATCATGGATGACGGCTTCCAGAACCCGACTTTGGGAAAAGACCTCTCGCTCGTCGCCGTCGATGCGGGCTTCGGCGTCGGCAATGGCGCGGTGTTTCCGGCCGGCCCGTTGCGCGAACGACTGAGCGATGGGCTAAAGCGCGCCGACGCCATCATCATCATGCACACCTCCGGCGAGACGGCGACGGAGCGCATGTGGCTCGCGGGCTTTACCAAGCCGATCCTGCACGCCCACCTCGCGCCCGTCGGCGACATCCCGCGCGGCAAGCTGGTGGCGTTCGCTGGTTTGGCGCGGCCGGAAAAGTTCTTCGACACGCTGACCGATCTCGGCGCAGACCTAGAAGACGCCATCCCGTTCGCCGACCACCACCCCTATTCCGCCGACGACCTCGCGCTGCTGGCGCAACTGGCCGAAGAGCGCGGCGGACAATTGATCACCACCGAGAAAGACGCGGCCCGGCTCTCGCCCGAATGGCGCGCGCGCGTGGCTGTTCTTCCCGTCACGGCCAAGTTCGACGATGAGGCAGCGCTCAACGCCTTGCTCGCGCCGATCCAATCGCGGATGAAAGCGTCGCATGGCGAAGCCTAAACCGCTCAATCTTCAGTTCCGCCTCGAGGCGCTTGCCTGGAACATCTATGTCGGCGGGCTCGGCGCGCTTGGCCTGGAGCGCGCATCGCGCTGGGGCGCCGGCATCGTGCCGGTCGTCGCGCCGACGTCGAGCGCCTGGAAGACCGCTATCCGCAACATCCGCATGTCGTTCCCGAACGAGAGCGACGCCTGGCACCGCGACGTGCGCAAAGAGAGTTTCCGCGAACTCGGCCGCATGACCGGCGAGTTTGCGCACATGCCCACCTTCCTCGAACGCTACAAGAGCGGCGAACTCGAATTCAAAGGCAAAGAGATCGTCGAAGCTACGATTGGCAAGGGCGCGGTCTTCATCGGCGGCCATTTCAGTGATTGGGAAATCACCTCGCTCTGCCTCGCGCAGGTCGATCCGACCTGTCACTTCACCTACCGCCCCGCCAACAATCCGATCATCGACAAATACATCATCGAAACCCGCGCCGCCTTCGGCCTCGCGCTGCAAGCGGCGAAAGGTCAGGAGGGCGGCATGGGCTTGCTGCGCTCCTTGAAGAAGAAGCGCTCGATCGCGGTGATGAACGATCAGAAGTACAATAAGGGCCTCGCCGTACCGTTCTTCGGCTACGATTGCATGACGGCGGACGGGCCCACGCGGCTTGCGCTCAAGTTCGGCGTGCCGCTCATTCCGATCACCGGCCGCAGACTCGAAGGCACGCAATTCGTCGCCACCGCCTACCCGGCGATCCCGCTCGACTATGCCAAGCCAGACGATCCGCAGACCGTCTATGACGGCGTCAAGCGCATCAACGAATTCATGGAAGCGCGCGTGCGCGAAGCGCCCGGCCAATGGTTCTGGCCGCACCGACGCTGGCCGAAAGACGCCTGGCGCAAAGCCGGCGTCATGTAGCCGTTTGGCCTTGACCCCGACTGCGCGCTTGTTTTGATTTGGCCAAGCGGAGTGGTCGGATGAAGTGGCTGCCGCAACACCAGTTCGAGATCGTCTCGCCGCTCGATCGCGCCACCGCGCTCGCGGCGATGGCCGCGCATGTCGAGCCGGAAAAGTTTTTCCGCATCGGCTGGCCGAACAGCGCCAATGACAAGCGCTTTGAAGGCCAGATGACGAACGACGGCTTCCACGTCCGCCGCATCATCGGCTATCGCAACTCGTTCCTGCCGGTGATCGACGCAACAGTGCAGAGCGCCGGTCGCGGCAGCCGCATCGACGTGCGCATGCGCATGTTCTGGTTCGTCTACGCCTTCGTCGCGGTGTGGGTCATGGGTGCGCTCATCGCGGCGGTGAGCGCGGGCTGGATCGGCGTAGGCATCGCGCTCTTCCTGCTGCTCTTCGTCTATGCCATGACGATGGCCGGTTTCTGGATGGAAGCGGGCAAGCAAGAACAAACCTTGCGGACCATCTTCCAGGCAAACGGGGATGCATCATGATGCGGGTGGCGGGAACTTTCGCGGCGCTGCTCACGCTCGGCGCCTGCGCCACCATGGAGCGCGTGCTGCCACAGGATGAGCCGCGCATCGACGCCACATTGGAGGCGATCCAGAACGCGCGTGTCCGCGAATGCCCGCCAGGCCGCAGGCTGGAGAATGCCCGCATCGGCAGCGACAATGAATCGCGCGGCGTCACCGGCGAAGAGATCGCGCTGGTGCCGCTGGCCAGCGATCCGCAACGCGGCGTCCGCTTACGCCGGCTCACCATCGCGCCGGGCGGCGCCATCGCTTGGCATGCCCACGATGTAAACCAAGGCATGGCTCTCATCGTCTCGGGCGAGATGGTCGAATTCCGCAATTCCTGTATGGACGAAATCCGCTACCGCGCCGGCGACGTCGCCCGCGAAGACGCCGACACCGCGCACGGCTGGCGCAATGAAAGCAACGAGCCGGCAGTGCTGCTGGTGATGCAGGTGGTGGCGCGCTAGCGGGCGCTCAACAATTCCGCCCGCGCCAGCGCCAAGCCTTCTATCGCGACGCTTGGATCCAGCTGGCGTTCGCGCCATTTCATGCGCCAGCACAGATGTGGACCGGTGGCGCGGCCGCTTGAACCGATCGCGCCGATCACCTGCCCTTGATCCACCGTGTCTCCAACGCCGACATCGATGCGGCTCATGTGCAGATACATGGTGATGAGGCCCTGGCCGTGATCGATGAACACGAGCCCGCCTTCATAATGCATGTCGGGCTGGGCCAGCGTAATCACGCCCTCTGCCGGCGCGCGGATCGGCGTGCCCGCGGGCGCTGCGATGTCGTAGCCAAAGTGCGGCGAGGCAGGGACACCGTTCAGCACGCGCTGATTGCCCCAGCGCCCTGACACGCGCCCGCCCTCGACCGGGATGATGAAGCCTTCGAGCCAACCCTGGATCGGCGCGAAACTATCCCAGCCGGCGCGCTTCAGCACCGCTTCGCGCTGAATGCGCGCGAGCACGGCGGGATCTGTCGGCGTCACGGTTTGCGGCGGCAGCCCGTCAACGCGATGAATGTCAAATTCGCGCGGCGCGATCTCGTAGCTTTGCGCGACAGTGGCGCCTTGCGCGCTGGCGGCGACGCGGGCGCTGGCGCCATGTTCGCGGGTGAAGCCAATGACGGCCCAGCCGTCGCCATCGGCAGCGCCCGCTTCGGCGCCGTCAACCGTGACCGCCGCGCCCGGAAGCGTGCGGCAAAGCGCGATGCCGCCTTGGGTGAAGGCGCCGGCGCACGCGATCGAAAGTGTTGTCGGCGCCGGCGCGCGTACGGGCTCCGGTGTCGCTTCCACCGGCGGCGCTTCGGCGACGATCTGCGGCGGCGTGTCCGGCGCGGCAGGCGCCTCGGCCGCGACGCACGCGGCCAACAGCACAGCGATCAGCCCAGCCCAGAGCTTCATGCCTTCTTCTCCGCGTTGACCTGCTTCCAGCGCTGCGTCGCTTCCTGCGGGCCGCGATAGGCCTCCTGCAGATCGACGTTCCAGTAGCGCAACTCATCCAGCGGAATTTTCTCGCCCGACACCGCGCAGCGGACGAACAATCCCTGCTTCAGGATCGTGATTTCATTGTCGCCGTAATGGACTTGGGCCTCAGGCCCGCCCGGATCGTGCTTGTTCATGGGGCCGTTCTAACCCCATCCGCGCGCGGGTCAAAGCATCGGGCCAGCGACGTCGGAATCGGCCTGGTCGTTAAGGCTGACGACGAGCGCGGGCATCGAACAAAACGCGGCAATCGGCGCGCGTTGCAGAGCCGCATTGATCATCCCGTCGATACCGTAGGGAGCGACGGGGCGGTTTTGCCCGAACATGATGACTTCGCGCTCAGTCGAAATCGGGAAACACGCCTCCAACAATCGCGCCGCACCACGCGGCGTGATCGCATAACAGAGGGTGCCCCAGGCTTGGAAGCAGGCAAGCGCTGTGGGCGGACGCACGCGCATCGCGCTGAACGCATCGAAAAATCCGGGCGCGCGCTTTGCCGCATCGTCGAACTGCAGCAGCAACTTCAATCCTTCGGGCGTCTCCGCCGCCACGAGCGCATCGGTGTTGTAGCCGAGATAGAGCAAGTCCCACTCGTCGCCGAGGGAGGTCATCAATTCGCCGGCGCGCGCGGTGAAGTCCCCGCGCAGACAGGCATCGTCCTCGCATACAATCGCCGTTTCGCCGCGCGCAACGACCTGACGCCAAAGCTCGCGATGCGATTGCGCGCAACCAGAGCGCCGGGCGTCAGACGTGTTCGCGCGGCCACGAGCCCGTCGCCCAGAGCGCCCTCCGGATCGATATCGGCGCCGATCGCCGCATCGACAAACACCAGTTCTAGACTGGGGCGCGCATTCCAATTCGAGAATTGCGCGCGCCGATCGGCGCGCGAACGGAGATTGATGACATGAACCCGCATACTGCCCTTACAAGCCCCCCGAAGGGAGCGCGTTCCCCCTAAAGCGTCGTATGGACTTGGCGAACGCTATAAACGCGAGCTAACACCATTATATGACGCTCTCCGCGCCGCTGACATTGGGCGAATTGATCGACCGCCTGACGATCCTCGAGATCAAGGCGCAACGCATCGCTTCGCCGACTAAGCGCGCGCACGTGCGGCGCGAACTGGCCGGCCTGGAAGCCATCGCCGCGCCCTACATCGCCAAGAACGCGGCCTTGGTGATGCTAAAGCGCCGGCTCAAAGCTGTGAACAGCGTGTTGTGGACCTGCGAAGAAGCGTCGCGGCAACGCTTCCGCCGCGCGCCGCAGACGCCGGCGAAGGCGGCTGCGCTGCTTTCGCGTATCGCTCTCAACAATGATCGGCGTCACCGCTTGAAGCAGCGCATCAGCCGCTTGGCGAAGGGCGGCCTGGTCGAGCAGAAATCCTATTATTCCTGAAGCGCTGCGCGCACGCGCGCGACGACGCCCGCCCAATCGCCGGGCTTGCTCTGCCGAAAGAGCCGCGCTTGCGGATACCATGGCGTGTCGGATCGCTCGCGCTGCCAGCGCCAATCGGCGCGGAAAGGCAGCATGATCCAGACCGGCTTGCCCAGGGCGCCGGCAAGATGGGCGACGCCGGTATCGATGGAGATGACCAAATCGAGCGCTTCGATAAGCGCCGCCGTCTCGGCGAAATCCAAGATCTCGTCGCCGAACTGCTGAACTCCTCGCGCCGCCAGCGCTGGATGCGCCTCCACTTGAAGGCTGACGAAGCTCTCATCGGCGTCAATGAGCTGCGCCAACGCTGCCTCGTCCAAGCTGCGCAGACGCTGACGGCTCTGCAGACGCGAGCCGGACCAAACAATGCCGATACGCCGCTTTGCAGGATTCAGCCGCGCGCGCCAATGGGCGACACGCTCCGGATCGGCGATGAGATAAGGGATCGGCGCAGGTATCGCGTCGGCGCGAACACCGAGCGCGAACATCGCGCTGGCAAGCGGCAGGCGAAAATCGGCGGGATGCGCTTCATCGGCGGAGACCAGTTGATCGACGCCGGCAAGCGATCGCAGCAGCCGCAGCGTCTGGGGACGCCCCTGAAAAATGATGCGCGCCCCACGCGCCGCGAGCATCGGCGCGAAGCGGCAAAACTGAAACAAGTCGCCAAACCCCTGCTCGCCTTGAAGCAGCAGCGTCTTGCCGCGCAAATCCTCGCCGGCCCACAAGGGCGCATCGCAAGGCGGCGGCGCGCGCGTCGTGCGCGAGAGAAAGCGCGCTTCGTAGGCCGGCAGACCGCTTTCGAAATCGCCTTGCGCCAGCAGCGCGTCCGCCAAGGCAAATTGGGTCTCGCCATCGTCCGGCCGCAGCGCCAGGGAGCGCTTGAACGCCGCGACCGCCCCTTCCTCCCGATTGAGCGCGCTGAGAACGACGCCGCGCAGCGCATGATAGTCGCCGCGCTCAGGCGCTGCCGCCAACACGGCGTCTGCTTCGCCTAGCGCCTCCTCCAAACGTTTAACAGCGCAAAGCGCACTCGCCCGGCCTGCCCGGGCGGCAACGTTGCCAGGGGCGACAGCGAGCGCCGTCTCGAAATCCGACAGCGCTTCCGCACCGCGATCAAGCGCCAGTAAAGCGCTGCCGCGCAGATAACGCGCGTCCGGATCGCTCGGCGCCAACGACACCGCGCGATGCGACGCTTGAAGCGCCTCTTCATTGCGTTGCAGCGCAAGCAAGCCGGTGGCGCGATGCGTGTGCAGAGCCGCGCGATCGAGCGTCACGCCATCCAGAACCTCCAGCGCGCGCGCATGCTCGCCAAGCGCTGACAGCGAGACGCCTTGCAACAGCAGCGCCTCTTGATCGCCAGGACGCAAGCGCAACACGTCAGTAGCGGCGGCGGCGCAGTCTTGGTGACGCTTAAGCGCCGCCAGTACCGCAGCGCGGTTAAAAGCGATCGCTACGTCCTGCGGCGCAAGCTTGAACGCAGCTTCGAACAAATCCGCCGCGCCACTCAGATCGCCGCGCCTATGGCGGATAACGGCGCTCAGGTGCAGCGCATCGACATGATTGGGCTCGCGCGCCAGCAGATCGCGCAGCAACGACTCGGCGCCGGCGCTGTCGCCGCGCTGAAAGCGCGTTGCTGCGTCCGCGAAACTCATGGCGCGCGCCCAGCCTGCATCGCCGTCAGCATAGCGGGGCCGGCGCTCAGAACAATGAGCCCTGGCCGCCAGGCGGCTTAGCCGGTTTGAGCTTTGGCTTCGCCACATCGGCGGGCGGATCGATGACCGCCGTCCTGTGGTCATCGGCGAAGGTCAGATCGACGACGTCGCCGGCGTTCAAATCCTTACCCGCGCGCACGAGCGTACCATCCTCGCGATGGACCATGACAAAACCGCGTTCCAGCACGCGCTTGTGCGAGAGGCTTTCGAGCATGCGTCCAGAGGCGTCCAGATGCTTGCGATGATTGAGCAAAGTCCGCGCGATCGCCGGCTGCAGGCGCACAGCGCAGCGCGAGAGCAGATCGCGACGGCGGGCGATATCGTTGACCAGCGCTTCGGGCCGCAAGCGCGCTGAGACGCGATCAAGCTTCGATTGCGCCGCACGCGTATTGGCGACGAGCGCCGCGTTCAGCCGCTCGGCGGCGCGGTCGAAGCGCTGTTGCGGGATTTGAAAAAGCGTTTCGAGCCGTGGCAGTTTCGCCGCCGCCGCGCGCAGCTCCGTCCGCCGCCGCTCCAGCCCGCGCACCAGGCCATTCTTCAAGCGCCCCTCGATCGAGGTCACACGCTCGATCAACTCCGCGCGCACCGGCACGGCTTTTTCCGCTGCGCCGGTAGGCGTCGGCGCGCGTAAGTCCGATGCGAAGTCGATCAGCGTCGTATCTGTCTCGTGGCCAACCGCGCTGATCAGCGGGATGTCACTCGCAGCCGCGGCGCGCACGACGATTTCTTCGTTGAAGGCCCACAAATCCTCGATCGAGCCGCCGCCGCGCGCCACGATCAGCACGTCGGGCCGATCGGCGCCTTGCAGCGCGTTGAAGCCCTTGATGGCGCGCGCCACCTGCCCCGCCGCCTCTGGGCCTTGCACCAAGACCGGCCACAAGATCACACGGCGCGGAAAACGCTCGCTCAAGCGATGCAGAATATCGCGGATCACCGCACCTGTCGGCGAAGTCACCACGCCAATGACACGCGGCAGATACGGGATCGGCTTCTTGCGTCCTGGCGCAAACAAGCCCTCCGCCGCCAGCTTCGCCTTCAGCTTCTCCAATTGCGCCAGCAGCGCGCCCACGCCCGCCGGCGCCATGCGTTCGGCGATCAGCTGATATTGCGAGCGACCCGGATAAGTCGAGAGCCGGCCCTCGACCACAACCTCAAGCCCCTCTTCCGGTTTGAACGAAAGCTGCTGCACGTTCAGCTTCCACATCACGGTGGAGATGGTCGCGTTCTCGTCTTTCAGATCGACATAGAGGTGCCCGGACTTGGCGATCAGCACGCGGCCGAGTTCGCCGCGCACGCGCACGCGATCGAAATCGCGCTCGACGGTGCGCTTTACCGCCTGCGCCAATTCGCTGACGGAAAGCTCCGGCAGATTGGAAGTCGCTGGCGCCGTCGCGAGAGGCCCGGTCTCTGTCATCTCTTTCATATAAGCCGACTCGCTCGCGCGTGCCTGGGATGCTTTATTGATCCGGCTGCGGCTGTGGGGGCCGGGGGATCATCATGGCGTTCGACGCGAACGACCTGTCGCCGCACGAACACTTCGTGGTTGAGCGCACACGCCTGGGCGAGGTGGCGGATTTCACGCCGATGGCGGGGCCCGGCGGGGTGAAACCGGCTGTCCGGGCCGGGTTTTTACGAAAGCTGCTCCTGCGCCTCGATGAAAGCTGGGCGGTGCATGCGCCCGGCGTTCGCCTTCGCGGCGCCCGGATCGAGGGCGCGCTTGACCTTACGGATTGTTCAGGCGCGGGGGGCGCCGGGCTCCCGGCGCTGGCGCTAGTGGAGTGCGAAATCGCGGAGCCGATCGATATCAGCCACAGCCGGCTGGCGCGGCTTTCGCTGGCCGATAGTCGCCTTACCGGGCTCGACGGCGTCGAGGCGCAAATCGATGGCGAACTCGATCTCTGCAATGTCGCCCCACTCGGCGCGCCGGGACTGGAGACGCTAACCGCCAAACTGCGCGGCACCCGCATCGACGGCGATTTCGCCGCGCGCGGCGCCAAGTTTGCGCGCGCCATCGATAGCGATGACGACGCACTGATGCTGCAAAGCATCGAGATCGCCGGCAGCTTGCTGTTCGATGAAGGCTTTGACGCCTTCGGCCGGATTTGGCTCGTGGATGCGCGCGTTAGCGGGATTGTCAGCTGCGTCGGCGGCCAGTTTCTCAACCGCACTGACGATGCGCGCGGCGAAGCGCTGAACTTCGATGGCGCAACATTGGGCGCGCTGATGATGTCGACGAAATTCAAGGCCGAAGGCGCAGTGCGTTTGCTCAGCGCACGCATTGCGGGCGATGTCATCGTCAGCGATGGCGCATTCCGCAACGAGTTTGGCATCGCGCTCAACGCAAGCAACGCCGATATCGGCGGCATGGTCATCGGGCTTGAAACGAAGGTCGCAGGGCAACTCTCCCTTCAGGGCGCAAAAATTGCGCGCAACCTTGATCTGCGCGGCGCCGAGATCGCGCACCGGACCACGCCGCGCGGCGATACGTTCGGCCGCGCGCTCGACGCAACCAGCGCGACAATTGGCGGCGCGGCTTTGCTCCAAGGCGCCAACGTCAAAGGCGAAGTGTTCTTCGCCGACGCCAGAATCGGCGGCTATCTCGCCTTTGGCGGCGGGCGCTTCATCAATGGCGGCGCCTGGGCCATTCGCGCACCCAACGTGCGCGTCGGCGGCAATCTCACGTTCAAACTGGCCGAAGACGGTTTCGCGCCGCACGGCCAGAAAACCGTGATCGAAGGCGGCGCCAAGTTCGCGCGCGCGCGCATAGATGGCGGACTTTCATGGAGCGCGCTCGAACTGCGCGGCCCTGGGCCTGACGGCGCCAAGGGCGCATTGTTTTCGTTCGCCGACGCGACCATCGCCGGGCCGGTGCAAGCACGAGCGCTAACGACGCAACAAGACGCCCTGATCGACGTATCAGGCGCGAGTTGCTCGGCGCTTGATGACGACGTGAAAACCGGCTGGGGCGTCGAAGGCGCGCGCATCGATCTCGATGGCTTCGCCTATGCGCGGATCGACAGCGACGGCGAACGCTGGCGTCAGCGGCTTAACTGGCTTTCACGCACACCGAAATTCTCGTCGCAGCCGTTTACGCACGCCGCGCGCGTTTATACACGCGCCGGCCATCGCGAAGATGCGCGCCGCATCCTGCTGGCGCAGCATGATCGGCGCACGCGCGTTGCGTCAGCCGGGCCGTTCACGTGGCTGCTCTCGTCGCTGTTCGGCGCCATCGCCGGTTATGGTCTCTCGCCACCGCGGATCGCACGATCGTTGGCGCTGTTTCTCGCGCTTGGCGTGTTCGGCGTGCTGACCATGAATGCGCAAGGCGCGCTGGTGACGCCGCGTGGGGCGCAATGCAATGGCGCGGTCGAGCCCGCGCTCTACGCCATCGATGTGGCGCTGCCGGTGATCGATCTCGGCCAAGAAAGCCGCTGCGGCCCTGGGCGGACCGCGCGCGCTGAGCTCTCGCCGGGCATGGCCCTCGCCGAGACCAGCGATTGGCGCTTGTTCGAGGGCGCTGCCCTCTGGAAATGGGCGCACGCGCTCTACGCCATCCTCGGCGCGATCCTCACCGTCCTGGCCGTGATCACCTTCTCGGGCGTGATGAAGCCGAAGGACGAATAGCCATGGACCGCGGGTCTTCAGACCCGCATGCGACACCACGAGCAGAGGGCCTGAAGACCCGCGCTCCATGAACGCGACCAATCACACTTGCGCGTCCGTCGCAAAATCGCTTGGTAGCCCCAAAACTTGGGGAAACGCCATGCTTCGCCGTACTTTGCTGCAATCCGCGCTCGCCGCGCCGCTGCTGACCGCTTGCGCCACCAACACCACGCTCGGCGCCGCCGATCCGATGGCGCCGCTGCCGCGTGACACCAGCTCCTATGCCCGCCCGGATGAAGCGCGGGTGCGCCACGTCTCGCTCGATCTAACCGCCGATTTCGATCGCAAGCGTTTCTCCGGCAAAGCCACGCTCGACATCGTCGCGCGCGCCGATGCGCAAGAGATCGTGCTCGACAGCAAAGGCCTCGTCATCCAGAGCGTGCGCGCCGGCGGCCGCGACACGACGTTCACGCTCGGCGAAAGCGATCCGACCAAGGGCGCGCCGCTCACCATTCAGCTGAATGGCGCACGGCGCATCGAGATCGAATACGAAAGCGCCGAAAATGCGAGCGCGCTGCAATGGCTGGAGCCGGCGCAAACCGCCAGCAACAAGCGCTTCCTGTTCAGCCAAGGCCAGGCGATCCACAACCGCAGCTGGATCCCGACACAAGACAGCCCCGGCATTCGCCAAACCTATGACGCACGCATCGTCGTTCCCGCCGATCTGAAAGCAGTGATGAGCGCGGAAATGCTTACGCCGAATGGCGAGCGCACACAGGACGGCAAGCGCGCCTATCGCTTCCGCATGCCGCAGCCGATCCCGCCTTACCTCATCGCTATCGCGATCGGCGATCTGGTGCACGCCGATGTCGGCCCGCGCACCGGCGTTTACGCCGAGCCGAGCGTGATCGAGCGCGGCGTCTACGAGTGCGCCGATATGGAACGCATGATGGAGGTGGCGGAGCAGCTTTACGGTCCTTACCGCTGGGGCCGCTACGACGTGCTGATCCTGCCGCCGTCCTTCCCGTATGGCGGCATGGAAAACCCGCGTCTCACCTTCCTGACGCCCACCTTCCTCGCCGGCGACCGTTCGCTCGTTTCGCTCGTCGCGCACGAATTGGCGCATTCTTGGTCAGGCAATCTAGTTACCAATGCGGTTTGGGCGGATGGCTGGCTCAACGAAGGCTTCACCTCCTACATCGAAGGCCGCATCGGCGAAGCTTTATTCGGCCAAGAACACGCGCGCATGGCCGAGGCGCTTTCATGGGCCGACATTCAAACGGCGCTTGGAAGCGTGTCGCCTAATGGTCAGCGCTTGCACTGGGTCGGCGAAGTCAGCGCCAATGAAAACTCGAGCGCGATTACGTACGACAAGGGCGCCACGTTCCTGCGCACTGTCGAAGGCATTATAGGCCGCGAGCGCATCGACGCCTATTTGCGCTCGTATTTCGATCGCTACGCCTTCCAGCCGATGACGACGCAAGGCTTCCTCGCCGACTTCCGCCAACACATCGTGCGCGGCGATGCGAACTTGGAAGCGCGCTTGCTGCTGGATCAATGGGCGTACGAGCCGGGCATTCCGTCAAACGCGGCTGCACCCCAGGCCGAGGGCTTCAGCGAAATCCCTGGTTACGTCGAAGCGTTTCTCGCTGGCGGCGCGCCCGCGGCTGCGCCGTGGGAAACCTGGAACACGATGCAGCGTCAGCGCTATCTGCAAAGTCTGCCGCGTGAACTGCCGGCCGAGCGCCTGCAGGCGCTCGAAGCCGCCTTAGGCCTCGATGATATTGGCAACATGGAAGTGCGCTACGATTGGCTGATCCTTGCCGTGCGCAATGGCTTTGCGCCATCCGAACGCGCGGTGGAGACGTTCCTCACCGTGCAAGGCCGCGGCAAGTTCATCCGCCCGATTTACGCAGCCCTCCGCGCCCAAGGCGATTGGGGCCGTGGCGTAGCGCAGCGCGTCTATGCGCGGGCGAGACCCACTTATCACCCCATCGTGCAAGCCGGCGTCGACCGCATCATGAACGCGGCGTGACCTCGCCCGCAGATCGCGTGCTGATCGAACGCAGCCTGGAAATCGCCGCGGAAAACGGCGGCGATCTCACCAGCGCCGTCTATGCCCGCCTCTTCCGCGAACGGGCGGAGTTGGAGGCGATGTTCGTCATGGATACGGACCGCGGCGTGCGCGGCGAAATGCTCGCGCGCGTCTTCGCCGCCATCCTCGATCTCATCGGCGATGGCGCCTACGCGCAAAACTGGATCCGCGCTGAGGCGACGACGCACGAAGGCTATCTGGTGCCGCGTGCGGATTTCGCGCGGTTTTTTGAGATCGTGGCTGAGACAGTGCGCGACGCGTGTGGCGCGGATTGGGACGGCGCGATGGAGGAAGCCTGGTCCGACCTGCTGTTGGCCGTTCGCGTCTACGTTGTTTAGCTCACCGTTTGGTGGGATACGAAGCTGTGAGCAACTTCATCGCCCCCCTGATGATTTTGACCGCGTTCGCGGTCGGCGGCGTCATCGATTTGTTCGTCCGGCGTAACGGCAGCGTCGTTCTGAACGTCGACCAAGGTCGCGCGCGCTATCCCGGCATGGTCTGCTCGTTCGGTGTGGTGGGCTTAGTGATGGCGCTCGTCGTCATAGCATTCACGGCATTGGAAGCTGAGCTTTGGCCCTACTGGCCGATCGCGGTTCTGGTCGCGTTGGTACTTGCAGGCACCGGCGCCTACAGCATCCGCATGTGGACGATGACTCGGTGGGAGTGGAACGCCGACAGCATCACGCTTGCGTTAGGCAAACGCATTACCAGCGTAAGGTGGTCGGACATCACGCACGCCAAGTGGCTGATTGGCGGTTGGCGCATCATGGGACCGGCTGGCGCCGTTTCTTCTTGGTACAACGTCGTCGGCTACGACGTCATGACTGAGGCGTTGATCAAACATCGCCCAGACTTGGCACATATCACGCATCTTCGCGCTTGATCGCAAATTTGTCCCGATGCTTGCCCTGCGCGTCGGCGTAGTGCGCCTGGATCAGCGGCAAGTCGGCTTCGTAATCGCCACTCGGAAACACCACCGCCGCCAACCGCACCTGGCGCCTGCCATAGTCGAGCACGCTCAACACGATCGGAACACCGGCGCCGACAGCGATGTGATAGAAGCCACTCTTCCATTCGCGCACGGCGTTGCGCGTGCCTTCCGGCGGAATGGCCAGCACCATGCGCTCCTCGGCAGCAAACGCTTCGGCCATCGCGCTCACCACATCATTGCTTTGCGAGCGATCGATCGGGACGCAGCCGAGCCATTTAATCAGCCAGCCGAACGGCCCGCGCGTCAGGCTCTTCTTGCCCATCCAGCGCAGGCGCACACGGTAGTAGCCAGCCGCCGCCAACATGTTTATCCCGTCCCAGTTCGACGTATGCGGCGCCGCCACCAGCACCATCTTGTCGAACGCCGGCCAATCGCCGTGAATGGTCCAGCCGCCGAGCTTCAGATAGGCGCCGCTGATCCAGTGGACGATCTCGGAAATAACACCGCTAAAGCGCGCCGGACGCGCGGTTGTCGGAGAGAGCACAATCTGCGGCGGCGACGTCATTGCACCGTCTTACGAGGTGTCGCGGCGGCGGCGATAGGATTTTCGACGGCGGCGCTCGTTTCAAGCGACGCGGCCAGCCTCGGCGCGGCGGACGATGCACAGCATGAGCAGCGCAATGACCAATGGTGCGATCGGCAAGTGCGCGGCGGCCGCCAGCGGGCGCGAAATCAAGGGCAGCACGAACGCCGCCAAAAGCGCCATGCGCTCCCACGGCAAGAATCCGCCGCGCAGCGCGTTCGCGAACATCCAGGCCAGCGGCACGATCAAAAGCGTGAGGTCGTAGTCGAGCAGAAACGGCGTCGCCAACAGCGTTGCGCAGGCGAATGCTGCGCCATTGGCGCGATCGTCGCCGGCGCGGCGCACACGCCACAAGGCATAGAGCGCTCCGCACAAGGCCGCCCCTTGTACGGCCCACGCCAGAGCCGCAGGGCCGCCGACCAAACGCACAGCAGCGAAGGCGCTCTGCATCTTGGCGAAGCCGACCAGATCGTCATCGAGCACTGCGCGCGCGGTGGCGGATGTTTCGATGAAGGCCAGCCACGCCTCGGTCCCGAACGCGAGCCAGGAAAGCAGGCAAAGCCCGAGGGCCGTCACGCCGGCGCTCAAGAAGCTCCGCCAATTGCCGCCGAAGATGAGGAAGATCGGCACGAGCAGCGCCAAATGCGGCTTGATTACCAACGCGCCAAACAAGGCACCCGCGAGATAGGGCCGCTTTTGGTGCAAAAGCGCGCCGCCGCCGAGCAGCGCCGCCGTCAAGAATCCATTTTGCCCGTGTCCGATATTGACGATCACCGCCGGAAACGCAGCCAGCGCAAGCCACGTCATCCGCTCGCGCGCCACCTCGCCCAGCCAGGCGCGCGCCATCTGCACCCACGCTGCGCCAGTGACGGCAAGCCAAACGACCAGCGACACGAGATACGGCAGCAGCGCCAACGGTAAGCAGATCAACAGATATGGCGGCGGGTAGAAGAACGCCGCATAGCCAGCATCTGGCCCGAACGCCGCGACTTGCCGCTCATTGTGCGCGGCCATGTTCCAGACGTCAGCCGGCGCGCCGGCGAGCGCCAATTGCGAGGCGGTCCAGAAGCTTGAGAAATCGGTGCCGATCGGCCGCCCCATCGGGTCGAGCAGACCGTTGGACATCGCCAGATAGCCGACCATTGTCGCAGCCATCAGCACGGCCAGTATGACCAAATAGCCGCGCGCCCGGTCCCCGTCGAACCAGGCGCCGGCGCGCAGCGCATCCACTGTGCGCAGGGCGAGACTCGCGAGCATCCCCTGCAGATAAAGCCGGAAGGCTTAAGACCCCCTTGCGCGCGGTTGCCGAGCGCGCTTAGGCCGGTCAGAAGAGAGCATTATGAAGATTCTGATCGTCGGCTCGGGCGGGCGCGAGCACGCTTTGGGCTGGAAACTCGCGCAGAGCCCGCTCGTTTCGGAGCTGATGTCGGCGCCCGGCAATCCGGGGCTGGCAGCGCTTGGGCGCACGTTCCCGGTGAAGGTCGAGCAAGCGGCGGAGCTGGCGGCGCTGGCCGCGCGTGAGCAAGTCAATCTCGTCGTCATCGGCCCGGAAGTGGCGGCGGCCGCGGGGCTTGCCGATCATCTGGCGACGCTGGGCATCCCCTGCTTCGGGCCGAGCAAAGCGGCGGCGGAACTCGAGGCTTCAAAAGCCTTCATGAAGGAATTCTGCCTGCGCCACGGCGTGCCGACGGCAGAGTACAAAATTTTCGATGACGCCATTCGCGCTAAAGCCTATCTCGGCGACCGCGAGCCGCCATTCGTGATCAAAGCGGACGGTCTCGCCGCCGGCAAAGGCGTCGTCATCGCCGAAACGCGCCGCGCGGCCGACGAAGCGATCGATGAAATCCTCTTCCTGCGCAAATTCGGCACAGCCGGGCAGCGCATCGTCATCGAAGATTTCCTCCCCGGCGAGGAAGCCAGCTTCTTCGCGCTTTGTGACGGCGAAACCGCGATTCCGCTGGTCGCCGCGCAAGATCACAAGCGCGCCTATGACGGCGATAAAGGTCCCAACACAGGCGGCATGGGCGCTTACTCGCCGGCGCCAATCCTGACCGACGCGGCGCGCGACCAGACGATGGAGCAGATCATCCTGCCCACGCTGCGCGGCATGAAGGCCGAGGGCCGCCCGTTCGTCGGCATATTGTTCGCAGGACTGATGATCAGCGCCGATGGGCCAAAGCTGATCGAGTTCAACGTCCGCTTCGGCGATCCCGAATGCCAGACGCTGATGCGGCGCCTGAAAAGCGATCTGGCGCCCGTGCTGCTCGCGGCGGCGAAAGGTGATCTCGCAAATGCGCCCGCGCTCGAATGGGATGTGCGATCGGCGGTCACCGTCGTCTATGCGGCGCAAGGCTATCCAGACGAGCCGTTGACCGGCTCCGTCATCCGCGGCGTCACCCAGGCCAACGCCGTGCCTGACGTGGTCGTTTTCCACGCCGGCACGCGCGAGGACGAAGATGGCACGCTGCGCGCCGCCGGAGGCCGCGTACTCAACGTCACGGCCACAGGCGACACGCTGAAACAGGCGGTCGCCAGCGCCTATGCCGGCGTCGCCCAAATCGACTGGCCCGGCGGCTTCTGCCGCAGCGACATCGCCTGGCGGGCGTTGGGCTAGTCACAACACTTGTCGTCATTCCGGGGCAATGCGAAGCATTGAGCCCAGAACCCAGGGGCAGCCGACAATGCGTTTGCCCCTGGGTTCCGGATCGCGCTTCGCGCGTCCGGAATGACGAACGTTTATTGGGAATGTGATGAGCGAACCCGCCGAAGACCCCCACGCGAACTTCAAAGGCGTGAAGCCTGTCGAAGAGCGCCACAAGCTTGATGAAGCGGCGCTCAATGCGTGGATGCGCGCCAATGTCGAGGGCTATGCGGGACCGATTTCGATCAATCAGTTCAAGGGCGGGCAATCGAACCCGACGTACCAAGTCGTCACGCCAAGCGCGAAATACGTCCTGCGCAAGAAGCCCGGCGGCAAGCTGCTGCCCTCCGCGCATGCGGTCGACCGCGAATTTCGCGTCATCTCGGCGCTTTATCCCACCGGCTTTCCAGTCGCCCGCCCGTACGCGCTTTGCGAGGACGATAGCGTGCTTGGCGCGATGTTCTACGTGATGGAAATGGTCGAAGGCCGCGTGCTGTGGAACGGCGCGCTGCCGGAGTTGGAAAAAGCTGATCGCCGGCGCGTCTATGAAAACAAGATCGCCACGCTCGCCAAACTGCACAACACCGATCACATCGCCATCGGCCTCGGCGAGTACGGCAAGCCCGGCAATTATTTCGTGCGCCAGATCGATCGCTGGTCGAAGCAATACAAGCTCAGCGAAACCGAGACCATCGATGAGATGAACCGGCTCATCGAATGGTTGCCGCAAACCATCCCACCCGGCGAGCGCACCTCCATCGTCCACGGCGATTACCGGCTCGACAATCTCATCCTGCACGAAAGCGAGCCGCGCGTGATCGCCGTGCTGGATTGGGAGCTATCCACACTCGGCGATCCGCTCGGCGATTTCACGTATTATCTGATGAATTGGGCAATGCCGCATGATGGCCGCGCGGGTCTCGGCGGGCTTGATGTCGAAGCGCTCGGCATCCCCACACTCGACGAAGCCGTCGCGCTCTATTGCGCACAAACGGGCCGCGACGGCATCGCGTCGCTCGATTGGTATTTCTCCTACAACGCCTTCCGCCTCGCCTGCATCTTGCAAGGCATAGCCGGGCGCGTCCGCGACGGCACCGCGGCAAGCGCACACGCGACGCAAATGATCGCGCGCATCCGCCCGCTGGCGAGCGCTGCCTTCATGTACGCCGAGCGCGCCGGGCTCAAATGAACGAACGCCAGCGCGATCTTTTTCTCTACGTCTGGTCGCAACGCCGCAAGCGCGGACAAGCCGCCGTTTCGCTGATGGGCGCGGGCATCGGCGCAGCGGGCGGCGTGCTGTTCACCGTCCTTCTGCTCAGCGCAGGCGGCGTCGATCGCGGGACTTACACCGGTCATGCGGCGATCCTCCCGATCCTCACGCAAGGCGCCGCGATGCTGGCTATGGCCGTGCCGGCATTTGCGTTCATCGGCTTCGTCGGCGCCAACCGCGTCTATGCTTCGCAAGAAGCGATGTACCAATCGATCCTCGCCACCGGCGCTCAAATCCCGGCAGAGAAGCCCGTGATGCAGCCTGGCGAACGCGGGCCGGCGCTTGCCGTGGCGATAGCCGTGGGCGTGATCGCCACCTTCATCATCGTTCTGTTTGCGATGTATTGGTGAGTGTAAGCGGTTGACGGCAAGCGCGGCTTCGGTTCGATCAGCGCACACGTTTCAGGGGGACTTCATGTTGCGGCGCACACTGACTTTGGCTGGCGCACTCGGCGCGCTCGCCGTGCTGACAGGCTCGGGCTTCGCGCAAGAAGCGGCTCCGCAGGTGCAGAGCATCATTCACGCCGGCCGCCTGCTCGCGGACCCGGCGACCGGCCGCGTCGTGACTGAACAATCGATCCTGATCGGCGCCGACGGGCGCATCGTCAGCATCGAAGCCGGTTACGTCACACGCGATGGCGCAACCATCATCGACCAGCGTCAACGCTTCGTACTGCCCGGCCTGATCGACAGCCACGTCCATCTGAGCAGCGAATTGGGCGCCAATCGCATTTACGATCCGGTGCTGCTGACCGCCGCTGATGCCGCGCTGCGTGCAGCCCAAAACGGCCGCACCAACCTGCTTGCGGGCTTCACGACGGTCGCTGATCTGGGCGCGCCGAACGACGCTATCTTCGCCTTGCGCCGAGCGATCAATGAAGGCCGCATCGTCGGACCACGCATCATCGCGTCCGGCCGGAGCATCACGCCGGATGGCGGCCATGGCGACGCTCAAGGCTTTCAGCCCCACGTTCTCGATGTCCTGCGCAGCGAAGCCGCCTGCTCCGGCGCTGATGCCTGCCGCCGCGCGGTACGCCGTCAGATCCAAGCCGGCGCCGACGTGATCAAGATCACCGCCACCGGCGGCGTGCTCTCAAACACTGCCGCTGGTGTCGGCCAACAGCTCAGCGATGACGAACTCAGCGCCATCGTCGAAGCCGCGCACGCCATGGACCGGCGCGTCACAGCGCACGCGCACGGCGTCGACGGCATCAACGCAGCGCTCCGCGCCGGCGTCGATTCGATCGAGCATGGCTCTTACATAGATCGCGAGTCAGTGCGGCTGCTGCGCCAGGGCAATCGATACCATGTGCCAACATTGCTCGCCGGCTGGTGGGTCGGTCAGCTCGCTGAGCAAGGCGGCGTGCTGACGCCCGCGCAAACCGACAAGGCGCGCCAAGTAAGCCGCGACATGGCGAACATGGGACGGTTTGGCCGCGAAAATCGTGTGCGCATCGCCTTTGGCACCGACACTGGGGTCTCCCCGCACGGCATGAACGCACGCGAGTTCCAGCTCTTGGTCGAAGCCGGCTACACGCCGCTCCAGACCATCCAAATGGCCACCATCAACGCCGCCGATCACCTACAGCTTAACGGCACGGCCGGCCGCATCGCCGCCGGCTATTCCGCCGACATCATCGCCGTCGATGGCGATCCGACGCAGGACGTCGAGACGCTGATGAATGTCCGCTTCGTTATGGCGCGCGGCGTTGCGCATAAGGACGAGTAGCAGCGCTCTGGCGGGTCGCCGCGAATAGGTTTATCGGCTCGACCATGCTTCGTGTCATTGCCCGTGGCGGCGCAGAGGCGGCGTGTGAAGACCCCGCCGCGCTCTGGTACGACCTGGAATCGCCCACCGAACAGGAAGAGACGGACGTCGAGGCTGACCTCGGCGTTGACGTTCCGACGCCGGACGAGCGCGCCGCGTTCGAAGAATCGGCGCGCTACTACGAAGAAGGCGATTCACTGCACCTCACCGCCACACTGCTTGGCCGGCGCGACGAAGGCATGCTGATCTCCGGGCCGGTGACGTTCATTCTCGCCAAGGGCAAGCTCGTCACCGTGCGCCAAGTGCGGCCGCGTGCATTCGACATCGGCCAAGGCCGCGCCTCGGCGCGCGTCTCCTCGGCCCAGAGCGGCGGCGATGTCATGCTGGCGCTGATCGAGGGCGCAGCGGAGCGTCTGGCCGATGTACTCGCTGACGCCACACGCGACGCCAACGCGCTCTCGCTGCGCGTGTTCGACGAGACTGAGACCATCGATTTGCGCGGCGCTTTGCGCGAACTCGGCCGCATCGGCGCGCTCGCCGCGCTCGTGCATGACTCGCTGACCAGTATGCAGCGCATGCTCGTCTATGCGCGCGCGAGCGGCAAAAAATATGGGCTGGCGAACGATCGCCTTTCGGCTCTGGCGCGCGATGTCGGCGAACTGGAACGCATTGCCGAACAGATGCAGCCGCGCCTCTCCTATCTGCAGGACGCGGTGCTCGGCCTGATCAACGCGGCGCAAACCAACGTGCTGAAAGCGCTTTCGCTGGCGACCATCGCCTTCGTCCCGCCAACCTTGATCGCATCCATCTTCGGCATGAACTTTGACGGCATGACATGGTTTCGCGAACCGTGGGGACCGTGGGTCGGCGTTGCGATGATGTTTGCCGCGCCGGCGATTCTGTTTGCCATCGCCAAATGGCGCAAGTGGTTCTGACGGGCATCTCGCGGGTTCGACGGCAATCCGAAATAAGCCATCTTTCGCGTCACTGACGCCTCCGCTTGGCGCGTCGGCGCAATCGCCTTAAATCCAACAAGCGGCACAGAAGTGCGCAGCTCGTTTTCGCATAAGGACGATATCATGAAGAGAGAACTTGTTCTCGCCGTCGCAGCGACTGTGGCGCTCGCTGGCTGCGGCACGCAAATGGGCGATCGCTTGGCTTCTGGCGCCGCCATCGGCGCGGGCACCGGCGCAGTGTTCGGCGGCGTCGGCGCGCTGCCCGGCGCGATTGTGGGCGCGGCCGTGGGTGGCCTGACCTCCCCCGATCAAGTCAATCTCGGCAAGCCTGTCTGGAACGAATGATTGCGCGACCGCGCTTGCCCGTTTAAGGGCTGCGCCAGGCGCCCGTCTGTGCTGCGGGAGTGCCCGAGGATTGATCATGGCTGCGCTCGAATTCACCCGTCGCTACGCGATGGCCCACCGCCTGTTGGCGACCAAAAGCCCGAAATGCGCGATCCCGCACGGACACAACGAATTCGTCACCGTGCGGCTGGACCCAACATCGTGCTTCGTTTTCTCAGAGACGAACTCGGCCGCGCCGTTCGATACGGTGAAGCAGCGTTGGCACGCATGGATCGACAGCGCCGTCGATCACACGCTGCACTTGGCGGAAACCGATCCGCTGCTGGACTACTTCCGGCAACATGAGCCTAAGCAACTCGCGCAGATCATGACGTTCCAAGGCGATCCCACCACCGAAGCGTTGGCGGCGTGCTTCTTCTTGAAGCTAAGCGCCTTCATCGCCGCTGACGCGCTACCTTTCACGGTACGCGAAGTTCGCATCGAGGAAACGCCGACAAACACCGTGATCGTCTCGCGCGAGAGTTTCGATCCCGCCACGTGCGGCTTGCGCGCCGGCGCCTGGCCCTGGCGCGCAGATATGAGCATCAACGATTTCTGATACGCTCTCCGACCACAAGTTCCGGAGCACGCATGCCATCCTTCCTCACCTCGCCGCAGATCGCGCCGATCCTGATGCTTATCGCATCGAACGTGTTCATGACCTTCGCCTGGTATGGTCACCTGAAATTCAAATCGACGCCGCTGCTGATCGCGATCGTCGTCGCCTGGGGCATCGCGTTCATCGAGTACTGCCTCGCCGTGCCCGCCAACCGCATCGGCAGCGCCGTGTACTCAACAGCCGAATTGAAGACGATGCAGGAAGTGATCACGCTCTGCGTGTTCGCGCTCTTCTCCTGGCTCTTCCTGCGCGAGCAACTGGGCTGGAACCACTTCCTGGGATTTGCACTGATCGCCAGCGGCGCGGCTGTGGTGTTTCTGGATAAGGCGCCGACTTAGAGGCCCAAAGCCCACACCGCCCACGGCCCGCCGAGCGCTGCCGCCATCACGAGTTCGAACACGACGCTGAAGCGATTGAACTGGGTGTCCGCCTTGTCGCGCACAATCGCGATGGCGCGGCCGAACGCGGCGCCAGCCCATCCGGCGCTTAGCGCCGCACAGCCGCCTGCTGCTGCGACGCCCAGCACGAATTCGCCGCCCATCAGATATTTGAGCGACATGAACAGCGTCACGGCGTGGAGCCCGAGAAACACGCCGCCATAGGTCGCGCGAAATTCCGCGAAGCCGCCGCCCTGCTCATCCTCGCGCAGCCTCACCAGGCGCGACGCCCATTTCGGTTCAAACAGCGCGCGCGCACCGAGCAGCACGCCGAACACCAAGGCCAGCGTGTTGAACACCCATGCAATCAGCATCAACGCGGCAAACCCGGACCAAAAGAGAACATGGAAAGAAGCGGCTCAAAGTCGGCAAACAGTGCGACGGACACAATAAGCACCAGGGCCGCGATGACATAGAACAGTAGCATGAACAAGTGCGGTGCGCCGGGCAAATAGCGCGACTTCAACGAGCGCTGCCGCAACCCAAAATAGCCGTCTCCTTCCATGCCACGCAATTGTTGACCCATCACGGTGTGATGGAAACGCAGACGCATAACACTGTATCCACCCAGGAAGAAAAAGACGCCCAGCGCCAGGAACAACCAGCCCAGCGTGTCGCGCGGCAGCCGACTCGCCACTTCCACCAACAAGCCAAAGGCGCTTAGCCCGGCCGTCGAAACCACCCCCGGAATTACCCAGATGAGGCTATCGAGATGATTGTAGATGGAGATGTAGGAAGCATAGCGCTGATTGTCCGACACCGCAGCAACGCCCCGATGCGCTCGCGCGCGCACATCCGCTTCACTCAACTGACTGGTGATCGCGTCAAGATGCGGCGCGGCTTTCCAATCCGCAACGCCGCCATGCTTGACGGTGTGAATGATCGCGCTCGCCGCAAGATAGACATTGTGCGCAATGCCTGGCCGCGTTGACATCACATCGCCGGGAAGTCCCAAGCGCACCACAGTCGTATCCTCAATCAACTCGACCAGCGCCATCCAGCCGGACTGGACGACATACGTCTCGATTAGCGTCTCGTGGACATGCGCGTTCTGCCAGGCGCCCGCTGAGAGTTGCAGCGTCTTGATATAGCCGCTGCCGTCTTCGGCATTGAGCCGCAGACGAATCTCTCCGTTGGGCATGCGAGTGTGGTCCGTCCGAACGCCGAACTGCTCTCGGGCCTGCTTACGGGTCAGCCGCTTCATGGCGGACAGTCTGCATCAACGCATGCCGGGCAGGCTCTCGCCTTCGCTTTTCGCGCGTTTTCCGGTCCAGCCATATTTGGCCAGTTCGTTGAGCGCGATGCCGCGGGCGTGCACTTCGTCGGGACCGTCCGCCAAACGCAGCGTGCGGATGCCGGCATAGGATTTGGCCAAGCCGAAATCCTGGCAGACGCCAGCGCCGCCATGCGCTTGGATCGCATCGTCGATGATCTTCAACGCCATGCGCGGCGCGGCGATCTTGATCATGGCGATCTCGTTCTTGGCGACCTTATTGCCGGCGACATCCATCATGTAAGCGGCCTTCAAGCACAGAAGCCGCGTCATCTCGATATCGACGCGCGCGTCCGCAATACGCTGCTCCCACACCGAATGCTCGGCGATGGTCTTGCCGAACGCGACCCGCGTAGTGACGCGTTTGCAGAGCGCTTCCAATGCAGCTTCCGCCGCGCCAATCGTACGCATGCAATGGTGGATGCGGCCCGGACCCAAGCGTCCCTGCGCGATCTCGAAGCCACGACCTTCGCCGAGCAACAAATTCGCCGCCGGCACGCGGACGTTCTTCAACTCGATTTCCATGTGGCCGTGCGGCGCGTCGTCATAACCGAACACGGTCAGCGGGCGCAGAATGTTGACGCCCTTGGCATCGAGCGGCACCAAGATTTGGCTCTGCTGCGAGTGACGCGGATTTTCCGGATTGGTCTTGCCCATCAGAATGGCGACCTTGCAGCGCGGATCGCCGGCGCCGCTCGACCACCATTTGCGGCCATTGATAACGTAGTCGCCGCCGTCGCGCTTGATCTCGCACTGAATATTGGTCGCGTCCGACGAGGCCACGCCCGGCTCAGTCATCAAAAACGCAGAGCGAATCTCGCCGTTCATCAGCGGCTTCAGCCACTGATCCTTCTGCTCGCGCGTGCCATAGCGCTCGAACACTTCCATATTGCCGGTGTCAGGCGCAGAGCAGTTGAACACTTCCGACGCGAAGCCCACGCGCCCCATCAGCTCCGCCAGCGGCGCATATTCAAGATTGGTGAGCCGCGGCCCCTCGAACTCGAACGTATCATCCACGTGCGGCGCGCCGGCGCTCGGCGGCATGAACATGTTCCAGAGACCTTGCGCCTTGGCCTTGGCCTTCAGATCCTCGACGACCTCGATCACCTTCCAGCGACTGCCTTCTTTCTGCTGCGCCTCATAGGTCGGCACGGCCGGATAGATGTGATCGTCCATGAACTTGGAGACGCGGCCGATCCATTCCTTGGCGCTGTCTGAATGTTCGAAATGCATCGCGTTTCTCCCAGATAACTTTGACGTAGATATTTGCGCCACGCTAAGCCTCCGCGCGCGCAGGGGCAATGCGGGCGATGATGCCTGCCGCTGCGAGAGCCGAGGAGAATGGCATGAACCTCGAATACGAGCCTCTTGCCAACGCCTGGGTTCGGCTTGAGCCGCTCGAAGACCGCCACAAGGCCGAGCTGAGCGAGGCCATCGGCGATCCACGCGACACGCTGAAGTTCAGCCCAAGCCCCCACCTCCATCGTGACGGTTTCGAAGCCTTCATCGACTGGCAGCGCGAACAGGCTGCAGCCGGCCGCTGGCTTCCCTATGCGGTGATCTTTGAAGGCCGCGCCGTTGGCCAGACGAGCTACATCAATCCGCGCGATTTTGATTCCGGCGTCGAGATCGGCGGCACTTGGTATGAGGCTTCGGTTCGTGGCGGGCCGGTCAATCCGTCATGCAAACTGCTCATGCTGCGCCACGCCTTCGCGTGCGGCGCCGAGCGCGTCGAACTCAAGACGGATGCAGAGAACGCACAATCGCGCGCCGCAATCCTCAAACTCGGCGCACGGTTCGAAGGCATCCACCGCCGCCACATGCGCCGCCCATGGGGCGGCTGGCGCGACACGGCGTGGTACTCGATTTTGCGCGACGAATGGCCCGCCGCAGAGGCAAAGCTCGAAGCGCGGCTCGCGGCTCTGTGAGTTGGCAAGCGCGGCGAACGCGCGTACGTTGAAACTGACGCGAGCGCCGCCACACGCGGCTATCGGGGCGCTCCCCGCCGCGCCGTTTTCCAACCTTTAGCTTGGGAGGCGCGCGTGACATCGCTCACAACGGCCCTGCTTCTACTCGTCGTTCTCGTTACAGCCACTATTTCCGGCGTCTTCGGCATGGCCGGCGGCCTCATGCTCATGGGTGCGCTGACGCTCGCCATGCCTGTCGCCGCCGCGATGGTGACGCATGGCGCGGTGCAATTCGTGTCCAATGGCTGGCGCGCTGTGCTGCATCGCAAGCACATCGATTGGCCGATCATTCTTTATTACGGCGCGGGCTCGGCCATCGCGGCGGGGCTGCTGGCGCTGGTCACATATCAGCCAACCAAGGCCTGGGTGTTTCTGCTGCTGGGCCTCGTGCCTGGCCTCGCCTGGATACCCAAAGGCCGCTTCAATCTCGACGCCGCGAAACCCACACACGCGATCGCCTGCGGCCTGAGCGTCACCGGCCTCAACGTGATCGCCGGCGTCTCCGGCCCGCTGCTCGACGTCTTCTTCGTCCGCACAGCGCTGACGCGCCACCAGATCGTCGCCACTAAAGCCGCAACGCAGGCGTTCAGCCACACCGTGAAAATGGTGTTTTACGGCGTGCCCCTCTTCGCTTCGACGCAAAGCTCCGGCCTGCCGCCATGGTGGTTCCTCGCGGTGGCCACACCCCTCGCCATGATCGGCGCCTGGCTCGGCGGCCTCGTGCTCGACCGCATGAGCGACACGAACTTTCTCAAATGGACACGCTGGATCGTGACGGCGATTGGGGTTGTGTATCTGATACAAGCGGCGGTGTTGTTCGCCGGCTGAATCATTTGGCGCCGAGGCATTCGGCGCGCTATGCGCAACGGTCCCGTTATGGAGGCGCTTGGTGGAAAGCTGGGGAGTGGTGGCGGCATCGCTTGCGGGGGGCCTTGTGCTCCTCGCGATCGGGGGCGAGTTCGTCGTGCGCGGCGCCGTTGGCGTAGCGCGGAAGTTCGGCATTTCAGAACTCATGATCGGACTGACGCTTGTCGGCTTCGGCACGTCTTCGCCCGAACTGGCCGCCAGCATCAACGCCGCACTCGCGGGCTCGCCCGGCATCGCCGTTGGCAACGTGGTCGGCTCCAACATCTCCAATGTGCTGTTGATTTTCGCCATCGTTGCAATCATCAGGCCGATCCCCGTCGATTCCAAAGCGCTGCAGCGCGATGGCTGGGTGATGCTGGCGGCGACCGCGGCATTCATCGCAGTGGCCGTCGTTCTCGGTGAAGTATCGCGGTTTACTGGGGCAGTCTTTCTCGCCGCCCTGATCGGCTACGTCTTGCTCGCCTACGCCATGGAGCGGCGAAAGCCACCTGTGGCGCAGATGCACGCCGCGGAAGCGCAACAGCATTCGCCTGCGCCATCGCCGCTATGGCAATCCGCCGCGTTCGCCATCGCCGGTCTGGTTATGCTCGTCTTTGGCGCGGACCTGCTCGTTGGCGGCGCTCAAACCATCGCGCGCGCCGCCGGTTTGTCAGAGACCATTATTGGCCTGACAATCGTGGCGCTGGGCACGTCGCTGCCCGAACTCGTCACATCGGTCATGGCTGCACTCAAGGGACGCTCCGACGTCGCCTTCGGCGGCATTATCGGATCGAACATCTACAACATTCTGGGAATCATCGGCATCACCGCGCTGGTGCAGCCTATCGCTGTTCCTGCCGACTTGCTCGCACGAGACTGGGCCGCCCTCTATGTCGCGACCCTATTGGTGCTGCTTCACGCCAACACAGGCGGCAAGGTCAATCGCTACGAAGGTGCATTTCTCCTTCTACACTATGCCGGCTATTGCTGGTTGTTGTTGGCTTAGGCGGACTCCTCGGCGTCCGTTGACGCCTCTCCAGCCTCCAAGTCCAGCAAGTCTGCCGGCTTGCAGTCCAGCGCTTCGCACAACTTGGCCAGCGTCTCGAAGCGCACGCCCTTCACTTTGCCCGTCCGCAGCAGCGACAGGTTGGCTTCAGTGATGCCGATGCGCTCGGCCAAATCCTTGGCCTTCATTTTGCGCCGCGCCAACATCACGTCGAGGGTGACGACGATGCGCATCAAACGATCTGATCGTTCTCAGCTTTGAGCGAAGCCGCCGCCGCTTCCAACACGCCGCCGATCATCAGCACGGAGGATGCAAAGACCATCAGAGCAATATCGAGCGGATCGAAGCGCCAAGCGAAGGCCGGCCCGCCGAGCAGCGAAATCGCCAGCGGCGCGATCAGCAGTTTCAGAAAGAACGCCGCGAGCGCCAAGAGCCCTGCCAGCTGAAACCCGCGGCTTGCCCTTTCAGAGATAAAGCGTCCCTCGTGGTATTCGACCAGCACAGGCTGCAGCATGACGACTGCGCCCACTGCTGCGATCGCTGGCGCGTAGCTCAGTAGTTTGATCACGATCGAAATCGCTGCGCCAAGCTCCGCCGCCCACGGCGCAGGCTCGAACGTGACCAGATAAAGCTCACCGATCAATGGCAGCCCGATGGCTGCAATCAGGATCGGGATCAACACTGCATTCATGACGCGCATCAGCCCCGCTTGCGTGCGCGCTTTTTCGACACGGAGTTCAGAGTTGCTCATCACACAATCTCGTCGTTTTCAGCTTTGATCTTCGCCGCCGCTTCAAGCACGCGGCCCAGCACCATGACGAAGGCGGCAAAGGCGATGAGGCCGAGATCGAACGGCTCCATGTGCCAAATGAAGCCGCGCCCCTCTTGCGTGATCCAACTCAGGATCGTCGGCGAACCCACGATCTTGAAACCCAGCGCCCAGAGCGCGCCTTCTCCCGCTTTACGGACGTGCGCGCTGGCGCGGAGTGTAAAGAATTGTCCCTTGCCGTATTCATCGAGCACTTTGCTCAGATCGAGCAGAGCGCCGCCCAAGAGAAAGCTCGGCAGCACGATGATCCAGAACACGCCGATGGCGTTTATCACCGTCCCGACGCCCGCAAGGCTCGATGTCACCTCCTGGGCGGCAAAGACGTTCACCGCCGGCGCCACGCCCTGCGCCACCGCGCCCAGAGCGATCAGCACTGCCGCCACCACAGCCAAGGTGGCCGCGCCACCCGCCAATTGCTGGGCGCGTTCTAACGGGGCGGCCGCTTCCTGGGTCATAAACGGAACTCCTCAAGTAAGACGATAATCAATTATCGTATTACAATAATTCCGTCAAGTCCGCTCTCAGGCTGGTTAATCCTCCGTCAACCCGCGCGCCTGCCCCATGGGGCATGAGAGATTCGGACGGCAAATAATGCCCATCATCACGCACATCCTGCTCTACATCGCCTACGCCACCATTTCGGGGACCGTAGGCATCGCGCTGACGCAAGTCGGCGGGCAGGACATTGGCGCATCCTTCCTGGGCGCCATCGCGCTCTTCTGCGCGTGCGCCGTAACGCATGCGAGCATCTCGACCACCGCCGCATCGGGGCGCATCGGCAATGCGGAGAAGGTGATCAAGCGCGACATGGAGCGCCTGCGCGTCGCGCATCGCGAAGTCACAGCCGATATCGACGCGATGCAAACGCGCATTGATCAAATCGAAGCCGCTGTCGCCACGCAATCCTTCGGCGCTCCGCAGATCGAAGCGCCGACCTATCAAAGCGGCGGGCCGCCGCAGATTGAATCGAAGCTCATCGAGCAGATCGTCGACAAGCTGGGCGCCGCCATGGATGCGCGCCTGCAAACGATCCAAAACGCCGGCATCACGCCGATCAGCCCAAGTGCTGCGCGCGGGCCGATGGATCTTGTGCGCGAGGCGCTGCTTGAAAACCGCGTCGAACTTTACTTGCAGCCGATCGTACAATTGCCGCAGCGCAAGACGGCCTTCTATGAAGGATTCACGCGCCTCAAGGACGCCAATGGCCGCTTGATCCTGCCGCAGGAATTCATCCCCGCCGCCGAGCAAGCGGGGCTGATGTCGACCATCGACAACGTCCTCTTGTTCCGCTGCGTCCAGATTGTACGCAAACTGATGAAGCAGGACCGCCGCGTCGGCATCTTCTGCAACATCAGCCCCTCGGCCTTGGCCGACGAACAATTTTTTCCGCAATTCCTCGATTTCATGCGCGAGAATCGCGATCTCGCCGGCAGCGTCATCTTCGAAATCCCGCAGGACGCTTACGAAAACCGCACCTCGATCGAAGCGCGCGCGATGGCCAAGATGGTCGATCTCGGCTTCCGCTTCTCGATCGACCGCGTCACCAACACCGAGATCGATCTGCCCGATCTCGAACGCTCCGGCGTGCGCTACGTGAAGATCGCGGCGCAGACCATGGTCGATCAGATTCTCCATCGCGGCCTGCGCCCGCGCTCGGCGATCACGCGCGAGATTGCGGCGACGGACATTTCGGCGGTCTATCAGCGCTACGGCATCGATCTGATCGCCGAGCGGATCGAGACTGAAGACACCGTGCTCGAAGTGCTCGACCTCGACGTGCCGTTCGGCCAGGGCCACCTCTTCGGCACGCCGCGCGCGATCAAGGAAAGCCTGATGGAAGAAACCGCGCCGCCGCGGGAATTCTATCTGAAGCAGAGTGGGCGGATTGCTTAAGAGTGGGAGTTGGGAATAGGGAATGGGGATGCTCCCTGTTCCCAACTCCCTATTCCCTTCATGAAAATCATCGCCATCACTGGCGGCTCTGGCGCTGGCAAAACCACAGTCGCCCGCGCCGTCGCACAAAAGCTTGGCGCCGGCGCGGTTGTGATCGCGGAAGACGATTATTATCGCTGCGCCTCCTCCGTTCCCGACTTCGACGCCGCCACGCACAATTTCGACGCACCCGACGCGAAGGAACACGCGCTGCTTTGCGAGCATCTGTCGCTGGCGCGCAGCGGCGCTGCGTTTGACAAACCGGTTTACGATCTCGTCACTCACACACGGTTGCCGAAAGTTGAGCGCATCGTTCATGCGCAAATTTTGATCGTGGAAGGCATTCATCTGCTGGCGCCCTCCGATCTCCGCGAGCTGTTCGACCTTAAAGTATTCATCGAAGCCGACGAAGCGCTTCGGCTGGCGCGGCGGATGATCCGCGATGTGGAAACACGCGGCCGAACGCCACGCTCGGTGATGGCGCAATTCTTCGCTACCGTACGCCCCATGCATGACGCCCACGTCGCGCCGCACCGGGCTTTCGCCGATCTCGTTCTCACCTCCCCGCCTGACGCCGGCCCGGCGCAAGCCGAGGCTGACGCGCGCCGCATTGTCGAGGCTTTGGCGTGACTCAGATCCTTGGCTCGATCGACGAAATCGCAGATCGCTACGACGCGTTTTTCTGCGATGTCTGGGGCGTCTTGCATAATGGCCGTAGCGCTTATGCAGAGGCTTACCAAGCCTTGCAGCGTCTGCGCTCCGCCGGCAAAAGCGTCATCCTCGTCACCAACGTGCCGAAGCCCCGCGCGACCATTCCGCCGCAGCTCGATCGCTCCGGCGTACCGCGCGATGCGTGGGATGCGATCGTCACGTCCGGCGATGCGATCCGCGCCGAGCTTGGCGCTCGCACGCCGGGGCCGATGTATCGGATTGGGCCGTACGAGTATGATCGCGCGCTGTGGCAAGGCTTGGGCCTCGCTGAAGCGCCGCTCGATCAAGCCAAATTCGTCGCCATCTCCGGCCTCAACCGCGATGACGAAACGCCAGCGGATTACGTGGCCGTTTTGCGCCAAGCCCGCGCCCGCGATCTCGATATGCTCTGCGCCAATCCCGACATCGTCGTGCAATGGGGCGACCGGATGATCTGGTGCGCTGGTGCGATTGCGCGCGACTATGCCGCAATCGGTGGCCGAGTGATCATGGCTGGCAAACCCTATGCGCCGATTTACGAATTGGCGTGCCGCGCACTGGAAGCGCTTCGCAGCGTAAAACGCGAACGCATCCTGTGCATCGGCGACGGCATTCCGACGGATATTGCTGGCGCCAACACTCAAGAGCTCGATTGCCTCTTTATCGCGTCCGGCATGCACGGCGAAGCGCTTTGGACCGAAGGCGAAGTGGACGCGGACAAAGTGCAGTTGGCGTTTACGCAGGAGAACGTTCGCGCCGACTATGCGATGACGGCTTTGCGCTAAGGCGCAGTGAGACCTTGCTCACCAAAATGCGCATCAACACCGTCCCACCCAGCGCGAGCAAGCGCGATGTCTTCACGACCGCGCTCATCACCCATACTTAGCCGCGCCAACCCTCTACCATAGAAACCAATCGCACTATCGGTTTGGCTAGCGAGTAGGTCTTCGTACTGCGACAAGGCTTCCGCATAATCACGCTGTCTCAGCGCATCGCTACCAAGTATCGCGAGCGATTCCAGAATCATTTTCCTCAATCGCGCGGTTCAAGTATCGCCGCGCGGTTACGAGATCACCTTGCGCCAAATGCACCCTTCCGAGACCCAACAATGGGCCGCCGAGTTCTGGAGCAAGAGCTAAAGCTTCCTCAGAGTCGCGCTGCGCCCCGACCCAATCCCTAAGCGCTTCCTTCGCCGCGCCCCGCGATGACAGCGTCCCTCCGTTTGGCCCTATAGCGGCCAGTTCACGACTGCACGCTTCGATCCGACGCTCCGGCTCGGTTGCGCTTCGCGAGCAGTCAATGCTGTCCTCAGCAGAGAATGTTGCTCCACACGTCGTGCCGAAAATGGCGGCGAAAAGCGCTAGCATCGCTTTCATCAGAACGTCCGCACACCCCAATCATCGAACGCCTCACCGATATGGCGGTCGAAGTCGCGGGCACGGTTCATGTCTTCGCGGCCGTCATTATCGCCGCTGCGACGACGGGCGACGCCGCGGCCGAAGAGTGCGGTCGGATTGCCGGGTTCGACTTCGAGTGCGGCCTCGAACGAGGATCGCGCTTGCGTCCATTCCTCGCCACGCAATTGCAGGATGCCGCGGCAGAGTTGCGCTTCGACATGGCGCGGATCGGCTGCGGCGGCGGTTTCAGCGTCGGTGCGGGCGCGCTCAAGATCACGACCTTCCGCTAGACTTAGCCAGCAACGCCCAGCGCGCGCATCGACCAAGCTTGAATCCAAGCGCAACGCGGAATCGAAATCGGATAGCGCGCCGTCGATATCCTCCAAGCGCTGCTTAGCGCGGCCACGGCGGGCGAATGCAATCGCCATGCGCTGATCGCGCGCGATGGCGGCATCGTAGCCCTCCAGCGCAGCGGCGTAGTCACCCCGGCTTCGCGCGATTTCGGCGCGCATGAATTGCGCGCTGGCGTCGGCCTCGCCGGTCTCGATCAGCTGCGTCACCAATTGCTCAGCCGCGTCGAGCTGGCCGCTCGCCAGTAGTATCGCCGCGCGGCCTTCGAGCGCGACTGCGTTATCCGCTTCCACCCGCAACACCGCCTCGAAATCGCGAAGCGCGGACGTCACTTCGCCCGCCGCCCGGTTCGCTGCGCCACGATCAGCTTGCGCTTCGATGCGCGCGGCCTCCTCCAATTCACCGCTCTCGATCAGCGCCGTGCACGCGGCTACGCGCTCCGCTGGCGCGCCATCATCGTCGGCGCATGCGCGGCGACTGGCCTCGAGCGGATCGGGCTGCGTGCACGCCGTAAGCGCCGCAGCCGCAACCAAACCCGCCAAAATCAAACGCCGCATCACGCTTCCTCCAACGTCAGCCTAGACCGCCCGCGCTTGCGCCGCCTAGACTGGGGCGCACATAGCAGGAGCAAAACCCATGGCCAATCTCTTCGATCTGACCGGCAAGAGCGCCATCGTCACCGGCTCCTCCAAAGGCATCGGCAAAGCCATCGCGCACCGGCTTGCGGAACAAGGCGCTAACGTCGTCGTCTCCTCGCGCAAACTCGATGCGTGCGAAGAGGTGGTGAAAGAGATCAACGAGGCCGTCGGGCGCAAAGCCGCGATCGCTGTGGCGTGCAACATCGCCGTCAAAGAAGCGCTGCAGCAGCTTGTCGATGAAACCAACACGGCGTTCGGCAAGATCGATATTCTCGTCTGCAACGCCGCATCGAACCCCTATTTCGGGCCGATGGGAAATATGAACGACGATCAGTTCAACAAGATTCTGCAGAACAATATCGTCTCCAATCACTGGCTCATCCAGATGGTGGCGCCGCAAATGCGCGCGCGCAAAGATGGCTCGATCATCCTGGTGTCGTCGATCGCGGGCGTACGCGGAACGCCGGTGATCGGCGCCTACGGCATCTCGAAAGCCGCCGACATGGCGCTGGCGCGTAACCTGGCCGCCGAGTTCGGACCCGACAATATCCGCGTCAACACCATTGCGCCCGGCCTGATCAAAACCGATTTCGCGCGCGCGCTCTGGGAAAATCCAGACATTCTGAAAGCGGCGACCTCGCGCGCGCCGCTCGGCCGCATCGGCGAGCCGGACGAAATCGCCGGCATGGCTGTGTTCCTCGCTGGCAAAGCGGGCGCGTTCACCACCGGCCAGACTTTCGTCATCGACGGCGGCCAGACTGCGGTTTGAGCCGACTCGGACTAGGCTCTGCGCGTTGATCATTTCAGGAGCCAAACATGGCGCGTAGAACCACGCATCGCACCACCAAGGGGACCAAGCTTTACGCGGTCCGCGGCAAGGATGGGGCGTTCAAGGATATCCAGACGTTCAAGCGCGCCCACGCGGCTGACCTGCGCACAAAGAGCGCCAGCGAAACCGCGGTCGCTGTGACGAAAGCCAAGAAGAAGACGGCGAAGAAGAAAACCGCCAAAGCGGCGTCCGCACCGAAAAAGGCCGCCGCCAAGAAGCCTGTCGCGAAAAAGACCATGAAGAAGGCCGCGCCGAAAAAGGCTGCGAAGAAGAAAGGCGCGATGAAGCGCTAACGCGTTTTCAGGTCCGATCGAAGCCGAGCGCGTACGGGTTGCCCGTCGCGCTCGTTGCTTTTTGAGGCTGACTAGAACGCGCCGATGACAGGCATGAGGCGCTCTTTCAGCGCTTGCGCCGTGAACGGCTTCACCAGATACGAGTTCGCGCCGGCGCGCGTTTCCGCGACCGCGCCATCCTCGTTGTCGTTGGCCATCATCACGAACGGCGTTTCCGCGGTGCGTTCGTTGGCGCGGACGTGTTTCAGAAGTTCCAAGCCCGACATCGACGCCATGCTCCAATCGGAGATGACAAGCGCGTAGGTCTTGGATTGCATCTTGGCGAGCGCGGTGCGCCCGTCCGAGGCTTCGTCGATATTGGTGAAGCCGAGCTGGCGCAGCAGGTTCCGCAGGATACGGATCATGGTGTTGTAATCGTCCACGATCAGGATCGGCATTGTCAGCGAAACAGACATTGGCGCTCGTCTCCCACAACCCGCAGCGCGTTTTTTGTGGGGCCCGGCACGCCGCCGGATCGGGGTGCACAATCCGGCGGCGAGACGTTACCCGGCTATTATTGCGCCGTGTTATGCCGTCACAGATAGCAAAGACCTGAGAATTTTCGGTAAAGTAGCGCTTAAGCATGAGTGAACGCGCACGCATCGACACCAGCACCCAGTCATGCTTTGGCAATGGACGCCGCTGCAATCTGGCTAAAACGCAAGACTTTGTGAACGAATGACGTCTCCCTCCCCCTCCGTTCCCGAAGATGCGCGCGGCGCTGCGATTGCGCTCGGCAATTTCGATGGCGTGCATTTGGGGCACCAGGCGGTGATCGAGTCCGCACGTGCTGTCGCCGATGAGCGTGGCATCAATCTGGGCGCGGCGGTGTTTGCGCCGCATCCGCGCCGCTTCTTCCAGCCCGACGCGCCGCCCTTTCGCTTGCAGAGCAACGCGCAGCGCGCCCGCGCTTTGGCGGACCTCGGCGTCGAAGAGGTGTTCGAGATCGGCTTCGACGCGCCGTTGGCGGCGTCGAGCGATCGGGTGTTTGCGGAGAAGCTGCTGAAGGACGCGCTTGGCGCCGCGCATGTCAGTGTCGGCGATGACTTTCGCTTTGGTCATAAACGCATGGGCGATGTCGCGAGTTTGACGAAGCTCGGCGCGGAATTTGGCTTTACCGTCGATGTCATCGGGGAAATCAGCGGCGCGGATGGCGCGCGGATTTCCTCCACCGCTATCCGTGAGGCGATCGCTGCGGGCGAGATGGATAAGGCGCGCGCCATGCTGACGCGGCCCTGGGCGATCGCAGGTGAAGTACAGCGCGGCTTTCAGCGCGGGCGCGATTTCGGCTTCCCGACCGCGAACCTGGCGCTCGGCGACTACGTCCGCCCGCGTCTTGGCGTTTACGCGGTGCGCGTCGATCTGGGCGACGGCGTGTTGTTGCCGGGCGCCGCGAGCGTGGGCGTGAACCCCACGGTTGGCGCGCTGCCCGAGCCGTTGCTCGAGGCGCACCTGTTCGATTTCAGCGGCGATCTTTACGGCAAACATATCGAGGTCGAGCTTATCGCGTTCCTGAGGGGGGAGGATAAGTTCGACGACACCAACGCCCTGCGCCGGCAAATGACGCAGGACGTGATCAATGCAAGGCGGGCGTTGGTTGACGCTTAAACGGACCGCGGGTCTTCAGACCCGCGCTTCAAGCGCCCGAAGAAAAGATGCGGGTCTGAAGACCCGCGATCCTTAAGCGGTGGGCCGCGCCGGTATCTTCACTTCCGCTTCGCCTTCGAGCACCAGCGTATCGCCGACCTTGCACTCGCAGCGCAGCTTTGCGCGCCGGCCCTTCTCGAGCAGCTCCACGATCTCGACACTCGCCACCACCGTGTCGCCGATACGCACCGGCGCGAGAAAGCGTAGCGTCTGCGAAATATAGATCGCCCCCGGTCCCGGCAGCCGCGTGCCGATGACGGCGGAGATCAAACTCGCCGTATAAAGCCCGTGCGCGATGCGGCCGCCAAACGGCGTTTGCGCCGCGAAGTGTTCGGAGAGATGGATCGGATTGCGGTCGCCGCTGATCTCGGCGAAGCCGACGACGTCCGACGATTTGACGTGCTTGGAATACGACTCGCGCATGCCGAGGCTGACGTCTTCGAAATAGAGGGTCTGTGTTTCGGGGAGGGTCATTGGCTCTCTTATCTGCGCGCCTTGAAAAAATCCTTGAGCAGTTTCGATGCATCATCAGCGCAGACGCCGCTCGTCACCGCAGGCTTCCAGTGACAGGTCGGCTGGTCAAACAGGCGCGCCCCATGGGCGACCCCGCCGCCCTTGGGATCGCTCGCGCCGTACACCACGCGCGCGATGCGGGCGTTCGAGATAGCGCCGGCGCACATGGCGCAGGGTTCCAGCGTCACATAAAGCGTGAGGCCGGGCTTGAGGCGATAATTCTCCAGCGCCGCCGCCGCCTGCCGTAGAGCGATGATTTCAGCATGGGCTGTTGGATCGTGCAGCGCGATCGGCGCATTGGCGCCTTCGGCAATCACTTCGCCCGCGCCATCGACGATGACGCACCCGATCGGCGCCTCGCCTGCGTCCGCCGCCGCCCGCGCTAACGCCAAGGCCCGGCCCATATGATCTTCGTCGCTCACGGCCGGCGCAGCTCCAGCAAATCTTCGACGACCTCGGCCGCAAACAGCGTCTCGAACGTGTCCGGCACGATGGCTTCGCGGTACATGCGCCGGGCTTCGTCATCGGAATGGTGCATGCGGCTTTCCATGGCGTGCTTCCAGGTCGCCTCATCGGGCCATTGGGCATAAGCGACGTAGGCGCCGTTTTCGCCTTTGTGGAGCCTGGAGCCCCAGCCGCCGAACTCCGCGGCGATCCGCTCAGTGCCGCGCTTCCAGCCTAGCTCGAATTGCGCCTCGAGCCCTGGTACGACCTGCCAGCGATAGATCACGGCGAACATGACATCCTCACCCCCCTCTTCTAGCCCGGACGGCGAACGCATTGCCAAGTTCCTGGCCCGCGCTGGCGTTTGCTCGCGCCGTGACGCCGAGCGCCTGATCGCTGAGGGTCGGGTGAAGCTCAATGGCACGGTGCTGGATACGCCGGCTGTGAAGGTGACCCAGGCCGACAAAGTGCAGGTCGATGGCCGCCCGATTGGCGCGGCCGAGGCGACGCGGGTTTGGCGTTACCACAAGCCCACGGGCCTCGTGACGACCCACCGCGATCCGGCTGGGCGGCCGACCGTGTTTGAGCATTTGCCGGAGAACCTGCCGCGCGTGATTTCGGTGGGGCGATTGGATCTGACCTCCGAAGGTTTGCTGCTGTTGACCAATGACGGCGAACTGGCGCGCAAACTTGAGCTGCCCTCGAATGGCTGGGTGCGGCGCTATCGGGCGCGGGCCTTTGGGCGGGTTACGCAAGAAGAATTGGATCACCTGAAAGACGGCATCACGGTTGATGGCATGCGTTACGGCTCGATCGATGCGCAACTTGAACGTGGGCAGGGAGCGAATTCCTGGATCAATGTCGCCATCACCGAAGGCAAGAACCGCGAAGTGCGGCGCGTGCTCGATGCACTGGGGCTGAAAGTGAACCGGCTCATCCGCGTCTCGTACGGGCCGTTTCAGTTGGGCGCGCTTGAGCCCGGCGCGGTGGAAGAAATTCCGCGCAAGATGCTCAAGGATCAGCTCGGCAAAGACTTCGCCTAGTGCCCGCCGAGGAAGCCGGGCACGCCGGGGATGTAGGCCGGGAAGAAGTTGTGACCGTCTTCCCAGACCATGCGGAAGCCGGCGAAGATGATGATCACGATGCCGACGACCGCGATCCAGCGGTACTTATCGATCACGCGTGCAATCAAGCTCGCCGCGACACCCATCATGATGACCGACAGGATCAAGCCGAACCACATGATCACTTCATTGTGCCGCGCCACTGCCGCCACCGCGAGCACGTTATCGAGCGACATCGACACGTCGGCGATGATGATCGTCATGAGCGCGCTCATGAAGGTCTTCGGCACCTTGCCGCCTGAGGCGATGTTTTCGGCGGCGTGTTCACCGGCGACCGGATCGCCGACCATGACGGGCTGATGCTTGCGCAGATCGTCCCACATCCGCCACGCCACCCAGAACAGCAGCAAGCCGCCGGCGAGCAAAAGACCCGGAATGGCGAGCAGCTGTTGCGTCACCGTCGCGAAAACGATGCGCAGAACCAGGGCAACGACGATGCCCCAGAAGATCGCGCGCCGCTGCTGCGCCGCAGGCAGGGCCGCCGCCGCTAGGCCGACCGCGACCGCGTTGTCACCGGCCAGCGCCAGGTCGATCAGGATGACCGAGAACAGCGCCGCGAAGTTCGCAACAGCCAGATCGGGATTGAACAAATCCGCAAAGTGCGCGGCCAAATTTTCCAAGCGGTTCAGCTCCCAAGTCTGGCGGTTCTTCTGCGGGGGGGCGCGAACGCGGTCAAGCGGGCCACCCCGTCCGCGGCGCGACATTTGGCGCGGCCATCCTCCCCCACCTGGAAGCGTAACCCCAAACCGCCGCTGTTGGATTGATTATCGCCCCGTCCCATCGCATGAGCGGGCGAATGCGCATTGTGGGCGGACAATTCAAAGGGCGGGCCATCACCGCCCCCGCGGGCCGCGATACCCGGCCGACCGGCGATCGTGCGCGCGAGGCGGTGTTCAACATTTTGGCGCATGCGCCTTGGGCGACAGGAATCGAGGGCCGGCGGGTGCTCGATCTGTTTGCCGGCTCCGGTGCGCTTGGGCTGGAGGCGATGTCGCGGAGGGCTGCGTTTGCGTTGTTCGTCGAGACCGAAGCCGCTGCGCGCGGGGCGATCCGCGACAACATCGAAGCACTTGGCCTGTTCGGCAACACCCGCATCCATCGCCGCGACGCGACCGATTTGGGTTTGAAGCCTGCCGGCTTGGGCGAACCGTTCGATCTCGTTTTCCTTGATCCTCCCTATCACAAAGACCTCGGCGAACGCGCGCTGGCGGGCTTGAGCAAAGGCGGCTGGATCACCGCCGACGCGCTCGTCATCTTCGAGTGCGCCGCCGATGAGACGCCTCAAACGCCCGGCTTTGAACTCCTCGACACGCGCGACTATGGCGCCGCGAAAGTGCTGTTCCTGCGCGCCGTTTAAGGCGTTGCTGGCGCCGGCGCGACGCGTTGCATTTGCGGTTGCAGGCGGAGTTGCGGGGCCATCTGCACGCGTTGATCGATATTGACGCGCAAGCGTTGGCAGCGTTGCAGCAATTCCTCGTCCGGCGTCGCGACTTCGTGCGCTTCCTGCGCCTGGCGCAAACGCTCGCATGCTTCGCGCGTACGACCCGAACGATCGAGCGACATGACGAGCTGCTGCGCATCGGCTTCGAGCACGCCGGCGGCCGGCGAGTCTGGGGAGCGTTCAGCGCTTTCTTCGCGCAGACGATAGGCGCGCTCATAGCGGGCGCTGGCGCCCGACCAATCTTGGCGTTGCACAGCGATGTCGCCAAGTTCGGAGGCGACGGGGGCGGCCACGACGGCGTTCAGTTGCGGCAATGCGACTTGCAGCTGCTGCTCGGCCTCCGCGGTTTGACCCGCGTTCTGCGCTTCCACGCCTTCCGAGACGGCGGCGGCGGCAGCGGCTTCGCCGCTTCTGTTCATGCGCTCATACGAGCGCGAGAGCATGCGCCAAGTGCCAGGATTACGCGGCGCGATGTTGACCGCCTGCTCCAAAGCGCGCTGGCCGAGCGGATCGTCATTGGCTTCGCCGACCGAGCCGCAGAGCAAATAAATCTGCTCACGCAGCGGATCGTCCGGATTGGCTTGGGCGTAGGTCCAGAGCGTTTGCATGGCGGCTTGGCGGGAGGTGTCGCTGGCCATTTGCGCGACGGCGAGGCGGACTTGCGCGTCCGGGTGAGCCGCAAGTGCAGCGAACGCTTCGCGATAGGTGTCGCTTGCGGCGGCTTCGAACGAGGCTTCGCTGACAACGCCCTCGACATCGGCGGTGCGCGTTTCCGCGCCCGGCGCTGCGGGCGATGAGCCGTCGGTTTGCAGACCGGCGCTTTGCGTTTCTCCGAGCGCGCCGGCTTCGAGCAATTGCGCCAGCGTGATCGCCTGCTCCGGCGTCAGCTGGCCTTCAGCCAACAAGCGCAGCAATTCGGCGCGCAGATCTTCTTGCGTCACTTCGGTGTCCGGCGGCGCGATCAGATAACGCCCGCCAGCAGCAATGCCGACCACCAGAGCGAGCACCGTAAGCACTGAGACGATGCGGATGCGGTTGCCCAAGCTGCGACGACGGCGCGCGATTTCACTGCCGTCGATTTCGCGGCCGGCGATCTTCGCCTTCAACACTTCTTCAAGCAGCATCATTTGCGGCGCGTTGGCGCCGCCATTCCACTTGGTAAAGTCTTCGGCTTGGAACGCGCCGAAGCCGAGCGGAATGCTGACGCGGTCGAGCATCACCGGCACGAGCCGGCCTTCATCACGAGCGCGGCCGGCTTCATCGCGCACGAAGGTCGAAAGCGCCGAGCTTTCCGTCCAGACGACGATGACGGCGTTGGCGATTTTCAGCTCGCGCTCGATGATGGCGGTGTAGTCCTGCCCGGCGGCGAGCGAACGATCCCACCAGACATTGAAGCCGCGCGCGATCAGCGCATCGGCGAGCGGACGAACGCGGCCCCGGTCTTCGCTGGCGTAAGAAATGAAGATATCGGCCATGCGCGCCCTGCCTCGGCGCATTCTCGCGCCGCCTCTCGTTTGTCCCAGGATCATCATTAGGCGCTGATGAACGGGACGGGAAGATGACACGGCCCAAAACTCCGTGAACACCGCAAATTTCCGAGAAATGACAAGGCTTTGTGACAGACATGCACAGGCGCCCGCGGGCGAACAGGGTTCGCTCACGGCGTGGCGTGCGTCACAGAAGGCTCGGGGCAGCTTAGGATGTGTCGGCGCAAATCGGCGCCGGCATGGCGAGATCGCGGACCGGCGCGTGCGCTCCAGCCACAGGTACAATCGGCGCGCGACGCGTATGCGGTTTGCGGCGCCGGTGCGCGAGCTGTCGCGCGATCGCGTCGCGATTGGCGAGCACGCCGAGCAGATGGCGCGCTTGCACGATAAAGCCGCCGCGCTTGCGCAGCTTCGCGCGCAGCCACGAGCCGCCAACGGCGCGCAGCCAAGCGCCTTTACGTCGACGCGGACCGTAACCGCGCTGAATGCGATGCCTCTGCGGACGCACATAGTCGGCGGCGATGATGAGTATGGCGTGCTCGACCGCCGTGCGTAGCTTTGCAATCGGCGGTCGCGCGCGGCGTCGATGCAGCGCGCCAGCGGCTACCCACGCGAGCATAGCGCAAAGCCAGGCGACGAGCCTAGCGAAGCGATGGGCTGAGATGGGTGGGCGGCGCGATTGCATTGGACGTGCAGTTTAAGCGCCGCTGCAATGCGGTCGGATAGATTTACGGACCGCGGGCCTGCGGGCCGCTAATATCAAGGCGATGCGGGTCTGAAGACCCGCGCTCCTTCATGGATACGGCGCGATCTATCCCCGCATTGAATCCCAATCTGGCAAGCGGCCGGGCGATGCCCTAGTGTGGGTAGCCAGGGGGGACAGGCCATGGGGAAGCCGATCGCGGTGGTCACGGTGCACGGCACCAATGACACGGCAAAAGAGCTGGAGGGCGAAAAGTGGTTCCAGAAGGGATCGCATTTTTCGCAGGCGCTCACGGGTAAGCTGGCGGCGCGCGGCATCGAGGCCGAAATCGTGCCGTTCTTGTGGTCGGGCGCAAACAGCGCCTCGGCGCGCGAGGTCAGCGCCGAGAAACTCGCCGCCACCGTCAAGCGCATCGCGCCGCGCTATGCCGGCGTCCACATTGTCGGCCATTCACACGGCGGCAATGTCGCCAACGATGCAGCGCTATTGTTGCGCTGGGGGCGTCGTCGCACGCACGACAAAGAAGCGATCGCCAGCCTCACCACGATCGGCACGCCCTTTTTGAGTTCGCGCACCGGCGCGCTGCAATCGCTCGGCGGCCTGCTCTTCTTGTTGGTGACGTGGGCGAGCGTGCCGCTCTATTTGCTGACCAGCCTGATGCTGCTGCTCTGGGTCAGCGGACGCGACGAATTGTTCACGATGACGGAGGTGTTCGGCGAACCGAACGCCGGCAGCTGGCTCGCGGTTTGGATTTGCGTGCTGGGTGTGGGCATTCCGCTTTGGCTGATGCTGCGACTGGCGGGGCGTGGCCTGCGGCGCATCATGCGGCCGCGCAGCAACGCAGATACACGCGCACGCGTGTTCTCTGTCTGGCACGGCAATGACGAGGCCATTTCGTTTCTGCAAAAGATCGAAGGCTTGCCGCTGGAGCCATTTCCTAGCGGCTCGATGCTGCGCGGCTCGCGGGGCGGCGCGGTCAGTTTCGGCGTGCTGTTCGTCATTCTTTCCGCGATTGCGCCAACAGCGATCGTATTTGCGCGCGCTTTCGGACTGATCGCGGCCCCCTACGCGTACAGCGAATGGCTCTGGACGATGACTCTCGCATTGCTCTTCTTCGCACCGGTCATCTTTGCGCTGGCTTATCTCTCTTATCGCTTGATCGCGGGCATCGTCGCCGAAATGCTGGCGCGGCAACGGCTCAACAACTGGATCACCGGCGTGTTGCGCGGCGTCGCCTTTGGGCGCGACGGCGACCAGATGATCGGCCAGGTTCGCACCGCCTCGCACACGCACGCCTGTCGCGAGTTTCGTATCGACGGCGAATGCGCGGAACGCATGCAAACCAACGCAGCGGCTGCAGCCTCCAAGCTGATCGAACAATATCGCTGGGCGCTATTCACGGTCGAATCCGACACCAACAGCCCGTTGGCGCAGCTGGCCAATGACGCGATGACCTGGAGCAGCCTGATCCACACGACCTATTTCGATCAGCCGGAGGTGATCGACATGATCGCCGATTATATCGGCGACGAGGTCGAGAATATCGGCCACGCCCGCCTCGATGCGCCGGCGCCAACGCCAAACGCGGCGCCCGTTACTGCAGAGCACTAAGGACGAAGCGATGACTGAAGCTGAGATCGTTGAGCAAGCCGTCCAATATATGGGGCTGTTGCTGATTGGCGTGTCGCTGATCTTCTCGGTGGTCTCGGCCTATATCGTGGCGCTCAACTATTTCGTCGGCGATGCGATGTTCATGGCGCGGCTTGGCGCGTTCGCCTTCGTCTCGTTAATCCTCGCCCTGCTCATGGTGGTGATGATCGGCGCGCAGAATACGCATACCGGCTTGGTCGAGGCGCTGCGCGAATTGGAGTCGAACGGCGGGCTCTCTCCGGCCGGACGCGCTGTGCTGGACAATACGCGCGCTGGGACTGACGGCATCGTGCGCTTGTTGCTCTGGGTGGGCATGGTGACCGTATTCGGCGCGCTGGGTTACATGACCTTCCTGCATCGCTGGACGCCGGATGTCGTGAACGTGCAGCTGCAATCGACCAAGCGCGCTTAGCCGCGCGCTATGCGTCGCGATCTCTGCGGCGCGCGCGAGCGGCTGTAGTCAGCAGCCAAAACGCGATCAGGAACGTCACCAGCACGATGCCGAGGCCGATGAGATATTCGTTGGGCTGAACCGCCGGGCCGTCATCGAGCGACGAAGCCGGGCCATCGCGTGGCGCGATCGTCGGCGGCCTGATCGGTTCGGGCTCATCGACCAACTCTTCAGGCGGGCGCGCAGCGTCGAGTGCAGCGCGCAGTTCTTGATTGTGAGCGCTGTAGCCGGCCGAGAGACACGCATCGTCGGCACACGATTCTTGCGCCGCAAGCCAGGCGCCCTCGCCTTGAATCGCTGGATGCGCGGGATCGAAGAACTGGATGTCCGCGATCAGCCGGAGCCGTTCCTGCTCCAACGGGATGAGGTCAGGCGCCGCGCACACACGCTGCAACACGCCGCTCGCACTGGCGCAATCGAACGACTGCGCACGCGCCATGGGCGCGAAGGCGAGGCAGAGCAAGATTGCGGCGATGATGCGCGACATGGGGGGTGAGTTTAGGCGGGAGCGCCAAGGCCTGCCACCCTCCTCGTCATTCCGGTCGCTTCGTGCTTTGGCCGGGACAACCGTTCGCACAACCCTTGATACGTACTTAGATCCGACGCTAAATCCTCCCGGGATTGGGGTGGGTGAGATGGTGAGACTACTGATTTGCGCGGCGACGGTGCTGCTCTTGTGCGTCGGCCAAGCGAACGCCCAGACCAGCCTGGTCACACCCCATCCTGGCTACACCTATTACAATCGCCCCAACGCTAGTCTCGCGGAGCACAACACCGATGTGCGCACCTGCCTCGGCTTGGCGTCGCGGCTCGTCCAACCCGATCCCTCGGCCGGTGCTGGCGGCGGTGGCGGTCTGATTGGCGCGCTCGTCGTTGGCGTCGTGCGCGGCGTGCAGCAAGGCATGGCGGCACGGCGCGGACTGGTGGCCAACACGACCAATTGCATGATGCTGCACGGTTGGCGTTTGGTCCAGGTCGATGAAGCGCTCGGCGAAGAACTCTCGGCGCTGGAGCAACCCGCACTCGCGACCCGGTTGGATGCGATGGTCGACGCTGCCGAGCCGACCGGCGATATAGTGCGCATTTTTCACAATGAGGCGGCAGTCCGCGAGGTGATCGCATTCGGACCCGCAGGTGATCTCGACAAAATACCATTGAGCCTATTGGCGCTGGAAGCACTCGAAGAAGACGACGAAGCTGAATCCGAACAACCGGCTGTTCGAGGCGAACGCCTGCGCAGGCCGCGGAGCGCCGCCTCCCCGCGCCCGCTCACTGAGCGCCAATTGGCGGCGCTCGCGCCCGATTCCACGCTTGTTGTTGTCAATATCGCCGGCACCATGGGGACAGGCGGCACTGGCTTCTCGTTCTCGCGCATGGGTGAAGGCGACATTATGCCGGGCTTCATCGACGGATTGCCCGACTTTTTTACCGCAACCCTCCCGCAGCCAGCCTTTGCGCTTTCGTCGCGACCGCATGAAACAACGCGCGTTTTTCAGGTGCCACCGGGACGATGGAAGCTATCGGGATTGGGACACACCTTATGGCGCACTCACTTTTGTTTCGGCGCGCCCTTCTTCGAGATTGCAGCAGGCGAAGTCATTTTCATCCGTCTCGACCTACTCGCGGATGAACGCTTGCCCGTATACTCGCCGGAGTTCGCGAGCGCGGCGGTTGCGGACCTGCCGGCACACATCTTAGAGCGCGCGAGAGCTGCATCGTTCACCAACGGAGCGCCGTCTACGTGCGGAGGGTCATCGGCGTTTTACGCATGGGAGATTCCAGGCGCACCTTACTTGGAGAGTTACGCGCTTGGCTCACGTCACCCCTCGCTGCAGCCTCCGCCCCCGCCTGAGCCGGCAGCGCTCGCGATTGACGTGCAAGCTCCGACTAGCACGGAGACGTCGCCACAAACCGAGGCCGCTGACCCTCTTGCGGAATCTGGGGCGGCCATTCCCGGTCAATGAGCGCAGCGCAGAGGCGCCTCGACATCACCGATCGATAAAAAGCGCCGCTGGGTGTTCCAGCATGCCCTTGACGCGCTGAATGAACGCGGCTGCGTCATAGCCATCGACGACGCGGTGATCGAAGGATGAGCTTAGGTTCATCATTTTGCGCACGACGATCTGGCCATTTTTCACCATCGGGCGTTCGACGAGTTTGTTGACGCCGATGATCGCCACTTCCGGGTGATTGATCACGGGCGTGGTGACGATGCCGCCGAGCGCGCCCAGCGAGGTGATGGTGATGGTGGAGCCGGAGAGATCGTCCTTGCCGGCGCTGTTGTTGCGCACGGCGTTGGCGAGACGGGTGACTTCGGCCGCGCAGCTCCAGACATCGCGCGCCTCGACGTGGCGCACGACGGGGACGATCAGGCCGTTATCGGTTTGCGTGGCGATGCCGATATCGACGTTCTCGTGACGATAGACGACGCCGTTATCGTCGTCGTAGCGCGCGTTGATCTGCGGGAAATCCGGCAGGCTCAGCACGAGAGCGCGCATCAGGAACGGCAGCAAAGTGAGCTTGGGCTGATCGTTGCGCTTGGTAGCGTTGAGGTGTGCGCGCAGGTCTTCGAGTTCGGTGAGATCGCATTCTTCGACGTAGGCGAAGTGCGGGATGCGGCGCTTGGCGTCCTGCATCTTCTCGGCGATCTTGCGTCTGAGGCCGATCACCTTCACCGGCTCGATGCCGTTCTTCTCGGCCAGCGCCGAAGAACCGCGTGCGCCGACGGCAGGCACCAGCACCGCGTCCAAATCTTCGTGTGTGATGCGGCCATCAGGGCCGGAGCCGCGCACTTGGCCCAAATCGAGCCCCAGCTTTTGCGCACGCGCGCGCACCGCGGGCGAGGCTTGCGCCTGGGACCACTCGCGCACGGCGGCATCGCGCGGCGCGGGCTTGGCGACGGCTTGCGACGGCGCGGGCGCTGCTTTCGGCGCAGCGCTCGGCGGCATGGCCGCAGACGGCACGGCGCGCGCTTGCGAGCCCTGCATGGCGCTTTGCACTTGCTCTTCCGACCACGTCGCGCCGGCTGGCGCTTTGATCTTCGGCTTTGGCGGCGCTTGAGGCGCATCGGCGTTCGGCGGCGTCGATGTCAGGCCATCGGCGGCGGGCGATTTGGCGGCGGTAGCGCCGTTTGGTTTGGGCGCTTCCGTTCTTGCTTGCGCGGGCGCCGGCGCTTCTTCGCCCTCGCCTTCAACCTCAAACACCGCGATCGGGCCGCCGACGGGGGCCATGTCGCCGGGTTCGCCGTGGAGCGCTACGATTTTGCCGCTGACCGGCGCGGTCATCTCGACCGTCGCCTTATCCGTCATCACATCGACAAGCGGCGCGTCTTCCTTGACGAGATCGCCGACGCGAACGTGCCAAGCGACGATTTCGGCCTCGGCCGTACCTTCACCAACGTCCGGGAGTTTGAAAACGAACTGGCTCATGCTTGGGCTCAAACCTCGGTCACGCGGCGCATGGCTTTGATGATGCGCGGCGGGGTTGGAAAGTACTCCCATTCGAGTGAGTGGGGATACGGTGTGTCATAGCCGGTGACGCGCTCGATCGGCGCTTCCAGCTTGTAGAAGCAATGCTCCTGCACCAAAGCGCTGAGCTCGGCGCCATAGCCCGACGTGCGCGTCGCTTCGTGAACAATGACGCAGCGGCCAGTTTTCTCGACCGACGCGACGATGGTTTCGATGTCCACCGGCACGAGCGTACGCAGATCGATCACTTCGGCGTCGATGCCGCTCTCCTTCGCGGCGGCGAGCGCGACGTGCACCATGGTGCCGTAGGCAAGCACGGTGACGGCCTCGCCGGGGCGCACAATGTTGGCCTTACCGAGCGGGATTTTGTAGTAGCCCTCCGGCACGTCGCTCGCCGCATGCTTCGACCACGGCGAGACTTGGCGATCGTGAAAGCCGTCGAACGGGCCGTTATAGATGCGCTTGGGCTCCATGAAGATGGTCGGGTCATCGTCTTCGATGCACGAGATCAACAGGCCTTTGGCATCGTAAGGCGTGGACGGGATCACCGTCTTCAGGCCGGCGACATGGGTGAAAAGCGATTCCGGCGACTGGCTGTGTGTTTGGCCGCCGCGGATGCCGCCGCCATACGGCATGCGCACCGTCATCGGCACTGTGAAGTCGCCGGCCGAGCGATAGCGGATGCGCGCGGCTTCGGAGACGAGTTGATCGTAAGCCGGATACATGTAGTCGGCGAACTGGATCTCGATCACGGGGCGCAAGCCATAGGCGGCCATGCCGACAGCGACAGCGGCGATGCCGTTCTCGTTGATCGGCGCATCGAAGCAACGCTTCTTGCCATACTTGGTTTGCAGATGTTCGGTGACTTTGAAGACGCCGCCGAAATAGCCGACATCCTCACCAAAAGTGAGCACGTTGGGATCGCGCTCCATCATGGTGTCGAGCGCCGAGTTCAGCGCTTGGATCATGGTCATGCTGGCCATGGCGCTTAAACTCCGTGCTCGTCGCGCTGCTGGCGCAAGTGCCAGGGCATTTCCTTGTAAACGTCCTCGAACATGCTGGCGCGCGTGTGCGTTGGCGGCGCTTCCGGGCCGAGCACACCGACCTTCTCGGCCTCGCGGCCGGTGGTGCGCACGGTTTCGAGTGCTGCTTCGTGCGCCGCCTTGTGCTGCTCCTCGGACCATTCGCCGAGCGAGATGAGATGCGTCTTCAGCCGCTCGATCGGATCGCCCAACGGCCACATGCGCGCTTCGTCGCCGGGGCGGTAACGCGCTGGATCGTCGGAGGTGGAGTGCGGACCGGCGCGATAGCTGAAATGCTCGATCAGCGTTGGGCCCAAGTTGGCGCGGGCGCGTGCGGCCGCCCATTGGGTGACGGCGTAGACGGCGAGGAAGTCGTTGCCGTCCACGCGCAGCGGCGGCATGCCGTAGCCAACGCCGCGCGCCGCGAAGGTCGTGTTCTCGCCGCCGGCAATGCCCTGGAACGAGCTGATCGCCCACTGATTGTTGACGACGTTGATGATCACCGGCGCCTTGTAGACAGCCGCGAACGTCATCGCCGCGTGGAAATCGCCTTCTGCGGTTGAGCCCTCGCCCAGCCAGGTCGACGCAATGCGGCCATCGCCTGAATAGGCAGACGCCATCGCCCAGCCGACGGCTTGCGGCACTTGCGTGGCGAGGTTGCCGGAGATGGTGAAAAACGCGTCCTTCTTGGACGAATACATGACCGGCAATTGCCGGCCTTTCATTGGATCCGACGCGTTCGAATAGACTTGGTGCATCATGTCGATCAGCGGATAGTCGCGCGCGATCAGGATGCCTTGTTGACGATAAGACGGGAAACACATGTCGTCGGCGTTAAGCGCCATGGTTTGCGCAATGGCGATCGCCTCTTCGCCGAGGCATTGCATGTAGAATGAAGTTTTGCCCTGGCGCTGTGCGCGATGCATGCGCTCGTCATAAGCGCGCGTCAGCAGCATGTAATTGATGGCGCGGCGCAGCTTTTCCGGGCTGATCTGCGGCGTCCAGGGGCCGAGGGCGTTGCCCTCCATGTCCATCACGCGGATCAGACCGTAGGCGTATTCGCGCAAATCGTGCGCCGGCTCATCGATGTCGGGACGCGGCGTGTCGCCCGGCTCGGGGAAACTCCAGCCGGAGAAGTCAGGCTTATCGCCTGGACGCGCGCGCGGCGCCGGGACGTGAAGATCGAGCGCGTTCGGCTTGCGGCTGCTCATATCGTCCATCAATTCTTCCTCGCGGCGGCAAGACGCTCACGCACTATGCGGTCCGCCGCTTGGTGCGGTGTCAGCCGCTCGCTCTTGGCGGTTTCCAGTACGTGCAGCAAGCGGGGCGCGATGGCGCGGACGCGGGTTTCAACCACATCGGCGGCTTCGCCCAGATATTCGGCAGAGACGTTGATGATGCCGCCAGCGTTGACGACATAATCCGGCGCATAGGTGATGTTGCGCGCCACGAGGCGTGCGCCATCCTCTTCAGTGGCGAGTTGGTTGTTCGCCGCGCCGCAAATGATCGCAGCACCGAGTTCGGGGATGGTGCGCTCGTTCAGCCCCGCGCCCAGCGCACACGGCGAGAAGATGTCAGCGCCGATAGCGTGGATCTGGTCCACCGGCGCGATCTCCACGCCCAGCGCTTCGGCGCGCTGGAGGTTGGCCCGATTGACGTCCGCAACGATGAGCTTGGCGCCCTCGTCCTTCAGCAGCCGGCAGAGATTGAAGCCAACGGCGCCGACGCCCTGGACGGCGATAGTCTTGCCCTGCACCGAACCGCCGAGCAGCGCCTTTATCGATACGAAGACGCCAAGCGCTGTCATCGGCGAAGGATCGCCGCCGGCTTGGCCGTGCTCTTTTGGAATGCCGGCGACATACGTGGTGCGGCTGGCGATGGCGCGCATGTCGGCGACGGTGGCGCCGACATCTTCCGCCGTGATGTAACGCCCGTTCAGCTTCTCGACCTCGGCGCCGAATTTTTGAAACGCGTCCACGCGATCGGTGTTGATGCGATAGATCACCGCCTTGCCGCCGCCGAGCGGCAGTTCGGCCATGGCGTTCTTGTAGGTCATGCCGCGCGAGAGGCGCAGCGCATCGGTGAGCGCGTCGGCGGCGCTGTCATAGTCCCAGATGCGGCAACCGCCAGCGGCTGGGCCGATGGCGGTTGAGTGAATGGCGACGATGCCGGCGAAGCCTTGCGTATCGCCGCCGACGAAGACCACGTCCTCGTGGCCATCGAACGACGGGTGGGTTTTCGGATCCATCATTGAATTGGCTCATCGAGCAGGAGTTGACGGGCGTAGCGGCCGGGCGGCGAACCGAACGATAGGATGCCGTCGTGGTAACGCTTCAGATTGAAATTGGCGCCCCAACGCTCGCGCGCAACGGCGCGCGTTTCCAGATGCTCCTGGAAGCCGACGAAATAGGTCGAGAGCTGAGTGAAGGAAAGCTGCGCGCGGCGCCATTTGCCGGCGGCCTCGCGCTCCTCTTGGAACGCCGTCTGCGTCAGCAGCTGCATCATCTCTTGTTCGGTCATGCCATCGACATGGATGGCCTGGTCGATAATGGCGTTGGTGATGGTGCGCAGCTGCACTTTGAGTTGGCTTAGACGATAGAGCGGATCATTGGCGCGGAAGCCCTGCTCGATCATCATCTCTTCGGCATACACCGCCCAACCCTCAACGAACGAGCCAGACGAAAGCACTGCGCGCAGCGTGCTTGGATAGGCGTTGGCGTGCCAGAGCTGGACGTAGTGGCCGGGCGAGCTTTCGTGGACGGCGATATCGAGGATGCCGCGATTGTTGTACTCGCGCAGGAACGAGACGGTTTGCTCTTCGGTCCAATCGTCCGGAATCGGCGAGACGGCGTAGAAGGAGCCCAGATCGCGCTCCAGCGGACCCGGCGCATCGAGATACGCGACCGCGAAGCCACGCTGGAATTCCGGCATCAGGATCACGTTCACCGGCTGCGGCGGCATCGAGATGATTTCGCGGCTATTGAGGAACGCGTCGGCCTCACGCACGCCGGCGGTGGCGACTTCCACCAATTGATCGCGCGGCGGGCGATCGTCGGCGGCGAGATCGAGTGCGGCGCGGATGACGGTTTGTTGCTGCTCCGGCGATGGCGCGTCCGGCATGGCCGGAGCATTGGCGCGCCCCGCGAGCGCTTGGCGCGAGACGCGGTACATTTCTTCGCGCACGCTCACCACGGCCGCTTCAGCACGGCGGCGGATTTCTGCGCGCGAGAGATCAGATTGCAGCGTGAAGCGCAGCTGCGTGTCGAAGGTCTCGACGCCGACGCGATACTCGGCCTGCGCGGCCGGCACCAGCGTGCCCTCGATCCAGGCTTGATGTTCGTCGACAGCGGCATTGAAAGCGACGATAGCGCGCTCGAGACGGGCGCGCTTGGAGGTGCTGAGCAAGCCTTTGTGCGGCTCGATCATGCCGGTAACGATCGACTTCAGGCCGCGGTTTTGCGCGGCGTAGGTGGCGGCATGCGGCGCTGGCACGCGCGCTGGCTGCAACTCCTCGCGTGCTTGGCGCAACAGACGCGGGATTTGCTCCATGCGCACCGTCGCCGATTCTAGACGCTGCGGCAGCGGCGCGAACTCACGCGCCATCAGACTATAGAGTGCGCCCCCCGCCGTGGATTGGTAGCCGAGCGGATTCCACGCCCAACCCTGTAACGTCTCAGTGCGCCAGATATCGGCGCGCAAGGCGTTGTCGAGCAAAGCCGCGTCAACCTGATTGGCGCGCGAGAGCTGGCTGCGATCGATGCGTTCGAGGGAGCGCAATGTCTCGCGAGAGAAACGCAAGCCGGCGTTGCGGCCGTTGGCGCTGAGATCATCGACGCGCGTATCGAAGCGGTGATCGCCCATTCCGGTCGCCGAGACTGGGCTCAGACGCGCACCGCGATCGATGTAGCGGCGGGCGAGCGCTTCGAACGTGCGATCGGCGCTACTGGGTGTTTGGGCGGCGGCGCTTTGGCCTATGACCGGGACGAGCAGGCTTGATCCGAGTGCGAGGACGACCCGGCGGCGCGTGGTGTTCATGGTGGACGCTTCGCTCCCGAAAACGCCAACAGGGCGGCGCTTGAGGGCCGCCCGTTGCTTGGCTTCGCGCGCAAAATACTCAGGCGGGCGGTTTACGCAACACGCGCGCGATTGATGACAAGACCTTGCCGCAAAGAGGCCGCAAGGCAGCGAATTTTTCAACATGCGGGGAAAAAGCGGAAAAGTGCACCGTCAGCGCCCTTCGCAAATGCAGCACGACGCGCGCGGTGTCCTCTTGGCCTTGCGGCTCGCCGATAATTATGACTATAGTCAGTTATGACCAAAGTCACTTTGCGTCAGCAAAAGAAGAACGCGACCCGCCAGAAGCTGGCGGGCCAAGCGCTCGACCTCTTCGCTCGCAATGGCGTGGACGCCGTCACCATCGACGACATCGCCCGCGCCGCCGACGTCGGCAAAGGCACGCTCTACAACTATTACGGCTCGAAAGAGGAAATCCTGTTGGAGTTTCTCGCCGGCGTCGAAGCGAAGGCGTTGCCCAAAATCGCCGACGCAGCCATTGCGGGGCGCACGGTCGATCAAGTGCTGAACAATGCCGCGTGGACGCTCCTTGCCTGCAAGGCCGAACATCACGACTATGCGCGCCTCGTCCTGTCGCGCTTGGCGCGCGGCGATGAGGCGTTCAAGACGAAAGCGCAGTCCTTCTCTACCGCCGTGCTCGGCGCGTTCACCGCGCTGTTTGCAAAACTCAAAGACGCAGGGCTCGTCGCGGAGCCTTGGGCGGCGGACGATCTCGCGCTGCGGTTCACCGTTATGCACATGGGGCTCAGCTTGTTCTGGGCGATGGACGCCCCGTCCTTCACCGCCGCCAAACTCCTGACCAAGGCGGAAACCGAAATCTTCGCAAAAGGAATAGCGCCATGATTGCGCTGGCTGCTTCGTATCTGTTGATTTTGATCACGTTTGCGCTGATCGCTTGGGCGACGCCGGCGCGTGGCTGGCGCCTGTTCTTGGCGCTGCTGGCGCTGGGCGCTGGTGTAGGCTCGTTCAATCTATTGATCGAAGCGATCGCATTCGGCGTTATCGGATGGGCGCAGGCGGCGAATGCTTTTGCGATGCAGTTCGGCGTGTTTGCGCTCCTCGCTGCGTTGGTCACGCTGGCTTCGCCGAAGCGCCTCGCCACAAACGCGCCGACGCTACGCTTAGGCCCGTTACGGATCGCGGGCGTCGTGCTCGGTTACGAAGCGCTCTACGTCACCGCCGGCATGCTTGTGTTTCCTTATGTGGCGGCCTTCTACGCGGACCATCACATACCGGCGATCGGCGAGGTGCTAGCGCTACAAGCAGTGCGGGCGTTGGTGTTTGTTGCGTCGAGCGTGCTGGTGTTGCGCGGCGGCCTGCGCTTTGCGCCGCTTGTGCTTGGCGTCGCCTTTTCGGTGATTGGCGGGCTCTCACCGCTCTTGCCGGACAACCCCCTCATGCCGCCGGAAGTGCGCGTGCCACATGCGGTTGAGGTCGGCATATCGAACTTCCTGTTCGGCGCACTCACCGGCTGGCTGCTGACCCGCGGCAACCAAAGGCGCACAGCGGCGGCCTAGCGGATGCGTGCGCTTAAGCGACACGGGCGCGGCGGCGCGCGGATGACGTACCAAATGGCTCGGCGCTGGGTTTCCCGAGCAAAAATCCCTGCCCTGTTTCGCAGCCCATGGCATGCAGCGCTTGCGCTTGCGCTTCGGTCTCGACGCCCTCAGCCGTCACGCCGATCCCCAGGCTCTTGGCCAGCTGAATGATGGTGCGGACAACACTCAGCGCTTCCTCGCCATCGCCAATGGCGTGGACGAAGGATCGGTCGATCTTCAGTTCGGTGAAGGGCAGCTCGCGCAGGTGGCGCAGGCTCGAATAGCCAGTGCCGAAATCGTCCAGCGCCACGGCGATGCCAAGATTTTTGAGCGACGCAAGAATGGTGCGCGCGCACTCGAAATCGGCAACGAGCGCATCCTCAGTGATTTCGACCTCCAGCCGCTACGGCGGGAACGCGCACTCGGTTAGAACTTTCAACAATTTTTGCGGCAATGCCGCGTCGCGCAACTGGATCGGCGCAATGTTGAGGGAGATCCTTGGCGCGCTGGGCCAGCCAAGACTTTGGCGGCAAGCCCGGCGCAGCACGTTCATGCAAAGCTCGCCGATCTGGCCGGTGTCCGAGGCGATTCTGATGAAGACCTCCGGCGGCACCGCGCCGCGCACCGGGTCTGTCCAACGCGCGAGTATTTCGTAGCCGGTAATCTCGCCGGTTGCCAAATTCACGAACGGTTGGAAATGCGCTTCGATGGCGTCGTTGCGCACGGCAATTCTGAGATCATTCTCCAGCGCGGCGCGCTCGTGCACGCGATCATCCATGCCCGGTTCGAAAAACGCGTAACGGCCGCGGCCATCGTCTTTGGCCCGATAGAGCGCCACATCAGCGCGGCGCATCAACAGATCGGCGTCAAGGCCATCGGCCGGCGCCAGCGCCACACCGAGCGTCGCGCCCACCGAGACTTCGTTTCCGTTGAGCGGCAGCGGTTCATCGAAGGTGCTGACCAGAGCTGCGAGGCGCGCAATCAAGGCGTCGTCGCTTTCATACGGCAGCACCATGATGAACTCATCGCCGCCGAAGCGCGCGACAAAGCCGTCCTCACCCGCTTCCTGTGACAGTAGCGCTGCGATACGCACCAGCAGCTCATCGCCCACGGCATGGCCGTAAAGATCGTTGACCGACTTGAAGCGATCGAGATCGACGGCAACGATCGCCAGCGGCGCGTCTGCTGAGCGCGAGGCCAGCCGCTTGTTCAAACACGGCCTGAAGGTGCCGCCGGTTCGACAGGCCGGTGAGCGCATCGTGCAACGCCATTGAAGCGGCCTGCTCCGCGGCGGCAAGCTTGGTCGCCGCCACTTGCCGATCGGCCAGCGCCAAGACCACGCCGACAAGCAGTATGGCGGCGGCGCCCATCGCGATCACCGCAGACAGCATCTCGCGATCGATGTGGTTCGCGGTCGGCGCGATGGTGGGATCTGGCAGAAGGGTCAGCGCCCCCATGCCGGTGAAGTGCAACGACATGATCGCCGACACCAGCAAGGCGCTGGCGGCAAGCAAGCGAAGCCGCGCTGGCGCAACCGCGAAGGCGTGCAACGCCGCGACCGCAAAGACGACGCTGAAGAGACCCGAAGCGATGACCAGCTCCATGTCCCAGAGTTTTTGCGCCGGGGCATCGAAGCCAGCCATGCCGATATAGTGCATCGCCGCAATGGCGCAGCCTAACACAATGCCAGCGACGACGCGGCCGCCCGCTGCGCGCCAGCGCTCGTAAATTTCAAACGCAGTCCACGTGAAGGCGATCGAAATGCCGGCGGACAGCAGCGTGATGGAAAGGTCGAATCCCATTTCCAAACTCGGCGCATAGCCTAGCATGGCGATGAAGTGCGTCGCCCACGTGCCGCCGCCAGCGAGCGTTGCGGCGAGAAAGAGCCATTTAGAGCGCTCTGCGCCCGCGCTCTTCAAAGCGCCGCCGAAAACAAAGAACGCACCGACGCAGGCGCCGACGCTGACCAACGCCGCCACGAAGACGAGCCACAGATTGTGCTCTTCCAGAACGCAAGCAAAGACAGTGTACATGGACGCTGAAACTTTAACGGGGGAACAAAACGTCCCACCGAACGCGTCATCTTTACCGGATGAAGGATTACGGAGGCTTAGCGCTGACGGTAATCAACGGCGTAGTGCAGCCGTAATTGGCCTATGCCGTGTGGCATACGCAGCAACTGCTCCGCGCGCGGAACACGCTAAGGAGACGGCTCGCGTTCACGCCAACCACGGCGGCGTCGGCAAATCCTTGGAGCGCAGGAAGTCGGGGTTGAACAGGCGGCTCATATAGCGGTTGCCGTAATCGCAGAGGATGGTGACGATGGTTTTGCCCGGGCCCAGTTTCTCCGCGAGGCGCATCGCGCCAAGCAGGTTGAGCGCTGACGAGCCGCCGAGGCAAAGTCCCTCTTCCTGCACGAGATCGTAGAGGATCGGCAGCCATTCGCTGTCTTCGGCGCGGAAGGCTTCGTCGACGATCACGCCTTCCAAGTTTGCGGTGACGCGGCCTTGGCCGATGCCTTCCGTGATCGACGTGCCTTCGGCTTTCAGTTCACCATGTGCGTACCAATTGTAGAGTGCTGCGCCCGCTGGATCGATGATGCCGATCGCCACGTTCTTGTTGCGCTCTTTCAGCGCCATGCTGACGCCGCCCAGCGTGCCGCCTGACCCGACCGTGCAAATGAAGCCATCGACTTTGCCGTCTGTGTCGCGCCAAATTTCCGGGCCGGTAGTGTCGTAGTGACCTTGGCGGTTGGCGACGTTGTCGAACTGGTTGGCCCAAATGGCGCCGTTCGGTTCGCTCTTGGCTTTTTCCTCGGCAATGCGCCGCGCGATTTTGGGATAGTGGTTGTCGCTCGCGGCGGGCGCTGCATCCACCTCAACCAATTCCGCGCCGAGCGCGACGACAGCGTCCTTCTTTTCTTGGCTCTGCGTCCGCGGCATCACGACGATGACTTTGTAGCCCTTCGCCGCGCCGATGAGCGCGAGACCAATGCCAGTGTTGCCGGCGGTGCCTTCGACGATCACGCCGCCCGGACGCAGCGTGCCTTTGCGTTCGGCGTCTTGAACGATGGAGAGCGCGGCGCGATCCTTGACCGACTGCCCCGGGTTCAAGAACTCGGCTTTGCCCAGAATGGTGCAGCCCGTCAGCTCCGACGCACGCTTCAGCTTGATCAGCGGCGTGTTGCCGATGGCGTCCAGAACAGAACCGTGAAACTTCATCGCGTGCTTGCTCCGTTAACCCGCAAACGCCCGCTCGATGACGAACGTCCCCGGTTCGTGGTTCGCGCCTTCAACGAAGCCGGCCGCCACCGCGATCTGCTTTAAGTCCTGCAGCATCGGCGCACCACCGCAAATCATGATGCGGTCCTGCGCGGGGTCGAAGGTTGGAGCGTCCAGGGCGTGAAACAAGGCGCCGTTGCGGATCAGCGCGGTGATGCGTCCCTCCAACGGATGGTCGTCTTGCGTGAGGCTCGTCACGTAACGCAGCTGCCGCGTCGCTTCCTCTCCGACCAGTGTATCGGCGCGCGTCGCCGCTACGATCTCGCGGCTATAATCCAACTCAGCATCGGTCCGGCAGGTATGCGTCAGGATCACTTGCTCATATCGTGCGTACGTCTCGGGCTCGCGGATGAGGCTGGCGAAGGGCGCGACGCCGGTGCCGGTCGAGAGCAGGAAGAGCCGTCGCCCTGGCGTGAGTGCGTCGAGCACCAACGTGCCGGTGGGCTTGCGGCCAAGCAGGATTTCGTCGCCGGGCTGAATGGTCTGCAAGCGGCTGGTCAGCGGCCCGTTGGGGACCTTGATCGAATAGAAAGCGAGCTGATCATCCCAGGCTGGGCTTGCGATCGAATAGGCGCGCAACAGTGGCCGCTCACCGTTCATCAGCCCGATCATCACGAACTCGCCAGAGCGGAAGCGCAAGCCCGCCGGCCGCTCGCAGGTGAAGGCGAACAGCTTGTCGGTGTAGTGGCGCACGGATTCCACGCGCGCGGTGTAGACGTTCGGCGGCGGCGCCGCGTGCAGAGTGGTGTTGGTTTCAGACATACGTGCTCGTTCAGCCCACTGGTCGCCGAAGCGACGCTAGAAACGTCATTTGGGGATCGATCGCCACCGCGATCTGCCATAGCGACAGCGACACGACGAAGCAGCCGATGACACCCATCAACAAGCGAGGCCGTGTGATGCTGACCGCAAAGGCCGCGATCGGCGCGGCGATCACGCCGCCGATGACGAGGCCAAGAATATCGGTCCAGCGCACGCCGCCGAGCGCAAAGAAAAACGTCGCCGAGATCGCCGCCGTCACTAGAAACTCAGTCGTGTTGACACTGCCGACAGCATGGCGCGCGCCGTGGCCGCGTCCGAGCAAGGTCGTCGTCACGATAGGCCCCCAACCGCCGCCGCCCGCCGCGTCGAGGAAGCCGCCGAACAGGCCAAGCCGTTTGACGCCTTTGATCTCGGCCGGCGGCTTCGGCCCGCGGATCGCCAGCACGACGACCAGCGCGCCCATGATGAGCAGATAGGCCGAGACGATCGGCTTCATGATCGAAACGGGCAGATACGAGACGACCAACGCGCCAGCGATGCCGCCGGCAATGCCGGCAGGCGCCAGCTGCCACACGAGATTCCATTTCACGTTGCGCCGCCAGATGTGCGCCGCGCCCGATGCGCCGGTGGTGAACATCTCGGCCGTGTGCACAGCAGCGCTCGCGGCCGCGGGCGGCATGCCGAAAGCGAGCAGGAACGACGTCGACACCAAGCCGTACGCCATGCCCAGCGCGCCATCGACGAGCTGGGCGAGAAAACCCACGAGCACGGATTGCCAGAAGAACGGATCCATCAGCGGCGCTCAGATCAGGCCATGATACGCCAAGCGCTCGCGCGCGTCCGCGATCAGCGCATCGAAGCTGGCATTGCGCTCGCGCAGCGCCGTGCGCGCCGATGCGATCTCATCGAGCGCCGCCTCCCACGTTTGCGGAAAGGCGGCTTCCAGCCGCTCGCGCGCCGCGCGCGCCACGGCGGGGCTTGCGCCGCCAGTGCCAGCTGTGAGCGTCAGCTTGCCGCGATGGACGACGGCCGGGGTGTGGAAGTCGCAGAACGGCAAGTAGTCTTCGACGTTGACCAGCACGTTGCGCGCGCGCGCGGCGATCGCAAGCGTCTCGGCTTCCGCGCGCGGCAGGTCAGCGATCCATATCGCGTGATATGCGCCGATTTCGTCAGCCGACGGCAAACGCGGCACAATGGTTGCCGCTTCCGCGAACGCAGCACTCGGCGCATCGGACCATACGTCCGGCACGGCGCCGGCAGCCTCCAGCCAATTCAGCCGGCGCAGTGCCAACGCGTCGCGTCCGATGAGCGCGATGCGCGTCGCCGCGGGATCGAGATAGATCGGAATCATGCCGCGTTCGCTTCGGCAATAGCGGCGCGCGCTTCCGCCAGCGCTTCGCCGATGACGATGAGCGCTGGCCCCTCGCCTAGTTGCAGCGCCAACGCCGGCAGATCGGAGATCACGCCGCGCACGATGCATTCGCCCGCGAGCGATACGCTTTCAAGCAGCGCAACTGGCCGGTTCGCCGGCACGCCGCGCGCCAACAACGCTTCCATCACGCGCTCCGCTTGCAGCGCGCCCATGTAAATGACCGCAGTTTCCGCTGCCGCCGCTGCGTCGGCCCAATGCATGTCTTGCTCGGCGCGACCGCGCGTGATGCTGGGCGTCACGAACGTGACAGAACGCGAAACGCCCCGGCTAGTCAGCGAGGTGTTGAGCGTCGCAGCTGCCGCAAAAGCGGCGCTGATGCCAGGCACGGTTTCGACGCTCACGCCAGCTGCATGGCAGGCATTCAACTCTTCCGTCGCGCGCCCAAACAAGTTCGGATCGCCGCCCTTCAGGCGAACGACAACAGCGTGGCGCTGGGCCATGCGCACCAGCAAACGGCAGATCAGGCGTTGATCGACCGAGGGACGATTAGCGCGCTTGCCGACATTGTAGAGCTTGGCTTTTCCGGCCAGCGCCAGAACGTCGGCGGAGACGAGTGCATCATGCAACACGACATCGGCTTCGGCGAGCAAACGCGCGGCGCGCAGCGTCAGCAGGTCCGCCGCGCCAGGGCCCGCGCCCACGAGATAAACTTTGCCGCTCATGTGATGGCCTCACGGATCATGCCTGCCGCGCAGGTTTGATTGGTTTGGGGATCGAACAAGGCGAACGCGCCCGTGCCCGGCGATTGCGAGAACGTGTCGGCGAGGATCGGATCGCGCGTTGCCAAGCGGACGCTGGCGATAGCGTTAAGCGACAGCGACGATGCGCCCTCCCGGCGCGAGAAGTCCTCGACGTCGTGTACGAAGGCGATCTCTTCGATCAAAGCCTGCGTCTCGAGCGTGCCTTGGCGTAGGAGATAGCGGCGCCCTTTCGTCCAGGGCGCCTCATCCAGCCAGCAGAGATCAGCCACGACCGAACGTGCATAGCGCACGCCAGGGGCCGCCACGACATCACCGCGCGTGACATCGCGCTCGTCATCAAACTCGATCGCCACGGAAGTGCCCGCCTCCGCGCGCAACACCGGCCGTCCGCCGACGCGAACACTGGCAATCGTTGCCGGATAGGCTTGCGGCCCGAGGACGACGTGATCGCCCGGTCGAACCGAGCCCGCCTCGATTCGACCGACATAAAAACGAGAAGTCACGTCACGCAGCGCGGCTTGGATCGGCAGGCGCAAGGGCGCTTCATGGCGCGAGGCTGGCCCTTGGCTTTGTTCGATCAGCTCAACCAAAATCGGCCCACGCCACCAATCGGCGCCGCCGCGCCGTACGACATTGTCGCCGCGCCGCGCAGACACCGGTACGCAGACGACGCCGCTCAGCTTGAGCGCGCCCGCTAGATCGGCGAACGCGGTCTCGATGTCGTTGAAGCGCTCTTGCGACCAGCCGATCAAATCCATCTTGTTGACCGCGACGATGACATCGAGACCCATCAGAGCTGCAATCGCCGCGTGTCGGCGCGTTTGACGCTTCAGCACCCCGCCCACGACGCGCGAGGCGTCGATGACGATGACGGCGACATCGGACGCGCTCGCGGCGGTCACCATGTTGCGCGTATATTGTTCGTGCCCCGGCGCGTCGGCGATGATGAAGCTGGCGCGCGGCGTTTCGAAATAGCGGTAGGCAACGTCAATCGTAATGCCCTGCGCGCGCTCGGCTTCAAGGCCATCCGTCAGCGCCGCCAGGTGTTCTTCGTCATCGCCGATGGAGTCAGCCTGGTCGCGCATGAGCACGCCGGAATCGAGCAAGAGCCGGCCGATCAGCGTCGATTTGCCGTCATCGACGCTGCCAGCCGTCATGAACCGGATTTGGCGCGTCTCGGCATCGGCGCGCAGGGCGAAGACATTGCCATCCATCAGAAATAGCCCTCGACCTTGCGCCGCTCCATCGCCGCGCTGTTGGCGCGATCGTCCATGCGCGTCGCGCCGCGTTCGGAAATGGTGGCGGTGAGTGTTTCGGCGAGCACCTGCTCGGCATTGCCCGCCTCGCTTTCGACAGGGCACGTGCCGGTGATGTCGCCCACGGTGCGGAAACGAACGGAAATGCGTTCAACAGCGGCTTCATCCGCAGCTGGCGTCAGCGAGGTCACCGGGAAGAGGAAGCCGTCGCGGCGCACGACATCGCGCTCATGCGCGTAATAAAGACTGGGTAACTCGATCCGCTCTTGGATGATGTAGGCCCAGACATCGGCCTCGGTCCAATTCGATAGCGGAAACACGCGCATGTGCTCGCCTACGCCGATGTGGCGATTGAACAGGCCCCAGAGCTCCGGCCGCTGCGCGCGCGGGCGCCAGGCGCCGAAGGCATCGCGATGCGAGAACACACGCTCCTTCGCGCGCGCGCGCTCCTCATCACGGCGCGCGCCGCCGATCAGCGCGTCGAATTCGAACTCCTGCTGCGCTTCCAGCAGCGTCACCGCCTGCGCGGCGTTGCGGCTCTTCTCGGGGCTGAGGCGCACCGTACCGCAGCGGATGGAATCCTCCACCTCGCGCACGATAAGTTGGAGGCCAGTTTGCCGCGCTCGGAGATCGCGGAAGGCGAGCACTTCCGGGAAGTTGTGCCCGGTGTCGATGTGCAGCAGCTTGAACGGCGGCTTCTGCGGCGAGAACGCCTTGATCGCCAGGTGCAACAGCACGGCGGAATCCTTGCCGCCGGAAAACAGCAATGCCGGCCGCTCGAACCCAGCCAGTTCGCGCAGGATATAGACGCTCTCCGACTCAAGCCGCTCGAGCCGCGCCGACGCGCGGACGGGCGCCGCCTCGCCGCTCACTGGCCCGTCGTCGTCGGTTTTGTATGCAAGCCGCATTCTTTACTGTCCTGACTTTCCCACCACCACCGGCCGGCGCGCGGATCTTCGCCCGGCCGGATCGCCTTCGTGCACGGCTCACACCCGATCGAAACATAGCCGCGCGCATAGAGCGGGCTCATCGGGATCGAGAACCGCGCCGCGTAGGCGAGCACATCAGCCCAGCTCCAATCCGCCAGCGGGTTGTATTTCTGCATGTTGCGTTCGGCGTCGCGCTCGGATTCCGCCAAAGCGGCGCGCGTCGTTGCTTGCTCACGGCGCTGGCCGGTGAGCCACGCATCGCGGCCTTCAAGCGCACGATCCAGCGGCAACACTTTGCGCACACTGCAGCACAATTTGCGCTCTGCCAGACCTTTATAGAATCCGTCAACACCGTGCGCCGCCACATAGGCGGCGACCTCGCTTGGCGCCGGTTGTTGGCGAACGATCGTCAGGCCATAGCGTTGTTCGGTTTCGCCGATGAGCGCCAATGTCTCGGCATGGAGGCGCCCGGTATCAAGCGTGAACACGTCAATCGGCAGCTTCAGGCGGGCGATCGCATCCGTGAGCACCATGTCTTCGGCGGAAAGGCTCGTCGCCAAGGCCGGGCGTTCATGGCGCTGCGCGATTGCAGTCAGCGCCTTTTCCAGCAGGCGCACTTTTGCGTCGAACACTGCCGCATCGCGATCGCGGAAGGCGGTCAGGTATGGAACGGAGTATGTATGGAGTGCAGCAAGCGTCGGCTCGGCGGCCTGGTCGGCGCGCAGTGCAAACGAGTCAAAGCCGATTTGCTCAAGCGCAAAGACTTGATCAGCCGTCACCGCGCCGACGGCGCGCAGAGGCCCGCTATACCCAAGCCGCTGGCGCAGCAAAAATGCATGGCTGTAGCCGCGGCCATCGCCGATGCGCGGAAAATCAACGCCAATGATCGCGAGGTCAGCCAAGCGATCTTTCAGCGCATGCGTATCATCAGCCGGCTGCAGCAACACGCCAGCGCCAGCGTGCGGCGCGTCGAGCCATTGCTGCAACGACAACCACGCCCCACCTTCCCACTCGGCTTGCGATGGGCCAGCCGGCGGGCGCACGATCGGCACAATCTTTTTGCGCACATCGCCGTGGCCGTCATTGGCCGGAACCGGTCGCGGCGGCGCCGGACGAGCCTCCGCTTCGCCGCTGATCCGCACGCCGTTCGCATCGATCGAGAGCAGCAGCGTCATGCCGCGGCCTCTTCTTCGACGCGCAGCGCCGCTTTGAATGCGTCCGCGCCCAAACGCTCGACCGTTTTGATGAAGCTTTCGCCGCTGCGGCGCACCGCCAGATAGTGGCGCGCCAAGCGTTCGATCACCAGCGGCACGTCTTCGGCGCGCACCGCTTTGCCGATCAGCACGCCCAGCTTGCCTTCGCCATCGGCGCGGCCGCCGAGGAGCACTTGATACCAATCCTCGCCCGCTTTCTCGACGCCAAGCACGCCGATATGGCCGACATGGTGATGCGCGCAGGCATTGATGCAGCCCGAAACCTTGATCGCCAGCGCGTCGAGTTCATCTTCGATGGAGGCAAGCTGCGCGGCGATCGCGGCCGAGAGCGGGATCGATTTGGCGTTGGCGAGCGAGCAAAAGTCGCCGCCAGGGCAGCAGATGATGTCTGACGCTAAGCCGATATTGGCGCGGCCAAGGTTGAGCGCTTCGAGTTCGGCCCACAAATCTTGCAAGCGCGCGAGAGAGACATTCGGCAGCACCAGATTCTGTTGATGGGTGACGCGGATCTCGCCGAAGCTGAAGCGCTCGGCGAGATCCGCAAGCTGATCCATTTCGTCAGTAGTGGCGTCGCCGGGTGCGATGTCCTGGCGCTTCAGGCTCACCACGACCGCTGCGTAGTTCGGATCACGGTGTTCGACGACGTTGCGCCGCTGCCATGCGCGAAAGCCCGGCGCGATCGCCAAGCGATGCGCCTTCTCTTGCGGCGCGTCGAGCGTAGGATCGTCAAAGTGCGCGGCGACGCGCGACAGGGCCTCGCTGGTCAGCGTGTTCGGCCCGCCGCGCAAATGCGCCCAGTCGGCTTCGACTTCGCTCGCGAACGCTTCAGCGCCCAAAGATTCGACGAGGATCTTGATCCGCGCCTTATAGATATTGTCGCGCCGGCCGATGCGGTTGTAGGCGCGTAGCACTGCTTCGCTGTAGGTCAGCAGCTCGCTCCAGTGCAGGTCACGCTTGATCACCGAGGCAAGCCGCGGCGTGCGCCCCTGTCCGCCACCGACCTTCACAACCAGACGCACCTCGCCCGCATCGTCGCGGTAAAGATCAAACGCCAGATCGTGCACCGGCGTCGCAGCGCGATCTTCCTTGGCGCCGTTGAACGCCACTTTGAACTTGCGCGGCAAATGCGCGAACTCGGGGTGCAACGTCGACCATTGCCGCATCAGCTCGCAGTACGGGCGCGGATCGACAATCTCGTCCGCCGCCACGCCAGCAAACGCGTCGGTCGTCACATTGCGCACGCACGACCCGCTGGTTTGAATCGCGTGCATGCTGATGGCGGCAAGCTCCGCCAAGATGTCGGGGACTTCCTCGACCTTCACCCAGTTGAACTGGATGTTTTGGCGGGTGGTGAAATGGCCGTAGCCGCGATCGTAGCGGCGCGAAATCGAAGCCAGCGTGCGCAGCTGCGCTGACGAGAGCACGCCGTACGGAATGGCGATGCGCAGCATCGGCGCATAGCGCTGAATGTAGAGCCCGTTCTGCAGGCGCAGCGGCTTGAACGCGTCTTCGTCGATCAGCCCGGCGAGATAACGCTGCGTCTGGTCGCGATATTGCGCCACGCGCTCTTCGACGATGAGACGATCTACGGCGTCGTAGCGATACATATCGGCGCGGGCCCCGGCACGTCGGGCCGAAGGACCCAGGGAGAACAGAGAGTGGGCGCCTGCGAAGGAACGAGGTAGCCCGCTGGGCTAAACTGTGTGTTTAGGGGCCTCAGGCGGTCTGATCGGCCACCGAGTCCCCTTCCATGACCTGCTCACGCAGCCATGCCAGGAAAGCGACCTGCGCCGGCTCGAACCGGCGTCCGCGCGGCCAAACCAGCCAATATGCGAACCCGACCGGGTCTTCGGCCTCCGCAAGCGGTGACACCAACAAGCCCTCGGCAATGTCACGTAACGCCAACTGGCGCTTGGCCAGCACCAAACCCTTGCCCGCCATCGCCGCTTCGAGCGCCAGGCTCGATTGGTTGAACCGGAGCCCGCGCTCGGCGTCGTCGCGCTTTTGCCCGCGCGCGGCGAACCACATCGTCCAGGTCGGGCACGAAGGATCGCGCTGGGGCGAGTCATCATGAATGAGCGGCAAGTCGATCAAATCAGCCGCGCTGGTGATCGGCGGACGGCCCGCCAGAAGCCTCGGACTGCCGACTACCACGACCGATTCAGACATTAGCCGCTCGCAATAGAGCCCCTCATAGCCGCCAGGCCCGTAGCGAATGGCGAGATCGATGTCGCTGGCGGTGAAATCGACCAGAGTCATGTCCGCCGACATGCGCACTTCAACGTCAGGATAGGCGTCCTGGAAGCGGTTCAAGCGCGGGATCAACCACTTCGAAGCGAACGACGGCGCGGTTGAAAGCGAGATGCGGCGGCCGCGCATACTGGCGCGCATGGCGCGCCCGGCTTGCAGCATTTCCGCCATCGCGGCGCTGGCATGGGCGAACGCGGCTTGGCCGGCATCGGTCAGCTCCACCCCCCGCCCCAACCGCCGAAACAGCGGCTGGCCGGCAAAGTCCTCGAGCACGCGGATATGCTGGCTCACGGCGCCGGCGGTGATGCCAAGTTCCTCCGCCGCCCGCGCAAAGCTCAAAGAACGCGCCGCCGCCTCAAAGACGCGCACGCTCAAGAACGGCGGTATGACCTCTTTTGCATCCACAGATAACGCACTCCCTCGCTCCCCACAGAATAGAGACGCAACCGAGCTTTTCCAAAGCCGCGATGGGAATCGATCTGTCCGGAGGGACGTCCAGCCCTGTCCTCGACCAGCTGCTGGGAAAATGGCGCGCCCTAAGAGATTCGAACTCCTGACCCCCAGATTCGTAGTCGCTTTCTGGTTGTAGTTTCAATTTGCACGGCCTCATCGCGACTTGCTATATTCCATAACGTTATCTGACACCTAAAACGCATCGGCGTGCTTTGGGTTGTAACGCGTGACCAGACGGCGCCGCGGGTTTTTTTGGCAATTCCTAGCAACCCGCCAGAATCCGTTAGCGAGTTTTGGGGCGAGATCGATTTTGCAAGAAAACCTGATCACCGCCGGCACTCCGATCTCTCTGCACTTGCGTGCAAACAAGATACTCTCACGTGACCTCGATGCAGGGCTCACCGAAGCGCTTATCGGTCGGTTGCCGCCACCGCCGAGCGGGCAAGCGAACTACTCTCTTCCCGACCGCGGCCGCCGCGGCGTTCCCGGACTGCGCATTCAACGCGGCAAGTCAGCGCTGACGTTCGTACTAGGCGCTTCGATTAAACAACCCGATGGACGCTATAAATCCGTGCAAGTGACGCTCGGCCGCTGGCTTCCCGATGGATCGGGCATGTCGCTGAAAGCCGCGCGATCGGCGGCCATTCTGAAGAAACAAGAATTTCGCGCAGGACTGGATCCACACGCCAAACCTGATCCGTCCCTCTATGCCCCGCCAGCAGACGCAATCACGCTACGCGTCGCATGGCAGCTCTACAGGGATGCGCGGACGCAACCGAAGAAAAAGCGCAAGCCGCTCGCAGCGTCGACACTCGAGGGATACACACGCCTCATCGAAGTCGCGCTCAAGGATTTCGTCGATACGCCGCTCGAAGAGCTGGCCGAAGATCCCCGCCCGCTGATCACGCACTTTGACCGCACCACCGCGCGCACGGCCTCGGAAGCCAACAGTCAGATGCGGGTCCTGCGCGCGGTCTGGAACCGTGCACACAAGACCTTGCCCAGAAAAGTGCCCGCGCCCCCGCAAATCTTCGACATGAACGAAGTCGAGCCCCGAGACGCCGCGTTCGTCACGCGCGAAGTCAAATCGCTTTGGACGGAGATAACAGAGCTGCCGCCACTGTCGCGAAAGGGCGCTCTGGTTTTCCTTCTTACCGGTCTACGCGAAGGCGCTGTGCTGCGCTTGCGCGCCGAGCAGATCGATCATCAAGAAAAGACCGTCACCGTCGTTTCGAAAGGCAAGACGCTGCGGCTGCCGCTCTCGGAGGCGGCTTACTCCCTCCTTCTCGCAAAGCTTCCTGAGAACCTCGCCTTGCCGGACAACCCATACATCTTTCCGAGCATTCGCGGTCCCCGGCCGCGTAACGGCGCGCCCATCACGCCCGGCTCAGACCAGCTCCACGTCGACAAACTCGACTTCAAACGCCTCAGTCCGCCGGCGGCCTACGTTGACCAGCGCAGTGATAAGGCGCGTGTGCACCCCCACGTGTTTCGCCACACCTACAGAACCCTTGCGACATCGGCCTATGTCAGCGAGATCGCGATCAGGCTCTTGATGGGACATAGCTTGAGCGGCGACGTCAGTTTCGATTATTTGACCGCTGACTTGACCTGGCTGCGAAAGGCGCAAGAGCAAATCAGCGGATACATTCTAGCAACGGCGGGCCTCGATCCCGACTTTCGCTTTCCGGCTGACTATTTCCTATAATCCGTGCTCAAGATTACGCTGGCGTCTAGGCGGCATCGCAGTCCGCGGGGCGAAGAAATTCAGCCAGGCGCTGGATTTGCTCAGGCTTCACCCACGCGGCGCGCACGTCGCGCCCGGGCGGGCGAAACAAAGTAACGTTCGCGCGCTCCTCGCACGCCATCACCCACGACACCGCTTCGCGCAGCGACCAGCAATCGGTTGGCGCATCGGGCGTCGCAACCCAAACGGTAACCTCATCGACCAGGGCCAAGAGATCTTCATCGCGAATCATCGTTGTGGACATGCATCGATTCATCGCCGAATCGATTACCCAAAAGTTAACTCCGCCGGCCAGCGACACGCTGCAAACGACTAAAGCCGCAAGAGTTCCACTTCGGCCGCCTGATGGGGATCAAGGCGATAAACGAGGCGCCGATTTATGGCGACAAGGGCACCCGCGCCCCAGTCTTCGATCAGCTCAGCATCGTCACGTTCACGCGCCTGCCACTGTGATCCGTCCTCGCAGATCAACACGCGGCCGTCGGCCGCCACCCAATCAATTGTCGAAACCACGCCAGACTGCGCACCGGCGCCTAATCCGACTCGGAAGACAGACAGAATCGCATCACGCTGTGAATGCGTCAGTCGCGTCCAATCGAGCCGCTCGAATATCTCGGGCCCAAGAAAGGCAGCCAACGCATCGTTCTGAGTCATCCGGACGTCCCCACAACCGAATCGAGTCTCTAGAAAACGATCGATTTGGTTTCCGAAGCCTTAGCGCTGCCTCGCTAATCAACACTGTCTGGTGTCGCGCTCTGCGTAACGTCGACCGCGTGCACTCTCCTGTCGAAGCATGCTGATGATCGCGGGCGCATCGCTCCAGCGTCGGCGCCGCCGTCTTCCACCACAGTGGAACATATCCGCGCGCTCGATCGCTTTTCGAATTTGCCCGGTCCACGACGCGTTTGCTGACGGCGTCCTGAAGCACCATCACGCCGGGCGTTGATACTCGCTGGTGGATCCGCATTGGCGCGCTTCGGCCCACGCATCGAGCGTCTCTTGTGCATGGCGCACCAAGCGCGGCCCATACTTGATGAAAGGCGGCCCTTCGCCAGTGATGCGCCAGCGGTTGAGCGTGTGCTTGGAGACTTTCACCCGCGCCGCAGCTTCGTCGACCGTCAAGAGATTTAGGTTCGTCATGGCTTTCGCCTCATTGCGATGACTCTATTCTGTTCAAAGAACGAACCATGGGGAAGCGTTAGAACCCATTAGGAGCAACGCGCGCCGTCGCTCCGCGCGTACGACGATGCCTCGCTCGACTGGAGCCTGGGCCGCCTGCTCTGGCACGCCGTTGCCGCGTGTTTCCTCCCGTTGCAGCAAGCACGTTGCAGCATGTCGCCTTGCGTGTCAGTCGCGCGGCGCATGGCTTCCCCTAAGAAGCGAATTTCAATTCTAACGTTCGAGCCCGAGTGAAGGTGTTGCCTTCACTTTTTCCTGCACGCTGGTTCTTTCGCGCTCGGCACGGATGCCGTTCTATCGCGACCAAGCTACCGGCTGGAGGTCCACGACAGCGCGTCATTCGCGAAAAACTGGACCGCGCGATGGACTGCGGACCCTCGCCATCGCCACGGCGCGCAATGACCTCGCCCGAGAACCGCCCCATCCAAGACGAGCAGACCTGTGGTTGCCTCGCCGGGGACGCGCTCACCCCCAAGTCGCCTGCGGATATCTATGCCGCGCCCAATATCCTGCAGACGCTCGACACAAGCCGGGTCAACGCAGGCCCCAGGGTTGGCGAGGCGTCTTGGCGACCAGACAATGCGGTCTTCTGCATGATTTTCGCACGCCCTTTGCGCCGAACCTTGGCCCTCGTCGCGCGTGACGCTCCACCCCTCCGGCAGCCCTGCGAACGTACGATTCTTCCAGAGTTGGTTGGCGTTACAAACCGGGAAAGAATCGGGAAAACACCTAAGCCGCTGTGGATAAAATCACCGTGCCAGCCAGTTTTTCGTTTAAAAACATGGTGGGCGCGACAGGGATTGAACCTGTGACCCCTCCCGTGTGAAGGGAGTGCTCTCCCGCTGAGCTACGCGCCCGAAGCTGGCTTTTCGCCCGCCTCGAAGGGCGCGGACCATAATCGCGGGCCAGCCTGCGTCAAGCCGCCCTGCCTGTGGGCTTGACCTGCCGGCTCCAACCTGCGCAATTGCGAACGGTTCGCAAAATTCCGTTGGAGGCCGCCCTGTCTTTTTCTCTTAGCCGCCGCACGTTCGCGCTGGGCGCCTCCGCCATGGCCTTGGCTGCCTGCAATCCAACTGGCGGCAGTGGTGGCGACGAGGAAAACTTCGTCAACCTCTACACCGCCCGTCATTACGACGCCGACCGCCAACTCTACGCCGCGTTCGAAGAAGCGACCGGCGTCGCCGTGCGCGCGCTAACCGGCAATGCCGAACAATTGCTCGAACGCATCCGCGCCGAAGGCGACGCGACCGAGGCCGATCTCTTCGTCAGCGCCGATGCCGGCAATCTATGGCGCGTCAAGGAAGCAGGCTTGCTGCAGAACGTGACCTCGCCAGCGCTCGAACAAGGCGTGCCAGAAAATCTGCGTGATCCTGATGGCGCGTTCTGGGGTTTCACCAAACGCGCGCGCGTGATCATCTATCGTAAAGACGCCGTGCAGCCTGAACAGGTCGCGAGCTATGACGATCTCGCCAATGCGCGCTTCCGCGGCCAGATCGTGATGCGGTCGTCGACCAACACCTATCAGCTCTCGACGCTGGCCTCGCGCATCGAGCGCCAAGGCGCCGACAATGCACGGCAATGGGCGGCTGGCGTGCGCGCGAACTTCGTGCGCGATCCGCAAGGCAGCGACACCGATCAGATCAAAGCGGTCGCGGCCGGCGAGGCGCAGGCGACGTTGGTGAACCATTATTATTATGTGCGCCTGCTCAAGTCAGAGGACGCTGCCGAACGTGAAGCAGCCGCGCGCGTCGGCCTCATTTTTCCGGATCAGGCGACGGGCGGCACCCACGTCAATATCTCTGGCGGCGGCGTCACCCTGCACGCCAAGCGGCCGGGTCGAGCCAAGCAGTTTCTTGAATACCTCGTCAGCGATGCAGCGCAGAACCTGATCGCGCCGCTCAACACAGAATTCCCGATCCGCCCGAGCATCACGCCCGCGCCGGAGCTTGCAGCGCTCGGCAGCTTCCGCGAAGAGAGCATTCCGCTCGACGCGCTGGGGCGGCATCAGGCGGAAGCGGCCCGGATCTTCGAGGAAGTCGGCTGGCGATAGAAGCTCACGCGGCAGGGCGAGGACGAGGCTTCGCGGTCGACGGCGTTGCGCTTGCAGCGGCGGCGGCGACGATCATCTGTGCGGCGCCGGCGCTTGCGGTGATTGGATTTGCGCTGTCGCCAGGCGGTGCGGATGCATCGTTCGGCGGCAATCTCTTGCGCGATGGCGCCATCGGCACGGCGCTGGTCGTTCTGATTGGCGGCGCTGGCGCTGTGTTGTTCGGCGCGAGCGCTGCGTGGCTGGTGAGCTTGTGCCGCTTTCCGGGGCGCGGAATTTTCGAATGGCTGCTCGTCGTGCCGCTTGCGGCGCCGAGCTATGTGCTGGCTTACGCTTACACTGGCATGACTTGGGCTGGCGGCTCGGCTATCGAAGTGCGCGGGCTTTGGGGCGCGGCATTCGTTTATGCGATCGGGCTTTACCCGTACGTCTATCTCGCCGCGCGCGCGGCGTTCGCGAGCCAATCGGCGTGCGCGCTGGAGGCGGCGCGGACCTTAGGCGCAACCCCGGTGCATGTGTTTTGGCGCGTCGCGCTGCCGCTCGCACGACCAGGGATCGCGGCAGGCGCGGCTTTGACGATGATGGAGATCGCGGCTGACTACGGCGCGGCCTACCACTTTGGCCTGACGACGCTGTCGACCGCCGTCTTTCGCGCTTGGTATGCGCACGGCGCGCTTGATGCGGCGTTACAAATCGCGGCTGTGCTGTTGGCAGCGGCAATCGTGTTTCTGTTGGCCGAACGCTGGGCGCGCGGGCGCGCTGCATTTGCGGGCGGTTCGACGCGCTGGCGCGCTCTGCCGCGCTATCAGCTCGCGCCGCTGCCCGGCTTTCTGGCCGCGCTGTTTTGCGGGGCGCTGGTAGTGTTCGGCGCGATCCTGCCGCTGACTTGGCTCGGGCGCTTGGCGCTGTTGCACGGCGATCTTGGCGACATCGCGCAACCGTTTGCGAACTCGATCATCCTCTCTTCAACGGGCGCACTGATTACGCTGGCGTTGGCGGTCGCGATCGCTGTCAGCGCCCGACGCGCGAGCGGCGCTGGCAAAGCATCCGTGCTCGCGGCTGCGATGGGCTACGCCGCGCCCGGCGCGGTGATTGCGATTGGGGCGCTGGCGCTGTTTGGCGCCGCGCGCAGTGCGGGCTGGATCGGCGGGCTGAGTGCAGGGCTTGCGCTGACGGCGCTTTTCTGGACTTACGCGGCGCGCTTTGCGGCGGCCGGAGTACAGCCGATCGACGCCGGCCTCGCGCGTTTATCGAAAGGGCTCGACGCTTCGGCGCGCACTTTAGGCGCTGGGCCGTGGCGGCGCATGTTTAGTGTCGATCTGCCGATTGCCGCGCCGAGCCTTGGCGCTGCGGCTCTGATCCTATTCGTCGAAATTCTGAAAGAATTGCCGGCGACGCTTCTCCTTCGCCCCTTCGATTTCGACACGCTTGCGGTGCGTGCTTATTCCTACGCCTCCGACGAACGACTGCTTCAAGCGGCGGCGCCGTCGCTGCTCATCTTCATTGCGGGCCTCGCACCTATCCTCATTTTGACGCACGGCATCGGCCGCGCGCGGGCGGGGCAACGATGAGTACGGTCACGCTGCGCAACGTGCGGCGCGCTTACGATGGCGCCTGGGCGCTGGACGATGTTTCGCTCACCGCGCCGGAAGGCAAAGTGTTGGCGTTGCTCGGGCCATCCGGCTCCGGCAAGTCCACCATTCTGCGTTTGATCGCCGGCCTCGAAGCGCCTGATGCGGGCGAGATTGTTATTGGAGCCGAGACGGTCTCCGGGCCCGGAAGACTTCTGCCAACTGAGCAGCGCCGCATCGGCATGGTGTTTCAAGATTACTCGTTGTTTCCGCACTTGAGCGCCGGCGCCAACGTTGCGTTCGGGCTCGACAGACTCACCCGCGCTGATCGCGACGCACAAGCTTTGACATGGCTCGACCGCGTCGGCCTCAAGCATCGCGCTGGCGCGTTTCCGCACGAACTCTCCGGCGGCGAGCAGCAACGCGTGGCGTTGGCGCGCGCTTTGGCGCCGAAGCCGCGCGCCGTGCTGCTCGACGAACCCTTCTCCGGTCTCGATCCCGTGCAACGCGCCGAATTGCGTGACGCGACGCTGGCGACGCTGATGGAGACTGGCACGACGACACTGTTCGTCACCCACGACGCGGAAGATGCGCTGCAAGTCGCCGATCGACTGGCCATCCTCAAAGGCGGGCGCTTGTTGCAGGAAGCCGCGCCGCGCATCGCTTACGATCAACCGGCTTCGCTCGATGTCGCGGCCGCGCTTGGGCCGATCAATGTGTTCGACGGTGTTTGCGAGAATGGCGTGGTGGCGACGCCGTTCGGAAATGTTGCAAGCGCCCTAGCGAACGGTGCGCGCGCTCGGGCGGCTGTACGCGCGGAAGCGATTGCGCTGCGCCCTGGAAACATGGCGCGCGTGCTCGATGTGCGGCCGCACGGCGCGCATGATTTGGTGCGCATTGCGGCTCGCGGTGTTGTGTGGCGCGCTTTGACGCCAGCGCGAATGGGTCTCGGTGAAACCGTGGATGTCGAATTTCAGCCGGCTGGCGCGTTCGTGTTTTCGGCTTGAGCGAGCGGGCCGTCGATAGGTTTGCGCAACACGAAGCGGCGGCGTTCCAGACGGCGCTGCGCCAACAGCTTCAAGCGCATGCGCCAGGCTTCGGTTTCCCAAGCCAGTTCGCGCGCCGATGACGGCTCGATACCGCCGGCTTGCGTTAAGCGCTCGCCCAGGTTCTTGAAGGCTTGGCGCGCGGTGGCGAGGAAATCGTCGGTCAGATCTTCATCGGCTTCGAGCGCAAAGCCGGTGTCCTTGAACACTTGCAACACATCGCCGTGTGCGCGGATTTGTGGTTCGGCGAATGATGAGGCAAACGCGGTCGCCAGTTCGCCTCCCTTCAAGCCGACATAAACTTCGACCACAGCGCAAGCGCCAGGCTTCAAGCTCTTCATCAATTGCTGAGCCAAATGCGGCGGGAAACCGCAATAGGCGAAATCATCGATGCTCAAGATTCCGTCGAACGAGGCCGGCGTGAACACATGCGCTTCGAGATCAATGCGCGCGACGTTGACGCGATCGGTCAGTTTGGCTTGCTTCACGCCATGTTTCAGGGCGTCCAAAGTTTCTTCGCGCCATTCGAAGACTTCGATGCGGCCGGGGTGGGCGGCGGCGAGGGCTTCGACTGGCGCTGAGAGGCCGGGACCGAGCACGGCGAGTACGCCATCGGCGGCGAGCCCCAAGCGGGCGGGCTCTAGGCCCTCGCCGGTGGCGTCGCCCGGGCGGACGCGGTTGTCGCCCCAGAGCAGCGCTAACGCGGCAAGGCGCGGCGGGAGGTCGTAGGGAATTTCGTCGAACAATTCGTCTTCGACGTCGCCGGAATTTTCGTTGGCCGTGTTGGCGGCGTCGGCGGCGAGCTTGGCTTCGTAGGCGGCCAAAGCCGCCTCTTCGTCATAGGCTGCGCCATCCCACCAGGCGCGCAATTTCGCGCGCGTGAGCGCCAGCTTCTTTTTGTCAAACAAAGCGTTAAGAGCCGCCATAGTGCGGCTAGCATAAGGTCGTCCCGTTAACGAACTGCTTGGACGACTGGTAAAAGCGGCGGCGCGTCCGAGGGCAACGGCGCGTCGGGGTCGCGGACGAACGCCAAAATGTCCTCGAACACCACCTCGCGCTGCAGATCGCGCAAGAGCCAGTGCCAGCCATTTTCGTAAAAAGCGGTGCGGGCGCTGGCGGGCAGACGGCGTGCGGCGGCGATGGCGGAGTTGCGCGGAATGATCTGATCGTTGGCGCCGTAGAGAAACAGCACGTCGCTGTCGAGTTCGCCGGCGCGCTCGGAGGCGCGCTCCATCAGGCCGACGAGGCCGTAGAGCGTGTCAATGCGCGTGCGCCAAATCATGTGCGGCGCCCGGCCCGCCTGCAACAGCGCCTCCTGATTGTCGGACGCCGTGCGCCGGCGGACGACACCGCTTGGCGGCTGGACCGCGCGCCACGGAAACGTGTGCGCGCCCACCCAGAGCGTCAGGGCGTACGTATCCGGCATCGTCGACCAGCCCCAGACGGCGGGCGCAACCAGGATCAGGCGATCGGCGTTCGGCGGATTGTCGGAGCCAAAGGTGGCGATGGCGGTGGCCGCGCCCATGGAATCGCCGAGCACGGCGATCGGCACATTCGGATGCGCGCGGCGGGCGACGGCGATGGCGGTGCGCAAATCCTCCGTCATTAAGCGCTCGCCGCCCCAGACGCCGCGGCGCGGAGAGCGGCCGAAGCCGCGTGCGTCGTAAGCGTAGAGCGCAACGCCACGTTCGGCGAACCAGGGACCGGCGAGATAGAAGGTGTTGGCGTAATCGTTCATGCCATGGAGGCCGATGATCACGGCAGTCGGCGGCGCGTCGTTGGCCGGCAACCACGCGGTCAAGCCGAGCTCGGCGCCGTCCAACGAGACGAAGCGCTCGTTTGCCGCATCGAAGCGCGGCCCCTCGAAGTTCGCCAGCGGCGAGCCCGCGCGCTGCACGGTCGGCACGCACGCGGCGAGCACGATTAGGACAAGGCCAATGAAACCCTTCGCCGCAACTCCGGCAAGACGTCGGCTTCGAACCATGGATTGCGCTTCAGCCATGCACTATTCCGCCATGATGGATGCGGCAAAGGCATGACGTCAGCGGGATAGTCGCGCCAAGCGGCGACCGTTTCCCCCAGCGTCCGCTTGGCCGCGAGTCCCAGATGATAGCGCTGCGCGTACGATCCGACGAGCAGGGTGAGACGAACTTTCTGGAGCAGCGGCAAAAGGCGGGGCCGCCAGAGCGGCGCACACTCCCGGCGCGGCGGCAGGTCGGCGCCGTTCACCGTACCGGGATAACAGAACCCCATGGCCGCCACCGCGATGGTGCGTTTGTCATAAAAGGTTTCGCGGCCCATCTGCAGCCAATCACGCAGGCGATCGCCGGAGGGATCGTTCCACGGAATGCCGCTTTCATGCACGCGCCGGCCAGGCGCCTGCCCGGCAATCAAAATGCGCGCGGCGGGATGCACCCACACGACCGGGCGCGGCTCGTGCGGCAGCGCACAAGCGCGGCAGGCCGATATCTCGGTCACGAGGCGGGCAAGGCGTGTCATTGGCTGCTGCGCTTTATGCCGAACCTGGAGCGCGCGTCGATGCGCCGCCGCAGCTCGCGCTGCTCGGGTTCCGGTCGGTTGCGCTCCCAAGTGGGAGGACGGGGCGCGCGCTCCGCGCTGAGTAGTCTCTAGGGTTTGCGCGATACGTCTCCGCATCACGCGCGCGCTTCGCGCGCCCCGTTGCCGATCGTTTTTCCCGGTGCGGACGGAGGAGTTGACGTGGATCGCTCTCCGATCCGCCTCCTGTGCGATGGACTTTCCGGGACGACCGGCCACCGACTGATTTTCCCTTTGGGGCTTAGCTCCATATCCGCATTGCCGGTGCTGCAGGCAGAGCTACCGTTGCTCTGGATTCTACGGTTTCACTCCCCGCAGACTGGTCCTGCCGATCGTGTCCCCACATTCCAAAGTTTCGGAGCTCTTCGAAATCTCCCATGTGCGGACGGAGGCAGTGTAAGCGGACTTCAGTTCTGTCGGATTGATTTTCGCTGCTAGCCAAATTGGAGCGCGGGGCTCCGCCCCGCATCTTTGCGCCAATGCTTGAAACATCGAGCCAATGCGGGGCGGAGCCCCGCGCTCCAACCTGCATGAGCATGCGCCAAGCTGTTGGATAGGCCACAAACTATGCCCCATTTCGTCATTCCGGACGCGCTTGCGCGATCCGGAATCCAGGGGCAAACGCTGCGCTGGCGGCCCCTAGGTTCCGGGCTCATCGCACGCGATGCCCCGGAATGACGGATTCTGCTTCTGGCCCATTGGGGACTCTAGCCCGCCTTGCGGCGCACGAGCCAACGCAACAATGCGCCCACCGCGCTCCCGACAGCTGCGGCGGCGAGCCCAACCACCGCAAGCGGCATCACAACATCAAACATGAAATTGATAAGCGGCCAGTTAGGACCCGGCAAAGCACCACCTACGGCCAGGGCCGTGATCGTGGGAACAGCAATCGCCGCAACGATAACCGCCCACCACGAGCGCGGTCCCAATCGCAGCACCAAGAGAGCGCATATCAACGCGGTCAGACCGAGCGCGCTCAACCCGACCCAATGCCCATGCGCGACGCTAGCTGGATCGACGCTGTAGACGTCCACTCGATACATGCTCGAAAAGTCCCTCACGAACGGAAGCTGAGCAATGGGCGGAATGTCCGTTCTCG